>CAVUOQ010000011.1:0-191298 GCA_963743175.1 uncultured delta proteobacterium | reverse complement strand
GGGGCTATAAAATCTCATTTTCAGTAGTTCGAATGGTAATCCTCACTTCGATTCCAAATCGAGAACGCTTGACTCATAGGTGGCTTCAATAACCAGTACATGTCTTTTTGGTTAAGCAGTATGGGTTGTAATCTGCTAGAAATATGCATTGCCCTCCCTTGTTGACTATTTCAATTAATCAACATCCGCTTCGATTAAGAATCGCATTCATGGGATTGCCCCCGATGAAAAAACTTCCTTTCATTGACGCTGCCGGCATTTTGTTATAGATTGGGGCCGTAAGAAGTTTTGGCGGCGCGTGCTTTTCGAGGCGCTCGATACGATTTTTTTCACGCATACAGGAGGAAACGATGGATCTGGGATTGAAGAACAAGGTCGCCCTGGTAGCCGGCGGGAGCATGGGGCTCGGAAAGGCCGTGGCAATGACGCTTGCGCAGGAGGGGGCCCGCGTGGCCATCGGCGCACTCGATGACGCCAGCCTGCCCGAAGCGGTAAAGGAGATCCGCCGGGCGACGGGCGGCGAGGTGATCGCCATTGCAGCGGACGTCAGCAAGGTGGAAGAGGCGAAGCAGTTTGTGCAGAAGGCCCTGGCGCATTTCGGCACACTGGACATTCTGATCAACAACGCCGGCGGTCCGCCGTCGACGACGTTTCTTGAGATCGACGATGCGCTCTGGGAATACGGGTTTCGGCTCAACCTCATGAGCACGATCGCCATGACCCGGGAGGCGGTCCCGGTCATGAAGGCGAAGAAATGGGGCCGCATCATCAACATGACGTCCATTTCCGTCAAGCAGCCCATCGACGGCCTGATTCTGTCCAATACGATTCGCTCCGGCGTGATCGGCCTGGCCAAGTCGCTGTCGAATGAACTGGCGCCGTTCAACATCACCGTCAACAGCGTCTGCCCGGGCTATACCCTGACCGACCGCGTGCGGAATCTGGCGAAGACCGTCGCCGAGAAGGAAAAGACGACCCCCGAGACGGTCATCAAGCGCTGGGAATCGACCATTCCCATGGGACGCCTGGGCACGGCGGAAGAATTCGCGAGCCTCGTCGCCTATCTGGCCTCCGAGTCCAGCGGCTATATCACGGGGGCGGCGATTCAGATCGACGGGGGCTGGTACAAGGGCGTCATGTAGGCGTAGAGTTTTTCCATCAGCTCGCCGAGCGTCTCGGGGTGCAGGGCCGAGATCGCCGTCGCGTCGAAACGCCGGCAGAGGTCTTTGAGCTGCGCCTTGTCGGGGAACCGGTCTTCCTTGTTGAATACGCGCAGCGTCGGTTTTCCGGCAATATCAAGCTCCTGCAGGATCAGCTCCACGGCCTGGATGTGGTTTTCAAAGTTGGGGTTGCTGATGTCGATGACATGCAGCAGTACGTCGGCTTCATGAAGTTCGTCGAGCGTGGCCCGGAAGGCGGCGAAAAGTTCCTTCGGCAGGTCGCGGATGAAGCCGACCGTATCGGTGATCACGGCCTCCCGGTCCCGCGGAAAACGCAGCCGTGAACTTTTCGGATCCAGCGTGGCAAAAAGCAGGTCTTCCGTGAAGACGTCGCTTCGGGTCAGGGCGTTGAGCAGCGTCGATTTTCCGGCGTTGGTGTAGCCCACGATCGAGATGACCGGCAGGCCCGTCCGTTCCCGCCGGACCCGCCTGACATTGCGGGCCGTCTGCACGGTTTTCATTTCCTTTTCGAGGCGATTGATGCGGTCCCGCACGCGCCGCCGGTTGATCTCCAGCTTCGTTTCCCCCGGTCCCCTGGCCCCGATGCCGCCTGTGAGCCGCGACATGGCGGTGTTTTTCATGATCAGCCGCGGCAGCAGATACTGGAGCTGGGCCAGCTCCACCTGGATCTTTCCCTCGCGGCTGTGCGCCCGCCGCGCGAAAATGTCGAGAATCACCTGGGTCCGGTCGATGACGCGGATCTCCGTGAAATCGGTGATGGACCGGATCTGGGCCGGCGTCAGTTCGTGATCGAAGATAAGCAGGTTGGCGCCCATCTGCAGCGCCCGGATGACCAGATCGGAGAGCTGCCCTTTTCCGAGCAGAAATTTCGGGTCCCGCTGTGCCCGGTGCTTGAGAACCGTATCGAAGACCTCCACACCGCAGGAGCGCGCCAGTTCCTTGAGTTCATCCAGGGCATAGGCGATGTCGGCCAGCGGGTTGGTTTCCACGCGGACCAGAATGGCCCGGTCCGTGGCATCCACCTTCCGCGTCTTTTGCTTCTTTGTGAATTCGCCCTCCAGGGCCTGGATAAATGACAGGAAATCCAGCGTGAGATCGGCGGGCGGCGCAGGAGAAAGCTGCATCCAGTATTGGCCTTCCGGGTTCTCGGGAATCAGATGGGCTGTATAGGCTTTCCCGGGAAGGCCGTCCGGAAGCGCATCGACGGCGCAGACCAGATCCAGCCGCAGCAGCGCCAGGTCCGTCAGGTCGTCGGTGGTCAGAGGTTCGCCGTCCAGATGGGTGTGAATGAGCCGCAGGCCCTTGAAGCGCGTCGAAGCGGACCGGAAATGATCCAGGCTTGGAATGAGGATGTCCTTGTGGGAGCCCACAATGACAAAGGCAATCTCCCCGCGGCGGCTGATGAGGATACCGATCTGACGGTTGATTTCCCGGGAAAGGGTCGTCAACTGCCGGGCCAGTTCATGGGTAATGATGAGGTCGGGCGGCACGCGCCGCCGGTAGAGCTGTTCGATCCCTCTGATCTGCGACGGCGCCAGGCCGGTTAGGTTGCCGTGGACTTTATTCACTATTTGAACTTGTGCGGATTGACCCTTTTTTCCATGTCATCCAAAAATTTGGACCAGGTATTGGTGCGGAAGGCCGTGGCCAGTTTCTTCGGCGCTTTTGCACCGCATTTCGGGCATTCGAGTTGATCGTGCGATTCTGAAATTTTCAGGATCGCCTCGTATTCATGGCCGCAGGCGCAGCATTCGAAATCATAGAGTGGCATTTTCAAACTCCCCGCTGTCTTTCCTGTTGAATTTCATGACGGTTTTGGATTCCTATCACAGCCCCGACGGTTGGTCAAGCGGGGATTGGGGCGCGCAACTGGCTGCCATCTTTTTTCATTGCATTTAGACAGGTAGAACGTTAGGATCACGAATGAAAAATGGCTTCGCCGCGACTCAAAAATCTTTTCCGCTAAGAGGACGACCAGACGTCATCATGATTCATGACAAGCCGTTAACATCATCTCTGGAAAGGCGGAAAACATTTGATTCGCCGCTTGCGAACCATTTTTCAGCGGTTACGCAAGGCTCTCGTTTTGAGAGTTTTAGTGCCATGGAGGTTCCGTTTATGAAAAAGCTTTCTGTATATGTATGGATCGTTGCTTGTTTTGTCTGCTTCACGGCCTTTTCCGTCCAGGCTGCCGCTCCGCCTGCCGTAGGCGGGCAATTGCCCGATTTTAAGCTGCCGGCCCCCAAAAGCAGCGCCGACAAAAACTATCTTGGCGTTTCCGGTACCTTCTTTTCAGGCCCCTTTACAATCCCCCAGATCAAGGCAAAGGTGGTCATCGTCCAGATCTTCAGCATGTACTGCCCTTACTGCCAGAAGGATGCGCCCCATGTCAACAGCCTCTACAACAGGATCGAGAACGATCCGGCATTGAAGGGAAAAATCAAGCTGCTGGGCATCGGGGCAGGCAATTCGGAATATGAAGTGGGTGTCTTCAAGAATAAATACAATGTACCCTTCCCGCTTTTTACGGACGGGGATTTCAAAATTCATAAACTGCTGGGCGAGGTGCGGACCCCCTATTTTATCGGCGTGAAAATCAATCCCGACGGATCCCACCAGGTCTTTTATTCCAGACTGGGCGCCATCGAGGGAAATGAGGAGAAATTTCTAAATGAGATGATTGGCCTTATCCGGCCTGAAATAGGAGTGAAACCATGAAAAAATTCAATTTTTTAGCCCTGACGGTGGCTATTTCCGCAATGGTATTGATCCTGCCGCCGGTGCAGGATGCATTCAGTCTGTCCGACGCCTACAAGAATAATATCTATCAAGTCGGCCCCCTGAAGCCGACGGACAGCAGGTTGAAGGTCAAACTCGGTGAGAAAGCGCCCGGTTTTACGCTTCCGTCCGTGTCCGGGGAAAAGGTCTCGCTGAAAGAGTATTACGGCAAGAAGAATGTCGTGCTGTCCTTTGTGCCGGCCGCCTGGACGCCGGTCTGTTCCGATCAGTGGCCCGGCTACAATATCGTCAAGGACCTCTTCGATACGCACGATGCGATCCTGCTGGGCATTACCGTGGATAATATTCCGACGCTCTTTTCCTGGACCAACCAGATGGGTCAGCTCTGGTTTCCGGTGCTGTCCGATTTCTGGCCCCACGGACAGACTGCAGAGAAATACGGCATCCTGCGCACCGACGGCACGTCGGAGCGGGCGCTCTTTGTGATCGATAAAAAGGGCGTGATCCGCTACATCGACGTACATGATATCAACGAGCGCCCCCCCCTGGAAAGCCTGGTCAGGGAACTGGAAAAACTCAAGTAAGCGGATTTGCAACAGAGGGGACAAAACCGAACATAAGATCATTAAGGAGCAACGCATATGGATGAAGACATTCGCTGGGTTAAAACGCATTGTGCACGCATGGACCACGGCGGCTGCGGCCTGCTCGTCGGCGTGAAAGGCAATGCGATCGTCCAGATTAAAGGAGACCCCGAGGGGTACCTGAACAAAGGCTACACCTGTTTCAAGGGTCGAGTATCTGCGGATCGCCTGACCCATCCCAATCGCCTCCGGCATCCCCTGAAGCGGGCGGGGGAACGGGGCGAAGGGAAGTGGGATCGCATTTCCTGGGATCAGGCGCTGGATGAGACGGCGGAAAACCTGAACCGCATCAAGGAAAAACACGGCGCGACGGGCCGTCGGTTTCGGCGTCGGCATGCCGAAAGGGCTGGAGCATTTCGTCCTGATCCGCCTGGCCAACATCTTCGGTTCCCCGAACGTCATCGCCTCCCAGGACGTCTGCCATGCCGGCAAGGGAAATCACCGGCATCCACACCTGCGGCTTCTATCCGGTTGCCGATATCCACCATCCGACAAAACTGATGTTTTTCTGGGGCAGCAACCTTGCCTCCACCAGCGAAGAAGGTCAGATCTTCAGCCAGGTGAACGACCAGTTGAAGAGCGGCGCCAGGACTGATCGTTGTGGATCCACGCAGGACCGAGCTGGCCGAGAAGGCCGACCTCTGGCTCCAATTGCGTCCCGGCACCGCCCAGGCGCTGGCCCTGGCGATCATGCACGTGATCTGCGAGGAAGGACTGTACGACAGGGACTTCGTCGAGAAGTACACCTATGGATTTCGACGATCTGGCCCAACATGCCAAACAGTATCCGCCCGACAGGTTGAGGAGATCACCTGGGTTCCCGGCGGATCTGATCCGCAGGGCCGCCCGGATGTACGCCGAAGCGAAGCCGGCTGCCCTGCAGTGGGGAAACGCCATCGAGCACGACATCAACCTGTTTTCGATGTCACCCGCGCCCTTGCCTGCCTGATGGCGATCACGCGGCAATCTCGATGTGCCCGGGGGCAATGTCAACGCCCGAGATCCCAAAATCCTGGGGCTGGCGCCGTTTGTCCGCGCTGATCTCATCCCGGACAAGCGTAAGGACATGATCGGCGCCTATCACGGCATCATCCCGAGACTGATGACCGTTGCCCCATCCTTTTTCCGAAAGGCTGTCCTGGAAAATGTACCCCTATCCCATGCGGGGGTACTACGGGATGTGCACGAACCCGATGGTCGCCTGGGCCGACAGCAGGGTCACCTATGAGGCTTTCAGGAGCCTTGACTTCGTGGCCGTTGCGGAAATCTTCATGACGCCGACGGCAGCCATGGCCGACATCGTATTCCCCGTTGCCCATCAGTACGAAATGAACGACATCGGCCATTACGGCATCGGCCACGGCATGATCCTCGCCCGTCCCAAGGTGGTCGATCCGCCCGAAGAGTGCTGGCCCGACATGAAGATCATGAACGAGTTGGGCAAGCGGGTGTCCTCGCCGGAGCTGTGGCACGAAAATCACGAGGCGTTTCTGGAGGACCTCGTCAGGCCGGCGGGACTCACCTACAGGGAATTTGTCGAAAAGGGGTATCTGAAAGGCCCGGCCGGCAACCGGTCCTACGAGGCCAAGGGGTTTCCCACTCCCACGGGCAAGGTGGAACTGCGCCTGAGCACCGCCGAGAAGTTCCATCTCAAGCCGCTTCCGGAGTTCACGGGATTCCCGGAGCCTGACGACCCCGAGTATCCCCTGCTCGTCATCAGTGCCAAGAGCCGATACTATCTGTTGTCTTCATACCGATGGGTCGAAAAGCTGCGCGAAAAGAGGCCGCACCCGCTCGTGGAGATTCATCCCGATACGGCGGCGCAGCATGGAATCAGCGAGGGCGATGAGGTGGTCATCGAAACGAAATACGGGGCCATCACGCAGCGGGCCCGCGTAACCGACATCATCCATCCCCGCGTGGTCAGCGCCGCCCTTGGGTGGTGGTTCCCCGAGGGCTCCCCGGAGACCCAGTACGAATGGAGGAAATCCAACTTCAACATGCTGACCTCGATCGGGAAGCTGGGCAAGGAGTTCGGAACCCCTAACATTAAGAATCTCCCCTGCCGGATACGCAGGAAATAGGCCTTGGGCTTTCTCTACAGTTACAAAACAAAATAGGACAGGAGGTGTACCATGAAGATCAGTGCTCGCAACACATTAAAAGGCAGAATCAAAGCAGTAAAACCTGGTGCCGTAAATACTGAGATAGTCATTGAGCTGCCGGGTGGCGCCGAGATAGTCTCCATTATTACCAAAGATTCAGCAGATAGCCTGGGGTTGGCTACTGGTAAAGAAGTTTACGCCATCATAAAAGCCTCCAATGTCATGATTGGTGTGGACTGAGGATAAAGGGAAACTCTCTTTGTTTGAATGGATGGCTCCCCGAGGCTTCATAATGGAGACCCCGGTTCCATCGTGACCATAGGTGAGCATTCGGTTTGTATTTTGTAAAAGAGTTTTATGCTATCCACAGACACTGTGCTCGACATTCCAGAGGATCTGGCAAGGTGTGTGGCGTTTCACGGACACATCTGTCCCGGCTTGGTCTATGGTTACCTGGTCGCGAAAGAGGCCATGAAACTAATGAATCTCGGACGCGCCTCGGACGAAGAAATTGTTGCCATCTGTGAAAACGATTCTTGTGCTGTCGATGCCTTTCAGGTTCTGCTCGGTACAACGGCGGGTAAGGGCAACCTTATCATCAGGGATTTTGGCAAGAATGCGTATACGATTCTGAGTCGCTCGGGGCAGAAGGCCTACAGATTTGCCAGGAAGGATCGTTACAAATACCAGGGGGAGGCCAAGGGCGCATTTGACCGGCTGGAGGCAGCTATCGCTGCAGGAATGGCATCGGAAGATGACCGCCGGGATATGAAGCTGTTGAAGGTGGAGGATCTCCTCATGCGTCCCCTTGAAGGAGTCTTTACCACTACGGAGGTACCTTTCGACGAACCCCGCTATGCGCCACTTGAGCGCTCTGAACCCTGTGTCATTTGTGGTGACATGACCATGGCAACGAAGATGGTAAAGTTGACCGGCGAACGGCAAGCCTGTATTCCCTGTTCACAAAAAGGCTGAACCCGCCGGTAAGTGGATACGGCATTTGCTCCTTCCTGGACTAAACAATCAACGAAGCACGGTAAAGCACTCGCTTTCAAATTGAACCCATCAACACACCATGACAGTGCTTGTAGTCACTATTTCATTGACTCACAAGCCTCCATCGAATATTTATACCTCACCTGTCCCCCCCTTTGCTTTTTTGTGTATTGACATCCCGGCATCCGCTATTGTATGAGCCTAACCTGATATATGTCAATAATGACATATATATATTAGTTTCAACATAAGGCATCGCGGAGGCCATCATGAGCAACACAACTTTTATCCTGAATGGAAAAGAGGTTATATTCAAGCCGGGTCAGTCGATCCTGGATGCGGCTCAGAACGGGGGGGTCAACATTCCCACACTCTGCTATCTGAAGTACTCAACCGCTACGGGGGCCTGCCGGATCTGTCTGGTCGAAGTCAGCGGCGCCCGCTCTCTGGTTGCCGCCTGTTCCACCCCGGTCAGCCCCGGCATGGAAGTCTTCACGGAGACGGAACGGGTTCATGGCGCCCGTAAGATGAATGTAGAGCTGCTGCTGGCCAGCGGCCGGCATGATTGCCTCGTATGCGAGGCGAACGGAAACTGCCGCCTGCAGGATCTGGCCTATTTCTACAAAATCACCGAACCGAGGTTCAGCCGTGAAGAGAAACAGTATCCCACGGAGGATGAAAATCCCTTCATTGTTCGGGATTTCAGCCGCTGTATCCTGTGCGGCCGCTGCGTCCAGGCCTGTAATGAGGTGGTGGCCAACCGGGCCATCAGCTACGGCTACCGGGGGAAGAACAGCAAGATCGTTACCGGGGGCGACCAACCCTATCATGACAGCGAGTGCGTCTTCTGCGGCCAGTGCGTAGAGGTCTGTCCGGTCGGGGCCCTGACGGAGAAGAAAGCCAAAGGCATGGGGCGCCCGTGGGAAACGCAGAAAATCCGGACCACCTGTCCCTACTGCGGCGTGGGCTGCCAGCAGTTGCTCCATGTCAAGGACGGCAAGATTGCCAAGGTCACCGCCGTCGAGGATGCGGAGCCCAACCGGGGAAGGTTGTGCGTCAAGGGCCGTTTCGGTTATGATTTCATCTATTCCGAGGACCGGCTCAAACGGCCCCTGATCCGGGAGAACGGCGATTTTCGCGAGGCCTCCTGGGACGAAGCCTTGGACCTGGTGGCTTCGAAATTCAGGGAGATCATCGACAGGGATGGGCCGGATGCCATCGCCGGGGTCAGTTCCGCCCGCAGTATCAACGAAGATTCCTATCAGATGCAGAAACTGTTTCGCGCGGTGATCGGGACAAACAACATCGATCACTGCGCCCGGACCTGACACGCCCCGACGGTCGCCGGTCTGGCGACATCTTTCGGTTCCGGCGCCATGACGAATTCCTTTTCCGATTTCTATCAAGGCCAAGATGATCCTGGTCATCGGCTCCAACATGACGGAAGCCCATCCCGTGGCCGCCACTTTCGTCAAGGACGCCGTCCTCGACGGCGCCCAGCTCATTGTGGTGGATCCCCGAAAGACGGGCCTTGTCGATTTTGCCCAGCTTCATGTCCCCATCAAGGTCGGATCGGATGTGGCATTTCTGAACGGCGTGATGAACGTCCTGATCCATGAGGATCTGTACGATAAAAAATATGTCGAATCCTGCACCGTGGGATTTGACGAACTGAAAATGAAGGTGATGGAATACCCGCCGGAGCGGGCCGCCGCGATCAGCGGCGTAAGCGCCGATACCATCCGGGACGTGGCGCGCCGCCTGGCCGCCGTCAAACCGGCCATGCTTATGTACACCCTGGGCATTACAGAGCACATCTGCGGCGTCAATAACGTCCTGTCCTGCGCGAATCTTCAAATGCTCCTGGGCAACGTCGGCTTCGAGTGCGGCGGCGTCAACCCCCTGCGGGGGCAGAACAACGTCCAGGGGGCCTGCGACATGGGCGCATTGCCCAATGTCTTCCCCGGTTATCAGCGCGTGGACAACCCCCAGGCGCGGGCCAAATTCGAAGCGGCCTGGAACGTTCCGAAACTTCCCGAGAAGCCCGGACTCATGATTCCCCAGATGGTCGAAGGCCTTCTGGATGGAAAGGTAAAGGCCTTTTATGTTTTCGGCGAGAACCTCGCCAACACGGAGCCGGATATCCGGCATGTGGAGCACTGCCTGAGTTCGGCGGAATTCCTCGTCTGCCAGGACATCTTTCCGACGGAGACCACACGCTTTGCCCATGTGATCCTGCCGGCGGCGGCATGGAGTGAAAACGACGGCACCTTCACGAGCAGCGAACGCCGGGTCAACCGGGTGCGGACGGTAAGCCCCCCGCCCGGGGAGGCAAAGCCGAACTGGTGGATCTTCAAGGAAATTGCCAGACGGATGGGGCATGATTGGGTGTCAGACAGCGCCAGGGAAATCTGGGACAATGAGGTTTCTCAATATGCCCCCTCCATGATGGGTATAAAATATGCGCGGCTGGAAAATGATGGCCTGCAGTGGCCTGTCCCCAGTCTGGAACACGAGGGAACGTCATTTCTTCATAAGGAAGGGTGTTTTACCTGCGGTCTCGGCGTTCTGAAACCGGTGGACTGGATTCCCCCGGCGGAAGTCCCCGATGCGGAATATCCCCTGGTCCTGAGCACCGGCCGTCGTCTCTATCATTACCACACGCGGACGCAGACCGGACGGTCGCCGGGACTCAACGATCTTCTAAGTGAAGAGACCGCCGATATCTCCAGGGCTGACGCGGATGCGTACGGCATCGAACATGGGGAAATGATCCGGGTGAAGTCAAGGCGCGGAGAGGTGGTCGTCAAAGCCAACGTCACCGATCAGGTCCCGAGCGGGATGATGTGGATGGCCTTTCATTTCCGGGAAGGTAATGCAAACTGGCTGACAAATCCCGCCTACGACCCGATTACGCTGACGGCGGAATACAAGGCCTGCGCTGTCGCTATGGAAAAACTGGTTTAGAGCTGTTCTTTTTTCTTCGGGTCGGCATCCGGTCCGCCATCGCTTTCCATCAGGACGGCGAGTTCCCGGCTCGTCTTCCTGAAGATAGGCGTCAGCGTCCTTTTCCAGTTGCCGGAATTTATCCAGCAGGACCTTGGCGGCCGGTGTCAGGGTCATGCCTTTTTTGGCGGTGTCGCTTTCGACGAGTTTGACACCCAGACGCTCTTCCGACGCCTTCAGCCGGCCCCAGGCGGCGCGATAGGACATATTGAGTTTTTTCGCTGCGGCGTTCAAGCTGCGGCATTCGTCAATGGCCAGGAACAGCTCTTCACGACCATGTCCGAAGACGACCTTGCCGTCCTTTTCGAGCCAGATTTTGTATTTGATCTCCATTGCCCTGTCCCCTTATGGAAAGATCTAATGAAAGGTCGATCAATCGTCAAGCATTTTCATTGATATAGGGCGATCGCCCCTGACAGGCCAGGCAGGGCGATCCGTCGCGCAGGGGATAGGCCTCTCCACAGGATGGACAGACTGCGGTGGGCCCCAGACGCCGCTTGACGTTATATTCCGGTTTGACCCGGACCCGCCGCAGGCTCAGAACCGAGGCACCGGCCTCCTTGATCTGGGCCAGCAGCAGGTCGAAATCCTGTTCTTTTTTTGGCTTGAGCTTGAAGTACCAGGCATTGAATTCCGGCCATGTTTTGAGTTTTTCCGAGTCGAGATAAACCCGGACCCCCTCCCCGCTTTCCTTTTCGTATAAAGTCACGGCAAAACGTCCTGTATCGAATATCTTCATCCAGCCGTTTCCGATGGTGCAGGGCGTCAGCAGTTGCACGGCGTCGGGCAGACAAACCGACGTTTCACAGATGGCGTCGAAGAATTCTCCCTCCGGCAGGTTTTTCAGGGCCAGATCCACGATAAACCCGCCAATAACGAGGCCCGGTGCGAGGCTTCCGTGAAAGGATTTTACCAGATGGACATATTCATCATAGGAATAAGAACCAATTTTCATTAATATAAACCCCTCAAGTTTTTTAGTAGGCGAGTGACAGTCTCGGCTCTCTGGTCGCCCGGGCCCGATCGGACCTCCGGTCATCCACCCGCGTGATCGACCGCTGCAGCCATTCCCGGTCCGCCCGGCCCTCGACGAGGGGCAGGATCTCATCCGCCAGATAGAGGGCCTCATTGACGTCGTGGGTGACATAAACGATGGGGATGGATAATTCCTCTTTCATCTGACGCAGTTCATCCCGCAGATCCCGCCGCGTGAAAACATCCAGGGCGGAAAAAGGCTCATCGAGCAGGAGCAGCCGGGGTTCCCTGGCCAGGGCCTGGCAAATGGCGCAGCGCTGGCGTTCCCCACCCGATACGGCATCCGGTTTCCTGTTTCTGAGCTGCCAGAGACCAAAACGCTCCAGGAGTTGTTGGACAGCCTCTTTCTTTTTTCCCGCGGCAAAAGCGGCGTTGTCCTGGATGTTCAGGTGGGGAAACAGGGTATAATCCTGAAAGACATAGCCAAGACGCCGCTTCTGCGGCGGCAGGCATATCCGCCGGCTCGTATCCGTCCAGACTTCGTCGCCGAACCGGATGACGCCTTCATCCGGCTTCTCCAGCCCCGCGATGATCCGGATCAGCGTCGTTTTGCCCGCGCCGGTGGGACCGATCAGGACCGTCATCTTTTCCGCCGGGCAGGCCAGTTCCACGGACAGATCGAAGTGGGGAAGTTTTTTCCGGATATGGATATAAAGATTCATGACGGCCTCCTGGTCAGGCGATGGACAACAAGCAAGAAGACATAACAAACCGGCAGCAGGGCCAGGGACATCATGGCGGCGCTGCCGTATTGCAGCGTTTCCACGGCCTCGTAAATGGCGATGGAAGCGACCCGCGTTTCTCCGGGGATGCTTCCCCCCACCATGAGCATGACGCCGAAAGCGCCCAGGGTATGGAGGAAGACCAGAATGGCCGAAGCGGCGATCCCGTTCAAACTGTTGGGGAGAATCACACGCATGAAAATGGCCGGCGGCGACAGGCCGAGAACACGGGCGCTGTCGATCAGCCGGGGGTCGATCTTTTCAAAGGCCGCCCGCATGGGCTGCAGGGCAAAGGGGATGCTGTAGATGATGGAGGCGATGACAATGCCGGCAAAGGTGAACAGCAGCGGCGATCCGGTCACGCCGGTCCAGAGACGTCCGAGTTGGCCTTCCGGCCCCATCAGGATGAGCAGATAAAACCCGACGACCGTCGGCGGCATGGCCAGCGGCAGGTTGATGAAGGCCTCCAGGAAGGCCTTTCCCGGCAGGCGGCTGTATGCCATCAGGCACGCCAGCGGCGCTGTGAGCAGCATCAGAATCGTTGTGGCGACAAGGGCCAGTTTGAGAGAAAGAAAAAGCGCCGTCCAGTCCATCGGCTACCTGTACCCGTATTTCTTTTTTACGGCGTCGGCCTCGGCAGAGGAAAGGAACCGGATGAATTCTCCGGCGGCCTTCTGACGGGTTGTCCTTTTCAGCAGGCAGGCGCTCTGAACGATGGGCGGCGCTTCGTCCACGGAAAAGAAACACCCCTTCCGCCCCTCTTCCGACAGCGTAGAGGACAGGGCGCAGAACCCGGCATCCACGCTGCCCGTTGCCGCATACTGAAAGGCCTGGGCGATGTTCTGGGCGAATACGAGTTTTCCCTGAACGTGCTCCAGAATGCCCGCTTTACTTAACGCATCGTTTGCCGCCGCGCCATAGGGGGCCGTTTTAGGGTTGGCGAGGGCTATTTTCTTCAGGCCGGGCTTTGCCAGGACTTCCCGCCAGTTTGCGACGCTGCACAGATCCTTCCGTATCGTCCAGAGGACCACGTGTCCCGTGGCATAGACGAAAGGGGTGTCCGCCCGCCCCGCCCGGTGGAGAAGATCCGGCTTTTCCTGATCGGCGGATAAAAAGAGATCGTAGGGCGCGCCGCTCATGATCTGGGCGTAAAGCTGGCCCGTGGAGGCATAGGTCGCCTCCACGGAAATGCCCGTTTTCGCCTCAAACGACCGGGCGATTTCCTGAAAGGCGGTGACGAAATTCGCTGCGACGGCGACAGTTATTTTTTCCTTTGCCAGGGCGGGTCCGGCAAAAAGACACAGATGAAGAAGCATGACCAGAAAAATGCGTTTTATCGTCATCTCTCCATCCCCTTTCTTGCGCCCATTCTCAATTATGTTAACATTGATATATGTTACGTTTGGCTCATTACATGACCTTTTAGAGAAAGTCAACCGGGATTTGTATGTCAATTGTGACATATATCACTTGACACCCGCCGTTCCCATCTTATAGAGAGAATGCAAAAAAAGGATGGCATGATGATGAGCAGTGAAAACGACAGGGTGGACACGCTCCGGGGGGTTATTGATCGCGAGATTGAAAAAAACCCCCATAACCGGGAACTGATCAATGCCTTCCGGCAGGTCATGATCGCGAGGGCGCGTCTGCTGGAGAAGATGACACCGAAAAAAGCCGGCCTGTCTGCCATCGACGAAATCCGTTTTCAGGGAGGCGTTCCCCTGATCCGGCAGCAGCAACTCCTTTCGCCGGAAGATCCCTGGGAGGAAATGGCCGCCGGCATGATTCCGGCCATGAAGGAAGGTTTCCCAGGTATCAGGGATGACATGGATCGCCTGCTGGCATCCCGCAAAAAAATCAAAGGGCTCGCTTGTGACTATATCGGGGCCTTCCCCGATCATGGCGAGGGCGTGATTGACCGCTGGGCCGCCGACCTCCAGGTCAGCCCACAGGGCATCGCCCTGTTGCTGCGCCACTTGATCCGGATCATCCTGGAAAAGAGGTCAGAAGATGCAGCCGAACGGATCAAGGACCTCGGCTGGACAAAGGGTTCCTGCCCCATCTGTGGCGCCTTTCCCACAATCGCCCTGATCGAGGAGAAGATAACCCGCCGCTGGCTCCACTGTTCCCGATGCGGTCATGACTGGCTGTTCAGCCGGGTGATCTGTCCCTACTGCGAAAATGAGGCCCAGCATGGCATGGACTTTTTTTATGTGGAAACCAGGGCACAGGAGTCGGCCTTCACCTGCGATCAGTGCAAGCGCTACCTGATCACACTGAACCGGGTGAGCGATCTGCACGATCATGACCTGGATGTTTCGGCCATCAGTCTCGTCCATTTGGATGTCATCATGCAGGAGAAGGGGCTTCACCCCCATGGTGGCCTGTGAGTGGAATTCTTTTTAAACATTCCAATTTCCACGTGTGAACCCTTTCCCGGCAGTTCTGCAAAGCGCTCATCTCTGTCCGCCGAACTTATGTTTTATTTATCATAACACCTCAATTTTTTATAGTTATTTATGAATTTTCCTTGACAGTCCGGGGGAAAAAACATAGATATGCCACGTTTGACATAGACCAAAATTAGACATAAGTATAGGGAGGTTTTTTATGGAAATTACGAGAAGAGGTTTCTTAACCCTGTCCGGGGCGGTCGGAGCGGGGATTGCCCTGTCCAGCTTGGGCATCGACCTGAATCCGACCCGGGCATATGCGGACGAGACTCAACAAGATGAACCGGGTCAAAGCGGCCAAGCAGGTGACGACGATCTGCTGTTACTGTTCCGTCGGCTGCGGTCTTGTCTGCAGCGTGGATAAGCTGACAGGAAAGATCTTCAACATCGAAGGCGACGCCGATCATCCCATCAACGAGGGATCGCTTTGCGCCAAGGGCGCGGGTTTCTTCGATCTGACCGAGGCCAACAAACATCGTCTCACCAAGGTGCTCTATCGTAAGCCGTATGGAACGGAGTGGGAAGAAAAAGACTGGGACTTTGCGCTTTCCCGGATTGCCCGTCTGGTCAAGGACACGCGCGACAAGGGTTTTGTAAAGAGAAATGCCAAGGGTGAACTGGTCAACCGCTGCGAAACGATCGGCCACTATGGCAGTTCCAACGTGGATAACGAGGAGTGCTGGCTGATGACCGTCAAGTGCCGAGCGCTGGGTCTGGTCTATATAGATCATCAGGCCCGGGTCTGACACAGTCCATCTGTAGCGGCTCTGGGAGAGTCGTTCGGACGCGGTTCCATGACGAACCACTATTGTGATTTAAAGAATGCCGATGTTATTCTGATTATGGGCAGCAATGCTGCCGAGCATCACCCCATCGCCTTTAAGTGGATTTTAAGAGCCAAAGAAAAAGGCGCAACAATCATTCATGTCGATCCCCGTTACACCAGAACATCCGCCCGCTGTGATTTCCATGTGCCGCTTCGTTCCGGCACCGACATCGCTTTCCTGGGCGGCATGATCAACTACATTCTCGAGAACAACAAATACTTCAAAGACTATGTCCTTAATTATACCAACGCTTCCTTTATCGTCGGGCAAGGACTATTAATTTTAATGATGGTCTTTTCTCCGGTTATGATGCCAAAAAAAGAAAATACGATAAGGCAACCTGGGTGCTGGAAAAAGACGGCAAGGGAATTCCCAAACGGGATATGACCCTGCAGAATCCCCGCTGCTGTTTTTCAAATGATGAGGAAGCATTATTCCCGCTACACGCTGGATAAGGTCTCCAGCATCACCGGTGTGTCCAAGGAAAACCTCCTCAAGGTTTATAAAGCATACAGCGCCACCGGTGTTCCGGATAAAGCGGGAACGGAATGCTACGCCCTGGGCTGGACACACCACACGACCGGAAGCCAGAACATCCGCACCATGTCCATCATTCAGCTGCTTCTGGGCAATATGGGCATCGCGGGCGGCGGCATCAACGCACTGCGCGGTGAACCCAACGTTCAGGGATCGACGGACCATGCATTCTTATACAGTATTCTGCCCGGCTATCTGAAGATGCCGTCGGCTTCTCTGGATACGCTGGAACATTATCTGAAAAAATACACGCCGGAATCCAAAGATCCCCAGTCGGCAAACTACTATTCGAATTATCCGAAGTTTTTTGTCAGCTTCCTGAAATCCCTGTGGGACGACAAGGCCACCAAGGAAAATGAATTCGGCTACAACTGGCTGCCCAAGATGGACGACGGGAAACATTATTCCACGATGCACATGTTCGACAAGATGTATGAGGGCAAGGTGAAGGGACTCTTCGTCATTGGCGCGGATCCGGCCGTCAGCACCCCGAATACCAACAAAGTCCGCAAAGCGCTCGAAAATCTGGACTGGCTGGTGGGTGAAAATATTTTCGACAACGAAACCTACCAATTCTGGAGAGGTCCCGGCGTCGATCCCAAAAAGATCAAGACGGAATGTTTCCTTCTGCCTGCTTCCGCGACGATGGAAAAGGAAGGCTCGCAGAGCAACTCCGGCCGCTGGGTGCAGTGGAAATACAAGGCCGCCGAGGCTCCCGGCGATGCGCATTCCCGTGGGTGAAATCGAAATCAAGATCATGGCGGAAATCAAGAAGCTGTATGAAAAGGAAGGCGGTCCCAATGCCGAAGCCATTGTCAATCTCAAATGGGACTATCTGGACAACAAAGGGCACATGGATGTGTTGAAAGTGTCCAAACAGATCAACGGCTGTCTTCCTGGAAGATACGGTGATTGAAGACAAGGCCAAGAAAACGAAGACCGTATTCAAGAAAGGCCAACTGGTGCCGGGCTTTGGCAATCTCCAGGTTGACGGTAAGACGGCATGCGGCAACTGGATCATGTCCGGAAGCTTCACCGCGGACGGCATCAACAAGATGGCGTCAAGGGGCAAGGAAGATCCGACAGGACTTGGGCTCTATCCCCAACTGGGCATTCGCCTGGCCGGTCAACCGCCGCATCCTTTACAATCGCGCGTCCTGCGATGTGAACGGCAAGCCCTACAATCCCAAACGAAAGCTTCTGGAATGGACAGGAGAAAAATGGGTGGGCGATGTGCCGGATGGTCCCTGGCCGCCGATGGCGGACAAGGAGAAAGGAAAATATCCTTTCATCATGCAAAAAGACGGTCTGGGCGCTTTGTTTGGACCCGGCATGGCCGAAGGTCCCTTCCCCGAGCATTACGAACCGCTGGAAGGACCGCTGGCGAAGAATCCCCTGTCCGGACAGCTCATCAATCCGGCTATTGAAATCTTCAAGAGCGATATGGATAAAGTGGCCAATGCCAGTGAAAAGTTCCCGTATGTCTGCACAACCTATTCCTGCACGGAACACTGGTGCTCCGGCGCCTTGACCCGCTGGCAGACGTGGCTCCTGGAAATGCAGCCGGAACTCTATGTGGAAATTGGCGACAAACTGGCCAAGGAAAAAGGCATTAAGAACGGCGAACGCATCAAGGTTTCCTCGATACGTGGTGAGGCTCCCTGCATCGCCATGGTGACGAAGCGCTTTAAACCTTTTACGGTCGAAGGAAAAACAGTTCATCAAGTCGGTATGCCCTTCAATTACGGCTGGCTCTTCCCCAAAGACGCGCAGTGACAGCACGAACTTTTTAACCCCAACCGTTGGCGACGCGAACACCTTCTGCCCCGAGTATAAGGCGTTCATGGTCAACGTAGAAAAGTTGTAGGAGGGAAGCGACGATGAATAAACCTGAACTCGTAAAATTGATTGACACCACACTGTGCACCGCCTGCCGCGGCTGCCAGGTGGCCTGCAAGCAGTGGAATGAACTGCCCGGCTTGAGAACAAAACAGTTGGGCACCTACCAGAATCCGCCTGATTTGCAGTGGAATACCTGGACCCTGATCCGCTTCCAGGAGTATGTCAATGATAAGGGCGCAACTTCAAATGGCTCTTCCGCAAGGACGGCTGCATGCACTGCACCGACGCGGCCTGCGTCAAGGTCTGCCCCAGCGGCGCGCTGTACTATACGCCGAATACGGCACCGTCGGCATTCATCATGAAAAGTGCATCGGCTGCAAGGAATGCGTCACGGCCTGTCCCTTCGATATTCCCCGGTATGACGCAGAGACGGACAAGATCTATAAATGCGATCTCTGCTATGAGCCGGATCCAGCGGAACCAGCAGCCTGCCTGCGTGAAGTCCTGCCCGACGGGTGCGCTGACCATCGGCGGCAAGGACGCGATGATCCGGAAAGCCTACGCCCGGGTCAAGGAGCTGGGCGGCGACGCCAATGTCTACGGCGACAAATTTGTCGGCGGAACCCACGTGATTTATGTTCTGCGATGAAAAACCGGGAATTTACGATGAGCTTCCCAGACATCCGAACGTTCCCCTTTCGATCATTGTCTGGAAAGACCTGCTGAAACCTCTCAGCTTGCTGGCCGCAGGCGGCGTGATTGCCGGTTCGTTCCTGCATTACATCATTCACGGGCCGAAACTGCCCGATGAAGACCAGAATCAGAAGGGAGGTGAATAAGCCATGAGAAAGGGATTAATTCAAGCAACGGATTCATTTGAACGGATTGTCCACTGGAGCCTGGCTGCTTCCTGTCTGATCCTGTGCATTACGGGTCTCGGGATGATGTTTCAGTCGTTCAATTTTATCGGAACGATCATGGGCGGCCTGAAGTCCCTGAAGTATGTTCATAACTTCACGGGTCTCTTTTTCATCGTGGCCCTTTATTTTACGATCCGTATGTGGTGGAAGGAAGCAGGCGTATTTTCCATGCCCGAGGATCATGGAATGGATGATGTGCGCCGGCGGTTACCTCTGGCATGTGGACAAGGTGCCCGAGGTCGGGAAGTACAACCCCGGCCAGAAGGCCTTTTTCCTGGCTGTCGCCGGTTGCGGCGTCCTGATGGTGATCACGGGGCTGATCATGTGGTTCCCGCTGAGCTTTCCCGCGGGCCTCGTGCGATGGATGTTTGTGCTGCATGCCCTCGGTTTTGTGACGATTTTCGCGTTCTTCTTTGTTCACCTTTACCTGGGGACCATCGGGTCTCCGGGCTCTCTGGACGCCATGCTATCCGGCTGGGTCACACGGGCCTGGCTCAAGAAACAGCATCCCAAGTGGCTCAAGGAGATGGAGCATGAAGGCAAGCTGGTGGTCTATGGCGAGGAAAAGCCGTCGGCCGGCGGACACGGCCATTAAGAGACCTTTGAAAATGGCTTCGCCGCGTCTCAAAAATCTTTTCCGCTAAGAGGGCAACCAGACATCATCATGATTCATGACGAACCGAAAACGTCATCTCTGGAAAAGCGGAAAACATTTGATTCGCCGCTTGCGAACCATTTTTCAGCGGTTATGCAAAGCTCTCGTCAAGATTTGAAACTGCTGTCTGTTTTGCGCGAGCATCACGGCGGCTGAAAAATGCATATCAAAAAAGAGACCTGCTCAATCCCGGCAGGTCTCTTTCTTTGCCTCCATTCACTCACCCATTCCTCTGAAATTCTCGCACCTATTTACTAATTGCAGGACCTGTGCCGGTTGCCATGGGTGACATGGTCCACAGAGAATCATGTTATGTCATAATTGACATAAGTAAAAGAAATCATTGGCCTTCCGCTTAAAAAAAAGTTGACACCCGCCGGTATTAAATATATAGGGTACCGGCTATTTCAGCCCCCTGGATCATCACAGGATGTCATGCTCTCCGATCCACCTTTTCTAAAGAGCTTCTCCATGAAAGGTGGACCATGGGCGCCGCCGGAAACGGTTGCGCCTCCCGTGTTTGGAAAGGAGACAGAATAGGCCATTTTTTGTGTAATTAATTCGTAAGGAAAGGAGCGCATTTATGGATGTCAGCAGAAGAGGTTTCTTGAAGATCTCCGGCGCAGTGCTGGCAGCGAGCGGGATCGGTGTCAGCCTGAAACCCGTCTCCGCCCACGCCCAGCCGCTGAAGATCAAATACGCCAAAGAAACCACAACGATTTGTCCTTATTGCTCCGTAGGATGCAGCATTATCGTGTCCACGCGCGACGGCAAGGTGATCAACACGGAAGGCGATCCGGACAGCCCCATCAACAGAGGCTCGTTGTGCAGCAAGGGCGGATCCATTTATCAGATGGCCGTCAATGAAAACCGTCTTGGCAAACCGCTCTACCGGGCACCGTTCGGCACGGAATGGAAGGAGGTCGAATGGGAATGGGCCTTGGAAAAGATTGCGGAAAACGTCAAGAACAGCCGTGATAAGAGTTTTAAACTGAAAAATGATAAGGGCGAAGTTGTCAACCGGACGGAAGGGATTGCTTCCGTCGGCAGCGCCGCCATGGATCTCGAGGAGTGCTTCACCTATCAAAAATTCTTAAGGGGGTTGGGCCTGGTCTATATCGAACATCAGGCCCGTATCTGACACAGCCCCACTGTACCGGCTCTGGCAGAGTCGTTCGGACGCGGCGCAATGACGAATCACTGGGTCGATTTTCGAAACAGTGATGTAATTTTAATTATGGGAAGCAACCCCGCTTCCAATCACCCTGTTTCCTTCAAATGGATACAGGCCGCCATCGACAAAGGGCGCAAAGGTGATCTGCGTGGACCCGCGGTTCACCCAGTCGGCCGCCAAGGCCCATCTCTATGCCCCCCTGCGGTCGGGAACCGATATCGCCTTTCTGGGCGGCATGATCAAGTATATCCTCGACAACAATCTGTATTTCGAAGAATATGTCAAGCAATTACACCAACGCTTCCTTCCTGGTGAATCCCGCTTTAAAGCTCCCCGGCGATAACAAGGGCGTCTTCTCCGGATTGGAAGGCGGCAAGTACGAACAAGGACACCTGGTCCTACCAGACCGGCGGCGACGGCGTGATCAAAAAGGACCCGACCCTGAAGGACCCCAACTGTGTATTTCCAGCTTCTGAAAAAACAATACTCCCGCTATACGCCGGACCTTGTCTCCAGGATCACCGGAACGCCGAAGGACAAGCTCCTGGAAGTTTACAAACTGTACGCTTCCACCGGCAAGCCCGACAAGGCCGGTGTCGAGCTTTACGCCATGGGCTGGACCCAGCACACGGTCGGCGTTCAGAACATCCGCACGATGTGCATCATTCAGCTCCTGCTGGGCAACATGGGCATCGCCGGCGGCGGCATCGCGGCCATGCGCGGCGAATCCAACGTCCAGGGCTCAACGGATCACGGCCTGCTGTTCCACATCTGGCCGGGCTATCTCGGCACTCCCACGGCTTCCCTGACAACCCTGAAGGCTTTTAACGAAAAGCAGACGCCCAAAACAAAGGAGAAAGACAGCCTGAACTGGTGGAAAAACTTTCCCAAATACTCGGCCAGTTTCCTGCGATCCATGTACGGGCAGAACGCAACCCTCGAAGAAGCCTATGACCTGATGCCCAAGCTCGACGACGGGGCCAACTACTCCTGGCTCATGATCTTCGATCAGATGTATAAGGACAAGTTTACGGGCTTCTTCGCCTGGGGCATGAACCCGGCCTGCAGCGGCGCCCATTCCAACAAGGTTCGGCAGGCTCTGGGGAAACTCGACTGGATGGTCAATGTCAACCTCTTTGACAACGAAACCGGCTCCTTCTGGCGCGGTCCCGGAATGGATCCGACCAAAATCAAGACAGAAGTCTTCAT
Source organism: uncultured delta proteobacterium (assembly GCA_963743175.1). GTDB lineage: Bacteria > Desulfobacterota > Syntrophia > Syntrophales > Fen-1087 > JAPLJM01. The sequence goes on along the minus strand of CAVUOQ010000011.1, from coordinate 169,250 downwards.
GCTGCCCTGCGCCTCTTCCATCGAGAAGGAAGGCAGTATCGCCAACAGCGGCCGGTTGATGCAATGGCGCTACAAGGCCGTGAATCCCCCGTGGTGATCGCGCTGCCCGACGGCGACATCATGAGCGAGCTCTTCTTCAAAGTGAAAGAGCTCTATGAAAAGAAGGGCGGTCCCCATAAGGAGGCCATCACCAAAGCTGACCTGGCCTTACGGCAAGAAAGTCGGCAAAGCGTTTCACTATGAACCCCATGCGGTGGCCAAAGAGATCAACGGTTTCTTCCTGGAGGACAAGAAAGTGGAAAATCCCGACCAAGAAGGGCGATTTCAAGGAATTCAAGAAGGGCGATCCCGTTCCCACCTTTGCCTGGCTCCAGGATGACGGTTCCACCTCATCGGGCTGCTGGGTCTATTGCGGCTCCTATGGCGCAGTGAACATGGCTGCCCGCCGCGGGCATGAAGGATCCGACCGGGATCGGACTGTACCCCGAATGGGCCTGGTCCTGGCCGCGTCAACCGCCGGATCATTTATAACGGCGCCTCGGTCGATCTCAACGGCAAGCCCTGGGATCCCAGCCGCGCAGTCATTAAATGGGACGGCGAAAAATGGACCGGCGATGTTCCGGACGGCGTCGGCAATCCCGGCTCAGGCCGGCCGCCGTTCATCATGAAACCGGACGGCGTGGCCAGCCTCTACGGACCCGGTCTGGCGGACGGTCCCTTCCCCGAGCACTACGAACCGCTGGAGTGCCCGGTGGAGAAGAACCTGATGTCGCCCCAGAAGAACAACCCGGCGATCAGACGCTTCGACAAGGCGGGTGTCGGTTCCGATATGGATGTCTATTCCGGTGTGGCAAGCTGCGACCCCCGCTTTCCCTTCATCTGCAGCACCTACCGGGTCAGCGAACACTGGCAGACCGGCGTTCTGACGCGCTGGTGTCCGTGGCTGGCGGAAATGCAGCCCGGCATGTTCGTGGAAATCAGCGTCGGAGCTGGCCAGGGAAAAGAATATTAAAAACGGCGATAAGGTGATTGTCAAATCGCGCGCGAGGCGAAGTGGAAGTGTACGGCGATTGTGACGCCCCGCTTCAAACCCTTCAACATCGATGGCAACACCATCCATGAGGTGGGCATTCCCTGGCATTTCGGGTGGATCACCACCAAGGACCGGAAGTACAAACCGGGTGACAAGAAGGCGGAGGTCTTTACCTACGGCGACGCGGCGAATCTCTTGACGCCGACCATCGGCGACGCCAACACCATGATCCCGGAAAGCAAGGCCTTCATGGTCAATGTGGTCAAGAAGTAAAGGGGGTGACTGATAATGGCTGAAAAAATAAAATTAATACGATGTTTCGAAATGTACGGGATGCCGGGGCTGCCAGCTGGCCTGCAAACAGTGGAATCAGCAACCGGCAAAGCAGACGGAGAACCGTGGAACCTATCAGAACCCGCCCGACCTTCAGGCCAATACGTGGACGCTGATCCGGTTCCAGGAAATAGCGGATAAGGACGGCGTCAAATGGCTTTTCCGGAAGGACGGCTGCATGCACTGCACGGACGCGGCCTGCGTCAAGGTCTGCCCCAGCGGGGCGCTTTATTACACCGAATACGGCACCGTCGGCATCCACCATGAACGCTGCATCGGCTGCAAGGAGTGTGTAACGGCCTGTCCCTTTGATATTCCCCGGTACGACCAGGCGTCGGACAAGATCTATAAGTGCGATCTCTGCCTGACCCGCATCCAGGCGGCGCTTGAGCCGGCCTGCGTCAAGGCCTGCCCGACCGGCACGCTGAAATTCGGCGACAAGGCGGATATGCTGAAACTGGCTCATAAGCGGGCCAAGGAACTGGGTGAGAACGCCAGTGTTTACGGCGACAAGTTTGTCAACGGTACGCATGTTCTCTATGTTCTTGAGGAAAAGCCGGCTGTTTATGATAAACTGCCGATAAAACCGAGCGTTCCCCTTTCGATCATTGTCTGGAAAGACCTGCTGAAACCTCTCAGCTTGCTGGCCGCAGGCGGCGTGATTGCCGGTTCGTTCCTGCACTACATCATTCACGGGCCCAAACTGCCCGATGAAGACCAGAATCAGAAGGGGGGTGAATAAGCCATGAGAAAGGGATTAATTCAAGCAACGGATTCATTTGAACGGATTGTCCACTGGAGCCTGGCTGCTTCCTGTCTGATCCTGTGCATTACGGGTCTCGGGATGATGTTTCAGTCGTTCAATTTTATCGGAACGATCATGGGCGGCCTGAAGTCCCTGAAGTATGTTCATAACTTCACGGGTCTCTTTTTCATCGTGGCCCTTTATTTTACGATCCGTATGTGGTGGAAGGAAGCAGGCGTATTTTCCATGCCCGAGGACATGGAATGGATGATGTGCGCCGGCGGTTACCTCTGGCATGTGGACAAGGTGCCCGAGGTCGGGAAGTACAACCCCGGCCAGAAGGCCTTTTTCCTGGCTGTCGCCGGTTGCGGCGTCCTGATGGTGATCACGGGGCTGATCATGTGGTTCCCGCTGAGCTTTCCCGCGGGCCTCGTGCGATGGATGTTTGTGCTGCACGCCCTCGGTTTTGTGACGATTTTCGCATTCTTCTTCGTCCACCTTTACCTGGGGACCATCGGGTCTCCGGGCTCTCTGGACGCCATGCTATCCGGCTGGGTCACACGGGCCTGGCTCAAGAAACAGCATCCCAAGTGGCTCAAGGAGATGGAGCATGAAGGCAAGCTGGTGGTCTATGGCGAGGAAAAGCCGTCGGCCGGCGGACACGGCCATTAAGAGACCTTTGAAAAATGCATATCAAAAAAAGAGACCTGCTCAATCCCGGCAGGTCTCTTTTTTTATCATATCTTTCGTACTTCCTATTTTGATTTTTCCGCAGGCGCTTTTTCCGCAGGTTTTTCCTGCACCGCCTCTACCTTTGCTGCTTTATCTTTTTCAATGGGGACGGCGACTGCTTTTTCAGGCATCGCCTTCTCGGCCGTTAAGGCCTTGACCTTCTCTTCCTGCGCCTTGATCTTTTCGGCCAGATCATTCGTCTGCCGTTTGATGGCGGCCATGTTCGCATCAGCCTTTATCCGATCGGCCTGCAACTCAACCTTCTTCAACTTGAGGTTCGTGAGCGCCTTGATGTTGTCTTCCTTCTTGCCCAGGCCGGATGCATCAATGGCCTGCAGCTTTACGATGTCGTAGTCGAGACTGACATCACTAAAATCCATATTTACCAGTTCTTCCTCATAATCGACGTACTTTCCCTGTTTTGCCGCCAGTTCACTTTTCATGCGAGCCAGCTTCAATTTCTCTTCCGCGACTTTGACCGCAAACTCCGCTTTGGGGAATCCCCCCCGTTGATCTCCCGGGACTTTTGCCACGAGAGCCGGATCCACGTTCGAGGTTATGGACGTTACCTTCGTGGTAATCGAACCCTTGATGTCATCCATCGTCGCACAACTGACAAGTGCAAGGATTATCAAAAGCAAAAAAATAATTTCTGTTCGTTTCATAGCCTGTTCCCCCTCCCGTGATTTGTATATTTTCGGAAGGAAGTGTAGATAGAAAGGGGTGGCGTGTCAAGGATAAATGGGTAAAAAGATAGATTCATCTTGCTTTTTTCGTAATTCATGCGTAAATATAATGACCTGTTTTTTCATGGCTAATGGACGATTATCCCCATTCAAATTATTGAAATTCCTTGAAGTAATAATTACATCACCCTGCTTTGCACCAAGGGGAAGTCGCAAAAATTTTTTATGATTTGAGGTATCGCACATGAACGACGACAACATCATTAGAGAAAAAGTTCTTGATCAGTTGGCGGAAATGCAGCGACAGCTGGATGAAACGAAAAAGTCAACGGCTAAGATCGCAAAGGAACAAGATGCCGTGCAGGCATCAGAAACCCGTTTTCAAAAGCTCTTTGAAACGGCACAGGCCTTGGCCGATAGGGTTGAAGTGATCATACCCTACAAAGTGTGTCACCACCGGAGGGTGGCGGATCTTGCCCGGGCGATTGCGACAGAGATGAATCTCACGAAAGAGCGGATCCATGGCATCTGTCTGGCAGGCGTCCTGCACGATATAGGCATGGTATCGATTGAGTTGGCGCTTCTCAACAAACCCGTAAGATTTACGGGAGAAGAATTTGAACTGGTGAAAGTGCATGTCCAGGCGGGATTTGATTACCTCAAGAGGGTTGACTTTCCCTGGCCCGTTGCAAGGATGGTTATGGAGCATCACGAGCGGATGGATGGTTCGGGATATCCGAATGGGTTAACGGGAGAAAAGCTCCTGCTGGAGTCGAAAATCCTTGTTGTATCCGATGTCGTGGATGCCATTGCGTCCCACCGGCCATACCGGCCGGCGCTTGGCGTCGATTCGGCCTTATATGATATTACAGGAGAGAGGGGAATCCTCTACGATACGGATGTCGTCAATGCCTGTCTGCTGCTTTTTAATGAGAAGGGATATAAATTGCTGGAAGATTAAAGATGACGGCCGCGTAAAAAGCCCGGATGCTGCGTTGCGTTGCATCCTTCGTCATTTAATAATCTTGAAAAAATCCTTTGCCATCGGATCGGAGGCCGTCTTCAGCAGTTCGAAGAGGGCCATTTCCGCGCTGGTCAGAATGGCGCCGCTGTCCGTCAGCTTCCGGATGCCGATCTCCCTGTTCCGGGCGGTCCTTGACGAAACGGCGTCGGCCGCCACCTGCACCTCGTAACCCATCGCCAACAGGTCCATGGCCGTCTGATAGACGCACACATGCGCCTCGATGCCCGTCATCAGGATCTGCTTCCGGCTCGTGGCCTTGACGGCGCTTATAAACTTTTCTTCAGCGCAGCAACTGAACGAGTCCTTGGTGATCGCCTGGACGCCCGGCAGTAAATCGGCAATTTCGGGGATCGTCTTCCCCAAAGGATTCTGTTCCGTCAAGAGCACGGGAATGCCGAGAACATGCATTCCTTTAATCAATTTCTGATTATTTTCAATCAGAAACGCCTGCTCATCCATAACCCGGGCGAGATTGCCCTGGATGTCCACGACGATCAGAATGGTATTTTCGCGAGACAGCATCGAGGAGGTCCTCCTGGTTCTGTTATTCGCCTTTCCTGACTTTCATCCGCACCTACAATATGGCCTTCCCGGGCAGGCCGGCCCGGAAGAGGGCGCTGGCCATGGGCGTATCCGGCAGAGTCTCCTGCAGATATTGCGACGCCCCCAGCAGGGACGGCATATCAATTCCCGTAGACAGGCCCATGGCATCGAACATGAAGACGATATCTTCTGTGGCCACATTTCCGGAGGCGCCGGGGGCGAAGGGGCAGCCGCCGAGTCCGCCGATAGCGGCGTCAAAGGACCGGATTCCCACATCATAGGCCTTCAGGGCATTGGCGAGGGCCAGTCCCCGGGTGTTGTGCAGATGGACGCCGAAGACAACCTCCGGATAATGCTCCCGGCAGGCGGTGATGACGGATTCAACCAGGGCCGGATGGCCGAACCCCACCGTATCGCAGAGGGTCACCTCCCGGAATCCCAGGGAGACAACCTGGTGCAAATAATCGAGGATAACCCCGGTTTTTATGGTTCCCTCAAAAGGACAGCCGAAGGCAGTGGCGAGGTCGATGCGAACGATCATATCCGTTTCCGACAATAACTCATCCCGGATAATTTTAAGGGCGGTAAGCGATTCCTGCGGAGTCTGCCGGACATTGTTGAGATTATGGGACCGGCTCACGGAAAAGAAAAAATTGAGTTTCCGGATGCCGGAGGCCAGGGCAGCCCTGGCGCCATGAAGATTGGGAACCAGCGCCGTCAAGGTGACATCCCGGAGGTCACGAAGACCGGACATTACGGTTCGCATATCCCTGAATTGTGGAATGGCCTTATCGCTGACAAAGGCGCCCACCTGAATCTCCCGGATGCCGCTGGCGGCCAGGCGCCGAATCAGGCTGATCTTGTTTTCCGTTTTCACAAAGCCGCTCAGATTCTGGAGGCCGTCACGTGGGCCGACTTCAACGATATGGATTTTGTTGTCCGAATACATGCTTTGTTGATTCCTCGCCGTCAATTATGGACTTGTAAAAAGTACGAAAACTGTCCAGGTTCGGCGGCTTCGTAAAAAGCTCCGCAGGCAAGGCGCGCAAATCCTGAGGAGTGAGGCGTACATTTACGTACGCCGCAACGACGAAGGATGCCGCGCAACGCAGCATCCGGGCTTTTTCCGAAGCCGTCAATTAGGGCTTGACAGGAGCCCCTAATTCCGATAAAAGCTTGCCTCCATATCAAAAGAAGTTCGAAGGAGGATGTTTTTTGGCCACACATAAGTCCGCGATCAAGAGAAGCAAGCAGAACGAGAAACACCGCGAGCGAAACATAGCGGTCAAATCCAGGGTCAAGACGGCGGTAAAATCCGTCCTCAATGCCGTCGAGGCGAAAGACAAGGAGGCATCGAAGACAGCTTTAGCCGAATCCATACCCCTCCTTGCCAAGGCCGCGGCAACGGGCGTTTTTCACAAGAAGACCATGTCCCGCAAGATTTCCCGCCTCACCCGGAAGACGAATACCCTCGCCGGTTAGCGTTCTTTAAAAGCCCGACATCATAAGCCTGTATGCCCTCTCCGCTGTGTCGTTACACAGCTTGATGAGGGCATTCTTTTTATTGGCTTGGGCAATGGACAGGTTATTGCCCATGATATAATCCTGGAGGCCGGAGAAACTGCTGTTTGCCCAGATGACATTTTTAGGATTCTGTGCCTCCAGGGTGAGGGACAGAACGACGGTTATCCGATCCTCGGCGGCCAGGCTTGTGGCCTGGTAGGACAGGGCCGCTGCGCTAAGGCTTTCAATGCTCCCTTTGAGAATGGCGTCCGCCTCACCCGGGCTGCCCGCCAGCTTGAACCTTCCTCCCTGAATGAACCGATCGATAAAAGCCGTCCGGAATGTGTTCTCGATATTTGCTTCGCTGGTTTTATTGATGAAGACGTCGACGAATACTTTCTGGATTCTTTTATCGATGGCCTCTTCGTCGGGTATAAAACCATAACCACAGGCGACGACCAGCAAAAAACAACAGAGGAGAACGACCCATTTCAGATGTGACAATTTCACGCCTTTCAGACTCCGTCTTTTTCGGGATTCAGCACTTTTCTAACCCTTCACCACAATATTCAAGAGCTTTTTTGGCACATAGACCTCCTTCAGGACATCCTTGCCGGCGATCAAGCCGGCAATCTTTTCGTCCGCCAGGGCCATTATTTTAATCTGCTCAACTTCTTCATCCGCCGCGACGATAATCCGGCTCCTTACTTTTCCGTTGATCTGAATGACAATGGTAATCTGTTCTTCCGAGGCGACATTCGGATCATAAACCGGCCAGTCCGCCTCAACAAGGTTCTGTTTATAGCCCAGCATTCCCCAAAGTTCCTGCGTTATATGGGGGACAAGCGGTGCCAGCAGCAGAATCACGGCCTCCACGGATTCCCGGATGACCGACAGGGCTTTGAGGTTTTCTTTTTCCGGGCGGCGGAGTTGATAAAGGACATTGACCAGTTCCATAATCGCACTGATTGCCGTATTGAAATGGAAGCGATCTTCAATATCACCGGTTACTTTCCGGATGGTCTGGTGTGTCTTTCGCCTCAGGTTTTTAAGATCCTCTCCCAGATCCTCCTGTTGCCCCCGGAAGGGCTGGATGCTCTCCGATATCGTCCAGGTAATCGACGATGATGCGCCAGGTCCGGTTGAGGAAGCGGAAGGAGCCCTCCACACCCTGGTCGCTCCATTCCAGGTCTTTTTCCGGCGGTGCGGCGAAAAGGCAGAACATGCGGACCGTATCAGCGCCGTAGCGGTTGATGAGATAATCGGGATCAACGACATTCTTCAGGGATTTTGACATTTTTTCCGTTTTGCCGATTGCCGCTTCCGTCCGGCAGTGCTTGCACCTGCCGTCGATGACTTCCTCGGGGAAAAGATACCCGTGCTCGGTGCAGCGCATCGTTTCCTTGCAGACCATGCCCTGGGTGAGGAGATTCGTAAAGGGTTCATCAACCCCGATCACACCGAAATCTCTTAACACTTTTGTGTAAAAGCGCGAATAGAGGAGATGCAGGATGGCGTGTTCGATCCCGCCGATGTACTGGTCCACGGGCATCCAGTAATCCAGTGCCTGCCGGTTTAGACCGGGTTTCTCGTGATAATGGGCGCAGCAGAAGCGGTCGAAATACCAGGAAGACTCGACAAAGGTGTCCATGGTATCGGTTTCCCGTTTGGCCGGTCCCTGACAGTTCGGACAGACCGTGTTGATAAAGGCATCGTACCTGGCCAGGGGGGATCCGCCTGCACCCGTGAGTTCCACATCCCGGGGCAGGATCACCGGCAGGTCCGCTTCGGGGACGGGCACGGTGCCGCACTTTTCACAGTTGATCATGGGAATGGGGGCGCCCCAGTAACGCTGCCGGGAAATACCCCAGTCGCGCAGGCGGTATTGCACCGTTTTTTGACCACGGCCGATGGATTCCAGATGTACGGCAATGGCGTCAAGGGCCTTCGTGTTTTCCACGCCGTCGAACTTTCCCGAATTAACCAGAATGCCTTCTTCCACATAGGCCTCCTGCATGTTATGGGTATTCAGGGTTTTGTCCGGGGGCTGAATGACCACAATGAGCGGCAGGCTATACTTCTGGGCAAATTCAAAATCCCGCTGGTCATGGGCGGGTACGGCCATGACGCAACCGGTGCCGTAGTCGGCCAGCACAAAATTGGCGGCGAAGATCGGCATGCGCTTGTTGGTCAGGGGATTAAGGCAGTAGGCATCGAGGAAGATCCCCTCCTTGTCGTAGGACTCGGAGGTGCGCATCATCTTGTCCTGCTTCTTGACCTTTTCCACGAAGGCGCGCACCTCGCCTTCCCGGGGTTTCCCCTTTATGAGCGCCATGACGAGCGGATGTTCAGCCGCCACCAGCATGAAGGTGGCCCCGTAAATCGTGTCCTGGCGGGTGGTGAAGACCTTGATCGCCCCGTCGCCGTCCACCATGGGGAATGTGATGTCGCAGCCAAGGCTCTTGCCGATCCAGTTCTTCTGCATGGTAAGGACCCGTTCCGGCCAGCCCGGAAGTCTGTCGCAATCGTCCAGCAACTCTTCCACGTAGGCGGTGATCCTGAAAAACCACTGATCCAGAAATTTCTCTCCCACTTCCGTTTCGCATCGCCAGCAGAGCCCCGCCTCCACCTGTTCATTGGCGAGGACGGTCTGGCACTGGGAGCACCAGTTGACGGTGGAGCTTTTTTTATAGGCAAGCCCTTTTTCGTACATCCAGAGGAAAAACAGCTGCTCCCAGCGGTAATATTCGGGATCACAGGTGGAAATCTCCCGGTCCCAGTCATAGCTGAACCCCATCCGCTTAAGCTGTTGTTTCATGTGTGCGATATTTTCCTTCGTCCAGGTGGCCGGATGGATGCCGTGAGCAATGGCGGCGTTCTCCGCCGGCATCCCGAAAGAGTCCCAGCCCATGGGGTGCAGTACGTTGAAACCCTTCATTCGTTTGTAACGGGCGACGACATCGCCGATGGTATAGTTCCGCACATGGCCCATGTGGATCCTGCCGGAGGGATAAGGGAACATCTCCAGGAGGTAATATTTTTTCTTGCGGGGATCTTCCGTGACTTTAAAGGCTTTGTCGTCTTCCCAGCGTGCTTGCCATTTCTCTTCAATTTCCTGGGGGTTATATCTGTCATTCATTGTTTTTTCCATCTTCTGCTCCCGTGTTTTCAGGCTTCTTTCCGGTCTCTTGCAGCTTGGCGTAGAGGGCATCCAGAATCCCGTTTATAAAGGACCCGGAATTCTCGGAGCCGAAGGTCTTGCCAAGATCGATGGCTTCGTTGAGCGTTACTTTGGGGGGAATGTCTTGGCAGTACAAAAGTTCGTAAACCGCCATTCGAAGGATGCTGCGATCTACCTTGGACATGCGTGAGATGGACCAGTGCTCCGAACAACCGCTGATGACCTTATCGATTTCATGTCTGTTGAGCCATGCCCCCTCGATCAGCAGGGTTGAGAATAACTTCGTTTCCGGAGACACGATAAAGCTTTTCAAATGATGCTTGCGCGCGTCTTCCAGGTTATCGAAATAGTCCCAGAAGGGCTCAAAGACCTCTTCCGGCGCCGTGAAGTGGCTCCAGAAGAGCGACACCGCTTCCGGAACCTCCATCCTTACTACATCCAGTTCGTAGAGAACCTGCAAGGCAATTTCCCTTGCCTTTCGTCTGAAGTGCATGAACGCCTTTTGTTGTCCGTCAGATTTTTTTCAGCAGATCCACCATTTCAATGGCCGACATGGCCGCATCCCAGCCCTTATTGCCGGCCTTGGTGCCTGCCCTTTCAATGGCCTGTTCGATGGTATCCGTGGTCAGAACGCCGAAGGCAATCGGGACTTCCGTCTCCAGGCCGACGGAGGCAATGCCCTTGGAAACCTCGGCGCTGATGTACTCAAAATGCGGCGTGGCGCCCCGGATGACCGCGCCGAGACAGATCACGGCGTCGAATCGCCCGCTTTTCGCCAGCTTCTTCGCGGCGAGCGGCAGTTCAAAGGCGCCGGGAACTTTATAGATCGGAATGTCCTTTTCATCCGCCCCGGACCGGGTCAGGGCGTCTACCGCGCCTTCGATCAGCCTGCCGCAGATAAAGTCGTTAAAGCGGCTGGCCGCAATGGCAAACTTCATCCCTTTGGCAACCAGTTTTCCCTCGATGATTTTTGGCATGGTTTGTCTCCCCCTAAAATTAAAGAATATGTCCCATCCGCTTTTTCTTTGTTTTCAGATAACGGATATTGTTTTCGTTGGGTTTAATTTCAATGGGGACCCGCTGGGTGATGGTGATGCCGTATCCCTCCAGAGCGACGATTTTTTTGGGATTATTGGTCAGCAGGCGCATCTTCCGGACGCCCAGATCGACCAGGATCTGCGCGCCGATGCCGTATTCCCGCAGATCCGCCTTAAAACCCAGTTCGATGTTGGCATCCACCGTGTCTGTGCCGCGTTCCTGAAGTGCATAGGCCTTGATCTTGTTGACCAGGCCGATGCCGCGTCCTTCCTGGTGCATGTAAACAATCACGCCCTTGCCCGCTTCCGCCACCATCTCCATGGCCCGGTGCAACTGATCGCCGCAATCGCAACGCTCGGAGCCGAATACATCGCCCGTGACGCATTCCGAGTGAACCCGCACGAGCACCTCATCTTCCGGCTGAATGTCTCCTTTGACCAGGGCGATGTGCTTCATATCGTCCACATCGTTTTCATAGACAATGATTTTGAACGTTCCGCCGAAACGGGAGGGCAGATTCGCCGTAGCGGCCCGACGGATCAACGATTCATGCTGCATCCGGAAGTCGATCAGATCGGCGATGGTCACGATCTTCAGATTGTGTTCCCGGGCAAAAATTTCCAGATCGGGCATCCGGGCCATGGTGCCGTCGTCTTTCATGATTTCACAGATGACGCCGGCGGATTTCAGACCGGCCAACCGGGCCAGATCGACAGAGCCCTCCGTCTGACCGGTCCTGACGAGCACCCCTCCCTTACGGGCACGGATGGGAAACACATGCCCCGGGCTGACCAGATCGTCGGCCCTGGCATCATCGGCCACCGCGGCCATGATGGTGGTTGCCCGGTCTGCCGCGGATATCCCGGTGGAGACGCCGCGCTTGGCTTCGATGGACACGGTGAAGGCCGTCCCGAACCGGGACTGGTTATCACGGACCATCGGGTAGAGATGGAGTTTATCGGCCAGGTCTTCACTCAGGGTCAGGCAGATCAGTCCCCTGCCGTAGCGGGCCATGAAATTGATGGCCTCGGGGGTGACGAATTCTGCGGCCATACAGAGATCGCCTTCATTCTCCCGATCCTCGTCATCCACAAGAATGATCATCCTGCCACTCTTGATATCCACAATGGCCTCTTTAATCGTAGCGATACTCATGCTTTCACCTTTTTTTGAGCGCTTTGTAAACACCCGTATATTTTGGCGCTCTTTCGTTACTTTAAAAACCCGTGTTCGGCCAGAAATCCCATGTCCATCCCCTTTCGGGGCTGCAGGAATCGCTCAACATACTTTCCGATAATATCCGTCTCGATATTGACAATATCCCCGACTTTTTTTAATCCCAGCGTGGTAACCTGAGCCGTATGTGGAATCATGTTAACATAGAAACGGTTTTTTTCACAACGATTTACCGTGAGGCTGACGCCGTCGACGGCAATGGATCCCTTTTCCACGATATAACGCACAAGCCCTTCCGGGATCTCGATGCCGAAAATAATGGAATTGGCCCTGCTCGTTTTTTCCTGAAGCTTCCCCTGGCCGTCCACATGACCGAGGACGAGATGTCCCCCGAGAAAGTCATTGAGTCGCAGGGCTTTTTCAAGATTCACCCGGTCACCCGCCTTCAGCGCCCCGAGATTGGTTCGGGACAGGGTTTCCGCCGATACATCGGCCGTGAAATGCCGGTCCGCCTTTTGGGTCACCGTGAGACAGGCCCCGTTGACGGCGATGCTGTCGCCGATCCGGATATCCTCCAGGGGCATCGAGGCGTCCACGTCCAGCAGCGCGTCAGCCCCTTTACGGGTCACACGCCGGATCGATCCCAGTGCTGTAATGATTCCTGTAAACATAGGATTACGGCTGCTTTTCCTCTTCCCGGGTGACGCCCAGCAAATCTTTCAGCTCTTCCATAAAGTCGCCGACATCCCGGAACTGCCTGTAAACCGAGGCGAACCTAACATAGGCGACGCCATCCACGCGTTGCAGTTCTTTCATGACTTTTTCACCTACCATGGAGGAAGGGATTTCCTTGCCCTGATATTCCTGGCAAGCCTGCTCAACATTGTCCACCATGGTTTCAATGGCATCCATGCTGATGGGGCGTTTTTCGCAGGCCTTTTTGATGCCGGCAATGATCTTCAGCCGGTCGAAGGGTTCCCGCCGGCCGTCCTTCTTTGCCACCACGGGCAGGACTTCTTCCACGAATTCATAGGTGGTAAAACGCTTTTCGCAGGCAAGACATTCACGCCGCCGACGAATCGCACTGCCGTCCTTGCTGATCCGGGAATCAATCACCCTGTTTTCACCATTGGCACAAAAGGGACACTTCACCGCTGTTCCACCTCAAGCCCCGCTTCTATCGACATTTCTTTTGCCATCTGGTCCAGATAACCATCCCGATAGGTGATTTTAACAATGCCGGCATTGATGATCATCTTGACGCAGATGACACAGGGATGATTGGTGCAGTACAGATGGGCGCCTTTCACGCTGACGCCATGGAGGGCCGCCTGGATAATGGCATTCTGCTCCGCATGCAGTCCCCGGCAAAGCTCGTGGCGTTCACCCGAAGGGACTCGCAATTGTTCCCGCAGACAACCCGAGTCCAGGCAGTGGTGAAGACCGGACGGCGCCCCGTTGTAGCCGGTGGCCAGAATTCTGCGGTCGCGGACCAGAACGGCGCCCACGTCGCGCCTCAGGCAGGTGGACCGCCTGGCAACCAGCGCGGCGATATCCATGAAGTAATCATCCCAGCTTGGCCGCTCCTTTTTTGCAACAGATCCCTGACCAATGGCTTCCTTCTTTTTTTTCATTTTTTCAGGCCTGCCTTTGATTACCCTCTGGCGATCCGTTCCGGGTAAAGCGGGAATTTATCACAGAGCGTGCGTACTTCCTCACGTACAGCCCGGACTTTTGCTTCGTCATCGAGATGCGTCAGCACCTCTCCAATCAGGCGTGCAATCAAAATCATCTCCGCTTCCTTCATCCCGCGGGTCGTCAACGCCGGGGTCCCGACCCGGATGCCGCTGGTCACCTGGGCCCCTTCGTATCGAACGGGATCCCGTTTTTATTGACCGTAATCCCTGCCCGGTCCAGAACTTCCTGGGCGTCTTTACCCGTGACGCCTTTGGGGGTCAGATCCACGAGCATCAGGTGATTGTCCGTTCCTCCCGAAACAAGCCGGAATCCCTGCGCCGTGAGCGCCTCGCCTAGGGTTTTGGCGTTTTTCACGATCTGCGCCTGATAGGTTTTAAATTCCGGCGACAGCGCCTCCTTGAAGGCCACCGCCTTGGCGGCGATGATGTGCATGAGCGGCCCGCCCTGCATGCCGGGAAAGACGCGGCTGTTGAGGGTTTTGGCAAAGGCTTCCTTGCACATGATGAGGCCGCCGCGCGGACCCCGCAAGGTCTTGTGGGTCGTGGAGGTCACATACTCGCAGATCGGTATCGGCGAGGGATGCAGTCCCGTGGCCACGAGGCCGGCGATATGAGCGATATCCGCCATGATCACCGCCCCGACCTGATCGGCGATCTGTCGGAATTTATTGAAATCGATGGTTCTGGGATAAGCGCTGGCGCCGACGACGATCATTTTCGGTTTGTGTTTGTGGGCCTGCGCCTCCACTTCATTGAAATCGATCGTTTCCGTTTCCTTATCCACGCCATAGGCCACCACGTTGTAGAATTTTCCGGAGAAATTTGCGGGGCTGCCGTGCGAGAGGTGTCCCCCGTGGGAGAGATTCATGCCCAAAATGGTATCGCCCGGCTCCAGGGCGGAGAAATAAACGGCCATGTTGGCCTGGGTTCCGGAATGGGGCTGAACATTGACATGATCCGCTCCGAAGAGCTGTTTGCATCGTTCGATGGCCAGTGTTTCCGCCATATCGACATATTCGCAGCCGCCGTAATAACGCTTGGCAGGATAGCCTTCGGCATACTTGTTGGTCATGATGCTCCCCTGGGCTTCCAGGACCGCTTCACTGACGAAATTTTCCGAAGCAATCATCTCCAACTTTCCCGCCTGCCGTAAGGTTTCTTCCAGGATGGCCCGGGCGATTTCGGGATCCGTTTTTTTCAATAGGGACATATAATCTCTCCTTTGTATGGGCAATATTCGAGCTTGACGGCTTCGTTAAAGTGAGACCTTTAAAAAATGGCTTCGCCGCGTCTCAAAAATCTTTTCCGCTAAGAGGACGACCAGCCGTAATCATGACTTATGACAAGCCGTTAACTTAATCTCTGGAAAGGCGGAAAACATTTGATTCGCCGCTTGCGAACCATTTTTCAGCGGTTATGCAACGTTCTCAAAGTTCAGTCTGACGGGCGCAAACTTCTTTTTCAATCTCCCGGATTTTTTCGATCCGCCGGTTGTGGCGCCCCCCCTCAAAGGCGGTTTTCAACCATATCTCTATGATTTTCTCTGCCTTTTCCGGATCTGTTTTGCGCCCGGCTAAACAGAGGATATTGGTATCGTTATGGCGCCGGCTCAGCTCCGCCGTTTCCTCGTCCAGGCACAGCGCGGCCCTGACGCGCGGATATTTGTTGGCAATGATGGTCATGCCCACGCCGGAGCCGCAAACCAGGATTCCCCTGGAATATGCTCCACAGGACACGCCCGCCGCGACCCGGCAACCGAAATCCGGGTAATCCACGGAATCGGCGTTTCCTGTCCCGACATCGGTTATCTCCAGGCCAAGCCGGACGAGACAGGATTTTAATGATTCTTTCAGCGCGAAACCGGCGTGATCCGCGCCGATGATAATCTTTTCAGTCAACATGAATCAACCCACAAATTTTTTCAAAATGAGCACCGCGTTTACACCACCGAAGCCGAAGGTGTTCGACATGGCCGCCCGGACTTCCCTTTCTCGGGCTTGATGCGGAACAAAATCAAGGTCACAGCCGACACCCGGGTTGTCCAGATTGATGGTCGGGGGAATGATTCCGTCGCAGATGGCCTTGAGCGCAAAGATGGCTTCGACGCCGCCCGCAGCGCCCAGCATGTGTCCGGTCATGGACTTGGTCGAGGAGACCGCTAACTTGTAAGCATGTTCGCCGAACACGGTTTTGATCGCCTCGACTTCATATTCGTCATTCAACGGCGTCGAGGTGCCGTGGGCGTTAATATAATCAATTTCCGCGGGCGCCATCCCGGCGTCGCCCAGCGCTACCTTCATGCAGCGGGCGGCCCCCGCGTGCCCGGGCGGCGGGGCGGCCATATGAAAAGCGTCGCTGGTAGAGCCAAAACCGGCAACCTCGCCATAGATTTTAGCGCCTCTGTGCCGGGCAAAGGACAGCTCTTCGAGGATCACGATGCCGCACCCTTCGCCGATGACAAAACCGTCGCGCTGCCGGTCAAAGGGCCGGCTCGCCTTTTCCGGTTGATCGTTTTGAACGGAAATGGCCCGCATGGCATTGAAACCGGCGATACAGAGGGGCGATATGGCCGCGTCCACGCCGCCGGCAATCATGACATCCGCATAGCCATGAGCGATGGTCCGGAATGCATCGCCGATGGCATTGGTTCCGGCCGCGCAGGCCATAACCGGACAACCGATCGGGCCTTTTGCGCCAAAGCGTATGGAGACGTGGCCGGCGGCCAGGTTGGCCAGAATGGCGGGGACGGTAAAGGGAGAAATCCTGCTGGGGCCTTTCCGGAGGACCTCCTCGATACACTTGTGGATGGTGATCAAGCCGCCGATGGCGGAGCCGATAATCACGCCGGTCCGCTCTGCGAAGGTTTCATCCACGGATAATCCCGCATCGGTCATGGCCATATGCGCGGATGCCAGGGCGTAGATGATGAAATCGTCAATCCGGCGGGCTTCCTTTTTATTGATAAAAATCAGGGGGTCGAAGTTCTTGAGCTCTCCGGCAATCCGGGTGGAAAATCCCGTGGTATTGAATTTGGTAATCGGACCGACGCCGGATCGGCCGGCACAGACACCCGCCCAGGTTTCCTGAACAGTATTGCCCAGTGGCGTGATGGCGCCGAGACCGGTAACGACAACCCTCCTTTTCACAAAAACCCCCTTCGGAAGAACTATTTTATGCCCTTGTTTCTCAGGAAATCAATGGCATCCTGAATGGTACGGATTTTTTCCAGCTCGTTATCGGCGATTTCGATGCCGAAATTTTCCTCCATTTCCATGATCAGTTCGACCAGGTCCAGGGAATCGGCGCCTAAATCGTCGATGAAGGATGCTTCCAGCTTGCATTCCTCACGGGTGACATCCAGTTGCTCCATGATAATCGCTATGACCTTTTCTTCAAGAGTCATATCTAAAATACCTCCTTATACAGATATCTGCATTGCTGTTTATTTTATATAATTCATTACTTGCAAGGATTAACCCTCCTTTTCGAAAAAGGAGGCCGTTTTCTTCAAAGATGCAAAATCCTCCACATTCAGGAGCTGCATTTTCCGATCGATTCTTTTGATGAGTCCGGATAAGGTACGTTTAGGGCCGATTTCCACAATCGTATCAACGCCCAGATGCCCCATCCTTTCAATGGTTTCCTGCCATTTAACCGGGGAGGTGATCTGTCTGGTCAACAGTTCCCGCGCGTTTTCTCTGGTATAGAAAATGTCGGGATCACAATTGGGAATCACCGGTGTCTGAAAATCATCAAAGATGATCTTCTCCAAATCCGCCCGCAACCATTGAGCCGCCGGATCGAGCAGGCAGCAGTGACAGGGGACGCTGATAGGGAGCTTCAGCGCCTTTATGGCTCCCATTTTTTCCACCGCCGCCATGACTTTTTCCACTGCCGTACCGTGGCCGGAAATGACCACCTGATTCGGTGCATTGCGGATCGCCAGGCCGACCGTCTCCGTTTCCGACTGCGTGCTGCGACAAAGATCGTCAACGGCTTCTGCTGAAAGACCGATGATGGCCGCCATGGCGCCCGTTCCCAGCGACACGGCCTTCTGATGATACTGCGCCCGTGCAAGGACCAGCGGCAGAAGATCGGCCATCCGGACAGCCCCTGCCGCGTAGAGGGCCGCATATTCTCCCAGACTGTGCCCCGCGAGAACGGAAGGGGTTATGACAACAGTTTGCCTTAAAAGGCGATAGATGGCAATATTTAGCGTCAATACGGCAATCTGCGTGTTGACTGTTAAATCCAATACTTCCTGGGGCCCTTTAAAGCAAAGGGCGGCAATGTCGATGCCCAGAATTTGCCCGGCTTCCGCAAAAACACTGCGGACGGTTTCATCTTCGCGGTAAAGATCAAGACCCATTCCCACGTATTGGGCGCCCTGGCCGGGAAAAACAAAAGCGATTTTAGGCATGGGAGATCCTTAAACCTCTGTATCGGGTTCAGGATATTTTTTCAACGGGAATCACTTCGCGTCCCTTGTAGGTTCCGCATTTGAGGCAGGCGCGATGGGGCAGCTTGGGTTCGCTGCACTGCGGGCACGCCGAAGCCGCAACCGGGGTCAGAAAATCATGGGAGCGCCGCTTGTCTCTTCTCGTTCTGGAGTGTCGTTTTACTGGATTTGGCATAATTCATCATCCTTTTTTCAATAAATAATACGATTAGACTTTCATTTTTTTCAGAATGGCCAGACGGCTGTCTATGCGTTCGTCATGGCACTGACAATGGTCCTTATTCAGATTGATGCCGCAATGGGGGCAAAGACCCCTGCAATCTTCCCGACAGAGAACCTTCATGGGGATCTGCAACAGGATCTGCTCGATGATCAGGGGATCAAGGTCGACCAGATCGTCCTGATAAGAGACAAAATCCAGATCCTCCGCGCCGAGTTCCTGTTCTTCCTGATGCTCCACCTGTATCGGCGACAGGACATATTTAAAGGTGGCGCTGATGGGCAGACGGGCGGTTTCGAGGCAGCGTGAACAGTCCGTTTCCGCTTCAGTCCGGATGTTCCCTTCAAGGTAAAGGGTTTCCCGGATTCGTTTCAGGGTAACGGAACCATCAATGCTGCCCAGGGGAAGCCCCGGATTTTCTTTTTCCGCGAAGACCTGCCTGGACCAGTTTTCATCCTTTGAAAACTGAACTTTCAGGCCCTCTTCCGGGATGTTCGTCACATTAATCTTCAATTCACGCCTGCCGTGCCCGGTTTGGGGTCGCGCTTCCTGCCCTCATAACAAGGCCATATAAAGGCGGGAAGTAAATTACAAAATCATGCCGTTGTCAAGCACAATTTAGAAATTCAACCTTGACAAAAGTCATGGGGCGGCCCTATAAGGGGGCACAATCATTAAGGGAGTCAAGGAAAGAAATGGCTGGAACGGTAAGAGTAAGATTTGCGCCCTCTCCCACAGGGTATCTGCATGTCGGGGGGGCGAGAACGGCGCTGTTCAACTGGCTTTATGCCAGGAACGTGGGGGGTCGGTTCATTTTAAGGATAGAGGATACCGATCAGCTCCGTTCCACGGAAGCATCGACCCGGGCGATTCTCGATGCTTTGACCTGGCTGGGTTTGAACTGGGATGAAGAACCTGTTTTTCAGGCCCGGCGGGTGGACATGCATCGCGCCATGGTGAAAAAACTGGTTGACGCGGGAAAGGCATTCCACTGCACCTGCACGCAGGAGGAACTGGAAGAGAAGCGAAAGCGGGCGCTGGCGGAAGGCAGAAAACCGAAATACGACGGAACCTGCCGGGAAAAGCAACTGACCAAAGCGGCCAATACCGTCGTGCGGTTCCGCTGTCCCCAGGTCGGGATGACGATCGTCCGGGACCTGATCAAGGGAAACATCACCTTCAACAACGAGGAGTTGGACGATCTGGTCATTGAACGGGCGGACGGTTATCCCACCTATAACTTCGCCGTTGTGGTGGATGACATTGAGATGGGCATCACCCATGTCATCCGCGGGGATGACCATGTGAATAATACGCCGAGGCAGATTCTCCTCTATGAGGCCCTGGGTTCAGATCCGCCGCAGTTCGGCCACGTGCCCATGATCCTGGGAGCGGATAAGGCCCGCCTGAGCAAGCGCCACGGCGCAACCTCCGTCATGGCCTATCAGGAAATGGGCTATCTGCCGGAGGCCCTGGTGAATTACCTGGTTCGGCTGGGCTGGTCTCATGGCGACCAGGAGATATTTTCCATGGATGAACTGATCCGGCTCTTCAGCCTGGAATCCGTGGGAAAGTCCGCCGCCATTTTTAATCCGGAGAAGCTCCTGTGGTTGAATCAGCACTACATCAAAGAATATCCCGCAGGCAAACTGGTCGGAAATATGAAGCCCTTCTGGACGGCCCGCGGGCTTGATACATCCAACGAGGATTATCTCCATCATGTGGTTGAGGATCTCCGCACCCGGTCGAAGACGCTTGTGGAAATGGCGGACATCGGGCGCTTTTTATTTTCAGGACAAGGTGGACTATGACCCGGAAGCGGCAAAGAAATTCCTGACGGCCGATATGAAAGAACACCTTTTGGCCGTTGCGGAAAAGCTCCCCTCCTGCATGGATTATTCGAAAAGCGGGATGGAGGTTTTTCTTCGCGAGGTCGCCGAAAGTCAGGGCGTCAAGCTCAAGATTGTCGCCCAGCCCCTGCGCGTGGCCCTCACGGGTAAATCGGTCAGCCCCGGCATTGATGAAGTGATGATCACACTGGGGAAGGATCGGGTCATCCAGAGGATCCGCCAGGCCGTTCAACATATGATGAGCGGTTAGCGGGATTTGATTTTCGCCTTGACATCCTCACGATTATTGCATAGAAGACACCTCCCTATTTACGGTCCCATCGTCTAGTGGTTAGGACGCTGGCCTCTCACGCCGGAAACCGGGGTTCAACTCCCCGTGGGACTACCAATTTTCTTTTTATTTTAAGCTATTACCAAATTTTACCTTTCACTACGTAACCCGATTTAGCCATCCACCAGGGAATTCATTTTTTCGAATGGTTGCTCGAAAAAGTCCAGATGCAAAATTAAAAATAATTGAATGATTATATCTATGTAGAAATAGTCATTGAACAAAACTGGTGACGTAACCCAGAAAATGCCGGATATTTTTAGCAATTTTTTAAGAGTAGACGGCTTTTTCTTTTTGGATCATGACTATCGATTAATAAACTTCCTTACCAGGAATCTTTCAATCGGAATCCTCCCAATAGAGAGGAGGAGCGCAGACACCGAGGTATAGCAAATCAGCAAAGGGGAGATAGGCGGCGACATGGCGGCGACAAGCGAGTGTCGGCAGCGCGATATCAGAACAGACTTGTGCATTAAGACAAGACAGCGAAAAGGTTCTGCAGAATTATTTATCACCATCCGAATAGTAATCAACGCTAATTTATAAATGAAAACAAGAATATGGCGTAACAGGTCTTCACCGACTAACAAACAGTGAGCCATCGCCAACTAAATTGCGTATTAATAAAAGAAAGGTACAGGCTGTGATCCGGACCCAAAACAAAAGATCAACGAGCCAAATGAGAAATGCCAAGAGGCCTAAGGCAGCGGAGAGGAGACCCGAACGCGGCTAAAAGCTATAGAAGACCATATCGCACGCGGATGGCATTGGCCCTTATTGACGGATCCATTTATCCGTGCCCACAACCTTCCCATTAAAATCATAGGTCTTTTTAAGCATCACAGGATCGTTCTGCATCTCCATTGCTGCTGCACCAAAGTTGATTTTATTCTCCTGAGACAGGACGAATGTCGAGTCCCACCAGCACGCGCTCTGTGTTGGCCAGATCTCCGATAATCTTTTTAAGCGGTTCAGGAAGCTTCCTGACCAGTGTCGGTATGGCAATAATCTGGTCCCCTTTGGCAAGCTGGGGATTCTTTAAAAGGTCTATCACTTCAATGCTGTATTTCCCCTCAAGGTGCTCTTCGCAGATCTTCTTTAAATTGGCAAAGGCCGTTATCGATTTCGGGGTCTGACCGGCTACATATAATCGGAGACTCCAGATTTCTTCTGTCGCATCGGTCTTTGCTTTCTTCCCCTTTTTGGGTAATACAGCTTTCATCTTACGCTCCCTTCCTCTTTTTTTCGTGTGCATCTCAGGCTGAAAAGTAGATATCTTGTGCATCTTCAAATAGTCGATCAGGCGCGTTAAGATGGATTTGACCTCTGATGTTGATCCCGCGGCGCTCAGGTTGCTGATCGGGTCTACAACGAAAATGTCTGGTTTGAACTCCTCTATCGATCCGATCGTATCAACTGCCCCTTGGGCCACCCCCTGATTATTTCGTTTTTGTAAACTCCAGGACATAGAACCCGACTTTAGGGTCATAGGGAGGAGTAGCTGTAAATTGGCAACCTATCTTCTTCCCCGCGATCCAGCAAACCCTCGCTTCTCTGTCAATCTTGGTACGCCTGCTGTCATCCAGTTTAAAATTTACTTTGATCAGGTCGTTACTCTGAAGGGTGTGCTCGCCGGAGGTGCACAGGCAGAAACCATTGAGCGAAAGGTCAGCAATTGTCGCTTTCTGGAATTTATCCGGAGAATCCAATTTCCAATAGATGGCTCCCAGAGTGGTTTGTTTTCGGAACTCATTCCTGGTCTCGATCTGGAACTCGTATGTTTTGCCACATGAACAGGAGATGCTTATTTGTTGATGCATCGGAAACTGCTTTGCCGGTTTCTCGCTGTTTTCGCCGCAGAAAGGACAAAGCAAGAAAATCATTCCTTTTGCATTGGCAAATACTTTTTTTACAGGCATTCTTTCATCCCACCCTGTTAAAATTGTATTTTAGACACTGATAAGATCACCTAATGCTTGCCAAGAAAGATATTCGTATTTTCAGTTCTTTTGACGTAAAAATACTTTATAAATATCCGGTTAAATTTTGACAAATGCAATGCCTAATTATTACTAGGTTAATTCAGGTAATAATTTGATCTTATGTGAAGGTTAATAGGTGGGCTCGAAGGTTGGCTTTTTGATTCTTTAAAGCAAGTTTATTTCTAAGACTATTTCTATGGAATACCACAGTTTTTATAGATATATTTAACAACTCGGCGATCTCTTTAGTGGATTTCCCTTCCTTAACAAGAGAAGCAACCTGAACCTCCCTGTGAGTAAGATTTAAATATCTCATTTTCAAATGATAGAGGAAGGAAGAGGCAATATTGTCAAGATTTGTTTCAATAACAACTAAGGAAGAGGCTTGATGATCAGATAATTGTGTCTTCTTCAATCTATCAATGTAGGGTAAAACAAGTTCCCTGATATTAGACAAAATCTTTTCCTCAAGTTCTATTCTTCCTTTCTCCACACGTTTCAGTAATACGTTCAATGCCGAATTGACTTCTTCAAGGTTTTCAGTTTTTAACTTCAATTCCCTCTCACTTTTCCTCAAAGCCTCTTCTGCCTGCTTGCGCTCGGTGATGTCGCGAATATTACATTGTACCAACCTTGCCCTGTCGACGAGATATATATCCGTATCAATATGCTGCCCGGACTTGGTTTTTACCGGAACATCATTGTAATTAATAATGCCGATCTTGTTCAAATTTTGCATTGTCGTTTGGAAATCACCCATATCGAGCAAAACACCGATGTCCTGAAGCTTATTCCCGATGCTCTCCTTTTTGGTATAGCCCAACATCTTCTCGGTGGCCGGATTAGCATGGGTTATCTTCCCTTCGCGTTTTTCGAGAAGCACTATCCCGTCGCTTGCAGTCTCAAAAAGACGCCTGTAGCGCTCTTCAGACTCCGTTAACAAGTCTTCCAGTCGCTTGCGCTCGGTTATGTCCTCAATGGCGAGGAGGATCATCTTTGCGCCGATGTCTTTCCGATATATTTGGCGGGCATTGAGCAGCATGATTTTATGACCGATGTCCTGGAAATTATGGTCAACCTCGAAGTCGTCGAACGCTTCTTTTTCAGGAAGGACTTCTTCAAGCAGCTCCCGAAGTTTGGGGATGTCCCATTGTTTGTTTCCAAGGTCATAGATGAAACTTCCGATCGTCTCACCAGGAGTTACTTTAAAGGTTCTGTAAAAGTTGCGGTTCGCCGAGATGATCTTCAGGTCCGCATCCAGGACCAAAAGGGGCTCTCGAACAGTTTCCACAATACTTTCGGCATAGCGACGGGCCTCCTCGACCGCAAGCTCAGACGATATACTCCCGGTTATTGATTTTTTCAGCGCGGCATTTTGCGAGCGCAATTCCGTCAGTTCATGTACGAGCTGCTTCTTTGTCTTATTATCATCTTTCATAAGGTTACCTATTTGAAGGGATGATTAGAGTACAAAACCCTAGTAAAACCAGTACCAGCGGGATAATAAAGCCAAAGATGCTCAACCAGACCGGCATGTGAAAGCCGCCGACAATACAATAAGATAATCCTTCCAGACTCCAAAGCATATATTCCCGTTGATCAGATAACAGATACCGCCGAACATCTTTTTCTTTTCAAGGCTGTCCCATTGATAGACGATATCTTCGATTTTATCTTCCAGTGTTGTGCTGTAGGACATAACGGTCCCTAATTATATTGCCCTGCATAGATCCTGACGAGAGAAAATTACTCCTTCAAACTCACCTTTTCCACTTTTTTAAGGTCTCTAACGTAATAAAACGACCCGATGAAGAACGCCGCCCCGCCAAACAGGGCAAACAACGGCAGGAACTTGAAGGCTGTGAGCAGATCATAGCGGTCCGAGATGAACCCGATGAAGATGGGACTCAGCGAGTAGCCCAGAAGCATCATGAAAAACTGGGCCAGGCTGTACGATATCGCCCGGAGGCCGGGGTGCACCACATCCTGCGTGACTGCAGAACCGCCGGCGGCGAACATGGGGCCCGTAAAACCGAAGAAAATCAGGAAGAGGTATTGCGCCTGACCCTCCAGAAAGGAGAATCCGATAAAGAGAAAGAGCGCCGTCAGGCACGAGGTGATTGCGGGAACGGTCATCCTGGCGTTGAGGTACTTCTTCCTGATCTTGTCGGTGACGTAGCCGCCGATGGGCGCGCCGAAGATGGCCAGGAGAAAAACGACGGCTGTCTTCAGCCCCGCCTTGTCCATGGGCAGGCCATCCGTCCTGTGGTAGTAGGTGGGAAGCCAGTTCATCAGGCCCGTGGTGACAAAGGTGTTTCCCACATATCCCAGATAGGTGAACAGCACCGAGGGCGTGTGCAGGAATTCCCGGGCGATATCGGCAAATTTCATCTTCACCTGGACGGCCTGGTCGCCGTCCTGGGTCGTTCTCACCATCTGCACCGTCTTGTAATCCTTCACCCAGAAGAAGAGAATGGCCACGATCAGGCCGGGGATGGCGAGGATACCGAAGGCGTAGCGCCAGCCGAGCGTTTCGGCGATCACACCGCCTAAAATGACGCCGATGGCCGTGCCCATCGGAATGGCGGCCGTAAAAAGGCCGTTCATGGTGGCCCGCTTTTCTTCAGGGAAATAGGCGGCGATTATGGCATGGCCGCCGGAAGTATAAGCCGCCTCGCCCGCGCCCAACACGGCGCGCATCGTGAAAAGTTGGGTGAAGTTCCGGGTGAAGGCGCAGGCGGCCGCGCCAATGCTCCAGAGCACGGCCATGATGCCGATGGCCTTCTTTCTGCTCCACCGGTCCACCAGCAGAGAAACAGGAAAAACAAACACCGTCATCATCAAGGTCACGATGGAAGCGAACCAGCCGCACTCAGTGTCGGTCAATCCCCAGTCGACCTTCAGATAAGGGAAGATCGCCGCCACGACCATCCTGTCCACGTAATTGAACAAGTACAGGAGAAAGAGCAACAGGAAAACATAGTATGCATAACCTTTTGACACCTTGAAGTCTTGTGCGTCGTGCTGATGTTTTGATGTGTCCATAAAGGAGCTCCTTCCTTAAGGATGACGGTTTTTAGAGCAAGATAATGCAGCCATTTTTCCTTTGGTTCTTCTGCCATCAAAAAAATTTACATCCAAAAAAATTTTACCAAAGAGTTGGAGCGTACAAAAACTACTGAATATCCATTGAGATGTCAAATGGAATTAAATCGACAGGGTCACCAAAAAATGCCTTTCCGCTGAGATCGGGACTGTGCTATATACAGCGCCGCCTGGAGGTGTGAATCGTGGCCGTAAATGCTGAGCCGCAGGTTTTTTTGTTTTTAAGTGAAATCCTGGGGCAGCCCATCCTGGGGCCGGAAGGCCGGTCGATGGGTAAAATTACGGATCTGGTGGCGACCCTGGCCGAACCTTATCCCATTGTCACCGATGCCTTGCTCTCCCCCGAGGAGGGGCAGAAGACGGCGATGTTTTATCGTTTCCCCATCATTGAGGAGAGGCAACGCCCATTCAAGGCGCATAGCGTCTGTTCCGACGATTTCAGGTCGCCGACGTTGCGGGACAATGAACTGCTGCTGAAAGAAGCACTTCTTGACAAGCAAATTGTGGATACCCACGGCGCCAAGGTGCTCCGGGTCAACGACCTGCAATTTCTCAAGGCCCGTCAGAGCCTCCATCTGATTCATGTGGATGTGGGATTCCGGGGTCTCATGCGTCGCTCCGGACTGGAGAAGGCGCTTGATCTTTTTCTCCACGGTCTGTTTGATTACGACCTGCCCAATCATTTCATCTCGTGGAGGTTTGTCCAACCCATTTCCTCGCCTGATCTCCTGCGTCTGAAGATCGCCCAGGACCGTCTCTCCCGAATTCATCCGGCGGATTTGGCGGATATTATTGAAGACCTTGATGTGCGTCAGAGAAGCGCTGTTTTCCAGTCCCTCGATGTGGAAACAGCGGCAGAGACCCTTGAGGAAACGGATCCGAAGATTCAGGTCAGCCTGATCGAAGATATGAATGCTGCCGAAGCATCAGACATCATAGAAGAAATGTCTCTGAGTGAAGCGACGGATCTTTTGGGGGATCTACCGAGAGAGAAGGCGGAAGGGATATTGAAGGAGATGGAGCAGGAGATGGCGGAAGACGTCAAGGAGCTTCTCGCCCACCCGGAGGAAGAGGCGGGAGGACTGATGACTTCTGCCTTTCTTCATTTCTTGCCTTCAGCAAAGGTTGATACGGTCATCTCAACCATCCGGCACGAAGCTGAAGACATGGATTTTATCTATTATATTTACATCGTTGACGAGAACGAGCGTCTCCTGGGCATGATCAGCTTACGGGAGCTGCTCGTGGCGCCGGGGGAGGGTCTGCTGTCAGACCTCATGGATGACCGGGTGGTATCCGTCCATCTCGATGAGGATAAAGACGAGATCGCGGAGCTTTTTGCAAAATACGGCCTGATGGCGATTCCGGTTGTGGATGCTGCGGACAGAATCAAGGGGGTGATCCTTTTCAAGAACCTTCTCGAAGTCGTGGCCCCTCACTTGGGTAAGAAATAATCATGGACGAAGGCGAAGGTCATCAATGCCGGAAAATACGGATCAATCCCGAAAGAATATCTTCCAGCGCCTTTTCCAGCGGAGATTCTGGCGATCCCTGGGGCTGGTTTTTGCTCTCATCGGGCCGGGGATCATTACCTCCAACGTGGACAATGACGCCGGCGGCATTACCACCTATTCTCTGGCCGGCGCTCAATTCGGCCTTTCCCTCCTCTGGATACTCATCCCGATCACGATTGCCCTGATCATCATTCAGGAGATGTGCGCCCGGATGGGCGTCGTTTCCGGGAAAGGCTTATCCGACCTCATTCGGGAACGTTTCGGGGCCAAGATTACCGTCTATCTCATGATTGTCCTTTTTTTAGCCAATCTCGGCAACACGATTTCCGAGTTTGCCGGCATTGCCGCCAGCCTGGAGATCTTCGGTGTCAGCAAATACATCTCTGTTCCTTTCGGGGCCTTTTTCGTCTGGTGGCTGGTTGTCAAAGGCAATTACAAATCCGTTGAGAAGGTCTTTCTGGTGGCCTGTCTTTTCTATATCTCTTACATTATTTCCGGTTTCATGGGGAAGCCGGACTGGGGACAGATCGGGAGGGCGCTGATTACGCCGACAATCCGTCCGGATCCCGCCTTTCTGACCATGGCCGTTGGTATTATCGGAACCACCATTGCCCCGTGGATGCAGTTTTATCTCCAATCTTCCGTGGTGGATAAGGGACTCAAGGCCGAAAACTATGCCTATACGAGGATCGATATCATTGTCGGTTCCTTTACGGTCAACATCGTGGCTTTCTTTATTATCATGCTCTGTGCCGTGACGCTGTTTCAGCAGGGGATCAGGATCGAGACTGCCAAAGACGCGGCGCAGGCCCTGGCCCCCCTTGCCGGCGTATACTGTACCTGGCTTTTCGCCTTCGGCCTGCTGAACGCTTCCCTCTTTGCCGCTTCGATCCTGCCTTTATCGACGGCCTATACGATCTGTGAGGCCTTTGGGTGGGAATCCAGCGTGAACCACAAGTTCACCGAAGCCCCCCAGTTTTATTGGCTGTATTCCCTGATGATCTTTCTCGGCGCCGCGATTATTCTTTTTCCCAACATGCCCCTTATCGCCATCATGTTCTACTCCCAGGTCATCAACGGAATGCTTTTGCCCTTCATTCTGATTTTTATGCTCCTGTTGATTAATGATCGCCGGATCATGGGCGATTATGTGAACAGTAAATTCATGAATGGCGTCACCTGGCTCACGGTGGGCGTTTTGATTCTGCTTTCGTTGGCGATGGTTGTCAGTACCGTAATATTATGATGGCGATCATCGGGGTACGCATAAATCGGGATAATCCCCTCCAACTGTTTGACTCGGGCCAACGTGGCTTCAGGTTCTGCAATACGCTCATCAAGCCCGATATAAAAAGTTGATAAGAAAAAAAGACGTTTAGAATGGCACTTCTTGAAACCAGGCACACATAAGGAGACGGCTATGTCGCATCAGGATCTTTACCGTGAATTGTCAAAAAAGGTTGGAACGGAGCACTCGCAAATTGTTCCGGAAATATGGAAAACGGTCTGTACGCCGGAGGAGGCAACGCTGCTAAACGTTCTGCCGGCGACCATGGAGGAACTGGCCCAACGTTTTGGAAAATCCGGGGAAGCAATCAACAGCATGCTTCAGGTTTTATTTCATAAAGGGTTGGTCTTTAAAGCGACCCGGGAGGGGAAGACCGTCTATCGCATGCCGAGGCATATCATCCAGTTCCATGACGCCTCTACCCTTTGGCCGGAGGCGCCACCGGAGCTGATTGATCTCTGGCGGCAATACACGGAAAAGGAGTACCCTCAGATTCCAGCTGCGCTCACGGCCATGAAGGCTCCTCCTTTTTTCCGTGTTGTCCCTATCAATGAAAAAATCGAAGTAAAAAGCCAGGTGCTTGTTTATGAGGATGCTGCAAATATCATTGAAAAGGCATCCGTTATTGCTGTTACGAACTGCCCCTGTCGAATGATTATGCGTAAATGCGACAAGCCGATTGACGTCTGCCTTCAACTTAACAGGGGTGCGGAATATGCCATCGAGCGTGGCACGGGCAGGAGGATCGACGTTGCAGAGGCAAAATCCATTCTTCGCAGGGCAGAGGAAGCCGGACTGGTTCATCTCACCGAAAATAAGGCAGGCATCGGTACGGTTATTTGCAATTGCTGTAATTGTTGTTGTGTCGCCCTGCCTTACGCGAAAAACGTTGCAACCAGCGGCATGCTCGTTCCCAGCCGGTATCGGGCAGTCGTTGATGGTGATACCTGTACTGGCTGTGGTCTATGTGTGGACGATTGTCCTATGGGTGCGATCAGCATCGACGAACAGAATATAGCAATGATAGACGCGGAGGCATGTATCGGCTGCGGAGTCTGTACACACGTTTGTCCCACAGATACAATCAGCCTTATAGCAGTCAGGCAAGAAGATTTTATCCCTTCATGAGGAAAAAGAGCATCCCGGACACGGTGATGTTGTCTTGGCTGAAGGGGACAGTGAGTGGACCTTGAAAGATTTTACAATCCAAGCATCGGCAAATGAGGTCATTATGGCAACGATTTGCTCTATGATTCAGGGATGTGCCGCTCCCGATCAGTTCAAGGTCGACACCCATAAATCGGAAGGATTCCCGCCTTCTCAGGAAATGAAAGTCGGTGTTTTAACGTTCACTGCTCCTGCCGCCGGTGTTTCAAAATATTCTCCTTTTGGTCCGGAAGGAAAATACATCACACCGGAAAATGTCGGAGTTTCCGTTGCAGATGCTGTATCATATGAACTGAGGAATGTTCCAAATGTAAAATTAATTGAGCACGCTCAGTTAGAAAAAATATTAAATGAGCATAAATTATCACTCACGGGGGTGGCAAATAATCCTGATTATTTGTTGCTCGGACAAATTCTTCCCGTAGATGCCTTGATTTTTGGAAAGGTAACGATTTTCCAGATTTGGAATGACATGGCGGGACATGGTGGAATCGTTGCCTACAGTGCCCGACTAGTCAATACCAATACCACAGAAGTTTTATTTTCAATCAGCTGCAATGCGGTAAAGCGTGGAGGCACACCGGGAAATATCGTCAATGATCTATCCAGAGATGCAATCAAAAAATTGCTTGAGAAATGAATCCTTGAATTACAGGGGAAAGAATGCAGGGGGCATTATTCCTGATTTAATAAAAGAGCCGTCCCGCCGGAGAGTGAGACGGCTCAATGAGCATGGCCAGATAGGGTGAGGGGTCGGTCTATTTTACTGCGTCTTTCAGGCCTTTCCCGGCTTTAAATACGGGAACCTTCTTTGCGGCTATTTTAATGACCTCGCCTGTCTGGGGGTTCCTGCCTTTGCGGGCTTTTCTCTTGCTGATACCGAATGTACCAAATCCCACAAGTGTAACAGCATCACCTTTTTTGAGTGCTTTCTGGATTGCCGCCAGTGTTGCGCCTATTGCCAGCTCCGCTTCCTTCTTGCTGCACGTAACCTTTGCCACTTCATCGATCAATTGCGCTTTGTTCATTAATCACCTCCTGTTATTTATTTTAACCATATTCGTGCCCCCTTATACCTTCTCGTTTGCCATAAATCAATCCAAATCACTCGGGCGCCTCATTAAATTTTGTCAATGTCAATACCAGCCTTGATTGCCAATTTATAGGATTCCCTTTTAAAGTAAATTCCAACTGCAAAAATCCCGATGGACCCCAATAACGCACCCATCATCCAGATTAACATCCCGCTTGATCCCATTTGAGTATAGACATAAAACACGGCCGGCAAGCACAACATCGTCAAGAATAAACCTGCGTGATAAAGACGATCACCCATCATCCAGTATTTTGATGCCTTGGGGGATTTTCTCTTCATCTTTTCATAGAGGGGGTAATCAAGCGATTTGCTTAGCGGTTTATTGATTTTACTCAAAGCTTGATTCCTCTTTTCAATACAAAGAATGTTTCACTTCCGGCATACGTTTTAAACGAATGACGGGCAAAATATCATACTCAGTTTCGCAGACAGTAGGCTCCACTCGGGTGATACTCGCGCGGGCAAGGACCCCTCCTGACCATAGCGGGCTTGGTGCCGGGGCCGCTTGCAACGCAGGCGTTGCCGCTCACGTGGTAGCCTGGCGGGCACGGTCCGAGTCTCGGCAACGGCGGAAGCGAACTGACTGTCGGGGGGCGTGAAGGCTGCTTTTGATCCCCCACACGCTGAGAGACGACGCTTTGTCTGACCGGCTGCTGCTGGGGTTGCGTGCGGGCAGGAGGGACTGTTCTATCGATGCGGTCAGCCGGTCTGACGGGCTGGGCAACAACGTTCTGCAGGCAATAGGCTCCGCTCGGGTGGTACCCGCTCGGGCAAGGACCCCTCCTGAGCATGGCGGGTCTGGTGCCGGGGCCGCTTGCAACGCAGGCGTTGCCGCTCACGTGGTAGCCCGGCGGACATGATCCGACTCTTGGCAACGGTTGCGGCAAACTGGCCGTTGGGGAACGTGAAGGCTGCCTTTGATCCTGGATGTGTTGCGGATCGACGCTTTGCCTGACCGGCTGCTGCTGGGGTTGCGTGCGGGCAGGGGGAACTGTTCTATCGATGCGGTCAGGCGGTCTGGCAGGCTGAGCGACGACCGTCTGTCTTTGTTGTTGAGACGGGATGCGTTGCGTCTGTATTTGCCTGTCAGTGCTTTTTACGATGGGCCTGCTTCGAACAGGCTGAAACGGCGTCACCCTCACGAGTCTATTTTCGGTTTGTTTCTTATCCAGAAAGTTTTTCAAAGGATCATTCTTCGGCGGTACAGGCTTGTAAGTTCGGCTGGGGAGGGGTTGCACGGGACTGTATTTCGTGATTACTTTCTGTTCCCGAATATCTTTATATGCCGAAGCCCTTTGAAAATAAACGTTTGTACCGGCAGGATTCAGCAACATGGCCTGTTCTACGTCGGCCTTGGCCCGCTTGTAATTTCCCATAAAAATAAAAGCGATGCTGCGGAGGAAAAAAGCCTTGGCATCATCGGGACGGTAGTAAATAACACGGTCGAATGCTTTTGCTGCGCCCTCGTAGTCGCCGGCGACGGTCAATGCCGTGCCCTGCTCAAAAGAATCGCCGGCCTGCAATTGATTGACGGCCTCGTTATACTGTGCAATTTTTCTCTGATCGGCTTTCGCGTCAGCCAGTTCGGCTTTCAATCTTTCCACTTCTTTTAAGGCGTTATCCTTTTCGGCTTGTGATTCGGCCAATTCCTCGGCCAATTTCCGGTCGTTTTTCAATTTTTCGATGGAAGCCGCCACCTCGTCAGGATCCGCGCTGACCTCTGCTTTTAGCCAGAATGATCTGCCGTCCCATTTTTCATCGAGAATTTTTGTCTGTACAACGCCGGCGGAAAGCGTTTTGATCTCATCCTTATCGATTTGATAATCCCTGACCACAGTGGTGGACTCCACGTAAGTGCCCAGCTCCTCGAGAAGCTCTCTTTTGACCTGTTCCAGAGCGATCACGCGACAGGAGATTTTGCTGTCCAGCTCGCTGGCCTCATACGTGTACTCTTTGATCAGGGATTGAATGGCAGCAAGGGAAATGCTCCCGGAACTCATCAGGACAAGACAAATCAAATAAAGGAAGGTCTTTTTCATGGTGCCTCGTCGTCGCGCCGATCGTTTAGCGGGTCTCACAGGGCAAGGATGTGAAACGTACTGATAAGGCATTGCTTTTTATGGGCGCAGTATAGGAGAGATGACCCCGTGTGTCAATGGGAAAATGGGAAATGGGCGTGGATATTTATCGACGCGGGTCATGACAGATGGGATGTAGGAAAGCAGGCGGCGTTCAGAGTAGATGACGAAGCTTCCCCCGCAGAAAAGAGGGAAGCTTCGCCGTCCTTTATTTAGAAGCTCTTCTTTTTGAGCAGGCCCCGTTCGCGGGCCCCTTTCTCCAGTTCCTCGCGGAATTTCGGATGGGCGATCTTGATCAGTTCCACGGCCCTTTCCGGTTCCGTCCGTCCGTAGAGATCGGCGACGCCGTGTTCCGTCACCACAAATCCCGCATAGTGACGCGGGACGGTCACGCGGGCGCCCTGGGAGATGTAGGGAACAATCCTTGAAACCGTATCGTTGAGGGTTGTCGAGGGGACCAGGTTGATGGCCCTGCCGCCCTTGGACATGAAAGCCCCGATGACGAAGTCCAAGCTGGCCCCCGGTGCCCGTGCGCATGAGGTTGCCCACGGACTCCGATACGATCTGGCCTGTCAGGTCGACCTCGATGGAGCCGTTAATGGCCACAACGTTCTCCTCCTGGGAGATCACGGCGATATTGTTGGCGTAGCTGGTCGGGCGGAACTCGCACATGGGATTGTTGCCCAGGAAGTCGTAGAGTTCCTTGTCCCCCATCGTGAAGGCCAGCAGGATCTTTCCGGGGTTGACCTTCTTGTACTTGCAGGTCACAACGCCCTTGTCCACAAGCCGGTGCGAGCCGGCCGGGGCCATTTCCGTGTGGACGCCCAGGTCCTTGAGGCCCGAGTTCTCCAGGAGCTTGCTGATCATGGCGGGAACGGCCCCGATGCCGATCTGGATGCAATCCCGGTCCTTCAGAAGCGCGACGACATTCTCCGCCATCTTGACCTCCACGTCGGACGGCGGCGGGGTCGGGACGGCGATGATGGGATTGGGGTTTTCCACGAAGGCCGTGAAGCGGCTGACGTGGAAGTTTGTCTGTCCGTAGGTGCGGGGCATATTGGGGTTCACCTCGGCAATCACCCATTCGGAGGCGTCCATGATCGCTTCCGTGTAGAAGGTGTCAAGCCCCAGACTCACGAAACCATGTTCATCGGGCGGCGTCACCTGGGTGATGATGCCCGTGCGGCGGTTGAAAACCCTTTTCCGGTGGCCATATTTGATGCCCGCATCGGAGCTTTGGGCGGGAAAAAAGTTGGACCATTCGCTTTTTGCCAGTTCCTGCAGGTGCGGGGTGCTGTAAAAGCCAAAGACCAGCGTGAAGGTCTTCCGGTACTCCGGTTTGAAAATCTTGTAGGGCCTGAGGGTCAGGCAGTTGATGTACTCCACATCCTTCAGTTCGTCCACGCGGTCCGCAATCGCGTCCATGATCAGCATGGACGGTTGCCCCAGCAGCAGCGGCGTCCACATGCAGTCTCCGGACTTGACGATTTTAGCGGCCTCCGGTGCGGTCATTAACCTGCTCTTGTAAATGTCTTGCCAGCTCATAGATTCCCCCTTTTTAATTAAGTTGTTAAGATTTCTCCTGCCGTTGCCATCACTGAGGTCCCGGGCCGGAACCCCTGATCCCATTAATAAACTCTACGCCGGTTCGAAGTACTTGATATCGAGGATGTGTCCCTGGCGTTCGTCCTTCCAGACGGCCCTGAGTTTCATGCCGTTTTTGACGATTTTCCGGGTCTTTTCGAAATCGCTCATGTCGAAACCGCCGATCACGTGCAGGAAATCCACATCCGTACCGTCCAGCCGCAGCAGGGCGCTGATAAAAGGCGGTTCGGTGGGCATCCCGAAGTACCGGTAACTGACATAGCTCCAGGCCGTCAGGGTGCCCTGCTGTCCGGCCTCGACCCAGTCCGTCGTGTCCACGAAACAGCGGGGACAGAAACTGCGGGCCGGAACCAGCACGCGGTTGCACTTGCCGCATTTCGTTCCATAGATCTTCTTTTCCGCCATACCCTCAAAAAACCGCGTCCAGGTGGCGCCGTATGAAAGTTCGTAGGGCAGCCTGATCTCCGTCATGAGCGTCTTGTATTCCTTGGCCATAATCTTCTCCTCCATCTATATATCAATTGTTGGATGTTTTTACAATTCCGAGCCTACGATCATCACGCCATTGAACTGGTCCACGCCGCCCATGGCGTGGCTGAGCGCCAGTTTGGCGCCGGGAATCTGGTGAGCGCCCGCTTTGCCCGTCACCTGCAGGACCGTCTCGGCCACGCGGATCAGGCCCGTCGCCCCGATGGGGTTGGTGCACAGCACGCCGCCGGAGGGATCGCAGGGCAGCTCGCCCTTCCGGTTAAAGGTTCCCTTCAGCACGAGATCGGGCGATGCCCCGAGTTCGCAGAAACCAAAGCACTCATAAAAGAGCATTTCCTGAAACGTAAAGGGATTATAGACCTCGGCGACGTCGAGTTCCTTGCGCGGGTTTTTGATGCCGGCCTGGTCATAGGCCTGCTGGGCGGCTTGCACGGCGCTCTGCCAGACGCCCTTGTCGCTGTCGCCGAAGAAATATTCCTCGCCGCGGTAACCGACCCCCTTGACCCAGGCCGCTTTCTTCCCGAGCTTTTTGATAAAGTCCCCGGAAGCGAAAATCAGCGCGCAGGCCCCGTCGGAGGTCGGACAGACGTCCAGCAGCCGCACGGGATAGGTGATCAGGCGGGCGTTTTTGACGTCATCCATACTGACCTTCAGCTTCACATGGGCGTAGGGGTTGTCGAAGGCGCTGTCATGATGTGTCACGGAAATATACGCCGCGGCCTCCCGGATCTTGTCCTCGGGAATCTCGTAACGGTCCGCCCACATCTGGGACTGCATGGAAAAAACACCCGGCGCCCCGGCAATGAAATAGCGCTGATAAAAAGGCTCCGCCACCGTGGTCATCGTTGCCTGCGCGTTGCCTTCGTTCATCTTTTCATGACCCACGGCCAGCACGCAGTCCGCCATGCCCGACGCAACCCAGTAATAGGCCGTATGGGCAATGGATACCCCCGTGGAGCCGCAGGTTTCCGTCTTCAAAATCGGCTTGCCGACGGCCTGCATGGCATCGGCAAAATAAAAATGCGTCAGGGCGATCCCTTCCATCATGGACGGCATCGTTCCCGAGACCACCCCGTCAATATCCGCAGGCGTGAGTCCTGAGTCGGCAAAGACCCGGACAACCGCTTCCCGCACCAGGTCCGGATAGGACATCTCGGTCCGCCGGCCGTGATGGGTCTGTCCCACGCCAATTATCCCCACTGCTCTTCCCATATCCCCTCCTCCTATCTGCCTATGATCGCCACGGCGTGGCATTGCCCGGCGAATCCGTGGGTTCCGTGCGCCAATGCCGTTTTCACCTTCTTGTCCACCTGCCGCTCCCCGGCCTCGCCGCGGATCTGCAGCGTCGCTTCCACGAGGCGCTGAAGCCCCCTGCGAAACATAGGGATTGTTGGCCAGTACGCCGCCGGAGACATTGACGGGCAACGAACCGTTCATGGCTGTGGCGCCGCTGTCGAGAAATTTTCCGCCTTTGCCCCTGCCGCAGAACCCCAGGTCTTCGTACCACATCAGTTCCTGAAAGGCATAGGGCTCGGTCACCTCGGCCAGATCGATCTGTTTGCCGGGATCGCTGATGCCCGCCATCTTGTATGCCCGGGCCGCCGCGTTTCCCAATTGCCCGTTCAGCAGGTCGCGGTCACCCAGAAAGAAGGCGTCCAGGGAACTGCCGTACCCCTTGAACCACACCGGTTTATCAGTCAGCTTCTTCGCCTTTTTCTCCGTGGCCAGAACCATGGCCACCATGCCTTCTGATTTCGGCGCCGTCTCCAGCTCCGTGAGCGGATCGGCCAGTATGCCCGAATTCAACACCGCATCGACCGTGTATTGACCCTTCCGGTGGGCATAGGGATTTCGCCGGGCGTTGTCGAGGTTCTTGACGGCCACCTTCGCGCATTGTTCGCGCGTGACCCCGTATTTTTCCATGTAAAGCCGCATCTGCAGCGCCGCCGCCGTCGTTTCCGTCAGCCCGACCGGCCGCTGATAAAAAGGATCGGCGAACATCAGCGTGCAGGAGTCATTCGGGGGATTTTCCGAGCCCTTGCAGAGCGCCATCACGAGCGCGGTGTCGTACTGCCCGCTCAGGATGCGCATGACGCCGTAAAAAAAGGCGAACAGCGACTCGCCGTCCTGCCGCGAGGCGTTCTTGAGAAAGGCTCCCGTGGTCTCCCAGTAATAGGAGTTGGCGCAGGAGATGCCGCCGTGAAAAATGTCCGACGAGGCCGTCACCACCGTTCCGAGCTCCTCCCGCGTCAGTCCGGCCTTGTCCAGTGCCTCGCGCGCGACGTGGTAGGCCTGATCGTAGAAGTTGTCCGCCGATTCGGCCCCGGCATTCTGCGCGACCGATACAATCGCAACCCTTTTTGACATACCGTCACTCCCTTTCTGTAAAATGAATTGAAATCGTTGATGTTACGTCATATTTGCATGGCCGCTGAAAAATGGTTCGCAAGCGGCGAATCAAATATTTTCCGCCTTTCCAGAGATGACATCAGCGGCTTTTCCTGAATCATGATGACGTCTGTTGTCCTCTTAGCGGAAAAGATTTTTGAGACGCGGCGAAGCCATTTTTCAACGGCTGCGCTACGTCATGAGGAGTTCGCGGGCGATGATGAGTCGCCGCATCTCCGACGTGCCCGCCCCCAGGGTTCCCAGTTTTGCGTCCCGCCAGAATCTCTGAACGGGGTATTCGAGGCAATAGCCGTATCCGCCGTGAATCTGCACGGCCTCCGTGCAGACCTTGTCGCAGGCCTCGGCCGTAAAGAGGATGGCCGCAGCGGCCAGCTTGTGCACTTCCGTTCCCTTTCCCCCGCGTTCGGCCTGGCCCGGCGAGGATGCAGGCCTTATAGCACATAAGCCGGGAGGCTTCAATAAGCGTGTACATATCGGCCAGTTTGGCCTGAATCAACTGGAAGCTCGCGATGGGCTTTCCGAACTGCACCCTCTCTTTGGCGTATTTCATGGCCTCACCAAAGGCGCCTTCGGCGATCCCGAGGGCATAAGTGGACAAAAAGGCCCTTTCGACGTCGAGGCCCCGCATCATCACGGCAATGCCGGCGTTCTCCCTGCCCAGAACATTCTCCGCCGGGATCCGGCAATCCTCCATAACGAGCTCTCCGGTCCGGGACCCCCGGTTGCCGACCTTCTCCAGCGCGCGGGAGACGGAAAATCCCGGAAATTGCGTATCGAGGATGAACGCCGTGATCCCCTTGGGGCCGGCGCTCTTGTCCGTCTTGGTGTACAGGACGATCGTACGGGCGTCCGGACCGTTCGTGATGAAGGTCTTGCGTCCGTTCACCACGTAATGGTCTCCCTCTTTCCTCGCTGCGGTCTGAATGCTCACGGCATCGGAGCCGGCGTTCGGTTCCGTCAGGCCCAGGGCCCCGATATGATCGCCGGTGCAAAGCGGCGGGAGATATTTCCGCTTCTGCTCCTCCGTGCCGTTGGTGAACAGGTTGTGACAGCAAAGATTGGCATGGGCCCCGTAAGAAAGCGACACGGCGGGAAGAACCCGTGCCAGCTCTTCCACGACCAGGGCGCCGGAGAGGATATCCGCCCCAGCCCCGCCATAGGCCGGATCGATGGTAATGCCGAGAACGCCCAATGCGCCCAGCTTCTTCCACATCCCTTCGGGCCAGCGGTCTTCCCGGTCGATCTCCTCGGCGATGGGTTTCAATTCTTTCGCGGCAAACAGGGCCACACTCTCCCGCAACATCCTGTGTTCGTCGGTCAATTCAAAATCCATAGCGATATTCTCCTCACCTGTCTTAGGCATCCCCGTGCGAGACCTTTGAAAAATGGCTTCGCCGCGTCTCAAAAATCTTTTCCGCTAAGAGGACAACCAGATGTAATCATGATTCATGACAAGCCGAAAACGTCATCTCTGGAAAGGCGGAAAACATTTGATTCGCCGCTTGCGAACCATTTTTCAGCGGTTATGCAGAGATCTCAAAGCTTTCAATGAATCTGCAGCTCTCCCTATGTTACGCACGAACAGTGCCAAGGCGCCGATAAAATAAATCATAAGTGAATACTGAATGGTTACGCTCTGCATCGACGAGCCGGACCCCAGAAACCGGTCTCTATATGGTCACATGTTATTATTTGGACAAATTGATTGACTTGACAGGGCCTCCTGAGTAAGATGCAGCCCCGTCGAAAGGGGCATTGAAAACCATCAGGGGAGGCTTCCATGCAACCTGTGAAAATCAAACGCGCAGATCCCGCCATGCCCGCAAAGGAGATCCTGCCCAGCGAAA
The DNA here is from genome assembly GCA_963743175.1 of uncultured delta proteobacterium. Taxonomy (GTDB): domain Bacteria; phylum Desulfobacterota; class Syntrophia; order Syntrophales; family Fen-1087; genus JAPLJM01. The sequence continues at coordinate 130,119 of CAVUOQ010000011.1, read as the reverse complement.
TCCCGCCGGAAGATAAAGACATCTGCCTGCAATTCCTCGCGTTTCCCGATTCATTCGCCATCGACTGGTTTGCCGGCGTCCCCCAAGTGTCGCCGTCCCGGCTGATCTCGGCGCTTGCCTTTCTCGAGCGCCGGCAGTGGATCATTTCCAGGCCGGGGGAAAAGGGGATCTACGAGTGGACGAAAAAACTCCCGCGGGAAGAGATCATCGGCGGCCTGCCGCCGGCGGAGATGGCCGGTTACTACCGCTGTGCCGCGAATCTCCTGCAGCAGCAAGTTCCCGTTACGAAAGAGACATTACTGAAAGCCGCGCAACTTTCGCTGCTGGCGGGAATGCGGGAACAGGACCTGGACGCCGTCTTTCAGGCCGCCCTGATGGAAGAGGAAAACCACAAAATTTCATCTGCGATCCACCTCTATGAATGCCTGCTGAAATTTGTTTCTGATCTGGCGCAGGAAAACAGGGGGCAGCTTTCCCGGCAGACCATCGCGATTCTGATCAAGGCCGTCGAGCGGCGCGCCTCCCTTTCCCTGTTCCATCCCAATCTCAAGCAGATCAACCATTTTCTCAGCATGGCCATCAAGCAGGCCGACGAGATCGAAGACGCCCTGGCGCAGGCCTCCCTGCATCTATCTGATCGGCCAGAATTACTGGATGGCCTTCCAGCACGAGCAGGCCGTGGAGCATTTCGATACGGGGTGGCGCATGATCGAAAAGGGCGAGAAGAACGCCCTCTATCGCCGCGGCCTGCAACTGCAGGCCCTGTCCTCATGGATCCGCGGCGATTTGCCCGGGGCCGTGCAGGCCTATGAGGACTCCCTGGGCGAGCTCGATTCCGTGGCGGCAGACGATTTCTCCCAGCTCATCGCCCTGCACCTGGCCCTGTGCTACACGCAGGTGGGGATGCCGCAGCGCGGACTGGGCATTTCCGAAACGATATACAACCAGGCGAAAAAAAACGAGAATGGACCGCTTGTCTCCTGCGCTCTGGCCACCACGGGCATTATCTTTCTCGAAATCCGCCAGCTCAAGAACAGCAGAACCTATTTCGAAATGGCCCTCGACGTCTCGCGGCGGGAGAACATCCCCATGGCGGAGGTCATGGCCGGCATCGGCCTGGCCAACATCTGCTGCCTCGAAGGCAACTATGAAGCGGCCGCCGAACATTTCAAGGTGCTGTGGAAACTGCGCAAATCGAGCTGGTATCATACCCTGAACAGCCCGCACGTCTTCGAAGCCGGGTACACCCTCCACCGCAAGGCCGTCTCCCCGGTACAACTGGATTCCGTGGTCAACTTCCTGTATTCGCTGAAAAAAGAACACGTCAACCCCTATCTCTACGGCATCATCCGGCACCGTCAGATCCAGATGCTCGAAGAGGACAAGCCGCCGGCGGAGAAGATCCGGGAACTGCTCGAGATCGAACGCTCCATCGAACGCAGCGGCGGGGTCCTGGAACTGGCCAAGATCCGGATCGGTCTCACGCGGCTGTTCCTGCAGGTGAACAACTGGAAGCAGGCTGAATCCTACGCCGAGAAGTCCTGGGAAATCCTGAAACCCATCGCCCAGGACGTCTTCCCGCGGGACCTGCTTGTCCCTGGTTCCCCACGACGACCTGCTCGAAAAGGACCGCCTGTTTGACCTCGTCATTGAAATGGGGGAAGCCCTGACAAACCAGAAGCAGATCGAACAGCTCCTGTCCAATATCATCTCCGCCATTTCGCGCCTGACGGGAGCGGAGCGGGCCGCGCTCTTCATCCAGGGAAAAGAGGCCAAAACCCTGCAGATGGCGGCCTCCCGCAACCTGACCCAGGAATCCCTGAAAGAGGAAAACTTCCGGGAGACGATCGAGCGGATCAGGGCGGCCACGGAGGATCAAGGCGGCGGGATCATCCAGTATGACGTGAGCGTCCCGGGGGACATCCATTTTCGCCGCGTGATCATCACGCCGCTGCTGCTGGGAAAACGCGTCATCGGCGCCCTGTATCAGGACAGCCGTTTCTTCTCGCTCGACATGAGCCCCGACCGGCGCAAGCTCCTGTCGGCCATCGCATCGCAGATCGCCGTCTCCATCGACCGCTCCCAGGCCTACGACGAGATCGCGCGGCTCAACGCGCGGCTCATCCAGGAAAACGTTTACTATCGCGAGGAGAAGGAGGAATTCAGGCCCTTTGGCGACATCATCGGCGGCAGCGAAGGCATCATGGCCATTCACCATCTCATCGCCAGGGTGGCGCCCACCCCGTCCACCGTTCTGATCGGCGGCGAGACCGGGGTCGGCAAGGAACTGATCGCCCGGGCCATCCATCGGGAAAGCCCGCGGCAGAAAGGGCCCTTCATCCGCGTCAACTGCGCCGCGCTGCCGGACAGCCTGATCGACAGCGAACTCTTCGGCCATGAGCGCGGGGCCTTTACCGGGGCATTCCAGACCAAGGCGGGGCGCTTCGAGCTGGCCCACAACGGGACGATCTTTCTGGACGAGGTTTCAGAACTCCCCCCGGCCACCCAGAGCAGGCTGCTTCGGATTCTCCAGGAAAAGGAGTTTCAGCGCGTCGGCGGGACCAAGCTCCTGTACGCCGATTTCCGTCTCATTACGGCCACCAACAAGGACCTGCAGAAGGAGGTGGCGAAGGGGCGCTTCCGGGACGACCTGTATTACCGGCTCAACGTCTTTCCCATCACCGTGCCCCCCCTGCGCGAACGCCGGGAGGATATTCCGCTTCTGGCCATGCATTTTCTCAAGCAGTTCTGCGCCCAGTACAACAAGCGCTATTCCGGAATCACCGAGACGGAGATGGAAAAGCTCAGGGCCTATTCCTGGCCCGGAAACATCCGGGAACTGGCCAACATGGTCGAGCGGGCCGTGATCCTCGGAGGCCCGAGAATCCGGTTCGTCGAACTGGATGCCGGGCGCGTCGCCGATCCGGCCGCCGGCGAACCGCTGACCCTTCGGGATGCGGAAAGGCTGCAGATCCTCAAGGCCCTGAAGCGGACGAACGGACAGGTCGGCGGCAAAGACGGCGCCGCAGTCCTGCTGGGCCTGAAGCGCACGACGCTCATCAACCGCATGAAAAAACTGGGGATCAAGCTGGAAAGAAATCCCGCTGAGGCCGTATAAAGTTGAGTTCGGCTTTGCCGCAGGGATGCAAGATAAGTCAAATACAAGTCTACAAAAAAGCGCTTCGGTTGAGTTTATTTATTGCGAGTTGAAAGGTGGTAGCGCTTCCTGCCGCTTCACCCATTTTTTCATGTCCTTCAGCAGGTCATTTCTGAAATCCTCCGGCAAATAGATAGCAAAGTAAGATGCACACCATTTCCGGAAATCGTATGATGACGAAGATGCATGGCGTGTCCCAGGAAGACACAAAATGCAGTTACGATATCATCAATAAAAACTTACTTCTCGACAAAAGGTTATACTCATAGTAGATATTATAAATTGAAAAGCATCTTATTATCATCGCGAAAATATGTAACAGGCATCTGCTATTTCTCTGGGTTAAAATTTGATGCTCAATGTACCGGGAAATGAGAACCATGTCTGACACACGCCTGCCGATCAATATTGACGAACTCATCAAGGGGCGAACCATCGAGGGTGAGCGCCTGGAATTCAAGAAAGGGTGGAATCCGGAGGCCGTCATCCATACCCTCTGCGCCTTTGCCAACGACTTTCACAATCTGGGCGGGGGTTACATCGTCATCGGCATCGAGGAAAAGGATGGTCAGCCCATCCTGCCACCTGCCGGAATCCCAGTAAACAAGATAGACGGAATCCAAAAGGAGATCCTCGCCCTGGGCTACCGGATCCAACCGGCCTACCATCCGATCATCGCCCCTTATGTGATCCAGGATCGCCATGTCCTGATCCTCTGGGCGCCGGGCGGCCAGACCCGGCCCTACAAAGCCCCCGTATCCCTCTCGAAGGAAGCCAAAGAATTTGCCTATTACATCCGCAAGGCCTCCGCCACCGTCCGGGCGACCCACAACGATGAAGTGGAACTCATCGGTTTGGCAGCCACCGTTCCCTTCGATGACCGGATCGCTCATCAGGCTTCCCTCGACGATCTGGACCTGGCCCTGATCCGGGATTTTCTGCGGGAGGTGGGGAGCAAGCTCTATGACGACGCGAAGGCCATGGACTTTGCCCAGCTCTGCCGCCAGATGCACATCATCTCCGGCCCCGGAGAAATGCTCAAACCCCTCAACGTGGGCCTGCTTTTTTTCAACGAAGATCCTGACCGCTTCTTTCCCCAGACCCAGATCGACGTCGTCCAGTTTCCCGACGGACCGGGAGGCGATGTCTTCACCGAGAAAGATCTTCAAAGGCCCTCTGAATCGCATGGTCAAGGAGGCCCTTGCCTATATCAATACCATCCTCATCGAGGAGATCGTTGTCAAGCAGCGGGGGAAACCCGAGGCGGAGCGCTTCTTCAACTATCCCTATGAAGCACTGGAAGAGGCCCTCGTCAACGCCGTCTATCATCGCAGTTATGAGATCCGAGAGCCCATCGAAGTCCGCATCCTCCCCGATTGCGTTACTATCGCCAGCTATCCCGGCCCCGACCGATCCGTCAATCTTGATGACCTCCGAACCGGTCATGGCGTGACGCGCCGCTACCGGAACCGCCGGATCGGCGAGTTTCTCAAAGAGTTGAACCTGACCGAAGGCCGAGGCACGGGTATCCCCAAAATCCTCCGGGCGATTCAGAAAAACGGATCTCCCACTGCCAGTCTTCGAAACGGATGAAGACCGGACCTATTTCGTGGCAAGATTTCCAATCCATCCAGGCGCACTGCAACGGATTACAAAAGAAGACAGGGCTGATCCAGAAGAGCCCGGCACCAAGTCGGCACCAAGTCGGCACCAAGTCGGGACCAAGTTAGGGCTGGAGCCAAGGGAAATTATGAAAATATTGAACCTGTGCAAACTGCCCAAGGTATAAATGATCTCATGGAGGCTCTCTCCTGGACAAACCGAACAAAATTCCGGAATAAATACCTGAATCCTCTAATAGGCGAGGGACTTCTCGAAATGACCATTCCCGATAAACCCCAGAGCTCACTCCAGCGGTACCGGTTGACAGTAAAGGGAAAGAAATGGTTCAAAGAATATGACAATAAATCGTCTTCCTCGTAATCTAAATTTTTAACATGAAAACAGTTAGAACGAAATCAAAAGGTATCGTTTCCTGGCCAACAAAGGAACGCCCGCGCGAACGACTCCTTGCCGAAGGCCCGGAACGGATGACAGATGCCGATCTGCTCGCTATCATTCTTCGCATCGGATCAGGAACATTTAGGGAAGGTGTTCCAGGGACCAACGCCTACGAGGCTGCCCTCTCGATGCTGAGGGATTTCCGAAAACTATCGACAGGCACCTGATATGATCGATATCGTCGCTAAGTAGATATATGCTGTTTCCGCTCTCCAGTGATCAGTAATTGACCTGGGCGATGCCCTTCAGGCCGAGGATCTTTCTTGCCTCGTCGGGCGTGGCCGGTTCGATGCCGAGTTCGCGGGCGATCCGCACCATCTTTGCCACCTGCTCGCCGTTGCTTTTCGCCATCTGTCCCTTGTCCAGATAAAGGTTGTCCTCCAGGCCCACGCGGCAGTTGCCGCCGATGAGCAGCGACTGCGTGCAGAGGGAGAACTGGGCCCGCCCGGCCACACAGACGGAAAATTCAAAATCGCCGATGAGCTCCCTTGCATAGTCCACGAGAAACAGCAGGTTTTTGCTGCTCGGCGTGATGCCGCCCAAAACGCCCATGACGAACTGGATGTAAACGGGCTTTTTGACGTGGCCCGCCTGGATCAGGTAGGCCACGTTGTTGACCATGCCCGAATCGTAGATCTCAAACTCCGGCTTCGTCCCGTTCTGCCCGAAGAACCCGCAGTACTCGCGCATCGTCTTGAAGGTATTGGGGAAAATAAAATCCTCGGACATCCCCAGGTACATCTTTTCCCACTCGAACTTCCATTCCTTGTATCTGGGAATGACGGGGAACAGGGCAAAATTGACGGATCCGGCGTTGAAGGAGGCCAGCTCCGGCTTGAAAAGCGTGACCGGGGCCACGCGCTGTTCCACGGTCATGCCCATGCCGCCGCCCGTGGTGATGCAGACGACGATGTCGCAGCGGCTCTTGATGCTCGTGATGATCTGCTGCATGAGGTTGGTGTCGGGAACGGGCATGCCCGTTTCGGGGTTCCGGGCGTGGACGTGGCAGACCGCCGCGCCGGCTTCGTAGGCCCGCACGGCCTCATCGGCGATTTGCTGAGGCGTGATGGGCAGATAGGGGGACATGGTCGGCGTGTGGATGCTTCCCGTGATGGCTGCGGTGATGACGGCTTTATCTTTCATGCTGTTCTCCCTTTCGCGAATGTTCATATGGATGCCCTTGTAAAAAGTCACGAATTCCTTCCCCCTCCCCTTCGTCCCCTCCCGCCAGGGGAGGGGAAAACAGAAAAATAGGGGCAGTGCCCCTGTTTCCAGAGGAGAAAATGAGCGTTGTCTCCATTTTCCTCAACCCCGGAGGATTTCGCCGGCGACCAGGGCCTTGAGCAGATGGGACACCCCCTCGACCTGCGGCCCGAAGATGACGTCGCGCCAGATCTGCGATATCTTGTATTCCTGCATGAGGCCGTATGATCCGTGAATGCCCATCGCGATGCGCGCCAGGTCCACGGCCGTCTCGGTGACGAAGATCTTTGCCATCGCGGAATCCTTCAGGATGGAGCCCTTGTCTTTGGCATGATCCGCCAGGTAGCCGATGCGGTACGTCATCCAGCGCGCGGCCTCGTACTTCATGGCCATGTCCACGATGGCCGCCTGCACGGCCTGGAACTTCGTGATCGGCTCCCCGCGGTGCGTTCTCTCCCTGGCATAGTGCAGGGCTTCCTCGTAGGCCGCCAGCATCGTCCCCAGAAAGATCGAACTGATGCCGATCTTGCCCAGGGCGAGGGCCACCTTGAGAATCCAGAAGCCCTTGCCCGGATCGCCCAGCAGGTTTTCGACCGGCACGGCCATATCCTTGAGATAGACGTCGTACAGCGGCGCCCCCTGGCAGCCCAGCTTGTGCCAGGGTTCGGAGAGGGCGTAGCCGTCGCAGAACTTATCCGCGATAAAGGCGCTGATCTCGCCGGCCTCCTTGTCGCGGGCGATGATGACGATGGGGCCGGGTAGGCTCGCATTCGTGATGAAGCGCTTGGTTCCGTTCAGAATGTAGGCGTCCCCCTTTCGGGTTGCCGTCGTCGTGATTTGTTTGGGATCGGAACCGGTGCCCGGCTCCGTGAAGGCGAAGGACAAAGCGCCGTCGCCGCTGCATCCCGGCGGCAGAAAGGTCTGTTTCTGGGCCTCCGTACCGAAGATCTCCACGGCCGCCAGGCCCACGGCGTTGACCGACATGATGACGGCCACGGCCGGGCAGATCCGGGCGATTTGCTCCATCACGAGGACGTAGTTCTGGTAATCCGATCCGGCGCCGCCATAGGCCTCCGGCATGAAGAGGGCAAAGAAGCCCAGCTCCTTGAGATCCCGGATCACCTCATCCGGGACCTTGTTTTCCTCGATGATTTTTGCAACCCGGGGAAGAAGTCTCGTTTCGGCATACTCCCGGGCTGAGCGCTGGATGAGTTCCTGTTCTTCCGTCAGCTTGAAATCCACGGCATATCCTCCTGTATGTTCGTACAAATTCCCTCTCCCCTTTATCCCCTCCCGCCAGGGGAGGGGAAATGCGATTTCTGTTGAGATTCCCCTTTGCCCTCCCGCCAAGGGAGGGGATCATTTACTTTTTACGCGTTCATCTAAAAGGACTATTTCTTCTCTCCGGTGGCGGGCGCCGCAATGCCCGCGAGCCTTTCCGCCGCCTTGCGATCGCGGTCGAAATCCGTCATGAGCCGGAAGTTCAGCCGCTGGGTCGCCGGGGGGCCGGCGGCAATGACGGACAGAATGGGGGTCAGGGCGGCCAGGCCCGACAGGGATTCGCACAGCCGGGCCATCTTCAGGCGATCCTCGACGGGAACGCCCTTTCTCCCCTGGTGGTACTTCCGCAGCAGGTCCCCGACGCCGGGAATCTCCAGGTCGCAGGACGAGGGGCGCGTCACGAGGATGCCGCCGCCGATCTCGGCAAGGCGCTGCCCGGCCTTCAGGATGGCATCGTTCATGTAGATCTTCGCCGCATTGACCGATAACGTTTCGGGCAGAACCACGCCCGAGGCGGTGGTCCCGGCCAGGGCCGCCGATCCGGCGACGAGGCCGTAGAGGGTCTCCGCGTCGATGCTCATGTCGGTCAGCTTTTCACGGATATGCCCCACCTGGGCCACGCCGTTGAAATCCGCCATCGCCATACCCGCGCCGATGCAGAGGTCGATATAGCCGCACCGGCAGGAGGCGGAGGCGAAACGCTGGAAATCGGAGAACCGGTGGACCAGATCCCGCGCGGCCTTCCATTCGCCGCACAGGAAGACCCGCTCGTTGGGGATGAAGACGTGATCGAACAGGACATGGGCGCTCTGGTGCATGCCGAAGGTCGCGTTGCCGATGTCGTCGGATTTCATGGCCATGAATTTGGCGTTCGCGCAGGCCGAGTCGTTCACGTGGACGACGCCGGCGGTGTCGCCCGGTATGGCGAAGGCCACGGCATAGGGCTCGTCGTCCGGTCCCAGGGCGGTGGTGGGGACGACGAGGCACTCGTGGGCGAGCGGCGCGCCGGATTGCTGGAGCTTGGCGCCGTTGATGACGATCCCGTCGGGACGGCGCTCCACGATGCGCACGAACAGATCCGGGTCGGCCTGACGATGCGGCGGCAGCGACCGGTCGCCCTTGGCGTCGGTGATGTTGCCCATCACGGTCAGGTCCCTCTGCTGGGCGGTTTTCAGGAAAGACCGGAAACGCTCATGATAGTCCGTCTTTCCGGCGTTTTCATGGTCCACGTCATAGGTGACCGACCACAGCGCGTTGATCACGGCCCCGGCCACGCACCGCCCGCCGAAGCACCCCCCCGTATGGCGCATGAGGCTGCGCTGCATCTTCATGCGGGCCAGGAGGTCTTCCCGGGACTGGATGACATGCAGAAAGCGGCTGATGGGCCCCCCCGTCAGGGGGCTTTCCGTCACGATCAATTCGTGCAGGGCCGGGTTATGGGCCGGATCGCAGGCCAGGTCGTAGGTTTCCTTCAGACAGTTGAAGGCAGGCTTCATGACGGGATGCTGCCAGAAAGATTCAACCCGCTTCCCGTAGATAAAGACAACGGAGTTCATGCGTTCCAGGGATTGCGCGTAAGCCGTTCCGTTAATCATAAAGACCTCGCAAAGAATCGGATAATTGTCCAAATTCGACGGCTGCGTAAAAAGCTCCGCAGGCAAGGCGTGCGAATCCTGAGGAGTGAGGCGTACTTAGGTGTACGCCGCAACGACGAATGATGAAGCACAACGCAGCATCCGGACTTTTTACGAAGTCGTCAATCATGGCGTTGTCTCCTATGGAAGAAAAGGTGAAGGCTGTTATGCCTTGTGTTGCCATGATATGCTGCATGATCGGTGCCAGTCAGGTGGATGGGGTCAGATATTCATAACCCTGCGATGAAACGAGGCTTGTTGATGGGTGTGGCGCTGGAGGCGCTCTCATGGTATGTCACAATATGGACAGATGTTTCCATATCGACCTGAACCATCATCTCTATTGCCCCCTCAGTAAAGCGGCAAAACGGATCCCTGGAAAAACAGCGCAAAGGCGCCGATTCCGGCCAGGAAGCACGCTCCGGCCAGATATTTGTTCATGACTCTGAAATTGGCGGCAAAGAGGATCAACAGGCAAAGCCCGAAGGCCAGACAGAAGGGACAGAACGTCTCGTGGACCACCTGAAACCGGAACAGAATAACCTCCCCGCCCATAGCGCCCGCAAGCATCATGGTCCGCAGATGGCTCACGGGAGTCTTGTGGGATGCAACCGCCGGGATGGTCAGGATCAGAAGCACGGCCATGAAGAGAATACCGATGATTTTCAGATCGATGCCCAGAAAAGATCCCGTAATATAAGCGCAGATGGTATCGCAGATCTCATAGAAGATCATCACGCCCATGCCGACAACAGGCAAAATGACATTCAGGATTTTTATCATCTTGTTCTCGTTCATGGGAAAAGTTCCGTAGGGCAAACGTGATGTTTGCGTTTAGAACAGCCGTTTCAGGGCGGCAATAATGTCCGGCCCTCCGACGAAGGATTCCTTCTTGCCTTTCTTGACGATGACGCAAGTCGGCGTCGCATTGATGTGATCTTCCTTGATCAAGGCATTGTACCGGTCGAAGACGGGTCTGGCCTCGAAGACCGTATAAGGGATCCCTTTGCTTTTGAAGAGTTCCCCGATGCGCTTTTCCGTCGTCCTATTCTTGTCCGCCGTTGCACCGATGAGTACATTCCGGATGTGGAAAGCGTGATCCGAATCGTTTTTCGTCTTCAGAGCGTAGAGGAAATATTTCGCGAACAGGGGAGTAAAACGATGATAGGGAACATCGATGAAGGTCAGTGTGATGGCGTTTCGTTTCAAAAGGTCACGCAGAATGGGTTCCACAAGCGGTTCCGTGGCCCGGCAGGGCGGACAGAAATAGTCGGTATAAATAAATACATGAATGGGACCCGTACCGTACTGCGGAAAGGGTATCTCCTGCCCCTGGGCGCAAAGACCGGTCGCCGACAGGATCAATAGCATGATGGTCATACAGAAGGTCCGGATCGATGCTTTCTTGCGCGTCATGTTCAATTCTCCTTCACGTGCTTTTATCCTTAACTTACAAGAATGTTATGATTTATCCTTTCAGCTTGCTGTACAATCCCTGGAGCCTTGTCCGGTAAATGTTCCGGATGTTTGCTTCTTCCTCTCCGATGGGTTTCACGGGGATCAGATCCATGACTTCGGCGGGTGACAATCCCGAGTCCGTCATGGTCTTGAGCGTTCCCCTCAACATTTTCGCCAGGCTTTCTTTTGCCTCTTTCGGGCTCATCCCGAAGGTCTTTCCCAGTTCCTCCAACTCATAAAACTGAAACCAGAAATAGGTCGGCCCCATAGCGCTGATTACGGCATAGGCCTCCAATTTTTCTTCCGCCACTTCCGGGCAGTCGCCCAGGACGTTGAACCATTTGCACAGCTTTTTCTTCTCGTCCTTTGGCCATACGGCGGAGAACGCCAGCGGATTGAAACCTTTATTCACGACCGCCGGTGCATTGGGTATCATCCGGACGATGCGGGAAAAGCCGTCAAGCCCGCCGGAAATCTGTGAGATGGATACTTTCGGGGCCAGGGAGACGACCACCGCATCCCGGCGGAGCGTTGATTTCATTTCACTAAGCATTCCCATGATCGCCGGGGGATGGAGGGCCAGGAAGACGACATCGGCGGCAGCGGGTTTTTTGGGATCCCCGTCCGCCGCTTCAATTTTCGGGAATCGCTGCTTGAGGTTATTCAGAACATCGGCATTGGCATCGCTGACGATCACCTTGCCGGGCCATCTCCTTTTCCGGTCGAAACCACCCAGGATGATCCTGGCGACCCTTCCACCTCCGATAAAACCGATGGATTTGAACATGCGAACAACCTCCTCCCTGAAGGAAATTACTCATGTATTTTTCCCAAAAGAAAAGCATGAGCTGCTCCCCCCCCTTGGGGAATAGATTCATTTATTTGATGACAGGACCTTTTGGTGTGTATGCAACGTCGGCATCCAGGAAAAACAGCCGCTTGGTATCTTTGTATTTGCAATCGTCAATAAGCCCAAAATACATTTCGGCAGCCCTTGCACCCGTGGCACATACAAACACCACATACCCTTCTTTTGGAAGCTGAGCAATGGTATCATCGCATCCTTTGCTAAAGAGGTCGTTGATGAACACATGTTTAGCGCCATCAAAGTGACCTGCTTTATACTCAAATGGCGTTCTAACATCCACGAGAGTTACGTTTTCTGGTTTTTCAGCTACTATTTTTTTGAAGAAGTCTTTGTCAATCGTCCCATCTTCCTTGCCTGCCTTGATGGCGTCAATTTTATTTACCGTTACCCTCGGTTCGGCTTTTACAGGGGCCACCTGCCTTTGAGCTGCACATCCAAAAACAAACATAAAAAATACCGCTACGGTAAGTAAAACAGATAGTTTTTTCATGGTATTATCTCCTATTTAATATCGTTAATATCGCCATTGAATACAGCTGTTTTTTTGTAACCAGACTTATAAACCTTTTCAGTCAGGGCATAATTGGTTTTTGCTTTATCGGCCGAGCCCACAATGACAATGACTTTATCCTTTGCGGTATTTGCGGCAAAGAATTTGGATAAGTCGGCATCATCGGCAAGGTTAACGACAACGGCGCCGTCTCGAATATGTTTTCTTGCTCCCTTGGCGGTGACTTCAGAAAAATACTTGTCAAAGAATACGGGGGCTTTGACAAAGGCTTTCAGATTGGTAAACCCTTTTTCTTTGAGCATTTTGATATCGCTAAGGCTCATGGGGCAAGGCCTTCCTATTCCAATCAATATCTCCGTATCTTTGGGAAGGTTTAATTTTTCAAACTCGGGGTAGATGAGCTTAAATCTCGCGTCAAACATGTTGAATGCCGTGGGGATGAACCCATCATTGTATGTCCTTGCAGGCCTTGCATCAATGACAAATACTTTGCCTGTTTTGTTGATAAGGTCAGGCATTCTTGAGACCACGTAGTCTCCATCGACTACTTCAATGCCCATTTGCTTACACATATTCATAATAACCTCTGCAGGAGGGAGTGCAATCGATGGACCGCTGGCAACCTGGGCACTACAGACACCCGTTATTACGAACAGCAGTATTGTTAAAACGAATGATAAAAAGTGTTTCATACGGCCTCCTTATTTTTAGGTTTTGCCCCTAATGGGCTGTATCAGTTTTCCGCTTGACCGTTACGAAGTCTGCGGCCCTTACCAGAAGGAATGACAAACAGACAATGAACCTGATGACTCTGAGCTTCACGTGGGTTCCTGATGAATACCCGTTTTACTGCTTATTCGCAGCCTTCTGAAACCTTTCGGAGCCTTTTCCCGATGTTTTTGCCTTCCGTAACCGTGTACCGCGACTCTACCGTTTCACCTACTTTAACCCTGGAGAGCGATTCGGCATTCCCCATTATTACCGTGACTTTAGCCCCTCCCTCGGGTTCGATGGTTACACTCATGGTTTCAGTATCGATCTTAGTAACCGTGCCCCTCACCCTCATCAGTTCCTGCGCCATCACCGGCGCTACGAGCATGACCATCACTAATGCAATCACTACAACTACTACCTTCCTCACCCTTTTGTCCCCCTTTCTATGGTTAAATAATCCCTACGGTCACCTCCCCAGAATGAACAAAGAAGGTCTTTTATTATCACTTTTCTCTATTTCCCTCACCAAGCATGCATTTTTATCTGCTATTTCAAAAGGTAGTCAAGGTTTTTGCTGTCACCTTCAATTTCCCCAGAAGGGATTGCCGATAAAGTAGATTCCCAAAACAGCGATGAGTGCCCCGGCGCCTTTGCGGAACCACAACCCCGCTCCCTGCCAGGCCTGATTATCGATCAGTTTTCTAACCATGGCCGTGGAACTGCCCGCAATGACGATCGGGAGGCAGTGACCGAGGGCAAACAACGTGATGAAAAGGATGCCGACACCCACTTGCTGCTGAATGGTGATGATGGCCAGAATGGGTGCGATGAAGCCGAACGTGCAGGAGCCGGACAGCACGCCGTACGCCAGGCCCAGAACAAAAGCGCCCCCCATTCCCCGCAGGTTGAGGCGGTAGAGAAGACTGCCGGACGCGGAGCATGCCTCGACCCCCATCATGCCCAAGGCAACCCAGATCAAAACGATGCCAACGAGAATCTGCCAGTAATTCCCAACGTCGCCGAGCATTCGGCCCAGGAAGGCGCAGACGATGCCGATCAGAGCAATGGTAATAAACAGGCCAAGAGTGAAGGCGACGGCGTAATGTGCCGCTTGACGGGGTTTCAGAGCCGCTTCCTGTCCTCCCACATAGGCGACGATCAAGGGAATGGAAGCCAGGTGACAGGGGCTGAACAGGACGCTGACCATGCCCCACAGAAAACACCCGAGGGCCGCCAACGTGGTGGCGCCCGCCATCCATTGGTTGATCGTCAGAAAGATTGATTCCATAATGATATTCGCCTACTGGACACCCATCGACTTGAGTTGGGCTACAATGGCTTCTTCGCTCATGAAACCGATGTGGCGGCTGATTTCCCTGCCGTTCTTATCGAAAAAGATCTGGGTAGGAATAACCCGGACTCCAAATCGCTGCACGGCTTCCTGATTATACCGGAGATCGATGAAAACAACAGCAGCCTTTCCCTGGTAACGCTTCTCCAGTTTATCGAGGATCGGCGCCATCATCTTGCAGGGAATGCAGGAGGCAGCGCCCAGATCGACCATCGTCACCATGCCCTTGACGGGAACCTTTCCCGGATCTGCAGAAGCCGGCGGCACAATTACACCGCAAAGCAGAAGAATGGAAAGGATCACGGTAATTATTTTTGTAACAAAATTTACACGCATAGACAACACCTCAACAAACGCAAAATTAGATATCGACCATCCATTTATAACTAACCCTCCTGTCCGGCATTGGCACGACGAAAGATGAAAATATCAGAATACTTGCGTAAATTTTCATACCAATGCGTAACAAGTCGAACAATGAGCCGTCATGGGTACTCCCCGCCGGAGAGTGCTATACCGCTCAAGTCCCGCCGAAAATGGGGACGCCGCCGCGCAGGGACACGTCCCCCGCAAAACCGACCGAGACCTTGTCGCCTTCCACAATCACGGGTACTTGCCGCTTGCCTCCCGTCAGTGCAAGCATTTCCTTCAGTTTCTCGGGATCTTCATCCACGTTCACGTAAACGGCGCGATCCCCGTAGGCTGCCCGAGCCTGGTTGCAGAACGGACAGGTGTCCGTTCCAAAGATGATGATCTTGTTTTCCATAAATTCCTCCTGCCTGTGGCAAATCAGGCTTCCGCCGGGAAAAATTTCCTTTTAAAATACAGGGCCACGTTGACCAGGCCGATCAGGGCCGGCACCTCCACCAGCGGACCGATCACCGCCGCGAAGGCAGCCCCGTGGTTGATCCCGAAGACGCCGACGGCCACGGCTATCGCCAGCTCGAAGTTGTTGCTCGCCGCCGTGAAGGAGAGCGTCGTCGACTGGGCGTAGTTTGCCCCGGCCTTGGCGCTCATCCAGAAGCTCACCAGGAACATGAGGATAAAATAGATCAACAGCGGCACGGCGATCAACAGGACGTCACCGGGTTTGGCGATGATCTTCTCTCCCTGCATGGAGAACATGACCACGATCGTGAAGAGAAGCGCGATCAGCGTGATCGGCGAGATCCGGGGGATGAACACCTCGTGGTACCATTGCTTGCCGCGCGCCTTCACCAGGACAAGGCGGGTGATCATCCCCGCCAAAAAGGGGATGCCCAGATAGATGAAGACGCTCTCGGCGATCTGGCCGATCGTGATGTCCACCACGGCCCCGGTCAGGCCCAGCAGCGGCGGCAGGATGGAAACGAAAAACCAGGCATAGACGCTGTAGAAGAGGACCTGGAAGATCGAGTTGAAGGCCACCAGCCCCGCGCAGTACTCGCAATCGCCCTGGGCCAGATCGTTCCAGACGATGACCATGGCGATGCAGCGGGCCAGGCCGATCATGATCAGCCCGATCATGAACTCCGGCTGGCCGGAAAGGAACAGGACGGCCAGAACGAACATCAGGATCGGTCCGATAACCCAGTTCTGAACGAGACTCAGCCCCAGGACCCTGAAATCCCTGAAGGCGTCGCCCAACTCTTCGTACTTGACCTTCGCCAGCGGCGGGTACATCATCAGGATCAGCCCGACGGCGATCGGAATGCTGGTCTGCGTTCCTTCCGGCCGGAGGGAACCGATCCAGTCCCCGACGCCCGGTGCAAAATATCCCAGCAGGACACCCGCCCCCATCGCCAGGAAGATCCACAGCGTCAAATAACGATCGAGAAACGACAATTTTTTGATGACACCGTCCGACATCTCTCCATCCCCCCTATTTCCCGATCCAGGTTCTGACATCCTCTTTTTTGGGAATCTTGCCAACGGACTTAACTTCCCCGTCGACAACCACAGCCGGTGTGCCGAAAACGCCGTATGCGGCGATCTTTTTGAAATCCGTCACGTGCTCGATCTCGGCACCTGCACCGGCTTCGGCTGACAGCCTCCTTAACAATTTTTTCCACCTGATGGCATTTCGCGCATCCTGGTCCTAAAATCTTGATTTCCATAGGTTTACCCCTTTCTATTGAATGATACCGCCGCTTGCAGCCATTCTTTTATCTTGTTGCGTTGCGGCGTCTGCCCCACGCAGACGACCCGGTCGTTAATGACCAGAGCGGGAACGCCCATGACGCCGTAATTGCCGATCTCCCGGACATCCGTCACATGCAGAAGCTCTGCCGGCAGCTTCATTTCGGCCAGGACCTCCCGGACGTCCATTTCCATGCGGCTGCACTGGGAACAGCCGGGGCCCAGCACGGCAATGCGCAACCCCGACACGGGTTGTTCATCAACGGTCTGACCGAGATATTTCTTGAATTCCCGAACGAGTGCGTGGACATAGAGGTCCCTGGCCCGGCGAGGAATATAATTATTTTCCGAAAGACGCCGGATCATCTCCGCACCGATTTCCTCGTCCGGGCAAGAAGAAAATTCTCCCACCATCTTTTCCATGACCTGCCCGAGCCCGATAATCCCGACAAGGCTGTTATTGATCCTGATTTGCATCACATTGTCTTCCGGCATCTTCGACCCTCCTCAGCCAACCAGCCAGCCGTAGCCCATCCCGACGGCGGTGGAAAGAATCACGACGATAATGCAGTAGGTCAGCGTTTTCTTGACACCCATGATCCCGGCCAGAGTGATCATGCTCGGGAATGAGAGGGCGGGTCCCGCGAGCAGTAACGCCAGGGCCGGACCTTGCCCCATCCCGGAACCGATGAGTCCCTGGAGAATGGGGACTTCCGTGAGGGTGGCGAAATACATCAAAGCACCGGAAACGGAAGCGAAAAGATTTGCCCAGAGGGAATTCCCGCCGACCAGGGCGACGATGAAACTTTCGGGAATAAGCGCCTGCTGTCCCGGCCTGCCCAGCAGAAATCCCGCCACAAGGACGCCGGCCAGAAGCAGGGGGAAGATCTGCATCATGAATCCCCAGGTGGCCTGAACCCAGTTGACGAGTTCTTCCTTCGCAAACCAGGTCTTCAGCATGACAGCCAGCACGATCAGGAGGCCGGCGGTGACATACCACTTGATGCTGAAGATCATCGCCCAGAGGCCGCCATCCCCCGGTGCCGGTTTCGCCCAGGCGGCAAAGACCAGGATCAGGACCATCGTGGCCATATAAAGGGCGTCCTGCCAGAGTGCCCGTGATTTGTCGTCTTCGTCGGGCATATAAATGGCGCCGGCTGTCCGGTTCATGTCATCCTTCCGGTAAATCCAGGCCATCGCCAGGCCGGCGATAACCGAGAACACCACAGCGCCGACGGCACGGGCAAGACCCAGCTTCCAACCCAGGACCTTTGCTGTGAGAACAATGGCCAGGACATTGATGGCCGGACCGGAGTAGAGAAAGGTCGTGGCCGGGCCGATGCCAGCCCCGCGCATGTAAATGCCCGCAAACAGCGGCAGGACCGTGCAGGAACAGACGGCCAGAACCGTACCCGAGACGGAGGCCACGGAATAGGAAAGGATCTTTTTTGCCTGAGCCCCGAAGTATTTAAGGACCGAGGCCTGAGAGACGAAAACGGCAATCGCGCCGGCGATAAAAAACGCCGGGACCAGGCACGTCAGGACATGCTGCCGAGCGTATTCCTGAAGCATCATGAAGGCTTCGAAACCTGATTGCCGGATCACGGGATGATCCCAGGGAACATAATAGGCGGCCAGAAACGCCGCCGCCAAAATGAGAAATTTAATCCATTCCTTCACGGATGCGACTCCACCACATTTATGTTTGGCAATATACACATTTACTTATTCCTGCTTGCAGATGTCCTCGCGGCGAATCGAATCCAGGTTTTCAAGCAGCGACCGCACATCGGCGTCTTCGGACAGCCAGTGCTTGAGATGTCCCAGAAGGCTTGCCGCGTAGGGACTGCTGCCGCCGCCGGAGATCGTGTAGTTGACCCACAGGCCGTCCTTCTCCCGACGGACCAGACCGGCCTCCTCCAGGATTTTCAAATGCTTGGAAACAGTCGGCTGGGCCAGACGCAGGGCGGCCTGCAACTCGCAGACGCACATCACCCGCTCCTGCAGCATCTTCAGCAGCTTCACCCGGTTAGGATCGGACAACGCCTTCATCACGCGGACAAATTCATCCATGATGCAACCTCCATATATAGCTTTTTTAGAATATACTGATATATTTCTACCTGTCAAGAGAAAATCTCTGAAGGAAATATCTCTGGCAAATAATTTATTTGACAATTTTTTTGAAAATGTTTATTTTTTTCCACAATATAAAATGACGGAAGTTTTCGAGAAGGGGGGTTGCTTTGAAAAAAATCATGATTTTAGCGGGTATCCTGTTCCTGGTTGTTGCCTTCGCCGTCGGCGCCCAAGTCGGGGGCGGCGAAATCAGTATGAAGACGAGCTTCGGTCCGGTGATATTCAGCCATGATAAGCATGCCGCAAAAGGACTTTCCTGCCAGGGCTGTCATCCGGAACTTTACCAGAACGTCGAGAATCATAAAATCGTGACCATGAAAGAGATGGAAGACAATAAATCCTGCGGCCTCTGTCATAATGGTAAACAGGCATTCACCGTCAAAGCCGACTGCAACAAATGCCACAAACGATAGGAGGAACAACACCATGTACGACGGCAAGGATGAGTTGCTGGTTATGCATGAAGATTTAAAGAGGGCCCTGAAGAAGTCAAAGCCGGACTGGGTCATGCTGATCGATACGAGAAGGTGCATCCTCTGTCATGCCTGTACCATTGGATGTATGGCAGAGTACAAATCTCCCCCAGGCATCCGATACAGGCCCATGTATGAAACGGAGAAAGGGCAATACCCGGCTGTTCTACGCCAGTTTGTCGCCAGACCCTGTCAGCAGTGCGACAATCCGCCATGCGTTACAGCTTGCCCCGTGAGCGGCAAGGCTACCTGGAAAAGCACCAACGGCATCGGCAACAACATTGTCATGATGAATTATGAACAATGCATTGGCTGCGGCAGATGCGTAGCGGCTTGCCCTTACGGTGCCCGAAATCTGGATAATGGGACTTTCTATACGGACGAAACACCGAGCATTCCCGACATGGAAAGAGGACCTGCCTGGGAATATGACAAAAAATGGATCCGGGAAGGAAAAAACCTGCCCGCAGGCACGGCCAGAAAATGTCAATTCTGCTATCTCCGTCTGAAAAACAGCATGCTTCCCGTGTGCGTAACGACTTGCATCGGACGGGCCACCTATTTCGGCGACATGAAGGATACGGACAGCCTGATCAGCAAGGTGATGAAAGCCGGCAAGGTCGTCAGCCTTAAAGAGGTGAAAGAAGCGGGGAAAATTGCGGACAAGATTGTGTCAAAAGGCTTTAAGCTGAAAAATAGTGAATGGTCCTCTTTAACCCAGGAGGCTATCAAGGCGTATCCCGGGAAAAGTCCTGTTTTTGGACATTCTGATACGAAACCCAGGGTTTTCTATATTGTTTAGGGGGTGCGAGGCCATGAAAGAAAAAAAAGAAAAAGGATTATCGCGAAGAGATTTCATGAAATGTAGCGCCGTACTGGGGGGCGCTGTTCTGGCATCGGAGATGGCCTGGGCACAAGACTTCATCCGGAGGGCGGAGGCGGGTCTTTTGACCAAAGAGGAAGAATACGAGTTGATGAAAGCCGAAAATATTCTCTACACGTCCTGCCTGCAGTGCAACACCGGTTGCGGGATCAAGGTTAAATTGTTCAGAAAAAATGGAAATGCTTTCGCCCTGCGGATCGACGGGAATCCCTATAACCCCTTTGTTATGGTGCCCCATCTTCCTTTCAAGACACCTCTCACCGACGTCGCGTCTCTGGACATGCCCATCTGCCCGAAAGGTCATGCGGGGCTGCAGACCACCTATGACCCCTATCGAGTCGTCAAAGTTCTGAAACGGGCAGGAAAGCGTGGAGAAAACAAATGGACAAATGTTCCTTTTGACCAGGCGATCGATGAAATTGTGAACGGTGGATATCTCTTTAAGAACGTTCCCGGGGAGGAAGAAAGATTGGTGGCGGGGCTTAAGGATATTTATGCCCTGAGAGATCCGAAGATCATGAAGGCCCTTGGGGATGACGCAAAAGCCATTGCAAAAAGCAAAGACAAGAAAGAAGCGGTGGCGGCCTTCAAACGTAAACACGCCGCCAATCTTCAGTATCTGATCGACCCGGACTATCCTGATGCGGGTCCCAAAAACAACCAGATGATCTACGCCTGGGGCCGGAAGAAGTCCGGGCGGTCTGAATTTGCCCTGCGGTTCTTCAGGGATTATTTCGGAACGGCTAACTTCCATGGCCATACGACCGTTTGCCAGGGCTCTCTCTATTTCGCCAGCAAGGCCTGCAGCGATCAATATGTGAACACAACCTTCTCCGGCGGCCAGAAGTTTTACTGGCAGGCCGATATTGAAAATTCCGCCTATGTGCTCTTTGTCGGCAGCAACCTGCTGGACGCCAATTACGGGCCGCCCAATCGGGGCGCAAGACTAATGCCCAATATCACGTCGGGAAAGATCAAGATCGTTGTCGCCGATCCCCGCTTCAGCAAGCTCGCATCCAAAGCACACAAATATCTTCCCGTCAAACCGGGCACGGATGGAGCGCTTTTTTCCGCCATCATTCAATGGATGCTGAAGAATAAACGCTATGATGAAAAATTCCTGGCGAATGCAAACAAGGCTGCGGCGAAAAAAGCCGGGGAGCCGACCCTTACCAATGCCGCGTGGCTCGTGAAAATCAGCGCCGACGGCAAGGCGGGGAAATTCCTGCGCGCCCACGAAATCGGCATCGCCAGCGTGGAAAAGAGAAAGGACAAAGCAGGCAAGGAATTCGATTTTGAATACCTGGTAGCCATGAAAGATGGGAAACCCGTCGCTGTGGATCCCGATGATGAAAAGAATGCCGTTTTCGGTGATCTGTTCGTCAATACGGAAATCAATGGCATCAAAGTGAAAAGCCCCCTTCAATTGATCTCGGAGGAAGTGAACCGGATGACCCCGGATCAGTGGGCCAAAATCTGCGGCATTTCAAAAAAAGATATCGAAGAAGTGGCGAAGGATCTGACCAGTCACGGCAAAAAAGCCTGTGTGGACGTCCACCGGGGCGTGTCCCAGCATACGAACGGCTTCTACAATGTCTTTCTGGCCTGGACGATCAATCTCCTGCTGGGCAATTTCGACTGGAAGGGAGGCATGATCGCGGCATCAACCTTCAGCCAGTCGGGCGCCAAAGAAAGTCAGCCCTTCAACCTGAGCAAAATCAATCCCGGCATGGTGGGCAATTTCGGCATCAGCATCATCCGGCATGACATCCGATACGAGGATACGACTTATTTCCAGGGTTATCCCGCGAAAAGAAACTGGTGGCCCCTGGCCAGCGACATCTACCAGGAAATCATCCCGTCCATGGGCGATCAATACCCCTATCCGGCCAAAGCCCTGTTTCTGTACCACGGGGCTCCTAATTTCTCGCTGCCGGCGGGTCAGACGAACACCGAGGTCCTGCTGGACCTGAAAAAAGTCCCCCTCTATTTCTGCACGGACGTGTTGGTCGGTGTGACATCGCTTTACGCCGACTATATTTTCCCGGAATTGAACTATCTGGAAAAATGGGAATTCCAGGGCAGTCATCCCAACATGCCGGCGAAGGTGCAGCCCATCCGGCAACCGGTGATCGCGCCGATGTCGGAGACCGTCAAGGTCTTTGGAGAAGAGACGCCCTGTTCGATTGAAGCCGTCCTGATGGCGCTGGCCGAGAGATTGGGCATGAAGGGTTACGGCAAGGACGGTTTCGGACCGGGACAGGACTTCATCCGGCCTGACGACCTTTACATCCGGATGGTGGCCAACATCGCCACGGACGACGGCGCAGCCGTTCCCGACGCGGATGACAAAGAACTCAAGCTGTTTCTGGATTCGAGAGCGCATCTGCCAAAGACGGTATTCGATCCCGTCCGCTGGGAAAAGATCTGCGGAAAGAACTGGCGGAAGGTGGTTTATATTCTGAACCGGGGCGGCCGCTTCCAGGATTACAAGGATCAGTACAAGGGAGATCAGGTTGCCAACAAATACGGAAAACTGATCAATATCTATCAGGAAAAAACAGCCCAGACGAAAAACGCCTTCACGGGATTGCAGAACCCGGGTTATCCCCTGTATGTACCCATCGTTACCAATCTGGGGAAAACGCCCGAGAAAGCCGGTCTGACGAAGGGCTACGACCTCCGGATGATCACGCAGAAGGATGTGACCCAGACGAAGTCGCGAACCATTGTCGACTACTGGCTGAACGCCATTTACCCGGAAAACAGCATTCTCGTAAACCCAAAAGACGCATCAAAGCTGAAAATAAAAACGGGCAACAAGGTCAGGATCACGTCGGCCACCAACCCCGATGGCGTCTGGATTATCGGGGCCGGTGAAAAGAAACCCATGATCGCTAATGTGGAGGTGACGCCATCCATTCAGCCCGGCGTTATTACCTTTGTCCACGGGTATGGTCATTGGGCGACGGGCGCCACCGATATCACAATTGACGGCAAACGGATCAAGGGCGACAAACGACGAGGAGCCGGATTCAACGCCAACGCCGCCATGTGGACTGATCCGGATATGAAAAACACCTGTGTCATGGATCCTCTGGGAGGAAGCGCATCCTTCTACGACACCATGGTCCGGTTGACGAAAGTCGTCTGAAGTTAACGATAACTGCAACGAATAAAAGATATTGAGTGGGTCGAGCAGGCATGCACTCACCAGATATTTTTGTAGCGTCGTCGCATTTTATTAAATATCCCTTGACAATAATCCGCCGCCTGTCTATAAACCACGTCCAATGAAGGGGAGTAGCTATCAGCCGGAGAAAAGGCTGACCCCATGCTCGTCAGCACGGCCGTCTGGCCCGGGCAGGGGACGATAATCATCGCAGGCAAGACCTTTATCCGGGGTGTGTTACGCCGAGGGTAAAGGTCTTTTTTATTACCGGTGGGATTTATTTTTAGAAGGGATTGCATATGGAAAGCAATATGACCGTTTGGTGGATCATTTTCGTTCTCTTCATTCTGGCGATGCTGGCCCTGGATCTGGGTGTTTTCAACCGAAGAGCGCACGTGATCAAGGTCAAGGAAGCCCTGTGGTGGACCGTTTTCTGGGTATCGCTCGCCATGTTATTTTGCCTTGGCATCTATTATTTCGAGGGTCAGGAAAAAGCGCTGGAATTTCTGGCGGCTTATCTGATTGAAGAGTCACTGAGCATCGACAATCTATTCGTATTTCTTCTGATCTTCAACTATTTCGGCATCCCCTCCATGTATGAACACAAAGCCCTCTTCTGGGGGATTCTGGGGGCGTTGGTATTGCGTGCCGTCTTCATCATCGCCGGTGTGGCCCTGATAACAAAATTCCACTGGGTCATCTATATCTTCGGCGTTTTCCTGATTTTTACGGCAATTAAGATGGCCTTTGAAAAAGACAAGAAAATTCACCCGGAAAAAAACCCGGTTCTTAAACTATTGTGTAGAATCATGCCGGTTGACAGCAGTTTTGACGGGGGCAAGTTTTTTCTGAAAAAAGAAGGGCGTTGGGCTGCCACACCGATGTTTGCCGTTGTTCTGCTGCTGGAAACAACGGATGTAATTTTTGCCGTCGATTCCATCCCGGCAGTGCTTGCCATCAGCGCTGATCCGTTCATTGTTTATACTTCAAATGTCTTTGCGATCCTCGGGCTTCGCTCGCTGTTTTTCGCTATTTCCGGCATCATGCGCCTCTTCCATTATCTGCACTATGGTCTGGCAATCGTCCTTTCTTTTGTCGGGGTCAAAATGCTTCTTTCGAACATCTACAAGATACCGATCGGTGTATCCCTGGGCATTATCGCCACAACGGTTGCTCTGTCCATTATTGCCTCCATGCTGTGGCCCAGCAAGGAACAGCCGCCAATCCATCCTTGACGCCTTCGTAAAAAGTCCGGATGCTGCGTTGCGCTTTATCCTTAACCGGCGGTTAGGCGGCATCCGTTGACTCATCCTTCGATCTTCTATAGGTAAAATAACTATGCAGAAACCACCCTAAGACAAATCCGATGATCAACACAAAAAAGATCAGCAGCGCCCTTGACAGGGAAAGACTCCAGAAAAGAAAAGTCACATCCACGGCAGCAACATTCTGAGTGATAAAGATTACGGTGAGGCCGGCTATGATAAGAATCAACATTAACTTGAAGCTCATCGTACTATCCTTTCTTCTTCAGATCACATCGAAAACCCACACATATTTCGTATAAAGCGTCCGGTGGTTGGGGTCGCAACGGCCGACACAATATGTTAACATTATTACAAATCGCCTTGCAGCGCAACAATTTAAGACTCAACCCGCGTAGAAAACCAGGACACAGGTCATGGCCAGCGGCGACGTCGGTTTTGCCGAATCGATTGCCTTTTCCCGGTCAACTGTGATAGATAACCAAGTAATCCTCTTCGCAGTAAGCTGCGGTGCATCTAAAATATCAGTTTTTCTCTGATCGTCGCAATCTTGGAGGAATTACCGGAACAGATTAAAATAATAAAAACCATGGAGGTTACAAATGAATCAACAAGGTCCTTACCAAGCAAGAGACGCCATGTCGTCGCTCCTGAAGAAGGGGCCGATGCGGCTCGTTGCGGTTATCGTGGTGATTTTTTTCATCCTTTCCTTTTCCAGACCTTGGGTCCAGGTCGGGGCCGGCCAGAGGGGCGTCGTCATGAACTTCGGCGCCGTTCAGGAAAAGGTCCTCGAGGAGGGGATCCATCTGCGGATCCCGATCATGCAGGAGATTGTCCTCGTGGATGTGAAGGTTCAGAAGGTCGAAACGGACGCCGCGGCGGCCTCGTCGGACCTGCAGGATGTCACCTCCCGGGTGGCCTTGAACTTCCACATCGTGCCAGACAAGGCCAACGTCGTGTACCAGAGGATCGGCATCCATTTCAAGGAACGCATTATCGATCCGGCCATCCTGGAAGTCGTCAAGGCCGTGACCGCAAAATATACGGCAGAAGAGCTGATCACGAAACGACCGGCGGTGAGCGAGGCCATGCGGGCGTCGCTGGCGGAGAGGCTATCGGAATACAATGTCGCCGTGGACGCCTTTTCTATTGTAATCTTCAGTTTTTCCAAGATATTCACCGAGGCCATCGAATCGAAACAGACGGCCGAGCAACTCGCCCTGAAGGCCAGGCGGGATCTTGATAGAATCAAGATTGAGGCGGAGCAGAAGATTACCGCAGCCAGGGCCGAGGCGGAATCCCTGCGGCTGCAGCGGGCAAATATCTCGCTCGATTTGATCGAATTGAGGAAGGTCGAAGCCAACCTGCGGGCCATCGAAAAGTGGAACGGGATTCTGCCGCAGGTCACCGGCTCGGGGGCCATTCCCTTCATCGGTGTGGGTGAGTCCGCAAAGATAATGGGTGTGAGTGACGCCGCCAAGATAAAAAAATAAGACTAAAAGGCGGGGAGGTTTTCATGGCGCTGAGGTCAAAGCAAGGCTACATTGACAGCATCAGGGGGCTCCATACGGAGCTATACGCCTATGGAAAGCAGGTGCCCGATTTATGGGAGCATCCTTGTTTCAGGCCGGCCATGGAAGCAATCGGACTGGTCTATGAACTGTCTGAAAATGACGGGGACGAGGGATTTTTCGCGACCCATTCCCCCTTCATCGACGGCAAGGTTAACCGTTTTCTTCACATCCACCAGACACAGGAAGACCTCAGAAACCGGTTCAGGCTTTCACGCTTCCTGGTCCATAAACACGGGGCTTGCATCGGCGCCCGCTGCGTCGGCACCGGCGCGCTGAATTCTCTGTTCGCAAGCACTTACGACATGGATCGGCAACTCGGCACGGACTACCACCGTCGTCTGATCGCGTTCATCCGGCACGTTCAGGAAAACGACCTGGCCGTCTCGGGCGCCATGATGGATGTGAAGGGAGACCGCAGTCGGAGTCCCCATCAGCAGGCCGATCCCGACCTCTATCTGCATATCGTTGAAAAAAGACCGGACGGCATTGTCGTGAGGGGCGCGAAAGCCAGCATCTCCGGAGCGGCCATCGCCAACGAGATTGTGGTTCTTCCCTGTACGGCTTTGCGGGCCGAGGATGAAATCTATGCCGTCAGCTTTGCCATCCCCAGCGATGCACGGGGCGTGCTCCACGTCGCGGAGGCGCCCGCGCCGAACATGAGACGCCTTGTCGGGGAGGAAATGGACTATGGCAACGCCCGATACGGCGTTCACGGTTCCACCCATGTCATTTTTGACGATGTTTTTGTTCCCCGGGAACGCGTGTTCATGTGCGGTGAATACGCCTATGCGGGAAGCCTGGTCAGTCGTTTCGCCAACCTCCAGCGCTTGAATACCTCAAGCTGCAAGGCCGGGCACCGGGACCTGCTCATCGGCGCCGCCGCTGTCGCAGCAGATTATAACGGCATCGGCAGTGCCCGTCATATCCGCGAAAAATTATCCGACTTCTATTTCCAGAGCGAGATGTCCTTCGGCTGCGCCCTTGCATCGATCTACACCGGAGAAAAGACGGCCTCCGGCGTCTTCATGCCTGACCCGCTGTACATCAATATCGCCAAGCTCCAGGGCGTCCATGCCATCTGGCAGGGCACTTACATGGCCGCCGACATCGCCGGGGGGCTTGTTTGCACTCCACCGGCCGCCGCCGACCTCAAACACGAAAAGATCGGGGAAATGCTGAATAAATATTTCAAGGGAAAAGGCGAGATTCCGACCGAAAACCGGATTCGAATGATGCGCCTAATCGAGTATCTCTCCGGCCAGGGATCCGTCGTGCCCATCGAATCGACGCACGGCGCGGGCTCCCCCGAGGCGCAGAAAATACTCATTCAACAGGCGCTGATGGAAAGAATCGAGAAGTTCAAAAAAGACGCGAAGATCATGGCCGGCATTGAAAAAGACTCAGACGGTTAAACATTATTTTTGGACAGGGCCTCATCGGCCGCCTGGGTCAATTCATCAATGCTTTCGTGGTCTTTGTATTGAACCACGCCGGCATGGAGCTTCACGCCTGGCATCTTCTTTCTGAGGATCGCCTTCCCAATATGATCCGCAATCAAGGCGGCTTCCTGTGCGTCTGCTTCCGGCACAATAACGGCAAACCTGTCCTGATCGTAGTGAAAAGCAAGGCCGATCATGTCCGTCAGGCAATCGCTGATGATCCCCGCTATGACCTTCATGGTCTTTTCACCGCTCCGGTTTTCACTCCCCTGATCTTGCCGCTAAAGAAAGGCCCGTATCTATTAAAATCAGCGACAGTTTGTTTCCATAAAGCCTCGACCGGGCCATTTCCTCATCCAGCCTCAGGTCAAAATATTCCCGGTTATAAAGACCGGTCAGACGATCGATAATGGGCAGGTTTTCAAGCGCTTTTCTCCTGTCTGCGATCGCGTCTCGCCTGGCCTGCTCCATGATATCCCGCATCATGTCCGGATAACCCATATGCACCCCGTTGTTGTCTGATTTGTAACTGCCTTTCAGAAGAGAATGGCCCAGTAGATCAGGACGGTGAGGAGCAACCCTAACAGCAGGCTAGTTGTTGCTATTTTAACGTATAATTAATGATTCTTATGGCATCGGGCACATGCCATAGACGAGAAGGCCTTCTTTCCATCATGACAGGTGCCGCAGCTTTTACCCTGGTACATGTCCATCATGGTCATTTTCGTGCCGCCTTTCTTCATGGCAAAGGGTTCCGGATGACACGCAGCACAGGAGTAAGATTCGTGGCGGTCATGAAGAAATCGAACCGGTGCGGCGCCCTCCATCGTATAATTCAGGGGACCCGGTCTCTGCGGCTTCGCCTCTGTCTTGCGGTCCCTGTGACAGCGGCTGCAGTCTGAATAAAACGACGTGCCGTTTTTTTCTTTATGGCAGGCGAAGCATGCCTTCTCCTCGGCATGCCTTGCAAACGTGATTTTTGTAACGCCCTTCGCAAAGGGGAAGAGTTTCGGATGGCAACTGCCGCATTGAAGTTTTCCCGTATGGGTCTGATGGCGAAATAGAATTGCCTTATCCCCGTGACCAAAGGAAATAACCTGCTGGGGCGCGGGAGTTTTCACGTGGCAGCGGTTGCAGTTATTCCATGAGAAAGATTTTTTCCCGTCATGGCAGACAAAGCAATATTTTTGTTGACTGTGATCAGCCTGGGTAATTTTATTGGCGCCTTTCTTGATCTTGAATAATCTGGGATGACAGTTACTGCATTTTGTTATCCGGGTATGGATCTCATGATTAAAGCGAACCTCTCTTTCAGCCTGTCCGAAGGACTCTGATGCCTTGTAAACCGGTATGTCGCCTTGAAGTCCCATGCCCTTGACGCGGATATGACAGCGTGCGCACTGGGTGTCGGCGGCAAACGCGTCTTTTCCATTATGGCAAACGCCGCAATACTTGCCCTGATAAAAGGATTCCATGTTGAAATCCTTCTTTTCTTGAACCTTCAGGGCCTCCATTTCAAAAAGACCGCTGTGGCACTGAACACAGGAAAGGCGCTGATCAGTCCCAGTGCGATTTATGGGTAAAGAGAACAGACTTCACCGGTATGGTATAGAGGATTCCTCCACCATTCAGCGTTTCTCCTCTGGCTGCTCCATAGGCGGCCGCGTATAAATCAATGAAAAAGCGATCAAAGCGATGAGACATTGCTTCATGATGCCCCCTGATTAACCTTTCGTGTAAAAGACATTCGGTTTGGCGCCCGCCTCCTCCCGAATAACCCAGACCGTCTTCTGTAACTGATGAACCATTTGATAGACCCTGCTTTCCGGATCGGAGAGATCACCGAAGATACGGACATCGGCCGGACAGATTTCAGCGCAGGCAGTGGTTTTCTTGCCCTTGGAGAGCCATCGTCGCAAAACAGAAATCGCATTTATCAATGGCCCCTTTCTCTTCGTTAAAATATCGTGGCATCGTAGGGACAGGCAATCATACAGGACTTGCAACCGATACATTTCTTGTCGTTCATCATGACAATCCCGTTTGCTTGATCCTTGAATGTGGCTTTTGTCGGACAAGTCCGGACGCAGGGGGGATTGTTGCAGTGATTGCAGAGGATGGGGATAAACTCCCTTTTCTGACCGATGGCCTTTGGGACCTCTTTCTCCAGGACAAGTGTCCGCCAGCCGTATTTAGGAACATGATTGGTAGAAACACAGGCCTCCATGCACCACTGGCAGTCGATACAGCGATCCTGCCGAATGACCATGGTGTAATGGGGTTTGTAAGGGTATTCCTTTTGATATGCGCCGGGAGCAAAGAGATCCTTCGTATTGGAAATGAGGGAAATGAGCGTCCCCCCGGCAAAGACGCCTGTGACGATAAGGCCTATCTTCAGAAACTCCCGCCGTTCCTGATCGGGAAGGTGATCCGGACTCTCCTGTTTCATATTTTCTCCATCGGAAGGATTGGATTTCATGACGCTTCCTCCACTCTCCCCGAATCGACGAGGACCTTCTCCGGTTCATGATGACTGCCGGTCTCCCGAAAGCCGTCGAAGATCTTCTCGCCCAGGAGAAAGGCAGCACCGCAGAAGCCGAATCCTCCCAGCACCACCAGAATCTCGTGGAGGGATGGAAAATAGGTATGGAGTTCTGCAAATTCCTTGACGCCGAGATCCAGATAAAGGGGAACGATCTGTCCCACGATGACCAGGTCGAGGCGCATGAAGAAGATACAGAAGATCATGACGGCCGAACCGATAAACATGTACATGAGTTTCTTCCCTTTTGAGAGGAGGAACAGGACAAAGGGAAGAACCATGCCGCCGGCAATCTCCAGTACCCAGAAGTTGAAAGAATAGGGACCGCTAATGAGCACGCTCAGGGCTTCCAGTTTTGACGGCCCGCCGACTGCGGTTGTGAGGATTTTCCAGGCGGTAAAAAACATCACCACGGCCAGCATGAGAAGGGTCAGTTTCCCGATGACTTCAAGCGCTCTTTGGGTCGCAACATCGATGGTTTTCCGGTTGATTTTATGCGCCAGAATTACAAAAAAAATGATAAAGGCGCAACCGGTCATCATGGCCGACGCAATAAAATAGATGGGGAGATAAGGGCCGTACCAGAATTCTCTGCCATGCATCATGGCAAAAATACCACCCAGATTGCTGTGGGCGGCCACACCGGAGATGACACCCAGAAATCCCGCTTTGGCAGCGGTTTTGTGACGGTTCATCATGAGAAACACAAACTCTATGATCATGAAAACCATGTAAAAACCGTAGAGGGTTCCCATCCACCAGATATTCGAAGTCAGATTCGGAGACAGGACGTTGTAGATGGCCATCCGGAAGGGATTTTCGATTTCCAGACCGATGACAATGAACCCGGCAAGGATGGTGATAACAGACAGCAGGACGGCGCGTTTGGCAACGGGCATGAAGTCTCTGACACCGAAGACATGTCCGATAGAGGAAACAAGGCAGAGCCCTGTGGATGCAACAACGAAGAAAATATAGGTTGAAATCAGAATGGCCAGAGGGATTTCCCGGTAAGTTCCGTAAGCATGACGGGAACCCACGATAAACAAAGCATGAATCCCGGCAGCGACACCGAGAATAAACAGCAGACCAAAGAACGCAACAAAAGCAAGATAGACGGGACCTGCTGACAAGACACGGTTATATGCGGCCTTTATGTCCACGGCGTCCCATGCTTTCCTGAAGCTTGTAATCATAGTTCCCCTTTACTTCTACTGCTCCGCAAAACACCTTTTATTGTTCACCTGGCAGAGGCACCCCACCCCCCGTCGATAAAGGGAGGGGCAGGGCGCCTCGTTCAATTTGGGATATATGTTGTCCTTATGGTTCGACAGGTGCGTTCGGATCTTTCAGCCATTCCATGGATGACCCGTCATAGATTTTTACGTCCTTGTAGCCGAACAGGTCGGTCAATACAAACGTCCAGGCCGTGCAGGTCTTTCCCGTGTCGCAGTAGGCGATGATTTCCTTTGTCTTGTCGGCGCCCACCGCGGCGGTGGCCAGTGCCAGCAGCGCAGCCTGGTCCTTGTAGAGGCCTTCGGGCGTGTAAAGCTGACCCACCGGCAGATTGACGGCGCCCTTGATACGGCCCACTTTGGGCACAAAGGCGAGCTTTTCTTTTCCCTGATAGAAAGCCGGCCCGCGCGTATCCAGAATGATCGCCTTGCCCAGACGGCTCATGACGTAGTCCTTGTTCACGAAAAGTCCTCTGTTGATTTTTCCCTTGTAGGCCTTTGATTTCGCTTTGACCGCATCCGTGGACAGAGGCTTTTTGTCTTTTACCCACTGATTCTGGCCGCCGTTGAGGATGGCAACGTTATTAACGCCCGCGTATTTGAGGGTCCAGGCGACGCGCGTCATGTCGAAGCGATCCGGCATCGCTTCGGTCTTGCCGACAATCACGACAATTGAGTTCGCATCGATGCCCGCAGAGCCGATCGCATCGAACAGGTCGTCGTTGGCGGGAAGCTCATTCAACAGATCCCCCTTCTTGATGGCCCATGATCCATAAAAAACGTTGACGGCGTTGGGGATATGACCGGCTTTGTATTCCTCAACCTTCCTGACGTCCAGAATAACGACCTTCGGACTGGCAAGGTTCTTCTCGAGCCAGTCGGTTGATACAAGGGGTGCCACATCGCGCGCAAGGGCCGCCATCGGCAGCAACAGCAAAACAGCCAACATAACGCCAAGCAATCTGAGCTTTTTCATACATGACCTCCTTTATCTGTTTAAGGGTTTTGGTTTAACGATCAATTTTTCATTCATTTTTGATCCATTTACAATCAACTGTTCTTTTGTGAGAAAACCGCTTCTGTCCACATGGCAGGCGTCGCATGAGCGGGTCCTTTCCGTCCGTTTCCTGATATTGTGCACGGGCGAATCCCAGTAATTGGGCAGGGCGTCGAAATGTTCCATCTTGATGCCGGCCTTATTGAAGGTATTTTTCACGGTGGGGATCAGACGCAGCGTGGTCACCGTTTTCTTATCTCTCGGGCTTAAGCCTAAAATAAAGCCCGGCTTCGATTGAGATCCCGTCTCCATGTGGCAGTCGTAACAGTTTCTGTAGTTCCCGGAAGCATGGCAACCGTAGCAGGAAACTTTATCCTGATGTTTTTCATGGGACAGTTTGGCCGTTAATTTCTTTTCCTGACCCAGTTTATGACAGTTCTTACAGGATGGTCTGTTCTTCACATCATTCTTGGATAGATAGACATTGCCGTCGCCGTGCATTTCCTGTTTTGTGTGGCAGTCGACGCACATCTTCCCTTTCTGATAATGGACATCCGGCTGGCCCCCGTATTCGCCCGTGAACTCGGGATAGACCCTCCCGCCATGACAGAAAGCGCATGTTTTCCCTTCGTTCTTTTTAATGAATTTATGCCCCTGGATGAGGCCGATGCTGATCCCGCCGACGGCCGGGGCCTTTACATGGCAACCGCCGCAGGAAGCATGGCAACTCCGGCAGGATTGCTCAAACACCTTTGCGTCGAACTGCTTCAACTCATCGGCCGAAAACCGCTTCATGACGCCCTGGCGTTGGCCGACCGATGTGTAGTGAAGAGATTTTCCGTAGTTATCGGCAATCTGTTTGTGACACATGCCGCAGGTCTTCGGGTTGTCCGACGGCCGCTTGATGAGTCCCTTGTGGGCCGCCTCTTTATCCGCTCCCGTGTCGTCACCCTTGTGGCAGAATTTGCAGCCCATGGAAAAATGGATATCCTTCCCGATCAAACCCTTGTCGACAAGATACCCCCTGTACATCTCTTCCGCCTTAACAGGCGGAGGCGCCCCTGCTCACCCTTCGCCTTCGCCGGCCTGCATGGCCGGCGGTTTGAACAGGGCTTTCAGGGCCCCTTCGCTCGTATGGCAAATCTGGCAACTGCTGGTGCCGGTGGCGATTGTCGATGAGGATGGGAAAAAGAAAACAAGGAGAAGAACGGACCACAAAACGAAGACTGCCTTCATAAATACTCCGTACCGATTGTACCGTCAACAAAAGAAGAATACTGTTTGCAGTTAGTAAAAGTTCGAGCCAACCTGTCTGTTTGGTCGCCATTAGACCACAGATTGTCGGTATCTTCAAGGAAATTTGACAAAGCCCCTGATGGCGTCAACATGACTTTCATCTTGCTAATTTTTTTTTGACAATGGTATGATGCAGCCACTAATAATGCGTTCCGCGTGATCGGGGCCGCTATCGGCGAACCCCAATCAACTCCCATAAGGTTGCAAAGAGGTTGGTCATTTTGTCGAAAAAAAATCCTGTTCGGTCTTTTTTCGCGTCCGTAAAGCTGGCCATTGTTCTGTTGGTCCTTATTTCAGTGGCTTCCATTTTGGGCACGCTCATCCCCCAGCAGGAAGCGGCCGGACCGTTCATCAGCCGCTTGAGTCCCGGCATGGCCGATATTCTACGCGGCCTGCAATTATTCAATATTTTTCATTCCACCTGGTTTGCGATCCTTCTGGGATTGCTCGCTCTGAACCTCATTGTTTGTTCCCTGGACCGCTTTCCCATGGCATGGAAGCGTTTCCGGCAGGAAAGCGCACCGGACCGGGATGACCTCTTTGAAACGATCCCGTCCGATCAGGTGATTGTCAAGGAAACCAGCCTCTCCGAAGAAGCAGACCGACTGGAAAAACTGCTCGGGAAGAAGGGCAGGGTCGGGCGCAAGGATATGGACGATCGCTCCTATCTGTATGTTAATAAGGGGGCTTATTCCTATTTTGGCGTCTATGTTGTTCATATCAGCATCCTGGTCATGATGGCCGGCGTTATGATCGGCTCCCTCTTGGGTTTTGAGGGCTACATGGACATCCCGGAGGGAGAATCCTCAGCGGTCGTAACGCTGAAGGGAGAAAGGGGTGTAAAAAATCTCGATTTTGCCATCCGGTGTGACCGTTTCTTTATCGACTTCTACGAAAACGGTGCCCCTAAAACCTATCGCTCTGATCTTACTTTTTTGAAGGCCGACCGTACGGTCCAGTCCTCTTCGGTTCTGGTGAATCATCCGGCCTCCTTCGCAGGGATAAGCTTCTATCAGGCCAATTACGGAATGATTCCTTTCGGTGATTCGGTCATGATCGTCACGCAAGACGACAAAAAAATCAAAGACGTGAAAGTCGCCATCGGCATGGAATTTGATCTTCCTGAAAAAAAGGCAAAAGTGCAGATGACGAGGGTTGAAGAAAATCTCATGGGCATGGGGCCTGCCGTGAAACTGAACATCCAATCGCCGGCGGGCCATATCCAGTTCTGGGTCTTTCAGGCCATCGAGCAGATGATTCAGGCCAATCCGGGCCTCCTGGAGCAGGTTCCGCTCTTCAATCCCGGCGCTTTCGAGCCCTACATTTTTTTTCTGGGGCAGGCGGACAGGCGGTATTATACGGGACTTCAGGTGGCGCGGGATCCCGGCGTCCCGGTGGTCGCGACAGGAGCCCTCCTGATGATGATCGGCTTCATCATCGTTTTCTTCTGTTCCCATCGGCAAATCTGGATCCGTCTGGACAGAAAAGCAGACAAGACACGCATCAGCATCGCCGGTAAAAGCGACCGGGATGCCGTCGGGCTGAAACGCGAAATCCGGAAGTTGCTGGATGCGGTAATATTGAACCGGGAGTCGACCGCATGATCAACACCGTCATTCTGAGCTGGACCACATTCATCTATTTTGCGGCTTTCGTCTTCTATCTGGTCCGGATGGTCAGCGTCAGGGAGCGCTGGGGGCGAATGGGGACCGCAACGGCGCTTGTCGGCCTTTTTGCGCATACGGCAGCCCTGATCCTGCGCTGGGTGGCCTCCTACCAGATGGGCATCGGTCATGCGCCGCTGTCGAATCTTTATGAATCCCTGATCTTTTTTGCCTGGTCGATTATGGCGCTTTATCTGGTCGTTGAATGGCGGACGAAAAGCAGAAGCCTGGGGACCTTCGTCGTTCCCGTCGCTTTTTTATGCATGGCGTTCGCATCACTTTCTCCCACCATCAGCAGCCGCATCCAGCCTTTGATCCCGGCCCTGCAGAGCAACTGGCTGACCTCTCATGTCATCACCTGTTTTCTGGGCTATGCCGCCTTTACCGTGGCTTTTGCCATGGGTCTCATGGCGCTCCTGAAGGGGATGGAGCGGGATAAATCAACCCGGAACGGGTCCGCCGGCAAGAAAAATGTAGATTCGCCGCCAACGAATTTTCAGCGATTTATCAGACGTATTCCGGAACCCGGCATCCTGGATGAACTGATCTATCAGAGCGCCGCCCTCGGATTTGTTTTCCTGGCCATCGGCATCATGACCGGCTCCATCTGGGCGCATTACGCCTGGGGATCTTACTGGAGCTGGGATCCGAAGGAGACATGGTCGCTGATCACCTGGCTTATTTATGCCATCATGCTGCATGCCCGTTATGTTCGGGGCTGGCGGGGGAAGCGCATGGCCATTATGGCCATTATCGGCTTCATCTGCGTTCTGATCACATATCTTGGCGTGAACTATCTGCCCGGCCTGCACAGTTACCAGTGACGGGGGTTGAAATCTGAAATCATCAATGTGTCGCTTTAAAGGAGAAAATATGAATATCATCAAGATTATGCCATGCCTGGACATGAAGAACGGCCGCGTGGTCAAGGGGGTTCATTTTGTGGACATCAAGGACGCCGGCGATCCGGTTGAAAACGCCGCCTTTTACCAGCAGGAAGGCGCCGATGAACTGGCCATGCTGGATATCGCCGCAACCCTGGAAAATCGCAAAACGCGCCTGGAGTGGGTGAAACAGGTGGCCGGCGTGATTGACATTCCGCTGACGGTGGGCGGGGGCATTAACAGTCTCGAAGACATTGAAATGGTGCTTGCGGCCGGCGCCGACAAGGTTTCCATGAACAGCGCCGCCGTCTGGAATCCCGACCTTGTCCGGCAGGCTGCGCAGAAATTCGGTTCCGACAAAATCACGGTAGCTATCGATGCGCGCAGAAATGCCGCCTTGCCTTCGGGCTTCGAGCTCGTCGTTTCGGGCGGGACAAAGCCGGTGGGAAAAGACGCCATCGTCTGGGCCGGGCAATGCCAGGCGCTGGGCGCCGGGGTCATCCTGCCGACAAGCATGGACGGCGACGGCACGCTGGCCGGTTACGATCTGCCCTTTACGAGGGCGGTTGCCGATGCGGTGAAGGTCCCCGTGGTTGCCTCCGGCGGCGCCGGGACCCTGGAACATTTCTACGAGGCGGTCGTGAAGGGGGGCGCCGGCATTTTACTTGCGGCGTCGGTCTTTCATTTTCGCACCTTCAGCATCCGGCAGGTCAAGACCTACCTGCGCGACAAAGGCTTAAAAGTTGTTCTATAAAATCGTTTTAATGCTCAAACAGGATGTCGCCAGCTGAAACAGAAAGCTGCTTTATGACTTTTTGCCCTTCGGCGCCCTGGAGAGTGAATAATTTTTTGCACCCACTCAAATGTCAGCCCTTGACAAACTTGTCCTCATTGCTTATAATCAGCATTAACTGATAAACCTGAATATGCATACTTATCAGAATATTCATGAGGAGGAAGATCGTTATGGTCGATGCGAAAACATCTTGTTGTGAGACAGCAGGCAGGGCGATGAGCTGCTGCCGCGTCGAATCGCTGATCAGCGTCGACGAGCGGGGGCAGATGGTGTTGCCCAAGGAACTGCGCGATAAAGCGAACATCCGCGCCGGCGACAAGCTGGCCCTTGTCAGCTGGGAAAAAGATGGGGAAATCTGCTGCCTTTCCCTGATCAAGGCCGACAATCTTGCCGAACGGGTCAGAGAATTTCTTGGTCCGGTCATGAGCGACATGGGAGGAATGGGAAAATGAGAGAAGAAGAAATCAAAAAAGCCGTCAGGGATCGTTATGCCGATATCGTGACAAAATCAGGGAACTGCTGTTTGCCGTCGGCGTCATGCTGCGGCAGCAATCAGACCGTGGAGATGATCAGCCGGGACGTCGGCTATCGCACGGAAGACCTTGAGGCTGTCCCCGAAGGGGCCAATCTCGGCCTGGGATGCGGAAACCCCGTCGCGCTGGCCTCCCTGCGGGAAGGGGAGATAGTCGTTGATCTGGGGGCGGGCGCGGGGTTCGATTGTTTTCTGGCGGCAAGGGAAGTAGGACAGAATGGGCGGGTTATCGGCGTGGACATGACGCCGGCCATGCTCGACAAGGCAAGGGAGAATGCCAAAAAGGGGGGCTATGGCAATGTGGAGTTCCGCCTCGGGGAGATCGAAAATCTGCCGGTGGCCGACAACACGGCCGATATCATCATCTCCAACTGCGTGATCAACCTCTCCCCCGATAAACGCAGGGTTTTTCAGGAGGCCTTTCGCGTCCTCAAACCGGGCGGCCGCCTGATGGTGTCGGACATCGTGCTGCTCAAGGAGCTTCCGGCGGCCCTGAAGGAATCGATCGACGCCTATGTCGGGTGTGTCGCAGGCGCCGTCATGAAAGATGATTATCTTGACGCCATGAACAAGGCCGGGTTTCAGGAGGTCAGAATCATTGACGAGACGCTTTTCCCGGTGAAGGATTTTATCGGTTACGCCGATGCCCTGGAGATCGTCGAATGCACGGACGCCCTGATGGAGATGGCCCGGGAACTCGGGACGGCGATTGCCAGCATCAAAGTTCACGCCGTCAAGAGAAAACAATAACCCATTCCCTCATCTCTTAAATAACGAGACCTTTGAAAAATGGCTTCGCCACGGCTCAAAATATTTTTCACTAAAAATATGATAAGGCTTAAATGTATTTGAATTCAATGAATTAGCCTAATCTCTGGAAAGTCGAAAAATCTTTGATTCACCGCTTGCGAACCATTTTTCACCGGGTATGCAAAGCTCTCATAGCATTAAAAGTGTGGCTGCGATCGATGGGAAAACATTCACCTGTCCTCAAATCAAGCGAAAAATCGGCAACAAAAGATCGGGAGCTGCCGGTTCCCACCAGCCCGGTCATCATGGCGGCGCTGCGCGCCCTCTACGCCGGCGGGCCGCAGAACCGGTGGCGTCCGGATTCCTTCGGCCGGCCGTACTATCGCTACAATTCCCGGGACGGCAATATCACCCTCTTCTTCAAGCCGCCCCCCGATTTCGGAAACCGTTTTGATCTCTCGAAGGCCATG
Organism: uncultured delta proteobacterium; assembly: GCA_963743175.1. GTDB lineage: Bacteria > Desulfobacterota > Syntrophia > Syntrophales > Fen-1087 > JAPLJM01. The sequence continues at coordinate 91,652 of CAVUOQ010000011.1, read as the reverse complement.
TATTACACGCCCCGCCTCGCCTTTATCCATTCCGGCAGCCAGCGGGCGGCTGTTCATGGCATGTCCGTTGAGACGGCCGATATCTTCCTCATCCTGATGGCAAGCATTGCCCGGTTACGGGACCCGGCCCGGGATATCGCCCGGATCGGCCTGGATGAAATTGCCCGGCTCCGCGGCGTCGCTCTGCGCCACGGCAGCGTTCAGAACCTGTATGACGATTTCAAGACGGAGATTCTGAGGCTGTCCGATCTCTGTCTGAGCATGACTTGGAGGGATTATACCGGCGGCGGCAGTGTCACTTACGGCAAGCAGATCCCGGACAGGCTGCTGGATATCGTGGATGTGGAATACAAAAAGGGCCGGGAGATATGGACCGCGCTTAGCTTTCGCTGCGGCCAGGCACTGTCCCATTTTCTCAGTCCCGACGGCCTGCGCTGGATCGGCTATTACAGCCGGTCGCTGCTGGAACTCAGCCCTTACCATGAGGCGTTTACAAAGAAACTGGGTACCTACTGGACGATGGTGGGCGTCGTGGCAGGGAAAAAAGGATCGCCGCCGCGAGCCACACCCAAGACCATCCTTGATTTCTGCGGCGAGGAGGTCAATTGGCGCAATCCGGGCCATACCGTGGACGCTTTTTTCAAGGCCCTGGACCGGCTCGTGGAAATCGGCGTCCTTGCAGACGCCCGGATCACGGAGCCGCCAAGCCGCATCAAGGGATACTTCAGGGAGTGGCTGGATATCCCCATCACCGTCACGTTGTCGGAGCGGATCTGGCGCATCCGGGATAAAGCGAAACGACCGCTCTCCCATCAAAGGCGAATGGGGCCTGCCAGCCAACCCCTCCCGCCGTCCACGGCGCCCGGATCGATCCAGGCCCTGACAGAAAACCCTTTTCTGATCCGGCAATTCAGAACCGATCACTATCTGCATCAGGCCGAACTGGCCCGCGCTTTGGGCATCAGCCGTCAGACCCTTTCCCGTTATGAACGGGGACTGCATCCCCTGCCTGTGGAGGCGGCTTTGAAGATTCTTCAGGTATGGCAGAAAAAGGCAAAAGCGGACTGATCACCCGACCCGCAGACAAGCGATACCCAACCCCTGAGGAAATCACACCCATCGCGAAGGCATGTTAACCCTGCGATCAGTCTTTATAGCGGCCCTTTCAGGCCTGTCCGGCCCAACCCTTTTTCTTAATAAGTATTTAATGTTGCGGAAAGGAGCCCGCCGCGCAAGCGGCAGTGGTGTATACATGCTGAAAAATACGCATCAGGAGGGGCATCATGGACTTTGTAAGTTTGACAACGAATGAAGGCATTGCCAGGGTCGCGTTAAGCAGGGGAAAAGTCAACGCCATCAATGAAAAGGTCGTGGATGAATTGACGGATTGCTTCCGGGCGCTTTCCTATGATCCGGGCGTAAAGGCCGTTATTTTAACCGGCGAGGGTAAGTTTTTCACCTTCGGGTTTGATATTCCGGAATTCCTGAGTTACACGAAGGAGGCCTTTGTCCGCTATCTGACGAAATTCACCGGCCTTTATACGGACATCTTCCTCTATCCCAAGCCCGTTGTCGCCGCCCTGAACGGTCATACGATCGCCGGCGGCTGCATGCTGGCCATCGCCTGCGATTACCGGATCATGGTCCCGGGAAACGCCAAAATCTCGCTCAATGAAATTAACTTCAGCTCCTCTGTATTTGCGGGGAGTGTGGAGCTGATGAAATTGTGGCTGGGACAGAGGCAGGCGGAGGCGGCGCTGCTGAGCGGGGCCATGTATTCGGCGGAAGAAGCCCTGAAACTGGGGCTGGTCGACCGGATTGCGGCACAGGCCGATCTGGAAAACGAAGCCGTAAAAAAGGCCCGTGAATACGCCGCGCAGGACAGCGCCGCCTTCAGAGGCATCAAGAAGCTCTTGCGACAAGCAACGGCGGAGGAGATGATGAAAAGGGAAAAAGCCTCCATCCTTGAATTTGTCGATATCTGGTATTCGGAAAAGACCTGGAAGAACCTCCAGGAAAAAGTGATCCGTGCTTAGGCGCTTTATGAACATCAGCTGAATGAGACCTTTGAAAAATGGCTTCGCCGCGGCTCAAAATCTTTTTCGCTACCAATACGATAAGGATTAAATGTGTATGAAATTAATAAATTAGTCTAATTTCTGGAAATGCGAAAAATCTTTGATTCGCCGCTTGCGAACCATTTTTCACCGGTCAGGCAAAGCTCTCCAGCATTGAATAACCACTGCCCTATCTTGCGCTTTTCACAAAATCTTCACAATCCTGTCATCAAACTGCAACAATTCTCCTGTATATATTGGCCTAAATAAAATCAGGAGGATAAAAATGAGCAAGTTTTTAAAACGTTGATGCTGACGGCGCGTGTCTGTTCGTCGGCGCCGGCGCAGCCTTTGCCGAGAACATCGTCATCAAGGGTTCGACGACCGTGCTTCCCATTGCCCAGACCACGCTGGAGGCTTTCATAAAAGCAAATCCGGGTGTTAATATCTCGTTGTCCGGCGGCGGATCGGGCGAGGGCGTTAAGGCGCTGATCGACAAATCGACGGACATCGCCAACTCGTCCCGGGAAATCAAGGACAAGGAAGTGGAACTGGCAAAATCCAAAGGCGTGAATCCGGTGGCCACGGTCGTCGCCATTGACGCCATTGTTCCGATCGTCAATCCAAGAAACAAGGTCAAAAACCTCAGCATCGATCAGTTGAGCCAGATTTACCAGGGTAAAATCACGAACTGGAAGGAAGTCGGCGGCGACGATCTTCAGATCGTGGTGATCTCCCGAGACAGCAGCTCCGGCACCTTCGAAGCCTGGGCCGAAATGATCCTGAACAAGGCGAAGGTGACGCCCCGCGCCCAGATGCAGGCCTCCAACGGCGCCATTGTTCAGGCCGTTTCCAAAAACCGCTACGCCGTCGGTTATATCGGGCTGGGGTACATCAACAAGTCGATCAAGCCCCTGACGGTCAACGGCATCGAGGCGACGATCGAGAATGCCTTCTCCAAAACCTATCCCGTTTCCAGACCGCTGTATATGTACACCAACGGGAAGCCGACCGGCCAGACGGCCAAATACATCCAATTCGTGTTGAGCCCGGCCGGACAGAAACTGGTTGCCAAAGACGGCTACGTTCCCGTAACGGGGACAAAAACAGCGCCTGTAAAGGGAAAGAAATAATCCTGTCCCTTATTCCTGTGGAGAGACGGGGTTTACCCCCGTCTCTCCCATTATTTTTAATCATCCGTCGAAAAATACGGTAGGGAAATCGTGACCAGACATCTCAAAGAAATCGTCATTAAGAATATTTTTGCCTTTTTTGCATTCCTGTCCGTGCTCATCCTGGGACTCATCGTGATTTTCCTGTTCCGGGAGGGCATGCCCATTTTCCAGGAGGTGTCGGTATCAAAATTTCTGTTCGGCAACTTCTGGTATCCCACCTATGATCCCCCGGAATATGGGATCTGGTCGCTCATTGTCGGTTCGGTGATCGTTACACTGTTTGCCTGCCTGATTGCGGTGCCGATGGGCGTCCTGTCGGCGATTTACATTTCGGAAATCGCTCCGGCATCGATCAAGGAGATCCTCAAATCCGTCATCGAGCTGTTGGCCGGGCTACCTTCGGTCGTACTCGGCTTTTTCGGCATGGTCATTATTGCGCCCTGGCTACAGGAAACCTTTGATCTGCCGACGGGCCTCAATATCGTCAACGCCTCGGTGATGCTCGCAATCATGGCCATTCCCACCATATCGAGCATTTCGGAAGACGCCCTCTATGCGGTACCGCGGGAGTATAAAGAAGCTTCCTACGCCCTGGGGGCGACAAAATTTGAAACGATTGTCAGCATCAGCGTGCCGGCGGCGCTTTCCGGCATTTCCACGGCCGTGATCCTGGGCATGGCCCGTGCCATCGGTGAAACGATGGTGGTGCTCATGGTGGCGGGCGGTGCCGCGGCGATTCCCCACAGCATTTTCGATTCCGTTCGTCCCATGCCGGCGAGCATCGCGGCGGAAATGGGCGAGGCACCTTATCGCAGCGGGCATTACCATGCCCTGTTCGCCACGGGCATCGTCCTGTTCTTCATTACGCTGGCCTTTAATCTGGTTGCCGATTATATTTCCAATAAATTCAAGGAAGAAGGATCGGGAACACTGTGATGACAACGCAATCCTACATGCGGTGGCGATACTTTAAGCAACGGATATTTTTCGGCGTGGTGAGCCTGTCGGCTCTGGTCATCACGCTCACCCTGCTGGGGATTCTGGCCTATGTTTTTATTCATGGATTCCGGGCCGTCACATGGGACTTTCTGACCCTGCCGCCGACCGATTCCATGACGAAGGGCGGCATCATGCCGGCCATTGTGGGTACGCTTTACCTGACAGTCGGTGCCATTTCCATCGCCCTGCCCCTGGGGGTCGTCTCTGCCATTTATCTTACTGAATACGCGAAGCAGGGGCGCCTGATCCGCATGATCCGGGTCGGCGTGAATTGCCTGGCCGGTGTGCCTTCCGTGGTCTTCGGGCTTTTCGGACTGGGGTTTTTTGTCGTCTTTCTGAAGTTCGGATCCAGTATCCTTGCCGGGTCCCTCACGCTGGGGATTCTGATCCTGCCGACGATCATCGGGGCCTCGGAAGAGGCGCTCAAATCGGTGCCGCAGACATTCCGGGAGGCCTCCCTGGCCCTGGGCGTCTCCAAATGGAACACCATTTCCCGGATTGTCATGCCCTCGGCGCTGCCCAGCATTCTGACCGGCGCCATTCTCGGCGTCGGCCGTGCCGCAGGCGAGACGGCCCCCATCATGTTCACGGCGGCAGCCTTTTTCACGGCGGTCCTGCCCCAATCGATCTTCGACGAGGTCATGGCCCTGCCTTATCATATCTATGTCCTGGCCACCGCAGGCGCCAATATTGAACTGACCCGGCCGTTGCAATTCGGAACGGCACTCGTGCTGATTTCCCTGGTTCTGGGCATCGATCTGATCGCGATTGTAATCAGAAGCGCCATCCGCAGGAAAAAAAGGTGGTAACAATGTTGAAAAATGTTATAATAACAGCGAAAAATGTAGATTTCTATTACGGTTCGTTCCGGGCGTTGACGGACGTCACGATGGATTTTGAAAAAAACCGCGTGACCGCTCTGATCGGACCGTCCGGTTGCGGAAAATCGACGCTGCTGAGATTGCTGAACCGGATGAATGACCTGATTCTCGGCACCCGGGTGGAGGGGGAAATCCTTTTCGAAGGCCGGAATATTTACGCCCCGGATGTGGATCCGGTCGAAATTCGGCGGCGGGTCGGCATGGTTTTCCAGAAACCAAATCCCTTTCCAAAATCCATATTCAGCAATATCACCTACGCACCGAAGCTGTCGGGTATCACAAATAAAGCCGAACTCGAAACCCTTGTCGAACAGAGCCTCAAACAGGCCGTTCTGTGGGACGAGGTCAAGGATATCCTGGACCGGTCGGCCATGACGCTGTCGGGCGGCCAGCAGCAGCGGCTCTGCATCGCTCGGGCGCTGGCCATGAAACCAGACGTGCTGCTCATGGACGAGCCGACGTCGGCACTGGACCCCATCTCAACGGCGAAGATCGAAGAGCTCATCGACGAACTGAAGCGGCAGTACACGATCATTATCGTGACGCACAATATGCAGCAGGCGGCGCGCGTTTCCGAATATACGGGGTTCTTCTATATCGGGAAGCTGATCGAATTCAACCAGACGGAAAAGATTTTTACGAACCCCGCCATCAAGCAGACGGAAGATTACATTACGGGGCGATTCGGTTGATTTATCCCAACGGGAAGGCAAAATCAGGAGCATAAAAGGATGGAAGAAACACGGCATACCAGCAGAGAATACGAGCGGGAACTCCGGGAAATCAAGGAGGGGCTTCTTTACCTCGGCGCCCTGACGGAGCGGGCGATCGAACGCAGCATGCAGGCCCTGCTGGAGCGGGATTCCGAGCTGGCGCAGCAGGTCATCTGCGACGATAATCAGATCGACCAGATCGATGTTGAAATCGAGGAAAAATGTATCCGCCTGCTGGCCTTGCGACAGCCCGCCGCCCGCGACCTGCGCTTTATCACGACGGCGATCAAGATCAACGGCCATCTGGAGCGCATCGGGGACATGGCCTCCAATATTGCCGAAAAGGCGATCATTCTCAATGAAGTGCCCCAGATCAAGCCTTACATCGACCTGCCGCGCATGGCGGAGATCGCCCGGAAAATGATCCGGGAAAGCCTGGACGCCCTCGTACATGAGAATGTCGCACTGGCGACAAGCGTCCGCGAAGAAGATGATACGATCGATCAGCTCAACGATCAGATATTCCGGGAACTGCTCACCTTTATGCTGGAAGATCCCCGGAAGATCCACGCGTCGCTTTATATCATGCAGATTTCCAAAAGCCTGGAGCGCATCTCCGATCACGCCGCCGGCATTGCCGATATGGTGGTCTATATGGTGACGGGTCAAAGCGTCAGGCACAAGTCATCCTGTGAGCCGAAGGAATCATGAGAACGCGTCTTTTTTTCAAGCTGCTCGGCGCCTATGTGGTCATTGCCATTCTGGCCGTGGTCATTGCCGGGTTTGTCATCGAAAAGCAGATCAAAACCGGCCTGACCCGCTGGATCGAGGATGACCTGACGGCACAGGCGAAAATCATGGCGCTTATGCCGGAAGGGGAGATCGCCAGGCAATTCCACCTGCTCGCGGAGCGGGCACGCGCGCGGGTGACGCTCATTGACGCCGCCGGCCGGGTCATCGCCGATTCGGACCGCCAACTGATCACTGTGGACAACCATCTGAACCGCTCCGAGATCCAGGAAGCGCGTCTGAAGGGGCAGGGAACGGCGATCCGCTACAGTCAGACACTCAAGGCGGATACGCTCAATGTGGCCCTTCCGCTTTATGACGGGACAAATCTCACCGGATATATCCGTCTTTCCCGGCCGATGCTTCAGGTGGCGCAATCCATTGATGAGATCAGGCTTTCGGTCCTGAAGGCGCTGCTTTTGATTTTGCTTCTTTCCATGATCCTGGCTGTTGTTTTTTCAGCGAAAATAGTTACACCCATTCAAGAAATAGAGGCCTTTACGGATAGAATTCGCAAGGGAGATATTTCCGGAATGGTCATGATCAAATCACGCGATGAAATCGGTCAGCTCGCAAGGAATATCAACGAGATGGTTGCCGAACTCCAGGAAAAAATCAGGCAGGCCAACGATGAAAAATGGAAACTACGCGCCGCTTTTGCCGGCATGGCCGAGGGGGTCATGGTCCTGGATGCTCAGCATCGGATCGAGAACCTCAACAAAGGCATGGCGGCGATCATCGGCCGTGAATATGCCGATATCGTGGGGAAAAGCCCGTTAGAGGTTTTCCGGAATGTTGAACTGCAGAATGCCCTGAATCGCTTCCGGCAGGCGGGAGAGCCGGTTTTGCAAGAGATTACGCTGGGCGACGACAAGCCCTTGATTCTGGACGTGAGCATCTCCGCCGTCAAGAATCTGCCCGGGCAGGAGCCGAAGACCATGATGGTCTTTCATGACGTGACCCGCCTGAAAAAACTCGAAACAATGCGGGTTGATTTTGTGGCCAATGCCACCCATGAAATCAAAACCCCGCTGACGGCGATCATCGGTTTTGTGGAAACCCTCGAGCAGGGGGCCATCGAGGATGCGGCAACGGCCCGAAAATTCCTGCATACGATTCAGGAAAACGCCCGGCGCCTGAATCGGCTGGTCGATGACCTGCTCATCCTCTCCAATGTTGAACTCGGGGATACAAAACTGAATCTCGAAGGGCTGGCCGTTGCGGACGTTTTGGAAAGGGCGTTGTTGTTGATTCAGGCCAATGCGGCCCTGAAAAACGTATCGCTCCGGACGGATCTGTCTCCGGAATTACCGTTAATCCGCGCCGATCGGGACAAGGCCGTCCAGGTCCTGCTGAACATTCTCGACAATGCCGTGAAATTCACGCCGGAGGGGGGCCAGGTTTCCATCACGGCGTCCGAAGATCAACAGGATTTCATTACGCTCAAGATAACCGACACCGGTTCGGGAATCCCGAAAAGTGAGCTTCCCCGGCTGGGCGAGCGGTTCTATCGCGTCGATAAAATGCGATCACGGGATCTGGGCGGTACCGGTCTGGGGTTATCGATTGTCAAGCATCTGATGAAAGCCCACCAGGGCTCAATGGAAATCGACAGCACACCGGGCAAAGGCACCGTCGTTTCGCTCAAGTTTCAAATCTTTCAACATTTCCCGGCATAAGGATCGTTGCAATGAAGATACTGTATTATGACTGTTTTTCCGGCATCAGCGGCGACATGAACTTGGGCGCCATGATCGATCTGGGCGTTGATCGGAATCACCTTCTGGCCGAATTGAAGAAGCTGGATATCGGGCCTTATGAAGTCAAGATCAGCCGGGATCAGCGCAGAGGCATCACCGGGACGAAAGTTGAGGTCGTTGTCGGTCGCGACGCCGCCCCGGCCGAAGCGAGAACGTTCAATAATATCGCAAAGATGATCGCGGCAAGCGACCTGTCTGAAACGGTCAAAGCGATCAGCCTGAAGGTCTTCACGAAAATGGCAGAAGCCGAGGCGAAGGTTCACGGGCATGCGCTCGATGAGGTTCATTTTCACGAAGTCGGGTCGACGGATTCTATCGTGGATATCGTCGGCGCCGCCGTTTGTCTGGATTATCTGCAGGTGGACAGGATTCTGTGTTCCCCCATTGAACTGGGAGGCGGTTTTGTCACCTGCGCCCACGGGATCCTGCCCGTTCCGGCGCCGGCAACCGCAGAAATCCTCAAAGGCATTCCCATCCGGACCGGCGGGTTGTCCCATGAAGCGACAACCCCCACGGGCGCAGCCATTCTGGCCGCCATCGTGGACCGCTTCACGGAAACGACCGATTTTACCGTGAAAGAGATTGGTTACGGGATCGGACAGCGCGATACGGATCGTCCGAACGTGCTGCGCGTCTTTTTAGGCGAAGGGATCGAAAGAGCGCCTGCGGAGTCTGTTGAAACGGAGGACGCCTTTCTCGTGGAATGCAATATCGACGACATGAACCCGGAGCTCTACGACGACGTGATGGACTCCCTTTTTCAAAAGGGCGCGCTCGACGTCTTTCTGACGCCCGTGATCATGAAAAAATCACGGCCGGCGGTCAAAATCAGCATCCTCTGCGGCGACCGGGAACGGCAGGCCATTGAGGAGATCTTCTGGCTTAAGACCTCGACTTTCGGCCTGAGGACGCAGCGGGTCTCCAAAACCATGTTGAAGCGGGACTTTTCCGTCCGCTCAACGAAATACGGTGAAATTACTATGAAGAATGCCTATTTCCGGGGCAAAAAAATCAAATCCAAGCCTGAATATGAGGACTGCCGGAAACTGGCCGGGGAAAAAGGCGTGAGCGTGAAAGAAATCTACGACAGCATTTTATACGGGGATGATTGATGTTTATGGTTTCATCAAGGTTGACGCTCTCGCAAGAAGTCAAGAACTCCCTCCCCCTCGACGGGGGAGGGTTCGGGTGGGGGTGGCAAATGGTTGGATCCAATCATGTCTTTTCCCCCTCCCCTTCGTCCCCTCCCGCCAGGGGAAGGGAAAATAGTTTTTTTGCGAGTTCGTCGCACACGGTCCTTCGGGAAAGTTGAAAGCATGAACGCCGATAAATTGAAAACCCTGCTTGAGGACATCCGGGGTGGCCGGATCACGGTCGATGAGGGAATGGCCCTGCTCAAAGGTCTGTCTTATCTGGATCTCGGATGCGCAAAGCTTGATACGCACCGGGAATTGCGCGTCGGCTATCCGGAGGTGATTTTCTGCCCCGGGAAAACGACTCAGCAGATTAAAATAATCTTTCAGGCCATGCTGGAGAGGAATTCGAATATTCTGGCCACGAGGGCCGGCGAGGCGCTGTTTGCGGAAATCCGTCAGATCTGTCCGGAGGCCGTCTATCATCCGTTGGCCGGCGCCATCACGGTCAGCAAAACCAGGATGGAAACCCCGGACAGTTATATTGCGGTGGTTACGGCAGGAACGTCGGATCTGCCCGTCGCCGAGGAAGCCGCCGTCACCGCGGAGCTCTTTGGGAATCGCGTGGAGAGGATCGTCGATGTCGGTGTGGCCGGCGTCCATCGCCTGTTCGACAAACTGGACGTGATCCGGGGAGCAAAGGTGATCATCGTCGCCGCCGGCATGGAAGGCGCCCTGCCGAGTCTCGTCGGCGGACTGGTGGACAAGCCCGTCATCGCCGTTCCGACCAGCGTGGGTTACGGCGCGAGTTTCAAGGGCCTGGCCGCGCTGCTGTCCATGCTCAACAGTTGCGCCGGCGGTGTCTGCGTCGTCAATATCGACAATGGGTTCGGCGCCGGGTATATGGCCTCCATGATCAACAAGCTGCGTTAACCGACCCTGCGGGACCTGGCTCAGCCATCAGCTGTCCTTAGAACTATGAAAAATGGCTTCGCCGCGTCTCAAAAATTTTTTCCGCTAAGAAAACGACCAGAGGTGATCATGATTCATGACAAACCGTTAACATAATCTCTGGAAAGGCGGAAAACATTTGATTCGCCGCTTGCGAACCATTTTTCATAGTTATTCCGCTTGTCTGCCAGTATCGATCACTTCATTCATGCTTCCCGTTCTGTATCCCTTGAGGTCGAGAGACACGTACGTAAATCCAAGCCGCCTGAATTTCTCATAGACCTTATCCATCAAGGCGGTATCAAAAAACTTGATCCGTTCGTCGGCCGACACTTCCAGCCTCGCCACATCGCCGTGATGGCGGACCCTTACCTGCCTGAATCCCAGATCGAGCAGAAACTGCTCCCCCTGATCCACCTGTCGGAGCTTCTCCCTCGTGATCTTCTGCCCGTAGGGAAATCGCGAAGCCAGGCACGCAAAGGCCGGCTTATCCCACGTGGACAACCCCAGTTCTTTCGACAGGATTCTGATTTCGTCCTTGTTCAGGCCGGCTTCCTGCAGGGGGCTGACAACCCCCAGTTCCTTTGCGGCTTGATTCCCGGGCCGGTAATCGCCGAGATCGTCAACATTGGCACCGTCGGCAACATACTGGATGTCATTTTGCCGCGCCCAATCCTTAATTTTTGAAAAAAGCTTTTTTTTGCAGAGGTAGCACCGATTCGGCAGGTTATCCGAAAAGCCCTCTATTTCAAGTTCTTCCGAATCGATAACAACCTGCCTTGCCCCGATCTTCTGTGCGAATTGGACGGTCTGCCGAAACTCCCGTTCAGTGTGTATGTAAGATCGCGCCGTCAGGGCGACGGCATTTTCATCGAGCACATCATGCGCCACTTTCAGCAGAAAGGCGCTGTCCACGCCGCCTGAATAGGCCACGGCAACGCTTTTCATCCGGCGGATGTTATTTCTTAAAACGTTTAATTTATCCTGTAGCGCCATGTTATCCGCCCGCTTTCAGTAAATATAGGGACACGACTGCGTCATGTCCCTATATTTCCCCTCCCCTTCATCCCCTCCCGCCAGGGGAGGGGAAAATGGACTTTTTACGAAGTCGTTATCGTTAGGGGTTGAAGCGGCCGAAACGGTTCTTGAGATCGGATTCAATCGTCATCGGGTTTGCTCTCGATCATGATCGCGTCAGGCAACTCGTTCGTATCGCCATTCTGTATCGGAAAATGCTCCCGGAGAAGCTCGCCTGCGTCCTGTATCGCTGCGGCGAGCGCAGCTGCGGCCCGTCCCTGCCTGATCCCTTCCGATACCGCCTTTGCAAAATCGTTGAGCCTGGCCTGGGTGATCTTTTCGTAGATGCCTTTATCGGCGAGCACCCATACCTTTCGCTCGAGAATGGAGATGAAAAAGAGAACGCCTGTGCTCCCGGCCGTCCTGTAAAGGCCTTTCTCGTAGAACGCCCTGAGCGCCCTTCCCTGAACGGCGAGCTCCCGGCGGGCCGGGGCCGCGAAATGGATCTTCAGGGTCGGTATTTTCCTGAAAAGGAGCCAGAAAGGAAAAAAGAAGACGAAGGTAAGGGGAACGTACCACCAGATGGACTCATGAAAGAAAAAGACCGTGATGAGAAAGGCGATGATGTTGCCCAGGGTGATGCCGCCAAAGACCTCAGCCTCCCTGTAACGGCTACTTGCGTCTACGACCATGACGGCGATCTCGCCGATTGTGCGTGACTCAGCCGCGCGCGTTGCCGATTCGATCGCTTCCTTTTCGGCAGGATTAAAAAAATGCGCTGCTCTTGAATAACCTTTCATCACCAATCCCCCGAGGCGCCGCCTCCGCCAAAGCCGCCACCACCTCCGTCAAACCCCCCTCCGCCGCCAAAACCGCCGCTGCCGAAACCGCCAAAACCGCCGCCCATTCCGAAACCGCCGGCTCCCCCGAAGGGACCTCCGAAGAAAAGGGGAAGGAATATACCCATGGCCAGACCGAGAACACCAAGGAAAATGATCCCTGCCAGGGGCAGTCCGAGTATCAAACCGACAAGGGGAAAACCTATCAATCCCGCGGCGCCGCCGAGGTAACGGGATATCCTGCCCAGAACGAGAAGGCATACGGCGCCGAAAACGATGAGCGGCATGAACGACGAAACGATTCCCCTTTTTGAAGAGGCCCGCGTTACTTTATCGGCCCTGAACTCGCCGCGGGTCGCGTCGATGACGGCCCGGATACCCGACGTGAACCCGGCATTGAAATCGCCCCTCTTGAACTGCGGATTTATGACAAGTTGCACGATCCGCCCCGCCGTCAGATCCGTCAGCTTCCCTTCAAGGCCCCGGCCTACCTCGATGCGCGTTTTTCGCTCCTTTTTCACCGCCAGCAGGATGACCCCGTTGTCCTTCCCTTTCTGACCTATCTTCCACGCTTCGGCGACCCTGATGGAGAACGATTCCAGAACATCTCCCTCAATGGACTCAACGGTCAGAATAACCACCTGCGTCGAATCGGACCGCTCAAAGTCCTTGAGCTCCTGCTCCAACTGTGCGCGGGTCTCCTGCGACATCATGTTCGCGTAGTCGTTGACGTAACCTTTCAGGGGCGGTACATCAATGCCGCGAGCGCTGCCCGCACAGACGACAAGGAACACCAGGCAGACAATAAAAAACAAGGCGTGGTGCTTCACGTACGAGGCCTTTCCCGGGCTTTTTACGACCACCTCTTTTTTCCCCGATCTTTTCTCTACACGCACAGACAAGGGCCCCCTGTCAGAATTTTACCTTCGGCGCCTTTTCGGCTCCCGGATCCGCTTTGTAGACCTCTTTCGGCTGGAGCTTAAGGATCAGCGAGTTGGTCAGGTTATTCGGAAATGTCCTGATCGACGTGTTGAAGGTCTGTACCGTCTGGTTATACCGGGTGCGCGCCACATTGATCCTGTTCTCCGTTCCTTCAAGCTGGTTCTGGAGGTCCCGGAAATTCTGATTGGCCTTGAGATCGGGATAGCGCTCGGAGACGAGAAGAAGCCGCGACAGGGCTCCGCTCATCGTTGACTGGGCCTGCTGGAACTGCGCCATCGCCTGGGGGTTGCCGATCATGTCCTTTGAAACCTGGACGGAACCCACCTTCGCACGGGCCTCCGTTACGGCCTGCAGGGTCTCCTGTTCATGTTTCGCGTACGCCTTGACGGTTTCGACAAGATTCGGGATGAGGTCGCTGCGCCGCTGATAGGTGGCCTCCACGTCACCCCAGGCGGCCTTGACCGCCTCCTCGTTCTGCTGGATCGTATTGTATCCGCAGCCGGTAAGCATCATCATTACGACGGCGATCATTCCGAGCATAAGGTATCTTTTCATCAGGTCCTCCTTGAGATTGAATTATTATTGATATTGTTGATAGGGCGTTGTTTTTCCACAACGAGAATATAAGGATTACGATCCTGTGTGTCAATGGAATTTTGACCACACAGTTGGAGACTTCGTCGGGCACAACCCTCCCTGTATTATCCTGGTGACGAACGGTTGTTTCTATGGCAGCAGAGGCATGTTCTGGGTCACCCCACTCCCTGGAAAAAAATATTGACAAATATATACATAATATGACAAATAACATACTACCTTAATTTTTATTCATTAAATACATACTTCACATATTTTTATTTTTATGATGAAATACAGTTTTGCTAACGTGACAACAAGTAACGGCATTAATAGCAAGCCGGTCTTTACGGGAGAAAAATAAAAATACAAAATGAGAAAGGAGTAGATCATGGCTTGGAAGAAGTGTAGGTTCCTGTTCATTGTTTTTTTTAGTATTTTCCTCTTGAGCAGTTCCCACCTGTTTGCTGGAGAGACAGAACTCATCAACCTCTTAAAAAAGAAGGGAATTATCACCCAGCAAGAGGCAGAACAGTTACTGCAGGAAGTTCGTTCCGAAACGCAAAAAGAAAAAGAGGATGCTAAAAAAAGTATCACAACCGAAATCAAGGCGGATATAAAAAAAGATGTCGCTAAAGGCGAATTCCTGCCGTCTTACTTGAAGGGCTTCAAATTCGGCGCCCAGATATTCACGGAATGGAATGCCGTGAACCGCTTTGACGGGTTCGTACCGACCGCCACAGTCGGCAAGAACACCAACGCCTTTGTCCTGAACCGCGGCCAGTTCACGCTGTCCAGGGATATCAACGACTGGCTGGGCATGAACATTACGGCAGATCTTTTCTACTCAACAGACATCCAGGGGACGACCAATGATGCGACCAACGGCGCGGAGCTGCGCTTGAAGGCCGCTTACGCCAGCCTGAAGTTCTACGGCACGGAAACGATGGTCGGTATGGTGCCGACCCCATCGGACGGCTATGACAATTCCATCTGGCCGTTCCGCGTACAGGGCAAGAATTTCCTCGACGATAGATCGATCCTGTCCACCTACGATCTGGGCATAGCCAATCAGGGCGTCTTTGGCGGTTACATGGATGACGAGTACCTCAAGTTCGCCTCCAAGCCCTTCTCCGGTAAATGGGGCGGCTACACGGTCGGTCTCTACAATGGTGCCGGATTTACGACCACCACCGGAGAAGGCAACAACAACAAACTCGCGGCGGCCCTCGTTTATTTCCGCCCGCTTCCCACCATGGCGATCCTGAAAGGCCTGCAGTTGGCCTACTTCGGTGCTTACGGGCAAAGCAACGGCAATGCCAACGCTATCACTTATCCTGATTTTCAGGTCAATATGGGGCAGATATCATTGCTGCATAGCAATTTTGGGGTCATGGGCCAGTACTACTGGGGCAAGGGAACGGCCACCGGAACCGAAGACAAGAACCGCTCCGGCTATCTGGTATCGGGATTCGCCCGCATACCGGGGCTTGAAAAGCTCCGGATCTTCGGGAAGGTTTACAACTATGATCCCGATACAAATATCGATAGGAATGACTATAACATCTACGTTGCCGGCTTGGCCTATGATGTCAACTCCTGGTTCATGCCGTTTGTCGCCTTTGAGCGAAGGGACAACCAGAGGAATGTCGCTGCCGGCACAACGAGCGCCAATATCGACTACAACAAATATCAGTTAGGCATGCAGCTGAAATTCTAAAACAACGGTTTATATCAGCGGGACTTTTGCCGTTGCCCGCATCATCCTCTTCCCCTCCCGGACAGGGGTGGGTTTTAAACCCACCCCTACGGGCGGGGGTTGGTTGATTCGGGATACAACATTAGATCCTGAATAACGTTATCTTCTCCTCCCAGGTGCGATGTGGATCGGTAATAATAAGTAATTATAAGTAAATATGTGTCTTGAAAAGTATTTGCCTATCCTGTATAGGGACGAGGAAAACCGAGGAGGCGCCGACATGTCCGTTGAGCTGATGAATACGAAGGAAGTGGCAAAATACCTGGATATTCACGAAAAGCAGGTTTATGCACTGATCAAGTCGGGTCGGATTCCCGCGACAAGGGCCACAGGGAAGTGGATCTTTCCCAGAAAACTGATCGATGAATGGGTTGAATCGAAGGCCGGAGAAGGGCTTGCGCAGGCGAAACAGAAGAGCAAAAAAATAGCCGGGGCGCTGCTGGCAGCGGGCAGCAACGATCCCGTTCTGGACATACTTCAAACCTGCGTGAGAAAAGCGTATCCCGATCTTTATTTATTTTCCGCCAACATGGGGAGCACGAACGGGCTTGACGCCCTGAATAACGGCCATACGGATATTGCCTGGTCTCACCTGCTGGATCCCGAAAGCGGTAAATATAACGTTCCCTATCTTTCCACACTTTTGCCCGCGATTAAAGCCGTCGTGGTCAACCTGTTCTACCGGGAAATCGGGTTTATAACAGCGCCGGATAACCCTCATCAAATCAAATTGTTTGATGATCTGGCAAAAGAGGGTTTGAAATTCATCAACCGCCAGCAGGGTTCGGGAACGCGGGTTCTTCTGGATTACCATCTTGGCCGACTGGGATTATCGCCCGATCGCATCGCCGGATATGACACAGAGGTGTATACCCATTTTGAAGTGGGCCTTTCCATCCTTTCCGGGGAAGCGGATGTGGGAATCGCCACCTCGGCAGTATCGAAACTTTTTGGGCTCTCATTTGCGCCGATTACGCGGGAGAGTTTCGATATGGTCCTCGATCAATCAACATTTTTTCAGAAAGGCGTACAGGCCTTCATGGATGTTCTCAATTCAAGCGGATTCCGAAAGAGGGTGGAGAAATTAGGAAACTACGATTTCGGCGATTCGGGGAAGATTCTATATTCGACTGGTTGACCTTGCGAGACCTTTGAAAAATGGATTCGCCGCGTCTCAAAAATCTTTTCCGCTAAGAGGACGACCAGACGTTATCATGATTCATGACAAGCCGTTAACGTCATCTACTGGAAAGGCGGAAAACATTTGATTCGCCGCTTGCGAACCATTTTTCAGCGGTTATGCAAAGCTCTCCTTGCATGTATAATTTAGAAGAAAGAGGTGTCATATGAAAAAGTGGTTGTGGATCGTTTTATTGTGCATTTTCGTTTTAATTCCCGGTTTGTCTGCGGCGCAGGATGACAGGCTTATCCTGATGGCCAGCACAATCGGCCCGATTGATTCAGGCATTGTCGGTGCTTTGGAAGATCAGTTTGAAAAAGATACGGGGATTCGGGTGCGGCATGTGGGCGCCGGAACGGGAGCGGCGCTTAAAATAGCTGAAATGGGGAATATTGACCTGGTCATGGCCCATGCAAAATCCCTCGAGGAAAAATTTATCAAGGAGGGGTTCGGCACGGAAAGAATCCCCCTGATGTACAACGACTTTGTCATCGTCGGTCCTGCCGGTGATCCCGCGGGAATCAAAGGGCTGAAGACGGCAGCAGAGGCCCTCAAGAAGATATCCGGCACAGGGGCTTTGTTTATCAGTCGTGGTGACAAATCGGGAACCCACGTGGCGGAAATGGAACTCTGGGCAAAAGCGGGGATCAAGCCTGCCGGCGCCTGGTATGTCGTCTATGAAAAGGGTGCCGATGGAAATGTCCCAACCCTTCGTTACACTGACAGCAAAGAGGCTTATACCGTCATCGACAGGGCGACCTATCTGTCCATCAAGAATCAGATAAAGCTTGCCGTTCTTGTCGAAGGGGATGAAGCCCTCCTCAATTATATTTCTGTGATTCCGGTCAATGCGAAGAAATTCCCGCGTGTCAATGAAAAGGATGTAAAGACTTTTGTCGCCTGGCTGACGTCTCCGGAGAAAGGGCAGAAGATCATCCGTGATTTCGGCAAGGATAAATATGGTTCGCCGCTGTTTTTCCCGAATTCCAGGGAGTGGGTAAAATCGCAGGGCGGTAAATAAAAATAAATTGGGAACGGGTTCGCCGCTTGCGAACAATGTTAACCGTCCCAATTCTCACTTTATGTATCAGGAGGAAAAAATAATGAAACGGTTTAATAACATCGGTATTATTGTTTGCTTCATGGCGGTATTGGCCCTCGTTTTCAGTGTGACGCCCGTTACAGCGGCGCAGCAGCAGAAAAATATTATTTTATCTACAACGACGAGCACCCAGGATTCCGGACTTCTGGATGTTCTGCTTCCAGTATTTGAAAAGAAAACGGGATATTTCGTCAAGACGATTGCCGTCGGTTCCGGCCAGGCCATGGCCATGGGCCAGAAGGGGGAGGCGGATGTGCTGCTGGTTCACTCGCCTGCGGCGGAAAAAAAGTTTGTCGCCGAGGGTTACGGGATCAACAGAAGACTCGTCATGCATAACGACTTATATCATTGTGGGCCCGAAGTCGGATCCGGCAAAGATACAGGGGACAAAGTCGGCTGTTGATGCCTTCAAAAAGATTGCCGCCTCCAATGCGATTTTCATGTCCCGGGGAGACAATTCGGGAACCCACTCAAAGGAAAAGGAAATCTGGAAGGCTGCCGGGATAAAGGCAGAAGGACAGAAATGGTACCAACAGACGGGACTCGGCATGGGGCAGACCCTGAGCGTCGCCGCTGAGAAAAAAACCTATACCCTTGCCGATCGCGGCACCTATCTCGCCCTGAAGAAGAATCTCGGCCTTGATATTCTGGCGGAAGGTGATGCCATCCTGCTGAATATCTATCACGTTATCGAGGTCAATCCGGCAAAATGGCCCAAGGTGAATGCCGCGGGCGCAAAAGCCTTTGCGGATTTTGTCGTCTCAAAGCAGACGCAGGAAATCATTAAGACCTTTGGTGTGGAAAAGTTCGGTTCGCCTTTGTTCTTCCCCGATGCGGGCAAGAAAGAAGAACAGTTGGGCAAATGACAAATCTTTCCAAGTTTAGAGACCTCTGAAAAATGGACAACGCCAGCGTCTCAAAAATCTTTTCCGCTAAGAGGACGACCAGACGTCATCATGATTCATGACAAGCCGAAAACGTCATCTCTGGAAAGGCGGAAAACATTTGATTCGCCGCTTGCGAACCATTTTTCAGCAGTTATGCAAAGATCTCGTTTATGGAATTGCTGTCAGGAAGGATAGTTAGTGGATATTATTGTTGAAGGAATAAAGCAGGCGTTCATTCTTCTGTTCACCCTCGATCAGGAGGTGCTGGGCATCACCTGGCTTTCCCTGAAGGTCTCGGGGACGGCAACCTTCCTGAGCATGTTCATCGGTGTGTCCGTGGGAACAGCCGTCGCTTTGAACCAGTTTCCCGGCAGGAGGCTTGTGGTCAGCCTGATCAACACGGGCATGGGCCTGCCGCCCGTCGTGGTGGGCCTTTTTGTCACCATTTTCCTCTGGAGAAATGGTCCTTTGGGTTTCCTGGAGATTCTGTACACGCCCACAGCCATTGTGCTCGCCCAGACCGTCATTGCAACGCCCATCGTCATGGGGATCAGCCTGGCCGCAATCCAGAACCTGCCTGCCAATCTCAGATTGCAGATTCTGGCCCTCGGCGCCACCCGTCTTCAGATGGTGTGGATCCTGGTCAAGGAAGCCAGGCTCCCGCTGCTGGCCGGCGTCATGGCCGGTTTCGGCGGCGTCATTTCCGAGGTCGGCGCGTCCATCATGGTCGGTGGAAACATCAAAGGATATTCACGTGTTCTGACGACGGCCACCGTCATGGAGACGGGCAAGGGGAATTTCGATATCGCCATGGCCCTCGGAATCATCCTCCTGTTGCTTTCCTTTGCAGTCAATGCCATCCTGACACAGATCCAGCAGAGGGAAAGACCCCGGTGAATACTGAAAAATCCATACTGGAGATCAGAAATCTTCAGGTTAAAAGAGGAGGCGTATCGGTTCTGAATATTCCGCACCTCGATGTTCCCGAGGGGAAAGTCATGTCCCTCATCGGACCGAATGGCGCGGGGAAATCGACGTTGCTGCTGGCGTTATCCAGATTGCTGAAATCGGTTCAAGGTGACATTGTCTTCAGAGGGCAAACCATTAATAATAATCATAGCCTGGTCGCCTATCGAAGGAAAATCGCCATGGTTTTTCAGGAACCGCTCCTTTTTGACACAACGGTGTTTGAAAATGTATCCTCGGGCTTGAAGATCCGGGGAATGGGAAAAAGCGAAATCAAAGACATCGTGGAAGAATATCTGGAGCGGTTCGGCATCGGCCATCTTGCCGGCCGTTCCGCCAAAAAACTGTCGGGTGGCGAGGCCCAGCGCACAAGCCTCTCCAGGGCGTTTGCGACAAAACCTGAAATCGTTTTTCTCGATGAACCGTTTTCATCCCTTGATCCGCCGACGCGCGAGTCCCTCATGGAAGACCTCGATCGTATCCTGCGAGAGACGGGGACGACGACCATCATGGCGACGCACGATCAGATGGAGGCCCTGCGGCTGTCGGATCGAATCGCAGTCATGAATCAGGGAAAGATAGCCCAGATCGGTACGCCCGAGGAGGTCATGAACCATCCTCTTGATGAATTTGTGGCGTCGTTCGTCGGAGTGGAAACCATTCTCAGTGGTGAGATTGTCAAGACGGGCGCCGGCACGGTGATCTGCCGGGTTCAAAACGGGGAGATTGAGGCCGTTGGGGACGCAAAGCCGGGGGAAAGGGTTGTCTGCTGCATTCGTCCGGAACAGGTCACGCTCTCCACAACCCTGTCCGGGGGCGGCGTCAGCGCCCGAAACACATTCCCCGGCAAGATCGTCAGGATCTCGCCGATGGGTCTGTTCTACAAGATCAGCCTCGATTGCGGCTTTTTTCTCACGGCCTACGTGACCATCCCCTCTGCCGAAAACCTCGCCCTTGAGGAGGGCAAATCAGTCTTCGCCTCTTTCAAGGCGACGGCCGTGCATCTGATCAGGCGGTTTGCTTAGGAATGATATCGGAAAACTTGTAGCCGATACCCCGAACCGTCAGAATATACTTTGGATTTTCCTTGTCCTTTTCGATCGCCGCCCGCAGACGGCTGATGTGCACATCCACGGTGCGCGGTTCCACAAACGTTTCATCCCCCCAGACATGTTCCAGCAGTTGATCCCGGCTGTAAACCCGGCCCGGCCGCCGGGTGAAAAATTGCAGCAGCTTGAATTCGCGGGAACTCAGCCCGATCTTTTTCCCGGCCACCGTTACCGTGCAAGACTGGAAGTCGATATGAAGCCCCTGAAAGGTAAATGTTTCCGTCAGATCCCTGTCCCGCCGTCCCTCGGATCTGCGTAAAACGGCGCGGATCCGGGCTATGAGTTCCCTGACGCTGAAGGGTTTCGTCATGTAGTCGTCTGCGCCCAGTTCCAGTCCCAGGATTTTGTCGACCTGATCCGACTTTGCGGTCAGCATAATGACGGGCAAATTTTCGGTTTCCGTATGGCGCCGGATCAATTTACAGACCTCCAACCCGGATATGCCCGGCAGCATCAGATCGAGCACCGCCAGGTCCGGTTTCTCCGTCTTGACCGCTTCCCAGGCCGCCTGCCCGTCATAAGCCATGGAGACGATAAATCCTTCCTGCCTGAGATTGTAAGCAATCAATTCGACAATGTCTTTTTCGTCATCGACAATGAGGATTTTCTTTTGCGCCACGGCCACCATCCGTTTCAAAATAAAGCGATTGCTCCCGTCGCCCAGGTCAGGAATCAGAGGGATTCGCCTTCAGCAGGCCGGTCAGGCATGCTGAAACAGCTCCGGTCAGATGCTGGAGCAGGCTGGTGTCCATGCCCGGCTCATAACGCAACCTTGCGGCATCTCCGTAATTGATGCTGCCGATAATTTTCCCGCCAAGCGTAATCGGGGCAATGGCAATGGACTTGATGAAAAATTTCTTGTTTTTGGGAAAGAGTCTGTAAAAGGATTGGAGTTCCTCATTGGCCAGGACCGGTGTCTCGCCCTGGGAAGCCAGTTCGAGAAACGGCGCCTCGTCGATGATATTCAGGCGGTCCCTCAGAATTTCGGAGGCCGACAGGGATTGCACAAGGCCGTTGACCTCCGGCCGGTTCGCGATGGACAGCCAGACAAAGGGGACGTCGAACTCCTCGTGAAGCCGCAGCAGCAGTTTTTCAAAGAGTTCTTTGGGTTCCGAGAACAAGGGCAGCTCTGCCTCGATGCGGGCAAATTTTTCAGCAATCTCCTTATTTTTCCTGATGGTCTCAGGTGCTTTATCCATATCGCTTACCTCGCAGCGTCAGATTTTGAATTCGGCCGTTAAGACCGTATGGTCCGACGGTTTTTCCATGAGCCGCGGACTCAGGTCGATCCGGCAGTCCAGGGATCGCTTCGCCAGTGGTACCGTCGCCATGATATGGTCGACCCGCCAGCCCAGCCCCCTTTCCACAGCCCCGGGAACGCGATAATCGAAAAAGGTGTATTGTCCGGCCTCGCCGGGATGATGCCGGCGGAAAATGTCCTCGAACCCCCAGGATTTGACGGCGGCAAAAGCCTCCCGGACTTCCGGCGTGAAACACACGTGCCCGAGCAGCCTTTTCGGATCGTGGACGTCAATGTTTTCCGGCGCCACATTGAGGTCGCCCAGCCAGATCACCGGCTTGTCGGGTGTCAGGTACCGTTCCAGATAATGCCTGAGACGCTTGAACCATTCAAGTTTATAAATAAACTGAAGCGCATCGCGGTCGCGGCCTTGTGGAACATAGGCATTAATGACGGAAATGCCGGAAAAGTCAGCACGGATCAGGCGCGCCTCATCGGCCGGGCCGTCGTCCGTCAGGCCGAAAAAGACGGTACCCGGCTTTTCCAAAGACGCGATTGCAACGCCGTTGTACTGCTTTTCCCCTTTGAAGACGACATGATAGCCCACTGCGGCGAATTCGGTAACGGGAAAGCGCATGTCGTCCACTTTGGTTTCCTGCATGCACAGGACATCAGGACGATTTTCTTCAAGCCAGGGAATGACGATAGGCAATCGTGACCGGATGGAATTGACGTTGTAGGTCGCAATTTTGAAGATGCTCACGTTGAGATCCCTTTCATATCCATGAAATGATCGAAAGCGTGTTGCAAAGTACCACGAGATGCTTTGATATTCAAGAAGAATTGATTCGATGCCGGAGGGCCCCCGTCAAGGAAAATCACCGCACTCAGGATGCGCGACGGGTTGAACATCCATGGAATGAGATAGATGCATTCGATAGGGACTCCTTTCTGAAAAGGATTTGCTTTTTGATTTGCCCTGTGGCAGGGAAATACGATTGCTAACAAGGCAGGGCGTGTAAAGAAACCAATGAGTCTTTTTGCAAAAAATATCCGCACCGCAGTGACAATATCTGCAGCGGTCTTCTTAATCCTCTGGCCCGTGATGGGGAGTGCGAATACTTCCACGAACGTCCTCTCAGACCATATTCAAATGCGTCTCGAAGCAGCGTTGGAAAGTCCGGTTATGCTGTGTGGGGGCGCCGTCATGGTTGCACCAGCCGTTCTTCGGGAAATTTACACGGCGCGATCGTTTCAGCCCGCCTGGATCGGCAATGATGGGCCCCTCCCGCAAGGGGACGCTCTCCTGAACGCCATCCGTCAGGCCGGACAAGACGGCCTGAAACCGGAAGAATATCATCTTGCTGAAACAACCGCACTGGTCTCAGAGTGGCGCACCAGCCGGGAAAGCAACCTCCCTTTTCCGATCGTCAAACAGATCGATCTGGAATTTCTGCTGACCGACGCCCTGGTCGCTTATGGTTTTCATCTGCTCAACGGCCGCGTCGATTCGAAAAGACTTTATCCCGACTGGGTGTCCTATCCCAAGGATTTCTATCTGCCCGCAGTAATTGAAAGCATCATGAACGGCGGTAATCTCGAAGCAGACTTCCGGCGCCTGACGTCGCAGGAGCCTCTTTACCGGGATCTGAAACAGACCCTTGCGGTTTATGCGGATATCGCCGGAACCGGTGGCTGGCCGTTGATCCCGGCATCCCGCGGCCTGAAGAAAAAAGCGGACGACCGTTTCTATTTATCGCTGCTGAGAAAGCGGCTGCGCCTGACAGGCGACCTGCCCCCCGCAGAATCGCCGGAACGCGAAGATGATGATGAAAGATTGAAAGAAGCGGTCCGCCGGTTTCAAAAAAGACATGGACTGAAAGTCGATGGGTTGATCAGCCCGGCAACGCTGAAAGAAATGAACGTCCCCGTGGAAAAGCGCATCGAGCAGATCCGGCTGAATCTCGAACGTCTCCGGTGGCTGCAGGAAGACATCGGCCGCAGCCATATCCTCGTGAATATAACCGACTTCAAGCTAACGGTGTCCCAGGACGATCGCGTCGTCATGGACATGCCGATCGTTGTCGGAAAGCAGGATCAGCGAACATTCACCTTCAGCGCGAGGATGACCTATCTCGAACTGAATCCCTACTGGAACATCCCGAAAACGATCGCTGAGAAAGAAATATTGCCCGGCGTGCAGAAAGACCCGGATTATCTGACGAAAAAGAAGATAAGAGTTCTCGAATACCGCCGGTATCAGGATAAGGAAATCGACCCGGCAACCATCGACTGGTCAAAGATTCGTCCGGATAAGCTGAGGTACAGTTTCCGTCAGGACCCCGGTCCGGGCAATGCCCTGGGCCGGATAAAATTCATGTTTCCCAATAAATTCGACATCTATCTGCATGACACCCCGGAGCGCCACCTCTTCAAAAGGACGCGGCGAACCTTCAGTCACGGCTGCATCCGGATTGCCAAACCGATTGACCTGGCCGAATACCTTCTGAAAAATGAAAACGGCTGGGATCGCAAGAAAATTCTGGCGGAAATCGGCAAGGGAAAAAGACAGATTGTGAACCTTCCGTCTCCGATCGATGTGCACATTGTCTACCTGACAGCCTGGACAGACTTTCAGGGCGAGGTGCAGTTCCGCAATGACATCTATGAAGGAGACGCGATTCTGCTGCAGGCTTTAAATGAAAAACCCTTTGCGATATATCCGGAAGACCTCAGGCAGCCTGTGAAAAAATAATGCGAGACCTTTGAAAAATGGCTTCGCCGCGGCTCAAAATCTTTTTCGCTAAAGAGATGATAAGGCTTAAATGTTTATGAAATCAATAAAATAATCAAATTTCTGGAAATGCGAAAAATCTTTGATTCGCCGCTTGCGAACCATTTTTCACCCGGTTATGCAAAGCTCTCAATGCTTGAGCGCTCTTTCTAAATGATTTTCTGAAGCTTCTCCAGCGCCTGCTGCAGATTTTCCGGTTTCGTGCCCCCGGCCTGGGCCATGTCGGGCCGGCCGCCGCCGCTGCCGCCGACAATCGGGGCGATTTCCTTGATGATATTGCCGGCGTGATACCGGCCGGTCAGGTCTTTCGTGACCAGGCATAGCAGCATCGCCTTGTCGCCGGCTCTGCTCCCGATCAGAATGATCCCCGATTGAATCCTGTCCCGCAGTTTGTCGCCCACATCCCGCAATGTTTTGACATCATCCGTGTCCACCGATACCGCCAGCACCCGGATACCCTTGATTTCTCTGATCTGGCCGTACAGTTGCGAGAGATCCTTTGACGCCAGCTTCGCCTTCAAGGTCTCCATTTCCTTTTCAAGGTCCCGCTGATGTTTCTGCATTTTCTCAAGCCGGTCGGAGACTTCCATGGGACTGACCTTCAGCATGGAAGCGGCCTTCCTGAGTTCCGATTCGACAGCCTTGACGTACTTGAAGGCTTCCTGTCCCGTGACCGCTTCAATCCGGCGGACCCCCGCCGCGACGGAGGATTCACCGATCACCTTGAGCAGGCCGATATCTCCGGTCTTGTTCACGTGGGTCCCGCCGCAGAGTTCCATGCTGAAATCGCCCATATTGACAACCCGGACGCTTTCCCCGTATTTCTCGTCAAAGACGGCGCAGGCGCCCGTTTTCATGGCCTCTTCCCGGGCCAGCACGCGCGTATCCACCTCGGCATTCCGGCGGATATAGTCATTGGCGATGGTTTCGATCGCATCCATTTCGGACGCTTCGATGCGAGAGAAATGGGTAAAGTCAAAACGAAGCCGTTCGGGATTGACAAAAGAACCGGATTGCTTGACATGATCCCCGAGGGTTTTGCGCAATGCCGCGTTGAGGATGTGGGTCCCGGAGTGGTGGGCCTCGGTCGCCTGACGGACATCGCGGTCAACCTTCAGCTCCACCGGATCGCCGACCTTGAGGGCGCCCTGCTTCAATTTGCCGATATGGGTGATCAGGTTGTCCAGGGGCCACTGTGTCTCCCAGACTTCGAAACGGAATCCGTCCCCTTCAATCACGCCCGTATCGCCCACCTGTCCGCCTTTTTCCCCGTAGAAGGGCGTTTGTTCCACGAAGATTTCTGCATTCTCGCCTTCCTGAAGGCCCTCCACCTCGGCGTCCTTCTTGAGAATCGCCGTAATCCGGGACGCGGATTCCGTCACGCCGCGATATCCGATAAATTCCGTGGAAATCCCCTTGGCCGCCAGTTTCAAATAACTGTCGGCGACGGCCTGCTCGCCGCTTCCCTTCCAGGATTCCCGGGCCCGTTCGCGCTGGGCTTCCATTGCTTTTTCAAAGCCGTCCTGATCCAGCGTCAGTTTGTCTTTCTTAACGATGTCCGCCGTCAAATCCACCGGAAAGCCGAAGGTATCGTACAGTTTGAAAACGACCTCGCCCGGAAGGACCGTCCGGCCTGTTTTTTTCAGGACTGACACTTCTTCACTCAGGATTTTCAGGCCTGAATCAAGGGTTTCGATGAATCTCTGCTCCTCGTTGACGACGACCTTCCGGATATAGGATTCCTTGTCGATCAGATCCGGGTAAGCGCCTTTCATCATTTCAACGACCACGGACACGACTTCATTCAGGAAAGGCTTGTCGAGTCCCAGCAGCTTGCCGTGACGGGCCGCCCGGCGCAGGATCCTTCTTACAACGTAACCGCGCCCCTCGTTGCTGGGCAGGCAGCCGTCGCCGATCAGAAAGGTCACGGCCCGGCTGTGGTCGGCAATGACCCGGATGGAGACATCGCTGTCCGGATTGGCCCCGTAGGTTTTCCCGCTGATTTTTTCCATGAACCGGATGATCGGCATGAACAGATCGCTGTCGTAGTTGCTGCGGACCCCCTGGATGACGGCCGTCAGTCTTTCGAGGCCCATGCCGGTGTCGATGTTGGGTTTCGGGAGCGGGTTGAAGTTGCCGTCTTTATCACGGTCGAACTGCGTGAACACATGATTCCAGAGTTCGAGGTGACGGTCGCAATCGCACTGGACGCTGCATTCGGGCCGCCCGCAGCCGACGTCGGGCCCCTGGTCATAGAGAATCTCCGAGCAGGGGCCGCAGGGGCCGGTTTCGCCCATCATCCAGAAATTGCTGTCCATGCCCATGCGCACGATGCGCTCCGCCGGGACGCCCATTGTCTTGTTCCAGATTTCAAAGGCTTCATCGTCATCCTGATAGATCGTGATCCATAACTTGTCTTTGGGAAGACCCATTTTATCGGTCAAAAATTCCCATCCCCACGAGATGGATTCTTTTTTGAAATAGTCTCCGAAGGAGAAGTTGCCCAGCATTTCGAAGAAGGTGTGATGACGGGCCGTGAAACCGACATTTTCCAGATCGTTATGCTTTCCGCCGGCCCGGACGGATTTCTGGGAGCTGGCCGCCCGGGTGTACCCTTTATCTTCCAGGCCGAGAAAGCAGTTTTTGAACTGCACCATGCCGGAGTTGGTGAAAAGGAGCGTGGGGTCGTCCTTCGGAATCAGCCCCGAACTGGCGACAATGGTATGCCCATGCTCTTCAAAATATTTCAGAAATTGTTCTCTAATCTGACTGCCCGTCATCATCCCGATATCCCCCTTCTGCTTCTCTAATCATTTCAAATATCAAATCCGGTGTAAACCCTCTGCCCAGCAGATACTGCGCCAGACTGCGCTTTCCCCGGCCATCCTGTCTCTGAAGTCTGGTCCCTTTCAATTTTTTTCGGATTAGTTGCCGAACCGCCTCCCTCTCCGGGATATCCTGCCGGATTTCCGCAAGGACCTGTTCGCACGTCGTTTCGCCGACGCCCTTTTCCCGCAGGCTGATTTCAATCCGTCGATTGCCGGACAGCTTGTCCATGGCCAGATGGCGGGCCCATTGCCGGGCAAAGGCCTCATCATCCAGATAGGTTAATTCGTAAAGCCTCGCAACAATCCTGTCGATAACCGGGCGATCAAACTTTTTTTCCTTTAATTTTGTGCGCAACTCCCTTTCGGATCTTGCCCGGGCGGCCAGCAGGCGGTAGGCCTTCTGCAGACCTTTTTCATACTCCAGCTCATCGGCCATCAGGGTTTCTATTCCTTCTGTTCCGCCGGGATCAGCCCCATCTTTGCGCGGACGCCCATTTCGATCTCCTTCAGAACATCTGCATTATCCTTGAGGAAATTCTTGGTGTTGTCCCGGCCCTGGCCGAGGCGCTCGCCCTTGAAGGAATACCAGGCGCCGCTCTTTTCAATGATGCTGTTATCCGCTGCCAGATCCAGGATGTCGCCCTCTCTGGAAATCCCCTCGCCGAAAATGATATCGAACTCCGTTTCGCGGAAGGGGGGCGCCATCTTGTTCTTGACCACTTTGACCCGGGTTCGCATGCCGATGACATCCTGCCCCTGTTTGATGGCATTTACCTTGCGGATGTCCAGACGCAGCGAGGAATAGAATTTCAGGGCGTTGCCGCCCGTGGTCGTTTCGGGACTGCCGAAGAAAACACCGATTTTCATGCGGAGCTGGTTGATGAAGATCACCGTGGTTTTGGAGCGGCTGATGCTGCCCGTCAGCTTGCGCAGGGCCTGGGACATGAGCCTTGCCTGGAGCCCCATCTGGGCGTCGCCCATTTCCCCTTCCAGCTCCGCCTTGGGGACGAGGGCGGCCACGGAGTCGACCACCAGCACATCCAGCGCGCCGCTGCGCACGAGGGTCTCGGCGATTTCCAGCGCCTGCTCCCCCGAATCGGGCTGCGAAATGAGCAGATCGTCGGTATTGACCCCGATCTTTCTCGCATAGGTCACATCCAGGGCATGTTCGGCGTCGATAAAGGCGGCCAGACCGCCCTGTTTCTGGGCTTCTGCCACGATATGCAGGGCCAGGGTCGTCTTCCCGCCCGATTCGGGACCGTAAATCTCGACCACCCGGCCTCGGGGCACACCGCCTATGCCCAGGGCCAGATCGAGCCCCAGGGAGCCGGTGGGGATGACGGGGACATCGCTGATCTTTTCACTGCCGCCCAGCCGCATGATGGATCCTTTTCCGAACTGCCGCTCGATCTGTGTGATGGCCAGATCCACCGCCTTTGCTCTATCCATGTCCGATGCCATAATGCCCTCCTTAAAGTATTATTGATTACTCAAATCGAGACCTTTGAAAAATGGCTTCGCTGCGACTCAAAAATCTTTTCCGCTAAGAAGACAACCAGAGGTAATCATCATTCATGGCAAGCCGTTAACATCATCTCTGGAAAGGCGGAAAACATTTGATTCGCCGCTCGCGAACCATTTTTCAGCGGTTATACAAAGCTCTCAAATCATCAACCTTGAAATGGAAAATGACCCAACGTCGTGTATATTGCGCCTTTCGGCGTCAGCTCGCTCTTGAACAGCGTCAGGCCTGTCGCCGTGAATTTTCCGGCGGATTCCGACCCTTTTTCGGTAAGAACGTCCTCGATCCCGCTCAGGCCCTGCGGCGATTTGATCCTTGCCAGCGTGAGATGCGCCTGGAAAGGCCTTTTTTCCTTCGGGAACCCGCAGGATTCAAGCCCCTGGTCGATGGCCTTCTGCATGGCGATCAGGCGTTCCACCTCCCCGCCGATGCCGAGCCACAGAACGCGCGGCCGCCTGGTATCGGGAAACACACCGAGCCCCTTTGCCTCCAGATTAAAGGGCCGGGCGCCGGTAGCCTGGCCGGCGACAACCTCCGACACGGCGCTGACGTCCTTTGCCGCAATATCGCCGAAAAATTTCAGCGTCAGGTGGATCCCTCCCGGCCGGACCCAGCTCAAGGCCCCCTGGATATTCCTTCTCAGCACCCCCTGGATGTCGGCGATTTTGCACAGAACTTCCGGCGGGGGGTCAAGGGCCAGAAAAGCCCGGATGGTTTCTTCGTCAGGCATCTTCCTGTTCTCCGCTCAGATAACGTCTGAGCATCAGAAGCGCCGCCTGCGAGGAAATGATTTTGTTGCGCCGCCTGTCCCAGCGAAAGGCATAATGACGGCAGAGGCATTCCTTTCCATCGGCCAGGGCGATATAGACCGTGCCGACCGGTTTGAGGTCCGTGCCGCCCGCCGGTCCGGCAATACCGGTGATCGCCAGTCCCAGATCCGTTCGGGCCAGCTTTCTGATCCCCTCCGCCATGAGCCGCGCTGTCTGCTCACTGACCGCCCCGTGCTCTTCAAGAACGTCCGCGGGAACCCCCAGCAGTTCAGTCTTCGCGGCGTTGCTGTACGTCACCACGGTGCGCTCCAGAAAGACGGAACTGCCCGGAACGTCCGTAAGGCGATCCGTTACGAGGCCGCCCGTGCACGATTCCGCCACGGCCAGCGTCCATCCCTTTTCTGTCAGCCCTTCGGCCACAAGACCTTCGAGCGTGTCGCCGTCATAGGCAAAGACATATTTCTGCAACCGGCTGACGACGTCCGCTTCCGCCGCCCTGATTCTGGCCGCCGTCTCACTTTCGAGACCGCCTGTGGCCGTCAGCACAATATGATTTTCCGGAAAGTTCGGATAGAATCCGACACGAATGCCGAGACGCTCAAAATCCAGATCCGCCAGGGCCTTGTCCACCGCGGCTTCCGAAAGACCGAAGCTCTTGATGGTCCGGACGGCCACATGTTGCGCCGCTTCCGGAAATTCCCGCCGCAGGAGCGGCAGGACGCCTTCGGGCAGCATCCGCCTGATCTCTCTCGGAACGCCGGGAATGACGGCAATCAACTTGCCCTTCTGTTTCAAGGCAAAACCGGCCGCCGTTCCCACAGGATTGGCGATTACCTCCGCCCCCTCCGGAAAGACGGCCTGCTTGGCGTTGTTTTCCGTCCAGTCAAAGCGGAATTTTTCAAATATCTCCCGGATATGTCGCAGAACCGCGTCATCCGTGTAGAGCCGCAGTCCGAATGCCCGGGCAATCGCCTCCGTGGTGATGTCGTCGGCCGTCGGCCCCAGACCGCCGGTCACCACAACGGCATCGCTCTGGGCCAGGATATAGCCCAGCGCCTGCTTGATGACCCGTTCCTCATCGCCGACGGACATCATCATTGTTACCTGCCATCCCTGCGTGCTGAATGCGCGGGCCAGGAAGGATGAATTGGTATCCTGTGTCCGGCCGCTGGTCAGTTCATTGCCGATGGTCAGTATGCCTATTTTCATAAGCGCCCTTACAACACCAGTCTGATGACTTTTTGAGACCTTTGAAAAATGACTTCGCCGCGTCTCAAAAATCTTTTCCGCTAAGAGGACTACCAGTCTCAATCATGATGGATTTCAAACCGTTAACGTCATCTCTGGAAAGGCGGAAAACATTTGATTCGCCGCTTGCGAACCATTTTTCAGCGGTTATGCAAAGATCCCTTTCTTTTATATTCCAAAAAACGCGGTCAGGGCCAGCAGGACGAGATTTGCGTAAATCCCCGCCACGACATCATCGAAAACAACACCGTAGCCGCCCGGCAGCCGCTCCTGGCAGAGGCGGGCGGGAAAGACCTTCACGATATCGAAGAACCGGAAAAAAATGAAGCCCAGCAGCACATGCCAGAGAGTCGGGCTCACCAGAAACATGGCCCACAGAAAGCCGACCATCTCGTCGATGACGATCTGGGGTGCGTCTTTTTGTTGAAAGACCTTTTCCGCTCCCTGCGACACATAGACGGCCAGAAACGTAAGGGCCAGCACCGACAGCAGGTAAAGGGGCCAGGACAAAGGGGAAAAGATCAGAAAAACGGGTATGGCGACAATCGTTCCCGCCGTTCCCGGAGCAAAGGGTGCGAAGCCGCTGCCGAAACCGGTAGCCACGACCTTGATGAATTTGTCGCTCAGAAAACACCTCTATTCAGCCGGATAAAGCAGGCATGGTCCTTTAACCCCGGCCAAATTACATACTTTTTACCCCCCTGTCAATGATTTTGATCGGTCTTTTCGCCGCGTTGCCGGATCTGGAGAATTTTCTTCATAGTAGAACATTCGTTCTATAAAGTCAAGCTGAAAATTGAAAAATTAACATAGCCGGCGAACATAGCTCCGGTGAGAGTTTTGCGTAACCGCTGAAAAATGGTTCGCAAGCGGCGAATCAAATGTTTTCCGCCTTTGCAGAGATTACGTTAACGGCTTGTCATGAATCATGATGACGTCTGGTCGTTCTCTTAGCGGAAAAGATTTTTGAGACGCGGCGAAGCCATTTTTCAAAGGTCTCCCGGCATAAGCTAAGTGGGGGAAAGATCAAAAAAAAGGATGATCCGACATCAACAAGATCATCCTTTGAGTAAATATGGATTTGGAATTAGTATCTGCTGCGTCCGCCGCCACCGCCACTACCACCGCGACCACCGCCAAATCCGCCGCCACCACCACGACCGCCGCCGAATCCGCCGCCGCCGCTCCGGGGGCCGCCGCTTCGGGGGGCGCCGCCCTCTTTTTTCGGCCGGGCTTCATTGACACTAATGGTATTGCCGTCAATTGTTCCGCCATTGAACATTTCAATGGCCGCCTTTGCCCCTTCCTCCGTAACCATTTCCACGAAACCGAAACCTCGGGATTGGCCTGAAAATTTGTCCTTGATGACGTTTACGGTTGCGACCTCTCCGGCTTTGGCAAAATTTGCTTTCAGGTCTTCATCTGAGACACCGGTGGATAAATTACCAACATATAGATTCTTGTTCATGTTCAGCTCCTTTCTTCTTTTCACAAGCAGTGATTGAAAATAAAAAAGGCACTCCGCTTGGGGTACGCCGGAGTGCCTCTCGCTACTGCAGAGACGTTCTTACAGTACTTTCACGTTGGCCGCCGAAGGGCCCTTCTGGCCCTTTTCGATGTCAAAGCTCACCCGCTGACCCTCTTGCAGGGTCTTAAAACCGGCGCTTTGAATGGCGCTGAAATGAACAAACACATCATTGCCCTCATCCGCTTCGATGAAGCCAAAACCTTTTGACTCATTGAACCATTTGACTTTACCTTCTGACATAGTCGCTTCCTCCTTTCATAAATTTTCTAAAAGTCGGATCGCCACTATGCCGGAAAGAAAAAACCACCAAGACTCTAAAGAATATGGTGGTTTACCTTTACGCTTCAAAATGTCTATACCAACTTTCAATATCCCCCTCCGATCAACAAGCCGCTGCTCCAATTCAGGGGGTGCGGCATGTCTACACTTAAAAATCAAATAAGTCAAGTCTTTTCTTAAGATAATTTTATGCCGGTCTTTTTGTTCCTCACCACCCGCGCTTTCCTGATTTTACAAGCGGGCTGTTCTGTTTTTGCGAAATGAATCCAGTTGAAAGATGGCATAAAATCCTATAAGGGATTATAAATCTTGTTTCACCGGCGAAAGAACAAAATCGTTCACGGATTAAAAGGATGATGGAAAAAAGTTTGACGACGCCGAAGGGCGGAAAAATATCCCGTTGCCTCTCCTGCGGCGCAACGGAAAATATGGGAAGACGCCGATACTGTTCAACAGAATGCAGGCAGCGCCTGCGTCTGAAACTGGATATGCGGACCGGTTTGATCCAGGCGCTCAACGCCCGGTTTGCCACCTTCTATTTTTCCGATCTGACCATCATGATGGACATGCTCCCCTACGGTTCCCGGGAAATCTACAGCTTCCTTTATCCCCGCTCTCCCGGAAAGAAGCCGGCGGAAGATTTCAGTAATATGGCAGACATGCTGGGAACGGCCTGGTGGGCAGAAAAACGGCGAACCCAAAAAAGATACCTGGCTTCCCGGAAGGTTCTCGATGAGGCCGTTCGCAATCAGACACCCCTGCAATCCGTCCGTCCCGTATTGATCAATCTGCCGGCGATCCGCGATGCTTCCCTGCAGCATCTGAATCTGAAAAAGTCTGATTTGGTGGATCCCGAACTCAAAACGCTCATCCGGAACGCCTATCGCCGTCAGGCGAAGCTCTTCCACCCGGACGTGGGGGGCGACGCCCCGATGTTCCTGAAAATTCATCAGGCTTACGAAGACATGCTCCATTGGGCGGAAAATCCCTTATACGTCACACATCGCGGATTTCCGGATAAATGGCTGTACGATGGGAATCAGAACCGGTGGCTGCAACCTATCCCTGTCCGTATACGCAGGCGATGACCTCCGGATTAAAACCGATCGAATTGATTTTGGTCCATGGGCCGATCAGTGGTATAAGGGGGCATGCCAAAAAGCAAAAATTGTACGCAAATATCCTGTAAGACAGAATGAAAGGAAGGGCGCATACCGGAGGGCATCTTGAGGGAAAAGGGTTCCGAAGTCGCAATGATATGATTGAATCTAAACAAGGGAGGTGGAAAGATGAGAACAGAAAAAGTGGATAAGGTCAGGAAAGTCCGGATGATCCCGGCAAGGAGGTTTGCTTTCATAAGTCTCTTCGTGATGGCCGGCTTTCTGGCGGGATGCGCGGACATGACTGTTTATCTTCACCGGCACCTTTACAAACCCGTTCTTCCGGAATCCATTGTCGGATTCTATAAGGGCAAACAAATCGATCTGAACAGCTTTGAGAACATGGATGAAAAGACCAGGAAATGGATCTATTACAGCCCTGACAAGAGAGTGGCCTATCAGGCAGCCGTGCCGCTGGAGTACTTTGTCATGGATTGTTTCCGGGACGCCCTCTGGCTCGCGGGAATGAGCGTCCTGAAGGAATCGCCGGACGTCAATATCCCGGATACGATGTTGATCATTGATCACTGGACGGACGCGGAATTCAAGTTCACCGTTTCCGTCATGAAAAACAATGCCCTCAAGTTCAGAAATCATTATGCGGTCACCATGCCGCCTTCGGATTATTCCGATCCCGCAAAGATGGAAAAGAGTGCGTACGAGATGATGAACAAGGCAGTCCTTGCGGTTCTGGGCGACCCGAAATTTCAGGCACTGTTCAAATAAGATCAAGGAGGAGAAGATGAAAGAAGCGCATAGACGAGGGGTGAAGGGATTTTTTATCCTTGCGATGCTGTCGGGCATGTCTCTTTTGCTGCTTCATAGCCCTCTTGGCGGCCCAGACGATTGTGGACGAATGGCAGCGCGTCGCTGTCCCCCCGGCGCCGGAACTCAAATCGGTCACCGTGGATCCGAAAACGACCGCTCTGCTGCTGCTCGATTTCAACAAGCAAACCTGTAATGCGGAGCGCCGTCCCCGCTGCATAGCCTCCATCCCGGGAGTCAGGAAGCTGCTTGCGGATGCCCGCCTGAAAGGCATGGTCGTCATCTACAGCCTGTCCCCGGGCGCCGCGCCGGCGGACATTGCCGGTGACCTGACCCCCCGTGCCGGAGAACCGGTCGTCACATCCGGTCCGGATAAATTCATGGGCACGGATCTGGAAAAGATTCTCAAAGAAAAAGGCGTCCAGACGGTGATCGTGACGGGAACGGCTGCCCATGGCGCCGTCCTGTATACGGCCAGCGGAGCGGCTCTGAGGGGAATGCAGGTTATCTTGCCCGTGGACGGCATGTCGGCCGAAAACACCTATGCCGAACAATACACGGCATGGCATCTGGCAAACGCCCCCCGGGTATCCGCGAAGGTGATTCTGACGAAAATCGACCTGCTCAAATAGGATGACTTCCTGAAAAGTCCGGATGCTGCATGGAAAAAATCACGCTTGGCGTCAGCACCTGCCTGCTTGGCGAGAATGTCCGTTATGACGGCGGCCACAAGCATGATCGCTTTCTCACGGACACCCTGGGAAAATACGTGACGTTCCGGCCCGTCTGTCCGGAGGTGGAATGCGGACTCGGTGTGCCCCGGGAATCCATGCGCCTGGTGGGCAATCCTGAATCTCCGCGCCTGGTCACCGTCCGGACCCGTCAGGATCATACCGAGCACATGATCCGCTGGGCGCGGCAACGCGTCGCGGATCTGGAGAAGGAAAAACTTTGCGGATTCATCTTCAAAAGCGACTCACCGAGCAGCGGCATGGAAAGGGTCAAAGTCTATAAAGATGGGGGGATGCCGCAAAAAAACGGCGTCGGCGTCTTTGCCCGCATTTTCATGGAACATTTTCCCCTGATTCCCGTGGAAGAAGAAGGCCGCCTCCACGATCCGCTGATCCGGGAGAACTTCATTGAACGGATCTTTACCCTGAAGCGCTGGGTGGAATGCGTCGAGACCGGCAAGAGCAGGGCACGTCTCGTTGATTTCCATACGCGGCATAAACTGCTGATTCTCTCGCACAGCGAGAAGCATGAGCGGATCATGGGCCGGATGGTTGCGCAAGGCGGCGACCGGTCGTCGCTCGACGGCGACTATTCACAATATCAGGCGCTGCTCATGGAGGCCCTCCGGCTCAAAGCGACACCGAAGAAAAATGCCAATGTGCTGCAGCACATGATGGGGTATTTCAAGCAGCAGCTGTCGGCCGATGAAAAAAAGGAACTCACCGAGATCATTGATCAATATCGTCGGGGATCTCTCCCGTTGATCGTGCCGGCCACGCTGATCGGCCATTACGTCCGGAAATATGATCAGCCGTACCTCAAAATGCAGGTTTACCTTAACCCGCATCCCTTGGATCTGCAGATGCGGAACCATGT
The DNA here is from genome assembly GCA_963743175.1 of uncultured delta proteobacterium. Taxonomy (GTDB): domain Bacteria; phylum Desulfobacterota; class Syntrophia; order Syntrophales; family Fen-1087; genus JAPLJM01. The sequence continues at coordinate 55,075 of CAVUOQ010000011.1, read as the reverse complement.
ATAATAACAGTGCTCTCCACCACTATAAACGCAACTTCCGACGTGTTTCGCACGGAACGCACCCTGCGGTTGCCGGATGAAAGGATTTCACATGTCAGACAAAGTGATCCACACCTATCTCTTCAAAGCGGGGCTGTGGCACGCCGAGGGGAAATACTTTGATGAAGGCGGCCGCGATTATCCCGTGGAGGGAGAGTCCCGCATCACGCACCGGAACGCCCTGTGGTACAATGAGAGCGAAATGAAGATTTTTGGCAGCCAGGATATTGCTTTCAGCAACTATTACGAAATCACGCCCTTTCACGAAGGCCGGGACGTTGCCTTCTGGACATCTGCAAATGACGCCCTGGGGAAATTATCCGGTCAATTTGTCCTGGTGGGCGACGCCATCCTGTCTGTGTTCCGGTCAGAAAATGCAGAGTACACGGGAACAGAATATCTGCTGCGTGTCAGCGATATCGTCTATCGCAACTGGGGGACGCTCTTCTGCGGCCCGGACAAATTATCGTCCTGGATGATGCGCCTGAACCGGGTGTGATTCGATGGCGAAAATCAAGCGTATCGAGACCCTTGAAAAATGGCTTCGCCGCGGCTCAAAAATCTTTCCCGCTAAGAGGACAACCAGTCGCAATCATGATATATTACAAACCGTTAACGTCATTACTGGAAAGGCGGAAAACATTTGATTCGCCGCTTGCGAACCATTTTTCAGGGGTCATGCAAATCTCTCGTTTCTTGTTGATTGCGGTTTTGTTTTGTCTGTGTTGCGTCATGGCTTCCGCCGGGTGCGCCTGTGCGGCCGGTCCCCCGGCGGTGAACGATCTTCCGGTTCTGATCCGCGTCAGCGCCCCGCTGGATTTCTGCGGCGAGCCCGTGCCCATTCAGGCGCCTGAGGTCAGGGAGCGCCTGGAACGGGAAATGCTCATTTCCCTCGGAAACCGGCCGCAGGTCATCCTCTGGATCAAGCGCGCCAGCCGGTATCTGCCTTACATCGAAAAAGCCCTGAAAGAGAACGGGATGCCCGACGACCTCAAGTATGTGGCGATCGCCGAAAGCGCCCTGAAGATCCATAACCGTTCGGTCAAAGGTGCAACAGGCGTCTGGCAGTTTATGGAAGGAACGGGTGTGCGTTATCAGTTGAAAGTGAATGAAGACAGGGACGAACGGCTGAGTTTTTTTGCCGCAACGCGCGCCGCCCTGAATTATCTCAAGGATCTCCACGCCCTGTTCGGATCATGGACCCTGGCGTCAGCGGCTTATAATATGGGGGAATCCGGATTAAAAACGGAAATGCTGGTCCAGAAGGTCGATGACTACTACCGGCTCTATCTTCCCCTGGAGACGCAGCGATATATTTTCAGGATTCTATCGGTAAAACTGATCCTTTCGAATCCGGCCGGATATGGTTTTCACCTGACGGCGGAAGACCTCTATGCCCCCGGGTCGTTTGATCCGGTTGAAATCACCTGTCCCCAGGATACCCCCATTCAACTGATCGCCGAGGCGGCAAAGACCGATTTCAAAGTCATCAAGGATCTGAATCCGGAAATCAGGGGATATTATCTTCCCGCAGGAACCCACCGGCTTTTGCTTCCCGCGGGAAGCGCCGACGGGTTTCGGGATCGCTTTTCAACCCTTTTCAATCAATGGCTGGCGGACCGGCAAACCCACGTCTATCGGGTTGAGAAGGGCGATAATCTCTCTTCCATTGCCGAGCGTTTCAATGTGCCGTTGCAAGCCCTGCTGATCTGGAACCGCATCTCCGCAAAAAAGCCTATCAATCCCGGAGATCGGTTGATCATCTTCCCGAACCGCATCCCCTGACATCGGGGAACCATAACAGAACCCGCTACGCTGCATGCGGCCCGACGGAAATGAGCATCAGGCGGTCGCCCACGTCAACGCTGTCGCCGGGTTCGGCGATGATGTCGGCCACTTTTCCGTCCACTTCAGAAACGATATGCGTATGCATTTTCATGGCTTCGAGGTCGATCAGCACGTCGCCCGCAAGGACCAGATCGCCAACCTCCATCGGCACGCGGCTGACCTTCCCCTTGATGGGTGAAATGATGACGCCCTCCCGTTTGAGGGCTTCAATCTCCGCGGCGGTGAGCGCGCGTTTGCTCTTTTTCCATTCGTCCCAGTCCCTTTTTTCCTTGGGTAGCGGCAGGGCGGTCTCTGCTTTTTCATCGCCGGTCTGGAAGGTTTTAAACACGAGATCGTCGATGACGTAATAGCTGGGTTCGGGATAATTGAAAATTGCCGGATGGTCTTCCAGATAACCGGTGTTGAGCTGCCTGGCGCGGAAATCCGGTTCGTCGCAAATCGCCAGATAAAGAGGAATCGTTGTTTTTGGTCCGACAATCGTCAGATCGTTCAGGGCGCGTTTCAGGCGCTGCACCGTCTGGTCCCATTCGTACCCCTTCACGATCAGTTTAACCAGCAGCGAATCATAGGCGACGGGGATGCGGTAGCCTTTGTAGATAATCCCGTCCAGGCGGATGCCGGGTCCCCCCGGCGTCTGGTAGATCTCCACATACTTGCCCCCTTCCGGCAGGAACTGATTCTGGGGGTTTTCCGCATTGACCCTCACCTCGATGGCGATATCGCCCGCGAGACGGATCTGGTGCTGCTGCAGCTCCATGCGCCGTCCTTCGGCAATCAGGATCTGCTGCCTGACAATATCGACGCCGGTAATCATTTCCGTTACCGTGTGTTCCACCTGCAACCGGGTATTGACCTCCATGAACCAGAATTCATGGGTCTGCGGATCCATGAGAAATTCGACGGTTCCCGCGCTCACATATCCGGCTTCGCGGGCCACGGCAACAGCAGCCTGATGGATGGCGTCGGCCACCGCCTGAGGCAGATCCGCCGGGGCAATTTCCACGAGCTTCTGGTATCGGCGCTGGATCGAGCAATCCCGGGTGCCCAGGTGAATCACGCTGCCGTGGCTGTCCGCCAGGATCTGGACCTCCACGTGGCGGGGGGATGCGACAAACTTTTCCACATAAATGCGGTCATCGTTGAACGCCGCCTGGGCCTCCGAGCGCGAGCTGGCCATCTGCGCCTTTAAATCCAGATCATTTTCGACCCTCCGCATGCCCCGGCCTCCCCCTCCGGCCAGCGCCTTCAGGAGAACAGGATATCCATTTTTTGCTTTAAATTCAAGTACTTCATTATGCCCTGCCTCGCCGGGGGACAGGCTCTGTGTTCCGGGAATTAAGGGGACGTTGGCTTTTGCCGCAATGTTGCGGGCGACGACCTTATCGCCCAAGTTGCGAATAACCTGAGGCGGCGGGCCGATGAAAATGATGCCGGCCTGTTCGCACGCGGCGGCGAAATCGGCGTTTTCCGATAAAAAACCATAGCCGGGATGAATCGCATCGGCGCCGCATTGACGGGCGGCACTGATTATCTTATCGATATCAAGGTAATTTTTCCCGGCCTCGTCACCGAGCAGAATGGCCTGATCGGCAAAGTTCAGATAATAGGCGTCGCTGTCGGGTTCTTCATAGACCACAACGGCTTCGATATCGAGACTAATCAGGGTTTTGATGATCCGCAGGGCGATCTCTCCACGGTTTGCGATCAACACCTTCTTGATTTTACGCAAGTCTCTACTCCTCTCTCAATCGTTTATGGACGGCTCCGGCGGAACCCATGAACCCCATGGGCGCCCCCTTATAGCACAGCATGTGAAGAAAAACCATGAGGACTTCGTTGAGAAATCACGAAGGCGCCAAGAGGTTTGCGCTTGACATTGAAGGCCAATCTCTTTAGTTCATAAAAAGAAATGGCCATCAGAAGAAAGGGTTTCTCAGCAGTCTGACGGTAGAGTTTGAAAACAAGAGGAACGGTTGTGATCTTAAAACCTGTTAAAACGATTGAAAAACTACAATCCGGCGCCCCCGTGACGATTGCCGCAATCGGCGATTCGCTCACCTGCGGCTGGATGGCCCGCAAAAGCTATCTCGATTTCCTCGATGAGATGCTCCGGGAAAAATATCCGGACAGCCGGTTTTCCATCATCGCAAGCGGCGTCCCCGGTGATACGGCGGATTTCGGTCTCTGCCGCGTGGATACCGATGTGCTGCATCAGGCGCCCGACTGCGTTTTTATCCAGTATGCCATCAACGACGCGGGATATGGTTTCACCGTAGCCCAGTTCAAAAATAATATTCAGGGGATCATCGACAAGATCCGCCGGGCGGGCGACGCCGACATCGTCCTCGTGACGTCCGGCCATATCGGGGATCATGGGGAAAACCACTTTGCCGAAGAATATTACGAGCAGCTTGAATCACTGGGCGAAACAAACGGACTGCCCGTTGCCCGCGTCCATGAGTACTGGAAGGAAAAGATTACGGCAGGCGTCGATTTCCAGTCGCTCGTACAGTACGATCTGGTACACCCCACGGTAGCGGGTTACCGGCTCATGGCCGAAGCGGTCATGAAGCTTTTTACATAAGAAGGAGGAATTCATGTTTTACAAAGAGCGATGCGATTTTTGTGGAGACTGTCTGGCCCGGTGCCATTATCTGCCCTTTGATCAGAAAAGCGGCGGTGAGGCGTTCAAGAAACTCGTTCAGGGAGAAAAGGTGGACTGGCTGTACGATTGCGTCACCTGTGTTGCCTGCAACGAATACTGCCCGAAGGACGCGCGTCCCTTTGATCTGATCCTGGGCAAAATGGAAGCGGCCGGGGATTTTACCGACCCGGCCCTGCGCGCCTCGATGGCGGAACGTTTCAAGTCTGAGGGAGAACCGAAGGCCGTGCCGAAGGCGGATCGGGCCATGTCCCTGTGCGTCATGGAGGGCAGCATGCCCTGGGCCATCCAGGGAAAACTCTTCGAGGGGTTGCCGCTCTTAAAAGGACGTCACTATTTCTGCAATGTCCTGTTTGCCCACATGGGAGACGAATCCATTATGCGGGACCGCCTGCAGGTGATGGTGGACAACCTGGCCAAATCGGGGGCGAAGGAGATCGTGGTGGTCCATGACGACTGTTACGCGGTTCTCAAAGGCATCGCACCGGAATATGGCATCAAGCTCCCCTTCCGGCCTGTATCCGTCTTCGAGCACTTGCGGGACTATCTGAAAGAGCACAAGAGCGACATTAAGAAGCTCAACATGAAGGTCGCCTATCAGCGGCCCTGCGCTTCCCGCTACACCCCGGAAAAAGACCCCCTGCTGGACGAAATCTTCGAGATGATTGGCGTGGAGCGGGTCAAAAGACAATACGACGGCGTTAGCGCCATTTGCTGCGGCGTGGAGCTGGCGGGACCGAACCTGAAGCTTTTCCCAAGGGGGAAAAATTTCGAGCCCTTCCGGGAAAAGAACATCGCAGATGCAAAGGATTCCGGCGCCGAGGCGATGGTCTATCTGTGTCCCATGTGCTACCGGACTCTGGGGAAAAAGGCAAAAGCGGCGGGCATGACAAACCTCATGATCAGCGATCTCTGCCGCCTGGCCATCGGCGAAACCCTGCCGGAGGACAAGCCGCTGTAAATCACATTTATTAAAAAAGGCTTGGGCACGTCGAAGCAATGAGCGGTTGCCTCTCTGGAGACTAATCTCACGACATCGGGAGCTTTTATGAGGATATATAAGAAATGGCATTGATTGTTGCAGATAATATCCACAAGGATTACCAGGTAGGAGACATGGCCGTGCACGCCTTGCAGGGCGTGGGCTTCGAAATCGAACCTGCTTCCTTCGTCTCTTTCGTCGGGCCTTCGGGGAGCGGCAAGACGACCCTTCTGAACCTCGTCGGCTGCCTCGACAAACCCTCATCGGGAACGTTGCTGGTGGCAGATACGGACGTCGCCCGGCTGGATCGGAAGGAGAGCGCCGCCTTTCGGGGACGCCATCTGGGTTTCATCTTTCAGGATTTCAACCTGATTCCCGTGCTGACGGTCTATGAAAACATCGAATATCCCCTCCTGATGGTCCAGAACGTCCCCCCGGCGGAGCGAAAAGAGCGGATCGAACGGCTCCTGGCGGCCGTCGGCATGACGGATCAGAAGGATAAATATCCGGATCAGATTTCCGGCGGGCAGAAGCAGCGGGTGGCCATTGCGAGGGCCCTGGTGACGAACCCGGAGCTGGTCCTGGCCGACGAACCGACGGCCAACCTCGATTCCCAGACGGCCTATGCCGTCATCAACCTCATGAAGCGGATGCGGGACGACATGAAGACCACCTTCATCTTCTCCACCCACGACCAGAAGATCGTCGGGGAGGCGGAGGTCATCTTCCGCCTGGAGGACGGGCGCCTCGTCGCCAAAGAGACGAAAGGAGGGGCGAGCCATGAATAATCTCTTCAAGATCGCCGTGCGCAATCTCCTGAGGTACAAACGACGGACCCTGCTGACCGCCTCGCTGATCACCATCGGCGTCGTCTTCGTTCTGGTTTTCACTTCCGTTACCGGGTCCTTCAAGGCCATGATGATCGGCCAGATCACCGATTCCATGCTGGGGCATCTCCAGGTCCACCGGAAGGGCTACGTCGCCTCCATCGACAATTTGCCGCTGAATCTGAATATCAAACCGGGGGCCTATCAGAAGATCGCGGACGTGCTCGGAGCGGCGCCGGAGATCGAGGCCTTCTCACCCCGTCTCAAATTCGGCGGCATGTTCAGCAACTTTACGGAGACGACGAACATCCGCCTGAACGGCGTCTATCCCGACCGGGAATTCCAGACCGTCCCCCTGCTGACCGCCCGCATATCGGAGGGCAGAAAAACCCTGGCCCGGGGTGAGATCATGATCCCCACTCTTTTGGCGAAGGGATTGAAGGTCAAGCTGGGCGACGCCGTTGTTGTCGTGGCGACCAACGTGGATGGGTCCGTCAACGGTAAGCAGTTTGTCGTTTCCGGCATTCTGGAGAGCGCCACCGGCCCCGGCGGCCGGGACGGTTACCTCCATATCGAGGACGCCGCCGAGGTTTTGCGCATGCCCGAGGCTGAGATCAGCGAAGTGGCCGTCCGGCTGAAAGACTTCAGTCGTCTTTCCGCCGCCGTTCGTCATCTGGAAGGACAGCTTGCCGGAGAGGTCAACAAGGAAGGGCGGTCCATCTTCGAAGTCCACTCCTGGGAGCAGCTCTCACCCTTTTTCAACATCGCACGGATGATCGACGTGATGACCTTCTTTATCAAGATCATGCTCATCGCCATTGTCCTCATCAGCATCATGAACGTCATGATCATGGCCGTCTATGAGCGGATTCGGGAAATCGGAACCATCGCCGCCATCGGCACCTTGCCCGGCCGGATTCTCTCCATGTTTGTCATCGAGGGCTTCTGCCTGGGCGTTCTGGGGGCCGTCATCGGCAATCTTATCGGCGTGGCTGTGGTGCTGATGGTCAATCTGATCGGGATCCGCTTTGACTTCGCCCAGCAGACGGGACTTCTCCTGTCGGCGTCTGTCAACCCGACCGATCTACTGGTCATCTCGGTCATCGTCATTGTCGTCTCCGTGCTGGCCAGCCTGCAGCCGGCCTTCAAGGCGTCCCGGATGGAGCCCATCGCGGCGCTGCGGCATGTTTAACCCTTTAGGAGGATCTTATGATCAAAAAAATTATGTTCGTCTCGCTGCTCATAGCGTTTCTGGCCTTTCCCGCTCATGCCCTGGACGGTGCAAAGCTCCTCGAACAGGTGGACAGGAACCTCAATCCCGATTCCTATGAAGCCTATCGCAAGTTGATCAATATCGAACCCGACGGCAAGAAGAAGGAATTTACAATGTTTTCCGTCAAGAAAGGACAGGACAAGATCGCCGTCCTCTTTCTCGCCCCGGCCAGCGACAAGGGTCGGAGCACCCTGCGACTCGGCGACAACATGTGGCTCAACATCCCCAATATCGGGAAGCCGATCCGGATCACGAGCCTTCAGTCGGTTGTGGGCGGCGTCTTCAACAACGCCGATATCATGAATCTGGATTATTCCGCCGAGTACAACGTCGAAAGCGTTTCAGAACCGGGTGGAGACTATCTTCTCCTTCTGAAGGCCAAGACAAAGACTGTCGCCTATGACCGCCTGAAGATGTGGGTGGATAAAACCAGAAAGCTCCCGACGAAGATTGAGTGCCTCACGGAGGCGAACATGCTGATCAAGACCCTCTACTTCAAGCAGGTGAAGGATTTTGGCGGGGGGATCGTCCGTCCGTCCGTGATCGAAACGGACAGCCCCCTCTACAAGGACTACAAGTCCGTCATGATCTTTGCCAAAATCAAAAAAAGAGCATTCAAGGATGAAGTCTTCACCCTCACCTTCATGCCGAATCTCGAATCCCTGCGATAGATGAAAGGTTTATCGTTCATACTTGTTTTTGTACTTCTGACGGCCTTTGCAGCGGCGGCAAGGGCCGAGGAGCCGTACGCCTTCGATCCCGCCGAAACCGAAAAGAAACCCTATCATATCGGCGGTTATGTGGAATTCAAACCCATCCTTTTCGGGCTGGATCATGACACCGCCTTTTACAAGATGCGTTTTTACAATGCAGAACAAGGCAACACCCTGATGGAATGGGATGGGAAGGTGCAACTGGAGGGAAGCTACGAAAAGGGCATCTTTCGACTGTATGCCAAAACCAATACCGATCTGAAGTCCACCTATGCGGGAGGCTCCGAACGGAGCCTTTTCTATGAAGCCTACGGTTCGATGAAGCCGTCGTCATCCCTGAAGACCGATGTAGGTAAGAAAGCCATGAAATGGGGGAAGGGTTACGCCTGGAGCCCCGTGGCCTTCCTGGACCGGCAGAAAGACCCCGACGACCCGGAGCTGGCGCAGGAGGGTTACATCGTGACATCGGCGGACTACATCAAGAGTTTCGACGGGCCGCTGAAGACCATTTCCTTCACGCCCGTCCTGCTTCCCGCCTACAACCATATCAATGACGAATCCTGGCAGACGGACAACCTGAATATCGCCGGGCGGCTTTACCTGCTCCTCTATGACACGGACATCGATTTCGTTTTTCTGGCCCGGGGGAGCAAGACGGACCGCTTCGGTGTGGATTTTTCCCGGAACATCACCACCAATTTTGAGATTCACGGCGAATTTGCCTACATCCGCGATAATCAGAAAACCGTCCTGGACGCCAACGGCAACAGCCGACAGATTAAAAACGACGTCCAGAGCTACCTCTTCGGCGTCCGCCACCTCACGACCTTTGACCTGACAACAATCATTGAATACTACCACAACGGAACGGGATACAGCGTCGAAGAGATGAAAAATTATTATGCTTATATCAACAGGGGTTACAGTGCCTATCTCACCACAGGGAGCACTGCCGCCCTGGTCAACGCCCAAAAAATGGCGGAAACCGGCTTCGGCCGGTTCAGCCCCATGGAAGATTACCTGTACGTACGCCTGAGCCAGAAGGAACCGTTCAATATCCTCTATGTGACCCCGGCACTGACCTGGATGATGAACCTGAATGACGGGAGTTATTCCCTGACGCCGGAACTGCTGTATACCGGCATTACCAATCTGGAGCTGCGCCTCCGGACAGGATTTATTATCGGCACGCGAAACACGGAATTCGGCGAAAAGCAAAACGACTACCGGATCGAATTTAGAGTGGGTTATTACTTTTGAATCAAATGCCAACAGTTAAAGGTCTGTTTGTATCCTTTTTCAGGCTCGGCCTGACTGCCTTCGGCGGCCCCGCAATGGTGGCACAGATCAAAGAACTTTCAACGCAACGCAATCAATGGCTTGATGAAAATGATTTTAAAAACGGGATCGCCCTCTGCCAGTCCATACCAGGGTCCATAGCGATACAGGCTGCTGCGTATGTGGGACTGAAAGTTCGGGGAATTCCCGGAGCATTGGCTGCTTATAGCGGTTTTGGATTGCCGGCCTTTATTTTCATGTTGATCCTCTCTGTTTTATATGCCCAATTCAACAGCCTCCCAAAGCTCATCTCTTTGTTTAACGGCCTTCAGGTAATCGTGGTTGCAATCATTTTTCATGCAACCTATTCCTTTGGCAGGAACATCACAAACAATTACAAGAACCTTCTCATCGCTCTTTTAGCTGCCATTTCATTCTGGTTCGGTATAAGCCCCTTTATGGTTATTATCGGGGCCGGCATCCTCGGTGTGGCCCTCTTAAAAGTATCCGCCGCAAGCATCGTGGTCAATTCTGAAACAAAAGAAACTCCATGGAATGCCAGGCAAATAATCGGTCTCTTGGTTATTTTTCTCATCTGCTTTACCGCGCTCTATTTCCTAAGCGCCATACTCTTTAATCTGGCGGCCGTTATGCTTAAAATAGACCTCTTCGCCTTCGGAGGAGGTTTTGCATCCCTTCCGCTCATGCTTCACGAGGTAGTCATTAACAAGGGATGGCTCGACAGTAAGACCTTTATGGACGGAATAGCCCTCGGTCAAATAACACCCGGCCCCATTATTATTACGGCAACATTTGTGGGATATATGGCTTATGGGCTCCCCGGTGCGCTTGTGGCAACAATCGCCATATTTACGCCTTCATTCTTTATGGTGATCACCGTCGCGCCGTTTTTTGATCGACTGAAGACTTCAGTCTATTTTATGAAGGTTATCAATGGAATATTTGCTTCCTTTGTGGGGCTCCTTGTGTTTGTCTGTATTAAGTTTGCTATGAATATCCCATGGGACGTTATAAGGATTCTTCTGGGGCTCGTGGCATTAGCCGCCTTGCTTCGCAAGGTGGACATTCTGTATATAGTCCCACTGGGGGCTGTTATTTCGGTATTTGTTTTATAAAGAACCGTTCAAAACCATAACGATCAACCTTCCCTTAATCCCCTTCGGCCAGGGGAAGGGAAAATTGACTTTTTAAGAAGTCGTCAACCCCAAGGAGGACGCCATGCAAACCCCCATCCGGATCAACGAAATTGATAAAGTAGAGATTCTGACCTTGCAGGACAATTACATCGATCTGACGGCCATGGACAACAGCGAGATTGTTCAGAGAGCGCTTCCCTTGAAGGATGGCCAGTTCCGAAAATCTATTCTTTCGGAACACGGATTTTCCGCCTTGGTCAGGACGACGAATGTTACAAAAACACACACCCTCCTGTTTGATACGGGATTTTCCGAAATCGGGGCGGCCTATAATGCGAATGCGCTGGGCGTGGATCTTTCCGCGGTGGAGGCCATTGCCCTTTCCCACGGCCACATGGATCACACCGGCGGGTTTGCATCCATGACGGCGGCGATCCCCAACAAGGGCATCCCCGTCGTGGCCCATCCGGTCATTTTCAGGACGCCCCGGTATTTGAAGATAGGGGAAACCTTCAAGATTCATATGCCGGCTTTGACACGGGAAGCGGTGGCCGCGACAGGCATGAAGCTTGTGGAAACCAAAGAACCGATGCCTCTTCTGGACGGCGACGTCTTGTTCCTCGGCGAGATTCCCCGGCGGACGGATTTCGAAAAAGGATTTCCCATCGCCCACTATCAGGAAAAGGGAGAGGAAAAGTGGGACCCCATCGAGGACGACACCTCGCTGGTCATGAATATCCAGGGCAAAGGGCTCGTCGTCCTGTCGGGCTGCGCCCACGCCGGCATCGTCAACACAGTGCACTACGCCCGGGAGGCGACGGGGATCGAAAAGGTGTATGCGGTCATGGGCGGTTTTCACCTGTCAGGGCCGCTTTTTGAGCCTATCATCGACCGGACTACCGATGAACTCAAGAAGATCGATCCGGCCTATATCATTCCGACGCACTGCACGGGCCGGAAAGCCATTGCCCACATGGAAAAGGAAATGGGTGGCCGTTTCATCCTCAATATGTCCGGCACGAAACTGACCTTCTCCACCTAAAAGCGGGCGACCGCTTCCGAAAACGGCTTGATTAAGCGGGGCGATTCCTGTAAAAACTTCAATCAAAGCTTCTGCACCGGTTGAGGTTTTGAAAATGGCCGCTCCAAAAGAAATCCTGGATTTACTCGAGCGCTTTGATCGCAACCGCGAAACTTACCGGTCCGGCAATTACAACGAAACGCAACTGCGCCGGGAATTCCTCGATCCCTTTTTCAAGGCCCTCGGCTGGGATGTGGAAAACACGGCCGGTCATGCCGAGGCCTACAAGGACGTCATCCACGAAGACGCCATCAAGGTCGGCGGCGCCACCAAGGCCCCGGATTACTGCTTCCGCATCGGGGGAACCCGCAAGTTCTTTGTCGAAGCAAAAAAGCCATCCGTGAACATCGCCGAGGACATCGAATCCCGCCTATCAACTGCGGCGCTACGCCTGGTCCGCCAAACTCCCCCTTTCCATCCTCACCGATTTCGAGGAATTCGCCGTCTATGACTGCCGCATCAAGCCGGACAAGGGCGACAAAGCCTCCACGGCGCGCATCCTGTACCTGACGGAGCGGGACTATCTTGGTCGCTGGGAAGAGATCGCCGCCATTTTTTCCAAGGATGCCGTCCTGAAGGGCTCCTTCGATAAATACGCCGATACGGCAAGGCTCAAAAAGGGCACCGCCGGCGTGGATGCGGCGTTTCTCAGGGAAATCGAGACCTGGCGGGAGATGCTCGCCAGAAACATAGCCCTGCGCAACCCGCACCTGAGCCAGCGGGAACTCAACGCGGCCGTCACCCTGACCATTAACCGCATCATCTTCCTGCGCATCTGCGAGGACCGGGGCGTCGAAACCTATGGCCAGCTCATGGCCCTGAAAAACGGATCAGACATCTACGAACGTCTGATCAAGATTTACTACGCCGCCGACGACAAATACAATTCCGGCCTTTTCCATTTTCGCGCTGAAAAAGACCGGATCGCCTCTCCCGACACGCTCACGTTGAATCTGGCCATCGACGACAAGACCCTCAAAGACATCTTCGGCAGCCTGTACTACCCGGAGAGCCCCTATGAATTCTCCGTCCTGCCCGCCGATATCCTGGGGCAGGTCTATGAGCAGTTTCTGGGGAAGGTCATTCATCTCACCGACGGGACACCGGGCAACGGTGGAAGACAAGCCGGAAGTCAAGAAGGCGGGCGGCGTCTATTACACGCCGACATATATTGTCGATTACATTGTGAAAAATACCGTGGGGAAACTGCTGCCTTCCTCCAATTCCAACGGCGATGCCCTTCCTGTAAAAAGCCGCAAGGCCGTCACCCCCCGGCAGGCCGCCGAAATCCGCATCCTCGACCCGGCCTGCGGCTCCGGCTCGTTCCTGCTCGGCGCCTATCAGTACCTTCTGGACTGGCATCTGGACTGGTATGTGGACAATGATCCGGCAAAATGGATCAAGGGGAAATCTCCCGTCCTTTGTCAGGGGCCGGGCGGCGACTGGCGGCTGACCACGTCGGAACGCAAGCGCATCCTGCTCAACAACATCTACGGCGTGGACATCGACCCCCAGGCCGTGGAGGTGACGAAGCTCTCGCTCCTGCTGAAGGTTCTCGAAGGAGAAAACGAACAGACCCTCTCCAATCAGCTCCGGCTCTTCCGCGAACGGGCGCTCCCCGATCTCGCCAATAACATCAAGTGCGGCAACTCCCTCATCGGCCCGGATTTCTACGACAATCAGCAGTTGGGCTTCTTCGATGATGAAGAACGCTACCGGATCAATGTCTTCGACTGGCAGGCCGAATTTCCTGAAATCTTTACTTCCGGAACTCCCTCTCCCCCGGCGGGAGAGGGTCGGGGTGAGGGGGGCTTCGACGCCGTCATCGGCAACCCGCCGTATGGAGCATACTTAGATGATAATGGTAAGATGTACCTTACCACAAAATTTAGACATCAGAGTTACCAGTTAGATAGCTACCTTTTATTTCTTGAGCAATCAGTTAAATTGTTATTATCCCAAGAAGGGTTTTACGGGATGATCATTCCCAACCCTTGGCTCACTAACCTGTTACAAAAGAAAATACGTAAGTTCGTGGTGGAGAACTCTCGTATTCGCGAGATCGTACACTTCAGATTTCCTGTATTCCCCAAGGTGGTTGTCGACACCGAGATATTAATTCTGCAAAAGTGGAGTCCAAAAGACTGGACTGCCATTATCACCATAGTAGAATCACTTGATGCATTTTTGCCACCATTTAAAGGAATAGGCATCAGACGGATTGAGCACGGTCAACAGAAATGGAGAGATTTGGATGGCGGTGTCATTAATATTTTCACCAATTCTTCAGAAGAAGCACTTGCCATAAAGTGTTCAGCCAGTAAGGCGCCTCTCGGATCGTTGAGTGAGATAAATGTCGGAATCAAACCATATCAAGTAGGGAAAGGCAAACCTCCGCAAACAAGAGAGATAGTTGCAAGTAGGCCTTATGATAGTGATCACCCAATCGATTCATCTTATCGATCCTACCTCCGTGGCAGTGACATCGCACGATACAAGATTACACCTTTAAAAAAACGTTATTTAAAATATGGACCCTGGTTGGCAGAGCCACGTCCTGCTGCCAAATTTAATGCTCCAGTTAAAATTGTAATGAGACAAACTGGCGATAAGTTGGTTGCGGCATTGGATATTGAGCAATATCTATGTTTAAATAATATGCATGTAATCGTCCCGTTAGATTCGAAATTATCTTGTCTATATTTGCTGGGAATCATAAATTCAAAGTTGATGAACTGGTATTACCAGGTTCTTAATCCTGAAGTTGGTGAAGCATTGGCTGAAATAAAAAAAACAAATGTTGCCAAGCTTCCAATTAAATCGATCAATTTCTCCGATCCTGCCGACAAGGCCCGCCACGACAGAATGGTGGCGCGGGTCGAACAGATGCTTTCCCTTCATAAGAAGCTCGCAGAAGCAAAAACAGACCACGAAAAAACAAACCTCCAGCGCCAGATCGACGCCACCGACCGCCGGATTGACCGGATGGTCTATGACCTCTACGAATTGACGGAAGAAGAAATCAAACTCGTTGAAGGAGTATAGATAGCATTTCCGTCTTGCATGCCGCTGACGCCTCTGCTATTGTTCCTCCATAGTGGCAAGAAAATCCAGCTTGCGAAAGATATATGAACCTACATAAAGGAGTTGGCACATGAAGAAACATTTCCCAATTATCATTGAACAGGATAAAAATGGGATTTATATTGTTGAGTGTCCGATTTTAAAAGGCTGCAGGAGTTATGGTAACTCGATAGATGAGGCCGTCGAAAATATAAAGGAAGCCATATCCTGTTGTTTAGACTGTGAAGACTTTCTCACTCCGGAGATGACGTTTGTTGGTATGCGGGACCTTGAGGTGGCCGTGTCGTGACCAATGTCCCGTCGATATCCTTCCGAAGCCTTATCCAGAAAGTAAAACAACTTGGATTTGAGGCTGTGCGCCAAAAAGGTTCCCACATACGCTTTGTACATCCGGATGGCAGAAAGACAACGATACCCGATCATGGGAATAAAGACGTCCCTCAAGGATTATTGGTGAAGATAATTCACTACGACCTTGAAATGAAGATTGAAGATTTTTCCCGATAATAGTGCTTGAAAAAATGAGAGAGAAACCGCTGAAGTTAAAAAAATGGAAGCATATCGATAGCCATTCTCAAACCTCGCCGACGATGCCCACCTCAATAAATCTTTCCCAGCGCCAGATCGAAGCCACCGACCGCCAGATCGACCGGCTGGTTTATGAACTGTACGAATTGATGGATGAGGAAATCAGGATCAAGGAGAGAACAAGACATGGGTGAATGGAAGAAGACCGGCTGTGTGCTCTGCGCGCAGAACTGCGGGCTCGAGGTATTTGTCCAGGACAACCGGATCACCAAGGCGAGGGGCGACAAGGACAATCCGCGCTCCAGGGGTTATGTTTGCCGCAAGGGGGCCAACATCGCCTTTCACCAGCACCACAAAGACCGGCTCACCCACCCCCTCAAGCGCGTGGGGGGCAAGTTCGAACGTATCTCCTGGGAGCAGGCCATCGGCGAGATCGCAGAGCGGATCAAGGAAATCACCGGCAAGCATGGCCCGAAATCCTATGCCTACATGGGCGGCGGCGGCCAGGGCTGCCACTTCGATGCCGCATTCGGGGTGAGACTCATGCGGGCGCTGGGCTCCCGCTATCATTACAGCCCCCTTGCCCAGGAGCTCACGGGCATCTTCTGGGCATCCGGCAGGTTCACGGGCAGGCAGTATCTGTTTGGAATCCCGGACGAGCACGCTTCCGACATGATCCTGGCCATCGGCTGGAACGGCATGCAGAGTCACCAGATGCCGCGGGCCCCACTCGTGCTCAAGGAATTCTCAAAGAACCCGGACAAGATCCTGCTGGTCATCGATCCGCGGAAATCCGAGACCGCCGAGATCGCGGATATCCACCTGGCCGTCAGGCCCGGTACCGATGCCCTGCTCACCCGGGCCATGATCGCCATCATCCTTGAGGAGGGCTGGCAGAACAAGGAATATATCGAGCAGCACATCGCCGGATTCGAAGAGATCGCCCCCTGGTTTTCAGGCTTCGATGCAAAGGCGGCCTGCGCGGTCTGCGAGCTCGACTACGAGCAGGTCCGCGAGGTGTGCAGGCTGCTTGCCACCAGGAAGTGGTGCATGCACACGGACCTCGGAGTCTACATGAACCGCCACAGTACGGCCGCCTCCTATCTCCACCTGCTCATGGCCGCCATCTGCGGCAGGTTCTGCGTCCCCGGAGGCAACCCGATCCCCGGGCATCTCATGCCGCTGGGCGCCCACACGGACGAGCGCGACCCCAAGACCTGGCGCAACGTGACCACGGACTTCCCGGCGCTCATGGGCGTGTTTCCTCCCAATGTGCTGCCTGAGGAAATCCTGAGCGACCACCAAGACAGGACCAGGATCGTGATGTGCTGCCAGTCAAACCCCCTGCGCTCCTATGCAGACACCACGGCCTACGAGGAGGCCTTCAAAAAACTCGATCTGCTTGTGACCTGCGAGCTGGCCATGACAGAGACTGCGGCCCTGTCCCACTATGTGCTCCCGGCTCTGTCGGCTTACGAATCGTGGGACGGCACCTTTTTCGCCTGGACCTTCCCGGAGATCTTCTTCCAGATGCGAAGGCCCGTGGTGGAACCTCTCGGAGAACAGCTCCATTTGAGCGAGATCCTGGTGAGGATTGCCGATGCCGTCGGCGTCATCCCCGCCATTCCCCAATCCCTGTATGATGCTGCCTTAAAGGACCGCATGACTTTCGGCATGGAGCTCATGAAGTTCATCCAGGACAATCCCAAGGCCCTCTCCGATATGCCTTATGTCCTGGCCAAGACCCTGGGTGTCGCGCTCGGTTCCCCCAATCTGGCTGCCCTGTGGGGCTTGCTCCAGGCCGCACCCAAAAGCTTCCGCAAGGCGGCGGTCCGCGCCGGCTTCACCCCGGGCATCATGCTGGGCGAGGAGGTCTTCCAGGCCATCCTCGACCACCCGGAAGGCGTCATCATCGGCCGGTCAGACCCGGCAGAGAACTTCTCGATGATCGCCCACGAGGATGGCAAGATCCACGTCCACATCCCGGAAATGGAAGACTGGGTGAAGAGCATTGAGCCCGCATCAGAGGAAAAGGCCCTGCAGCCCGATCCGGCCTACCCCCTCATCCTCCAGGCAGGCCGTCACATGAACATGAACGCCAACACCCTCATGCGCGATCCTTCATGGAATGCAGGCAAACGGGCATGCACCCTGACCATGCACCCGGATGACGCAGCAGAAATCAACATCATTGACGGTCAGATGGTCCGTGTCATAACCGATGCAGGCCAGGTGGAAATAGAGGCGGAGCTGACCGAGTCCACCCGCCGAGGACAGGTGATCATCCCCCACGGTTTCGGCATGATCTATGAGGGCAAGGCCTACGGCGCAAACGCCAACAGACTCACGAAAAATACCTACCGGGACAAATTTGCAGGCACGCCGCTACACAGGTATGTGAGGTGCAGGGTGGAGGCTGCCTGATTTATATGGACGACATTGAAGATTTAATTAAGGAAATCAGGATTGTGAAAGGCACAGTCGCTAAAAAGGAGGAGCAACATGGACGTTTATACAGCAATTAAGGGAAGGCGGAGTTGTAGAAAGTATCTGCCGGATGCCGTCAGTGAAGACGCGATTGAAAAGATACTTGAGGCGGCTGCATGGGCGCCCTCACCGGCCAATAATCAACCTTGGGAGTTTGTTGTCATAACAAATCAGGACATCAAGAAGAAAATCCATGAGGAATCCGTGGCGTGTAAAAAGGCATTGTATGAAAAGAGCGGATGGGGCTGGGTTGATAAATATCAAACCGGTTTTCTTCTGGAAGCCCCTGTCATCATTGCCGTCATTGGAGATCCTGAGAAAACCGGAGCACATAAGTTTCTTGAAGGAACTGAAACGGTTTATCAGCATGGGTGCGCAGCCGCCATACAGAATATGCTTTTGATCGCCCACGAACAAGGCCTCGGGAGCCTCTGGTTCACGCTGTTTGACAGGGGAGCTATGAAAAAAACGCTCGGCATAGATCCATCGAAGGAACCGTTGGCATTGGTCTGTTTGGGTAAGGCGGCTGATTCTCCAAGACAGACTCCGCGAGAAAATGTGAAAATAAAGACTCGTCACATGCGGTGAGCGGTCAGAGCAAGTGGTCATCTCCCCCGCAATAGATCACGGAGGATCTTCAAATCGAAATGAATGTGGTGAGACGACGGAGTAATTCGTTTCATAAGGAGGTGGAATTGTGTTTCGCAAGATCTTATACCCGACCGACTTCTCCGATGGGTCAAAAATAGCTATCAATTACCTGATACAGCTTAAAGATGCTGGAACCGAGGAAGTGGTGATTCTCCATGTTGTAGATACACGAAACCTGCATATACCTGACCTATATGCTATTATGGACCTGTCTACATTGGGAGATAAACAAGCAATTTTAGCAAAAAAGAAATTGAATAAAATAGCCAAGAAATTGAATGATGCAGGGATCAAAACCATTATAAGAATCGAAAAGGGTATACCTTTCAAAGAGATACTACAGGTTGAAAAAGAGGAGGACGTCTCGCTGATAGTTATTGGTTCTCACGGAACAAGTAATGTGAAAGAAATGCTTTTGGGGTCTGTATCGGAAAAAGTGGCCAGAAAGGCCGAGAAGCCGGTCCTTGTCGTGAAGCGGCAGCATGAAAATATAAAGGAGAGGATATAGCGTTGAGCAAGACTAAGGTCCTGTTTATGTGTACAGGAAATTCCGCTCGTAGCCAGATAGCGGAAGCGATACTTAGAAAGTATGCAGGAGACAAATTTGATGTCTACAGCGCTGGTCTTGAACCTAAAGGGATCAACCCATATACCGAGCAAGTCTTGCAGGAAATTGGCATTAGCCTCGAAGGTCATTACGCAAAGCATGTTCGTGAATACATGGGGAAGCTTAATTTTGGATATTTGATTACGGTTTGCTCTGATGCTGAAGATAAATGCCCGGCAACTTTCCCGGGGGTTAGCCATCGCCTGCACTGGTCTTTTGAAGACCCGGCAGCATTTGTCGGCTCAGATGAAGAAAAATTACAGAAGTTCAGAGACGTCCGTGACCAGATTGACCAACAAATCAGGAACTGGCTGGCAGAACACGGCAACAAGACCTGACTTCAACTTTTCTAACCATAATCTTCAGTTTTCACAGCTACTCATCGTTGTGCCTCGACGGCCCAGCGATCGTAGCGCAACAACAGCAGCAATGCCGGCAGCGCCAGGACCGTGCAGATGGTGAAGAATGGAATCCAGCCGGCCGCGTCGGCCAGATAACCGGTCGGCGCCCCGGTGACATAGCGGCTCACCGCCATCAGGCTGCTCAGCAGGGCATACTGGGTGGCCGTGAATTTCGTGTTGCACAGGCCCATCAAAAGCGCCGTGTAGGCCGCCGTTCCCAGCCCGCCGCAGAAGTTTTCCACCCCGATGACCACGCTCAGGGCCCAGATCTGCCGGCCCGTGAACTCCAGCAGCACAAAGGAAATCGTCGAAATCCCCTGAAGCACGCCGAAGATGAACAGTGATTTTTTCAGCGTCCAGCGGGCCATGAGCGCACCGCCGGCCAGAGAGCCCACAACGGTGGCGACCATGCCGAAACCTTTGAAGATCGTTCCGAGTTCCGTCCGGGAAAAACCGATATGCTTCAGGATGTAAGGCGTCGTCATCTGGGCGGCGGCCACATCGCCGATTTTGTAGAGAACCACGAAAAGCAGGATTTCGATGGCGCCGGGCCTTCTGAAAAATTCCACAAAAGGGAAAATGACCGCCTCCGTCAGACTCTTCGGGGGTTCGATCGCTTTGCCGTCGGTGGCCGTTCGCGAAGGTTCCCGACACAGCAGCGTGGTCACGCACCCGATGGCCATCACCCCTCCCATGATGATATAAACGGTCCGCCAGGACAGATGATCGGAAAGGATCAGGGCCGCAGCGCCGCTGACGAGGATGGCGATCCGGTATCCCATGATCCAGACGCCGGCGCCGGCGCCCCGCTCAGCGGAATCGAGGGACTCCGTGCGGTAGGCGTCCAAAACGATATCCTGGCTCGCGCTGAAAAAGGCAACGGCCACGGCCAGAAAAGCAATCATCACAAGTTGGGAGGCCGGATTGAAAAAGCCCAGCAGGGCGATGGCTGCAATCAGGATCAACTGCGTGATGATCATCCAGCCCCGCCGGCGTCCCAGGAAGGGCGGCACAAACCGGTCCATCAAGGGCGACCACAGAAACTTGAACGCATAGGGCAATCCCACAAGCGAGAAAAGCCCGATGGTCTTGATGTCCACGCCCTCGGTCACCATCCACGCCGAAAGGGTCGAACCGGTCAGGGCCAGAGGAATGCCGGAAGAAAATCCCAAAACCAGCATGATCAGCATTTTTTTGCTTAAATAGATCCGGAAAAGATCAAGGAGGGGGGGCTTCATGGGATCGACGGGTTCCGTCATCGGCGGCGCCCTGCTGCCGCTTCAATGAAGGACCGGAAAAGCCGGCGCTGGGGCGTTTGGTCCTGCATGCGCTCGGGGTGCCATTGCACCCCGAGGAGGAAACGGCCGGAACGGGACCAGGCAGAATCCGGGGTCGGCTCCAGCGCTTCGATGCTCCCGTCGGCGCTCCAGGCCGAGGCGTACAGACCTTCCCCCGGTCTATCCGGTCGGACGGCCTGGTGATGGAAGGAATTGACGGGGAGTCCCGTTAAGGGTGTGCTCCCGGTTGCCCGGGCGACCAGGCTGTCTTCCCGGATCGTCAACGCATGAAGGAATGACGCTGCCTCCGGGCCGTGGCGTTCATCTTTTGCATGGGGAAGCAGCGGTTTACCCTGCGGCGGGGCCCATTCCGTTTGAATATCCTGTATCAGCGCCCCTCCCCGGGCAATCGCAAGGAGCTGGTGGCCGCCGCAGATTCCCAGGACCGGCAGGTCCGTTTCCTTTAGAATGATTCCGGCGAGAGCGCAATCGAAACGGTCGCGCCGGGCATCGACCAGTTCATGATCCGGCTGCGGACGACCGCCGTAGCGTTGGGGCAGATAATCCCCGCCGCCGATGAAAAGGAACCCTTCCAGGAAGGGGAGAATGGCCCGGATGGCGTCGATATCGTCAAGCGGGGGGATGCACAGCGGGATGCCGCCGGCGACTTCAACGGCGTCAATGTATGCCACCGGCGCCATCGCTTCGCCGCCCTTCGTTGGTTGACCTCACCAGGGACATGTTCATGCCGATAAGGGGAGGGGGACCACTTTTTGCGCCATCAGGAAACGCCATTCTCACCTCGCATGATCCATGATTGCTTACGTGCAACACGATACGTTTATAACGTGAGACCTTTTAAAAATGTTCCGCGACAATCTTCGCTGAAGACAACCGTTACGTCATTACTGGAAAGGCGGAAAACATTGATTCGCCGCTCGCGAACCATTTTTCAGCGGTTATGCAAAGCTCTCAACGTGTGGATTACGAAGTTTCGGGTCCATCGTACGATGATCCATTATTCGTTGCTGAATATGATGAATCGGCACGGCATGATTATCGGTATGTGCCGTTAATCCTTGCTTTGCAGACCGCTGATGCGGTAGTTGAATTCAAACGAGAGCGCGCCACTCCACTCCGCCTCATAGATCCCTTTATAGCGCGTTCCCTCCGCCGGTCCAACGGGTTTCCCGTATGAATAAAACCAATTAACGACGGGAGCTCCGGTGAAACCCAATCCAATCCAATATGCCCCGGGGGCAAGAATCAGGTTTTCCGCCCTGAAGTCAAAATCCATCCATCGATACCCCGGCCGGGGTGATACACCATTAAAGTCGACCACGTTGCTGGTGCCGATCACATTTCCCGGTTTCCCCTGGTCATTCCCATAAAGATCAACCCATAACTGGCTCTCCCCCCCGAAATAATGAAGAGCCAGGCCGATCTTCTCCAATTTCATCGGTCTTTTGACGATAAAGAGCTGAACGTACTGGTTCCGCTGACTGGTCACATATTCTGCCGTTTCCACCCAGAAGGTTCGAACCTTTTCAAATGTACCGTCTTCTCTTTGGGTGACCGGTGTGGGGGGAAAGGTAAAATCGATGTCCTCGGGAAATTCGAGGTTGCCGAATATAAGAGGAAGATCGTAGATTAAATTTTTGATGTCATTGGGATCACTGATGGACATTCCCTCTGACTTGTGTGGGATTTTGGTTTGTCCATCCTTTTGCGTTACCGGCATGCCGATCACGGACTGAACATCGGCCAATAAATCCTCGAACAAACCGGACAGGGTTCCATCATTTTTCCTCTCTTGAGGGGTGGGGATGGACAAGGGGCTCTGAGGTATCCCCGGCTCTTCCTTTTTCTTCTCCGTGGTGGGGACAGATGAACCGGGCGGTGTCTGGGCGGCATTCTGCACGACCTTTTTCCGTTCGGAGGCCGCGGGAGAGGGCGGTGGTGGAGCAGCGCCCTGGACTTCTTCTGGTTTAACTGCTTTCTGCTTGGTGACCGCAGGCGTCTCCCGGACCGGGGCTTCGGATTCCTTCGGGTCCGCCTTGACGTCCGGCGCCATAAGTAAATTCTTCGGCCCGAAGGGTTCCTTCCGGGCAACAAGACGGAACCGGTCATCGGTAAAATCGGCGTGGATAATCTCTTTCAATCCAGGTTCACCAGAGGTGCCTTTCTTTTGGCTCCACCAGATCATGCCGTCATTTACGGTCTCAGCGTTATCGACGCCGACTTCAATACGGATATACCGATTAGAAACGAACATGGCGGTCTGCTGATCGAAGGGTACCCAACCCAGGTCAGGGAACCATACTTCAATCCAGGAGTGCCTTCCCTGTCCCATCTTGATGGTGATTTCGCCCTGGCTTCGAACGATCTGGAAAGGTTTGTTCAAGGTGATGCCGTTGACAATGCGGACGGGGATCCCCAGGGAGCGCATCAAGGCGGCATTAAGATGGGAAAAGTTCTGACAGTTTCCCTTGCCCTGTTCAAGGGTATAGATCGCATCATATTTTCTTGAGGGATTGACATAATGGATGTGATCGACGACGTAGGCCATGATTTTTCCTACGGCATCATACTGTGTTGCAGCGCCCTTCGTCAGGGATGAAGCCAGTTCCGTGATCCGGGGATGATCCTTCTGAACCAGCTTGGTTGCAGCCAGGTAATAACCAACGTCATCGGGGACCTTGCCCATGGGAAAGGGGGCCGTCGTGTCGATGCGCTTCAAGTCCGTATCGATACGGCTATTGAATTGCACCCTGACATCGATGGTTTCCGGTGGATTCACCCATGTTGATTCGACGATCTGGTTTCCCCGAAGATCGCTTTTTCTCTTTTCTGTGTCCGGACCGGGGGAAAAGGAGAATTTGAAATCTTCCACCCTCTGCTTTCCTGTCGGGGAACTGAAGGTGGGGGGAATAACAAAGTTTAAGGTTATCTGCTGCAAATCGGGATAGAGCTTAAGCTGTCTTTCAAGATTAAAGCGAACGGAGGAACCCATATTCCCCTCAAGGGTATAGTTTTCGCCCCAGGCATACCCGGCAGAGAGCAGGATACCCGCAAAGATGAAACCCAGGAGTTTTTTCATATTGCCTCCCTGCAGGAAACGATATGTTGCTTATGATGGATTGTCAGGTGGTTTGCCCAGCCATAAGTTTGCGAAGCTCCGTAGCATCAAAAACAAGCCTGATAGATTTAATCTTGCCGTCCCCAACCGTAAAGAACTCCGCTGTTCTAATAATGCCCGCAGGGCTCATCGTGTCGCAATCATAGAGCAAAGCAACTCCACTTTCAGAATAGAAGCTTTGAATCAAGCTGACTCCGCGAAGCATCTTTTGGAAAAGGGTGAGCGCGCCGATAAAATCATCGGCCCTGTGGAACGTATCCATGCTTCCTTGAAAATCTAAATCATCAGCCAGATAAACGCGTGCTGCTTTCACATCACCGATAGTCCAGGCATTATGATAATTTGTGACAACCTGCTTTGTATCCATCGTCCATCCTCCTTCTCATTGATCCGGGCGGCAGGGGAAACAAAAGAAATTTTTCAGGCGAATTCCTTTTCAATGCGTTTCATGGCCAGGGCCAACCGGTCATCGGGGACGGTCAGGGAAATGCGGATGTAGCCCTCGCCGTACTGGCCGTAGGCCGTTCCTGCCGCCACCACCACGGCCGTCTTTTCGAACAGGCGGTTGGTGAATTCCAGGGACGTCATGCCTTTCGGAACCGGGACCCAGAGATAAAAGGTGCCCTTCGGGGGATCGAACCGGATCCCGATCTTCTCCAGTGTCTTGAGGACCTGTGCCCGCCTTCTTGCGTAAATATCGATCATGTGGTCGATCTCTTTGATTTCATGCTTCAGGGCGTAGATGCCGGCGTACTGGATGGGGTTGAAAATGCCGGAGTCGGTATTCTCCTTGACCTTGCTGATGGCGGCGATCAGTTCGGGATTGCCCACGGCCATGCCGATCCGCCAGCCCGTCATGTTGAAGGGTTTGGACAGGGAATTCAACTCCACGCCCACGTCTTTGGCGCCCTCGGCCATCATGAAGCTGAGCCTTTCCTGTCCAGCGAAGACGATTTCGCTGTAAGGATTGTCGTAGCAAACGGCGATGTCGTGCTTCTTGGCGAAGGCCACGAGCCGGTCGAAGAAATCCCGGGTGGCGCAGGCGCCCGTCGGGTTGTTGGGGTAGTTGAGAAACATGCCCCGCGCCCGCTTCAGAATATCGGCGGGGATCTCTTCAAAAACGGGCAGATAGCCGTTTTCGACTCGGATGGGAACGTTGTAGGGCTCGCCGCCTCCCATGAGGATGCTGGCCCGGTAGGCGGGATAGCCGGGATCAGTCATAAGGACCACATCGCCGGGGTTAATCCGCGCCAGGACAAAATGATGGCAGCCCTCCTTCGAGCCGATCAGCGCCAGGACTTCGTTTTCGGGATTCAGGGAGACGCCGTAGCGCATGGAATACCAGAGCGCCACCTCCTGCCGGAAACGCTGCATGCCCTTTTCTTCGTCGGTGGGATAGCGGTGATTCTCAGGGTCTTTGGCCCGGCGTGCAAGTTCGTCGATGATGCCGTCAGGCGTTGCCTCCACGGGATCGCCGATGGCGAGGCTGATGACATCCATGCCGTCGGCCTTGGCCTTGGCGATTTTCTTCCTCAATTCCATGAACAGATAAGGCGGAATTTTTGTCAAACGGTCGGCTGTCTTCACAATGATTCTCCTTTTTTATTGATAAGCTTCTTCCCAGAGCCGGCCTTCGTAAACCACGGCAGCCTTGCCCTCCAGGTAGACTTTCTCGAAGCCCTTTTCGGTCTTGTCAAAATAAATCGTGAGGATTTCTCCGCTTTTGACCGTCACGGCCACGGGGGAATCCACCCACCCCTTCCGGGACGAGATCAGCGCCGCCGCGACGGAACCGGTTCCGCATGCCAGGGTTTCATCTTCCACGCCGCGTTCATAGGTCCTGATGCGAAGAGCATGGCGGTCTGCAACGGTCACAAAATTAGCGTTTGTTCCGGCGGGCTGATAATGTTTGTGGTAGCGGATCTGCCGCCCCATGTGAAAAACATCAAATATTTTAAGATTGCTCACGTAATGAACCACATGAGGAACGCCCGTATTGATGCTGTTCACGCCCACCGTTTGCCCATCAATCTCGACGGTTTCATCGATCATCAGCGAGTGGGGATCCGTCAGTCGCAGCTTGACCGTATCGCCCCTGACCTCCGCATCGATGATGCCGGCGCCGGTCTCGAAAGACAGGGTCGTTCCGGCGATGCCCTTCAGGCAGGCAAAACGGGCGGCGCAGCGGCCGCCGTTTCCGCACATATCCACCTCCGACCCGTCGGCGTTGAAAAACCGCCAGCGGAAGTCCACCCGGTCGGAGCGTTCGATCAGAATAAGGCCGTCGGCGCCCACGGAAACCTTGCGCTCGCAGACGCGTTTCACGAAGTCCGTGACATCGGCAACCGGCAGGGACAGGTCCCGATTGTCAATCAGGATAAAGTCATTGCCGCTTCCGCTCATTTTGCAAAATTCGATCACAAAAACCCCCTCGAAGCATGATAATGGTAAAAACTTTGCGGAACCGCTGAAAAATGGTTCGCAAGCGGCGAATCAAATGTTTTCCGCCTTTCCAGAGATTACGTTAGCGGCTTGTCATGAATCATGATTACGACTGGTCGTCCTCTAAGCGGAAAAGATTTTTGAGACGCGGCGAAGCCATTTTTCAAAAGTCTCATGTCGTCTATTAAACTATTTTGTCCAAAAGATTAAGTAAAAAATTGACGACTGCGTAAAAAGTCCGGATGCTGCATTGCGCTGCATCCTTCGTCACTGCGGCGTACGTAAATGTACGCCTCATTCCTCAGGATTTGCGCGCCTTGCCTGCGGAGCTTTTTACGCAGCCGTCGTTTTGGGCGCATTTCTTGACTTTTTACCAGTTTATAAAAAAATTGACACAACGCATCAGGAATGTTTAGAAGAAACCGGCGGGAGGAAATCATGGACGTGATCGAGACAAAACTCAATGCGCTGGAGGACATCAAACTCAGGGCGCTGTATATTGAAAAACGGTTCATGAGCAATAATCCGGAAGAGGCGATGCTGGCGGAAAGCGATCTGGCGGTGCTGCAGGACCGGTTCTGTGACGAAAACAGGGATTTCATCACGCCGCCAATGGTCAGAGCGGTTAAAAAGGACTTCAACACATTCCTCGCGCTGATTGACTGGGCTTCTGATTATTACAAAAAAGCCGGCGACTGAATCGATTGAAAAATGGTTCGCAAGCGGCGAAGCCATTTTTCAACCCGGTCTCATTATTTCACGGTCAGTACAATCCCGTTGTCTTCTATGTCGGCGTTGACAACGCCGCCAGCGACCAGGCGGCCGAAGAGGACCTCGTCCACGAAGAAATTCTTGATCCGGTCCTGAACGAGCCGGGCGATCTGCCGGGCGCCGAATTCCTCGGAGTAGCCCTGATCCGCGAGCCATCCATAGACCCGCTCCGGAACATTCAAAACCACCGTTTTCCCGGCGAGCTGGTCCTGAAATTCCCGGACCTGTTTTTTGACAATGTCCACGACCACGGCCTTGCTGAGCCCGTTGAACAGGACCACGCCATCCAGGCGGTTCCGGAATTCCGGTGCGAAGATGCGTTTCACCGCGTCGGAGACGGCGCTGCCCGTTACCCCCCGCTCCCCGAATCCCACCAAAGCCTTGCCGAGTTCCCGGGCGCCGGCGTTGGAGGTCATGATGATGACCACGTTGCGAAAATCCGCCTTCCGACCGTTGTTGTCCGTCAGGGTTGCGTAATCCATGACCTGCAGCAGGGTGTTGAAGATGTCCGCGTGAGCCTTTTCGATCTCATCAAGCAGGAGCACCGCATGGGGCGTCTTGCGGATCGCCTCGGTCAACAGGCCGCCTTCCTCGAAGCCCACATAGCCCGGCGGGGCGCCCACAAGTCGCGAGACGGTATGCTTTTCCTGATACTCAGACATGTCGAAGCGGTGCAGATGAACGCCCAGGGCCAGGGCAAGCTGGTGCGCCAGTTCCGTCTTGCCCACGCCCGTGGGGCCGGCAAAGAGCAGGGAGGCCACGGGTTTGCTCTGATTCTGGAAACCGACCCTGGCACGGCGGATAGCCTGCACGACGGCGTCAATCGCCTCGTCCTGGCCGAAGATCTGCGCCTTCAGAGAGACATCCAGATTCTTCAGGCTCATCGCTTCTGAAGAAGAAACGGATTTTTCGGGAATCCGGCAAATTTTGGCCACGATCTTTTCGACTTCAAGCGGGGTGATGGCAAGCGTACCGTCTTCATCGCTGCGATAGAGCCGTGTCCTGGCCCCGGCCTCATCCAGAACGTCAATGGCCTTATCCGGCAGGTGCCGGTCGTTGATGTGTTTTGCCGACAGTTCCGCCGTGGCGTGCAGGGCTTCATCGGTGTAGCGGACATCGTGAAAGCGCTCATATTTGTCCTTCAGGCCGCAGAGGATCTGATAGGTCTCGTCAACGGTCGGCTCGGGGATTTCAATGGGCTGGAAACGGCGGGACAGGGCGCGGTCCTTGTCGAAATATTTCCGGTATTCCTCATAGGTGGTCGAGCCGATGCAGCGCATCTTGCCCGATGTCAGCGCCGGTTTCAGGATGTTCGACGCATCGAGGGAACCGCCGGAGACGGCCCCGGCGCCGACAATGGTATGAATCTCGTCGATGAACAGGATGACATTGTCGATCTTTTTAAGCTCGGAGATGACTTTTTTCAGCCGTTCCTCGAAGTCACCACGGAATCGGGTTCCCGCCAGCAGCGCGCCCATATCCAGGGAATAGATTTTCGCGTTTTTCAGAGGCCTGGGCACATCACCCTGGGCGATCCGCTGGGCCAGCCCTTCGGTAATGGCCGTCTTGCCCACACCGGCCTCGCCGACATGTACGGGATTATTCTTGTAACGGCGGCACAGGATCTGGACGGTGCGTTCGATGATGTCCTCCCGACCGATCAGCGGATCCAGTTCGCCGTTTAGCGCTTTCTGCACGAGTTCCGTGGTAAAGGAGGCCAGAATCTTGCTTTCCGGACGGGCTTTGCTCTCTTTATCATCTTCCTTCCGGCCGGGCGCCTCGATGGGCTGATCTTCGGGAATCACGGAGACGCCGTGAGAGATGTAATTCAGCAGGTCCAGCCGCGTGATGCCCTCATTCCGGAGAAAGAATGCGGCGTGTGATTCCTCCTCGTCAAAAATGGAGATCAAAACGTCGCCGATGTCGAGTTCCCGCTTCTGGGCGGAGGTGGTATGCCAGGCGGCCCGGTCCATGACGCTCTGGAAACCGACGCTCTGCAGCGGGGCGTTATCGTCAGAGACCTGAGGGAGCTTGCTTTTAAAAAAGTCCTCCAGCTTTCCTCTGATGTTCTCGACATCGCCGCCACACCGCCGAACGATCTCTCTCGGTGCGTCAAAAAAAAGCGACGCGAACAGGACATGCTCCGGTGTCAGATATTCATGCGACCGAACCTTGGCCTCCGTTAAGGCGGCCCGCAAGATATGATTCAGTTCTTCATTAATTTTCATGGTTCTTATGCCTTTCGACCGTGCATCTCCCCTTCTCTCTTTTTTGAAAGAAGGGCGGGGCCGGTGTGAGAGGGGTCATGCCTCTTCGCAACTGCATTTCAGCGGAAACTCTCGCTTTTTAGCCATGTGGCGGACCTGGGAAACCTTTGTAACGGCAATATCATAAACGTAGACCCCGCAGACGCCGGCGCCCTTCCGGTGCACGTCCAGCATGATCTTGATGGCCTCCGCCGCGGTTTTATGAAACACCTTCATGAGGACCTCCACCACAAAATCCATGGTGGTGTAATGATCATTATGCAGGATGACCCGGAACATCCGGGGTTCCTCAAGCCGGGGCTCGGAATCCACCCCCGGACTTTCTCCAAGTTGCGTTTCATGACGGCCATCTTCCGGCACAGCCATGGTCTCCTTTTCCCTTTGATTCGCCGCACGCGAACCATTTTTCAGCGGTTATGAAAGATGGATTCGTCAAAAGTCCGTTTTCCCCTCCCTCGGCGGGAGGGGATGAAGGGGAGGGGGAAAAGACATGATTGAATCAAGCCACTTACCACCCCCACCCGAACCCTCCCCCATTGAGGGGGAGGGGGAAACGGACTTTTGACGAAGTCGTCATGAAAAGCTCTCGGAGATAATATAGGAAATGGAGGGACGGATGTCAACAGGCGAAAGAATTCAGGGCCGGCTGACTTGCAGGATAACGTATTGATCGCTGAAATTCTTGTTGATGTGCAGCATGTGGGAGGCGTCGGAGGTGTTCAGAAATGTGGCGACGCCGCAGGCCGTCGTGACGTTGAAATTCCCGGAATTTTTGACATAATCAAATTCCCTGGCCGGCTTTGACGTTAAGGCCTGAACCCGGGTCAACCACATGTTTTTCTCCGCCGGACCAATGGTCAAACCGAACGAAATGGCCATATCCCCAAGCAGCGCATCCGGGTTTTTTCCCAGCCACAGGATGGCCTCATCCTGCGCCTTGAAGGACCGGATGGCGGTCACTTCACCGATGGCGCCCTCTTTTTCGGATGTCACATACAGCCAGCAGCTCCTGTCGACCTGGTTGACCTGGGCGTTGGACACGCCGGATGACGCCTCGAAATGGGAGGCCGAAGCGGTGGCCTCATCGACCAGGCCGATCAGCGCATGCCGGACAAACCGCAGCCCCATATCTGTTTTCAGGAGTTCCAGACCTCTTTCGAAGGATAAATTCTGACTGGATACAGAGATGTTCCGGCCGCAGAGGCCCAGGCCCTGGGCAATGTAAAAAGAGGCCGTATTGGCCATTGTATTGATGAAATTGAAAGGCATGGGCAGGGAATGCCGACGATAGATCTGGCTCAGCACCGATTCGGTGTCCGCCAGATTTCCGTTTTCCGTGGTCAGGTAGATGGCCGTATCCTGCTCCAGAGGGCGACGGGCGGTGCAGGAACAGGCCCCGATCAGCGCCAGCAGAACAAATTTGCTGACCCGGCGGAAATAAGTGTCGATATGGCTTTTCAGCTCCTCTTTGAGGATATTGACATCCGCCGATGCGTTTGTATAGGCCGCGGCACCATGTATAAACATCATTTTAATCCCCGTTACCGACGATCAGTGATGTGCAGTTGCCGGCAAAGCCGAAATAGTTGAGCATGAAGACGCCCGCCGCAATCGGCCAATTTTCCGTCACCGGTGTGATCATCAGTTCCTCATCCATAACCGTGAAGCCCAGTGTGGCCGGAATAAAGCCCTTTTTCACGGCTTCCGTGAACAGAATCAGCTCCACGACCCCGGCGGCCCCGACGGTATGTCCGACGAAAGGTTTGATGCCGGTGACCGGCGGCATCTGCGCTGCGAAGACCTGCTTCATGCCGTTGGCCTCCATCCTGTCGTTCATCTCACTGCCTGTGGCGTGCGCCTTGATGGCGGCAATTTCGCCGGGGGCGACGCCGGCGTTTCGCATGGCCTGCCGGATGACATCGGCGATGACGTCGCCTTCCACGTTATGTGTCGTCACGTTGGCGGTATCGCAGAGGTTCGCGCCTCCGAGATATTTAAAATCCTCCCCTTTTTTGCGACATCGCTCCAGGATAACGGCGCCGCAGGCCTCGCCCATGATGATGCCGTCCCGGTATTTGTCAAAGGGTTTATAGGCGGACGTGGCCGTGAGCCTCAGAGATTCGAAACCGTAGATGCCGGTGTTGTTGAAAAGGTCGTACCCGATGATCAGCGCCCGTTCGAGGTCGCCCTTTTCGATCATGGAGGCGGCATACAGCAGGGCATTGGCGCTGGAGGTGCATGCGGTGGTGAAAGTGTAGCAGGAACCTTTGATGCCGAAATGCCGGGCTGTTTGAGCGACAATGGTCCCGTAGCCGTAAGAGGTCTGCGAAAAATGCGCCAGGGCGTCGTCATCGGATTTTTCATAACAGGTTTCGTAGATCGGGATATCAATGGATGTGGATCCGAAGAAAATAGCAAGATCCTCGACCTCCTGCCGCTGCAGGCCGGCGTCGGCTATCGCTCCGGCAATCGTGTCAAAGAGAATTTTGTAGAAAAAGGTCTCCACATTTTCCCGAATAACAGGATGTTGCGGGTCAATCCGGAAATAGGGCCGGGCCACCGCCGGATCGATGAGGGAAAGGAGGACCCGGTCCACCCGGGCCTGCTTCTGTTTCACGCAGGCAAGGATCGTCTCCAGATTGTCGCCCAGCGAGCAGGTCAGGGCTTTGCCGGTGATAAAGACGGGATGCCTCACGAGGATTTCTCCGGCCGGAGAAAATCGGCAAAGGTATTGATGGACGTCATCACCCGCCGCATCTGTTTGCTGTCGGTGATGGCGACGCCGTATTCCTGCTGGACGGCAATGGATATCTGCAGGGCGTCGATGGAATCCAGCTCCAGTTTTGTGCTCCTTCCGAACAGGGGGACGTTGTCTTCAATGTCCCCGATCTCAAACCGGTCCGCCAGATCGCAGGCGTCGATAATCAGTTTTTTCAAAGCATTTTTAAAAGCGATGTCGGTGGAGCCCTTCATATACGATTACGTCCTTGATATAAAAATACCTTCATCCCCATTGCGAACCAGGACCTGTGCATAAACAGAGACCTTTGAAAAATGGACAACGCCCGCGTCTCAAAAATCTTTTCCGCTAAGAGAACAGCCAACCGTAACACGATGCCTGACAAGCCGTTAACGTCATCTCTGGAAATGCGGAAAACATTTGATTCGCCGCTTGCGAACCATTTTTCAGCGGTTATGCAAAGCCCCCAAACAATAAAAAGGCTGCCGGGAATATTCACATTTTTACGATGTCGTCAAGCTTCTTTTCAGGATGACGGATGTCAATCCCAGCATCACCATGCCCAGCCCCATCAACGCCAGCGCTTTTGGCCACACATCCCAGACGTCGCCACCCCGCAGGAAAATATTCAGATATCCCTCCAACCCCCAGGACATGGGCGATAAGTCCGCCAGTTTCTGCATATAATCAGGCATGACGAACCTGGGGATCATGATTCCCCCGACAGCGCCGAGGATGATGTTAAAAACGCCGCCGATCGTGACGGCCTGCTCCGTTGTCCGGGAAATCGAGGCAATCAAGAGCGCCATAGAGATCGCGCAGAAACTGATGCTGGCGGTCATGAGCAGCAGGCCACCCCAGGACTGACCAAGCGTAAGGGCGGCGCCGCCCAGCAGGGGCACAACATACATGCCGATCAGGATCATGAGCGCCGCTTGCACGAGATTGATCAGAAAATAAGGGGCAATCTTGCCGCCAAGCAGATAAGCACTTGGAATATTAATGCTTTTTAGCCTGGTCAGCGAGCCCTGTGTCCGTTCTACGATGAAGGTGTTGGAAATTGGCATCACGATGAAGAACATCGAAAAAACCAGCCAGGCCGGCACGCTCTGCTGGACGGCGTTGGGAATCTTCATGGACTGTCCGCTCTTGTAAACGACCTGCACGCCGATTTGCGTCTCCGGGGATTCCAGGAGTTTCTGTCGGTCGATGCCCGCCAGTTTCAGCAATGGCTCACGGTCCTTGACAAAATTTTGGATCCTGATTTTGGCCATATGGCCGGCGATGATATTTTTCATCACCATCTGGGTATGGGTGCCCGCTGTCGGATTAACGAGCAGCAGGATGGGTTGCGGTCCTTCCCCGCTGTCTTTGCTTTCGGCGTAGGGTGTGAAACGGTTTGTGATGACCAGACCGAATTTGTAGTCCTTTTCAGACATGATCCGGGTAACTTCGGCGACGGACGAACCGGGATCCAGCCGATGAAGCCTCAGATTATTCTCGGAGTCAAGGGATTCGAACAACTGCCGTGCCGCCGCCTGGCCGTCCTGATCGGCCACGAGCACATCAATCCTGACGCGGCTGTGAATATCAAAAAGATCCTGCATGGCCAGCGACATGATCAGGATAAAGACTACGGGCATGATAAACAGCACCGCCACGGCATGGATATCCCTGCCGATGACCAGGAACTCTTTTTTTAGGATATGGTAAATTCTTGTCAATCTCTTAATGCCCCGCTCGTCAAGCTGATGAACAGGTCCTCCAGATTTTTATGGCCGAAAACGATATCCCTGATTTCCACGTGCTGCTCATCGAATATGGAAAAAAGCCGGGTCATATTCTGATAAAAGCGCTCATCCCGATCGACCAGAAGGTGATTCGGACGGATCTGCACGCCGTCCAGGGCCTTCAGCCGCTCCGTCAGGGACGGGGGCAGGTCCTTGATCTCAATAGACACCTTGCCCGTATGGATCAGGACCTTCTCCTTCCGGTCATGCAGGATGATTTTTCCCTCATCGATGATGGCGATCTCGTCCGAAATCTGTTCGATTTCATCCATGTAGTGGGAGGTGTAAACCATGGTGATCCGCCGCTCCTGATTTAATTTCCTTATCATTTCAAGAATATAAACCCGCGATTGCGTGTCCACGCCGACCGTAGGCTCATCGAGATACAGCACCCGTGGGTCCGGAAGCAGACCGATGGCCAGATTCAAGCGGCGCTTCATGCCGCCGGAGCAGGTTTCCGCCTTTTTGTGGAGGAAAGATTGCAGGCTGCCGATGTCGATGCCCCGGTCGATACGGGCCTTGAGCAGCCTGCCTTTCAATCCGTACAGGGCGCCGAAATACTCCAGATTTTCGTAAACGGTGAGCGTCGGGTAAAAGGCGAAAGACTGCGGCACGACGCTGCCCATGGCCCGGATGGCCGCCAGATCACGGTCCAGGTCCAGACCATTGATCCGCACCTCTCCGCGGTCTTTTTTGACGACCCCCGTCAGGATGGAGACCAGCGTTGTCTTCCCGGCGCCGTTCGGCCCCAGCAGGCCCAGGATCGATCCTTCCGGGACGGACAGCGTGATGTCATTCAGGGCGGGACGCTGATCGTAGAATTTATAAAGGTTGCTGATCTGAATCATCCTGATACACACTTCTTCCCCCTTTCCTGAAGAGGGGTCGAGGAGATTTTCTTTTGCGATCGCAAATACCCAATCGTGCCGCTGAATATCAGAACTGATGCGAAAATAGAAGTAAAACTTTTGACGAAACTCCTTGACTTCATGAAAATTTTCATCATAAAAACCGAAACAGCAGGACATCTGTTCAAAATAAGCCACAGCCCGGATTGCCATGTCTATTGAAAATATCCGTATCGAGGACCTCATCCCGCATCGTGATGGGATGAAGCTCGTTGATAAAATCCTGGAGATCAACGACCAGACAGCCCGGACGTCCTCGGTCGTAACGCTGGACTGGCCGCTTGACGAAACGGGCCTGCTGGACCCGATGATCCTTGTGGAGTTGGTGGCTCAGACCTCTGGCGTGCATGAAGGCTGGAAAGCACGACGGGAAGGCAAAGACGGTACCAAGGGATGGCTGGTGGGGATCAAGAAAGCGGATTTTTTCACGGATGCGATTGAGCCGGGAACGGTCTTGACAACCACCGTCCACACACTGTATGCCCTGCAGACCTACGCCGTGTTTGCGGGGACCGTGGAAGCGGCGTCGGAGATCCTGGCGCAGGTGGAATTACAGGTCTTCCGGGCGGAAGAAGATGAATAAGGAGACGAGCATCATGACCGATCAGAAAGTGGCCATTGTTACGGGCGGCGCCCGGGGCATCGGGAGGGCAATCGCCGTGGAGCTGGCCCGTGCCGGATATTATCTTGTCATCAATTATAAAGCGAACGACCAGGCGGCCCAGGAGACGCTGGCGATGATCCGCGCGGCCGGCAGCGACGGTGAGACACTCAAGTTCGACGTCCGTGAGGAAGCAGAAGCGGAGGCGGCCCTGCAGGACCTTTTCCCCCGTTTCAAGACGATCGACGTCCTCGTCAATAATGCGGGGATCACCGCGGACGGGCTGTTTATCATGATGCCCAGGGAAGACTGGGACAGTGTGATTGATACGACCCTGAAGGGTTTCTACAATATGACCAAGCCGGTTCTGAAAAAGATGGTGCGCAACAAGCGCGGATCGATCGTTTCCATCTCATCGGTGGCCGGCCTGGTGGCGAACAGGGGGCAGGCCAATTACTCCGCCGCCAAGGCGGGGCTATTGGCGGCGAGCCGCTCCATCGCGGCGGAAGTAGCCCGTCTGGGCGTCAGGATGAATGTGGTCGCGCCGGGGTTGATCGAAACAGACATGATCAAGGACGCGCCCATCGAGCGGATCAAAGAGGTCATTCCCATGGCCAGGGTCGGGAAGCCGGAGGAAGTGGCCCGGGTCGTCCGTTTTCTGTGCTCCGACGACGCCTCCTATATTACCGGTCAGGTGATTGGCGTCAACGGCGGGATGTTTTGACGGCTGCTTAAAAAGTCAAGAATTTCCTCCCCCTCCCCTTCGTCCCCTCCCGCCAGGGGAGGGGAAAATGGACTTTTTACGAAGCCGTCAGTATGTGGAATGTGTGAGAGCTTTGCATAACCGGTGAAAAATGGTTCGCAAGCGGCGAATGAAAGATTTTTCGCATTTCCATAAATTAGACTAACTTATTGATCTCAAAAATATTCAGGCCTTATAATATTTTATGCGAAAAAGATTTTGAGCCGCGGCGAAGCCATTTTTCAAAGGTCTCTGTGTTAAAATTATGAGAAGAAATCGAAATATCTTTTTAATTCCGGCCATCCTGGCGGGTTGCCTGTTGCTGGTCGGCTGGTCGGATAGCTGGGAGCAGATCCTGCGGGAATCGGCCCAGATTCAATCCATCCAGGCCCGGTTTACCCAGAAAAAAGACATGAAGATTCTTTCCAGGCCTCTGCTTTCCCAGGGCCAGTTCTTTTTTCAGGCCCCGGCGTCCGTTCGCTGGGAATATACCGCCCCGGTCAAAAGCATCCTGCTCATGCACGGGGGGTCGCTGAAGCGTTACATCCATTCCGGCGGCGGATTTACAGAGGAGGCGGCGGGCCGCCTGCCTGCCATGGAGATCGTCATGCAGGAAATGAGCGCCTGGCTCCACGGACAATTTGATCAGAGCCGGTACTTTACGGCAACGCTTGTGCACAGCCCAACGCCCGGGATCATTCTGACGCCCAAAGAAAAGTCCTTTGCCAGGCTGATCAAGCGGATCGAGCTGACCCCGTCCCGGCAGCCCGGTGTCCTCAAATCCATCCTGATCGTTGAAGATGAAAAAACCACGACGCTCTTTGAGTTCCGGGATGCGCAGGTCAACAAACCGATTCCGGAATCTGTCTTCCAGGCGGTCCAATGAAGCAGCCCTTGGCCCTCCATCATGAGCAATCAGCCCTCAGCGCTCCGTTTTCACTGAGGGCGTCTGCGGCATGGTGCATGGTTCTGATCGTATGGCTGCTTATGGCCTGCAGCAGCCTGCCGCAGATCAAACCGGCGGGGCCGGACCTGCAGCCGAACCTCCGGGAGCGCTGTCAATCTGTTTTCCCGGCCGGACCCCGTCAGTTTGTCCATTCCATCGAGGCCAGACTGCCCGATGATTCCCGGTCGATGGTCCTCGGGATCGTCACGCTTGATCCGGGAACAGGCGTCATCCGCTGCGTGATCATGACCATCGAAGGATTCGTCCTTTTTGACGCCCGTTATCAGCAGGCGGTCACGGTCAACCGGGCGGTGTATCCGTTTGATTCGCCCGAATTTGCGAAAAACATGATGGAGGATATCCGGCTCATCTTCTTTCAGCCCGGCGGGGCGTTGGTGGCCACCGGCGTCTTTGATAATGATTTTCCCGGATGCCGATGGCGGAATTCCGATGGGTTGGCCGTCGATGTGGTGCTCAATCAGCAGCGCGGCTGGCTCATCCGGAAGTATGATGTCAGCGACCACGTATCGGGCCAGGTCAGGGCATATGCACTCAATCCGGAGGGCATTCCCGAAAAGATCGAACTCTCCCGTCACAAATTTCCCGGTTATACTTTGAAGATGACACTGCTGCAGGCAGAACGACTGCAGCAGGGGGACGAACGCTTGAAATAATTTTTCAGGGATGTTATCTAAAACAATCTTAAGTGAAAAGGGACCATACCATGAAATTCCGATTGATCTATCCCAGATGGAAGAAACTGGATCGCCAGACCGAGTTCCACCTTCCCCCGCACGGGCCGGTGGTCTTCGCCGCGACCCTTCCGGAGGGGATCGATGTGGAATTCATCGACGAAAATGTGCAGCCCCTGCCGGCAGACGACCATGTTGATTTTGTCGGGATTTCCATGATGCTGACCAGTCAGGTCAAGCGGGGCTGGGCGATTGCGGATGCCTATCGGGCAAAGGGCATCCCCGTGATCTGCGGCGGGATCGGCGCAATGCTGCACGCCGAAGAAACGGCGGCCCATGCCGACAGCGTCTTTTTAGGCGAGGCGG
The DNA here is from genome assembly GCA_963743175.1 of uncultured delta proteobacterium. GTDB lineage: Bacteria > Desulfobacterota > Syntrophia > Syntrophales > Fen-1087 > JAPLJM01. The sequence continues at coordinate 16,776 of CAVUOQ010000011.1, read as the reverse complement.
AAGGTCGGATGGAGCAGGTCTTTGCGGACTTCCGGAATGGACGGCTGCAGAAAGTCTATGATTTTTTTAACGATCATCCGCCCATCGGATCTGTCGGCCCGGCCCGGCGCAGCATCCTGAACCGCGAGTTGTACAATTACAAAGGGGTCCAGATGGTGGATCTCGTGCACGCCTCCCGGGGCTGCCGGTTCAATTGTTATCCCTGTTGCGTCAGCTTCCTCGGGGGTCGAACCTTCCGGCCCCGCCCTTATGATAAGGTCATGGAGGAACTGGCCGGCATTGACAACAACCGTCTGTTCATCGTTGACAACTCGCTCGCCCAGGACAAGGCATGGGAAATGGGGCTCTTCCGCGAGATGATTCCCCTCAAGAAGAAATGGTGCTGTCATCCCATCGAAAATGACGACGACGTCCTGGATCTGGCCGCCCAGGCGGGCGCCTGGTACGTCTATCAGGCGATCATCGATACGTCCGATTACATCCGGGACCGGATCAAGCGCTATCATGATTACGGGATTGCCGTCGAGGGGACGATCCTGCTGGGCATGGACCACCAGACGGAAGACGACATCAAGCGTCTGATCGATTTCCTGCTTGAGGTGAATCTGGATCTGGCCGAGTTTACGGTGCTGACGCCGTTTCCCCATACCCGCACGCGGGAGGACATGGACCGGGAAAACCGGGTGCTGTCGAATGACTGGGACGACTATACGACGGACAGGGTGATCTTCAAGCCCCGGCACATGTCCGTTGAAAAACTTCAGGAGCTTTACCATTACGCCTGGGATACCTTCTACCGGGACGAGTCTCAGAGTATCAGGATGTTCAAGCTATTCAAGCGTGTGATCGAAAAGGAAAAGGCCGATCAGACCTTTCGTCCGCGCCGGCGGGAGCTGACCTTCCGCCGCTTTGGACGGGCAGAAGCACAGCAGGATTGACGGCGGGCAGCCGCGGCGAAGCCATTTTTCAAAGGTCTCACAGAGGAATATTTTATCAGGGGGGATTTGATTGGGAATGACCATGATGAATAAAGATAACAAAAAGAGTTTCGAGATCCGGCGCACCGTGCCCTTTTATGAGTTGGACCCCATGCAGATCGTCTGGCATGGCAACTATTTCAATTATTTCGAGGACGCCCGCCGGGCCTTGTTAGAACACCTTGGCATCGATCTTTACGCCTATTACGAAAAGACAAAAATTATCTTTCCCATTATCAGGACCGCCACAAAACACATCTCCCCCCTGCGCTACCGGGACGAGTTTATCTGCAAGGCCACGATTATCGAGGCCCGATTCAAAATCGTCGTGGATTTTGAAATCAGACTGGTTGAGGACGGCAAAGTCTGCACCCGGGGCCGGACGGAACAGGTCGCTGTCCAGTCGCCGGAGATGGAAATCCTGCTCAGGATCCCCGACGAAATCCAAGCAGTGCTGGGTTCATGACCATGATTCCGGATTTTCACAAGGCCTTGATTGCCGGCGTTGAGCGCGTTTCCGCCTGGGCGGATCTGCTGGATGCGATCAATGTCTATCCCGTGGCGGACGGAGATACAGGAAGCAATCTGGTGGTCAGCCTCGCTCCCCTGCGCCGGCCCGATGACCAACGCGACGACATGCTCCGGACATTGCTCCTTTCCGCACGCGGAAACTCCGGCAACATCGCGAGCCGTTTTTTATCTTCATTTATCGGGGCAGGGACCCTGGTGGGCCTCCGGGAGGCCGCGCAGGAGGGGCGGCGGCGCGCCTGGCAGGCCGTCAAGGATCCCAGGCCCGGCACGATGCTGACCCTGTTTGACGCGCTCGTGGAAGTTCTGGGTGAGAGTTCCTTTCCCTCCGTTGCCTCTTTGGAGCAGGACGCAAAGCCGGCGGAAGCAGTGCGCCTGAAAGCCTGGGGGGAAAAAGTATTAATCCGGCTGGAGGAGGCGGTCCGATCGACGCCCGGGCTTCTGCCGAAGCTTGCGCAGGCCGGCGTCGTCGATGCGGGCGCCCTGGGCATGTTCCTGTATTTTGAAGGGTTCTTTCATTCCCTGCTGGGGATAACCGACAGCTTCCGGGCGATCCCCGTTGTTTTCAAGGATCAACTCAAGGTTTCGGAATCCTTTCGGGATGATATGGAATCCGGATACTGCGTGGACGCGGTGCTGAGTTCGCAGAATCATTCTGAAGAGGCCATCAACAGGCTGCTGACGATCAGTGACAGCATCGTCGTCACGCGGGACGCGGATTATCTCAAAATCCATCTCCATACGGCAGACCGGGAAGATGTCCGCCGGCGCCTTTCTGCGGTGGGAGAGCTGTTGACCTGGACGGACGATGATCTGGGCCGGCAGACGAGAGATTTTGAACGGCGGCAGAAAAAGCAGGCCCTGCACATCATGACCGACGCGGCGGGGTCCGTGACCCGCGAAGACGCCAGCACGCTGGGAATCACGCTGTTGAACAGCTATGTCACGAGCGGCGCGACCAGCCTGCCGGAGACGCATTTGAAGCCCTCGGATATTTATGCGGACATGCGCCGGGGCAAGAAAGTCGTTACCTCCCAATCGTCGGTCTTTGAGCGGCATCAGCTCTATGACAGCGTCCTGAGTTGTTTTGAGCGTGTCCTGTATCTCTGCGTCGGATCGGCCTTTACGGGCAATTACGACGTGGCGACGGCCTGGAAAAGGGAGCACGATCAGGACGACCGCATGCTGATCCTGGATACGGCGGCCGCGTCCGGCAGGCTGGGCCTCATGGCCATTGCCTGTGCGCGGCTGTCCCAGCAGACGGATGATCCGGAGACGGTCATCCATTTTGCGAGGCAGGCCATTGAGCGCTGCCAGGAGTATATCTTTCTGGATAAGCTCCAGTACCTGGCGGCGGGGGGGCGGCTGTCCCGGACCAGCGCTTTTTTCGGGGATATGCTGCGCATGAAGCCGGTCATCAGTCCCCTGGCGGAAGGGGCGAAAAAAGTCGGGGTGGTCAAGAGCCGTCAGGAACAGGTTGATTTTGCCCTTGCGAGGCTGGCGAGCGGCCTGAAGCCGGATGCGGCGGTCCTGATCATGCTGGAGTATTCCGACAATCAGGCCTGGGTGGAACAGACTGTCCGGCCGGAGATCAGCAATCGCTATCCCCGGGCCGAGATCCTCCTGCAGCCCCTGTCTTTGACCACCGGTGTGCATACGGGGCCCGGCACTTGGGCCGTGGCCTTTCTGCCGTAAAAACCGCAGCCCCGACCGCATGAAAGGTGAGCATGAACGATCCGCTGGAGATGTCGGAGATATCCGTCAAAGACCGATTTGCCCTGATCATTCCCGTTTACAACCATGAAGAGAAGGTTGCCGATGTGGTCCGGGAAGCATTGAAGCTCGGGCGTCCGATCTTTGTGGTGGACGACGGATCGACGGACGCATCCTGGGAAAGGGTCAAAGCCATCGACGGGATCACCGTAATGCGCCATCCCGTCAACGAGGGCAAGGGGGCGGCGATCATGACCGGTTTTGCGGCGGCGGCGCCCCTGGCGGACTGGGCGGCGACGATTGACGCAGACGGCCAGCACGATCCCGCGGATGTCCTGAACCTGATCCGGGCGATTCCCCCGGGTGAAAGGCCCATCATCGTCGGCCGGCGCGAGGGAATGCTGGGTCCCCATATCCCCTGGACGAGCCGGTTCGGCCGTCATTTTTCAAATTTCTGGGTCCGGCTGTCCGGAGGCCCGGCGATCAGCGATTCCCAGAGCGGGATGCGCCTCTATCCGCTGCCGGAGACCATGAACCTCAAAGTCCGGGCCAGGCGCTTCCAGTTTGAGGTGGAAATTCTCGTGCGGGCCCGCTGGCGGGGAATTCCGGTATTGGAGGCCCCGGTTCGCGTCCGTTATGAGCCGGGCGATCAGCGTGTCAGCCACTTCCGACCCTTTGTCGATTTCCTGAGAAATACCGGTACCTTCAGCCGACTGATCATCATGAGAATCCTGATTCCGTCGTTTATCAGGAAAAAGATGGGATAAAATGAGACCTTTGAAAAATGGCTTCGCCGCGGCTTGAGAATTTTTATTTGACGGCGCCATTTTTTCATGGTAAAGGCGCCCTGCCTGTGATGATAATTTGTTTTAAGGGGGTTAAGTAAAAGATGCAGACCGTTTCTTTTCTCGGCCATCTGGGCGTTCCCGCTCAAGTTGCCTACACATGGTTTCTCGCGGTCGTTCTGGTCGTGTGTTCGATTCTTGCCACACGTCAGCGCGCCTTGAATCCCGGCGGGTTTCAGAATTTCATGGAAGTGATTTTAGATGGAATCAACAAACTGCTCGTGGATACGATGGGACATGAGGGAAAACGATTCTTCCCTCTGATTGCGACCCTGGGCCTTTTCATTCTGAGCAGCAACATCCTCGGCCTGATTCCGGGATTTGAGTCTCCCACAGGCAATCTCAATACCACAGTCTCCATGGCCATCGTCGTTTTTGCCACGACCCACATCGTCGGGGTCCGGATTCACGGGATTAAGTATGTGAAGCAGTTTCTGGGGCCCATCTGGTGGTTGACCCCCCTCATGCTGCCGATTGAATTGATCAGCCATCTGTCCCGGCCGGTTTCACTGTCCATCAGGCTTTTCGGGAATATTGAAGGCGGTCATATTGTTCTTCTCGTTCTGGCGATGCTGGTGCCTTTGCTGTTGCCGTTGCCGGTTCTGGTACTGAAAATCATGATCTCCATCATTCAGACGCTTGTCTTCATGCTTCTGTCCATGATGTACATTGCCGGCGCTATGGAAGGCGCTCATTAGGCTGACGGAGGGGAAATCAACTTTTTACGAAGCCGCCCCGATCAAATTTTCGGTCTTCTGCCGCACAGGATCTTCGTCGTGTAAACGACCAGATCCTCACCCCGCTGGTTCTTGATGGAATTCTTGGCGGTGATGACACCGCGCTCGTCGTCCTTGGCCTCCATGCTCTCGATTTCCACTTCGCAGCGGATCGTATCGCCGATTTTGGTGGCGCCCGTAAAGCGCACCGAATCCATGCCGTAGAAGGCGATAAACGATTTGGGCAAGGCCGCATACATGCCGAGCCTGAACATCAGTGCGCTGCCCACACAGAGCGTCAGCATGCCGTGAGCGATGCGTTCGCCGAAAATGGTTTTTTTGGCAAATTCCACGTTCGTGTGCAGGGGGTGCCAGTCTCCCGTAAAGGCGGAAAACATGACGATGTCCGTTTCCGTAATAGTCCGTCCGGGGGATCTCAATTTCTCACCGACCGCATAATCCTCATAAAACAGTTTTTCCATGACTTCCTCCATTTCTTCATTTTGAATAATCCGCAAAATCTAACATTTAACGACGCTCGTCGTTGTTATCACCCCATCTTCCGCATCGCATCCACCAGTTCCTGAACGGCCGCCGCCGACTTATTCAGCGCTGTCCGTTCTTCCGGCGTCAGGTTGATCTCGATGATCTGTTCGATGCCGCCCGCCCCCAGTTTAACGGGAACACCGACAAACAAACCTTGAATCGCATACTCTCCCTCGAGGTAGGCGGCGCAGGGGAGGATCTTTTTCCGGTCCTTCAGGATGGACTCGGCCATCTCCACGGCAGCCGATGCCGGGGCGTAGTAAGCACTGCCTGTCTTCAGGAGGCTGACGATTTCGGCCCCGCCGCTGCGGGTGCGCGCGACCAGGGCCTCAATTCGCTCCGGCGGCAGCAGCTCCGTAATAGGAATGCCGGCCACGGTGGTGTAGCGGGGCAGGGGGACCATGGTATCACCGTGTCCGCCCAGGACGCAGGCATGGATGTTTTCCACGGAGACTTTCAGTTCCATTGCAATAAAGGCCCGAAACCGGGCGGAGTCGAGGATGCCCGCCATGCCGATGACGCGGTTTCTGGGGAAACCGCTGACTTCATAGGCCACATGGCACATGGCATCGAGGGGATTGCTGATAATGATCAGAATGGCATTGGGCGAAAAACGGATGACCTGCTGAGTCACGTCTTTCACGATTTTTCTGTTCGTCGCAAGCAGGTCGTCCCGGCTCATCCCGGGTTTGCGCGGGATGCCGGCCGTGATGATGACAATATCGGAACCCGCGGAAAGTTCATAGCTGTTCGTTCCGATCAATTGCGCATCATGCTTTTCAATTGACGCAGCCTGCGCCAGGTCCAGGGCCTTGCCTTGAGGTATCCCTTCGATGACGTCGATCAACACCACATCGCCCAGGGCCTTTTCCGCCAGACGCTGCGCTGCCGTCGCTCCGACATTACCCGCCCCGACCACCGTAATTTTCTTGTCCATAGCGTCCTTCCTGTCATTCAATATCCATACGTCTATAACAAATTGACTTTCAAATCAACCGCTAAACCAAAATCCACCACCAAAACAACACTTCCCCTTTCATGACCGGGTGTGCCTCTTCGGACTTCCCGCAACGCGCCCGTTGCCCATGAATCAAATCCTCATTTTCCATTCGGTTTCCTCTTCCGCCGAGGTTGGTCAAGCGTCATAACACACGACTCAGCGGGGGACCTGCTTTCGCCACCAGGCCGTTCAGAACCGTTTTCCCTTCAACCGGCGGATCAGTAAACGATCGAGCTGGTCGGCAAAGGCCTGGCCGTCCTTCTTCCCGTAGACCGATGGTCCGCCCGTCATCAGGCCGCCGTCTCGCAGTTCGCTCAGGAGATCCCGCACGGCCAGACGGTCCTTGATGTTCTCCTCCGTGTAGAGCTTGCCTCGGGGGTTGAGGGCGAAGGCGCCTTTGGAGACGACCCGGTCCGCCAGGGGGATATCGGCTGTAATCACCAGGTCGCCCGGCTCTGCCAACTCCACGATGCGGTCATCGGCGATGTCCGGCCCCTCCGGGACGACAAGGTTCGAAATCAGGGGCGACGGTTCCTGACGGACGGGTTTGTTGGCCACAAAGACAACGGACACGCCCAGGCGGAGGGCGGCCCGGATCAGGATGTCCTTTGCCGTCCTGGGAAATCCGTCCGCATCGACGTAAATCTGCATGGAGGTCCTTTCAGCGGAAAAACGAAGGCGCCCTTCAGACGCCCAAAATCTCTTTCACCCGGCCGACGATGCCGCCCTCCAGGCGCACCTTGATGCCGTGGGGGTGGTGAGGCGATTTCGTGAGCAGCTCCCGGACGACCCCTTCCGTGAGGGCGCCGCTTCGCTGATCCTCTTTCCGGACCACTCTCACCCGCATGCCGGGTACGATGTCGGATCGGTTATTGCCGTTCATGACTCCGTCCTCTGCCCTGGAGACATCTTTTTGCAAATGTAAGAAGCTATAAAGGTCTCCAGCAAGCTGAGCGGAACAGCATAAATAAGAATAGCACTTGGGAGTGCATTCAGATTCCAAGTGACAACATTAATGCCCAACACAGAGTTCACCGGGATCGGCAGGTCGTAGAGCTTGACCTTCGCGAAGGCGGAAGCCATACGTTCCCCCTGGTTTGCTTATTCGGAAAAGCGCATTAAATTGCTGACTTGCTTTTGTGTTGGCGAAGTATAGGCAGAAGAGAATGGTATGTCAATTAAGATATTGGCTCCCAAATCCACCGCCTGATTTTGTACGGGTTGGTTTTCCCGGTTTTCAGCGTTGTTTATCGGGGACGGTTACAAAATATTATTTTAACAAATGAGAAAAACAACCGTACAGAAAATACGCATCAACCGGATGACCCCAAAATATGGTCCTCATAACCTTGAACGGCAGAAGACCTTGTGCCATATGGGTCAGGGTGAATGGGGAAATCTCTCTATGGGCATAAATTCTTTTCCCTGTTGCAAAATCAGCGCAGCTAAGATACAAAAAGCCTCCTTTCCCCCAAATTGCATCAAGAAGGAAAACGCATGGCCCATCGAATTGAAATCGGCTTTAAAAGAGGCATCCGGGACGCCCTCGGAGAAAAAATAAAAAGACGCATCATCGAAAATCTTCATATCGCCGTGGATGCGGTCAGGACGATCGATGTTTACACCATCGATGGCCGGCTGTCCGCGAAGGAGCTGAAAAAAGCCGCTGCCGGTCCGCTGTCCGATCCGATCATCCAGCAGTTTGCCGTTGACCGCGGCCTGGCCGACCATTTCGACTGGATGATCGAGGTGGGATTCCGGCCCGGCGTCACCGACAATGTGGGCAAGACCGCCCGGGAGGCCGTCGCCCTGCTGCTGGGACCGGCGCCGGCCGATGCGCCGCGGGTTTATACGTCGCGTCAGTACCTGATCAGCGGAACCCTCGGGGCTCAGGACGCTCAGAAAATTGCCTCCAGCCTGCTCGCCAATGAGTTGATTGAACGCTATGACATTGTCAGCGGAAAGACTTGGGATCGTCAAACGGGGATGTCCGCTTATGTCCCGCGTGTCGCCGGCATCGACGCGCCGGCCGTGAAGGAAATCGACCTCAACGTCAGCGACCGGAAGCTCCTGAAGATCAGCCAGGAGGGGGTGCTGGCGCTCAATCTCGACGAAATGCGGGTCATTCGTGATTATCTCAAAGACGCTGCCGTTGTCAAAGAAAGGAAAAAATTCGGCCTCGGCCGGAAAATGACGGACGTGGAGCTGGAATGCCTTGCCCAGACCTGGTCGGAACACTGCAAACACAAGATATTCAACAGTTTCATTACTTACCGGGATGAAACGGGTCAGGCCCTGGAAATTGACTCCCTGTTCGACAGCTATATCCGGGGGGCGACAAAAAAGGTCCGCGAACGCCTGGGCAGGAAGGACTGGTGCCTGTCCGTTTTCGTGGACAACGCAGGCGTCATCAAATTCAACGACGACTACAACCTGGTCTTCAAGGTGGAAACGCACAATTCGCCGTCGGCCCTTGATCCCTACGGCGGGGCGCTCACGGGCATCGTCGGCGTCAACCGCGATCCCTTCGGCACCGGGAAAGGCGCCAAACTGATTTTCAATACCGATGTCTTCTGTTTCGCGCCGCCGGATTACGACAAGCCGCTGCCCAAACGCATCCTGCATCCGCGCCGCATCTACGAGGGCGTCCGCGAGGGCGTCGAGCACGGCGGCAACAAGAGCGGCATTCCCACGGTCAACGGCTGCATCGTCTTTGATGAACGGTATCTGGGCAAGCCCCTGGTTTACTGCGGCACCGCCGGGATCATGCCGGCCCGTCTCAACGGCGAGCCCACGCACACCAAGGAAATCATCCCCGGCGACCTGATCGTCATGACGGGCGGCCGCATCGGCAAGGACGGGATTCACGGCGCCACCTTCTCCTCGGAGGAACTCCATGAGGACTCACCGGTGACAGCCGTGCAGATCGGCGATCCCATCACGCAGAAGAAGATGACCGATTTTTTGCTGATGGCGCGGGATCGGAACCTCTACCGGGCGATTACCGACAACGGCGCCGGCGGGCTGTCTTCGTCGGTGGGAGAAATGGCGCGACTCTCCGGCGGCTGCGAGATCGATCTCCAAAAAGCCCCCCTCAAATACGCGGGCCTGCAACCCTGGGAAATCCTCCTGTCGGAAGCGCAGGAACGCATGTCCCTGGCGGTCGCCCCGGAGCAAATCGGCGCCTTTCTGGCCCTGGCAGGGAAAATGGAGGTGGAAGCCACCGTCCTCGGACGCTTCACCGATTCCGGAAAATTCCATGTGCGTTTTGGGGAGCCGACCGTCGCCTGTCTGGATATGGCGTTTCTGCACGACGGTCTCCCCCAGATGCGCCTGAACGCCCGCTGGCAACCGCCGCGCCATAAAGAACCGGACTTTCCCGAACCGGCGGGTCTGGGCCGCGCCCTGAAGACCATGCTTTCGCGGCTGAACATCTGCAGCAAGGAATCCGTCGTCCGGCAGTATGACCACGAGGTCCAGGGGGGCAGCGTCGTCAAACCCCTGGTCGGCGCTGCCAATGACGGTCCGGGAAACGCCGCCGTGATCCGGCCTCTGCTCGATTCCTTTGAGGGGGTGGTGACGGCCAACGGGATCTGCCCCCGCTACAGCGATATCGACACTTACCACATGGCCGCCTGCGCCATTGACGAGGCCGTGCGCAACACCGTCGCCGTGGGCGGTTCTCTGGAGCGGCTGGCCGGGCTGGATAATTTCTGCTGGTGCGATCCGGTCCGGTCGGAAAAGACTCCCGACGGGGAGTACAAGCTGGCCCAGCTTGTCCGCGCCAACATGGCGCTTTACGACTATACGACCGCTTACGGCGTGCCCTGCATCTCCGGCAAGGACAGCATGAAGAACGATTATCAGATCGGGGCCACGAAGATTTCCATTCCGCCGACGCTGCTGTTCTCCACGATCGGCGTCATCAAAGACGTCCGGAAAGCCGTTACGATGGATGTCAAAAAGCCCGGCGACCTTGTTTATGTCCTGGGAACCACCTATCCGGAGCTGGGCGGGTCCGAATGGTATGCGCTGCACGGCTATGTCGGCAATCATGTTCCGAAGGTCAACGCGGCAAAGGCGAAAAAGCTCTACACGGCCCTGAGCAGGGCCATGGAGGCCGGGCTTGTCGCTTCCTGCCACGACTGCTCAGACGGTGGTCTGGGCATCGCCCTGGCGGAGACCGCCTTTGCCGGCGGGCTCGGCCTGACGGTGGACCTGTCCAGTGTTCCCGTCAGGGCTTGCAGCGCAATGACGAGCTGCTTTTTTCCGAATCACAGAGCCGTTTTGTCGTGACCGTTTCCCCCTCGGCGAAGACGGCCTTCCGGCAGATGCTCAAGGGAAATGTCTGCGCCGAAGTGGGCCGAGTCACAGCGGAGGGAGCCCTCAGGATCAAGGGACTCAAAGGGAGCCTGATCATTGACGAAGATATTTATGAACTAAAGGCGGTGTGGCAAAAGCCGCTGAATTTTTAGGGAATAGGACCATGCCGAGAAAAGTCAAAGCCATCGTCATCACGGGAAACGGAACGAACTGCGAAATGGAGATGGCCCATGCCTGCCGGCTGGCCGGCGCGGACCAAGTGGATATCGTCCACATCAGCCAGTTGCTCTATCGGGACAAGAAACTGGACGATTACCATTTTCTGAATCTGCCGGGCGGCTTCCTCGACGGCGACGACATGGGATCGGCCAAGGCCGGGGCCAACCGGATCCTGCATGCCGCCATCCGGACGGACCACACGGCGGCGCAGGAAACCCTGCACGACCAGTTCCGCCGCTTCATCGAGGCCGGAAAACTGATTCTGGGCGTCTGCAACGGTTTTCAGTTGCTGGTCAAACTCGGAACGCTGCCGGGATTCGACGGCGATTATTTCAGGCAGACCGTCACGCTGACCTTCAACGATTCCGGGCGTTTTGAAGACCGCTGGGTCTATCTGAAAACCAACGCCGCCTCTCCTTGTGTATTCACGAGAGGCGTCAAGGCCCTGTACCTGCCGGTCCGTCACGGCGAAGGTAAATTCATCGCCAAAGACAGAGCCGCCCTGAGAAGACTCCACGCGGATCGGCATGTGGTCGTTCAGTACAGCGCCGAGGATTGCCGGACGGCGACGATGGCGTACCCGGATAATCCAAACGGCGCCGTGGACGCCATCGCCGGGATCTGCGACGAAACGGGACGGATCTTCGGCCTGATGCCCCATCCGGAGGCCTACCTTCACTATACCAATCATCCCCGCTGGACACGGGAAAAACTCCCGGAAGAGGGGATGGGGCTGGCGCTTTTCAAAAACGCCGTCAAATTCATCCGCAGCCGGGAATTCTGATTTTTAGGACTTTTCGGGCAGCCTTTCTCCCAGGGCTAACCGGCAAAGATCGCTAATCATATAAGTTTCCAGACCGGCATCCCGGCAGGATGAACCCAGCGCATCAAGACACATGGGGCAGAGGAATGTCATTGCCCGGGCAGCGTGATCCGATGCATCTTGAATATTGAGTGCCTGGAATCCAGGATATTTCTCACCTCGCTGCATGAAACCTTTCAGCGCCTGTCCGCAGCACAGGGCATCCCCCCGGTCATATTGCCGTGCCACCCGTTCGACACCGATCAAACGAAATATTTCATCGAGCAAGGCTTCTTTACCCGGAGTCAGCCGTGAGGCGCAGGGTCGCTGATAGGCAACCTTCCAGTGTAACGGTTTGATCTCATCATGATATTGTTTCAAAGACCTGACAAGATATTCGAAAATGTGAACCGGTTTGAAGGGTAATTCAACACCGTATTGAGGGGCGGCATCCATCATCAGGGCATAGCAGTCATCATGAGCGAAGATAATCTCCTCCACGCCGAGGGCCGCATATCTATCCACCAGGGGTTTGAGACCCTCCCGCATGATCGATTCGTTTCCCATATGCGGGAAGAGGACGTTACAGAAATAATGCCGCCCCTTGACGATATCCAGGTCCTCAAAAAGCTTTCCCTGGAAGGCCTGGGGCATGACCGCGTCAATCGTGCAGAGAGACAGGACCGGTCCTTTCACTTTGGGCGGCTGGAAATCACCCCTGGCCGCGAAACGTGCCTGTACGGCAGCAAGCAGGTTGGCATCCACATAGTTTCCCGCCTGTTCCATGCGCCGGACAATAAGATCGAAAGGGCGGGCTTCCCGGGGGCAATACTCATTGCAAGCAAAACAGGTGATACATTTCTTCAGCCAGTCCACCGGTTCGTTCTTTACCAGTTTTGCAAATTCACCGGCGCCCCTCTGCTGGTCAAAGTCAATGTATTTGCATTTTGCAAGACAGTCTCCGCAGAAATCGCACTTGGATTCGAGAAACATAATAGGCACTCCTCCTGATAGGGCATTGGTTTATGATGGCGGGAGTATAAGCAGAAGGGTCTTGTGTGTCAACAGAGTTGATATCGGTCCCTCCCTGTTTGCTTGACCTGATACATGGCGATATCGGCATTTTTCAGGAGGATACCCTCATCTGTGCCATCATGGGGATAGACGGCGATGCCGATACTCGTCGTCACAATGAGTTGATGGGTGTCGATGAGAAAGGGCTGACGAAAACTCTCAACGATCTTCTGTGCAACCTGGATCACATCTTCTATTCCCTTCAGGTCGGGAAGGATCAGCACAAACTCGTCGCCACCGAAGCGCGCAACGGTATCACCCTTCCTCAGTGCTGCGCTTAGCCGCTCTGCCGCTGCTTTGAGAAGAAGATCTCCCACATTATGGCCCAGGGTATCGTTTACATCCTTGAAATGATCAAGGTCGAGCATGGTCACGGCGACACCCTTTTGATTCCTCTGGGCCTGGGCCAAGGCAATACCCAGGCGATCGGAGAAGAGCTTCCGGTTGGGAAGACCCGTCAGGGAATCATGGTAGGCCATCTGCTGGATCTTTTCCTCCGCCTGCTTCATCTCCGTGATATCGCGGCACATTGCCTGAAAGGCAACCACCTTGCCGTCCTGAAGGATCAACTGGGTGTTTTGTCCTAACCAGATCTCGCGGCCATCCTTCACAACAACGGGATATTCGGAGTACGTGTTCTCAATCTTCTTCACGAATTGACGGCCAAAGAACTTCATGGCTTCATCGCGCCTGTCCGGGCGGATCAATGTTGCATAATGCTTTCCGATAAGCTCCTTTTCCCCGTACCCCATAACGCGGAGTGCCGCCGGATTGACAAAGGTCAAGTATCCGGCGTCGTCCAGTCTGAAGACGATGTCGCTCGCATTATGCACCAAGGTCCGATACCGTTCCTCGCTCTCCTGCAACGCCTCCTCCGCCTGCTTGCGATCGGTGATGTCTTCAATAATACCAACTCCGCCGATAACCTCACCCTTTTCAGAAACAATTGGCGTAAACAGAGTATGTAACGGCGTGACTTTGTTTGCGGTAATGGAACGGTACTCATCATCGTAATAACCCTGCTTCCCATTGAGGGCCAGCTTAACGGCCTCAACGATATGCTTATCCGGCAGATTAAGCATATTCATGCCCACGAGCACCTCTCGTGATGACCCAATAATTTCGACAAGCTTGTCGTTGCAGGACATAATGATTCCTTTTTCGTTAAAGTGCAGGATACCCAATGGAGCGTTATCGAATATCGAACGATATTTTTCTTCGCTCTCCCGGAGGGCCGCATCCGCCTCGTGTCGCTCCCGGTAGAATCGGATGTGCTGCTGCCGCCAGACCAGGCCGATGCCGGTGCCGATGCCAATGAGGAGGGCAACAACGAGAATGATCATTAGCCAGAGTCTTTCCTTCAGCGGTCCGTAAGCCTCGGAAAGATCCATGCGGGCGGCAAGAAACCATGGTGAATCAGGGATAGAGCGGATGGCGGCGATCACCGGGACCCCACGGTAGTCTTTGCCTTCCACGATTCCTTCCTGGCCAAGGGTCGCCTTCACGGCTGGTAATTCCACTTTTTCCTGCGGAACTCGCAGCTTGAGGGCCGCGTCCTGCTGAAACCGGAGGTCGTTGAGAAACACCGTCTCATTCCCTTCCCGGCGGACAAGCAGGGTCTCGGCTGTCTGGCTGGGTGTCGGCCAGTAACGGATAAAGGGGTAGAGATAGGTTTCGGGATCAATGCGCAGGACGAGGGCCCCCAGTGCCTGGTCGCCGTCTTCCTTGCTGAGGATGGGAACCATGAGGGTCAGGTAGATTTGCTGATTCAGTTCGTCCCGGTAGAAATCCTGAAAGTCGATCTGTTCTGAACGCATGACGATAGCGGCTCGCCGCAAAAGATTGGACGCGACCGGCTCCTTCGAATCAGGAACGGACATCCGCAGGGCGCCCCGGGCATCGAACAGGAAGAGCCGCTCATAGGAATAGCCAAGCTGGATTTTGCTCAGCCACGTCCAAATCTGTCTTTGCGTCCTAAGGTCATTGGGGTGATTGAAATATCGGCGGACCAATGAGGAAAAAGCCTCGTTTCCGTAAAAGGCAGCGGCGTCTCCAAGACGCTCCTTCCGCCAATGGGCCAGGTCGCCGACCTTCAGCTCTGCAATGGCGGAAAGCTGGCGCTCTACTTCGACACGGTAATGGTTTGCATAATTCCGGTAGGAAAGGTAGCCGGTTGTGATAATCCCGGCCGCCAGCAGGATGAACGCCAGGATGAGAAGATAGGTCGCCCGATTATCTTTTTTATCGAGGCTTTCCATGGATATAATCCTCTTATGAGCTGACTTTCACAGGCGACATAGTTTTCAATATAATCTACATTTTAGCGCAAATAATCCGATGGCGCTCATGTCTCGCTGTCGTCACGCTCGGCGACGAAGCCAGGCCTGGTGAAGAGAGGTCCGGGGCAAATGAGAAGAGCTATCTTGGCTTCCCCGGCTGGGCCATTGTTGCCTGGCATGCGGGTGACAGGTCCTTCTGATGCTCCCGGAGACAGTTCAAAATACGCCCTTCACCCGGCTTGACGTCCTTGCAGAATTTCTGAGCGTCGTCGGCGCAGGCTTGGTGGGCGTCCTTCAGTTTCCTTTTCGTTTCCCTGATACTCGCCGCACAGGCAGGAGAGATTTCCTTTTCGTGCTCTTTCAGGCACTCAGCGAGCCGTCCCCCACCGGGCTTGACGTCCTTGCATAACTTGGCGATGTCAGCAGCACAGGGTCCACGCTGCCCTTGGGCATAGGCATCCATGCCAACAAACAAGACTCCAATACACGCGGTGACCAACCAGAGCGTCAAGCAATATTTCCGATATAAAAGCATGGTTTCCCCTCCTCATGAACCTTTTATAAGTCTCAGAAAATTTCCGCTAACCACATTTTCCAGATCTTCCCGGCCCAGGGAAAGACGGGTGAGTTTTTGCAGCTCCTGGTCAGGTGACCCAAAGGGGAAGTCACTTCCGAAGAGCAGCCGCCCGCTGCCGTATGTTTCGAGAAACCGGGATATCTCCCAACTGGATGCCAGCGCCGTATCGGCATAGATGGTTTCATCATTCCATACGCCGGAATCAAACAGCGCCTGAAAACCGCCATTCAACATCCCTAAATGAGGAATGATCACAGGCGTTCTGCCTTTGATCCGCTGAATCAGATAGAGCGTATTGGCGAAAGACTCCTCCAGAAGGATGGGCAACTGCAACGCATAGACCTCCTGCAGGAAGGCTTCGCACAGGGGATCGCCATAATGATAGACGGGCTCATCCTCATGCCGGTGCCATTTCACCCCCTTGTATCCCTTCCGGAGCTCCTCTTTTTTAAAATTGTTCCAGACAAAATAGTAGGCAAAAACGTCTGTCCGCGACTGCTGGAGATTCAGAAGATACTCATTGGCCATCTGCCGGCAGTTGATCCAGGCCAGGTTGTCCTGAAAATGATAGTCGTAGCGGTCATAGATATCTTCCACCGGCGCAAAAAGACAGGCGCTATCGATGCCGCCCTCCCGGAGATAGCCCTGTACCGTTTCAAAAGGCAGGCTGACATTCTGAACGCCGCAATGCATGTGGGAGTCGATAATTTTCATGTTTTTACGGGCATTTGCCGCTGTACCTTCCCTGGATGTGCTGTGTCAGTTTCATCGGCGCCGCCTGGGGCTCCGCTTCCGCCTGTTGCATCCTGATATGGATAATGCCGTCAAACCGGTCACCCTTGTAGGTGATTTTGCCGCTTCCAGTGATGAGGTTTATCTCGTTCCGGCATTTCATCTTCCAGGAGGATTCATTCCCTTGCGTTTTTATGTCTGTAATTTGACAGTCCTGATCCTTCTGCAGGAGTTGGGGAATCTTATTTTTATCCGTCAGGCAATGGGTCTGAGTTACCGGCGGGATCGCATCAGCCGGCATACCGGCTATTTCTGTTTTGGTGATGATTTCCCAGAGTCCCTCCCGGATATTGGGCTCCGCGAACGCCGCCCCCGCATGGCACAGGCAAAAAAGACCGATGAGGGCAAGAAGAATTTTCCTTATCGCTTTATCAGCAGGTTTCAC
>CAVUOQ010000010.1:0-119211 GCA_963743175.1 uncultured delta proteobacterium | reverse complement strand
TTTATAATATGCCTTGCAAGGAGTTCGTCTATTTCATTATGCCTTGGCACAGGCTGCCGTTTACCCGTTTTAGGATTGCCGTAAAGATCGTGTCGATGGCCATGTCTCAGGAGAACACATCCGACAGAAGTAATTTTTTTGATGAGGTCCTTTCGTTTCATATAGCAAAGATGAGTTCTTTAACCTCATGATTTGCCGGCACATCGTCCATTGTCATCAGAATGTAGGCGTCTTTCATGTTCTCTTCAAGTTCTTCAAGTGTCTCTCCCTGGGTCATTATGTCAGGATATTCTATAAGTTTTCCCACCCAGAATTTTTCACCCTTCCAGTAAATCATTTTTAATTTTGTTTCCATTACTGCACCTCACTTAATCCGGAGCTTAATTCGCGTCCAATGGGGTCAGGTCTTGCCTTGCCACTTTTTCATTCTCTTGTCCTTATTACCCATCAGAATCTGGGGACACGATTAATCATGTCCCCAGATTCTTCGAAATCAGATCATGTCCCCAGATTATTTGATCCGGCGCCCCAATGAACTCATCAATGAGCAATTTCAATTCCGTCTTTCAGGATGTGACTCAGTAGTGTCCCCGGCGTCGCTTTCCTGTTTCAGACGTTACCTGAGTCATAATTCATACAGATTAATCTCATTGATCCGCTTGAAATCCTTCTTATCATAGGTAAGAAGATGAGAAACCCCATGATCGATCATGGTTGCCACGATGTTCAGGTCGTGAATCTTCTGGCGTGAAACGGCATATTTTTCAATCAAATCGATCAGAGTAAGGACAGTTGTTTCCTTTTCTGGAATGAAGTTGAAGCGTTTAAGAAACTCCTTCATCTTCCCGACGGCCTGTTTGCATGTGAGTGGCTTTTTGAATATGCCGCCGTTCGTTGAAATGGCAAAAAACTCTCTCAAAATCTGAGACGAAACGAAGAGAGGTTTATTTGATTGCAGAAGTTGATTCAAAGATTCAAGGCATTGGATATGCTTTGCCGAATCATAATCCGGGAAAGTCGAATAGATCAGGATGTTGGTATCAATAAAAACGCCCTCAGATTTTGGCAACATAGGCATCTTCCCTGGTGAAATCCATGATTTTCCCGCCGCAGTGATACGTTTTTAACATCAGGGCCTTGTTCTTCCTGACGACAGTCGGCCTTTTCTCCTCTTCCAGAAAGGTTACAAAAACCTTGGCTTCGCGTACGGGGATCATCTCTCCCAAGGGGATAATTCTCCCATCCTTATACAAAGCTTCTATGGTCCTATGCATAATACACCCCCAAAATAATCATTTCTTTTCAATGATAGCAAGAATAGAAGATAGCCGCTTGCAAGTCAATAAAAATTCAACTTTCCGATACAATGGGGTCAGATCTTGCCTTGCCACTTTTTTATTCTCTTGTCCTTATTACCCATCAGAATATGGGGACACCAGAATAGGGGGACACGATTAGATCGTGTCCTCCTATTAATCAGTCCCCCCTTCGATCAAACAGCCAGCACGGATTCTTGATATTGGAAAACGGAAGCATCAACCGTGAGCAACAGCATCCCTTCCGTACGGGCCTGGGCCAGCAGCAAGCGGTCGAAAGGGTCTTTATGAAGCAAAGGCAACGTCTCGACCGTCAAGGCATGCTCCGCGGTTACAGGCAGCTCGGTGTATCCATGCACGATGAGCATCTTTCTCAAGCGGCGCGGATCCACCTTGAAATCCTCCCGTCCCAGTCCCCGTTTGATCACAATCTCCCAGATACTGGCCGCACTGAAAAACAAAACATTCT
The DNA here is from genome assembly GCA_963743175.1 of uncultured delta proteobacterium. Classification (GTDB taxonomy): domain Bacteria; phylum Desulfobacterota; class Syntrophia; order Syntrophales; family Fen-1087; genus JAPLJM01. Next base: position 117,426 of record CAVUOQ010000010.1, on the reverse strand, counting down.
CGGGCGTTGTCAAAAGGGTACGGGCTGATTCGGAGAGCTTTTCCGGCTGCCCCGCAGCCCACAGGACAATGTGCGTATCCAGCAGCAGCTTCACGAGGACTTTCCTTCAAAAAGTTGGACCATCTCCGTTGCCGCAAGAGAATCAAAATCGTCCGGCACAGAAATCTCACCCGACATGAACCCCAGCTTTTCAGCGCCTTTCAACTCCCCTTCCGATAGCGGCAAAACCTTGACCATCGGCTTTCCTGCCTTGGCAATGATAAAAACATTTCCTTTCGCGGCCTCATCGACCAGGCGTGAAAGGTGCGTCTTCGCTTCGTGGATATTGATGGTTTGCATGGAACACCTCATCGGGTTTAGTTTTATGGACTTAGTTTACGTGTATGATCAGGGTTTGTCAAGAAAAATGTAACTTAATTCAGGTCATTTCCCCCTCCCCTCAATCCCCTCCCGCCAGGGGAGGGGAAACTGGACTTATGACGAATCCCTCCCGCCAGGGGAGGGGAAACTGGACTTATGACGAATCCCTCCCGCCAGGGGAGGGGAAAATGGACTTATGACGAATCCCTCCCGCCAGGGGAGGGGAAACTGGACTTATGACGAATCCCTCCCGCAGGGGGAGGGGACGACAATGTAAAAAGCATGCATTTCCCTCCCCCTTGATGGGGGAGGGTCAGGGTGGGGGTGCAAATGACGAATCCATCCTGCTTACTTTTTAAAAGAGGAGGGGTCGATGTTGTATTTTTTGATGCGGTGCCAGAGGCTGCGCTGGTTGATGCCGAGGATCTGGGCCGCCCGGGCCTGGATGCCTCCGGCGCGCGTCAGGGCCTCGATGATCATGCCTTTTTCGATCTCGCCCAGCCGGTCGTCCAGAGGCCGCGCGTCATCCATCCCCCGCGCCGTGACGGGGGCACTCGCCGGCCAGGCCTGCGGGCAGATGCCCCGGCTCGATGCTTCCCTCCTCCGCCATGACCGCCGCCCGCTCGATCGACATTCTGCAGTTCCCGGATATTCCCGGGCCAGCCGTAGCTGAGAAGCAGCTTGCATGGCCTTCTGGGAGACCTCGCACCGATTTCTCCGCTTTCCGAGAAAATGTTCCGTCAGCAGCGGAATGTCCTCGCGCCGTTCCCTCAGGGCCGGCAAATGGATGTTGAAGACGTTGAGCCGGTAAAACAGGTCCTCCCGGAAGGCGCCCGTTTTCACCATGTCCGTCAGGTTCTTGTTGGTGGCGGCAATGATGCGGACATCGACCTGGATTGAGCCTGCGCCCCCCACGCGCTCGAACTCCCGCTCCTGCAGCACGCGCAGGATCTTGGCCTGCGTCGCCGGGGGCATGTCGCCGATCTCGTCGAGAAAGATCGTTCCGCCGTCGGCCAGCTCGAACTTGCCCTTTTTCTGCGCGACGGCGCCCGTGAAGGCCCCCTTTTCATGGCCGAAAAGCTCGCTTTCCAGCAGCCCTTCGGGAATCGCGACGCAGTTGACCTTGACAAAGGGCTTTCCCCGGCGGAGGCTGTGTTCGTAAATGGCCGTCGCGACAAGTTCCTTGCCCGTGCCGCTTTCCCCGGAAATCAGCACCGTGGTATCCGTCGGCGCCACCTTGAGGATCTGGCCGAAGATGGCCCGCACGGCCCGGCTCTGGCCGATGATCCCGGGGAAGAGCTCCCTGCGCCTCGACCTTGCTGAGGATGGTCGTGACCTGGTCGAGAACGCGGTGGATGTGTTCGATGTTTTCCGGAGCGGTCGGAGGCGTCGCCGTTCCGGACGGGCTGCGGTCATGACGGGAAGTTTTTCGGCGGTCTTCACGAAGCGGGTGATCGGCCGCAGGATGAACCGCAGGATGACATAGGTGCAGACAAAGGTGAACACGACGGATGCGAGGCCGAGCCAGAAAACCGGCCCTGCCGGATCCGCCTTCAGCCCGGAATAACGGGACATGACGTGGTAGGTCACGATCACGGCCAGCAGCGAGATCCCGCTGAAGATGGCCGGGATGAGGATATAGGGGCTGATGGAGATTTTCCTGCGTTTCACTTCATCTGGGTCATCTTGGTCATGTCCCACATCGGCAGGAAGATCGCCAGGGCGAAAAAGCCGACCACGGCCGCCAGGCCGACGATCAGAATCGGACCGATGGCGTCCGAGAGCCGCTTGACCGAGTAGGCGACCTCGTCATCGTAATGAATGGAGATCTGCCGCAGCATGTCATCGATGTTGCCCGATTCCTCGCCGATGGCGACCATGTCCACGACCATCGGGGTGAAGTATTTCGCCGAGCCCAGCGGACCGGAGATCCCCTGCCCCTCCTTGACCTTTTCGCGGACCATCTCGAACTGGCGGGCGATGGCCGCGTTGCCGATCGTCCCGGAGAGGACCTCCAGCGCCTGCATCACGGGGACGCCGCTGGCCTGCAGGATCGCGAAGATGCTGGCGAAGCGCGACAGCGCCGCCTTCTGCAGCAGGGGGCCGAACAGCGGCAGTTTCAGGATGAAGGTATCGCGGGCAAATCGGCCGGCGTCGGTCTTGAACCAGAGGCGGAGTCCGACGATCACTCCGATGACCGCGGCGAGGATGATAAACCAGTAACCGATAAGAAAATGATGCAGAAGCATGGCGATCTTCGTTGGCCACGGCAGCGTCAGCCCCGCTTTGGCAAAGATTGCGACGAACTTGGGAATCACGAAGGTCAGCAGAACGAAAAACGCGATGCCCAGGGCGATCACGACGATGATCGGGTACTGCAGGGCGGACCGGATATCGCTTTTGATCTTTGCCTCATGCTCGATGATGCCGATCAGCCGTTCCATGACCTCGGGAATCGTGCCGCTGATCTCGCCCGCGTTGATCATGCTCAGATACAGGGGCGAGAAGATCGCGGGGTGTTTCTTCATCGCGTCGTGGAGCGTCGATCCCCCCTTGATGTCCTGCCCGATGGCCGCCACGGCCTTTTTAAGAACCTTGTTTTCGGTCTGGTTTTCCAGAACGGTCAGGAGCCGGATGATCGGAATGCCCGCCTGCATCATCGAACGGAACTGCTTCGAGAAGAGGATCAGATCGGTGATCTTGACCTGCCGAGGGCCTGCTCGATTCTTTCCAGCAGGGAGGCGCTGCTGCCCCTTCTTGCCGCTGCGACCTTCGAGGGGATATATCCTTTTGAAAGCAGCAGATTTTCAGCCATCTCCGCGGAATCGGCCTGGATCAGCCCGGAGACGGTCGTGCCGCTTTCATTGATCGCCTGGTAGGAAAAATTCGCCATACCGTTACACCATGACCGCCGAGGCGGCCTCTTCGATGGTTGTGATTCCCTGGATGACCTTGCTCGCGGCGTCATCCTTGAGGGTCCGGAGCTTCCCCTCCGCGATGGCCGCCCGCGTGATCTCCTGGGCCGATCTCCGCTTCAGAATCATCTCCTGGACCATCTCGTCGTTGGCCAGGACCTCGAAGATGCCCGTCCGTCCGCGGTAGCCGGTGTTCAGGCACTGGTAGCAGCCTTTGCCGCGCTGGAAGTTGGCGTTTTCCACTTTATCGAGACCCCAGGCGGCCAGGGCCGGCTCCGGCGGCCGGTAAGATTCCTTGCAGTAGGGGCAGATGGTCCGGACCAGCCGCTGGGCGAAGGAGACCAGCAGCGCCGTGGAAACGAGGAAGGGCTCGATCCCCATGTCGGTGAGGCGCGTGATGGCCCCGGCGGCGTCGTTCGTATGGAGCGTGCTGAGCAGGCGATGGCCGGTCTGGGCGGCCTGAATGGCGATGGCGGCCGTTTCGGAATCCCGGATTTCGCCGACCATGATGATGTCCGGGTCCTGGCGCAGGATCGAGCGCAGGCCGCTCGCGAACGTCATGCCGGCCTTCCGGTTGAGCTGGACCTGCCGGATGTTCTCGACCCGGTATTCGACGGGATCCTCCAGCGTGATCAGATGCATGTCGGGCCGGTTGAGCGCGTCGAGGATCGCATAGAGGCTCGTGCTCTTGCCGCTTCCCGTCGGTCCGGTGCTCAGGATCATGCCGTAGGCCTTGCTGGCCATGGTCTCGATTTTTTGGCGGTCCTCCTTCCCCATGCCGAGACGGTCAAGGGTATAGACGCCCGCGCTCATGTCCAGAAGCCGCATGACGACATTTTCGCCGTAGATGGTCGGGATGGAGGAGACGCGGATGTTGATCTCCTTTTTGTCGATCTTGAGCGTGAAGCGCCCGTCCTGCGGGATGCGGGAGATGGTGATGTCCATGCTGGCGAGGATCTTGATCCTCGCGATGATCGGCAGGGCGAGCGATTTCGGCGGAGAGGGCACATCGTGCAGCTTTCCGTCGATCCGGAACCGGATCTGCATGGTGTTGATCTTCGGGCTGATATGGATGTCGCTGGCCCCCTCGCGGACGCCCTGGGCTCAGGATGGAGTTGACCAGCCGCACCACGGGCGCCTCGCCGGCCATATCCTGCAGGGATGACATCTTGATCTCTTCGGCGGACGGTTCCGCCGCCTTTTCTTCATCCTCGGTCTGGGCCTCGATGTCCATTTTTTCCATGACGCCGCTCAGGCCGGATTGCATCCCGTAGAGGCTGTTGATCAACTGGTTGACCTCGCGCTCGGTGCAGACGACCGGTTCGACCTCGGAATTCGTCATGATCTCGATGGCGTCGAGCGTGTTGATGTCGAGCGGATCGGTCAGCGCGACGGTCAGGAGCCTGCCCTTCCTGCGCAGGGGCGCCACCTGATACTTCTGGGCCGTCTCGAGCGGGATCAGGGCGGCGAGCTGTCATGTCGAGGGGATACTGATTCGGGTCGTATTTGTCGATTTTGAGCTGCCGGCTCAGCATGTCCACGATCTTGTTTTCATTGACCATCCCGTTGCGCGTGACATACTGCCCGAGCTTGAGCCCGGCCCGCTTGTGTTCCGCCAGGGCCTGCCTGAGCTGCGCTTCCGTGATAAGCTCATTTTCAACAAGCAGCTCTCCCAATTTCTTTTTGATGATCATACGTCACATTCCTTTTGGTCTATAATCTTTCAGCGAAATGCAAAAAAGATGGTGTCCTTGTTGTGCGCCTCAACGTGCGTAGTAATTCGTTCCTTCGGACCAGCGGGAAATCACCCTTGCCCCGGAGGAAAAATCGGGTGGCAGCCTGCGGATACAGGCGTCAGCCGCTGCTTCATCTGCAAATCCTTGTTGAACCAACACGGCGAAAACCAGCCCCTCCTGGCGATTCCAGTAAGGGAAAAGCCGGACGCCATCTCCCCCTCCGGGGTATTGGCGGATGAGCTCATAGCCTTCTCCCAGAGTGCTCCTTGTTGTCACAACCACCCAGTGCCGATTCGGCGGCAGGGGATTCTCCCGTGCGGGAACCGCCGGCAGGGCGAGGATGTCGCCCCGCTGGATCCGGTTCAGATTCTCCAGACGTGGGTGATTTGCCCGGACAAAAGTACGCAATTGCGTTTCATCATAGGCGCCATAGATCTGGTGCAGCATGGCGTAGACCGTATCGCCGCGTCCGATGATCAGACGTCCCAGGAGCAACGGTTCCTTCACATTCAAAGCAGGAAGGACCGCGGCGGCGACCGGGGCCGGAGCCGGGGGCGCCGACGTGATAGCCACGGCTGTGGCCGGTTCTTTCTGAACGAGCTTGCCCTCACCCGGAAGTCTCAAATCCAGAATCCCCGAGGCAAACCCCGCGACAATCAGAAGCAGAACGGCGAGGGAGGATGCGGCGACAAAAACCTGGCGCCGGCTCGTCTTCATCTCATAAGAGATCTGACTTGCGCAATACAAAACGATTTTTCTGTCTGCCTGCGTCTTGTTCTGGATGATCAGGGTGAGCATGATCTGGTGACACAGCGTGATGATCTTCCGGGGATATCCACCCGTAGCCCGGTAGATGGCCCACATGGCAGGCCACGTGAACATGCTCGGCGGTGTTTCACTCTGTGCGCTTGCCCGGGTGATTCGGAACCTGATCATTTGCCGGGTTTCCCCGAAGTTCAGGGCCTTCAAGTAGATAAACTGGTTGATCCGGTCGGCAAAGTTCGCGCGATTTTTCAGGGCTTCCCTGAATTCATTCTGTGCAAAGATAATAATCTGCAGAAGCTTGTTTTCATTCGTTTCGTAGTTGAGAAATTCACGCAGGAGCTCCAGGCAGAACTCCGGGAGTTTCTGGCCCTCGTCAATGATCAGGACAACCGTTTTTCTTTCGTCCACACCTCTATGGAAGAGGTAATTTTTAATATTTTCCTTGAGTTGCCATTCCGTTTCCGTATTATCAGACCCTGTCAGACCGAAGGTGATTGCGACGGTGGTGAGGAATTCACGGGGGACGCTGAACGCCGGATCGAGGAGCAGGTGGGTTTCCACTGCCGTCCGGTCTTCTTCCGCTTCTGCCAGACGGCGGATAAGCTCGCGGCACAGGGTCGTCTTCCCCGTTCCCACGTCGCCCATGACAACGCTCAGACCCCGGCGCAGACGAACGGCAATCTCCAACTTCTGCAGGCATCCCAGGTGCTGGGACGACTCGTAGAAGAAATCAGGTTCCGGGGAGTTGGAGAAGGGTTCCCTGTTAAGGTTAAGAATTCTGAAGTAATCCATTATTCATGCCCGCGTCAAAAGTCATGTTAAGAGCCGACCTCAGGGAAGGGAAGTCGTTCCGTTCCTACTTTGTCGGCGGCTTGGAAGGTGGCTGATTCGCCGGAGCTTTTATCCCAGGCGCTGCCGCCGAGACCTGATACGGCGGCAGAATCTTCGGCGTGATGAAGATGAGGACCTCCTCCATTTTTTGAGTTCTGTCGTCGCTCTTGAAGAGCCAGCCGAGAACGGGTACGTCTTTCAGGCCCGGGATGCCCGTATCGCCGCCCAGGGTTCTCTGCTTCGTCAGACCGGAAATGACGATGGTCTCGCCATTGCGGACGATCAGATTCGTCTCGGTCTGTCTTTTTGATGATGTAGGGATTTCCGTCAACGTTCCGGATCGGATCCACCTCGTCCTTCTTCACGAGGATCTTCATGGACAAGGTCTGGTCGTCGATGACGTGCGGCGTGATCTCCAGGCGCAGCACGGCATCCTCAAATTTGTACACTCGTGTTGGAAAGGTAACGCTTGTATCGATGCGTATTACGGGACTCTTTCACCGTTTTCCGTGAAGGCCGTCTGATTGTTGAGCGTCGTGATCGAGGGGCTCGACAGAATGTTCAATTTGCTGTCCTTCTGCAGGGCGTTGAGCTGCATTTCGAGGATGTTGCCGCCGATGGTCCCGATCATGAGGCCCAGCGAGGCCAGCCCCTCCGGCGGCTGTCATGGCAGTGGCGCTGACGGGAAATTGACGCCGAAGCCCTGGCCCGAAATGCCCGCCGTGCCGGAGACGGGCGTATAGCCGCCGCCGCCATGGGGTTGGACGTTGTCGCGCCGCCAGATGCCGCCCGGCGTGACCAAGCGCTCTGATCCCTCGCGATGCTTGCCTGGTACATGCCGCCCCACTGGATGCCCAACTCGCGCGCCATTTCCTTCGTCGTCTCGACGATGTTGGCCTTGATCTGGATCTGGGGGGTCGGCTTGTCGATCTTCTTGATGATCGGCATCATGCGGACCAGGTCGTCCCGGATGGCCGAGATGACGAGGGAATTGCTGTATTCGTCCACGCGGACCGATCCGCGGGGCTTGTCCTCCTTGGTCCGGGTCAGAAACGACTCGAGGGTTTCCTTGAGGTCCTTGGGTTTCGCGTAATCGATGGGCACGACCACCGTATACAGCGGCGCGACCCACTTGATGCCCATGTCCTGGGTTTTGCGCTTGAGGTCCAGGTCCTTGTCGTCAAACGTCATGACCCGGATGATGTCGCCTTCCCAGGTGTACGTCAGGCCCTGGGTGCTCAGCAGGCTGTTGAAGGCCTGGTCCCAGGGGACATCCCGGAAATCCACGGTGATCTCTCCCTTGATCTCGTTTTTGACGAGGACGTTCCGGTCAACGATGCGTGCCAGCGAGCGCAGGACGGTCTTGACGTCCGCCTGGCGCATTTTCAGACTGACCCGCTGCTTCGGCAGGCTTTTTTCTGCGGCGTCCATGCGCGCCTGTCCGGGATCGTCCGGAATGTCCAGGGACGAGAATGTTCCGGTCCCTGGGCGCCGGTGAAGAGCCTGTCTGGGTCTCGGCCATTGTGGACCATTTCTCGAGGAAGGGATCCTTCTGGGCCACCTTGCTCGAGCAGCCAAAAATCAGCACCGCAGCCAGCAGGACGGCCAGCAGGCCTCCTCGCGGATATTTACCATTGATGCAACCCATCGGCGCCTCCATATTATCCTGAAATAATGCAGTTAATCTTCGCTCTATAAACCACCGCAAAAAACGGGCCCGACGACCCTTTTTGCGGCATTATCAGTCCTGCATGGGAATATTCAACGTCGCCCCCGTCCCGCGGTTTTCGATGACGACCCGCGCGGGGTTGGCGCTTCTCAGGACGAACCCCGCGGTATCCAGGGCCTCACCCTCCCTGTATTCCATGCCGTTGATCACGGCCATGCTCCGTTTTCCCGATGCGAGATAGCCGCTGTAAACAAACTCGATCTTCTTGTCGCCTGCCCCGGCTGCCGCCTGGGCCGCGCCCCTGGATTGATTCCAGGCCATCTGGGACTTGGTGTCCAGGAATGGATCCTGCGTCCATTCCTTCTCCGCCCGGCTGAAGATCAGGGCGGTCACATCCCTTTCGGCCCCGATGCCTGTGGCCAGGCCGGTGACGAACGTCTTGAGATCCGCGGTCTTCTGCGTGAGATCGACAGGGGGCCCCCCCTTCTTTTTCGTCCAGAGCAACTCATAGGCGCCGTAGAGGATCGCGATCACCATCACAGCAAGAATGATCATCTGTCTTTTTTCAAGTTTTGCCATATCTCATTTTCCCGTTCAACCGACCGCCAGCAGGATCTTCAGCCTGAATTCCCTGGCGTTCGGTGCTTCCTGAATGGAAATCTCTTCAATATTCTGTACGTAGGGGATGCCCCCGATGCTGATCAGAAACTTCCGGAAGTTAAAGAAACTTCCCTGCAGGGTGACGTTGACCGGCAGCGTCTGGGCGCCTCCGGACATGGCCGAGAGCTGCGGGTTGGCCGATACGAGGGACATCCCGCTTGATCTCGCCGCATCGCCGAACACGGCGGAGATGGTACTGATCTTCGCATGCGGCAGGCTGCCCTTTGCCGGCATGGGCAGGAACTTCATGTCTTCCTTGCCGGTCCGCTCCTTGAGGGACTGATAGAAGGGGGCAAGCGCCTGCTGTTCTTCGATGCGGTATTTGACCTCCGTGGTTTTCGCGTCCAGATTCGCCAGCGATTTGCCGGCCGGGACGATCCCCAGCAGAATGATGAGAAGGATGATGACCGCACCGACCCCGATATAGGTCAGGCTCTGCTTCGGTAAATCCATGCCTATCTTTTTTATATCAGCCACGAACCTGTTCCTCCACCTTCATGTTGATGATGAAATGGAGCGCCTGGCCCTTCATAAAGGGTCCCACCGTGTTTTTCTGGATGGTGACCTGGCGGAAGATGGGCGACGTCTCCAGAAGCAGGACATAACCCGCGAGCGCGTTTTCAAAATTCTGCCGGTCGCCGATGACCAGCCCTTCCAGCGTGACCTCCCCCGTGCCGGTTACTGCAGCCGGGGAGCCTGCGGCTGGTTTTGCGGCGGCGCCGGCTGCCTGTGGCGCGAGGTTTTCCTTCAGGCTGATGAGACGGACATTGGCCGGGGTCAGGGCGGCGACCTCGCTGATCAGGACCATGCCCAGATACCGTTCGGCGTAAGCCTTGGACAGCTTTCGCCGCTCATTGATCTGGGCGGTCAGTTTCGTCAACTGGTCCCGGTCAATGGTCGGGCCGAGCTGGGCGAGCTGCGCCTCGAGTTTGGCAATCCCGTCTTTTTTCTGGCTGATGCCGATGCCCTGATAGACGAGGACGGCCGCGCAGATGAGCGCAAGCACGAAGAAGGTGGCAAAGATGGCCTTATTGACCAGGGCGACGCCGGCCTGCTTGTCCCTGTCGCGGGAGGTGAAGATCAAATTCGGTGTGAGCGCGTTGTCCGACATGGCCAGGCCCAGGGCCGGCGCGAAGGCGGCGCGCTCGGAGATATTCTGCGCATCGTCCACATCGGGACACTGCACCGGCATGCCCTGCGCGCTCAGGGGATCGAAAACGACGCTCTCGACGCCAAGCTGGGCGCCGACATAATCCACGAGCGGCTGATGGATGTTCATGGCGCCGGAGACAAGGATCCTGCCGATCCCTTCACTGCCTGCCAGGGTCATGTAATGCTCGAAGGTTCTTTCCACCTGGCGCACGAGACGCTCCAGCGCCGGCTCAACCATTGCAAAGATGTCCTCTTTCGGACGGCCGAAGCCGAAATCCGACGGTTCGAGCGGCGGCGAATCGGGGCTGAGGCTGTTGATGAGCTTCCTGCCCTGTTCCAGCGTCAGGGGCGTCTGCGGGCCTTGCTTGAGTTCATCGAGGCGCTCAAGCAGGGCTTCCGCCATGCTGGTGGTTCCGGCCTTGATCCCGCGCGTCATGACGAGGTTGCCCCCGTTGTAGATGTCGATGCGCGAGAAATCGTTTCCGATATAGAGGCTCGCGACGGAACCCTCGATGGCGGGAATCCAGCCGCTTCTGAGCATGTTCTGCGTGGCGAACGGAACGATGGACACCCCGGTCAGGGGCCATCCGATGCGGGAAAAGAAGCCCCGGAGTTCTTCGACGTCGCGCTGCGGCGCCGTGTAGACCATGACGGACAGCTTGGGAAGGCCCTGTTCGATGACCTCTCCCTGGACATCATAGTCGAAGACCACCTCTTTTTCGTTGAAGCTGAGCTCCTTCTTGGCCATCCAGAAGACGGCGTTGGCAATCTGCTTCTTCGGAAGCCTGGGGATGCGGATGTGGCGCAATTCAACCTGGGCCGCCGACATGATGGCCCACAGGTCAGACTGTTCGGGCGAGCCGCAGAAAGATGTCAGCGACGACTTCAGGAAAGCGGAAAACTCCGGCACATCCCGGGATGTCCGGGGCGGCAGAAGCAGACGTCTGCGGGCAATGATCCGCCATTTTCCGCCGGATTCGGCGGCCTTGACGAGACGCAGATACTCATGACCGATATCGATGCCGACCGTGGTGGACTTCCGATGGGATTTCTTGAATTTCAAGGGAGGGGTGACGGCGCCGGGTTTCGGGGTCATGGGCGTCGGGGCGACGGGTGGAGGGGGCGCCCCTTCTTTCTTGTCTCGGATAACTTTGAGAAGCTTTTCGGTAGAGGTGATATCGCTTTGTGCCACTTTTTCATCCCCTGGATCAAGCTAAGTGATATATCCGATTGCCTATTTAGGCGACCGAATATATGAATTACAGGCCCTTGTCAAGAGAAAAATGGGGAATAATCATTTTTTTTCGCCTGGACTGTGTGCCCCCTACAACTATCTGCGGAATAATGGAAGAAAAATAAGTGACCTTTTATTGACATGTAAATGGCATTATAAAAATGCCACCAAGAAAGGGGAATTGGGGACAGGCTCACATTATTTCAAATTGTGAACCCGTCCCCAATTCCCTCGAATTTAATTCTGTCCCTTTTTATCATGCGGAGGGGGCATGGCCTGTCCGTGGGTATCTTTGATTATTCCCTCTCCCCTTGACGAAGTTCCCATAATTTCCCTCTCCCCTTGACGAAGTTCCCATAATTTCCCTCTCCCCCTGGGGAGAGGGTCGGGGTGAGGGGGCAGACGCCTGCAATCGCGGATCAGACGACGCCGTAGGCCAGCATGGCCCGGGCCACCTTCGTGAAGCCGGCAATATTGGCGCCCGTGACATAGTCGCCTTTTTTGCCGTAGGCCTCGGCCGTCTCCACGCAGGCTTTGTGGATGCTCTTCATAATAAGGAGCAGGCGTTTGTCCACCTCCTCACTCGTCCAGGAGAGCTTCATGCTGTTCTGGCTCATCTCGAGGCCGGAGGTGGCCACGCCGCCGGCATTGGCGGCCTTGCCGGGCCCGTAGAGAACGTTGTTTTCCTGGAAGATCTTGACGGCATCGGGCGTGGAGGGCATGTTGGCCCCTTCGGCCACGCAGATGCAGCCGTTTTTCACGAGCGCGGCGGCATGGGAAGCGTCTATCTCGTTCTGGGTCGCGGAGGGCAGGGCGATGTCCACCTTGATGCCCTGGTCCCGGATGACGTCCCAGACGCTGGCCCCTTCGATGCAGGACGTGTTGTACTTGTCGGCGTATTCCTTGATGCGTCCGCGCCTGACGTTCTTGAGCTCCATGATGAAGTCGCACTTCTTCCCGTCAATTCCCGCCTCATCCAGGATGGTGGCGGACGAGTCGCACAGCGTGATGACCTTGCCGCCCAGCTGATTGACCTTTTCCACGGTGTACTGGGCCACGTTGCCGGCGCCGCTGACGGCGACAACCTTGTTCTTGAAGTTGAGGCCGCGCGTGGCCAGCATCTCTGCGGCAAAGTAGGTCGTGCCGTAGCCGGTCGCCTCGGGACGGATCAGGCTGCCGCCGTATTCGAGAGCCTTGCCGGTCAGAACGCCCGTGTGCTCGTTGCGGATCTTCTTGTAATAGCCGTACATGTAGCCGATTTCTCTGCCGCCCACGCCGATGTCGCCGGCCGGCACGTCCGTTTCCGCGCCGATGTAGCGGAAGAGTTCCCGCGTGAAGGCCTGGCAGAAGCGCATGACTTCGCCGTCCGATCTTCCCTTGGGATCGAAGTCGGAGCCGCCCTTGCCGCCGCCCATGGGCAGCGTGGTCAGGGAATTCTTGAAGATCTGCTCAAACCCCAGGAATTTGATGATCCCGAGGTTGACCGACGGATGAAAACGCAGACCGCCCTTGAAGGGGCCGATCGCGTTGTTGAACTGGACGCGGAACCCCCGGTTGACATGGACCTTTCCCTTGTCGTCCACCCAGGGAACGCGGAACATGATCGTTCGTTCCGGCTCGACGATGCGTTCGTAAATGTTGGCTTTGACGAATTCCGGATGCCGTTTGACTGTCGGCTCCAGCGTTTCCATGACCTCCTCCACGGCCTGGTGGAACTCCGGCTGGTCAGGATCGATCTGTTTGACTTTCGCGAGTACATCTTTGATGATTGACATGGTGAAACCCCCTTTATAATAATAGTTGATATGTCATTAAATTCCCCCTCCCCTTGATCCCCTCCCACCAGGGGAGGGGAAATTCGAGTATCCCCTCTCGCCAGGGGCGGGGAAATTGAGCTTCCCTCTCCCCCCAGGGGCGGGGAAATTGAGATCCCCTCTCGCCAGGGGCGGGGAAATTGAGCTTCCCTCTCCCCCCGGGGAGAGGGTCAGGGTGAGGGGGTCCAGGGTGGGGGTGATAAGCATCCGCCAGGCGTTAATCCTCCTCACAGGTCTTTCAACAACTCGTCGAACGGTTGCAGCGCGCCGTACGCCATGACCGAGGACATGGCCTGGTTTTCCACATCCAGGCCCGCTTCCTGGACGCCGGCGGCAGGATTGAGACCGCCGACCAGGATGATCCCCACCTTGTTGATCTCCACGGGGACCTGGCAGACCGGTTCACTGATTTTGCCCGTGACCAGCACGCCGTTGATGCCGGCTTCCCCCATCTTTGCCAGCAGATCGCAAGTCAGCGCGTGGCAGGGCGCCGGAATTTCCCGGAAGTTCGCCAGGATCATGCCCTCTCCCTTTTCGACTGCGCTGCTGACGGAGGTCATCTTTCCGCGGATAAAGATCTCGGACGGGTCGAGGGATGATCCGGAATAATAGATCAGCTCCGCGAATCTCAGGGGATGACGGTTTTTCATCTGCAGGATGCCGCCGAATTTTGAATCCATCGGGATGCCGTGCTTCAGCAGCACGCCGTTGACGACGATGCTGCAGACCGTGGCAAAGCCGATTTTCCCCTTCGGGACGAGGACGTCTCCGAGATATTGCCCCTCCCGTGCCACGGCGACGCGGTTGCTGACGGCGAAACCCGATTCAAAAACGGGCCGCATGATCTTCGTGGCGTAGTTGAATGAGGTTTCCGAAAAGAAGGTAATGTTGATCGGCAGCAGGCCGTCCTGCGTTTCGGGATTGAACGTGGTCCGAAAGGCCAGGATCTCGATGCGCGAGATCGCAAGCCCGACCTTGTCGCGGACCCGGGCTTCGCCCAGTTCATCAATGCCCCGGGTTGTGATCATGCGTCCGTCCCTCTTGCCCACCAGCCGCGTGAGCCCGCGCTCATCCATGAGCTTCAGGTGATAACGGACCGCCCGCTCACTGGGCGCATATCCCCTGTCCTTCATCTTGCGCGCAAGGATGCGGGAGCCCAGTGGGCCTCCGGCTTCATGCAGGATGCGCAGGATCAGCAGGGTTTTTCTCTCAATATCCTCCTGACTGGAAAAAACGGGTACCATCGGCAATCGGCCATCCTTTGCCGATGCTCCTACACGCAAAAAATCCTCCTGTCAATACAAAAATGTACCTTTTCCAACACAAAAATGTACCTTTCCGGGAAAAATTATCGGGACTTTTCCGCGTTGCAGATTTCCGGAAACAGTGTTAAAAATACCATCACGAATCATGACGTTCTCGTAAAAATGTTTTTCCCCTCACCCTGACCCTCTCCCCCAAGGGGAGAGGGAAGATAAGTTTTAACCGTACCCCCAAGGGGAGAGGGGACGAAGGGGATAAAAATGTTTTTCCCCTCCCCTGGTGGGAGGGGATGAAGGGGAGGGGGATGGGAAAAGCGTGGGGGTGAAAGGCCTGACGGGCGTTGCCAGAAGACTCAGAAGAACTTCTACGGATACAGAACGGCAATTGTGGAGGCATATTAGAGACAGGCAGTTAGAAGGATTCAAGTTTCGCCGTCAGCAGCCAGTAGGACGCTATGTTGTGGATTTCGTGAATCTCGAAGAGAGAGTAATTATAGAGGTGGACGGCGGGCAGCATGCGCTTGGTCCGGGGGATAAGATACGCGATGAATGGCTGCGGTCTGAAGGGTATAAGGTGCTACGATTCTGGAATAACCAGGTGTTGAACAACATGGAAGGTGTTTTGGAAACCATCCGAAATGCCCTTCTCACCCCTCACCCTGACCCTCTCCCCCAAGGGGAGAGGGAAGATAAGTTTTAACCGTACCCCCAAGGGGAGAGGGAAGATAAGTTTTAACCGTACCCCCAGGGGAGAGGGAAGATAAGTTTTAGCCGTACCCCCAAGGGGAGAGGGAAGATAAGTTTTAACCGTACCCCCAGGGGAGAGGGAAGATAAGTTTTAACCGTCCCCAAGGGGAGAGGGAAGATAAGTTTTAACCGTACCCCCAAGGGGAGAGGGAAGATAAGTTTTAACCGTACCCCCAAGGGGAGAGGGAAGATAAGTTTTAGCCGTACCCCCAAGGGGAGAGGGAGATACGTAAGGGGAGAGGGAAGATAAGTTTTAACCGTACCCCCAAGGGGAGAGGGGACGAAGGGGATAAAAATGTTTTTCCCCTCCCCCTGTGGGAGGGGATGAAGGGGAGGGGGAGAGGGGAGATAACTTTTACCAATACGCCAGCGAAAGCAGGAGAAAAATATGAAAAAAATTATCGCCGCCATCCTTGGCCTGGCGCTTTTATGGCCGGTTGCAGGTCATGCCGAAAACTACACGCTGAAAGGCCAGATGGGATCGGTCATCCGCTATGAGCTGCAGGAACAGATTACGGCCGGGGAAGGCATCAAAAAACTGGTTATGAGTTTTGTGGTTCCCCAGACCTATGAGTCGCCGACCTATAAACAGGAGATCAGGGATTTTGATCTGAAATTCAAGCCGGAACCGCAGGAGAAGAAAGCCCATACAGACGGACGGGGCAATCAGGTCATTGTTGCCACCTGGACGGACCCGCCGGCCGTGATCGATGTCCGCCTCGCCTGCAGCGCCCTGAATGAAACCAGGCTGAAAAAACTCGAGACCAACGCGCCTTTCCCCCTCGAAAAGGTCGATCCGGTCATGGCGGCTTATCTGAAGGCGACCGAACAGGTGCAGGTGAACGATCCCCGGATTCGAGAGCTGGCGGCCAGGCTCACACAGGGGGTCAAAACCGAATTCGATGCCGTGCAGCGCATCATTTCGTGGGTCGTCGATCACGTCCATTACGTGACGCCGCCCAAACAGTACGACGCCCTCTATGCCTTCGAGTCAGGCAAGGGGAACTGCCAGAACTATTCCCACTTGAGCGCAGCCCTGCTGCGCGCCATCGGGATTCCAGTCCGGATCGTCAACGGCGTGACCCTCAACCGGCCCTTTGATATTGACCTGAAGGACGGGGTGCTGACGTTCAAGATGGGGCAGGGCCGCCATTCCTGGATCGAGGTCTGGTTCCCCGATCTGGACTGGGTCCCGTTTGACCCGCAGAACACGGTCCTTTTCATTTCCAGCCGATTCATCCGCGTCGAGGTCGGCGTGGATAACCATGAAACCAGAAATGACGGGCTGCTCCGATGGCTGCAAACGCCGACCTCCAGGACCCGGCCGACGCTGCAGGAGGTCATCAACGCGAATTTCCAGAAAGATCAGGTGGACGTCCGGGGAAACCGCCAGGCCTATGGCCCGAAGAATCTGTTGCTGTCGCCGGAGGTGCTGGCGGAGTTCAAGCAGATCGCGATCATTCCGCCTCCGCCTCCGCCCGTGATCACGGAAGAGGAGAAAAAGAAGCTGATCTATAACAAGCCCTTTGTTTTCGGGAATCTGGAATATCCGGAAAACCTCGACTTTGCCTTCCCGCGGACGACCACGGCGGCCGGGAAGGATCAGTTTGAGATGAGCAAGAGTTTCCTCGTGGAGACGGCTGAATATGTCACGACCAAGATGACCCAGTATGCCCAGGTGGTCGTCCTGAATAAACCCGTGAAGCTGCAGAAAATCGGTCTGGCCCTGCATAACTTTGGCGGGGACGGCCAGCTCTGGGTGGAAGTTCTGAACGACCAGAACGGCAAACCCGGCAGTCCCGTCGGCGTCAGCGGCCTGGTCGATCTGGAGCGCCTGTCTCAGCGTCCCGGATACCGGTGGGAGGATTTTGATTTCGGCCGGGAGAATCTCACCCTGATGCCGGGCCGTTACTGGATCGCCCTGGGGTTCACGGGCAGCCCGATCGTGAACTGGTTTTACACCTACGGCAAGCCGGTGGGACCGATAGACGGAACGCGCTACAAGGGGGTTTTCGAGCAGGACTGGAGCGGCGCGCTGAGCTATGAATTCAATTACCGCGTGACGGGTTTGACGACGCGATGAGAGCTTTACAGAACCGATGGAATGAGACCTTTGAAAAATGGCTTCGCCGCGTCTCAAAATCTTTTTCGCTGAAGAGATGATAAGGCTTAAATGGGATTGAAAGTAATAAATTAACCTAATTTCTGGACATGCGAAAAATCTTTGATTCGCCGCTTGCGAACCATTTTTCACCGGTATGGATGTGGGGTTTTTTTACGGCTCCATGAACGAAAAACTCAGCTGCTGCCAGCGGGCGATGCATCTTCCGCAGGAGCGCCGTGTTTTGGCTCTGGCCTCACAGGCGGGCAGATCGATGAAATAGCCGTGCCGCGCACACCAGCGGTTTCCCCTGGGATGGGCCTGAGTATCCCCTTTCTCCGGATCGTCCTGATCGTGGCCGGGGCGGCTGCGTCCGTTGCGTTTATTCATGGTCAGAGAGGTTTGCATCACCGCGGAAAAATAAAAACCCCGTCCCTGGAAAATCGCCAGAGACGAGGTTTTTTTATTAAAACATGAGTATGACCGTCCGGGACGATGTCATGCCTACTTTTTGGCTTTGACAGGCGCCGCTTTTTTCACCGCCGCCTTGGCCTTTGGCGCCACCTTCTTGGCGGCCGGTTTGGCCGCTGGCTTTCGCCTTGGCCGGCGCCGCTTTTTTCACCGCTGCCTTGGCCTTTGGCGCCACCTTCTTGGCGGCCGGTTTGGCCTTGGCTTTCGCCTTGGCCGGAGCCGCTTTTTTCACCGCTGCCTTGGCCTTTGGCGCCACCTTCTTGGCGGCCGGTTTGGCCGGTGCTTTCGCCTTTACGGCGACGGGTTTGACGGCTTTCGCGGGGGCTTTTGCCGCCGCCAGCAGGCCTTTTTTCTTCGCTTTGTCGATAGCCGCCTTGCCTTTCGCCATGTCCATATTGCAGCAACTGATTTCCGCCATGTCCAGCCCGATCTCGTCAACCGTTACAATCAGACCACAGACATCGCAACTGAACTGTTCCCCTTTTTTCGCTTTTACCATTGCGCGCTCCTCCTTGGTTTTTAAAGTTGTCATTCTTTAATCGGCGAAATAACTATATATATTCCAGCAAAATCAGCATCTTACAGAGCATCTTGAACCACCGATCCCGCACTGCGCGCCAGTGTACAGGAAAAATACAGGATTTTCAAGCCATTATCTTTTCAGCGCGGCAGAAAAGTTTTCCTTTTCGGCCGCGGGAGCAATCTGAAAAAATTCCCGGATGGCGTTCGTGATCTCCCCGGGCTTTTCCATGGGAATCAGATGCCCCACGTCCCGGACAAGCCGGTAGACCGCGTTGGGGAACAGAGAGACGGCCTTTTGCAGATCGATGAAAGACCGGTTTTCGCTGTGTTCGCCCTCGAGCACCAGGACGGGGCAGGGGACTTGCGGCAGCAGGGGCCACGGGTCATAGCGGATGCCGCCCATGAAGAGGGCCGCTTCCTTCTTTGGAGAACAGGCGAGTTCCAGGCCGCTTTCCTCATTTTGCTTCATGCCGTATCGGACATAAAGGGAGAGCATTTCCGCATCCCACTTTTTGAACAGGGTCCTGGATTGCAGATAGGTCAGCGCTTCGGGCTCATCCTGCCAGTGATTCCGGCGCTTGATGGATTTTGCGGCCAGCGGATGGTCCTGAACCCGGATCCGGGTCCGGTAAAAGTCCTGCGGCAGAAAGATCGGTTCGATCAGAACCATTCCGGCGGACGCCAGTTCGTATTGGGCGGCGGCAATGGTCATGACCGTCGCACCCATGGAATGTCCGACCAGGTAAGGGGCATCAATCTTCAGGCCTTTGCAGAAAGCGGTAAAATCCCGGGCGAGGATCATCCAGTCCAGGCCGCCTTTTTCAGGATCGGACTCCCGGTGGTCGCAGAAATAAGGGGCGATCACGCGGCAGGCCGGCGACAGGGCTCTGGCGATGGGATGCCACAGCCAGGGCAGGAACCCGGTGGCGTGCAGCATGATGACGGTGGGACCCTGTCCGTCATAGAGAAGGTAAGTCAGATCCGCGTCGCCGATATTTTGTGTCCTGACCTGCGGCAGACGCAGGCGGGGGCTTGTCATGGATGTCATTTGTCCTTTGATTTTGTCGGCGCTCCTTCTTTTTGCAGGGTCACAATTATGGCGACCTCGTCAAAAGTCAAGAATTCCCTCCCCTTCGTCCCCTCCCGCCGGGGGAGGGGAAAAGGGACTTTTGACGAGCCCATCAATTATATAACCGCCCGTGTTCAACCGCCCGCCGTCTGCGGGAAGGCCGTATTGGTGTAAAGGTATTCCACTTTTTCCTTGTGTCTGAGTTCCTGATCGGCCATGCGCAGCAGCATGTCCCGGACGTCTCCTTCCGGATGAATCTCCGCGAGGCTCTTGTAGAATCGACTGGCGCCGAGTTCCTTGTTGGCGGCAATCAGGTAAACCTCATTGGTGGTGATTTCTTTGCGGGGCTCCGGTATGTCCATGTTTTCCGCGATTCCGTAATCCACCGGCGCGTTGAGCGGCAGGCTGTTTTCCCGGAAGCTGCCGTCGCGGTATTTCAGCAGGTAGGCCTTGTGCTGTTTTTCCTCCTCTGCCAGAAACTTCAGGGTGTCTTTGGCGGTTTTGTCGTCCACCATCCGGTAGAGTTCCATGTAGGAGGCGTAGGCCTCTTCTTCATTCACGATCGCAAGCTCAATGAGAGATTCAAGGGTTTGATTTTTCATTCAGGCACCTCCACTTTATTCGATTGGCCCATCGCCGATGGGCTCTCAGATCCCTCAGGTTCCGCCGTAACCGATGGTTACGTTCTTTCCTTCCACAATCAGGGGAACCTGCCGCGCGCCGCCCGAGAGCTTCAGCATCTCCTGCAGTCCGGCCGGATCTGACTTGACGTCTATATAAACTGCCTTGTCTTTATAGGCCGCCCTGGCCTTGTCGGTATAGGGTCAGCCCGCCTTGCCGTAAATGATGATCTGCTCAGCCATGATGTTTCGCCTCCTTGATTCCTTCATTTTACGAGTTCGTCAATAATGACGACCTCGCAAAAAATCCATTTTCCCCTCCCCTGGCGGGAGGGGATGAGGGGGAGAGAATTCTTAATTTTTGCGAGTTCATCAATAATCGGTCAGATGAGAAAGCCCCCGCTCGCCCACCAGCAGGATTCGGGTATGCGTCAGCCGGCTGGCGATCACTTTGGCCGTGGCCTGCATGATCTTGAGGCCCAATTCGCAATCGTCGTCCATCAGCGCCCGCAATTTGGCCGCGTCCAGGGCGATGAGCCGGCAATTATCGATACACAGGGCCCCCAGTGTGTACAGGTAAGGCTCCACCACGGCGGACCAGCCCATAGATTCCCCCCGGGTGACGATATCCACGGTAATCTGCATGGGCGCCCGCTGCGGCCCCATGTAATTATCCATGACCATCACCACCTTGCCCTCCTGGCACATGAAGAGGCTCCTGGCCGGATCGCCCTTTTTGTACATCTGGGTCCCCGCTTCATAGGATTCCCCCACAGCCATCGCGGCCAGTTTCTTGAGTTGCTCGTCGGTGAATCCTTTAAAGAATTTAAACTCCTTCAGATCGTTCACGGTTGCCATCGTTTTCCCTCCTCCTTCAAATGTGTGCTGAATATAACAGGATTTTCAAGGCAATGCCATAAAAAATTGACGGGCGACTTCGGAAAAAGTCAAACATCCCCTCCCCCTCCCCTTCATCCCCTCCCGCCAGGGGAGGGGGAAAATGAGTCGTTGAAGATGCCGCCTGCCGAACAATGATGAAATAGATTGCCCGGTCCCCGAAAATGGCTTAAGATGGGCAAAACGGATGCCGGCGCCGGAAGGACGATAGCGATGATCATACAAATTGTTTCCATCATCACCCTGATGTTTCTGTGCCTGCCCTCCGGGTGTTTGAGTGCTGATCAAACCATCCGGGATATCCGGGAATTGAGGCAGGATCACCGGGCTTACCTTGGCGTCGGCGCATCGGAAAGCCGGATGATGGATCCGGAAGAACAGAAGCGGCGGGACCAGGAATACAACAGCCGGCACTTTTCTCCCTGGCATCAGGATCGGCCTTGCAGCGGCCCGGAGGACATCGCCGCAGAATTTGAAAAATATGAACAAAATAGAGGTTATGGAAAGAATGGCCGCAAGTACGCCGCAAGCTGGATAAAACACCTGAAGGCCAACGCGCGCCTGCAGGACGAACCGGACGCCGGCTATCCCGCGATCACGATCCGGCATTCCAGTCTGCGGGCCCTTCCGACCGAAGAAGCTCATTTCAACAGTCCCGAACAGGCGCTTTCGGGACATCCCTTCGACAATCTTCAGGCCACCACCGTCATGGTCAACACGCCCGTATTCATTTCCCGCGTCAGTCGCGACAAAAAGTGGGTATGGGCGGAAACCGGGTACTATTTTGGCTGGCTGCGGGCTCGGGATGTGGCGGCGGTTTCCGCCGATTTAGTGAAAGATTGGGAGACGGGGCGCTATGCCGTGATTGTCAAGGATAAAACGCCCCTCCACGACGCGGAAGGCCGCTTTCTTTTCCAGGCTCCCCTGGGCGCGGTCTTTCCCAGGGTGAATGACGGCCCGGCGGGGGTCGAGATCCTTGTGGCCGTTGCAGACGCGGACCACCATGCCGTTCTGAAGAAAATCACGCTGCCAAAGGACGCGGCCGCCGCCAAGCCCGTGCCGATGACGGCGGCGCAAATGGCCCGCCTGGCCAATGAATTGATCAATGAGCCCTATGGCTGGGGCGGCCTGAATGGCAACCGGGACTGTTCGGCCATGATCCGGGACCTTTTTGCGCCCTTTGGCGTCTGGCTGCCCAGAAATTCGACGGAACAGGCGCTCGAAGGCGGGACATTCATCGACCTGAGCGCCCTGTCCGCCCGGGAAAAAGAGGAAAAAATTGTTTCGCAGGGGATTCCCTATCTCACGCTCCTGTGGCGCAAGGGACACATCATGCTCTATATGGGGACCCACAACGGCAAACCGCTTGTCTTCCACAATCTCTGGGGGATTTCCACCATGACCGCCCCGGGCCGGAGGGGCAAGCTGATCGTGGGCCATGCCGCCATTACAACCCTGCATCCGGGGCGGGAACTGCCCGATTATCACAAGGCGGCTGCCGATCTGGCGACAAATATCCTGGGGATGACCCTGCTGGTTCAAGGTTCCGGAAGCCCGGCGCCTGTAGGCAGATAATTCCTGTCTCTCCGGGAATTCCCCCTCACGACTCTCTTCATCCCCTCCCGCCAGGGGAGGGGAAAAACAGACTTTTGAAGAAGGCATCATCTATGAGTCCCTGAAAAGCTTTTCCAGCAGACCATCGATCGCCTGATACTGTCTTGATATCAGGGCGCCATTCTGATCGAGCAGGATCATGGTCGGAACCCCGACGATTTGATAAGCCTGCGCCACAAGGCCCTTATCGTCCAGCAGCACGCGATAGGGCAATTGGTATCTTTCGGCAAAGCGGGAAACCTTGTCCAGCGGTTCCTGGATGTCAACATTGATCACGATCAGTCCCCGGCCCGCATAGGTGCTATGAAAAAATTTATAGCGGGGTATTTCAGACCGGCAGGTGGGGCACCATGTCGTGCTGAAAATGATGAGGACGGGCTTCCCCCTGTTTTCACTGAGAACGAATTTCCTTCCGCTCAGATCTTTCAGGACAAAATCGTGCGCCTTGCCTTCAGCGGCCTTCGGAACAACCGGCGGTTGCCGGTCGTCGGAGCAGGATACGGTCCCGGCCAGCAGCAGGACCATGAACCCCGCGATGAGCAGGGAAAAGATTTTGTTTTTATTCATTCTATCACCTTGCAGAACCTCATTTTAATAAAAGGTCGTATTCAGCCCCAGAGGATTCCTGCCTGGATCAGGAAATATTCGCCGGCGGCGATCATGAGCCAGCCGAAAAGACGGCCGATTTTTGTCATCCAGGGGCCTGATTTCGGCAGATTGGCCAGCAGTCCGGCAAATGTTCCCAGGATGATCAGCAGCGTTCCCATCCCGAAGGAAAAAACAAACAGAAGGCTCATGGCGTAGAGCATCTCCTGCCGGGTGGCCACGTAACCGAGAAGGACCGCCAGAACCGGCGCCGTGCAGGGTCCCATCACCAGGCCGGATGCGGCGCCGATCAGAAAGCTGCTCACGAACCCTTTCGACTGCGTCCGGGGCTGGATGCGGGTGATAAACTGCGGGGTCCGGAACGGAAGCATAAATACGTCCAGCATGGACAGGCCCATGAGCAGACAAACGTTTGCCATGACAAAGTAAGTCCAGGGGTTTGTCTGCAGCTGGCCGAACAGCTTTCCCGACAGGGCGGCAACCCCTCCCAGCGCCGTGTAGGTGACGGCCATGCCGAGGACATAGATCAGCGACAGCAGAAACCCCCGTCCCCTGGACCCGCCGCCCCGTGCGCCGATAAAGGCGATGGTTATGGGAATCACGGGATAGACGCAGGGCGTAAAACTCACCAGGACGCCGCCCAGGTAGACAGCCAGGTAGGCCAGGATGAACGATCCCTGAAGATAGACGGAGAGGCCCTGAATAAATTGTTCAATCATTTTCGTTTCTGCTTCAGGCCTGTTTTGGTTCGTTGTCCCGATCCGTTGGGGCCTCCGGATGGGGCTTGTGATATTTTTTATACCATCTTTTGCCGAGAAAGTATCCGAGCACGGCAACAATGATGCTGACGGCCGTCACAATGAGGAAGGTTGAGTCCTGGTTGTTTCGGAGACAGCTTCCCTGAACGGACAGCATCAATGTTCCCAGCAGGCGGCCCACCGTGGAAATGAGCAGAAAGGTCCTGATTCTGATGTGGCTTAATCCCAGGACATAGCACAGGGCGTCTTTGGGAAAGCCCGGGATCAGAAACAGAAGAAAGGCCACCCAGGGTCCCTGATGCGTCATGATATGATCGTATTTATTGATGGTTTTAAGGCTTACAACCCTTTCGACAAAGGGCAGTCCGAGGGTTCGGGAAAGTGTAAAGGCCAGCCAGGAACCGATGGTCAGACCGATTGTAGAATAAAGGGTCCCCAGGGGTATCCCGTAAACATAGCCGCCGATAAAACCGGAGACTTCTCCGGGGATCGGCGCGACGAGAACCTGCAGAACCTGGATCCCGATGAAAACAGCAACCGAGAGCGGGCCAAAACTATTGATAAAGGTGATGATTTTTGTACGATCGGAAAAAAAGCTGTGCAGATCGAAATAAATAAAAAAGAAAATACCCGCTGCGACCAGCAGGATCAGGGCAAGCAGTTTGAGAATGTCTTTTCTGTTCATCAAGCCTCAGACTTTTTCAGGGATGGCCAACCCTTACCACAAAAAGCCGGGACAATGAAGTTTTAATCGACAGACAAAAAAAGGGCACGAAGGTGAACTTCGTGCCCTTTTTGTAAAAACGGTTAGGTTTAAGTTATTTCTTTGCGGGTGCGGGTGCCGGTGCTGCGGGTGCCGGTGCTGCGGGTGCCGGTTTCGCTTCTTTCATTTCCTTCTTGTCTGCCGCTGCCTTCTTGTCGGCTGCCTTCTTGTCAGCTGCCGCTTTCTTTGCCGCCGCTTTCTTTGCCGCCGCCTTCTTCTTATCCGCTGCCGCTTTCTTGTCAGCTGCCTTCAGATCGGCCGCTTCCTTCTTGTCAACTGCCTTCAGATCGGCCGCATCCTTCTTCG
Organism: uncultured delta proteobacterium; assembly: GCA_963743175.1. Lineage (GTDB taxonomy): Bacteria > Desulfobacterota > Syntrophia > Syntrophales > Fen-1087 > JAPLJM01. The sequence continues at coordinate 92,554 of CAVUOQ010000010.1, read as the reverse complement.
CTTCGGCTTTCTTTTCTACCTTTGCCGGATCTGCCGGTTTCGCGGGTGCCGGGGCCTGTGCAAAAGCTGATGTCGTGAAAAGAAATACCAATGCGATGACCAATAATACTAAACGTTTCATTTTTACTACCTCCTGCTTGGAATTTTATTTTGTCTCTGTAGAAAGCAAGCCGCGTACCACAATGGTGACGAAAACAGATACATAAATTAACTGCTTGATAAGAATGGACAATAAGATAGTCCAGGAATCGGCGTTCCTCCCTGGCCATCTTGAGAAAACCGGCGCGGATGGGGCAATACTCCCCATCCGTTGGGGAGTTTTTCATCGTCTTGAAACGATAAGCCCTTCGATGCAATCCCTGATTGACAGGCCTGTTCAAATTCCGTGTAACAGCAGCTTGACGCTCGTTGTTTCAAGATTTTCTTATTGAATAGTCATACCACGGTCGACCATTGAAGGCTTCCCTGACGATACCTGCGGCCGCCTCGACGGTGTAATGGGCTGTATTGAGCGTCAGGTCGTAATTAACAGGGTCAGCCAGTTCGGCATTAAAGTATTTTTTAATAAAGGCCTTACGATCCTTCTCGGTTTTAATGATCCTTTTTTCTGCCTCTTTATGGGTCACACTGTAGGCATGCATGACATTCCGGACTCGCACGTCCATGGGCGCAACAACGAGCAGACGGAGACAGACCTCACTGGGCAGGATGTAACCAGCTCCCCTCCCGACGATGATGGCATGACCATGTGCCGCAATGGCGCCGATGACTTTTGTCAGATGGGGTAAATATTCATCAGGCCATAGATGATATTTTTTTTCAAGCGCGCCAATCCAGTCATCCAGAATAGAACGATCCTGTTCGTCGAGCGTGGCGATCACGGACTCACTGACGTTTGCACTCTTGGCTACGGCTCCTACGATTTCATTGTCAAAAAGGTCTATTTGCAAATCTTCAGACAGTTGTTTTGCCAGCGTAGCCGCGCCACTGCCCGGCAATCTCGAAATGGTAATGACGGGACGGATGGGCTTCTTATATTTTCTTTTCATATTCGACTGCCATTTTTTTACCTGAACTGAGATCATCTGCTCCATCATTGATTCATGCGATCGGAATGTCTCCATAATGCCTCCTCATTGATCCGCTCTATTTTTTTCATCTTCACGATGTTTGTCAATTCAATCCGTCCTGAACGGGCTTTCTTTTACAGGGTGCGGATTCCTATTTCAAGAAAAAGCTGTTGTATGCCTCAAACAATCATAATTTAAGAGCCGCGGCGAAGCCATTTTTCACAGGTTTCAATTTACGCTTGAGCGCTTTTTGCAAATGCCTTCAGATCAATGTGGCCGGTCACCATTTTTTCAATGATGTCGATTTTTTCTATATCATCCTTTGTCGGCAGGGGTTCAATCCCGTCGATCTGCCTCGCTGCCTTAAGGGTATCGGTAGGGACCAGCAGCAGGGGAATCCCCAGAGCTTCAGCTCTCGAAAGGATAACCGGTGAAGGCACGATATTATTGGACAGGATGATGGCGGCCACATTCTTTTCAAGAGACATCATGATCAAATCACTGCGGTCGCCGCTGGTGATGACGCCTTGATGATGATCCTGACACAGAGGACCTTTCATCGCTGAATCTCCGCCCATAGAGCCCACGACAATGTTTCTGACCTGACGGTTCAAGCCGGACTCACCGGCCAAGACTTTTGCGAACATCTGATCTGCAAGGTATTGGGCAGAAAAATAGGCCAATGAAGGAAAAGAAGGAATGACGCCCAGCACCGGAATGCCCATCTGACGGATCTTGGGCAGATAGACATCGTTAAAATTGTCGATATTGACGACTTTATTGACGACGACCCCCATGAAATGAAAACCATCCATCCGGATATACTTTTTGAGGAAACTCATATCATCGATAATGGTATCCTCATCACCGCTTACCATGATGATAAGCTGTCCTTCCACAATTTTGGTCAGGGAGATTGCATCAAGGTAGACCGATGTTCCATAAGAGATGTCCTTTCCGGCTTCCACAAATATCAGCTCCTTATTCCTGCTGATACGATCCAAGGCTTCCAGGAGTTTTGCCTCCGTTGATTTTTCATCCAGGGAATAAATGAGTTTGGAATGGTGGAACCCGATGCTCATGTCATCCGCATTGTCATCGAGATTAAAGATATGGGTCATGAGGGAGACATCATAGTCCCAGAGCCGCTTTTTCTTATAAAGCAACCTCTCCCCAAAGGGTTTCAGATAGCCCATTTTTTTCTTCAATGCTTTGGCCAGACCAATGATCAGGCTCGTCTTGCCCCCACTTGGTCGCATGGATGTGACCACATATTTATCCATCGATCTCACCTCTTCTCATTTTTTGCAAGGATGATCCGTATATCCACAGCCCGTACACCCTCTCCCTGTTCATAAACCACCAGCGGATTAATTTCAATGTCTGAAATCCCCTGGCAGTGACGAAGAATGGCTCCCAGTATGGTGACGACATTCACGACAGCGGCTATATCCTTCATTTTTTCCCCCCGCACCCCGAGGAGTAACGGATAAGAACGGAGTTCTTTAATCATGCTGATAATATCCCCCGCATTAACGGGGAGTGACCGGAAAGAAACGTCTTTCATGACTTCCACATAGATCCCGCCCAGGCCGATCATAATCGTCGGCCCGAAGGTCTGATCGATTCTGGCGCCCACAATCAGCTCCGTTCCGGGCTTGACCATTTCCGAAATATCGACCCCATCAATCAGCGCTTGAGGCGCATAAGCCTTACAATTGCGCAGAATGGCGCCATAGGCGTCGACGATCTCACCCTCATTTTCCAGATCCAGAGCAATCCCGCCGGCATCACTTTTGTGGATGATGTCCTTGGAAACAACTTTCATGACCACAGGATAACCGATTGCGCCGGCCGCCTCAACCGCACCCTTGATCGTCTGTGCCTGGATGCTTCTCGGAATAGGGATGCCGGCCAGGTTCATGATTTTCTGGGCTTCGTGAGCCAGCAGGAAGAACCGGCCCTTCTTTCTTGCATCAGATACAATGGCCGTGATGGAGGCCGTATCCAATACCGCATCAACCGCTTTATCCGCAGGACTCCCCAGATATTCTTTATATCGATACATCGCTCCCAGCGAGGACGCAGTGTCATAAACATCATCGGAAACGGGAATGCTTCTTTTTTTTGCAGCCGTCACATAATCAGCCGTCTTTTGGCCACCAAAAAGTGCAAACAAGATGAGCTTTCCTTGGGCCTTGTATTTAAGGAAGTTCTTTTCGATAATGGTTCCCAGATCGGTAGAAGGTGAAAGAGCCGATTCGCAATAGATGCCGAAAACCGTATCAATGTTGTCATCGGCAAGGGCTGCATCAAACGCTTTTGTATAATCGACTGCCGCTGCCTGACCGGTAATATCAATTGGATTCTTGGTGGATCCAAATGTAGGAATGACGGGAGAAAAGACTCTTTTCAGATTTTGAGGATCGTCATAAAGACTAACGCCAAATTTCTCACAGGCGTCCGTCGCCATGACACCTGCCCCCCCGCCATTGGTAATGATGACCGTGTTCCCTCCTTTGGGAAGCGGGTTGCCCGCCAGAAGCATCGCCCAGTTAAAAGCCTCTTTGGTGCTTTCCGCCCGGAGCGCACCGCACTGGTGGATCACATCGTCAAAGACCTCATCCGATCCGGCCAGCGAACCGGTATGGGACGCGGCTGCCCTGGCGCCTTTCTCGGAACGGCCGGACTTGATCACCACCACCGGCTTTTTCCGGGTGGTTTTTCTGACGGCCCGGATGAATTTCTCGCCGTCCCGCACGCCTTCAATGTACATGAGAATGATACGGGTGGCCTCATGATCACAAAGATAGGTCAGGAGATCAGACTCATCAATGTCCGACTTATTCCCGACGGAAACAATGGCCGATAAACCGATATTTTCAACAGAAGCCTGACCGATCAGCGTCAGCCCGAGGGCACCGCTCTGGGTGATCATGGCCAGATGACCCGACGGGATATCACCGGAAACGAACGTGGCGTTTAAACAGACCTGAGAGGAATAGACGCCGAACACATTGGGGCCAAGAATCCGCATCCCTCTGGAGCGGGCATAATCGACGATTCTTTTTTCTTCTTCAAAATTTCCGATTTCGGAAAAACCGGAGGTGATGATAATAACGTGCTTGACTTTTTTTTCAGCGCACTGGACGATCGCATCATGGACAAGCTCTGAGGGGAGGGTGATACAAACCACATCAATGGCATCATCGATATCAAGGATGCTTCGGAAAACGGGTATTCCTTCGATTTCTCCGCCGCCCGGGTTCACAGGATAAATTTTCCCCGCATAGCCGCCGGCCATAACATTATGTAAAACGGCATGGCCTATCTTTTTTTTATCCCTGGAGGCGCCGATAATGGCCAACGATCCGGGTTCAAAAAGATATTTGATGTTTTCAGCATCATGATTCATCATATTTATTCCTTGAAGGCCATCTTCATTTCATAGATGCCGGCGATATTATGCTTTGCGATATCGAACCCCCCATTTTCAAATACGTGAAGCATTTGCTTGTTTTCTGCCAAGACCTCTGCAGTAAATCCCAGGAGCCCCTGTCTCTTCGCAAGGTAAGTCAAATATGCAAGCAATTCTTTTCCGATACCTTTATTATGGTACTGATCTCTTACAGCAAACGCCACTTCTGCGGAATGCTTGCTTTCGTCAATAAAATATCTTCCAACTCCTACGATTTCCTGAGTCTCTTCATTGCCGACCATAGCAACAATCGCCATTTCTTTTGTATAATCGATAATGACAAACTCCTGAAGCCGTTCATGGGGCATATCTTTACGCACGGAAATAAACCGTCGGTACAAACTGTCATCAGAAAGAGAATAAACAAAATTCTGTAAAAGCGATTCATCACTGATTTTGATGGGACGGAAAAATACCTTAAACCCCGCTTTGGTGGTTTTGTAAGATTCCAGTTCCTCGGGGTACCTTCCTTTCTCCCCCGGGATGAACGCCTGATCCTGATAGATCAGCCCTGCCTTTTTTGCTTCTTCAACGAGCCAGGGCCTAAATTTGGGGTGAGCAATGGCAATCAAGTCCATTGCCCGCTCACGGATGCTTTTCCCGTGAATATAGGCAATACCGTACTCCGTGACGACATAATGGATGTCACCGCGAATCAATGTCGTTCCGGCCCCCTCTTTAAGGGCCGGCGTGATCCTTGAGATGCTGTCGTCCACGGCCGTTGACGGAAGGGCAAGGATGGCCCTGCCGTTTCGGGACAAGAAGGCCCCACGCATAAAATCGGCTTGTCCGCCGATTCCGCTGTAAAAAACCTTCCCGATGGATTCTGCCGTAGCCTGCCCGGTAAGGTCGATTTCCAGAGCGCTGTTGATGGCCACCATATTTTCATGCTGGGCAATCACCAGTGGATTATTGGTATAGTCGATCGTCCTGAATTCAATATCCGGATTGTCATGGATAAAATCATACGTGCCTTTATGCCCCATACAGAATGTCGCCACAGATTTCCCACGGTTTATGGTTTTCTTTGTATTATCGATAACACCTTTTTTCATGAGTTCGACGATGCCGTCGTTGAAGAGCTCCGTATGCACGCCGAGATGCTTTTTCCCGGAAAGGTTTTCAAGGATGGCATTGGTAACGGCTCCATATCCAACCTGGATCGTATCGCCATCCTCAACAAGACGAGCGATATTATCCCCAATCCTTTTGGTGATTTCCAGGTTTGACTCCGGACTATATTCCAGAAGAGGTTCATCATGAGGTAAGAGGAAATCGATGTCATCAATGTGAATAAAAGAATCTCCATGGACGCGAGGCATACGGTCATTCATCTGGGCAACAACGTAAGAGGCGTTTTCAACAGCAGCTTTCACGACGTCCAGGCTGACGCCAAGGCTCAAGTGGCCATGGCTGTCAGGCAGGGACGTTTGAATAAGGGCCACATCGATATGGACGAGACCCCTGTGAAACAAAGATGGCAACTTGGACAGGAGGATAGGCGTGTAATCCGCCTGCCCCGTGTTGATGGCATCCCTTGTCGTATCACCGATAAAGAAGGAATTGTGCCGAAAGTTCTGCTTGAATTTTTTTTCGGCATACGGGGCTACGCCGAGGGTTCTCACGTGAATGATTTCCGCATCGAAAAAGGCATGGGGCTTTGCCTCGACATAGCGGATCAGCCCCTGAACAAGATATTGCGGCTCCGCACAGGCTGATCCGATAAATATCGTATTGCCTCGATGAATATGGCTGAAGATGACATCTTCCGCTGCGAACTTCTCAGGATATTTCTTTTTCCAGTCTTCCAGTGAATTCATTTCTAACTTCATGTCGATACATTAGAACTTGATTAACAGGACATTGCCTTTTGACGTGCGGAGTATAAACAGCTTTGACTTGTCTGTCAATGCAATATTGGCAACGGGAGTTGATGTTTGAAAGCGAAATTGCGAGCCGGAGTTGAAACGGTTCCCGCTTGCTGTTATCATCAGGCCCACCATTTATCCGGTTATCCGGCACTCACTTTTATCCCACCATTTTTAGCTCAATTTATCACGACCGGAAACAACGATTTTGAGTTGATTTTTTTCAAAATTCCGTATAATAGTCAAACAATACAGGCAGAATGGGGGGGTATTACTCCAGATTAGTAAAGGCGCCGGGAGGTGATGATGGTTAAGGCAAAACATGATGTTGCTGTTCTTGAAAAATGCCCGACGGGCATCAAGGGTCTCGATGAGATCACGAAGGGAGGGCTTCCAAAAGGAAGGCCTACGCTGATCTGCGGCAGTGCGGGTTGCGGCAAAACCCTTTTCGCCATGGAGTTTCTCATGCGGGGCGCCATGGATTACGGAGAACCCGGGGTCTTCATGACCTTTGAGGAAACGCAGGAGGATCTCGCGAAGAACTTCATCTCCCTTGGTTTTAATCTCCCTGACATGATTGCGCATGGTCTCATCGCAGCGGACCACGTCTACATCGAGCGCAGCGAGATTGAGGAGACGGGTTCGTACGATCTGGAAGGATTGTTTATCCGCCTGGGGTCTGGCCATTGATTCCATCGGAGCGAAGCGGGTGGTCCTGGATACCATCGAAGCACTTTTCTCCGGGCTGTCTAATGCCGCCATCATTCGGGCGGAGCTTCGCCGGCTTTTTCACTGGTTGAAAGATCGCGGTGTGACGGCCATCGTTACGGGGGAAAGCGGCGATAAGATGCTCACACGCTACGGGCTCGAAGAATACGTGGCCGATTGCGTGATTTTCCTTGACTTCCGCATCGACGAGCAAATTTCCACCCGCCGCCTGCGTATTGTCAAGTACCGCGGCTCCTCTCACGGCGCCGACGAGTATCCTTTCCTGATAGACGAGGGCGGCCTCTCTATCCTGCCGATCACTTCCCTGGGGCTCGACTACCCCGTATCCAGGGAGCGTGTCTCCACGGGCGTCCCCAAGTTGGATGCCATGCTTGATGGGAAAGGGTTCTTCCGGGGAAGCACCATTCTCATCTCCGGTACGGCAGGCACCGGCAAAACAAGCCTGTCGGCTGCCTTTGCCGACGCCGCCTGCAGGCGTGGTGAGCGCTGCCTGTATTTTGCCTTCGAGGAATCGCCCAACCAGATCATCCGGAACATGAGTTCCATCGGCATCAATCTCGCGAAGTGGGTGAAAAAGGGACTTCTTAAATTTCATTCAGCCCGGCCTTCGCTTTATGGCCTTGAGATGCATCTTCTCACCTTTCATAAGGTGATCGCGGAGTTCGATCCCCATGTTTTCGTTGTCGATCCGATCAGCAACCTGAGCGCCGCGGGATCAACATCAGAGGTCAAATCCATCTTAACGCGCCTGATCGACTATTTGAAGATGCAAAAGATATCCACTTTTCTTACGGACCTCACTCATTTTACAGGCAGCCTTGAACACACGAGCGAAGAGATATCTTCCTTGATCGATACGTGGATTCTCCTCCGGGATATCGAACTCAACGGGGAACGCAACCGGGGCCTCTACATTTTGAAGTCACGCGGCATGGCCCACTCCAACCAGGTTCAAGAGTTCCTGCTCACGAACGAGGGCATTGACCTGATCGACATTTATACCGGTTCCGGCGAAGTATTAACCGGCAGTGCCCGGGCAGCCCAGGAAGCCGGGGAAAAAGCCTCTGAGTTGGCAAGCCGGCGTGAGGCTGAGCGCAGACTCCGCGAACAGGAGCGGAAGAGGAATGCACTGGAAGCAAAGATCGCAGCGCTGCGTGCCGAGTTCGATATGGAAACTCAGGAGGTGCATATGATAGCGGAAGAAGAGCAAAAAAGACAAGCTGTCCTGGCAGGAGACCGTTTAGATATGGCGCATCGTCGCAAGGCGAAACCTTCATCTCAGCCTGAGACGCACAAGAAAAAGAAGAGAAAAGGAGCGTAAGATGAAAGCTGTATTACCCAAAAAGGGGAAGAAAGCAAAGACCGATTCGGCAGAAGAAACCTGGAATCTCCGGTTATATGTGGCCGGTCAGACCAATAAATCGATTACGGCCTTTGCCAATTTAAAGAAGATCTGCGAACAGCACCTTGAGGGGAAATACAGCATTGAAGTGATAGACCTATTAAAGAATCCCCAGCTTGCCAAAGGGGACCAGATTATTGCCATACCGACACTGGTCAGGAGACTTCCCGAACCGCTTAAGAAGATTATCGGGGATCTGGCCAACACAGAGCGCGTGCTGGTGGGACTCGACATTCGTCCTGTCTCAGGAGAATAAAATCAATTTTGGGGTAACATCTGTGGAAAATAAGAAAATAAAAACGAGCACGAAGGCATTCGAAAAAGCGGCAGCAATACAAGACCGGGCAAAGTACGTCTTTCGGCTGTATGTGACAGGAATGACCCCAAAGTCAACCCGGGCAATCGCCAATGTCCAGAAACTCTGTGAACAATACCTGACAGGCGCCTACGAACTTAAGGTGATAGATATTTACCAGCAGCCCCAGCTGGCCAAAGGAGAACAGATTATCGCCACTCCGACGCTCGTCAAGAAACTACCTCTGCCGCTCCGGAAGTTCATCGGCGACATGTCGAACAGGGAAAGGTTTCTTATAGGCATCGATTTGGAAACCAAGAATTCATGAGTACGAAACCATGAACAAATCGGATAGAACACGCCGGCAACTTCTGGATGATTTGCAGGAACTCACAGCGCGGCTGATGGAAGCCGAGGAAACGCTGCGCGCTATCCGGGGCGGTGAGGTCGATGGTCTGGTTGTCTCAACGGCTGAAGGAGATCGGGTCTTCACCCTATCGGGCGCCGATCATCCCTACAGGGTCATGGTTGAAACCATGAATGAAGGGGCCGTCACCCTGGCCTCCAACGGCACGATCCTTTTCTGTAACCAGCGTTTTGCAGATATCGTCAAAAAGTCTCTGGAAAAAGTAATGGGATCTTCAATCTCCCAATACATTTCATCGACAGACCATCAATTATTCAAGGGATTGCTTGAGCAGGGTTTAAAGGGGAACAGTAAGGCGGAACTGGCCTTACAAACCGGAGGTGAAAATTCTACGCCGGCCGTACTTTCCATAAGCGCCCTTCAGCACACGGATATGCCCGGTGCGATGTGCATGGTGGTTACCGACCTGACGGAGCAAAAGCGCCATGAACAGAAGCGGACGGCAGAGATTCAGGCAGCACTTTCTGAAGTTAAAGCATTGAAAGAACAGTTCGAACTCGAAAATATTTATTTCCGTCGAGAGTTCAAAATGAAACATCGATTCGAGCATATTATCGGGAAAAGCGATGGTCTCAAGTATGTTCTCTATCGAGCGGAACAAGTTGCTCCCACGAACACAACGATCCTCATCCTGGGGGAGACCGGTACGGGCAAGGAGCTGATCGCTGCCGCCGTCCATAACATGAGTCCCCGTAAGGAACGGCCCTTGATTACGGTCAACTGTGCTGCGCTCCCGGGCAATTTGATTGAGAGCGAATTGTTCGGCCGGGAGAAGGGGGCATTTACCGGGGCCGATACCCGGCAGGTCGGCCGATTCGAGATCGCCCATGGTTCCACCCTTTGTCTGGACGAGATCGGGGAACTGCCGCTGGAGGTGCAGGCCAAGCTGCTCCGGGTGATCCAGCATAACGAGTTTGAGCGCCTGGGCTCATCCCATACCCTCAAAGTCGATGTGCGGATCATAGCGACGACCAATCGGGACCTTGAAGAAGAGGTCCGCAAGGGCCGGTTTCGGCAGGACCTTTACTATCGGCTAAACGTCTTTCCCATCACGGTTCCGCCACTCCGGCTGCGGAAAGAAGACATTCCGCTGATGGTCCAGGCCTTCATCGAGCGGTATTCCAGAAAATTGGGGAAACAGATCACGTCGGTCCGGAAGGAGACGATGAAGACGCTGCAGGATTACCCGTGGCCCGGGAACGTCCGGGAGCTGGAAAGCATCATTGAACGGGCCGTGATCTTGTGCCCCGGGCCGGTCTTGCAGCTGGCCGATAAACTGGAGGTTTCATCCCCCGCACTTTCTTCCGCCGTGAGGACCCTGGAAGAGACGGAGCGAAACCAGATTCTTAAAATCCTTTCTGAAACCCGATGGCGCATCGAGGGAAAAGACGGGGCCGCAACGATCCTGGGCCTCCACTCGAGCACCTTAAGAGCGAGGATGCATAAGCTCGGGATCGTCCGGCTGGAGACAACAAAACCGGATTAGACTATCCACCTCCCTTCAACGTATCCCTCAATATATTGAAGTTCCACCAAATATTGAGGCCAACCGAATCATTTCATGCTTTTCTGCTGTTCTCTCTTATTAATCTAATCACCTGTAATCAAAGGATTAATTAAAACTTCTGCTTTCCCTTCGGCTGTTGGCAGACCATTTGCAGTTACTGCTTTCATAATCCTGGTCATCTTACCCGAAAGCGAGTTTTTGTCATTATCTTGGGAAGGTTATAGCATAACGAAGGGCTACAAAAGTTTTTTAGAAGGCGAAAAAAGGAGGGGCAATGAAGAGAATCATTATGTTGGCAATGGTTTTAGTGATGATGCTTGTATCCATTGGAGGATGTTGGGTCCCGTGGCATGGAGATGGCAGGGATGGAGGACGTGACAGAGGTGAAGGACATGACAGAAGTGGAGGTTCTCACCGGGACGGAGGTCATGACGGCCGACGTTAGCTCAGGAGTCGCCTTGATTCACTTGAAAGGGCATAAGCAATAAGCAGAGCTTGGTAAAGCTCATAGCCCCCTGATCGTAGTCCATGAATTGGGGAAATCTCGGCTCATGAAGAGCTCAGAAAGGAGGCCGGATGACATGCAAATCGCCATATCGCCACAGCCTGTGGTTGCAATAATCGCGGGAATCTTGATTCTCCTTGTCCCGAGACTATTGAATTATATCGTTGCCATTTACCTTATTATATTTGGCATTCTCGGATTGGTCCGCTGATTGGCTTGCGAATCTTCTCTTGCCGGAAGATTATCTTCTCAGTGGCAAGGCAAATAAGGGGCTGTCAATTGAAGCAGGTGATTCAACTTATCTCCGATAGGAGAAAATAAAGGGAAGAAAGGAAAGTTTAATATGGAAGAGCATGAAAAACCACAATGTCATTTCTGCACGGGGTTTTTAATTGGAGGCGTTTTGGGCGCATTGGCAGGCATTTTCTTTGCGCCAAAATCCGGAAAAGAACTGAGGTCTGATATCCGGGAAAAAGGGAGCGAGATTTTAAAGGATGCAACGGAAATTTATGCCGATGCCGGTACAAAAGCAAAAGCGATCATTGAGGAAGCCAAACATCAAGCCGGGGAGCTGAAAAAAGAGGCTGACCGTCATCTTTCTGAAGCTCGCCAAAAGACAAAAGAGATTTTTGCTCGCGACGAAAAGAAATAACGAAGCGAAATGGCTTTTTGCCAAATGAGTTCAGTCGTATGCAGAGAGGTTCCCTATCGGCAACTCGGAAAATCCGCGGTGTCCACATAGTCGGACTGCGTTGGAAGAGGGGTATTATTACCCTGCTTGTTTGCACAACAGTCATCACGGCCGCGCTTGTTGCAGCCGGATTCCATTACATCTATTTTGACCGAACCAACCTGCCCGACATAGGACCATTCGCCCGCTTTGAGTTTCCTGCGATCGGCCATGTTTACGATGCCAACGACCAGCCGCTCATTGAGATGGCAAGCGAGTACCGACGGAACATCAAGTATGAGGACATTCCGCCCATTGTTCGTGATGCGATTCTCGCCACCGAGGACAAGAACTTCTTCACACATAGCGGGATTGACTATTCCGTAATTCCTCGCGTACTGGGCAAAGTCAGGATTGGGAATCTGCTGGAAAGACTTACAGAGCGAAGACGGGAGGACGAGGTGAATAGTCCGGCGATCTTCCCGCATGGCGGATCGACGATCACCCAACAGCTCGTGCGGGGTCATTTTCTCAAAGACCTGACGGTTTTCCAAAACATGACGGGAGAAGAAAACAGCAACCAGCTCCGGCACGGCGTACTTTTGCCCCGGGCGCTGTCTTACATGATCGACTCGCGAAGCGTCAACATGCTGGTTCGGAAGCTGGAGGAAATTCGACTGTCGTTGTGGGTCGAAAACGAGATGCAGGAGCGTTTCGGCTCAAAACGCCGCGCCAAGGAAGAAATTCTGGCCCGATACGCAAGCTTCATTTACATGGGAAACAGTCAGTACGGGTTTGCGGCAGCAGCAGAATACTATTTTAGCCGGTCTCTCGCCACGTTCACCGTCGATGATGCGGATAAGGCGGCGTTGCTCGCAGGCATCGCAAAGTCGCCTCGCACCTATGCGCCCAGTGCGAAGGAAACGGGGAAAGTCTTGCGCCGCAGAGATCAAACGCTGGGGCTCATGGCGAAGAACGGTTTCATTTCGCAGGACAAGTTGAGGGAAGCCGGGCAGCGCCCGATTCAGGTGGTCTCGCGACGCAAGGACAAGATGTTCCAGGCTCCTGCGGTCGTCGAAAATGTCCTTGAGGAACTGAAAGGCGGCCGCGCCGGCCTCAGCCCTGAAGATCTCCGTCATGGACGTATCCATGTTTACTCGACGGTGGACGCCCGGGTGCAGCAGATTGTGAACGAGGCGCTGGAGCACGGCCTCGATTTTTATGAGAAGCGACACCCGATCGCCAAAGGCCTCATCCAGGGCTCTGTCGTCGTGCTGAGGAACCGGGATGCGGGCATCCTCGCCGTGACGGGTGGTCGTCAGTTCTATGAAGGCCGCTCCGCCTCATACAATGACTTTAACCGCGTCACGAAATCCCTGCGGCAGAACGGGTCCGCCATGAAACCCATTGTCTATCTTGCTGCCTTCCGGCAGGGCACATTTGATCTTGACACCATGGTTCCCGACCAGCCCATCAGTGTTTCCGATGGAGGGAGGCAGACCACGAAGTGGATCTCAAACTACGACGGTCAATTCAAGGGCATGATCCCCATCCGGAGGGCGCTGGCGGAATCCAGAAACGCCGTCGCGATTTGGATCACAAAGCAAATCGGGATTGACAGTGTCCTGCAGATGTCGCGGACCTTGGGGGTCCGGACGCCGTTGAAGCCGCATGCTTCGACCGCGTTGGGCGCGTCTGAAGTGAAGTTACTGGAACTGGCCAATGCGTACCGCACGATGGCATCGGGCGTCCTTGTCCAGCCGTATGTGATCCGGAGGATCGTCCGCGATTCGGGCCGGGTGGTGGCCGATAACGAAAACGGGGGATCTCCGGTCTATCTTAGCGACGGCGCGCTCTCGCTCATTCAGGAAGGCCTGCGCGGTGTCGTGCGCATTCCCGGCGGCACGGCTCATGCGCTCGACTCCAGCGGGTTCCCGATCGCCATTATGGGAAAGACAGGGACGACAAATGGGTTCAGAGATGCGCTGTTCATAGGCTCGACTTACGGGCCCGAAGGAATCACGGTTGCCGTCCGAATAGGCTTTGACGACAACCGTTCCCTTGGACCAAAAGAAACCGGCGGCAGGGTCGCGCTTCCGGTGTTCAGAGAAGTCATGCTCAGAGTTTATCGCGGAAAGCTGTTAGGCCCCGTGCCGGAGTTCCCGGCTCAAATGGAACAGAGCATTAACGCTTACCTGAAAGGTGACTCGGTCGCACAATGACAAAACAGCCCGGACTGAACTTAAATGTCATGAGTTTTAATATTCGGCGCGGGACGGCGAAAGACGGTAAAAATCACTGGATGTTTCGTCGTAACCGGGTGCGCGAACTTTTAAATCATTATCGCCCGGATGTTTTAGGCCTGCAGGAAGCGTTGGACTTTCAAATATCAGAGATCAGCGCTATGCTGCCTGGATATGAGAATGTTGGCATTGGAAATATGGGTGGCAGCAAAGGGTTGCATACAGCCATTTTTTATGATGCGGTGCGGTTCGTCCCATCTGCGGAGGGCACCTTCTGGTTTTCAGATACACCCGATATCCCGGGGTCAAAAGGGTGGGGGAACATCATCCCGCGAACCTGCACCTGGACGCGCCTGATTGAAAAAGACTCAGAGCAGGCTTTTTATTTTTATAATGTTCATCTGGATCATATTTCCCGGCGTTCGCGAAAAAATAGCGTCGTTTTTTTGACCCGGTTTATTCATACGCGGCCTTCTCCGGATCCTTTTGTCCTGACAGGTGATTTTAATGCCAGAGAAAAGAGTACGCCCATAAAATATTTAAAAGGTAAAATTCCTTTAAGAATCAAAACAAAAGAGAATGTGTCAAATCCCGAACCATTAATGGACACCTTTCGGGCACGATATCCCAATGTTCGAAATGTCGCTACCTTTCACGGGTTCGGCAGATATTTTTTCCGGCTTAAACTTGACTATATTTTTGTTTCCCCTTCTGTCCGGATCCAAGACGCGAAAATTATTCAACCGCAATGGAAAAAACGCTATCCCTCTGACCATTTTCCGCTGCTCACCCATATTGATTTGCCTGTAATCTCTGCCTCTGCGAATACCGGCGCTTTTATTGGAAAGGATATCGCCGATGAACGGGTGCGATAAAAATAAACCGTCAGAGGGTTATCTTACAACCAGCGGGAAAATATGTGCACAAACCACCCCCCGATCCTTTGGAAGCAAGGTCTTTTTCTCCACTCAGCCCATTGAATCTGCCTGGAGTTCGCAAGATCCCTGATAAACATCTTCTCCATTTCAACGGCAAACTCGTGATTCAGGATAACCGCATTCACCTCGTCATTGGTTAATAAGCTCAAGTGGTCCATGTTGGTTGAGCCGACGGTTGACCAGACCGTGTCAATCACCGCGGTTTTCGCGTGCAGCAGGGCAGTGCTGTGCTCGTATATCTTCACTCCCGATTTCAAAAGCTCGGAATAATAATACCTCTGCGCATATAAAGCCAACTGAGAATCGGTGATGCCCGGGAGAATGATCTTTACGTCAACACCTCGGCCGGCGGCATCCGCAAGGGCTTTTAGGATCTGATCGTCGGGGATAAAATAGGCATTCGTCATGTGAATCGAATGCGCTGCAAAAGTGATGGCCGACACATACACAACAAAAGGGATCCGGTTGGTCTGTCCCGGGGTGCTGCCGATCACGCGCACCAGCGCATGACCCTCTTCTTTCAGGGCGGGGAAATAGTTCCGTTCGGAAAGTTTCGGTCCTTTCTGCGTCAGCCAGGTTTCAAGAAAGAGCTTCTGAAATTCAGCCACGGCCGGGCCTTTAATCTGAATGTCCGTGTCACGCCAGCGAATGGGCGCTTTTTCGTTTTGTGTCCGTCTGAAGGGCCTGCTCGAATACACCTCGCTGATGTTGATGCCCCCGATAATGGCGACTTTGCCGTCGATGATCAATATCTTGCGGTGGTCCCGGTGTGTCAGTTCCCATTGCTCCCGGGTCTTCAGTGGATTTATCGGATTGAATTCGACAGCCTGAATTCCGCCGTCGCGCAGGCGCTGGAAAAAAGCAGCGGGGGTATTCATACTGCCCACGCTGTCATAGATGAGATTTATCTGGACCCCTTCCGCCTGTTTTTGCAGCAACAGATCGGCAAATTTGCGGCCTGTTTCATCATCTTCCATGATATAAGTTTCAAGGTTGATATGGTCTTTGGCATTTTGCAGTGCTTTGAACATTGCGGCATAGGTAGCCTGGCCGTCGGCGAGCAGAGCGACGCTGTTCCCTTTCGTCAGCGGGCTTTCGGTGACCGATTCCACTACGGCAATATGGCGTTCCAGAATGTCCGTCGGAGCGACCGATCGTTTCAGCCGTTCCATGATGGTTTTGCTCTGTTTTGGAGATAAAATTCCTTTGGCCGAAACGATTTGCTGCGGTTCCTGGGCAGTCGGCGCCGCGTCAATCTTTTCAGAGACATTCGGCAGGGTCGCACATCCGCTGCTGATCCCCAGGATGGAAACCGACAGGAGTAACAAAAAGAGAGGTTTGATGAATGTCATACTCTATCCTTACCTAAGCTCCTTCATGTGTCAAAGGGATGCCCATGAAGATGGGACCTTGCCCGCTGTGTATTGCTGTAGAATCTCCCTCAAACGCGAAATGCATTGCAACCTGCCATAGGGACAGGGGGTTATGGTCTGTCTTGAGCAAACGTCATGAGCTTTTTCCTGAAAAATATTTCGGCTTTCACGGTAGTGCCGTCTGCAAACTTTATCAGGTATGGCACACCTGTCATGGAAGATTTTGATCCACAATACTTAATGAAGTCTTCCGCCGTTTTTACCCGATCCCCCGCATTCTTGAGCTTAAGGCGCAAGTGGTTTGAAGCCGACCGGGCATCATAAGCTTTGCCGTTTCTGATAAACGTCGCCCCTTCCAGAGCTTCGACGGATGCAATTAAATGCTGGATCTTGGCCGCCTCTCGGGAATCCCGAGCATAGGCATTCACCACCACCATTAAAATAAGAATGATGAATAACGCCGGAATATATCTCTTCATGTAACCGTTCCTCAATCCCCTGATGTTTCAAACCCGCCTGTCAGCGAAAGACTTTCTCTTCCAAATTCATGTTTATGGGCGGGCGGCTGTTGAAAAGCTTCTCTCCGTCATCATGCGCCTTAAAGACGGTCAATGGTAATACATACAGCAGCGGGGGCATGATAATGGCCTGGCCAAGACACAGGCGCGACGAAGGTATCGGGCTTCAGATGATGCTCCTCCAATGTCGAAGCCAGAACAGTCACGGCATCATCAAATCCCTCAATGCCAAGCCGAAATACCCGGAAGTGGGCGGCGATGGTGAACGGCGAGCCCAGATCCAGCTGCGCTTTGACGGCCTCAGCCGGTCCCATGTGGAGAGTGGGTCGATACCCGGGAGTCGGTTCATTCGCCTTCTGCGGCCGGAAGGGCGCGATCGGAAGAAGCGCCAACCGGATCGGTGAGAAGCGTCGGGCGATTTCTTGAAAATGGGGACCGTAACCCGTATCCCCGGAATAAAATACATTACCCGAGTATCCGGAGATGACAAAACCTCCCCAGAGGGTTTGATTATAGTTCCCCAGGCCCAGGTTGCGCATCGAAAAGTGCTGCGCGGGAACCAGGGTTATCGTTACGTCGGAAGACACACGGACCGACTGCCACCAATCAAACTCATCCACCGTGGGGATGCCTGCGCCCCGGACGAGATCGAGATTGCCGAGGGGCACGATGGCGCGCGGTGTTCCCTTTTCCGCGAGACGCTCCAGGGTGGGAAGATCAAGGTGATCATAATGATTGTGGGATACCAGCACGACATCAATGGGGGGAAGATCTTCAAAACGGATCCCGGGCTGAAAGTGCCTCTTGGGGCCGGCCCATGATACGGGGCTGCAGCGGTCCGACCACATCGGATCGGTGAGAATGTTAAGATCATCCATTTGAATGAGGAAAGTGGCGTGACCGACAGGGGTCACGCTGATCGCACCTTTCGGGACACGGGCGACAGGGCGCGGTCCAGGGAGATTATCCTTTGCTTCAGGCCATTCCGGCCAATCATTGTTTAGGATCCAGTTCCAAACCCACCAGGAGAAGCCGCGCCTTGACGCCTGGCCGGGGGGATATGGCGGGGTTTGAGGAACGCCGGGATTGAAATACCGGAGGCCATCGAAGTGATCCGATTGGTATTGAAGTTTCTCTGCGGATATGACCGTTTCCGCCATGAATGCAGGAATCAGCAGGAAGACGGTCAATGCCAAAGAAAAGAAGAACAGGTATCGTTTCCTACGTGTCATAGCGCTCTCTAAGCTGAAGTGGCTTCCAATAAGTTATTCTTCCAGCGGGCCGGTTTCGGGGCAGCTCATATCCTGTCCCTATCTTCTTGCCAAGGCTATTATTTCTTGATGTCTTCTACTGCCTTATCGACTTTCTTGCCGGCGCGTTCCAGCGGGCCCTCTTTCGGGCAGCCCGATATCCCCACAATCAAGGCGATCATCGCCAACACGGCGATAATACTCTTGCTATTTTTCATCATTTGTACCTCCTTTTATGAACAACGCCTTGTCCGTTAAATTATTAACCTCAATCATCTTTTTCAGTTGTCTGGCTTCACGCATGATTTCAGGTTGCCATCGATGAAAAAAGAAATTGGACCATCTTGCTTGCATTTAGTCATGCCTATGGCAGTCGGCTTAGAGAGGATGCAAGATTCTAAGTTGCCGTTGGTATAAAAACTAACAAGACCATCCTTTTTACATTGGATGCTGGTTGCATCGTAATCATCTTTGAGTTGGCAAGCTTGTAGCGATCCGTCGTTATGAAGTACAACGTTTGCACCAGAATGACAAATTGATTGGTCCGCGGCGTAGACATTGAAACTAGCCAATACGGCCAATGCTAAACACTGGGAAAACAGAGTCTTTATAATTTTCATAAAATGTTGCCTCCTTTAGCTGCTGATTTTCACTCATCCCGCCTCAGTTGTCACGTTTTGATTTGATTTTTATTACGTTTCGCCTGCTTGTATAAACAGCTGATCTCTGCCGGAATTCAGGACTCCCGTCGGGATGGTGCTCAATACAACCCGTAAATTGCCGTGCCGCCTCTGTCATGTCTCAGCGATTCGGCCGTTCAACGAGATACTGCGCAGTGAGCCATGAATGGCGACGCCCCATTTCAAATCTTCATTCGTATGAATGCAAGGATTCCAGCCATGTAATTGCAAATGGCCTGCCAATCGCTGAATAAACATCATGAATTCTTATTATTCCTTTAATAACAGATAGATAAATGAACTGGAGAGAACAGCAGAGAAGTATGGAATGTTTCGTATGACCTCAATATCTTGTGGAACCGCAACATATTGAGGGATGCTTTGAGAGCAAGGTAAAAGTCTGATCCGGTTCTTTTGTCTCCGGTTGGACTATCCCGAGCTTCTTCATCCTCGCCGAGGCGGGTGGTGATCAGTACTATGGTACTATTATATAGGGCGGACCGCATCTGAAAAAACCTTGCTCGGAGACGCTTTATTCTCTGCAGCTTGGATAGACAGGGTTCCCCCTGGATCTGAGTATCAGCCTGCATTACTGAACGCTGACTCTGCCTGACTCTCCTCAGCGAATCCCTCAGCATGTTGAGGTTCCACCAAATATGGAGGCCATACGAAACATTTTATGCTGATCCGCTGTCCTCTCCTGTTGTTCTAATTCCCTATTATTAAAGGCTGAATTCAAACTTCTTAATTTTCCTTCGGCCGTTGGCAGGCCATTTGCAGTTACACTTACCAAGTCAATTCGATAATTCAATGTAGACGGAGGCTGATATTGTCTGAACACGCAAATCCACCTGGTTCGGAGTCAGATGCGAATTTCCTTGGGTGGCAGAAAAATTTTTTATCGGGGGAAATGTTTCCCCTCTTCAATATTACTCTCGCAGATCATCCATTGTACCGGTCTACAGTGAGTGAATCGACCTTGCGCAGACTGTGCCTGCGGGTTCCGCGAACATCCGAGTAGAGAAAAAGGGAATGGGTAGGCCGGCAATAAGCGACAACTTCAGCCAAAAGGAGGATGAACATGAATGAGGATATTCTGAAAGGGGAATGGCTGGAGATCAAAGGGAGGGTTAAAGAGAAGTGGGGAAAACTCACTGATAACGATCTTGGCGAGATCGGAGGAAAAGGCGAGAAGCTTTTGGGGCGTTTACGAAAGAAATATGGATATATCAGGGACAAAACCGAGCTGGAATATAAGGATAGTGTCGAATTGGTAGAAATTATCGGAAATATGCGCGAAATAATGACAAAAAAGAAAGATTTTATGCCGTTTGTATTTATTGCTCGGTACGGACAGCCTCTATTAGCTAAAAAACAAGAGAGTCAAATAACAGGAAAGGAGGAAAAACATGGGTACGATACTGATCGTTATTTTGATACTCGTCCTCATCGGCGCACTGCCAACCTGGCCTCACAGTAAGAGCTGGGGATACTATCCGAGCGGCGGATTTGGATTGATTCTTCTGATTTTGATCATCCTGCTGCTGACGGGGCGGATCTGACGTGATTTTAGTGCACGAGAAATCACCATGAATTCGTCTGACAGAGGAAATTTTTTTGAAGACATCTGAGTCCGGATGAGGGAAGTTCAGCAGCTAAGGGAAAGAACTTTATGGCCTCCCCTGGAGCCGTAAAAGAACTCATGTTCCCTGGCCATAGGGTGGAGCTTGCAGAATGCACTTCCGGTCAAGAATAAAAAAGCATGGAGGCTTATGATGAAAAAATTATGGTTTACAATTTTATTGGCAGCGTTCCTGTGTGCAGCGTGCGTTATGGCTGCGGGACCTCGCGGCGCCGGCGTTGTCATCGCGCCGCCCCTTCCGATAGTTGTGGAATTGATGGACCCATACTATGTCCACAGTGGTTTCCACTATTATTACAACAATGACCGGTGGTACTACTCTCAGTCGCAGGGCGGCCCCTGGATCGATCTGCCGCGGGATCGCTATCCAAAAGAAGTCCGGCACAAGGGTAAAGGTTACGATCAAGGCAAGGGATGGAAGCGCGGACACGATAAAGATTAACATGTGCAGGTGAAGTGGCCGCATATCATAATTCTTATCAACATCAGGGCGACGTGATATTCTTATCCCGCGCGGCTAAGGACCCGGAGGTCATTCCCGCCATTGCGCCCGTTTCTTTTAAATCAGAGAGGGAGGCAGAAAGCCAGAAGTGCTCTCCGGTTCAGAATTATAGGCGGTAAGAAAGAAGGTGTTACATATGAAAAGAATAAGATGGATGATAGCAGTCCTGGTGTGTATGTTTCTTATCGCGGTGGTGATGGTTCCGCCATCCTCGGCAGCAGACGCGCCGGCCATGGTGGTAGGCCGCATATTTCATATCGAAGGGGATCTGCTCCGTTATGTTCCTGCGGAGAAGGACTGGGTGGCCGTGGTCAGGGATGCACCGTTCGGCACAGAGGATACACTCTTTTCAGGAAGCCGGGGGATGGCGGAGATGATCGTCCCCAACGGGATCTGGATCAGGATAGGGAACAGCACACAGATCCAGTTCATAACCCTTGATGCGGACCTGGCCGAAATGGACGTTGCTTCGGGTTTGGCCCGGATCTACAACAAAAGCTCCGACACGGTCATCAAGGTTACGAGTCCATTCGGGTACGTTCTGAGCGATCCCGGAACGGTCTTTGACTTTTACGTGGGCGAAAACTCCGTGGAAGTGGTCGCGGTGAGGGGGAAAGTGGGTTTCGTCCACTCGGCAACCGAGGCCAAATACAACGTAGCGGCCGGATCCCCGTCGATCCTCGCCGACCGGCAGCAAGTGTCATCAGGAGATGGAACCGTCGATCCTGACTGGAACCGGTGGAACACGATCCGTGAAAACTTTTGGGTGGCGAAGGCGAGGGTGAAGGGTCGGTCGGCCGAATATCTTCCGCCCAGCCTCAGGGACGAGGCGTATGCCCTTGAAGAGAACGGAAGCTGGGAGAGTGTCCCCTATGAGGGAACGTCGCGCTGGTTCTGGCGGCCTAGAGTAGCTGTAGGCTGGTCGCCTTTCACCGTGGGCCGCTGGACCGACTGGTATGGGGACCAGACCTGGATTCCGGCAGAACCCTTCGGATATGTCACTCACCATTACGGCAACTGGGTCTATGTACGGAACTATTGGTACTGGGCCCCGCCTGTGGTGAGCGTGCGCGCCGGTCTCCCCCTCCTCGACGTGGGCTTCTACTGGTATCCCGGAAGGGTTTCATGGATTCACAGTGGAATCTACGTGGGGTGGGTGCCCCTGGCGCCGCGCGAGACGTACTACAGCCACCGCCACTGGGGAGGCCCTCATGCGGTGGTTGTGAGCAACGTCAACATCACCCAGATCAACATCAACGTCCGGAATTATGCTTATGCAAACCATGCCGTCGTGGTCAACCGGAACAATTTCTACCGTGTGAACAATTACAGAAATGTCCGGGTGACCAACATAAACCGCACCACCATCATCAACAACTATCGTGCGGCGCCGGTCGTCAATAACACAGTGATCAACAATTACACGACGAACAAGCAGCGGTACAACTACACCGACAGAAAGGTGAACGAGAAGCCTCACAATACCGTGATCAAACGTATCCAGCAGAATCAGGCAATCATTCAATCGGGCAGGAAAGAAAAGGCTTCCGTGGTCCAGGAACGGGCGAAGAGTATCAAGGAAGGGAGGGTCAACCGCGAGGCCCGGATCGAAGCGCCCAAGGTCACGAACCATATTGTACCAGCCGGCGAGGTGAACCGGCCGAAAACGGAAATAAAGCTTCAACAGAGGGAGATCAAAACCGGCGGAAAGCCGGGTCAGCAGGAGAAGCCCGGACAACCCGCAGGACCAGAGCGAGCGAGCCCTGCAAAACCTGCTCAGCCTGAAAAGGCACGTCCTGAACGTGTGTTGCCTGCGAAGCCCGTCCAACCTGAACAGGCGAGACCGGAGCGCGTGGTGCCGGTAAAGCCGAGTCAGCAGGAGAAGCGCGGGCAACCCGCAGGACCAGAGCGAGTGAGCCCTGCAAAACCTGCTCAGCCTGAAAAGGCACGTCCTGAACGTGTGCTGCCTGTGAAGCCCGTTCAACCTGAACAGGCGAGACCGGAGCGCGTGGTGCCGGTAAAGCCGAGTCAGCAGGAGAAGCGCGGGCAACCCGCAGGACCAGAGCGAGCGAGCCCTGCAAAACCTGCTCAGCCTGAAAAGGCACGTCCTGAACGTGTGCTGCCTGTGAAGCCCGTTCAACCTGAACAAGCGAGACCGGAGCGCGCAGCGCCGGTAAAACCTAAAGAGACGATCAAGCCGCCGGAAAGAGCAATAGAAAAACCACGAGAGCAGAGACCCGTACAAAAACAAATCGAAAAACAGAAGGAACCGAGGCCCTCTGAAAAAGATGTAGAAAAACCAAGAGAGCAGAAACATCCCGAGGAAAAGGGGGGGAAACCGAAGGATTAAACGGGTATTCAATGAATGGCAATGAGCAACGCGGGCGCCTTGGCACCCGCGTTGCTCATTCCTGAACGCTCGCTGCCTGGTTCTCCTTAACGTATCCCTCAATATATTGAGGTTCCACCAAATATTGAGGCCAAGCGAATCATTTCATACTTTTCAGCCATTCTCTCTTATTAATCTAATCGCCTGTAATCAAAGGATTAATTAAAACTTCTGCTTTCCCTTCGGCTGTTGGCAGGCCATTTGCTATTACTATATTCATGATCCTCGCAATCTTACGAATGAAAAGCCTTTCTGAGAAGCGCATGGAGTTGTCACAGACGATCACTTCACTGACCGGTTCCATCAGGATGGAGAAGGGATGTAAGCGTTGCGACTTCTGCCAGAGTATCGAGGATGAAAATCGACTCTTTCTTATTGAAGAATGGGATACCCAAGAGAACCTTATGACCCACCTGAAGTCGGAGCATTTCAGGGTGCTCCGGGGGGCGATGAACCTTCTCAAAGAGCCTCATGAAATGATGTTCCACACCGTTTTCCACCCGGCGGGAATAGAGGAGATTTAATGGATAAATTGCTTTTTACGAAATGTCTTCGCTGCAGGGGTGCCGTGGTCTATGACAAATTTTACAGTGCCCATGGACAGTTTTGGGGATGGAAATGTTTGATCTGCGGGGAGATTGTTGACCCGGTGATTCTGGAGAATCGGCAATTGATGAGAGCGGATCAGGGGAAAAACGTCGGAAGGGCAAGACGGTAAAATAGAAAAGGAAACGGGAGATTCTATGAAAACAAATATCATCATTGCGATCATACTGATCGCGCTGGGTATCGCGGCATTCGCTTACCAGGGCATTACCTACACGACAAGAGAAAAAGTCGTCGATATTGGCCCCATCCAGATGACGGCTGATAAAACTAAAACGATTCCGCTGCCGCCCATTGTGGGGGCTATTGCGCTCGTTGGCGGCATTGTGCTGCTGGTTGTGGGAAGCAGGAAAAGCTAAGCGGAGACAAAACAAGGATGTGCGTAGGAGGCAACAAAATGAAAAAGTTACTTTTTGGAACAATACTTTTGGCGTTGATCATTGCAGTCCCTATTCCAACCATGGCGCAGGTAGGTATAAACGTTAGGATTGCTCTGCCGCCGCCCATCGTATTTGCCGCACCACCGGTGTTGATCGTGCTGCCCGAGACGTATGTCTACGTCGTTCCTGACGTAGACGCGGACATCTTCTTCTACAATGGTTGGTGGTGGCGTCTATGGGAAGGTCATTGGTATCGCTCACAGTATTATAACCGGGGCTGGGGTTATTATAGAAATGTTCCAAGTTTTTATTTTGATGTGGACCCAGGTTGGAGGGGATACTACAGAAACAATAATTGGTACGGGCATCGATGGGACTATGAACGGATTCCTAACCAACGACTTAAACAGAACTGGAAGAGCTGGCAAAATAATCGACGTTGGGAAAGGCAGGGAACTTGGGGCGTCCAGAATTATCAAGCCCGACCACAACAGCAGAGACAGGAACTAAGAAATCAAAGGCAGCAGCAATATCAACAGAGGCCTGAGGTTCAGCAGCAGAGACAACAGCAACCAAGACAACCCCAGGTTCAGAAACCTCAGGTTCAGCAGCCAAGACAACAATCTCAGGAGAAAGTTCAGCAGCCACAAAGACAAGAGCAAGAACATCAAGAGAAAGTTCAGCAGCCAAGACAACAACCTCGGGAGAGAGTTCAGCCGCCGCAAAAACAAGAGCAAAAACGCCAGGTTCGGCAACCACAACATTCTCAGCCTCAGGAAAAACACGAAAGAGGGGAGGAAGAAAAAGAAAAACGGGATAGAAAGTAGGATGATAAAAGATTCACCCGACTACAAAAAAGAGGCTCGTAGCTATCGGGTGTAAAGAACCGGATGACCATCGAGTAGTCCGAGTCCAGGAATTACGGAGTTTAATGCGGTTAAAGTACCAGCAGTCAAATCGAAATACTAACGGAGGAATACCATGAAATCAAGTACGAGGGACCAGGCGGAAGGCAAGTTTCACCAGGTAAAGGGTAAGATCAAGGAGATCGCCGGGGAACTGAGCGATAATCCAAAGTTGGAAGTTGAAGGGTCCGCTGAAAAGATGGCCGGCAAAGTTCAGGAAAAGATCGGTGAGGTCAAGAAGGTTTGGGGGAAATAATGAGAGGAAGACAGGAGGTCTTCGGAGTGAAAGAATTCAAAAAACAACAGTAACAACAACCATAAAAGGAGAACGTACAAATGAAAAGAATTTATAGAATAGTAGTAATGATGGCGGCAGCGGTGGCTCTGCTGGCGCTCAGCGTGCCCGTGCAAGCATCGAAAATGGACAGCCGCATCGAATCAACCGCCAAGCAGTCGTATGTGTTCAAGACCTACCTCAAGGGCGATGATATTAAGGTCCAGTCAAAGGACGGCGCCGTCACCTTGACCGGGACAGTCGCCGATAACCACAACAAATTATTGGCCCGGGAGACCGTGACGGGCATACCCGGTGTCAAGAGTGTGGACAACAAGCTGGAAGTCAAAGGTACCCCCCCCGCTGAGAACTCGGATACGTGGCTCACAACGAAAGTGAAAACCACACTCTTGTTCCATCGCAGCGTGAGCGCTCATGACGGAGGTTAACACCAAAGACGGAATCGTCACCTTGCAAGGCGAAGCGACCAGCCAGGCACAAAAGGATCTGACGACCGAATACGCCAAGGATGTTGACGGGGTTAAAGGCGTAAATAATCAGATGACCGTAGGAAAGACCGCGAAAAAGACACGAACGGCAGGCGACAAGATCGATGACGCTTCGATCACCGCCCAGGTCAAGATGACACTGCTTTATCATCGCTCGACCAGTGCCCTTAATACCTCGGTCACCACGAAGAGGGGTGTGGTTACATTGACCGGCAAGGCGAAAAACGCAGCCGAAAAGGATCTGGCCGCCAAATACGCCAACGACGTAAACGGTGTGAAGAGCGTAAAGAACCTTATGACCATCGGGTAGTTTGAGTCCAAAGAGGCTGTATGATCACTGCCGGCTGGTCTGGTGATGCAGTAGCCGGCAGCGGGAATGAGCAATCAGAAAGGAGGATCACATGTTGTGGACGATTGCTGTGGTACTGATAATATTGTGGGCGTTGGGGTTGATAAGTGGCTATGCGATTGGTAATTTTATTCATATCCTGCTGGTCGTTGCCATCATCATTGTGCTGGTCAGAGTCATTCAGGGGCGGAGACCTGTTTAGAAGTCATAAATGAATCTTAACAACTAAAATGAAAAGGAGACCTTATTATGAAAAGAATCGGTTATGGAGTAATTTTTTCGTTGATGCTTTGCATCCTGTTTGCCGGCTGCGCGGCATTTAAGCCGGTTGATCTTAACCCTCAGATAAAATCAGGGCAAATCGTGCAGAAACCGGATAATTTCGTTGTCCTCTTTGACAAATCTGCTTCCATGGGTCAGTCGCACGGTAAGCCGATGGTCAATGAAGCCTCTCGCCTGATCCATGCGAAAAATGCTGCAAAGAACATGATCGCGACGATTCCGGAAATCAAGCTGAACGCGGGTCTAAGGACCTTCTGGGCCGAAGAAACGGCTCTGATTTATGGAATGACAGCCCCTCGTCAAAGAAGATTATACGAAGGCAATAAACTCCATCGAATTTGTCAACCGTAGAACGCCCATGGGAAAAGCGATTACGGCAGCAGGCGATGATCTCAGAGGGGCGGCCGGTAATTCGGCCATTATCATCGTCAGCGATTTTTCTGAAACTCCGGGTGTCGATGACATCAGGCCCGAAGCTGTCATGGCGGCCATTACCAAAGTTAACGCAGAGTACGGCGACAGGCTCTGTGTTTATGCCGTTCAGGTAGGATATACTCCCAACGGGAAAGAACTTTCAGAACGGATCGTGCAGAACGTTGAAGGCGGATATACCGTGAACGCCGATAAGCTGGTAACCCCGGCAGCCATGGCCGCTTTTGTTGATAAAGTAATCTCCGGAAATTGTCTGCGTTATAAACAGATGATTGCACAGCCGGCAGAGAAGGTCGTTATCGTTGAGGCTGAGCCGATGGTTGAGGAGAAGGTCGTTGCCGCAGCGGCGACGAAGACTGAGAAAAGGGTTGTTATCCTTGCGTTCGAGGACATACATTTCGATTTCGATAAGTCAACCCTTACACCGGAAGCGCAGGCAATCCTGAAAAGGGATATCCAGAAGCTGAGAGATAATCCTAATGCCAAAGTCCGCCTTGCAGGGTATACCTCTGCATCAGGCACTGACGCCTACAACCAGGCGTTAAGTGAAAGAAGGGCAAAGGCTGTCCAGGTATTCCTCATTAACGAAGGCATCATTACACCGGACAGACTTTCCACAATCGGCTATGGCGAGGCAGACCCGGCCATGTACGAAGCGGCGCCTAAAGAGCTTTACTCAAAAGCGGCAAAGGCAAACATGAGAGTTCTTTTTGAAATCGTCGTGCAATAGGTACACGAAGGCAGGGGTCCGGACAGGTGTTTTACCTTGATCCGGCCCCTTGCCTTTGAAACAAGATAACCCGGAAAAGGCTACAGCATGAGGGGTATATGATGCGAAACTTCTTTGTAGGGCTGCTCCTGGCGGCGTTTATTCCCTTTATCGTAGGATTTGACAACATGCCACCAGACAAGAATATCGAGCAGGTCACCATTAAAAAAACCATTCTCTTCCCTCCGGGCCAGCTGTTTAACCCCCCGATGGCGAGCCCCAAGGAGCCTCGTACCCATGTCACCTATCTCCGCCTCAACCTCCCCGAAAGCAGTATCAACATCGGATCGGTCGGGTTCGGCGATAGTTTCGGCCTGGTGCGCACGCCCGGTTGGGGCGAGGCGGACGCCTGGCAGCTCAGTGTCAGCGGGGCGGTTTTCGCCCAGTTCAATCTGGACGCCAGTTCCATGGACCTGATCAACGCCGACTATATCATCGGCTTTCCGCTAAGCTACCGGAACGGTCCCTGGTCGGCGCGGGCGCGCCTTTTCCACCAGTCCTCCCACCTGGGGGACGAGTTCCTCCTCCAGCCACAGAAACCGGAGCTGAGGGCAACGCGCATGAACTTGAGCTTCGAGACCATTGAACTGCTCGGCGCATGGGAATGGGAGGGATTCCAGTTCACCGCCGGTCCCTCATACATCCTCCGCACCGACTCCGACCTCAAGCGTTACAGTGTCCAGGCAGGCATTGATTATCAAAGCAGGGAGCCGGTCTTCAAACCAACGATGCGCCTGTTCGCCAGCGTCCTGTACCATGCCTGGGAGGAAACCGACTGGAACCCCGACATCAATGTCAAGGCCGGCGTCAACATCCGCAGCCCCTACAGCGAAAAACGGGCCATTCAGATTTTCGGCGAATATTACCACGGCAATCTTCCCTTCGGCCAATTCTACAAATTACGGGCAGAGTACTACGGCGCAGGGATTAACGTGTCATTTTAAGTACATACAACAAATAATAGCGTATCGCGGCAACCTGGATAAGTTATTTACCAACACATTAGAATAAAAGGAGGAAAGAAAATGAAACAAGCAAGCGTTAAAGTGTTTATTGTCATGTGCATGGCCTTGATTATAGGAACCTTTCCGGCGTTCTCATACGCAGACACGGCCAAAGAGATCGACGTCAGCGTAAACGCATCCCTCGACCGATTTGTCAAGGAAGTCAAGGGTGCGAAGGAGTTTCTGGATGCCGCCAAGGGGGTCCTTATCATCCCTAAGGTCATACAGGGGGGGCTCATCGTCGGCGCTGAGTATGGCGAGGGAGCCTTAAGGATCGGCGGGAAAACGGTCGGTTACTACAACATCGTTTCCGGATCTTTCGGCTATCAGATCGGCGGCCAGCAGAAGGACATCATTGTTGTCTTCATGAGTGATGAGGTCTTGACGAAATTCCGTAACAGCGAAAACTGGCAAGCAGGTGTTGATGCCAAGGTCACCGTGGTCAATCTCGGCGTCGATGATTCCTTGAATACGATGAAATTCAAGGAACCTGTTATCGGGTTTGTCTTTGCCCAGAAAGGGCTTATGGCCGGCGCCACGATAGAAGGTTCGAAATTTACCAAACTGAAAAAGTAAACAGCCATGAAAGCAGGCAAATGAGGAGGGCTCCCCGGCACTGCAGGATGAATTTGCTGCCGGCCGCGGGCAGTCCCCTCAGTTAATAAGTAAGAAAGTCAAATTCAATCATTCGGTTTATAAACTCTTGGCGCTTTCAAGCGCTAAAGATTAAACTTAAAAGGAGACAGATCATGAAACGACATGCTTATCAAGTTGCTTTTCCAGTTACACTCGTTGTTGTGATGGTGGTGTTTCTGGCCGCTATCTTTTTCGCCAGTGCAGGTCTTTCTTTTGCAGCCGCAGGCAAAAAGAAATCATCGGCAGTTGCCAGACCCTCTGCTGTCGCTCATACGGAGGCGCAGATCAAACAGCTTGAGGGCTCACTAAATATCACCGATGACCAAAAAGAATTATGGAATAACCTTACTCAGGTGATGCGTGAAAATGCGAAAGACATGGACGCCCTCAGAGACGCCCGTGCCAAGGAGAGGGCTGAAGGCACCCAGACTCTGAACGCTGTCGAGCATATGAAATTACACAGTGAAATTACCAAAGCCCAGTTAGATCAAATGGAAAAACTCATCCCGCCTTTCGAGGCGTTCTATTCCAGTATGTCGGATGAACAGAAGAATATTACCGATATCGTATTCCGGACAGGGAAATATGGAAAACAGAAAACAAAAGAGGAAATGATCGAGTAATAGTATACAATTAAAGATTGACGCCGTAAAGTTGATCGAAATCGATCCAGAAATGGAGTGACATTATGAAAACATCAAGTACATGGAATTTCAGATCCATCGTGGGTAAGATTATGATGGGGCTTGTCCTGGCCGCAATGATCGGCAGTATAGGCGTGGCGCCGGCCCTCGGCAAAGATAACGACAAACGCAGGGGGAAAAATTACAAGCACCGATACGAGCAAAGAGATGCCAGGCCTTATGGCTACCACTATGGCTACAGGGAACGCGTTTATTATCCCCCCCCGCGGGTTGTCTATGCACCGCCTCCACCGCCGGGCATCGGTATCTTTTTCCCGCCCATCTTTATTCATCCCTGAGGGGATTGCTTCGCTTCGACAGCCCAGCGTTCAAACTGAATTGCTGGGCTGTCGCAAGTGATGCCGTTTGTTATGAATGAACGGACAGCGCGGGATCTATGCGCTTCGACAAAAAACAAGTTCTTAGTACCAACAAAGTAAAGCGGCCTTGGATCCCGTGGCAATTTCAGCATCCACGTCGCAGAGACGTTTTTCCGACTGAAGGGGGAGTAATCCATGAGGCATATTGCAGCTATTGTTTTGGCAATGGTCGTACTTTTAGCCGGATGTGCTTCGAAAGCTTTGGCGCCGGTGTCTTTCCAGATCCCATCGAGGAATATAGATTATCTGAAGGAGGTAAAGCCACTGCTCGACCGCCGCTGCGTCGTCTGCCATTCCTGTTACAATTCCCCCTGTCAGCTCAAGCTCGACTCTTTTGAGGGTGCGGACCGCGGTGCCACAAAAAGGGCAGTTTACAATGCCACACGACTGAAATCCATGGATCCAACCCGTCTCTTCACGGACGCCCAATCAACCCAGGAGTGGCGTCAGAAAGAATTTTTCAGCGTTACCGACAGCAAAGCGTCGGGCGGGTTGAACGACTCCATCATGATCGAGCTGCTTTCCCACAAGATGAAAAACCCGAAAAGCGTCGGAGAGTACAGGTCTGAAGCCGACGATCTGACCTGTGCCGGAAGTCCCGAAGAGCTCGGAGGGTACCTGGAAAAACACCCGAACCGCGGCATGCCCTTCGGGTTTCCTCCGCTCAAGCAGGAAGAATTCAATATCGTTGCGGGCTGGCTGGTTCAGGGCGCGAAGGGGCCTGATGCCGCCCAGCAGGAGATGCTGACGACACCGAAAGAAAGCGATGCCCTGGCAATAAAACAGTGGGAAACGTTTTTCAACCAGGACGATGCCAAGCACGCCATGACTGCACGCTATCTCTATGAGCATCTGTTCCTGGCCCATCTGAAATTCGGTACGCCGACCCATGAATACTATGAACTGGTCCGCTCGAAGACCGCGCCCGGCAAGCCCATTGATCTGATCGCCACCGTGCGCCCCTATGATGACCCCGGTGTTGAGCGGGTCTACTATCGTTTTAGAAAGATCCACTCCACGATCGTCCACAAGACCCATATGGTATTTGACCTTGATGAGGCCAAACTGCACCGCTTCAAGGAACTTTTTATCCAGCCGGGATGGTTGCAGACCCCACATACGGTAGGATATGATGCGAAATTGAGCGCCAATCCTTTTGTCGCATTTGAACAGATCCCCCCGCGTTTGCGCTACCAGTTCCTGTTGGACAACGTGCATTATATCATCATGACCTTCATCCACGGTCCGGTCTGTAAAGGTCAAATTGCCCTTAATGTGATCAATGATCATTTCTGGGTCATGTTCCTGGATCCCGATCACGATCTGAGCGTGGCGTATCCGGCCTTTCTGAAGCTGCACAGCGACAAACTGCGCATGCCGATCGAAATCGGCAGTGACATGCGCATCTTTAAGGCGCTGACCGATGAGCATAAAAAGGCCGCCGTTGAGTTTTATAAAGTCCGGCAAGATTATTATACGTCCCATCACTACACCGGTCTCGGCTATGAATCCGTCTGGAAGGGAAACAGGGCCTCGGATACGCCGTTGCTTACCGTCTATCGCCATTTTGACAACGCATCCGTGCATAAGGGGGTACTGGGAAATCTGCCGAAAACGATGTGGGTTGTGGACTATCCCCTGCTTGAACGCATCTACTATGCGCTTGTTGCCGGATTTGATGTGTACGGCACGGTCGGCCACCAGTTGGCGCTGCGGCTTTACATGGATGCGCTCCGCGTTGAAGGCGAAAGCTACTTCCTGGATTTTCTGCCCGCGTCAAAGCGGCAGGAGGTCATGCAGTCGTGGTATAAGGGGGTTGATCTTGAAAAGATTCATTACTATTCTTCCGCCCTGCCGACGAAAATTTCCTTTGTGACGGACGAACCGAAGCGTGAGTTCATGGAACATATTGTTAACAAACACATTTTGCCTGCAACAAATATCGCTTTTGATGCCGTGAACTATGAGCGGGCAGGAGTTGCCTATCCGGGCTTGCCGGAAAAATACGAAACGAAGGATGACTACCTCAGGGCTTTTCGTGCCGTTTCCAAACCCGGCACACCATTTTTCTCATTGATCAATAATTCCAATGCCAATGTCGCCTATATGAGGATCCGCCTGAAAAACGGAAAAGATCTTGCGATCTCCATTGTGATCAATCGCTGGCATGGCAATGTTACCCATTTGTTCGGTGAAAGAGGCGAGCTCGATGCATCAAAGGACAGTGCCGATTTTATTCACGGCCTCATCGGATCATACCCAAACTACTTTGTCGATGTCCGTGAAGAGGACCTGCCCGATTTTTTTGATCTTCTTACCCATTTTGAGAAAAGTCCGAGAGATTATGAGCGGCTGGCCAAGTACGGCGTCAACAGAGCGGAGGACCGGCTCTGGGATACGTATGACTGGTTTCAACAGCGATTCTATGAGGATGAACCCGTGCACTCGGGACTGTTCGATTTGAACCGGTACTACCACCATGCTCAGTAATCCTTTGCTATTACTATCTTTGAGATCCTGATCATCTCACCGGAAAACAAGGTAAAGCCCTGCAATGCGCAAGAAAAACATTCAAGGCGATTTTTGAGTTGCTCCACGGGGCTATAGTAATCGCTGTTAGTAGCTGGGCTTTTTTTAAGTAACCGATTAACAAAGTTCTTCAGAGAAGCCGGCCAGGAGGATAAAAATGAATGAATCTTCGAGTTTTATAAGCGATCTGGAAATCCTTTCCAACATTTTGATCCGGTGCTTTTTTATTGGCGTTGTCTTCATTACGTTCTGGTTCATCTTTTTCCTGCTCGGCGGGGAGGCGGGCCACATGATTCATACCAAACTATTTCAAATATCGAGGCACGAATATGATTTACTGAATTATTGCGGCATGGCTTTTGTGAAGATCTGCAATTTTCTTTTTTTCCTCTTCCCCTATATTGCGATCAGGATGGTGCTGAGGAGAAGGAACGCATAATGGGTTGAAGGCGAACCGCCGATTCCGGAAGGGATAGAATGTAACAGACAGGGCCGGTTTTGTGGAGAATCGGGAAACCCTGGGGGGGATTGCTTCGCTTCAACAGCCCCGCGCTCAAACTGAATTGCTGGGCTATCGCAAGTAATTTGGGCAAACAGAATTTGGTCTTTACCCAAAAAATGGTGCCGAAGCCGGGATTTGAACCCGGACGAGCGTAACTCACTACCCCCTCAAGATAGCGTGTCTACCATTTCCACCACTTCGGCTTTTTTGTATCTGCGGTGATCGACCCGCACGCCCACTGCCGCCTTTGCAATTCCGTTAACACCCGGCGGGAAGATTTGTCAAATGAAAACAAACACAGGCTTAATCCCGGCGCTATTTGGCCTGCTGCGGAGCGGCCTGTGCAGGTTGTCCGGTCGCACCCGTCGGTGCGGGCGCCGGAGGCGGAACCGCCGGTTGCTCGGGCGCGGTTTTTTGTTCGACTCCGGCCTTGGATGAGCCCCCCATCACTGATTTTCCTTTATGGAGCGCGGAGTAAGACAGGGTCAGCGACGTAAGCATAAAGAGAACGGCAACGACGGTTGTCATTTTTCCCAGAAAACTGGCCGGGCCACTGCTGCCGAAGACGGTCTGGCTCGAGCCGCCGAATGCCGCCCCCATATTGGCGCCCTTCCCCGCCTGAAGCAGGATGACAAGGATCAGGATAATGCAAACGATGACATGTAATGCGGTAACAAAAATCTGCACGTTAATAAACCTCTCTTTTAAAATCAAAATGCGATAATTTTGCCGAATGTATCGACATCCAGGCTGGCCCCGCCCACCAGAGCCCCGTTTATATCCGGCTGGGCCATGAGCTTGCCGATATTGTCCGGGTTGACGCTCCCGCCGTAAATGAGGGGTAGCCGACGGGCCGGCTCTTTCCCGCAAAGGTTTTCCATCAGCTGACGGATAAAGGCATGCGCTTCCCCGGCCTGTTCCGGTGTTGCTGTTTTCCCGGTGCCGATTGCCCAGACCGGTTCATAGGCGACAACTGTTTTCCCTATATCATATGCCTTGATCTGATTCAATCCTTCTTTAATCTGTTTTTCAATAACCTCAAAAGTCCTGCCCGCCTCTCGTTCCTGCAGGGTTTCCCCGATACAGAATATGGGCTGCATTCCGAATTCGAGGGCCATGCCGATCTTGTCGTGGATGCTGTCATTGCTTTCCCCAAAAAAAACACGGCGTTCCGAATGACCGACAATCACGTGCGTGCAGCCCGCATCTGCCAACATCCTGGCAGACACTTCACCTGTATAGGCGCCTTCCCTGTTGTCACTCAGATTTTGTGCCGCAAGGCCTATCCCCGACTCTTTCAGGGCTGCTCCGACAGGATAAAGCGCCGTAAAAGAGGGGGCAATCACCACCTGCCTGTCGTTAATGCCGATGACAAGCTTCTTCAGGCGACTCACGAAATCAAGCGATTCGCCCACCGTCTTGTTCATCTTCCAGTTTGCGGCAAAAATCGGTCTGATCATGTCTGCTTTTTAAAGTTTTCGTCCGATATGGAGCGCCAGATCTCTCATCCGGCAGGCATAGCCGCTCTCGTTGTCGTACCAGGCAAATACTTTCACAAAGCTGCCGGCAAGCACGGCGGTCAGGGGCCCGTCCACAATGGAGGAATAGGGACTGCTCGTGAAATCCACGGAGACCAGTTCCTCCTCACAGAAGGCCATGATATCCTTCAAATAACTGTTTGCAGCCGCCTTGAGCGCGCTGTTGATTTCATTCACCGTTACCGGTCGCCCGACCTCAACGCCCAGATCCACCATGGAAACGTTCGGTGTCGGCACCCGCAGCGCCAGCCCATCCAGCTTTCCCTTTAAATCCGGAATAACGTCGCCCAGGGCCTTTGTGGCGCCAGTGGATGTCGGGACGATCGAGAGCGCCGCCGCCCGGGAACGCCTCAGGTCTTTGTGCGAGCCATCCAACAGTCTCTGATCCATCGTATAGGCATGGACCGTTGTCATGAACCCCTTGATAATCCTGAAATGATCATGCAGCACCTTGGCTACCGGCGCCAGGCAGTTGGTGGTGCAGGATGCATTGGAGATAATGTGATGCTTTTTTGGATCGTAAGCACTTTCATTGACCCCCATGACAAAAGTTCCATCCACCCCCTTGCCGGGGACGGCCAGGATGACCTTCTTGGCCCCCGCCTGGATATGCGCGGCCAACTCATCCCTTTTTTTGAATTTTCCCGTGGATTCGAGGACAATATCAATCCCCATCTGCTTCCAGGGGAGCGCAGAAATATCCTGCGTGACCGTGGTCACGGCAATGGGTTTTCCATCAACGACCAGGTTGTGCCCATCAACAGAGACATCCACCCCGATTTTACCATGGACGGAGTCGTATTTCAGCAGATGGGCCAGGGTTTCCGGTTTGGCCCTCGAATTAATCGCAACGATGTCAATGTCATCATAGCCGATACAGGCACGGACGATATAGCGACCAACCCGGCCGAAACCGTTAATGGCAACTTTTATTCCCATGATGAATGAACCCCCTGGACATTGATATCAAACGCCTGTTGAAAGCGGGCGGATCATAGCCACAGAAGGGCGTTAAGTCAACACCTTTTTAACCCTTCGAGAGGGTTGGGGAAATTGAAAATTAACGACTTTTGCCGATGTTTTTCCGATCGCAGCAAGCGGACACGGGGCAGCGGCTGCAAAAAGGGGAGATGGGGCGGCAGATCTGCTGGCCGAACGCCACCAGCAGCGTATTATAATCCCTCCAGTAGCGCACGGGCAGTTTCAACCTCAGGGCCTGCTCTGTCTGTTCCGGGGTTTTTGTGTCAACGTATCCCAAGCGGTTGGAAATCCGATGGACGTGTGTGTCGACACAAATGGCAGGCCTGCCGTACCCGAGGGAAATGACCAGATTGGCGGTCTTCCGGCCCACCCCTTTCAGGGCTAACAGATCTTCGAGATTGTCCGGAACGCGCGCATGATGCCGGTCAATCAGTTCCCGGCAAATATGATGGATGGTTCTGGCCTTGTTGCGATAAAAGCCGACGGGGTAAATGGCCTTGATGATGACCGCTTCGGGAAGCTGCAGCATATCTGCCGGGGACCGGGCCAGGTCAAACAGCCTGGCCGTCGCGCCTGTTGTCGTTTCATCCTTTGTCCGCAGGCTCAGCAGCGTGGAAATGAGGATTTTGAAGGGGTCCTGCCCCATCTCCGCCAGGTGGGAAACAATGGGCATGTCCCAATTTTTGAGGTTTTCCTGAAGCCGCGACACGATCTGATGGATATGTTCGTCATTCATGACGGACTCGCAAAAAGTTCCGCAGGCAAGTCGCATAAATCCCGAAGAGAGAGCTTTGCATAACCGGTGAAAAATGGTTCGCGAGCGGCGAATGAAAGATTTTTCGACTTTCCAGAAATTAGATTAATTTATAAATTTCAAACATATTTAAGCATCATAATATTTTTAGCGAAAAAGATTTTGAGCCGCGGCGAAGCCATTTTTCAATGGTCTCGGAAAGTGAGGCGTACCCGGCCGTACGCCGCAACGACGAAGGATGCAGCGCAACGCGGCATCCGGACTTTTTACGCAGCCGTCATTCATAGCCCTCTTCATTGGCCAGTATATCCAGATGCAGCGTGGCAATATCCTCAACATCGAGATTGGGTTCCCGTTTGGATTCCCTGAAATCCACGATTTTGATGTACCGTTTGCACTCGTTGCAGACATCAACCCGGTATTGTTCATCCCCTTCGACGGTGAAATAGGCCAGGGATTGCTGTTCTTCATTGCTGCAGAAAGGGCATTTGATTCTGAGAAAATGCCACTCAAAACCGCATTGATTGCAGAACAGGAAGCGTCCTTCCTCTCCCCGGATCTGCCCGATCTTCGGTTCCTTGCCGCAGACCGGACAATAACCCTCCAACCATCCGGAGCGGGCAATCACATCAGCATATTTTTGCGCAACGATTTCGAGGGACGGCCGGAGGCTCTCCTCAAGAAACAGTTCGACAAGGTCAAAAAACTCTTCTTCTGCGTCTATGTCAGGCTCGTCATCCTGGACGTAAAAGGAGTGCAGGACCATTTTTTCAAAATCACAGGAACCATCTTTAATTTTTTCCGCCAGTTCCGCGGTTTCTCCGGGAACCCTCTTTTCGGCGACACCCAGGAGGGCCAGAAAGTATTCCTTGGGTCGTGTCAGGTCGAAGCGACCGGAAGAAAAATCGATCAGCGGCAATCCGCCAACCATTTTCTTCTCAATCAGGCTTTCATCTACGACGGTAAACACGTCGGCCATATTTTTGCGGTGTTCCTCTCTGAGAATCAGAATATCCGAAAGAATATCCAAAAGGTCCACATAATGTGGGCTGGTCATTTTATAATCCTCAATGGTCTTCAAGGATTCTTTAAGCATTTTCGGCATATGTTGCGGTCTCCTGTTTATAGGAATTGTTTTTGGTGCTGACCGTCTATCTCTGCTTGGGACACAAGTCAAGATATTATTTGGCCGTTTTTCGCAAGGGCCGTCCAGTTGAAGCAATCTTTTCACTTGACGGCGGGAATAAAAAACAGGCAGGATGCAGCATTGACCATGAGACCTATAAAAAATGGTTCACAAGCGGCGAGTCAAATGTTTTCCGCCTTTCCGGAAATTACGTTAACGGTTTGTAATCTATTATGATTACGATTGGTTGCCTTCTTAGCGGGAAAGATATTTGAGCCGCGGCGAAGCCATTTTTCAGAGGTTACGCAAAGCTTTCACCATATCATTTGCAGGAGGGTTATTTTGAAAAAACGAAGATTGCTTTTTTGGGTTATTCTCATCGGCATTCTTTCGCCGGCGGTTGGATTGAGCAAAGTGGTTGATCGGATTGTTGCCGTTGTCAATGGTGATATTATCACTTTGTCCGAGCTGGAAACCGCTTTTCAGCCCTTTAAGAAAAGGATCGACGACACCTACAAGGGTTCCGACAAAGATAAATTGATTGCCGATGGCCACAGTCTGATCTTGAGCCGGATGATTGATAACAGGCTGATCCAGCAGCGATCCACGAAAATGGGGATCGTCGTCAAGGATGAGGAGGTCATGAATACCATCAAGGATCTGCTGTTGCGGAGAAATATCCCGATAGCGGAGTTTACGAAAACGATGGAGCATGAGGGCTCCAGCCTCGAAGCCTATAAGCAGGAGATGAAGGACCAGATAACCCGGATGCGCTTGCTGCGACGGGAACTCAAAGCGACAATCCTCGTCAGCGATGAGGAAATCGGCGAGGATTACGTCAGGCGCCGCCATGAATATGAAGGCAAGGAAGCCGTGCGGATCAAGCAGATCCTGATCCTTCTGCCTCAGAATGCCGATCGCGGCGTGCAGACAAAGCTCAAGGCCGATGCCGATATGTTGCACAAGCGGCTGATCGGAGGGGAATCTTTTGATCTGCTGGCGGCTCAATTTTCGCAGGGACCGTCGGCTGCCACGGGCGGTGACGTCGGCTTCCTGGATAAGGGGACGATGATGCCGGAAGTGGACTCTGTTGCCTTCCGGCTGGCCAAGGATGAGATCAGCGAAGTCATTGTCTCTCCCGTGGGTTTTCACATCATCAAGGTTCTCGATAAACGGGGGGCAGGGGTCAAACCCATTGAGACTGTGCGCGAGGAGATAAAGGTAAAGCTGGAAGAAGAAAAAATGGAAAAAAGATACGAGGAATGGATCGTCGATCTGCGCAAGCGATCCCATATCGAGATAAAACTTTGAATTATATCAGGATCAAGGGTGCCTCCCAGCACAACCTGAAACATATCAACATTGATATTCTCCGTGACAGACTCGTCGTGATCACCGGTCTGAGCGGTTCCGGAAAATCTTCCCTGGCCTTTGACACGATTTATGCGGAAGGGCAGAGGCGGTATGTGGAATCGCTGTCCACCTATGCCCGGCAGTTTATCGGGCAGATGGACAAACCCGATGTCGAGTCCATTGAAGGTCTCTCCCCCGCAATCGCCATCGAGCAGCGGGCGTCCAGCCAGAATCCCCGTTCCACCGTGGGAACCGTCACGGAAATCTATGATTACCTGCGACTCCTTTTTGCCAGAATCGGCATTCCGCACTGCCATCAGTGCGGCCGGGAAATCCGCTCCCAGACGATCGAAATGATGGCGGAGGCCGTCCTTGCTTTTCCCGAAAATACAAAGATACACCTGCTGGCCCCGATCATCAGAGGCAAAAAAGGTGAATACCACAAGGAATTAAAAAAGCTGCTCAAGGATGGTTATGTCCGGGTACGCATTGACGGACAGATCACAGAGATTACCGACGCAATGAATCTGGACAAAAACAAGCGTCACGATATTGATGTTGTCGTTGATCGGCTGGTCGTTAAAGACGGGATCCGGAAGAGGCTCAGGGATTCTCTTGAGATTGCCGCCAATCTGGCGGCAGGACTGGTGTGCATCCATATCATCGGCGGCGAGGAGATGCTGTTCAATGAAAAATATGCCTGTCCCGATTGCGGCATCGGTATAAACGAGTTGGCGCCGCGGATGTTTTCCTTTAACAGTCCCTACGGCGCCTGCCCGGTCTGCAGCGGGCTTGGAACGCGGATGTATTTTGATGAGGAACTGGTCATCCCCGACACTGGTTTGTCCATTCGGGAGGGCGCCATCCTGCCGTGGGCGGGACGGAATTCCATGCCCTATTTTCAGATGCTGGATGCCCTGTGCCAGCATTACCGGTTCGACATCAATACACCTTTTCATCAATTACCTGAACAAATTCAGAGTATTCTCTTGAACGGTTCCGGGTCGGAGAAAATCCGTTTTCATCTTGACCGCGGGGGGCGGCGCTTTTTTTTAAACAAGCCTTTTGAGGGCATTCTGAATCAACTGGACCGGCGCTACCGGGAGACCCTGTCCAATGCCGTCAGAATGGACCTGTCGCGGTACATCAATCTCCGGGAGTGTCCCACCTGTCACGGGGCCAGGCTCAAGAAAGAAAGCCTTTCCGTAATGATCGCCGGTCGGAGCATTTACGACATTTGCCGGCTGTCCATCGGGGAGTGTCTGGCTTTTTTTACGACCCTGCACCTGACCCCCCAGGAAACCCTGATCTCCGAAAGAATCCTCAAGGAAATCAAGGAGCGCTTGCGGTTTCTGTTGAATGTGGGCATGGAATACATCAGTCTGGACCGCTCGGCCGGCAGTCTTTCCGGGGGGGAAGGCCAGCGCATTCGCCTGGCCACGCAGATCGGCTCCGGTCTTGTCGGCGTCCTGTATGTCCTGGACGAGCCGACGGTGGGTCTGCACCAGCGCGATAACGTCCGTCTGATCTCAACGCTCAAACGGCTGCGCGATATGGGCAATACCGTCCTTGTGGTGGAACATGACACAGATATGATGATGAATTCCGATCAGATCATCGACATGGGGCCGGGAGCGGGCATGCAGGGCGGCGAGATCGTTTTTCAGGGGACCCCGGAAGCGATCTGCCGGGCGGATGACTCGCTGACCGGGAAATATCTGTCCGGGAAATTGGCGATCCCCGTTCCGGCGCGCCGCCGGCCCCTTCCGAAAAGATTCATCCATCTTGAGGGGGCCTGCGAGCATAATCTCAAGGAGATCGACATCCGGATCCCTGCAGGCGTTTTTACCGCGGTGACCGGCGTTTCCGGTTCGGGCAAAAGCACCATGATTATTGAGACGCTGTACAAAGTCATGACGCGGAGACTCTATCGGCAGAAGAGCGTATCGGGCCGGGTCAAACGGATCGTGGATCTTGGCGGGATCGAACGCGTCATCCTGATGACCCAGCAGCCCATTGGCCGGACCCCCCGGTCCAACCCCGTTACTTATACCGGAGCTTTTACCCCGATCCGCGATCTTTTCACCGGTTTGCCGGAAGCAAGGATCAGGGGCTACAAGCCCGGCCGGTTCAGTTTCAATGTGAAGGGGGGGCGCTGTGAAAGCTGCGAAGGCAACGGTCTGATCAAAATCGAGATGCATTTCCTGCCCGATGTTTATGTGACCTGCGATGCCTGTCGCGGAAGCCGTTTTAACACCGATACGCTGGAAATCCGGTACAAGGAAAAAAATATTGCCGAAGTCCTGAATCTGACGGTGAGTCAGGCCCTCGTTTATTTTGAAAACATCCCCGCAATCCGTGCCAAGCTCCAACTGCTGTTCGACGTGGGGCTGGGTTATCTCCGGCTCGGCCAGTCGGCGACGACCCTCTCGGGCGGAGAAGCGCAACGGATCAAATTATCCCGGGAGCTGGCCAAGCGGACGAACAGCAATACCCTTTACATCCTCGATGAGCCGACGATCGGTCTTCACTTCGCCGATATTCAGAAACTGTTGGATGTTCTTGTGAGGCTGGTGGATATGGGAAACACCGTCGTTGTCATCGAACATAATCTGGATATCATCAAGTGCGCGGATCATGTCATTGACCTCGGCCCGGAAGGCGGCCCGGGGGGGGGATGCATTGTTGCGTCGGGGACACCGGAAGCCATTGCAGCGACCGAAGCCTCCTATACCGGTCAGTATCTGCGAACGGTGTTGCAGCCGGCCCATGTTGCTGAAACGAGAGATTTGCATCACCTCTGAAAAATGGCTTCGCCGCAGCTCAAAAATCTTTTCCGCTAAGAAGACAGCCAGACGTAATCATGATATATTACAAACCGTTAACGTAATTTCTGGAAAGGCGGAAAACATTTGATTCGCCGCTTGCGAACCATTTTTCAGAGGTCTTGAATAGATGGATACCGGTCAGGTGTTTTCCGACTTTTCC
This sequence comes from uncultured delta proteobacterium, assembly GCA_963743175.1. Taxonomy (GTDB): domain Bacteria; phylum Desulfobacterota; class Syntrophia; order Syntrophales; family Fen-1087; genus JAPLJM01. Next base: position 50,088 of record CAVUOQ010000010.1, on the reverse strand, counting down.
GGCTCAACGATGAACGGAATCGTCAGTTCGTAAGCCCCGTAAGACAGCACGGACTGAACGGGGAAGGGGGCTTTTTCGAAAACCTTGAGCATGGACTTATTGTCGGCCAGGACATCCGCCGTGAATCCCTCGACGCCGTTCTCCCGGGCGACGCGAATGAGCAGGTTGAACAGGAAGGTGGCGACGCCCCGCCCCTGATAGCTTTCATCCACGATAAAAGCCGTGTCGGCGTATCGGCGGTCCTTGTCCTTCCGGCGGGCATAACGGGCTTCGGCAACAATCATTTCCCGTCCGGACTCCTCGATCATGCCGACTATGGACATCACCGAACGGTAATCCACATTGACGTACTCCTGCATCCGGTCATGGGGCATGGTCTTGATGGAGCTGAAGTAGCGATAATAAACGGCCTGATCGGAAAAGCGATAGAATAACCGGCGCATTTCATCTTCGTCCGACGGCTTGATCGCCCGAAAGTGGATGCGCAGATTATCCTTGAAGGTATGAGTGCAGGCAAGAGTTTCCGGGTAGAGGTGTCCCGACTCCGCAAAATAGATCTGGTCTGCATAGAGGATTCGGGCCTCTTTGGCCTGCCGGATCAGATCCGCCCGGTCACCGGGGTGGGCGATATCGATCAGGGCCTGCGCCCGTTCACGAAGCGTCCGTCCCGTCATATACGCCACGCCATACTCCGTAATGACCGTGTCCAGGGATTCGCGATTGGAAAACTGGTAGGCGTAATCCGCAACGGAAATGACGATATTGGCTTCTCCTTTTCGGCTCCGGCTCGGGAGGGCAAAGATCGTCCGGCCGTTTTTCGAAAGCGCCGCACCCGTCACGATTTCCTGAACGGCGCCCGGACCGGCGGTGACATTCCCCTTGCCGGCATGCAGGGCGACATCCCCCGTCAGGTCTGCTTTTCTTGCCGGCACAATCGCAATGTACTGGCTGTTCAAGCCGATATTTTTGGGATCCTGAGTGACGTCAATGGGTTGGAATTCCACGAGCGGATTGCGATCGAGCCAGCGCATGAGTTCCGCGGTGCCCAGGGCATAGGATGCCAGTGATTTCCCGGGGAAAAAGGCCTTGCGGCGGTTCGTCACCGCGCCGCTCTTGACCAGGTCCATCAGGGCATCCGTGAAGAATGGCGTATGAATCCCCAGGTGTTTTTTCCGGTTCAGATGCAGGGCCAGGGCATCGTATAGCGGGCCAATTGAAAAGGAAATGCAGCTGCCGTCCGTCACGACAGAGGCGACATGGGAGGCCAGCTTGTCATAGACCTCGTTGACGGGCCATCGTTCCAGATAAATGGGCGGTTCTGTCGCCATGACGAGGTAATCGAATTCTTCGGCGCGCACGAGGGTGTCGCCCAGGGTCCAGGGAACATGCTCATTGATTTCACCCACCACCACCGTTGCATGTTCCATGGCATGGCGCGCCACGTCGACCCCCACGCCAAGACTGGCATAGCCGGACTCGTCAAAAGGCGTAATCTGAACGAAGGCCATATCGATCCGGATCGCCCCCGATTTGAATAACCAGGGGATGCGGGAAAACCGGCTCGGGATCAGATCGACCCGTCCCTCACGGATGGCGGCGTCGGCAATCCATCCCGAATAGAAGGTCTTCAGGCGGTATTTTTTCGAGTAGCGGGCATCGATGGAGGGCGTGTCACCGAGGCTGATCAGCTGAATCATTTCAAGATCCTGGAGGTTCAGTTGATCGGAGGCCATCAGGTGTTTTACAAGCATGCGGGGTTCGGCCATCCCTGTCCCCAAGAAAATGCTCATTCCCGGTTCAACGTGATCCAGGACATCCTTGGGCGATACGATCTTGTTTTTACGGGAAACGGCCTTTGTCTCCGTCATGCGGCACTCCTTAAGTTGAAGCCTTTTTTGCACCGAACCGCGTGATCATCACACCGCCCAGACCCAGAACAATAGCAAATACTTTAATCATCCAGCCTACATAGGGGATCCAGCCGATAATCCACAGGATCAGCAATCCCCAGAAGGTCTGACGGATAAGGCTGTCGTTCGGTTTTTTTGTCAGGAACAGGACCCGCTTTCCAAGTATCTGTGCGACGGCAACGAATCCGAAGACGGCGGCGCAGACGACCACGACGATTTGCAACGGGATCAAGACGATACCGATGACGGACAGGGTCAACAGCACGGCAATCGGAGCAATCATCATCAGGCCGATAAATCCGGCAATCGTTGCCCGGTAGGTATGCAGGGTAATGCCCTCGGAGATCGTGATGATCGGTTTCGGGATCAGGGCGACAATCAGCATGGCAATGACGAGGGTGGTCAAAAAAATGATCACTGAAAAGAGGGCGAAGAGCCAGGACCAGCCTTCCCAGTCGTCGCTCAAGAGATTTGAGATGGCGTCTGAAACATTCGAGGAATTGATCTCTGTCACGGTCCCGCGCACATCCGCGCCTTTACCTATGGCGACGATTCCGCCCAGGACAACCACATCGCCGCCCACCACGGCCGTCCGTGTCAGCACGGCGGATCCTCCGATCGCAACAACAGACTGCTCAACTGTTCCGTGAATGGTGATCTGGCCGCCGACGACGACTACATTATGGACATTCATGTTTTCTTCAATGACAACATCGCTGTTGATCTTTACAATACTGGTCGCCTCCGCACGCGCTCCGGAAGCGAGCCCCAGAATGATCAGCACAACCGCCAAGCATGTCAAACCGCGTTTCATCCGTGAAATCCTTTTTGGTCCTTTTTCATCCACCGTCATCCGGTCCATCGCCGCCGGCCAGCATATTCGATCAATCCGGTAAGCCTGAAGATCATGACCCTTGCCATGATGACCACGCAGTATAGATAAGCAAAACTAAAGAGTCAATCAGATAATTTATATCGGTCGCCATATAACGATTGCTATTTTGCCGGCAAGGCATTAATTTAAAGCTACTGACAAAATGAACGGCAAGGAGGACAAAAAACATGATCGGGAAAAAGATGCGCGACGCGATGAACGAACAGATTAAGAATGAACTGGAATCCTACTACATCTATCTTTCCATGGTGGCTTATTTCCATTCCGGGAATCTGGATGGAATGGCGCACTGGATGCGCTGTCAGGCCCATGAGGAGATGATTCACGCCATGAAGTTCTTCGACCACATCATTGACCGCGGGGGGCAGGTGACGCTATTGAATCTCAATCAGCTCAAAACCGCCTGGAAATCACCGCTGGAGGCCTGGCAGGATACCCTGGAGCACGAGAAATTCATCACTTCCAAGATTCATGATCTGGTCAAGCTCTCCAGAAAAGAAAATGATATCGCTTCCGATACACTCTTGAACTGGTTTTCGAAAGAACAGATTGAAGAAGAATCCAATGCGGAAAAAATTCTTAAACAGATGGAGATGATCGGCGACAACAAACAGGGGATCTATCTGCTGGACCGGGATCTGGCCGCCCGGATTTTCCCGGTCGGATCGCCCCTGGATCCAGTTGCCTATAACCTGCTCGCCTGATCCGGCTTCCCCCAACAGCGGGCAAGCCATTTTCTGATCTTCCAGAGCAGCCATCCCGAAAGACTCAGAAGCAGGATCGCCGCGACGAGAACGCCGTAGGTGATCCTGTTGCCGGAGGTGATCAGCCTGACGGGATTCCAGGAGGGTACGGAGGTGATCCGGCCCTCCGGCTGGCGGTATTTTTCGGGAATGTTCGGGACGCCGTTTCCATCGGTATCCGGAAAGGACTTCATATAGGTTGCCAGGGCGACCCATTCCTTGAGTTCCTGGATGCCGGGTCTCAGAGGATCCGCGTCGATCCGGGCATCTTTCATATCGCTGACGGGCCGGCCGGTCCTGTCCTTCGGCGTCAGCCGGATCAGGCCGTGGGAGGTGCGCTGTACGAATTCAACCATCTTGGCCGTGTAGCTGGTCATGCAGATCCGGTAGAACCTTCCGGATTCCAGCGGCTGGTATGACCCGTCGGCTTCGCGTACCTGTACCGCGGTGACGCGATCGAACGGGAGCCGGTGCGGGTTGTACGTCAGCCTGATGCCGGAAAGCTGAAAATGCGCGTCCGTCTTATGGGGCGCCACAGATGTTTGCACTTCCAGCAGGTCCTTCATTTCGTCGCCGGTGATGTACACCGCCACGAGCGGATAACCCGGAACACCGTCCATGCCGAGGCCAAGCGACAAGACCTGGAAAATATCGGCTACGGCAATCCTTCCCAGCCGGAAGGAATCCCGAATCAACCCCAACGGATCAATCACCAGATGGATATATTCGTAGTTTTTGCCCTCCGCCTTTTCTACGGCATATCGGTAGGCGTCCGTGATCATGTTGCCGAGACCCGTTTCCCGGGGATTCGCATAGATGGACGACAGCGGTTCCAGATGAAACCCACTCTCGGCAACAACCTGATCAAATTGATAGCTGAAGGGCGCCAGATAGTCGCGGTCGACTGTTTTTTTGAATTTTAAAATGTCTGCGGCAAGCCGCGGGTCATCCGGAAGGCTGGCCGTGACGGGCTTCAGCTCGTAGGACGCCACATTCATGCCCTTGTCCTTTGTATACTCCAGATCCAGAACGCCCAGGAATTCACCATAGCAACCGGAAGAAACGATGATGGTCTTGCCGACGATAATCGGCCGGGGCAAAACCGTATGGGTGTGCCCGCTGATGATAACATCAAGATCGGGGGCTTTCCGCGCGAGGATCTCGTCTTCAGAATGTTTCTTGACCGCCGACGTTCCGGAATGGGACAGGCAGACGATGACATCCACCTTTTCGTTGTTTTTGAGAATCTCCACGATGCGCCTGCCATTGGCCACGGGATCGGCAAATACCAGAGGCCGGGCGAACGGCGCGTCATCCGCCGCATCCTTCCCCATGAGGCCGAACAGTCCGATGCGCAGGCCGTTTCTCTTAAGGACGATATAATCCCTGACGGGATACTGCCGGAAGGCTTCTTTCAGGGCATTTTCCGTTGCGTCGCCGCTGAAGACGACATTGGACGACACGATCGCCGGCAACGCCCCTCCCTTCGACCGGGCGATGCGCATCGCTGCGGCCAGGCCGTCGTTGTGGAAATCAAAATCATGATTGCCGAAGGTCGTGGCGTCATACCCCATTTCCCCCATGAGCTTGAATTCGGCGGCCTCCTTCATGAAGGTCGTGTGGAAGAGCGTCCCCATGCTGAAATCTCCCGCATCGACCAGCAGCATGCGGTTCCCCTTGAGGGCGCGCTGCTCCTGAATGAGGCGGGCGATCTTGGCGTATCCGCCCCGCTGCGCCGACCGGCTCTCGCCCGTGAAAACCTCATGGGGAAGAAAATAGGAGTGCAGGTCGTGCGTGAAGACGATGGAGATCTGCCCGGCGAATGGCGCCGCCTGTGCCCGGACGTCCTCCCGGCTTCCCCAGACGGTCAGTATCAGAAGAAGGCAGAAAAGGATCAGGGCCGTTTTTTTATAATGAATCAACTTTTCATCTGTCCCAGAAAACGTTCCAACTTGCCTTTTTCCGTGAGGACGCGAATCCCCATTTCCTGATTTGTCGGCAGAATTTCCGGCGGATCCGACCGCCGGACAAGGGCGATGGTTTCCATCGGACAGGCCGTGACACAAAGGCCGCAGCCGATGCATTTTTCAGGATGGACGATCACCCGATCTTTCTGCATTTCGATGGCTTCCATGGGACAGCGCTCATCGGTGCAGACGCCGCACCGGATGCAGTGATCCGCATCGATCCTGGCTTCGAAGCCGCTTGTGGCGAAGCCCTGGGACAGGTTGAGCTGCGTCCGGCAGGTGAGAATCGTGCAGCAGCAGCGACAGCAGTTGCAGATGAAGGACGGACGGTCGGCGCTGTTGCTGCTCGTATGAACCAGTCCCGCTTTCTCGGAAAGATCGAGAACAGCATGGGCTTCCGTGCGGCTGATCGCACGGGCGTAGCGGCGCCCGACCAGAAAACGACCCGGTCCGTCGAAGAAGAGACACACCTCTTTTGGTTTGTCGCAGGCATCGATGCTGACGCGACAGGCACACTGGCCCAGGGCGATAAAATCCACCATGTCAATGAGCCGGGCCACCTCCTCATAGGGATGCACACGTGTGGCCGCCTCCAGGGCCTGTTCAACCGGGACGACACGGGCCACGGGTGTGGGGTCGCCCGCAAAGGCCGCCCCGAGGCCGTCCCGGTGGTACTCGTCCCAAAGCCGTCCCAGGCGCTCCAGTTCGGGTGTGCCGCGACCCCGCATGAAGGGATATTCAAAGAGGCCGGGAATGGTGGGCAACAGCCCGTAGAGGCGCTTCCCGTTCTTTTCCCGCGAAAAGATGATCGCCCGGTCGGCCATCCCTTCGAGCATTCTTCCTGCCGTTTCCACGGAAACATCGGCTGCGGAAGCAATGGACTCCAGGGGCCGGAGGGTGAGGGTCATATGCGATGCCAGGGCCGCTTCTTCCGGGCTGAAAAGGATCCGGATGATTTCATCGAAGGCCTTTGACGGCGGCGCGCCCGAAGGGTGGGCGTCGAGGAGTTCACGCAGCTTTTCATAATGGTCCAAGTTTTTCAATCCTTTCAAATTTGACCTGTTCGCTAAGCCAGCGTGCCCAATCGTCCAGCCCTTCACCCGTCCGGCAGGAAACCGCGAAGATCCGGATGCCGGGGTTCAGTTTCAAAACCCGCTCTTTCAGAGCGACCATGGAAAAGCCGGGATCGGGCAGGTAATCGATCTTATTGACCACGAGCGCGTCGCAGACGCTGAACATCAGGGGATACTTCAGGGGTTTGTCGTCGCCTTCCGGGACGCTCAGGATCATGGCCCGTTTTGTCGCCCCCGTGTCGAATTCGGCGGGACAGACGAGGTTGCCGACGTTTTCGATCAGCAGCAGATCGAAGGCTGAAAGATCCAGGCCATCCAGGGCCATGCGGATCATGGGCGCATCGAGGTGGCAGGCGCCGCCCGTGCGCAACTGAACAGCGGGGATACCAAGTGCCGCCACCTTCTCCGCATCGACGGTGGAATCGATGTCCCCCTCGATGACGGCGATGCGGAATTCATCCCTGAGCCGGTGAATGGTCTCCAGAATAAGGCTGGTCTTCCCGCCGCCCGGAGAGGCCATCAGGTTCAGCATGAAGACGCCTTCCCGGGAGAGATTCTGCCGAATCTCCGCAGCAAGTTGCAGGTTGTCCGAGAGGATCTCCTCCCGGATTTCGATCAGACGGATGTCTGCCATGTTTGAAACGCCTCCTTATTGGTAGCCGCAAGCCTCAGCTTGCGTAAGATACAATAATCAGATCACCTCGATCTGCTGGACGGTAAACTCACGGCCCGATACCAGGACCGCCTTTCCTGTGCCGCAGAACGGACAGGCAATGTCCTTCATTTCGTTGAGTTTGACCGGAAAGGTTTCCCCGCAGGCTTCGCAGCGGAAAACGACGGGGATTCTCTCAATCCGGATATTGGCGCCCGCGGCGATGGTGTCCCGACTCAGGTAATCAAAGTAACGCTGGAGCCATTCATCGGCCAGATCGCTGAGTTCGCCGATCCTCAGACCGACGCCCACGACCCGCGAGGCCCCGTTCATCGCGGCGTGCCTCAGAACCACCTTCAGAATCCCCTCCGTGACGGCCAACTCGTGCATGGGCCCCTCGTTTCCCGATCACGTCTCACTCTGACCGGGACATTATCTGATCAACAACCTTTTGATATTTCTCATGAATCATGTTGCGGTCGAACTCGTAGAATTCGCTCAGCATCTGATCCTGTTCCGCTGCCGTGAAATATGCCATGCAGGGGTAGAAAAAGTGCTTGTCTTCCTTTTCGATGTGGACCGGGTAGAATTGCGCCAGTTCTTTGAGATAAGCGATGATCTCCTGGGAGGCGTCTTCGCCTTTGAGGTATCTTTCCTTGGCGGCCACGAGTTTCCCCACGACCTGACGGGAGTACCTGTGTTCCGAGATCAGTTCATCCATGATCCTGGAATGTTCCGGGGTGAGCCGTTTTTTCACAAGGTCCCGGAAAAGGATGTCCTCCTCCTTGCCGTGATGGGTCCGGTCGGCATACGTGCGGATGAAGTCGACGGCCGTATCTATAAAAACTGTATCTACCCTATTTTGTTCATTAAATTTCTTGATTTCTCCATCAAATAGTCGCAGCATCTTTTCGATCAGGCGATGCTCCCACATCATCGGGCCAATGGGTTTCATAACCGTACCTCCTTAAATTATGTTTCCTGAATCATATCTTCTGACCGGTTCCTCCCCCGACAGGACCCGCATGCCGCCTTCGGCCATCGCCGTCATTTCATCTTCGCCGGGATAAATAAAGACGGGCGCAAGGCCTTCGATCCACTGACCGATCCAGCCCGTCAGCATCTCCGAGCGGGCCAGACCGCCCGTCAGGACAATTCCGTCCACCGGTCCTTTCAGCGCCACCCGCATGGCGCCGATATCTTTGGCGATCTGATAGGCCATGGCCTGATAGACGAGTTCGGCTTTTGCATCGCCCTGAAGGATCATGGTTTCCACTTTTTTCGCATCCGCCGTTCCCAAATAGGCGGTCAAGCCGCCGCGTCCGACCAGGCGGATTTGCAACTGCTTCCGGTCCGGCGTTTGCGAGAAAGCCAGATCGACAAGATCCTGGGTCGGCAGACTTCCCGCCCTTTCCGGCGTCAACGGCCCTTCCGTAAGGCCGTGGGTGCAATCCACCACGCATCCCTTTCGGTGGGCGCCGATCGTGATTCCCCCGCCCAGGTGGGCGACGACGAGCCGCAAATCCTCGTAGGCCCGGCCGATGGCGCGGGCTGCGCGCCGGGCCGCGGCTTTCTGGTTCAGGGCGTGAAAGGCGCTCCGGCGCTCGATCTCGGGAAGGCCGGAGATCCGGGCCAGGGGATCAAATTCGTCGGTACTCGGTGGATCGACAATGATGGCCTGCCTGCCGTATTGTCCGGCAAAATGCAGCATCATGGCCGGTCCCAGCGCCGAGGGGTGCCTGCCGTATTTTCCGTTCAGCAGGTCCTGACACATGCTTTCATCAACGGCATAGGCCCCGGCAGGTCCCGGTTTCCCCAATCCTCCCCGGCTGATAAACAGATCAATGCCTGTCAGGGCAATGTTGTTTTTTGCCACAAACTGATGCAGATCGTCCCGGCGGCGCGGCAACTGGTCATGCAGGCTTGCATAGCCGGATAATTCATCGGAACTGTACGTGATGGTTTCCTGAATCACCGGCTCCATCCCGTGAAAAAGTGCGACCTTGGTGGATGTGGAGCCCACGTTGACGATCAGCAACTGCGTTGCTTTATCCATGATCATTCTCCGAGAGCTTGCATGACCAATGAAAAATGGTTCGCAAGCGGCGAATCAAAGATTTTTCGACTTTCCAGAAATTCTGATATTTAATTGATTTCATTTATATTTAAGCATTATCATATTTATAGCGAAAAAGATTTTGAGCCGCGGTGAAGCCATCCTTCCTGGGTCTCTCTCTGATGCTGTCATAAATGCTGCGCTCCCTGGCCGGCCATCAGCGCCGCCAGGGCGATTTCAATGACCTTATTGTCCTGCGAAACAAAGGGCAGATCGAGCACCACGGGGCTGCCCGTTCCCATCAGCACGCCGACCATCGGCATTCTTCCGATATAAACAAGTAATTGCGCCAGAGCATACCCCGTGTCCATCTCGGGCGCCAGGTAAATATCCACATTTCCCGTGACCTCACTGTGCACGCCTTTTCTGGCGGCTGCCTTCCGGTCCAGGGCGCAGTCGATGTCCAGTGGGCCTTCGAGGATGATGTCGCCAAACTGGCGCCGGTCGGCCATTTTTGAAAGGACGGCCGCGTCCAGCGTGGAGGGGATGCCGGGATTGACCTGCTCGATCGCCGCCAGAACAGCCACTTTCGGCTTCGGAATCTCGAGGAGGGACGCCAGCCGCAGGGCGTTCTCCAGAATCCATTGCTTGTCCAAAAGCGACGGCTGATTCTGAATGTACGTATCGGTGACCAGGATTAATTTATCCCGCTCCGGAAGCTCATAAAGGGAAACATAACTCATCAACCGGCCGTTCATGAGTCCCGCCTTGGCGTCGGATACCCGGTCTATAAAGGTCTGGTGATCCGAACCGCCCTGCAGCAGGATATCCGATTCTCCATTCTTGACCAGGGCCATCGCACAGGCGAGCGCCTGAGCAGGGTCCGGTTCATCAATGATGCGGCAGCCCGACGCGGCAAGCAAGGTGCCTTTGCGTAAACCTTCCAGCATTTTTTTATCGCCCACGAGTACCGGCATGATCAAACCGGTCTGCACGGCCTTCTCCAGAATTTCAAGATGCCGCCGGCCGGGCGATGCAATGGCTGCGCGCTTTTTTTCGCCGGCATCTTTGGCCCTTGTCAGAATATCCCTGAATGCTCCGATCATCGCTTCTCACCTCCCCTCATTCTATCAGCCACGACAACCCCCATGGCGATCTCTCCGACAATGGAATCGCAGAAATCGGAGCGTGATGGAATGATGAAAGGCCCTCCGGACGTCATGACCAGCGAACGCCGGTGTACGGGGAGGAAAAAGTCCAGCTTGCACAGGATATTTCCCGTATCCAGATTCGGCACGAGCAAAATCTCCGGAAGTCGTGAAAGATCAACCTGATTGCCGCTTTGCTGCGTCCCGTCCGACGGGAGAAAGATTTCCGCGAATGACGTTGCGGCGATGATTTCACATTCCCCGAAATCACCCGCATCGGCCATCTTTTTCAGCGCCGCCGCGTCCTTGAATGATTCGGGCTCTCCGCCGATCTCGCGCTTTCCGGAAAGGACGGCGATCCGGGGACGGGCATATCCGAGGACATGAAACACGAACACGGCGTTCTTCACGACTTCCACTTTCGCCTTCAGGTCCGGCCGGATATTGACTCCCGTATCGGTAAAAGCCGTGAATCGTTTGAGTTCCGGAATCTCCCAGAGCGAAACAACGCTGATGGTCCGTCCCGTCCCGGCCTTCGTTTCTTCTTTGATGATGGCGCGATAAATGTAGGCGGTGGGAATCTGTCCCTTGCCGGCCATATCCACGTCTCCGGCAAACAGCATCGCAGTCCCCATATTGGCGACGGCCTGCCGGTCCGTTTCGGAAATGAGTTCGATGCCCTCAATGTCAAAGGCCGCTTCGGCGGCCACACGTTTTATCTTCTCCGGATCGCCGATCAGGACAGGTTCAATATACTTCTGCTCCCGGGCTTTTTTGACGGCCAGCATGAATTCCCCATCTTCCGGGGCAAGGACGGCCAGTCTCTTTGGACCTTTTTCCCGCGCCAGCCTGGAAACATCCTCCAACGTTCTGATCATTAAATTCTCCTTTCATCACCCGGACATTCCCGGGCAACTTACGTTGATTTCGGAATATTTTCAATCATAAAATCCAGGCGCTGCCGTCTTCGGCATAAATAGAGAGCTTTGCATAACCGGTGAAAAATGGTTCGCAAGCGGCGAAGCCCTTTTTTCAAAGGTCTCAAATAATGATAGACTGGTCAAAAGTCCATTTTCCCCTTCCCTGGCGGGAGGGGATGAAGGGGAGGGGGAGGGAAGACTTGACTTTTGACGAGCTCGTCAAATAATGCGAATAGACGGGCGGAAGCGGCTTGCGCCGGATGGACGATTCGTGATAGACACCCCGAGGATTAAAAGAGAAATGTCAGGAAAATGAATGCAAACGCATTATCCGCGCCGTTCCACCACAGGAAGACATCATCGACCCGCTAAAAAAACCGATGACCCGCGCATGAAGCCGGAAGCGGAACCGGTCCTCAAAAGCGTTTTTGCCCGCATCGGAAAACCTGAATTGGCCCCGTTTACGCCGGACGCCTTCCAGATAAAAGCCCTCCAGGCCGTTCAGGAAGCGGACTGTCTCGTGGTCGCCCCCACCGGTTCCGGAAAAACCTGGATTGCCCAGGAGGCGATCCGCACCTTTTTCGGCAGGGGCGGACGCTGCTGGTATGCCTCGCCGCTGAAGGCCCTGACCAACGCCAAATGGGTTGAGTTCGGCGGCATTTTCGGCGAAGGCCAGGTGGGCATCCTGACCGGCGACACGAAGGAGAACGCCGACGCCCCGATCATCGTGGGAACCACGGAAATCCTGAGAAACCAGCTCTATGACGTCATGCACCGCGGTGAGGACCTGGACTGCGATCTGGTTATCCTCGATGAGGCCCATTATCTGGGCGATCCGGACCGAGGCGTCGTCTGGGAGGAAATCCTGATCTATCTGCCGGTGCGCGTGAACGTCCTGCTGTTGTCCGCCACCATCGGCAACGCCGACGAGATCGGCCAGTGGCTCACTTCGATCCGGAAAAAGCCCTGCGCCATCATCCGGGAGGAAAAAAGGCCCGTTCCGCTTTATCCGCTTTTTCTGCACCCCTGCGGCAGGATCATGCCCTATCTGGAAAAACAGAAGCTCTATGGACGGCTTGCCCAGTTTGCCGCGCAGGGAGCGCGTTCGCAGGGGCGTCGGGGCGCGCTACCCCGCTTTGGAGAGATCATCCGCGTTCTGGAGCGGTTTCAATTGCTGCCGGCCATTTTTTTCCTCAAATCGCGGTCCGAATGCGATGCCGCACTGAAGACCTGCAGGGATGCTGCGGATCCCATCGAAAACGACTCCTTCGGTTATGATCTGGAAGAACAGCTTGGCCGTTTCCCCCTATCTGCGCAATCATAAGCAGTTGCATGACCTTGAACATGCCCGTGTGGCGGCTCACCACGGCGGACAGCTTCCCGCCTGGAAGTTCCTCGTGGAAACGATGATGAAAAGGGGACATCTGCGCGCCATTTTTGCCACCTCCACGGTTGCGGCCGGGGTCAATTATCCCGCGCACGGACGATTGTCCTGTTCAACTCCGATCTCTTCAACGGGCATGATTTCAGCCCCCTGAGCGGGACGGAGTTTCACCAGATGACAGGTCGGGCCGGCCGTCGCGGCCAGGACAAGATCGGTTTCATGCTGGCCGTACCCGGCCGGTTTATGGATATCACGCACGTCAGGAAACTCCTTTTCAAAGATCCGGAAGATATCGTCAGCCAGATCCGCAATGACTTTTCCATGATCCTGAATTTGCTGCTTTCCCAAACGCCGGAGGATATCCGGGACGATCTTCGAAAAATCCCTGGCCTCCTACCAGTTCAGCCGACGGGGAAAGCAGAGCGCCTGCCGCAAAGAGGGGGTAAGCCTCTGGGACGATTGTCTGCGCCATCTGAACTTCTTAAAAGTGGAGGGATTTGTGGATGATCATGACCGCCTGACCGAATCAGGCGTCTGGGCGTCAAAACTGCGGCTGGATCATCCCCTGCTCATTGCCGAGTGTCTGAAGAAAGAAGCCTTTCCCACGGCAGGATGAAAAACTTCTGGCGGCTATGGTTGCCCCCTTTGTCTATGACGGAGATCAGGAAATCAAGATCACCTAAAGAAGATGCCCCGAAGACTGACACAGGCCGCCTGCGTGTGTCCAAAACGCTTAAGCCTCTGTCGAAACGCATGGAGGAGGCCGGGTTTAGCGTCAATCCCCTGTACCTCTGGACCAGTGTCGTCATCTATGAATGGGCCAGGGGTGAAGACTGGGATGAAATTATTGCAGATGGCCGGAATTGCCGACGGCGACCTGGCCATGCTGGTGCTGAGAACCGCCGACAATCTGCGGCAGATCGCCTCGCTCAGGGAGACGCATCCGGAAATGGCAGAGCTCGCACTGAAGGCGCGGGAGGCCATTTTGCGGGAGCCGGTGGTCTTTGAATAAAATATTTTTTAAAATATCAGCAATTGCATCTTGACAACCTGTCCGACAACAGGATATAAGACGCGACTCTGGTCAACCAGCCTTTTCATTCTCCTCGTGCGTCCCCATCGTCTAGTGGCCTAGGACACGGGCCTTTCACGCCTGTAACCGGGGTTCGACTCCCCGTGGGGACGCCAATAATAATTAAGTAATTTCAGTAAGATAGAAATTACTACGCAATCGAAAAAAAGCCATTTCAGGCGTTGACGGCTCCTGAGGCGGCTTTTTCTTTTTGTGGAGGATTTTCTCCCTCCGTTTCTTCCAAATTCAGCCCGCTGGTCTTCCCAACCACCGGAGGCAAAAGCAAAGCGTTGACATCCATGATGGTTTTAAGCGATGATTTAAAAGAATTAACTGCCAATAGGAGGTTCTATGCGCAAGATAATATTTTTTCTGATCGTTGGTCTTTGCATGGCCACACAGCTTTACGCTGCGCAATCCACGATTAAGGTAGCGGAAGGCTCCGCCTGCATGGGAGATGACAAATCGCGCAAGCAGACCGAAATCGCGGCCATGGCCGATGCCAAAAGAAACGCCATCGAGTCTGTCAAAACCTACATCACTTCCGCAACCGAAGTGAAGGACTTTGCGCTTCAGAAAGATCTTGTCTCCGCCTATGCCAATGCCACGGTTGAGGTGATCGAAGATCTGGGGAAGGCCTGGTATAAAGACCCGGCGCAGGGTGATTGCTACAAGGTCAAGGTCAAGACGGAAGTCATCCCTGATGAAAAGGCCATGAAGAAGGCAACGGATAGCGCGCCGGATGACCCGTCTTTGCCGCTTACCGTGAAAGTCTGGACGGACAAAGAGACCTATCGCGCAGGTGAGAAAATCAAGATGTATCTCAAGGGCAATAAACCTTTCTTCGCCAGGGTGATTTATCGCGATGCGGCGAAAAATAATCTTCAGTTATTGCCCAATCCTTACCGGCAGGATAATTATTTTCAGGGTGGTGTGATTTATGAAATCCCGTCCGGGACGGATAAATTCGAACTGGAAGTGAACCCGCCCTTTGGCGAGGAAAGCATTATGATTTATGCCAGTGTTTCCGAGCTGGGAGATTTATATCTTAAACAAGAAGGCAGTGTCTATTCGGTAAAAACAAAACCGCAGGATATCGGTATCAAAACAAGGAGCATTAAAATCAAAGACGTCTCGCCAGGGAAGGCTCAACAGCAGGCGGAATTTTCCGAGGGGGCAGTGATCGTCAAGACAAAAAAATAACCGCAGCATAAAGGGGGCAGAGCATCCAGGACCAAGTAGAGCAGCTTGATCATGGTCTCGACATCAGAACGTCACCAGTACGGCGTCGATTTCCACCAGGGCGTTGCGGGGGAGGGCGGCCACGCCGACGGTGGCCCGCGCAGGGTAGGGCTGCTTGAAGAACCCTGCCATGATCTCATTGACACGGGGAAAATGGGCGAGGTCGGTGAGATAGACGGTCAATTTGACAATGTCGTCCGGACCGCCTCCGGCAGCGGCGGCAACCGCCTGCAGATTCAAAAAAACACGCCGGATTTGGGCGTCAATACCCTCCGCCATCTGCATGGTTTCCGGATCCAGTCCGATCTGCCCGGACAGATAAACGGTGTTGCCGGCCCGGATGGCCTGGGAGTAAGCGCCGATCGCTTCAGGGGCATCCTTCGATTCAACAAGCAATTTCATGATCATCTCCTTCTTCCATCGGGGACAGTCTCAATCTTGCGGAGGGCCTGATCCTGGGACAATAATCCGGCCATTTCCATTATAAGCAAAACCTGATGGATTCGTCAAAAGTCACTTTTCCCCTTCCATACCACCCCCACCCGAACCCTCCCCCGTCGAGGGGAAGGGAATTTTTGACTTTTTACAAGGTCGCCAACCCTGCAATAGCCTTCAGAAAGGTGGACGATTGAGACTATAAGAAAACAGCCCGATCCTGTCAAGCAGAAAGCCGAAAAAAACGCTTGACAGGGCGCCATTTTTAAGTAATTGTCGTCTCCATCATATGATGGAATCATCGGATGGAATGAAGCGATGGAGACCAGCCTAGATAAGGCCAGAAAAGACCCGGAATCGATGAAAGCCAGAATCCTCGACGCGGCGCGGCGGATTTTCGGTGAATACGGCTTCCACGGGACCACCACGCGCATGATCGCCCAGGAAGTGGGAATTGATATTTCCACGCTGCACTATCACTGGGGCGAGAAGAAGGACCTCTACGAGGCCGTCATCCTCGATATCAACAAGGACCTGCGGCAGAGCCTCATCGACGTCGAAACGATCATTCACGGCAGACCGCTCGCCGAACGCATGGCCATTTCTATTGACATGATGACGGATTACCTGTTTGCGCATCCCGAAGTTTCCAACCTGATCCTGCTGCGCTATTTCGGCAAAACCCGCCACGAATCCAGTCTTGATTTCAAGGTCCCTGAGTTTACAGGAGATATTGCCCGTTCCATGGGGTTGACCCAAAATCCGAAAAAAGTTCCACCCCTTGCGATGATGGAGGTCCTGACCGTCATGAACGCCCTGCATAATTTCGTTTCCGGCGAGAATTTCTTCCGGTCCATGACCGGACTTAAGCGGGAGGAGTATATCCATACAGCGAAAGAGACCCTCAAATTCATTCTGATTCCGGCATTTGTAGAGCGGGATCAAATACGTTCTGAAGGTTAACGGCTGCGTAAAAAAGTCCGGATGCTCAAGTTGCGCTGCATCCTTCGTCATTGCGGCGTACGTAAAAGTACGCCTCATTCCTCAGGATTTGCGCGCCTTGCCTGCGGAGCTTTTTACACAGCCGTCATAAAATCGTTTAACGAAAAGGAGGATATCACAGATGGCACTGAACATGGATGCGCTCGGCAAGCCGATTGGTCCGATTACGCGGCATTACGACTGGAAGGATGTCGTGCTGTATGCCCTCGGCGTCGGGGCCGGCTTCGATGACCTGGATTACGCCTATGAAAAAAATCTTAAGGTGATCCCCACGTTTTCGATCGCGATGATTTTCGATTTTCTGGGTCAAATCGCCGCCGCCTCGAACATTAATCTCGCCGGGGTTCTGCATGGTGAACAGGAACTCATTTTTCACCGGCCCATCCCCGCATCGGGCAGCTTCGTGACCACAGGCAAGGTCAGCCATTATTTCGACAAGGGGCCCAAGGGTGCGCTCGTAATCGGCGAGAGCGAAACCAGCGACGCCGACGGCAAGCGGCTTTTCACCAACATTATAACAATTTTCGCCCGGCTCGACGGCAATTTCGGCGGCGAGGACGCCCCCAAAAAAGATGTTGTTTTTCCGGAACGAGACCCGGACATCGTCGTGACGGCTTCTCCGTCGTCCGACCAGCCGCTGATTTACCGGCTTTCGGGCGATATTTTCCAGCTCCACGCCGACCCCGAGTTTGCCCGGATGGTTGGATTTGAAAAGCCCATCATGCACGGTCTGTGCACATACGGCTACGCCTGCCGCGCGCTGATGGCCAATTTTGTCCCCGGCGAACCCGAAAAGGTGCGGCGACTGGCCTGCCGTTTTTCCCGGACGCTGTATCCCGGTGAGCCCATAAAAACCCTGATCTGGAAAACGCAGGAGGGCAGGGCGCTTTGGCGTGTCGTCAACGCTGTCAGCGGTGAACTCGTCATCGACAACGGGATCTTTGAATACGGCCCGATTCCGAAGGATGAGATCCGTTTCGACGGGCGCGTGGCCGTGGTCACCGGTGCGGGAGGCGGGCTCGGAAAGGTTTATGCCCTGGAGCTGGCCCGGCGGGGCGCCCGGGTTCTCGTCAACGATTTCGGCGGGGCACGGGACGGTGAAGGAGCGGGCTCCGCATCGCCAGCGGATCAGGTCGTCAATGAAATCAGGGGGTTTGGCGGCGAGGCGGTGGCCAACTACGCAAGCGTTGCCACACCGGAGGGCGGTGAAAACATCATTCAGACGGCGCTGGCCGCCTTCGGCCGCGTGGATATTCTCATCAATAACGCCGGCATCCTGCGGGACAAGGGGATCGGCAAGATGGAACCGGAAAACTGGAAGGTCGTCCTGGATGTCCATCTCAACGGGGCCTACCATGTGACCCGGCCCGCTTTCAGGGCCATGCGCGAAAACGGCTACGGGCGCATCATCATGACGACGTCGGCTGCCGGTCTTTACGGCAATTTCGGCCAGACCAACTACGGCGCTGCCAAGATGGGCCTCGTGGGCCTTATGAACACGCTCAAGCTTGAAGGCGGCAAATACAACATCAAAGTTAATACCGTTGCGCCCATTGCGGCCTCGCGGCTGACGGCGGATATCCTGCCGCCGGATCTGCTCGATAAAATGAAGCCGGAATTCGTGTCGCCGCTGGTGCTCTATCTCTGTTCGGAGCAGTGCCCCGTGAGCGGCAAGATCTACAATGCCGGGATGGGCTACTATAACCGTGCCGCCGTCATGACGAGTCCCGGCATCGTGCTCGGCGACGGCAAGTCCGTGCCCACCCTGGAAGACGTTGCGGCCAACTGGGAAAAAATTCTAAGCCTCAAGGGCGCCCGGGAATATGAACAGCTCAACGATCTGGTTCTGGGCGATATGCTGGCGGCGCTTCAGCCGAAGCCGGATCAGGCCGTCGCGGACGCCTCCGCTGCCGGCGCTCCGGCAAGTGTTGCGGCGGTCTTTGAGAACATGTCCGGGGCCTTCCGGGCCGACGCCGCCAAAGGCGTGGACGTGGTTTTTCAGTTTTCGATCGGTGGCGATGGCGGCGGGGACTGGGTTGTCGCCGTCAAAGACGGGACCTGCAAAATCGAGGCGGGCGTCCATGGGAAGCCCACGACCACGATCAAAATGGCCGGCGTGGATTTTCTCGCGATGATGAGCGGCAAGACGACGGCCATGAAGGCCTATACATCGGGCAAAATCAAGATCGAAGGCGATCTCATGAAATCCCAGCTCATCGAGAAACTGTTTAAAATTTGAGGAGGAATCACTATGATCGGAATCACTGCTTACGGCGCCTATATCCCCCGGCTCAGGCTGGACCGCATGTCCATCTTTCAGGCCATGGGCTGGTTTGCCCCGGCCATTATCATGGTCGCCCAGGGGGAGCGCGCCATGTGCAATCACGACGAGGACGGCCTCACGATGGCCGTTGCGGCGGCCCGCGACTGCCTGACCGGAAAGGACAAGCAGGCGATCGATGCGGCCTACCTATGCTCCACCACGCTGCCCTTTGCCGACCGGCTCAATGCCGGCATCCTGGCCACTGCCCTGAACTTGCGTTCGGATATGGTGACGGCCGATTTCACGTCTACCCTGAAAGCGGGGACCACGGGGCTTCTGGCCGCGCTTGACGGCGTCATGGCCGGCAGCCGGAAAAATGTTCTCGTGACCGCCACGGACAAGCGCGAAACCCGGCCCGCCTATTTCTATGAAATGTGGTTCGGCGACGGAGCCGCCTCGCTCATGGTGGGCGATCAGGATGTCATTGCCGAATTTATCGGTTCTTATTCGGTTTCCTACGATTTTGTGGATCATTACCGCGCGGCGGACCGCCGGTTCGATTACATGTGGGAAGAACGCTGGCTCCGGGAAGAGGGCTATGCCAAGTTCATTCCGGAAGCGGTTGAAGGCCTCTTTAAAAAGCTCAATATTTCCATGAAGGATGTGGACAAACTCGTCTTCCCGTGTTTCTTCAAGGCGGAGCACCGATCCCTGGCCAAAAAGCTCGGGGCCGCGCCCGAGAAGGTCATCGACAATATGCATGAGGTCTGCGGCGAGACGGGTGCCGCCCATGCGCTGGTCATGTTCGTGGCGGCCCTCGAACAGGCGAAGCCCGGAGACGGCATCCTTGTCGCGGGATTCGGTCAGGGTTGTGACGCCCTCTACTTCAGGGTGACGGAAAATATCGGGAAACTGCCGTCGCGAATGGGGGTGAAGGGTTCGCTGGAAAACAAGAAAACCATCGACAACTACATGAAGTTTCTCAAATTCAGGAACCTGATCGATCCCGAAATGGGAATCCGGGCCGAGGCCCCGACCCAGACCGCCATGACCACGCTCTGGCGAAAACGCAAGATGCTTACGGGTCTTGTCGGCGGCGTCTGCCGGGACTGCGGCGTTCCCCAGTATCCGAAGATGGACATCTGCGTCAATCCGGCCTGCGAACATCTCCATACCCAAGACGATTATGAATTTGCCGATAAGCCGGCGAAGGTCATGACCTTCACAGGTGACTTGCTGGCCGTGTCCGTCGATCCGCCCGCCATCTACGGCATGATCCAGTTCGACGAAGGCGGCCGCTTCATGGCGGACTTCACCGATTGCGAGATCGGCGATATCCGGGTGGGCATGCCCGTGAAAATGTCTTTCCGCAGAAGAATGACCGATAACGAGCGCGGCTTCGTGGGTTATTTTTGGAAGGCCGTTCCGCAGCCCCGGTCCGACGCTGCAGATAAAGCAGGAAAAAAGGACGAGATCCGGTTTGACGGCCGCGTGGCCGTTATTACCGGCGCCGGCGCCGGCCTGGGAAGAACCTACGCCTTGGAGCTGGCCAGACGGGGCGCCAAAGTGGTCGTTAATGATTTTGGCGGCGCCCGGGATGGCGCGGGGCAGGGGTCCAGCTCTCCGGCGGATCGCGTCGTGAAGGAAATCAGGGAATCAGGCGGTGAGGCCGTGGCCAGCTACGACAGCGTGGCGACGCCGGACGGCGGGGAAAATATCGTCAAAACCGCGCTGGCTGCCTTCGGCCACGTGGATATCCTCATCAACAACGCCGGGATTCTGCGCGACAAGGGCTTCCTCAAGATGGATCCTCAAACCTGGCAGGCCGTTCTGGACGTGCACCTCAACGGGGCTTACAACGTCACACGCCCTGCCTTCCAGGCCATGCGTGAGAACAACTACGGCCGCATCGTCATGACGACCTCCGCCGCCGGTCTCTACGGCAATTTCGGCCAGACCAACTACAGCTCGGCCAAGCTGGCGCTCGTGGGATTCATGAACACGTTGCGCATCGAGGGGCAGAAATACAATATCAAGGTCAATACCATCGCGCCCGTGGCGGCTTCGCGGCTGACCGAGGATGTCATGCCGCCCGACATGTTTGAGAAGCTGACGCCTGATTATATCGCCGGGATCGTGACCTATTTATGCTCGGAAAACTGCCGGGAAACAGGGGCTGTTTTCAACGCCGCGGCCGGTTACTACAGCCGGGCGGCCATCCTGACCGGTCCCGGAATCACGCTCGGCGATGGCGTCAATCCGCCGACGCCGGAAAACATTCGGGATCAATGGACGCAGATCAACAATCTGGACGGCGCCCGTGAACTGGGGGATGCGACCATGGCCGTCATGTCCTTCATGACGCCGCCCAAGGCCGAGGAAAAACAGCAAACGAAAGACGCGGGCGCAACGCCGGGCGTCAAGGACATCTTTGCAAAGATGCCCGATGCCTTCAACGCGGAGAAAGCGGCCGGCAAGGATTTGGTCTTCCAGTTCAATATCTCCGGCCCCGGCGGCGGCGACTGGTCTGTAACAATCAAGGACGGCGCCTGCCGGGTCGAAGCGGGTCTGGCCCCCAAGCCGACGACGACGATCAAAATGGCGGAGGGGGATTTTATTGAGCTCATCCAGGGCAAACTGGACGGGATGCAGGCGTTCAGTGCGGGTAAGCTCAAGGTGGAGGGCGACATCATGAAAGCCCAACTCATCGGGAAGCTGTTCAAATTCAAGGCATAATGCTGAAAAACGGCGCTGATGCAGCGATAAACAAACGGAGGTGTTGAATATGGCTTCAGGAATCAGGGACAAGGTCGCGATCATCGGAATGGGCTGCTCGCGTTTCGGTGAACGCTGGGATATGGGGGGCGAAGAACTCATGGTGGAAGCCTTCATGGAATGCCTTGCCGATGCGGGGATTGAAAAGAAGGCGATCCAGGCGGCCTGGCTGGGCACCTGCATGGACGAGGTCAACATGGGCAAGAGCGCCACGCCGATGGGAGTGGCGCTGCGTCTGCCGCATATCGGCATCACGCGCGTGGAGAATTACTGCGCCACCGGCACGGAAGCCTTTCGCGGGGCGGTGTATGCCGTTGCGTCCGGGGCCTACGATATCTGCCTGGCCCTGGGCGTGGAAAAACTCAAGGACAGCGGCTATGGGGGTCTTCCCAACCCCGGCTCCGGTTTTGGGTCGCTCTCCTGGCAGTGGATGCCCAATGCCACGGCGCCTGGCCTTTTCGCGCAGCTTGCCTCGGCCTACGGCGCCAAATACCGGATCGCCGACAAGGATATCAAGCGGGCCATCGCCCATGTATCGGTGAAAAGCCATGCCAACGGGGCGCTGAATCCCAAAGCCCATCTGCGGAAGGCCGTGACGATGGACCAGGTGCTGTCGTCGCCGATCATCTCCCACCCGCTGGGGCTGTTCGACTGCTGCGGCGTCAGCGACGGCGCCGCCTGCGCGATTGTGACGACGCCCGAGATCGCCCGGAAACTCGGCAAAAAGGACCTCGTCAGCGTCAAAGCGCTGCAGCTTGCCGTCAGCAGCGGCTACGAGGGAGGCTTCAACGAGTGGGCGGGCGAGCATTTTGTGACGACCGCCAAATGCAGCACCGAGGCCTACCGGGAAGCCGGGATCACGAATCCCCGTGAGGAGATCAGCATGATGGAGCTGCACGACTGTTTTTCGATCACGGAGCTGGTGACCTACGAAGACCTGCATATTTCCGAAAGGGGAAAGGCCTGGAAGGATGCCCTTGACGGATTCTACGATCGGGACGGCAAGGTGCCGGCCCAGGTGGACGGCGGACTCAAGTGCTTCGGCCATCCGATCGGCGCCTCGGGGCTGCGCATGCTGTACGAGATGTATCTGCAGTTGCTCGGGCGGGCCGGCAAGCGCCAGCTCAAGGATCCGCGCTATGGCCTGACGCACAACCTGGGCGGCTTCCCGCATCAGAATGTCTGCGCCATTTCAATTGTGGGCAAATATGAAGATCAACAAAAGAGAACTCGTAAAAAATCGAAAACGACGGCTTCATAAAAAGTCCATGTTCCCCTCCCCTGGCGGGAGGGGATGAAGGGGAGGGGGGAAAGACATGATTGAATCCATTCATTTACCACTCTCACCCGAACCCTCCCCCGTCGAGGGGGAGAGAATTCTTGACTTTTTACGAGTCCATCAAAATTGACGAAGGAGAAGAACATGGACATCATTCAATACACCGACGAACACAGGATCTTTCGGCAAACCTTGAGAAAGTATCTCGAAAAGGAAATCATTCCCCACGCGGAGGAATGGGAGGAAGCCGGGATTGTGCCACGCGAGGCCTGGAAAAAGATGGGGGAACAGGGCTTTCTCTGTACGGCGGTGCCGGAAGAATACGGCGGCGCCGGCGGGGATTTTCTCTACTCGGTCATTGTTGCCGAAGAGCTGGCCCGGACCAATTTCAGCGGACTGACCGCCCCGCTGCACAGCGACATCATTGTTCCCTACATCGTTTCGTTTGGCTCGGAAGCGCAGAAAAAAAAGTATCTGCCCGGGTGCGTGTCCGGCGACATCATCACGGCCATCGCCATGACGGAACCCAACACGGGCAGCGACCTGGCGGCCATCCGGACGACGGCCGTCGAGCAGGGCGGCGAAATTGTTTTCAACGGGCAGAAAACCTTCATCAGCAACGGCATCAACTGCGATTTGCTGATTCTGGCCGCGAAAGATCCGGCTGTAGCCAATCCGCACCAGGCCGTGGACCTCTTCATCGTCGAGGCCGGAACCCCCGGTTTCGAGAAGGGAAGGCAGATCAAGAAAATCGGTTGGCACTCCCAGGATACGGCCGAGCTTTACTTCACGGACTGCCGGGTTCCCGCCGGCAACCGCCTCGGCGAGAAGGGCTCCGGCTTTCTGAAACTCATGTTCAAGCTGCAGCAGGAACGGCTCATGTGCGCCATCGGCGCCCAGGCCGGTGCCGAACTGATGCTGGAGCTGACCATCAAATATTGCAAGGAGCGCGTGGTCTTCGGGAAGCCCCTTTCCAAATTTCAGCACACCCAGTTCGAGATTGTGGAAATGGCCACGGATATCCGGCTCGGACGGACCTTTCTGGATAAACTGATCGTGGACCACATGGAAGGAAAGGAGATCGTCGTGGATGTTTCCATGTCCAAGTTCTGGATCACCGACATGGCCTGCCGCGTGGCGGACCGGTGCGTCCAGCTTCACGGCGGTTACGGATACTGCGAGGAATATCCCATCGCCAGGGCCTGGCGGGACATCCGGGTGACGCGCATCTTTGCCGGAACCAACGAAATCATGAAGATGATCTGCGCCCGGTTTATGGGACTGTAGTCGTGACGGTTTCGTAAAAAGTCCGGATGCTGCGTTGCGCGGCATCCTTCGTCATTGCGGCGTACGTCAAGTACGCCTCATTCCTCAGGATTTGCGCGCCTTGCCTGCGGAGCTTTTTACGAAGCCGTCGAAATGGACTCATTTTTCGACTTTTTACGGGGGCGTCAATTCAGGACGGCCTGATTTAATCGAGAGCTTTGCATAACCGCTGAAAAATGGTTCGCAAGCGGCGAATCAAATATTTTCCGCCTTTCCAGAGATTACGTCAACGGTTTGTCATGAATCATGATTACCTCTGGTTGTCTTCTTAGCGGAAAAGATTTTTGAGACGCGGCGAAGCCATTTTTCAGCGGTCTCTAATCGTCTATTTCGCCGCCGCCTGCAGCTTCTTGACCATGTCCGTCTTTTCCCAGCGGTAATCATCCAGGAAGAGCGTGATCGGGATCTTCCGGTAGATGTTGGCGTTGAGCAGATCGAATTTCTTGATCATGCCACCCGGGGTCAGGTCAAAGACCTTCTCGATCAGCTTTTCAAGTTTCTGATCGGGAAGCGTTCCCGTACCGAAGGTATCGACATAGATCGAGAAAGGTTTGGCCACGCCGATGGCATAGGCCAGTTGGACGGAGCACTTGGCGGCCAGTCCTGCCGCCACGATATTCTTAGCGACGTAACGGGCGCCGAAGGCCGCTGAACAATCGACCTTTTCGGGCGACTTATTGACTACCGAACCGCCTCCCATCTGGGCGCCCGGATAGCCGCCGTAAAACTGAACGACCAGTTTGCGCCCCGTAACGCCGGAGTCTGCGGCGCTACAGGAGTTGATGGCTTCCCATTCGCCGGTCGGGTTGAAGAGAAACTCCGTCTTTTTATCGACCCAATCCTTCAGGCAGTCAAAGGCGATTTTCTGGGCTTTTGCTTTGATCTTGGGCTTATCGGCCTTGCTGACCTTCCGGTAATCGATGGCATTGGACATCAGGACCTTGGCGAGGCGGACGGGTTTGCAGGTATTGCAGGTATCGTCGCTGTATTCCACGGAGACCTGGCCTTTTCCGTCCGGTGCAAAATCAGGATCGCCGCAGGCTTCAAAGGCGCGCATCATCCGGTTAACCAGCACGTAGGGCAGCGGCAGCAGTTCCGGCGTCTCGTTACAGGCAAAGCCGTACATGATGCCCTGATCGCCGGCGCCGATCTCGTGTTTCTTGTTGAGTTTCATAGACGTCCCCTGATTGATGTTATCCGACTGGGGAATGATGGCATTGAGAACCCCCATGGAGTTTCCGTTGAGTCCGACGGCAGCGTGGTTATATCCCAGCGCCAGGACCGCATCACGGGCGATTTTATCGATATCCACATAAGCCCTCGTTCTGACCTCCCCGCCCACAAGACAAATGCCTTTCCCCAGGAAAACTTCTATCCCGCAGTGGGGCATGTTGCCCAGGGTCAACCCCGGCTTCATTTTCTTTTCTTCATCCAGGATGGCGGCAATGACGTTGGCTGCGATAATATCGGCGACGACATCCGGATGTCCGACTTTGATACTTTCTGACGAAATCTGCATTCAATTTCTCCTTTCAGTGACCTGTGCTTGTGTAAACGCAAAAAACCCGCGCCGAAGCGCGGGTTTATATTTTAATACTTTCAGCGCTTTAGCACATTTATAACGCGGAGCAATTTACCATTAAATCACCGCATGCGAACGGGACATTAGCATAGAACAATTAAAAATCAAGCATTATTTTCATTCTTCATCTCGTTAAAGATCATTTAACGACGCATTAAAAATCAGGCCTCTGAAACGGATATTTCCCGCAGGCTCTTCGCCCGCCATAATTGAAATAATCAAATAATTCATCTGCTTACATGAATATTTTGTGTAGGCTAGGTTATTGGCACGTTTTGAGCATTATAGAGAGTCAAACAAAACAAACAAACTCCCAAGGAGGAAACAGATCATGAAAAAGACATTCGGAACAATGATGGTAGCGGCGGCGGTGGTTCTTTTGACGGCGACATTCAGCTTTGCGGAATACGCGGTGGCGGGTGTGGGCAACTTCCCCTATTTCCAGCTGGGTTGTCTGATCGTGGGCGGGCTGGTGATCATTTCCCTGAAGAACAAGTATGAGCGGATGTACACGAGCGAGACCGTCGGCGCCTTCGCGCTGTATACGGTCCTGATTGCGCTGTTCACGAATCCCGTGATCGATGCGATCAAGAACGTGGTGGGTTAATCAAGGGGAATCTCAGGCTGTGTCAGGAATCCTGGCTCAAGAGAGAAAACGCATAAACCCTGCTTCGGCATGGACATAAGATCTTTTCATGATCTGCAAAACAAAAGCCCCTTGTCTCGATCGTGTCGGACAAGGGGCTTTTGTTTTGCAGGGTTATCCAGACGAGACCGTTGAAGAATGGTTTCGCCGCTTACGAACCCGATCAAATCAGGTTCCTATAAAAAAATGCGGAATTCTGATTTGAATTGTGGTAGAAGGCAAAAAAAATTTCACGTTGGCGGATATGGACTTATAGCGTGATGACGCAAAGAATGACGGAAAGAATAAAGATTGCAGGGTCTCTGATATGCAAGATATAACGAGTCATGTTGTCACGATTATGCTCCTGGTGGGCGCATGCCTGATAGGCGTTTCTTATGTCCGCATCCAGCGCCTGATGGAGGAAATCCCGAAAGGTGCGCTGCGGAAAAGGTGGGGCGACCTGAAAGTGCTGGTCCTTTTTTTTGTCGCCGGTTATTTAATCTATACTCTTCTGCATTGGGCAGACTTATTGGATGAAAGATTTGAGCTGATTGTCCCCGCGATGTTTTTTCTTGTTGCCGTTCTGATATTGTACACCGGCACGCTTGCGCTGGAAACGGCTACCGAATTTACCCGATTTTCCAAGCTTGAACGTGAAAGCATCATGGACCATTTGACCGGCGTCTATAACCGGAGATATCTGGACAAAAGGATTGCCAGCGAGGCGATAAGAGCCCGCAGATACGACATGCCGCTGTCCATGATGATGATTGACATTGATCATTTCAAGGCCGTCAATGATCGCTACGGACATCAGATCGGGGACCGTGTTTTAAGGAGCCTGGGCGAGTTACTGATCAAAAAAGTTCGGGTCACAGATGTCGTTGCGCGCTATGGGGGAGAGGAAATTGTCGTTCTGACCATACAGACTAAAATCTCGGATGCGTTTGATCTGGCAGGGCGATTGTGCAAGGCCGTTGAAGCATCCATCATGGTGCCGGCGGACGAAAAAGAGCAGAGAGAGGCCGTTCGCATAACGATCAGCATCGGTGTTGCGGGGTTTGACCAGGAAGTTTTCGACAGTCAACTTATGATAAAAAAAGCAGATCTGGCGCTTTATCAGGCAAAACATGAGGGACGAAACCGCGTCATCGCGTATCAGGACGAAAAAAGCGTAACGCAGGATGGTCAGGGATAAAGACATCAAGGGAGAGATGGCAACATGAAGGTCATTGACGTTCAGGTGCAGACATTCACCCGGGAGGCCATGAAGTACCAGCCCAACCTGAAGGACATTGAACGCATGATGCGTACCGTATTCAAGCGGGAATCGGCCTTTGTGCCCGAAGAGGAATTCATCGCCGGATTGAAAGCAGCGGGCATCCGGGCAATCATGATGAGCCCCATGGGATGGGCCAAGGCCGATCGCGATCCGGCGCAAATCAGAGCCATGCACGACTATATGGGACACCTGAAAAAGACCTATCCCGACACGATCCTGGGCTGCTGGGGCGACATCGATCCCAGGCTCGGCGCAAGTGGCGCCCGCGAACTGGAAAGATGCATCAAAGACGCGGGCATGCTGGGAATCTATACCGGCGCCATTCTGACAGGAATACCGGTCAATGACAAGCGGTACCGCCCTTTGTTTGAAGTATGCGACGAAGCCGGCGTTCCGGTAAAACTGTCAGTCGGCATAACCGCCATGGGTCAGGGCAGGCCTGGCGGCGGCGGGATTCATCTGAGCTATGAAAATCCGATCCCCTACGTGGACGATGTTGCCATCCAATTTCCCAACCTGACCATTATTGCCGCCCATTGCGCCTGGCCTTTTCATAACGAAATGACCGCCGTGATGATCCATAAATCTAATGTCCATAACGAGCTTCACGGCTGGTCTCCCAAATATTTTCCCGCAGAACTCAAGCGGGAAATCAACGGACGGCTCCAGGATCGATTCATGTTTGGTTCCGATCATCCCTGGTTTTCCTATGAGCGCCTCCTGGGCGACTGGGAAAGTGAAGGGTATAAAGCGGAGGTTTTAGAGAAGGTCTATGTTACGAATGCCCGGAGGATATTAGGACTTGAAGCGTAAACATGCACGCCGGGGAATGTCTTCGACCGACGTCGTTTTTTTACAGAGCATCCTGGGGGAAAATAATTCCTTACAAGTTTCTTTTCCCCTCCCCGGTGGGAGGGGACGAAGGGGAGGGGGAAAAGACATGATTGAATTAAACCACTTACCACCCCCACCCGAACCCTCCCCCGTCGAGGGGGAGGGAATTCTTGACTTATGACAAATCCATCAAAAAATACTTGCAAAAAGACTTTAGTTTGTTTATAAGCGGCGCAGCATTGTTACGCCCCCCCTTTTTTTCGTTGCAGTTTCGGACTTTGATTTTTGGATGTTGCGGTTTGCAGGGTAGCGATGTCCGTCCGCCGTGAAAATGCAAGGGGATGGGATTTTCCAGTGCCGCAAATGACGTGCAGATCGTAACATGAGGGGATGAACATGGCAAAAACGTTGGGAGATATCACGCAGGAGCTGAATGAAAAGGTATTGACGCCGGCAAAGGCGGAGGCATCTGAAATTGTCAGCAGTGCCAGGGAACAGGCGGCAGCAATCATGGCAGAGGCGAAGGCCGCTGCGGAAAAAGCCAGGTCCGACGCCAAAACTGATGCGGAGAATGTCCGGAAGCAACTTCAGGTGGACATGGATACGGCCGCCCGAAACTTCATCATCATGGTTCAGGAGAAACTCGAGGCCGCGGTGGTGGCCCCCGTCGTGGAAGGGGAGGTTAAAGCCGCCCTGGGCGACGTCGGGTTTCTCAAACGCATGATCGAAATCCTTCTGACCGAATTTCTGAAAAATCAGAGCAAAGAGCAGCCTCTGGAGATCCTCCTGCCCAAACAGAATCAGGCCGAGCTCGAAGCCTGGTTCCGTGAGAAATTCCGGGAAAAAGCGGCCGAATCTCTGGTTGTTCAGTTTACCGACAAGATCACTTATGGTTTCCACATCGGCGTGAAAGGCAAGGGCGCTTATTTCAACTTCAGTTCGGGTCTCGTGGAAGCCTTCTCCAACTTCTGCTCGCCGCGCTTCCGCAAACATTTCTTTGCACGTCAGGAGTCTTAGGAGAACATGGGCAACTACTATTTTCTCATGTGCCTGCTTCCTCCTCTACCCGCAGCACTGGGAGAGAAGATGCCGCTTCAGTTTGGCGAGATCACTGGCGTGGTCAAGAGAAACGTTCATGCGGAGCATCTTGAGATTGTCCGCGCCCATCTTCATAGCGTGGACGCGTTCAACTGGGAGCAGATGGATCAGGGGCGCGATCTCTTTCTCGAAGGGGGCCTTTTATCCCGCGAGGACCTGACTGGCGGTAAGGACATCCCCGATTTCATCAGAGCCTTCCGGGAAGAGAAAGAAAGGGGCATTCACCGCGCTTATATCTATGACCGGCTCTGGGAGTTGTATTACGCTTATGCGCACGCTGTTGCCGAGCGTCTCGGCTGCCGTTTTCTGATTGATTACCTCTCCTGGGAAATCGAGCTGCGGGCCAGTCTGGCGGCGCTGCGTGTCCGGGAACGAGGCGGAAATTATGATGAGCATGCCATCCTGGGCAACTTCCAGCCGCGTGATTTTTCCAACCTGATCGCCCAGGTGAAGAGTCAGAAAAATCCACTTCAGGCGGAACGTTATCTCGATGAAGAGCGATTGAAACAGATCTATAGCTTTGAAGGGAGTATGGGTTTTTCTCTCGATGCCCTTTTGGCCTATGTAACACGTTCGGCGATTTATTCTCGCTGGGAAAAAATCAGCGAGGATTTCAATATAGAGACTTATTTATGGCATGGAGGTTCGATGTGAAGGGTCCCACACATGGTCGTATTGTGGCAGTGAATGGTCCTCTCGTCACCTGTGAAGTGGGTGAGGGTTGGGAGGTTCTGCAGAATGAGGTCGCCTATGTGACATGCGGCGAGGTTCCGTTGAAGGCCGAGGTCATCCGGATCCGCGGCCGGCAGATCGACCTCCAGGTTTTTGAGAGCACGACGGGCCTGAAGGTAGGTAATGAGGTTGATTTTTCCAGTGAGCTGCTCTCCGCGACGCTGGGTCCGGGCATGCTCGGGATGATCTACGACGGCCTGCAGAACCCGCTCAAGGAACTGGAGAACGATCAGGGTTTCTTTCTGAGACGGGGGCAGTATCTCCCCGCGCTCGACCAGAAAAAGCTCTGGGATTTCGAGCCGACGGTCAAAGCGGGGGCGCAGGTCCGGCCGGGGCACTACCTCGGCCAGGTGACGGAGGGTCTGTTTCCGCACCCGATCATGGCGCCGCTCAGGCTCCAGGGGACATGGGAGGTCCGGGAAATCAAACCCCGGGGCCAGTATACGGTCAACGATACCATCGCGATCCTCAAAAGCACCGATTCCTCGCAGTCGGCACAGGAAGTTTCCGTGACCATGAAGCAGGAGTGGCCGGTCAAGATGCCTATGCGCAAGTACGAGGAGCGCCTGCTTCCCGATACGCAGCTTTTGACGCAATGCCGGCTCATCGATATCTTCTTCCCGATGGCCGAAGGCGGAACGGCCTGCATTCCGGGTCCCTTCGGCGCCGGTAAAACCGTCCTCCAGCAGATCATCTCGCGTTATGCCCAGACGGATATCGTGATCATCGTGGCTTGCGGCGAGCGGGCCGGAGAGGTGGTGGAAACGATCCGGGAATTTCCCGAGCTCGAGGATCCGAAGACAGGTAAGTCCCTGATGGACCGTACGGTCATCATCTGCAATACCTCGTCCATGCCCGTGGCAGCCCGTGAGGCATCAATCTATACGGGGATTACGCTGGGGGAATACTATCGACAGCTTGGGCTCAAAGTCCTGCTGCTCGCGGACAGCACGTCCCGGTGGGCGCAGGCGCTCAGGGAATCCTCGGCCAGAATGGAGGAGATTCCCGGCGAGGAGGCCTTCCCGGCCTATCTGGAAAGCCGGATTGCCGCCGTTTACGAGCGGGCCGGTCTGGTCAAACTCTACAACGATAACACGGGTTCACTGACGATGATCGGCAGCGTGTCTCCGGCGGGCGGAAATTTTGAGGAACCCGTGACCCAGAACACCCTCAAGGTGGTCGGCGCCTTTCACGGTCTGTCGCGATCCCGATCCGATCAGCGCCGGTACCCGGCGATCGATCCGCTGATTTCCTGGAGTCTCTATCTGGGACAGATGCACGCTTCGCTCAATACGCGCCATGACCGCTGGGTCGATCTCGTGCAGGAGGCCCATGATCTGATCTTCAAAGGCAGCGAAATCCACCAGATGATGCTCGTCGTGGGTGAAGAGGGGATCGGTCTGGACGACCTCGTGATTTATCTGAAATCGGAAATTATAGACGCCGTCTGCCTGCAGCAGGATTCATTCGATCCGGTGGACCGGGCATCCTCCCGGGAGCGCCAGATATCCGATTTCCTGCTGCTCATGGCAATGGTGCATCATCCGTTTACGTTCGAAACCAAGGAGCAGGCAAAAGGGCAAATGGTCCATATGCAGAATCTATTTTTCCAGTTAAAATATTGTCCTTTCGGAGAGGAGGCCTATCAGCGGTATCGGACGGAGATTGAGGCCATTCTTGAAGGGAAAGGAGCGGCTAACTGATGATTGTCGAACATTCTCGCATCAACCGTATTCAGGGAGATATCATTTCGGTGCCGGCCACCGGGATCAGCTATGGCGAACTCGCCACCGTCAAGAGTCGGAGCGGAACCTCCCTGGCACAGGTCATCCGCCTGCGGGGGGATGAGGTCTTCCTGCAGGTATTTGCCGGTTCCCGTGGGGTTTCAACAGGGGATACGGTCCGGTTCCTCAGCCATCCCATGGAGGTGGCTTTCGGCGACGCGCTTCTCGGCCGGATATTCAACGGTTCGGGGGAGCCTATCGATAAAGGCCCCGGTCTGCAGGCGCTGCCCCGGATGAGCATCGGCGGCCCTTCAGTCAATCCCGTCATGCGCGTCATCCCCCGGGGGTTCATCGAAACGCGCGTGCCCATGGTGGACGTTTTCAACCCTCTGGTGGAAAGCCAGAAGCTCCCCATCTTTGCCGCAGCCGGTGAGCCGTACAATGAGCTCCTCGCCCGTATCGGCATGCGGGCCAATGCCGACGTGGTCATCCTGGGCGGCATCGGCATCAAATACGACGAATATCTGAAATTCCGGATCGCCTTCGAGGAGGCCGGCGTGCTTTCCCGGACCATCATGTTCATCCATACCGCCTCCGATCCCGTTGTGGAGCGGCTGCTGGTGCCCGATATGGCGCTCGCCGTGGCGGAGCAGTTCGGCGTCCAGGGCAAGCGCGTGCTGGTCCTGCTGACGGACATGACCGCCTTTGCCGACGCCCTCAAGGAAATTGCCATTTCCATGGATCAGGTTCCCTCGAACCTCGGCTATCCGGGTTCTCTTTACAGCGATCTGGCGTCGCGTTACGAGAAGGCCGTCGACTTCGAAGGGTCGGGCAGCATCACGATTCTGGCCGTGACGTCGATGCCGGGCGACGATGTGACCCATCCGGTTCCCGACAATACGGGGTATATCACGGAGGGCCAGTTCTATCTGCGCAAGGGCGTCATCGAGCCTTTCGGGTCCCTCTCCCGCCTGAAGCAGCTCGTGATCGGCAAGGTGACGCGTTCCGATCATGGTTATATCATGAACAGCATGATCCGTCTTTTTGCGCGCAGCCGCGAGGTGGAGCAGAAGCTGGCCATGGGTTTCGACAAGACGGCCGACGACGAACGCTATCTGAAATACGGTCGTCTCTTCTATGACCGGTTCATGGATCTGCGGGTGGATCTGGGCATCAATGAAGCGCTCGATCTGGGATGGAAGACCCTCTCCGAGTGTTTCCGGCCCGATGAAGTGGAAATCAAACAGGAGTTTATCGATAAATTCTGGCCGGCGTAGATGACCCGGCCGGTGGTGTGCGACGATGGCGGAACGAATCAAGTTAAATAAGGTATCCCTGCGGGTACAGAAGCAGAAGCGGGCCATGTACCAGCGCTTCCTGCCGGCGCTGGAAGCGAGGAAGCAGCAGTTCCTCATGCACCTGGCCATCGTGCGCAAGGAGATTGCGGTGCAGGAGTCCCGGATGCAGGCTATCCTGCAGGAGATCACAGCCTGGTCTGCCCTGTACGGGGATATGGGACCGCTGCTGAGATATTTTATCGAGATCAAGGAGGTGAAATCCTCCATCCGGAATGTGGCCGGACTCAAGGTGCCCCAGTTTCATGGCGTCGATTTCAGCGATCCGCCTTACAGTTACTTTGCCACGCCTCTGAGCTTCGAAGAGGTCCTGCGGCAAAGCCGGGACGCCATCGAATGCCGGGAGGCGATCCGGATGCTTAAGGAACAGGAAAGAGTCCTTTTTGAAGGTTTCCGCAAGACGAGTCAGCGCATCAATCTTTATGAGCAGCGATTGATTCCCGAGTGCCGGGAAGCGATCCGTAAAATTTCCGTCTATCTTCAGGATCAGCAGGCGGCAGCTGTCGGCGTGGCCAAGGTGGCCAAGCGCATGACCGAGGCGGCGGCGCTTCAGGATGCCGCTGCGTAGAGCAGAGGAATGGCGCTCATTCGATCAGAGGTAAAAGGAGTCGTGCTTTGGCTATAGCCAAAATGACAAGGGTATTCATTGCCGGACCTGCCGATAATCAGGAGGAGACGATGCGTTTTCTCCAGGATGTCGGTGTGGTGCATGTGGAGCCGGCGGCGGAAATGGCCGGTGAATTCGAGAAGAAAAACGCGGCTCTCCTGGTTCGTGTAAAGAAGCTGGACCAGGTCATCACCGCTGTCCAGCTTTTCCAGAACCGCAAAACGGCAGGCTTGTGTACGATCGCTGACGAGGAACTGGTTTCCTACGCTGAAGAGAGACTCTCCTCGCTGCAGGAGGCGGAGTCGCGGGTTGCATCGCTCGAACGCCTGAAGGCCGATCTCTCGCTGTGGGGGAACTTCGACCTTGCCCAGATCCGCGCACTCGAAGAGGCGGGCGTCTGTGTCCGTCGCTACCGCATGGAGCAGAAAAAGTGGGAGGAATTCCAACCGCCTGATGGTCTCCTCCTTGAAGTGGTTGCCGAAAAACAGGGGGTTCTGTTCTATACCCTGTCCATCGGGGATCCTCCGGACATGCCCCAGGCCCAAATGCTCGCCTGGCCCGAACTGAGCCTTGGAGACGTAGAAGCGGAGCTCCGGCGACTCACGAAAAGAATGGAATCATTGACGATCGAGCTGGCCGGCGTGGCCGAAAACGCCGAAGTCATGAAGAAACAATTGATCGCCGCCCTCAATGAGGTGGCCTATACGAGCAATATGGCGACGCTCCACCGGGAACCCTACCTCTTTGGTCTGCAGGGATGGATTCCTGCGGATCAGGAAACGGCTTTCCATGAGAAGACGGCTGCCAGCAAACTCCCGTTGCGGGTCGTAACGCGCGAACCCCTCGACGACGAAGAACCGCCGGTTCTGGTCAGGAACAACTGGTTCATCCGGCGCATCGAGCCGCTGTTGAAGCTCTACGGCACCCCCAAATACCGCCATCTGGACCCCTCTTATTTCTTTGCCCCCTTTATGGTCCTGTTTTTCGGGATCTGCCTGGGCGACGCCGGTTACGGCACCGTCTTCTATCTGGTCGCCCATGTTCTGGGGCGCAAGTTGGGCGATAAGGTGGAGGGCCTGCCGCTGATCGTCAAGCTCTGCAAGGCCTTCGCCGTCGCCGCTGTGATCGTCGGTCTCATAACCGGTTCCGTCTTCGGCTACAATTTCGAGAATCGGAGCTGGATTCTCATGGATCTGGACGTGAAGGCCGGCAATCCGATGATCCTGTTCTATTTGTCCCTCGGTCTGGGGGTCATCCATCTGACCCTTTCCTATCTCATGGGGATGCTCCAGGCCATCTACTTCCATGAAAGAATGCAGAAGCTGAACCTGATTTTCGTGCTGTGGGGCGGCGTCATGCTTGTTGCGAGGAATGTCTGGTTCGCCGCTCCCGCCTCGGCGCTGAATATGCCGCTGTATTACGGCGGGTGGGGCGCTCTCGCCGTCGGCCTTCTGCTGACCCTGTTTTTTTCCAGCGACAGCAAAAAATGGGCGATCAGGCTGGGTCTGGGGCTCTGGAACATCTACGGTCTCTCGGGGCTCATGGGCGACCTTCTGTCCTATGCGCGCCTCTTCGGCCTCGGAATCGCCACGTCCGCCATCGCCGCCGTCATGAACCAGTTGGCAAGCATAGCTCTGGCAGGCGCCGGCCCGATCCTCGGCGTCCCGCTGGCGCTCGTGATCATCGTGATAGGGCATACGTTTAACCTGGCGCTTTCCCTGCTGGGAAGCACGATTCATTCCGCCCGTCTGCATTTTGTGGAAGCCTTCAAAAGCTTCTTCGAAGGGGGAGGGGTTGAATACAAACCATTCAAAATCGAAAGGGGTTCTTTATGAGCAACAAGGGTACATGGATTTTCGGAACGGTAGCCGCGGTTCTGCTGGTTGGACTTGCTTCTCCGGCTTTCGCCCAGACGGCAGCGGCTGCACGCGATTGGGGGCCGCTCATCGCGAAGATCTTTTTAGGCCTGGGCCTGTCCCTGGCCCTGTCCGGATCGGCCATGGGCTTGTCCGTCTCGTTTTCCGCCCTGCTGGGTGGAGGTACTGAGAATTTCTATAAACTCATCCCCGTGGCCCTGATGCCAGGTTCCCAGGGGATCTACGGCATCGTCGTCTTTTTTACAAATCTGGACAAAATAGACAGCGATCCGTACACCGTGGCTGGAAGAGGCGCCATCGCCGGCCTGGTGTTGTGGTCGAGCGCCTGGTACCAGGGGATCGTAAACGCCGCGGGCATCCGGAGCTGCCTTGAGGGGCGCAACACGATGGCCAACGCCCTGGTGTCGGGCGCCATGCCCGAAACCTATGCGGTTTTCGGGCTGGTCATGACCTTCATCATTAAATAAGGCATCCGGGCCGGTCAGGCGCCCGGAAGCAAGCGTTCCATCTACAAATATTCGGCTGCCCGTGCCGGCCGGCACGGGCAGTCTTCCTTACCTTAAGACAGCATTGACGGTTTCAGCGGAAGTTGAATCTCGTCTCTTTTTATCAATCCGGCAGATGCCGGAATTCGGTTCAATTATCAGTATTCTCCCCCATGACTTCCGGTTCTGACGGACTTTGTTAACAGGCCGCCTCAGATGACAGCCGGCGGCCTGTTCGAGCAAATCCGGGATTTACATCACGCCAAAGCCTATTATGAGGGCAAAGACGCTTAACACCAAACCGCTCCAGAGGAGGGTCATGGTTGTATAGCCCATGATATCCTTGGCGGATAGGCCGGCCATGCCCAGCAGGGGCAGGGCCCAGAAGGGCTGGATCATGTTGGTCCACTGATCCCCCCAGGCCACCATCATGGCGGATTTGACCGTATCGATGTTCATCATTTTGGCCGCCTCGATGGTGATCGGTCCCTGGACGGCCCACTGGCCGCCGCCGGAGGGCACAAACATATTGATCACCCCGGCCCCCCAGAACTGGAGCATGTAGAAAGTCTCGGGAGTCGATATGGCCACGAACCATCCCGCGATGATCTTGGCCAGACCCGTGCCGACCAGGATCCCCATGATGCCGCCGTAGAGGGGAAACTGCAGGGCGATCCCGCCGGCGGAACGGATGGCAATATTCACCGCCTGCACATAGTTGATAGGCTTGGTGTGGAGGATGACGCCGGCGATGAAGAAGATGAAGATGACGACATCCAGGTTCAGATCGAGGCCCTTTTTGGAGAAATGCAAAAATAGGTAGAACAGGCCCATGGCGGCGAAGATTACATTAATGATATAGCTGTGATCGATCCGTTCGGCCAGTGTGGGATTTGCGGGCATTTCGACTTTAACGGTCTGATCTTCCATTTCTTTCAGACGTTCCTCGGAAATGCAGATCGCATCTTCCTCTTTGGGATAGATCAGATAAAAGAGGATAGGGAGGCCAATGATGATAATGGCGGCAGGCAGCAGGTTCCAGGCAGCAAAGATCGTATCGGACACCGGAACGACCTTCCCCGTAATCTTTTCGATCAGGTTCTGGGCGTGCTTGGGCGTCGCCAGCAGGAGCGGGACAGACCCGGAAAAACCCATGTGCCAGCAGATGAAACCGCTGTAGGCGGCGCCGATGAGGACCGGAAAATCGGCCTTCCGGTTGCGCCGGGCCACTTCGAGGGCCAGGAGCCCCGCGAAGATCAACCCGAAACCCCAGTTGATCCAGGAGCCGACGCCTCCTACTAAGGCAACGATCATCGCTCCCTTGACAGGGGTGTCCGCTTTTTGCGCCACCCAGTCGAGGACCTTTTTCATCGGCGGCGTCAGGGCCAGGACGTAGCCGGTAACAAGAATCAGGATCATCTGCATGGCAAAGGCGATAATGCCATAGATACCGCCACCCCAGGTCGTGATGACCTTGTTCACGTCAGACGGGGTGAACATGAAGGCGAGAATCGCAGAAAGAAACGTGAGCAGAATGGCGAACAGGTAGGCATCAGGCAGGTAATGACGCATGACGTAGGTAAAAAATGAAGCAAGCTTTCTTAACATGACGACACCTCCTTTTAAATGATGAAAATAAAAAATCCGCCGTCAACATGACGCGGATCTCTTGAACCTCATCCCCATAAGCCCCCCCTCAAGTGTTGATGATCGGAGACAAAAATCTAAATATAGGTCTTTTTGTTCAAATGCGTTTCAAACGAGCTGATGTATTCCACAACGCCTTTGTCCACGGCTATTTCAAAATACGACCAGCCGGGCACCACGAAGGTGGCGCCTGCCTGATACGTGACCCATTGCCCCTCATCGGCTTGACGCACGCGACAGTTTCCGGACGTTATATCCATTTTTTCAAGGTCGTCGGTTCTGAACTTGTAAACTCCCGGACGAATCACACCGAGTCTCTTTTGTCTCCCATCTTTAAATAAGACATCATAGCTGGTTACCTGTCCGTCATAGTAAACATTGGCTTTACAGATTACACTGACATCGTCAAATCGTTCCGGAATTTTTCCAGTCATTGCTCACCTCCGTTTTCCATCGCTTTTTTATCGAATACCTTCCAATACATCATCAGAGAGGAACGTTCGACGGCTACAAGTATAAGCAAAGCCTCCTTGGATGTCAAAGGAATAGTGGTCTCCGAAAAAAATCTCAAAGCATTTGAAGCGATGCTAAAGAAGTAAACAGGTCATGATTGATTGGCTCGTCAAAAGTCAAAATTTCCCCCCCCTTCATCCCCTCCCGCCAAGGGAGGGGGAAATGGACTTTTTACGAAGGCATCATGATTACTGACAATAAAAAAACTTGACAGCAAAATTCTCATCATGTTAGGAGAAAATGCGCGGAAATGGCATGTTCATCGCGGGGGGAAAAAGCGAAACATGATATGGCATTCGCAATTCTGTCGGATGCATTTATCGCGTTGACTTGATTCTTTTGTAAAGGGGGTGATGCGAGAAGACAGACTGATTGAATGAATTGCAGGTTTTTAAAACTTTTAACCGGGCTGCCGGAAGTGCCGGTCGGCCGAAAAAAGCTGTTTATTAAGGAGGGAGGAATAATCATGTTTAAAGCTATACCGAAAGCATTTTGGATTGGATTGGTTCTCATCTACGGCTGGATGTTCGTATTTATGGTATTGGAATGGACCATTCCCAACTTTCCCTTGGCATACACCATCTTCGGCATTCCACAGTGTTACATCTATAATATGTTAATATGCTGTTACTTGCTCAATATCGTCGTAGCTTGGTACTATGCCTATTCGGAAGAACTAAGGGAAGAAAAATTAGCAGGGAAATCATAAAAACAAGGAGGGATTTCAAATGGGAGCAGATCCAATTGTCATTTTTGGAGCAGTTGCATATTTTGCAGCAATATATGCAATCGGATGGTTTACGCGAACAGCGTCCCTGAATGCATCCGATTTTTATGTTGCCGGCCGGAAAATCGGTCCATTTATCAATGGATCGGCGCTCGCGGCCACTTATTTCAGCCCCGCCACGTTCCTGGGGATGCCCGCCTTTATCTTTATGATTTCATATCCTTTCTGGTGGACATTGTCAGGAATTATCGCGGGCATGCCGATCGCAACGCTGCTGACCGCGGCGCCCATGCGCAAGTATGCGCCCACTTCATTCACCGACTATTATGCCGACCGGTATGACACCAAGTGGATGAGACTGGCGGCGGCCATTCCGACCGTTATCGGCGGATTTGCCTATGTTATTCTATCCATCGTCGGAACGGCACTGTGTATGGTTGCCATCCTGAAAATCAACTATATGCTGGCCGTTGTCATCGGTGCATTCACTGTCTTTATCTACATCTACTGGGGCGGCATGGTGGCCACGACATTTTCAACCGCCTTGCAGGGTGTGATCATGACACTGTCGACGTTGGCCGCCGCCATCGTGATCCTTGTCCATTACGGCGGTTTCCAGGGACTGACGGATGCGGCGACAGCGGTTAACCCCCTGTTCTTCATGACGCCGCATGCCAATCCGAAGACAGCACATCCACTCATGGCGATGTGGACGGGCATGGTCGGTTTTTACTTCATCTGGCATTATGGCTTCGCAGCCATGCCGTACACCGTTGTGCGCTTCTTTACGGCGCAGGATATCAAAGCCGCCCGCAGAAGCGTGACGTGGGCCGTTATCATCGGTGGGCTCATGTACGTGACGCTGATCATTATCGGGACGGCCGCGAAGGCCCTCATTGAGGCCTCGCACCCGCTGATGGGAACCGGGGGGATTAAAAACGCCATCGGTGTCATGATGCATATGAAGACGAGCTACGCCATCGGCGCCGCATCGGTCACCGACTACTCCATGTTCGCGATTGTTGAATCGCTCAAAAACCCGTGGCTCATGGCAATTATCGTTGCCGGCGGTCTGTCCATCGCCATGTCAACGGCGGGCGGCTGGACCATGGTTCTCAATGTTACCCTTGGTCGCGACTTGTTGGGTAAAGTGTTCGGAAACAAATGGGCCAACGAGAAGCCCATCTCGGTGACACGACTGATGACCACGGTTACGCTTGTTATCTGCACGGTCCTGTCGTTTAACCCGCCTGCTCTCGTCCTCGATATCTCGGGAGCGGCCTTCCTTGTCATCCTCTGCTCCGTCGGACCTCCCTTCATCCTGGGCATCTGGTGGGATAGGGCAACAAAAGCGGCTGCATACGCCACCATTGTGGTGATGACAATCTGTTCCGGTTATGCATGGCTCTATGCAAATACCGTTTTAAAGAGCGCTCACTGGTTCTTCCTGAGCGATCCGGCCAATAAGATTCCCACGCCGCACCAGTTCTACTGGATCCCGATAGGGTTCATTTTCTTCATCATTGTCAGCCTGATGACGAAACCTCCGCGCAAAGAGGTCATCCAGAAGTACTGCTACGACATCTGGCCTGAAAAATCCAAATAGCACTTTTTTACCCGGCGGTATTTTGCCGCCGGGTAAAAAATCTCCAACCCCAAAAGGGGACAGATCATCATCTGTCCCCTTTTTCTTACAGAGCCGCCTTCTCAAACATGACGGCTTTGCAAAAAAGCCAAGAATTCCCTCCCCCTGTGCAACTGAAACATTGTTTACACTTTAGACTGGGTAAGAAGTCGTCCCAGCACAAAAGGATTGACCCGCCTGCCTGTTTTGTGTATTTCTATGATCAACAGAGGCCAGGCGAACGTCGCCTTGGCTCTCGTAGAACGTATTGTCCCCGCCTTCATGCTTGACGAGGAGAATCGCTATGCAATATCAGGCCCTTGAATTTCTGTCAAAAATCCCCCCTTTTACCTTTCTGCCCGAAGAGGAACTCCAGAAAATAGCCATGGCCGTCTCCATGAAGTACTACCCGAAGGAAAAGGATTTATTCATTCAGGGCAGATCGAAGTTTGAACATCTTTATATCATCCGCAAGGGCGCCGTGGAGCGATATTATAAGGAAGACGATCATGAAATTCTGCATGAGTTCTTAAGCGACGGGGACATATTCGGAGGGGTTTCCATGCTTTTGCACAATGGGATCTCCGCGCGGATGATGAGAACGAAAGCAGATACGGACTTTTACATTCTGCCGAAACGACAATTCCTTGAACTCTGCTCGCGCTATGAGGCCTTCTCTAAATATTTTTCCGATATTTTTGGAAAACTCATGCTCGATAAATCCTTTGCTGCGATCATCGCAAAGGACTTACACCCCTGCGAAGACGATGTGCCGCAATTTTTCAACCAGCCCCTTGAAAATGTTTATGCCCGGGACCCCGTTTTTTGCGATACGGGCGTATCGATCCAGGAGGCGGCCCTTATGATGAGCCGGCGCCGCTGCAGCTCCATTTTCGTCCGAGATCCCAGCGGCGATTTCGTCGGCATCGTGACGGACAATGATTTTCGCAACAAGGTTATCGGCACCGGCTGCGACATCAGAAGACCCATCGCGCAGATCATGTCCTTTCCGTTGGCCTCCATACCGGCACGGGCGCCCATTTTTGAAGCGTTAATGGCCATGATGCAGCAGAATGTCAAGCACCTTGCCGTCACGGACGGCGACGGAAGGATAACCGGTGCGGTGACGATCAGCGACCTCATTGCGGCCCAGGGCCAGTCGGCGTTCTTTCTGCTGCGCGAAATCGAAGCGGCGCAACGTATCGAGGATGTCACGGACAAACACAACCGCCTTCCCAGTCTGATCCAGAACCTGATCAGCAGCGGCGTCAAGGCCGACAATGTGGCAAAGCTCATATCGACCATCTCGGACGCCATTTTAAATAAACTGGTCCAATTTGCCATTGACGACCTGGGTCCGCCGCCGGCCCGGTTTGTCTTCCTGATCCTCGGAAGCGAAGGTAGAAAGGAGCAGACCCTGAAAACGGATCAGGATAATGCGATCCTGTTCGAAGATATGCCGAGTGAGTTTACTGAAAGCGTCAGGGGCTACTTTCTGAAGTTCGGAGAAAAGGTGTGCACAGGGCTTGATCAGGCGGGATACACGTTCTGCAAGGGCGACGTCATGGCGAAAAATCCACAGTGGTGCCAGCCATTGTCTGCGTGGAAAGAATACTTTGCAAAATGGATTGCCACGGTAGAGCCCATGGCCCTGCTGCAGTCGAACATCTTCTTCGATTTCCGCGGCGGCCACGGCGATATGGACCTTGCCGCGCAATTACGTAGTCATCTTTTCGCTTCCCTTGCCGCCCGGCCGAATTTTTTCCGGTATCTCACGGAGACTTCGTTAAACACGAGGCCCCCGCTCGGCTTTTTCGGGAATTTCATCGTCGAATCGAAGGGGGAGCATCGCGATGCCTTTGATATTAAAAAATCCATGACGACGATCGTCAACTTTGCCAGGGCCTATGCCCTGAAGCACGGCATTGAAGAAACAAAT
The DNA here is from genome assembly GCA_963743175.1 of uncultured delta proteobacterium. GTDB lineage: Bacteria > Desulfobacterota > Syntrophia > Syntrophales > Fen-1087 > JAPLJM01. Next base: position 7,292 of record CAVUOQ010000010.1, on the reverse strand, counting down.
ACCCAGGAAAGGCTTAGCCGGCTCTTCCTGAAAAATGTTTTATCCGGGCAAGACTATCATGAACTGGAACAGTCCTACAGTTATCTGATGCAGATGAGGTTTGTCCGTCAGGTGACTGCCATAATGAAAGAAAAAGGCAAGCCCGACAATCATATCAACCCGAAGACGCTTTCACGCATCGAACAGACCATGCTCCGGGAGATATTCAAGAGCATCGAAAAGTTTCAGGCAAAAATGAGCTTTGATTTCCTGGGGGTCTCGCGCTGAGAAAAATGGTGATTTCCTTATCAAGGGACGATGAAGAGGCGGAGCATTATCATGCTTTGTTGCGCCCGGGCCGGGGATACGGGGTCATGGGGGAATCGGATTCGCCGTGTTCGTCTCGCCAACGGTTGACCCGCCTCCGGGGATCTCAAAAATGAAGGTGCTGCCGGCGCCGGCTTCGCTTTCCACCCAGATTCTCCCATTGTGCGCCTCCACGGCCAATTTGCAGAAAGCAAGACCGAGGCCGGTCGAGTATTTACGCGCGCTTTGTCGGATTTCAACCTGGCCGAATTTTTCAAAGATTTTTTCCTGGTACGCTACAGGAATGCCCGGACCGTTATCCCGAATGGAAAACAACACACCATCCTCCTTTGGTTCGACACCAATGGAAATCGCACCATCGGCAGCCGTGAACTTGATTGCGTTGTCCAAAAGATTGATGATGACACGCAAAAGGATATCATGATCGGCCGATACATGTTTAACATGCTGCGAAGCATTAAACCTGATGTCGCGAAGCTCTCTTACGGCCTCCATTTTTTCCATGGCCTCAACAATCAGGTCATTCGGATCGAACTCTGTAAGGTTCAGCTTCATCTGCCTGGCTTCCATTTTGCTGACGTCGAGGAGGTTGTTGGCCATGGTCGTCAGCGTATTGACCGACAGGAGTACAGTGTTAAGTTGCCTTGTGTAAATCCCGTCCAATATGCCTTCGCCATGATCTTTCAGTAATTGCAGAGAGCTGCTGATCCCGGTAAGCAGGTTTCGCATGTCGTGAACGATCATGTGGGTCAGTTGGTCCCGCAGGTTTTCGAGTTCCTGGAGCCTGAGATAGCTGCTCCCCAGCTGTCTGTTCATCTCTTCCAGTTCACCCTGGTAAAAGTGCAATTTCAAATGGGTGCTGACACGGGCATGGACTTCCTCTGCCTGAAACGGCTTGGTGATATAGTCAACGCCGCCTGCCCGAAATCCCTGGATCTTATCCTCCGTATCGGTCAGGGCGCTGATGAAGATAACCGGTATCATCCGGCTTCGCTCTTCGGATTTAAGGCGCCGGCATACCTCATAGCCGTCCATATCGGGCATCTTAACGTCCAGGAGGATCAGATCCGGCAATTCAACAGCTACCGTTTTCAGGGCCAGGCGTCCGCTGGAGGCGGCGCGAACGCGGTATCCGTGGTTTGCAAGGAGCTCGGTGATCAGCTTCAGGTTCGCCGGCGTATCGTCAACGACAAGAATCTGGAATTCATCCGTCCTCTGTACTTTGTCATCCATCATGCCTTCATGTCCCGCTTACATCTTTGCTCTCCAGCAGCAACAGCAGCCGGTCATACTCCAGATTTTCCGCAAAGCCTTTCAAGACAGAGCCAAGAGGGGCATCTATGACGGCGATCTTCTCGATAACCTTTAAGATATAAGCTGTATCCAGCCTCAATGCCGCCGCATGGAGTTCACTCAGCAGCCCCTGGGGGAGCGCCTTCAGTTGCTCGGGTGAGGGTTGGAGCAACCGGACGGCCGGCATCTCATCGATGGGCTCATAAATATATTCCAAACCGAGATATTTTGCCATAACATCGAATATCTCGTGCTCACGGAAGGGCTTGCTCACGAAATCATCGCAGCCCGTCGACAGGATCTCTGCGCGGTCATCTTCCATTGTGTATGCGGTCAGCGCCGCGATTACGACCGACTTGCCGGCCGCGGTGGCCTTGATTCGCCGGGTAGCCTCCAGACCGTCCATCACCGGCATGCGGATATCCATAAAGACGAAGTGCGGCTGAAACGCTTCACAGATCTCCACCGCATCCTTGCCGTTCGCGGCTTCCTTTACCTCAAGACCCGCCATCTGGAGAAACTTGACCAGCAGGGTACGGCTGTCCTCGCTGTCTTCTGCCACCAGGATGCGGGGAACGGCCTGCCCCTGCGCCAGACCGATGACTCTTCGTGCGTGTTTTTCTCCTCGGATGACATCGGATCTTTGCCCCTTTTTGACGGGGACTTCGAGGCGGAACGTACTGCCTTCACCCGCCCGGCTAATCAAGGCGATGTCTCCCCCCATCAGTCGCGCATACTCCCGGCTGATGGCCAGCCCCAAGCCGGTGCCGCTCTCGCTCCGCCTGCCGCTGGCCGTCTGCTCAAAGGTCCGGAACAGCTTGTCCTGCTCATCTTCCGCGATACCCACTCCCGTATCCGCGACTTCCACAGTCAGTCGCAGCTCGACCGTCGTATATTCCTCGACGGCATACCGCACAGTGATGCCGCCTTTATCGGTGAACTTGACGGCGTTTCCCATGAGGTTGATCAGGATCTGGCGCAGTTTGTTCTGATCGGCGACGATATAATAGGGCAGATCGCTGATTCCCTCCAGATCCAGTCGCAAGCCCTTGGCATCCGTCCTGACCTTGAACATCATCCCGAGGTCGCACAACAGTGCCTGGAGATCAAAGGTGACGGGTTCCAGGAAGATACGCCGCGCCTCGATCTTGGCTATCTCCAGCACATTGTTGATCAACGCCAGCAGATGCTCGCCGCTGCGATTGATGGTATTCAGATATTCCCGCTGTTCGGGCCGCAACGACGCGTCCCTTTGCATCAGTTGCGAATATCCCAGAATGGCATTCATCGGGGTGCGCAGTTCGTGGCTCATGTTGGCAAGAAAGACGCTCTTGGCCTCATTGGCGGATTCGGCGGCTTCCTTGGCCAGGGAGAGTTCGGCCGTGCGCTCTTTCACCAGTTCTTCCAGGCGTTCCCGGTGTTTTTTCAGTTCATCCTCGGCCCTTTTGCGAGAGGTAATGTCGCGGACGGATTCGATTGCGCCGACCACATTGCCCTTGTTGTCATAAAGAGGGGCTGCCGTGCCGTAAAAGTAGAGTACGCCTCCCTTCCGGTTGAGGACGTAGGTTTCGCCCGCAAGGGTTCCGTCCGGCATTTTTTCAATGTGTGCATACCGCTTTTCGTATTCTGCCTGCGGTTCCGTGACAATATCTACCAGCATCGGCCGCCTCTCGCCGTAGAAAGCCAGGGCGTACTCGTAATTGCCTTTGCCCAGGATATCCTTTTTCTTGACGCCTGTCATGCTCTCCATGGCATGGTTCCAGGCGATGACCTTTTTTTCATTGTCCACAACAATGGTTGCGTCCGGCAGAAAATCAATAATATCAGTTAGTTGCTGATGGGCAATCTGAAGCTGATCCAGCATGATATTGAACCTGTTGGCAAAGAAGCCGATCTCATCATTGCTCCTCACATCCGCCCTGACGCTGAAATCTCCGGTTCCGTATTTTTCCAGGACTTTTACAAGGTTTGAAATAGGACGCGTAATCGACCGCGTACCGATAAATCCCAATAATACGGCAATGATAACCGTTATGATGCTGAGAATAAAAATGTAATTCTTAACCCCATCTGGGCCATCGCCTCGATGATCGCGGCCTCGGACCCGCAGGTGAAGGAGGCGGCGCGGATGTTCCGCAGCCGCATGATCAACGTGCTCGTCGGCTGCGCGGTCGGACTCGTCTTCCTCGTCGTCGGGGGGTCGAACGACTGGAAGCTCCCGGTCGCGCTCGCGGTGACGGTCCTGATCTCGTCCTACGTGATCCACATTCAGACGATGTGGCGGCAGGCGCCGATCACCGCGGCGATCGTCATCGCGGCGGGACTGACGCACCAGTCGAAGATGACCGGCATCGAACACGGCCTCCACAAGGTCGGCGAGGTCCTGTTCGGCTGCCTCACGGGGCTCGTCGTCAGCTACGTGATGTCGAGGGTCTGGCCGCTTCCGGAAGCGAAGAAGTAGGCCGCGCGGCGAACAGAAAGTTGTTGCAGTAGCCGGGCGCCTCCCAGAATCGACCGGGGCCACGGCGCTGATGGACGGCCGGGTCGAACTCCTCGACCGGCCGCAGTCCCTCCGGCGAGAAGAAACCGCCCCGGTAGCCGAAGCCCTCGAGATAGCGGAAGACATCGCGCGGCGAACGATCGGACAGGTGCCTCGCCTCGCACTCGAAGAGCAGGATCGGCCGGAATTGCTCGAGAGTCCGTGCGGCTCCCCGGAAGACGGCGAGCTCGTGGCCTTCGACGTCGACCTTCACGAGCGCGACCGGTCCCGCGCCCTCGAGCTGGTGGTCCAGGGTGTCGGCTGCGACCTCGCGCGCCCGGCGCCGGGAGAAGCCGCCGCGGCCTCCTCGAGCGACGCGCCGGGCGAGTTCTCCCATCCCGGGACGTGAAGCGTGCGCTGGCCTGCGGAGTCCGAAAGCGCGCACTCCCGAACGACGACGTTGCGCCAGCGCATTCGCGCGCTCACGGCTTCGAGATAGCGGGCGAGCCCCGGTTGGGGCTCGAAGGCGAAGACGGAACCTTCGGGTCCGACGGCGCGACGCATCCAGTAGAGGTAGGCGCCCTTGTTCGCCCCGACGTCGACGGCCACGTCTCCGGGCGACAGTTCCCGGAGGAGCGCGCGGATCTCGGCGCCCTGGTCCCGAAAGCGGGCTTTCATCGCGCGGTAGAGGAAGCGTGGCTTCACGGGAGGTCGCCGCGAGGCGGCCACGCGGATCCTACCAAGCGAAGGAGATCCGGCACGCCGTGATAGAAAGCGCCAGACCAATCAACTCGACAAGGAGAACAACTCGATGAGGAAGACCTGGGGTTCCCTGCTGGCCCTCGTTGTGGCGGCGGGTCTTTCGGCCGCCTGCAAAAAAGCGGAGACGTCCGACGCCGGACAGGCCGCGAAGGACGCCGCCAGGGAAGCCGGACAGGCCGCGTCGGAGGCGGCGAAGAAGGCGGGCGAGGCCGTGAAGGAAGGCGCCGAGGCCGTCAAGGAAGGCGCGGCGGAGGCTTCCGACGAGGCCAGGGAAGCCGGCCACGCGGTCGGCGACGCCGCGAAGGACGCGGCGGCGAAAACCGCCGATGCGGCCAAAGACGCCGCCGACAAGACGACCGAAGCGGCGAAGAAGGCGGCCGAGGACGTCAAGAAGGCGATCACACCCAGGCCGTAGGGCGTGAATCCCGAGGCCCGCGAGCCGTCGTCCGCGATGGCCGGACGGCGGCTCTTTTCGTCTGCGCTAGATTAGCGACGCATGCCCCGCACGAAGATCGTCTGCACCATCGGGCCGGCGTCGCGCTCTCCCGAGGCGCTGCGGCGACTGGCCGACGCGGGGATGGACGTCGCGCGCCTCAACTTCTCGCACGGGCGCCACGAGGAGCACGGCGCGGTCCTCGCGGCCGTCCGCCGGATCTCGTCCGAGATCGGGCGACCGATCGCGGTCCTTCAGGACCTCGGCGGGATCAAGATCCGCATCGGCGAGATCGCCGGCGGCGCCGTCCGGCTCGAGCCCGGAGCGGCGTTCAATCTGACCGCTCGCGCGGTGCCCGGCGACGCGCGCGAGGTCTCGTTCGACTACCCGGACCTCGCGTCGAGCGTCCGCCCGGGCGACGCGCTCCTGCTCTCGGACGGCGACGTGGAGCTCCGGGTCGAGGCGGTCGACGCCGCCGGCATTCGGTGCCGCGTGACCGCGGGCGGGATCCTCTCGTCGCACAAGGGGATCCACCTGCCTCACCGTTCGATCGCCGCGGCGGGGCTGACGCCGAAGGACCGCGACGACCTGGCCTTCGGGATCGCGCAGGGCGTCGACTACGTCGCGCTGTCCTTCGTCCGGAGCGCCGACGACGTCCTGGAGGCGCGGCGGTTCCTCGACGAGCAGCGGGCGTCGATCCCGCTCATCGCCAAGATCGAGAAGCACGAGGCGCTCGCCCGCATCGACGAGATCCTGGCGGCCGTCGGACGGCCTGATGGTCGCCCGCGGGCGACCTCGGCGTCGAGACGCCGCTCGAGCACGTGCCGCTCCTCCAGAAGATGCTGATCGACCGCGCCAACCGCGCGGGAAAGCCGGTCATCACCGCGACCCAGATGCTGCTCTCGATGGTCGACAGCCCGCGACCGACGCGCGCGGAGGTCGGCGACGTCGCCAACGCCATCCTCGACGGCACCGACGCCGTGATGCTCTCGGAGGAGACCGCCGTCGGCCGCTATCCCGCGGAGTCCGTCGCGACGATGCGCCGGATCGCCGAGGACACCGAGGCCGCGTTTCCCTTCGAGGCCTGGATGCGCCGGTTCGAGGACAAGAGCCTCCAGAGCCTGCCGGAGGCCGTGGCCGGCGCCGCATGCGAGCTCGCGGAGCACATCGGCGCCTCCGTCATCGTCGCGTGGACCGAGTCGGGCGCCACGGCCCGCCTCGTCGCCCGCCACCGTCCGCGCCGCCCGATCCTCGCCCTCTCGACCCTTCCGTCGACCGCCCGACGCCTGGCCCTCGTGTGGGGCGTCATTCCCCTCGTCGCGGAGGGCGCTCCGAGCACCGACGCCATGCTCGAGCGCGCCCCGGGCCTCGCCGCGGGCCGCGGCCTGCTGAAGCCCGGCGAAACGGCCGTCATCACCGCCGGCATCCCGATGGGGGTCGCGGGCAGCACCAACCTGATCAAGGCTGCGGTCGCGCCCGCATGAGCCACGGGCACGCCCCCACGCCGATCCAGCGCCGCACGATCCGCAACGTCGTCCTCGGCATCCTGTTCTTCGTCCTCGGCGTCATCGGGATCCTCGTCCCCGTGATGCCCCAGGTCGTCTTCTTCTTCCTCTCCGCCGCTCTTCTTCTCGCTCGTCTCGCCGCGCCTGCGCCGCGCGATGCGCCGCTTCCGCCAGCGGCACCCGAGCGTCGAGAAGGCCTACGCGAAGTGGCGCGAGAAGGGCCGCAAGCGACGCCTGAAGCACATTCGCAAGCGCCGGACCCGGGAGGAGTTCGAGGTCAAGCTCGAGGAGCCTCGAGACGACACGAATGGCCACCATCACCGGCGCTTCTGAGCCGTCCTGACTCATCCGCTCGCGGCGCGAGAAGTCTCCCGACCGAAGGGAGGGAGGAGGCTCGCGCCGCGGGAGCGGAGCGCGAAGCGCAGGGTCAGGCGCGCGGTCGAGCGCCGTCCGCGAGCCGCGCGCCGGTGCGCCCGCAGGGCGCAGACCCGAAGCGCAGCGCGCAGCGACGTTC
>CAVUOQ010000009.1:0-9930 GCA_963743175.1 uncultured delta proteobacterium | reverse complement strand
GGTACAGGGCCTCACCGATGACTTTATCAATGGCGTTGTGCCTGCCGATGTCGTCACGAAAGATCAGGATCTCATCCGTGGAAGCCAAGGCAGCGCTGTGAACGCCCCGCGTGAGGGTATGCTCCTGTGATTGTTTCTGAAACGTTTTCATAAGATTGAATATATCCTTTTCACTGGTGCGAAAATCGTCGTCCAGTCTGTACCAGCCCACCAGGTCCATGGGGTTGTGAAAGAGGACGCCCTTTCCGCATCCCGACGTATAGACCCGCTTGAAGACAACCGACTCTCCCAGGCCGTCCTCCTGCATCTCGACCAGAACCTTCCAGCCCTCTCGGTCCACGGTCAGGGACCTGATGGATTTCATCCGCTGGAGAAGTCCCGATGTGTATAGAAACCCTGTCACGAGATTCCGGATATATGTCGGGCTGCACAAAAGCGTGACCAGTTCGCGACCATTGAGGTCAATCGTCAGGGGCACTTCCTCACTCACGGGGAGCGTCGTTTTCACGCGTGTGCCATCCTGAAAGAGGACGATTTCGAATGATTCCATGAGCCCCTCCTAAGAGACGAGCATGCGCTCGATGCATCGGCGCGCCCGGGCTGCAATCTCTTCGGGAACCCGGATCTCATAAACCGTGTCCTGCAGAGCCCGAAGGATCTTCTCCGGCGTCGTGTACTTCATGTTCGGGCAAAGGGCGAAACGCGAGGCCGGGTAAAATCGCTTCTCCGGGTTTTCCTTTTCCATGCGGTGAATAATACCCCGTTCCGTCGCTATGATGAATTCCGTTGATTTGGATTCTTTCGCATACCTGCACATGCCCTCCGTCGAGGCCACGTGATCGGCCAACCCGATCAACTCCGGTGTGCATTCTGGATGAACCAGGACCTCCGCTTCGAGATGCAGGGCCTTCACATCGGCAATGTTCTCCGGCAGGATCCGCGCATGTGTGGGGCAAAACCCCTGCCAGGGAATCAAGTCTCTGCCCGTTTGCGATGACACATACGCCGCCAGATACCGGTCAGGGACGAAAATGATCTCCTTTTCGTCTTTCAGGACCTCCCGCACCATACGCACGGCATTGGCCGACGTGCAGCAGAGATCGCATTCCGCCTTGACCGCCGCGGAGGTGTTGACGTAGCACAGAACCGCCGCGCCGGGATGCCGCTCCTTGAGGGCCTTGACATCTTCCGCCGTGATCATATCCGCCATGGGGCATCCCGCCTTCTCCTCCGGAAGGAGAACCGTTTTTTTAGGAGAAAGGATTTTGGCCGTCTCCGCCATGAAATGAACGCCGCAGAAAACGATTACATCGGCATTCGTTCCGGCCGCTTCCATGCTCAATCCCAGCGAATCCCCGACGAAGTCGGCGATATCCTGGACCTGCGAGATCTGGTAATTGTGGGCCAGGATGACCGCGTTGCGTTGCTTTTTCAGTTTTTCAATCGCCTCAATGAGTTCCACGAAAAACCTCCTCGATCACTCCACCGCCGAGAACCACGTCGCCGTCATAAAACACCACGGACTGTCCCGGTGTAATGGCTTCCTGATTTTCCGCAAAAAGGACCCGGATCTTGTCGTTTTCAAAGGCCACTGTGCAGGGCGCCTCCTTTTTCCGGTAGCGGATCTTGGCGCAAACAGTATCAGGCCAGTTCTTGACCAGAATGTTCAGATCGCCCGCCCTCAGGCCATTTGCCTGCAAGTCCGTCTTGTCGCCCACGACAACCCGGTTTTCAATTGCGTCGATGTCGATCACATAAAGCGGCGTCTTGTGACTGATCCCGAGACCGCTGCGCTGGCCGATGGTATGGAACATGACGCCCCGGTGTTCACCCAGCATCTTGCCGTCCTTGTCCACGATCCAACCCGGCCGGATCCCCGATAGGCGTCCCTTGACAAAGGCCTGATAATTCTTTCCGGTCACAAAGCAGATGTCCTGACTTTCCGGTTTGGCCGCCACGGGCAGACCGGCCTTCTCCGCGATCGCCCGCACCTCCGCCTTGGTGCAAGGCGCGAGCGGAAAGAGGATCGACCCGAGCTTTTCCTTCGCCACATGATAAAGGAAATAGGTCTGGTCTTTGCGTCTGTCCTTCGGTCGCTTCATGCAATAATTCGTTCCCGTTTTGTCGATGGCCGCGTAATGGCCGGTCGCCAGATAGTCAAATCCCAAGGCCTTTGCGTTGTCCAGCAGCGAACCGAATTTCAGATGACGGTTGCAGACCACGCAGGGATTGGGCGTCCGGCCACGGGCATACTCGGCGATAAACGGCCGGATGACCTTTTCTTCCAGATCGGCGGCATAATCCAGGACATAGTGAGGCACGCCCAACCGTTCGCAAACCTGCCGGGCGTCGTCAACGGCGTCAGCGCCGCAGCAGCGGGGATTTTCGCCCTCCGCGTCCGGAACGCCGAGACACATCGTCACGCCTGCCGTGTCACAACCCTGTTCCTTCAACAGCAATGCCGCCACAGAAGAATCCACGCCGCCGCTCATGGCGACCAGCACTTTTTTGCCTTCGGTCTGTATCATTATGTAAAAGTCCTCAAATATGACTAACTCGTAAAAAATCAAAAACTGCAATTTTGGATGGCTTCGTAAAAAGCTCCGCAGGCAAGACGCGCAAATCCTGAGGAATGCGGCGTATATGAACATACGCCGCAATGACGAAGGATGCAGCGCAACGAAGCATCCGGACTTTTTACGAAGCTGTCAAATGTTCTGGCTGGCTGACTGCTCCATCTTCTCGTAGTCCCGGTGCAGGAGCTGTTCCAGTGTAATGCCGTTGAGCGTTTCGGATATCTTTACGCCCAGTAAGCTCCAGACATCGCGGCTGGCGCAGGTCAAAACGCGCGAACAGGCAGCCGGACTATTCACACAATCCACCAGGCAATCCCCTTCGAAGGGCTCCACGATCTGTCTCAGCGTGATTTCGGCAGGCGATCTGGCTAGGGCGTAGCCGCCGTGAACGCCCCGGCTCGAACTCACAAGACCTGCTCCCCGCAGCGGGATGATGATCTGGCTCAAGTACTTTTCGGAAATATCCTCTCCTTTTGCCACATCCTTTAAAAAAACAAGGCCCTGCCCGTAGTTTCTGGCAAGCGCGAGCATCAGTCGCATACCGTATCTCGTCCTCGTGGAAAGCTTCATAACAACTCCGGATATTTAATTACTACCATTACTATCGTTTTGGTAGTATATGGCATGCAAATGCCGCTGTCAAGTTTTTTTCTACTTAAATATATCTGTTGACGGTGGGCGTATTTAAATTACCGGGCCCTAAATTCCAGGAAGATAATTTTTATGTATGCGGGAAACAGGTTGATAAGACCCCAGGGATAAAAACTGAAAAGCCCCTTGTCCGACACAATCGAGGCAAGGGGCTTTAATCGCACATTCCATTTCTCTAATTTAAATGAGGGGTCTTCCGGTCGCAGGCAAACTCATGGCGATCATCACGGTAGAAGATACAGGCCGTGGTCAATTCCTTTCTGAGCTTTGCCCGGGCGCGATGCAGTCTTATTTTGGTTGCCGGGAGGGTTAATCCGAGGATATCGGCAATCTCCGCGTCGCTCAGGCCTTCCAGCTCACTGAGGACGATGACGGACCGGTATGTCTCGGGCAGCATCTGGATGATTTCGCGGATGCAGCCGTTCATTTCCTGACGAATGACCCGTTGCTCCGTTGAGGCCGCCAACTCACCTGTCCAGATGTTTTCATCTTCCTTGGTTTCCGTGATGGCCTCCACGGGCAGGAGCTTTTCCCCGGCGTGACGATTAAATGGACGGCGAAGTTTATCAAGGGCTGCATTAGTCGCAATCTGATAAATCCAGGTGGACAAACTGGATTCACCCCGAAAGCTTTCCAATGCCTGGCCGATTTTTACAAACACTTCTTGGGTCAGATCTTCCGCTTCGTGTTTTCCGACCATTCGCGTCAGATAGCGGTAAATCTTTCCTTGATATTCGTCATAGACTTGCTGAAATCTTACTTCCCCACTGTCCATAACAATCCCTACTATCGTATGCTTCTTATATCATTAAATCGCTATGAGCAACAGCAGGAAGCTTCGCGGCTATCGCATGCTTGCTCGGGAAGATCGTTACTCAGCAGGCTCAGGGCGAGTTTGTCCATACTGGTTGCCGCTCCCTTTCTTACAACTTTGGCAACCTCCACCGCCTCCTTGATTTCACTTCGGTCAATACCTGAGTCCAGCGCCCTGCCTACATGATATTCCAAGCAGGGGTGGCAATTTGCCCCTACAGATGCTCCTACTGCCAGTAATTTCTTCATCCGCTCATCCATATTTATCCTCCTTGTTTTTCCGACAATTTAGTAATTGTGCCTATGATTCTTGTCTTACGATATCCGACCGAATGGATTGCCCGATCAGGGGGCGAAGCGCCCCATTCTACACCTTGATGACTATAGTAACTCTGTACGTCTGATCTCTCATTGACTCGACATAAATTTCATTACCTCGGGTTTCAGTCGCACCAGGGTGCTCTGGGCCTCCGAAAGGATATTGCCCTCTTCATCCCGGATCTCTCCTTTGACGATAATCCTGCGCCCCTGGTCCTCCACAAGTTGACCGACAATGTAGAGGGGCTGCTCCACATAGGCCGGTTTACGGTATTGAATGGTCATCTCCTGTGTCACAAAGGCCAGTTCATTCCGCAGACCGAAGAGGACCCAGGCAGTGATCTCGTCGAGCAAAAGGGCGTGAAAGCCGCCGTGCAGGATGTCTCCCCATCCGGTCCAGTCGTAAGGGGCCGTGAACTGCGTGCTGACAGTGGTTTCGTTTTCCTTGGTGAAGCGGAGTTTCAATCCCGAAGGATTGTCCAATCCGCAGGCGAAGCAGCGCGGAACATCCGTCTGGGCGGGAAGCAATTCCCCAACGGCGGCATCGTTTTGTTTGGTCATGGTTTGTTCTCTCATGTAATCCTCACTTTGCATTTGTTTTGATTAATTTATTGTTTTTGAATCGCTCTTTTGCAATGAGGGCGGCACCAAAGTCCCCAGTCGTGTTGGGTTTTAAATTTTGATATGCATGGAGTTCAATATCCATGAATTCATCTCTTAAGTCCCTGTGTGTAACAAACAAGAAGACCCGGTCATTGAAATCAGCTTTTTTATATTCACCGACAATCTCTTTTTCCGATCTCATGACATCTCCTTATTCTTTTCAGCTCTATCCCTTCCTTTGCAGGCTAATCAGTAAACCTATTTTGACGATTCCGCACACTGGACAAAAGAGGACATCATTCCCATTTTGCTACTGCAGAACGACCGCATCTTTTCCATCATTGCCTTCTTTTCGTCTTCCGGCATATCCTTCCTGTTGCTCCCTTGGCACATGGCAACCATCTGCTCGCAACAGACCTTCATCTTTTGCTTATCCTCCTCCGACATGCCATTAAAGAATCCCTGCATCATTGAACCAAACATCTTTTCCATTTTGTGCCTCCTTTTCTACTTTTTATTACTTTAGACGAGAGGAGTGAGAGAAAAGATACATGGAAAAAATAATTTCCGGGCGGTTGATGATCGGAAAAATTTAATGCCGTACCGATCACGAGCAACAGGTTCCCCCTGCCTTGCCCAAGGACGGATTCTTCGGATCGACGCTACAACCGCAGGAAGCGTTTTGCCCGCTAAGCATCCCGTTGATCACCGCCGCGGCGCATCCGACACCGGCATCAACGGACACGGCGCCGAAAGGGCAATTACGGTTACAGGCCCCGCATTCCATGCAGGCATCGCGATTCCCGATCCGGACACGTTTTTCATCGATCGCCAGCACCCCGTGGGGGCAGACTTCCAGACACATACCGCAACCGGTACATTTATCCGTGTCGACCCTCAAGGTGACTACATCCTTCAGATAGATCAAATCCTTCATTTCATCCTCCTAAAAAAAACGAGAGACCAGCAGAATGGCAAATCCGGAAAGACCGGCGCCGATTTCCAGAGGCAATGCCCAGCGCATTTCACGCCTGACCCCGGACAGAGAAGTATATGTGGAAGCGCCGGTGAAGTTCATGGCCAGATAGGCGGAAAGGGCCGGAATCAAAAGCAGCCAGGCCCCTTTGAACAAGATATCCCGCCAGCTCTGGAGATCAAGCCCCCAGGCATAGAGCAGGGCCATGGCCACGGACAGTCCGATGGCCAACCCTTTTGTTGTAAACGCGCGTCCCGGCAGATAGGGGAGCAGCAGGGGGGTTAATACCGCGCCGGACAAAATTGCGAATAAAAAGGCAAGCAGCGAAAAAATGCCGTCATGGGCTATATTTTGTACGAATCCATCTGCCCCGCCGAAACCACCGATGAGCAACAGGATGGGGATGATTACCACGGCGGGTTTCAGTACGGCGACTATTTCAATGGGAATGAGGACAGCGCGCTCCCGCAGAGGAAAGGCTTTCCGTCGCATTTCGGCCGTCGCCCTGAGGCCGGCGTCAAGATAGGCGGCGACATCCCGGGCGAGGATCGGCCCGTAATGAACCTTGAAGCCCGACTGTTTCCTGACGAGATGGGCGGCTACCCCGGGAGCGCCAAGTTGAGGCAGGATCAGATCACGGTGCTTCACGATATTTTTCAAACCGCTGGCCGTGATCCGGCGGATGAGTTCCTCCGTCCCGAAGGTTCCCTTGCCGGCTGCGCACCAGACGTTGATTCCCTCCGTGTCAAGGACGAGTATCCAGACATTCCGCCCCGGCAGGGCCTCCCGAAGGCAGTCGAAACTCATCTTGTAATTAGCCGTGACGAGGACGGGTGAGGACTCATCGGGAGATCCAAGGGCGTATAGACCCGGATCGACGGCATAGTGCATCCTGCCGACGCCCCAGCGCGCCTTGATCGACCCCCAGCGGTCGCATTTTGTAAGCGCTGAGGAGACCTTGGGAATCCTCCCGGAAGGGCCTTCCACGGAACCGGCCACAAACGCCTGATCCGGACGAGGTGAACTCAACGGGCTCTCGTTGTCTGAATCTGCGCAAGACATCAGGGGGGCCATGGGCAGCAGAACCGATTTATTTGTTGAATTATCTTTACACGTTTTCATTATTTTCTCTCCAATAGCATCTTCCTCAGGCCAAATCTCTCATCACAGGGCCGAGAAATTCCCTGACCCTTTCCGCAAGGAGGATTAGTGATGAGTCAGCGTATCGCTCCCGCCGCAACCCATAGCCCCCAGGCAGCGAGGGTCAGGCCGGCAGTCCGGCTGAGCCACTTATTGTCTGTGACCTTCTCCAGAAGCATGAAAGCGGTGAGCGCCGCCATCCAAATCATGTTCATGACACCCAGCACGAAGGAGAGCACCATGAGGAGCCAGCAGCAACCGACGCAGAACAGGCCTGCTTTCAAGCCCATGATCAGGGCGCCGCGTCGACCCTCCCGCCATTCCGTCATTAAAAATCCGAGGGGGGAACGGCACTTGGACATGCACGCATCCCGAAAGGGCGTCCACTGGAAAATCCCGGCAGCAAGCAAGAGCAAGCCGCCCAGAAGGGGACTGGTAATAACCATGTGATGCGTGAGCAGAGCGGAGAGATGAAGACCCCACTGGGCCAGCGTGGCCAAGCCGCTGTATGCCGTCCAGACGGCAAGGTATCCCAGGACAAAGAGCCATGTCGGGATGATGGGACTCTCCCCACTCGTCCGCTGCCCGTTGACGTTTGCAAACATCATGATCATGGGTGTGGCGGCGGGAATCATCATGGCCGCCATCATGACGGTCCACATGATGAACAGATGCAGGATATCCTCCATCCCCCAGTACATCAGGCAGGGTTTGGTCATATTCATTCCCGTTCCCGTCATGTTCATCGCCATGTGAATCATGTATGCCCAGCCAATGATAGTAAGCACGGCAAGGCCGGAAAACACGAGCAACCGGTCTTTTTGCAGCAGACTTTCCATTTCTAAACGTTTCATAACTCGTCAATTCTGCACTACCCGGCCCAGGAAAAATGAGAGTAGAGGGCGTGGGTGCCCTTTGTCGACAAAACGAACTCGCGATCTTCGCACCACGTTTCTCCGGAAGCGACAACCTGTGTGGTTGCATGAAGATGATTGAACATGTTCTCGATCACGACATCCTTGTTTCGGTCCTGCCCACGAATGCTTTCGATCGTCGTGTCGAAAAGCCCTTCAATCCACATACGTTTTTTTCGTCCCTGATCCTCGAAATGGATGGGAATAAATAAGGTGTCCTGGCGTTTCTCGACAAACCGGCTGAGGATAACCCAGGGGCCGCCCGCCTGCCCGGTGAGAATGTTCTCAATCGCCTGGCGCTGCGTTTTGTTGGCCCGTTCGTCAATATATATCGTCTCGATCCAGCCACCGTTAAACATCAGTTGAGGGGTATCATACAAAATGACGACATTAATATCGTTGAGGGCGACATCGCCGAATTTACCGTCCTCAATATGTATCGACCAGTGACCCAAGCAGCGCTCATGAGTACAGAGCTGTTTGAATGAAATGTGTGCCGGGCAGATGATCTGACAATTGCAATTTTCAAAAAGGAGTCCTTTGGCCCACCATTTCTTTGTAGTTTCTGCAATATCCGACATAAGCATCCCCCTCTCTCAAGCAGGCATTATTTTATGGTCCATTTCCTATTTTACCCCGCTTTTGTGCAAGGATCACCTCGGAAGGAAACAGAAGTTGTTGAATATATTCTCTTGTCTCGACTTTGAATCCATGCTCGCTCAATTTGCCGGACAGGTTAACACCCCGGCAGCCACCCATCAGCCTGGGAGCAATATTGTAGATGAAGTCATAGATATTGCTCCCGAATTGTTCCCCCGTTGTCATATTAACCATTGCGAGCCTGCCATGCTCTTTCAATACTCGCCTGAACTCCATAAGCACCTTGTCCATATCCGCTTCGGTCATGAGATCAACCATGTAACTATTCATCAGCACGTCGACCGAGCCATCCTTCATAGGAAGATTGAACGCCGTGCCGGTGCTGAGCGTAAAATTGGCCCCGGCTAATTTCTCCAGCCGTTTTTCGGCTTTATTCAGCATTCCTCTGGAGAGGTCTATCCCCGTATTTTCCCCATTGGGATTTCTTTTCACGATTTCAAAAAAAGCCAATCCCGTGCCGACGGCTACTTCCAGGATGGTGGTGCCATCCTCGATCTTAGCCAGTTCAATCGCCCGCTTGCGGGCGCGGGATTCCGTCAGCGCGCCCCAGATGTCATAGATTCCTGCCAATTTATCATAGACACTCCCAATTTCACTTTGGGGAACCCGTGCCTCCCGCTTTTTCGGGGAGGAACAACATCTGTATCCGCAACAAGAAATTGCAAAATTCATTTTCCTATTCCTCCAATGTTGCTCATGATGGGGCCAAGAAATTCTCCGACCCGCTCCGCAAGATTGTCGGCTTTGATCAAGGTCAAACAGCAGACCTCTCCGTCTTTTTCCCAACTGATCAGCGCCAGCTTGTCTCCGGCCTTGATGTTCCCCCGCTCCCGTAATTCCTTGGGCAATACCATTTGCCCCCGCTCATCGACGCTGATCAGCGCTTCGACGCGGCAGCAACTTCCCACGGTGCTTGCCGGGATGCAACACGAAGCTTTTGAATCCTTTTTAACCATATTTCTTACCTCCTTCTGAATAATCCGACGTGATCTTAGTAATCAGCATAATCTGATTGAGCTGAATATAATGAATGGTATGATTTTTGTCAAGGGAGAAATGAAAAATATTTTATCTTTGATAAAAAACTTCCTGCACCATTATCAGACCCTGTCGGATTTGACGAACTTGTAAAAAGTCAAGAAACTATCGAAATTCGACGGCTGCGTGAAAAGTTCCGCAGGCAAGGTGCGCAAATCTTGAGGAGGGAGGAGTACTTGGGCGTACGCCGCAACGACGAAGGGTGCAGCGCAACGCAGCATCCGGACTTTTTACGAAGGCG
>CAVUOQ010000008.1:0-123312 GCA_963743175.1 uncultured delta proteobacterium | reverse complement strand
TTCGGCAAACTGTTCAAGAAGCACGCCGTTTGTCGTCAGGCTGA
The DNA here is from genome assembly GCA_963743175.1 of uncultured delta proteobacterium. Lineage (GTDB taxonomy): Bacteria > Desulfobacterota > Syntrophia > Syntrophales > Fen-1087 > JAPLJM01. The sequence goes on along the minus strand of CAVUOQ010000008.1, from coordinate 123,268 downwards.
TGTCCGCCAAACCCGGAATTGACTTGAGACGGGCAATGAAATCCACAACCCCGCGCCTCACCAGAGGCTCGCCTCCGGTGATCCGCACCTTGGAGATCCCCAGCCCGACGCCGGCCCGGATGACCCTTAACATCTCTTCATATCTCAGAATATCGTTGTGACCAATCTGAGAAAGGCCATCCTTCGGCATGCAGTATTTGCAGCGAAGGTTACACCGGTCTGTTACCGATACCCTGAGGTAGTTGATGTTACGGTTGTACTGGTCAATCATTCTGAGGCCTTATTCTCTTACTCAGTCCTTAAAAATCTTAATGCACATAAAAAATGCATTGACAAGAGATTATTTTTAACACAACTTGCAGGTCATGGCAAGCTGTGAGCTCAGAAGAAATAAACGATAAATCCTCCTTGACATCGCCGGATTTCTTTATTAGAGAGTCCAGCCTGCATCTTAGCGTGATCCATGATATTGGCTGCATGAGAGAAGGGGAATGAATGAAAAAGATACCCATTACAAAAACGGGGTTTGATAAACTCAAAAAAGAGCTGAAATTTCTGAAGACCGTCTCACTCCCTGAAAATATCCGCGATATTGAACAGGCCCGGGCCCATGGAGATATCTCTGAAAACGCCGAATACGCCGCCGCCAAGGAACGCCAGTCGTTCATTCACGGCAAAATGCAGGAACTGGAAAACAATCTGGCGTCATCCCAGGTCATTGATCTCAGAAACCTCAGCGACGACCGGGTCGTCTTCGGATCGACGGTTCGGATAGAGGACGTCCACACGGGCAAGGAAATTAAATATCAACTGGTCGGCCCTTTTGAATCGGACATCAGTCAAAACAAGATTTCCGTGACCTCCCCCATCGGCAAGGCCATGATCGGCAAAGAGATCGGCGACGAAGTGACCGTCAAGGCGCCGGGGGGCATCAGGGAATTCCAGATCGTCGATATCCGAATCGAGGAAATTTCATAAAAAAAGCCGGGCACTCTCATAAACAACCACGTTCTGAAAGGCCTGGCTCTTAATCCGTCTACTGCGTTTTTAAAAGATCAACCCTTTCCTGCCACGCTCAGCCGTACAGTCGCCCTGATCAGGGCAGCCTTGGCGGCTTCACGTTCGCCATCCTCCTTGGATAGATTGTTTACCTTGGATTCGGCAATATCACTGGCCCGCTTGGCCCGTTCCTTGTCGATCATATCCGACCGCTCGGCCGTCTCGACCAGAATCGTCACCCTGGTGGACGTCACTTCCGCATAGCCGGTGCTTACGGCATAGTGCGTTTTTTTACCGTCCCTGGTAAAATTCAGCTCACCCGTATCGATGCTGCTCAGCAGCGAGGCATGACCTCTCAACACGCCAAACTCACCCTCGGTTCCCGGTATGGTTACCTCCTCGACTTTGCCGCTGAAGACCATTTTTTCAGGAGTGACAATCTCCAACATCAATTCGTCAGCCATAACAATTCTCCAGCTTGATTACTCTGAAAGCTTCCTGGCTTTTTCAATCACTTCTTCGATGCCGCCCACCATGTAGAAAGCTTGCTCGGGCAGGTCGTCGTGCTTACCTTCCAGGATTTCCTTGAATCCCCGAACGGTATCGGCAACAGACACAAACTTGCCTTCCGTTCCCGTAAACTGCGCGGCCACAAAGAAGGGCTGCGACAGGAACCGCTGGATTTTTCTGGCCCTGCTGACCGTCAGCTTTATCTTCCTCGGAAAGTTCATCCATACCCAGGATCGCGATAATATCCTGAAGGTCCTTATATTTCTGCAATGTCACCTGCACTTGCCGGGCAATCTGATAGTGCTCTTGCACCCAGAACGTTCGGATCAAGGATTCGCGATGTTGAATCCAGCGGGTCCACGGCGGGATAAATGCCGAGTTCAGCGATGGGCCGCGATAAAACGACGGTCCCGTCCAGGTGTGCAAATGTCGTGGCCGGAGCCGGGTCGGTCAGGTCGTCCGCGGGGACATACACGCACTGCACGGCGGTGATGGAGCCTTTCGTGGTGGATGTGATGCGTTCCTGAAGCTCGCCCAGATCTGTGGCCAGTGTCGGCTGGTAACCCACCGCTGAGGGCATGCGGCCGAGGAGGGCCGACACTTCGGAACCCGCCTGGGTAAACCGGAAGATGTTATCAACAAACAGCAGCACGTCCTGCCCCTCCACATCGCGGAAATATTCCGCCGCAGCCAAGGCGGTCAGGGCAACCCTCGCCCTTGCTCCGGGCGGCTCGGTCATCTGCCCGTAAATCAGGGCAGCCTGCTTGATAACACCCGATTCCTTCATTTCCAGGTAAAGGTCGTTGCCTTCGCGGGTTCTCTCGCCCACGCCGGCGAAGACAGAGATACCGCCGTGATGCATGGCGATATTATGGATCATTTCCATCATGACGACGGTCTTGCCCACACCGGCGCCGCCGAACATCCCCATTTTACCGCCGCGCGGAAACGGCACCAGCAGGTCGATAACCTTGACGCCCGTTTCCAGGACGTGCACGGATGTATCCTGCTCTGTGAATGAGGGCGATAATCTGTGAATCGGCATATAATTCTGCGCCTGAATCGGTCCGAGACCATCTACGGGCCTGCCGACCACATTCAGAATCCGACCGAGGCACTCCTGCCCGACCGGCACCATAATGGGTGTGCCCACGTCTTTGGCATCCATTCCCCGGACCAGACCATCGGTAATATCCATGGCGATGCAGCGAACCACATTATCACCAAGGTGTTGGGCCACCTCGACGATAAGGTTATCCGGTTCGTCATTAATTGCCGGGTTGGTGATGGTGATTGCGTTGAGGATGCTGGGAAGCTGTCCTTCCTGAAACGCCACGTCAACGACCGGTCCAATGACCTGTACAACCTTTCCTATATTCATACCCGTCTCCTTACAATTATCCTTAGATTGTATTTATAACCCACGTGTTGACCGGTGGTTTATCCCTTAGCCAATGCCTCTGTTCCACCGACGATATCCATAAGCTCGGCGGTAATGGCGGCTTGCCGCGCCTTATTGTATTTCAGCGACAGGCTCCCGATCATTTCCTCGCAGTTTCGGGTGGCGTTATCCATGGACGCCATCCGGGCGCCGTTTTCTCCCGCCGACGTTTCCACGAGCGCTCTGAAAATCAGGACGCGGACATACATGGGCAGAAGCCTATCAAGCAGCACTTCATCGGAGGGCTCATAAATATACTCAATCCGCTTGTTCGGGTCGACATCTTCATCCTCTTGTCCGATGGACGGAAGCGGAAACAGCCTGACGACCGCCGGTCTCTGAACGGATACATTTCTGAACTCATTGTAGACGAGATACAGTTCGTCATATTCTTCCCTGACGAACGGTGAAATGATGTCCCTGGCAATCTGTACGGCCAAAGAAATATCGAATTTTCCGAACACATCGACTCGTTCATTCAGGACGTTTATTTTTTTTCTGAAGAAATCCCGGCCTTTGCGTCCTACTGGGATCAACGCGATTTCCTTGCCTTCTTTCACCTTCGCCGTGATAAACCGCTCTGTCGCCTTGATCAGGTTGGTGTTAAAGCCGCCGCAGAGACCCCGGTCGGAGGTCATGCAGATGACCCTGATCCTCTTCGGTTCCCGGACCGCCAGAAGCGGGTGCGTATCCGGCGAGATGCGAAGCGCCAGACTGTTTAAGACATCCATGAATTTGCTGGCATAGGGACGGAAATTTTCCATCCTCTGCTGGGCGGCCTTGAACTTGGATGCCGCCACCATATTCATGGCTTTGGTAATCTGTTTGGTCTTTGAGACCGCTACGATCTTTCTTTTAATGTCCTTTAGCGCGGCCATTAAAATCTACTCCCTCTGTCTTTAAATGAGATTAATCTGTCTTGAAAATGAACACCCTCTATTCCGTGACATAAACAGAATCGAATTCGGTGAGCACTTCCTTCATTTTCCTTTCGAGTTCCGGGCTGATGATCTTCTGATCGTTGATTTCCTTCATGATCTCCGGATATTTCGCCTTCACAAAATCCAGCAACTGGGGTTCATAGCTCTTCAGCTTGTCCACAGGGTATTTATCAAGAAACCCCCGGGTTCCGGCGAAAAGGATCGTCACCTGTTCGCCCAGCGACATGGGCTTGAACTGGGGCTGTTTTAAGAGTTCCACCAAGCGCACCCCGCGATCCAGCTGCGCCTGCGTTGCCTTATCCAGGTCGCTTCCGAACTGGGCAAAAGCCGCCAGTTCCCGGTACTGGGCAAGGTCCAGTTTCAGGGTTCCGGCCACCTGCTTCATCGCCTTGACCTGCGCGGCACCGCCGACGCGGGACACCGACAGACCGACGTTGATGGCCGGACGGATGCCGGAGAAAAACAAACTCGGCTCCAAGTAAACCTGGCCGTCCGTAATGGAAATGACGTTTGTGGGAATGTAGGCGGAGACGTCGCCGGCCTGCGTCTCGATAATCGGCAGGGCTGTCAAGGAACCGCCGCCCAGTTCCTTGCTCACGCGGGCCGCCCGCTCCAGCAGTCGCGAGTGATTGTAGAAAATGTCGCCGGGGAACGCTTCGCGTCCCGGAGGCCGCCTGAGCAGCAGGGAAATCTGGCGGTAAGCAACGGCCTGTTTGGAAAGGTCGTCATAGATAATAAGAGCGTCCTGACCCCGGTCGCGGAAATATTCGCCGATGCTGCATCCTGCGTAGGCCGCGACGTACTGCAGGGTCGCCGGATCGCTGGCGCAGGCCGCAACGACGCAGGTATAGGAGAGGGCGTCGTGCTTGCGCAGGTTCTCCACCACCTGGGCAACCGTTGACCTCTTCTGGCCGATGGCAACGTAGATGCATTTCACGCCTGTGTCCTTCTGGCGGATGATAGCGTCCACACAGATCGCTGTTTTTCCGATTTGCCGGTCGCCGATGACCAGTTCGCGTTGCCCTCTGCCGATGGGCGTCATGGCGTCCACGGCCTTCAATCCGGTGTACATGGGCTGGTTGACGGGCTGGCGCTGAATCACGCCCGGGGCAACCATCTCAATGCGCCTGAATTCCGTGGCTTCAATGGCTCCCCTGCCGTCGATCGGGGCGCCGGTCGCATCGATGACACGGCCCAGAACCGCCTCCCCGACCGGAACCTGGGCAATCTTGCCGGTTCTCTTGACAATGTCGCCCTCCTTGATATGGGTGACTTCTCCGAGAATCGCCACACCGACGTTGTCTGTTTCCAGGTTCAGCACCATCCCCAGGATACCGCCGGGAAATTCCAGCAGCTCCATCGCCATGGCATTCTGCACGCCATAGACTCTGGCAATGCCATCTCCAACGGACAGGACGGTTCCCGTTTCACTGATATCCAGCTTCTTTTCATAATCCCTGATTTGTTTGGATATGATTTGACTGATTTCCTCTGCCCTGATTGTTTCCATGTTCTATATTTCCTCCCCTAAGAGACTCCTTATCTTGTTCAATTGTGTTTTTATGCTTCCATCATAAAGGGTATCCCCAACCCGGACGACAATACCTGCAAGCAGCGAAGCATCTTGATCAATCGTCACTTCGACCTGCTTGCCGGTCATTTCTCCCAGGCCCTTTTTGAGGTGCTCCGATAACTCGGTTGACAGGGGGAAGGCGGTTTTTACCTGAACACGCTGCTTTTTCAGGACGGAATCCATGAGCTCGCGGTAGCAGGCAACGATATCGGCCAGGATTCCGATTCTCCTCTTATCGGCTAACAGGCGCAGGAAACTGGCGGTGATCCCGGTCATGCCGATTCTTTGCAAGACGGCATCAACAACGTCCCGTTTGTCATGCTGATCGAAAATGGGATTCGCCAGAAACTCCTTCAGGTTTTCATTGCTGTTAACGACATCGGAAAAGCTTTGCAGTTCATTGTAATACTTCTCAAACTGTTTCTCTTCTTCGGCAATCTCAAAGAATGCCCGTGCGTAACGCTTTGCGATATTGCTGCTACCAATCAATGTTTGCTCACCACCTTATCCAAATAGTCTTTAACCATGGCATCGTGATCTGCGCCCGTTATATTTCTTTTCAAGAGTTCTTCCGCCATTTCCACGGACAGCTTGACGGCCTCCGCCCGCAACAGGTTGCCGGCCTGTTTCAGTTCCTGCTCGACCCGGGCCTGAGTATCTTCTTTCATCTTCTCCGCCGCCTTACGGGCGTCTTCGATGATCCGTTCTTTTTCTGCCTGCCCCTGCGCCCTGATCATATCAGAGATACCGGCAATTTCCTCGGTGGCCTTCTCCAACTTTTCCGTATATTCTTTATATTTCTGTTCTGCTTCTTCCTTCGCAATCCTGGCTTGTTCAAGGGTCGTCTTGATGCCTTCCTGCCGACCGACAAAAAACTCCTTGATCTTCTTGGCCAGCAGCCAGTAGAGGAAGCCGACAAGAACGATCATATTGACAACCTTCATGGCATAAGCCAGCCAGTTCGTGGGCCCGCCCTCGCCGTCCCCCGCCGCATAAGCGCCCGGAACCATCAGCAGGACAAGTGCAACGGCCAACGCCAATGAACTGACGGACAATCGCCCTTGACGATCTCCTGAAAACCAGCGATTCATTGGATACTCCTTCCCAGAACTTTTTCAGCAATCTCAAGGGATATTTTCCGGGACTGACTGCGTAAAATGGCCCTCGCCGCGTCAACTTCCCTGCCCATTTTGGCATTGAACTGCTCCATCAGCATTGGGATTTCGCCCCTGACGGCTTCAATCGTACTTTTGGCCAGGTCTGCACCTTCCTTAACGAGGGCGTTCCTCTGCTCCATGGCTTCAAGTTTAGCCAGGCGGACCTTTTCTTCGTATTCTGCCAATTTCTGTTCGACTTCCTGTCTCAGGCGTTTAACCTCCCCGTCAGACTTATCCATCTGCTCTTTCCGTTTCTCAATAACGCCCAGGATCGGTTTATACAGAAGCGTGTTTAAGATGAACATAAGCAGAACGAAATTTGCTATTTGAACCAGAGTGGTGTAATCAAGACTGACCATATCTTAACCTCATTCAGGAATATATCTTCTGTGCTGATACCTGCTCACAAAGTACCCTAACCCTTAATATTCAAAAGCGCGGTTTTCTAATCATAACGAAGAGGGCCTGTCAAGCATTTTTTGCCGGTCGAGACGCTTTCTGACCGCCGGTCAGGGCTGATGGGTTATATCACCGTCAAGATTGATGAATTTGCGGTATAGCATCAAGGTTGAAGAATAAAGCGCCGCATGCTGACATTCAGCAGCAGGCCGACACCGGTCATGAGGACGACCGTGGAAGACCCCCCGTAACTGAGAAATGGCAAGGGTATTCCCACAATGGGCAGGATCCCCAGGACCATCCCGATGTTGATGAAAATCTCCCAGAAAATCAGCGCCGTAATCCCCACGGCAATCAGGCTCCCGTTGTAATCCCTCGCATGCAAGGCAATTTTGAGCCCCCACAGGATCAAGCTCATTAAAAGGACCAGCAGCACCATGCCGCCGATAAATCCCCATTCTTCGGCAAAAACAGAAAAAACAAAATCCGTATGCCTTTCCGGCAGGAAACGAAGCTGTGTCTGGGTCCCCTTTAAAAATCCCTTTCCGGTCATGCCGCCTGATCCGATGGCGATAATGGATTGAATCACGTGATAGCCTGATCCCAGGGGATCCGTGTCGGGACTGACAAAGGTCATGATCCGCTCTTTTTGATAGTCCCTGAGAAAGAACCAGCCAGCAGGGACAAGCACCAGTCCCGTCAGGACCGACCAGGTTAATGATTTCCAATGAACGCCTATGAACAGCACCATGGAACTGAAAATGATGAACAGGACCATGGCCGTCCCCAGGTCTGGTTGCTTCAGAATCAGCAGAAAAGGAACCAGCATAATCAAGAGAGGAATTCCCAGATCTTTCAGCCTGTAAAGCTCAACCCGACGGTGGTGATCAAAATATTTTGCCAGGGCGAGGATCAGCGTCAACTTCATGAGCTCTGAGGGCTGGAATGTAAACCCCCCGAGAAGGATCCAGCGTTGGGAGCCTCGTGTGGCGTAACCATAGAAAAAAACGATCAGCAGAAGAAGAATGGAAAGCCCGTAAATGAGGTAGGCATAGCGGCTGAAAAACCGGTAATCGATGCAGAAAGCGGCCGTCATGAACACGAGCCCGACGACAATCCACTGGAGCTGCCTGACATAAGCAAAATCCTGTTTGGGGTACGCCTGATTAAACCCCGTGCTGTATAAATTCAAAAGGCCGATCAGGCTGATGCCCAGGACGATCAGAAACAACGTCCAGTCAAAATTGATGAATAATCGTCGATCAAACCTCATGATTTTCCTGTGTTGCCGTCAATGTTGATTTGCGGCCCCGCGACCATCAATCCGGTGGTCGCTGATGACAATGGGCGGTTTTTTACCGGGTAATTCCTTTCGATCAAAGTAGGCATCCAGAATTTGCCTGGCCACGGGAGCCGCCGCCGATCCCCCATGCCCGGCATTTTCGATGATGACCGCAATGGCAATTTCCGGGTCATTGACCGGCGCAAAACACACAAAAAGGGCATGATCCCGGTAACGGGAAGAAATGAATCTGCTTTTCCTCGCTTTTTCGTCGTCAGGCAGACCGATTACCTGGGCCGTCCCGGTTTTGCCTGCAACCTCGGCATCTCTGCGCCGCGCGGCACGGCCTGTGCCCCCTTCCTCGTTAACCACCCCCCACAGGGCCTTTTTCAACTGCTCGATAACATTCGCGCTGATGGGAACAACCGATGTTTTTTCCGGCGCAAACGCTTTGATCACCTGGCCATCAACGGCCTCAATCCGTTCGATCAGCCGGGGACGCCAGACAATACCGCCATTGGCCAGGGCGCTGTAGGCCGTCGCCAGTTGCAAAGGGGTGACCAGATTATACCCCTGACCGATGGACACAGAAATGGTTTCTCCGATCTGCCAGGGCTCTTTGAATCGCATCTGTTTCCATTCCCGCGTGGGAATCAGGCCACTTTTTTCCCTGGGCAGCGTGATCCCCGTGGACGCCCCCAGACCGAACCTGCGGGCGTATTCCGCCAATTTATCGACCCCGATCAGCTTGCCGACATGGTAAAAATAGACGTCGCACGACTGGACAATCGCCCGATGCAAGCTGATCCGGCCATGCCCACCCTTATGCCAGCACCTGTACTTCCTGTTCCCCAGTTCGTAGAAACCATCGCACTGAAAGGAGGTTTCCGGCGTGATCAGCCCTTCCTGCAGGGCTGCGGCGGCCACAATCATTTTATAGGTGGATGCCGGGGGATATTGGCCTGCTATCACTCTGTTTTCCATGGGATGCAAAGGATCGTCGGACAACTTTTTCCAATTTTGCTTCGAGATTCCCCCGCTGAACAGGGCGGAATTAAAGGAGGGAGAACTGACCATGGCCAGGACGGAACCATCCCGGGGGGACATCACAACAACGGCGCCGGGCCTCCCTGCAAGGGCGTTCCAGGCGACTTTCTGTAATAATGCATCAATGGTCAGCACCACGTTATGCCCGGGCTCCGGATCGTCTCTGCCAAGGACTTTCGTTTCCTTGCCCAGCGCGTTGACCTCGATCTGCTCGATCCCGCTTACACCCCGCAGATAAGTATCCAGATATTTTTCGATGCCGGACTTGCCGATCAGGTCCCCGGACGTGTATGTCTCCGATTCATCCTTATCCAGCTCCTCCCGACTGATCTCGCCGGTATAGCCGATAAGATGGGCCATCATCTCGCCCCCCGAATACCGCCTGATCGGAACCACATCAACGCTGACACCCGGCAAATCCAGGGTGTGGGTTTCCACGATTGCAAGTTTCTCCCGGCTGATGTTTTTTTCAAGCCTGACCGGCGCAAAGGGCCGGAGCTTTCCCGGCGTGAAGGCCTCACGGGCAAAATCCAGTGAGGCCTCCCGGTATAGAAACCCCAGCCGATCGGCAACGGACTGGATATCCCCGATGCGACCCGGCACAAAGAGAATGTCAAAGGAGTACTGGCTGTCCGCCAGAATCTCCCGGTGGGTATCCATGATCACGCCCCTTATGGGCACTATTTTCCGGAGGCGGATACTGTTATCTTCCGATTTCTGCCTGAGTTCCTCACCCTTGATCACTTGAAGATACCCCATGCGCAGAGACAGCAGAGACAGGGCAATGACCACAAAGATAAACATGATCCTGAACCGTCTGTGCAAAGGAGCGCTTTCATGGCTATTTAGCCGGCTGTGAATCTCCGCCACGAAATAAAACCTCAAAAAAATGAAACATTTTAAAAAACAAGGGGCTCAACGCACCCACCACCAAGGCCTGGGGGAGAAAAACCCGGAAAATATTATCAAACATAATGATATCATATACGATTTTATAAAATAACACAACCATCAGCCCCTCTAAAATCGCACAGAGAAAAGAAAAAATCATAATCAGGCGGATCTGTTCGGCATAGACCCGCAGAGAGACCGAGACAGAAATGAAAAATATGCAGACGTAGATGAGGGCAAAAACCCCGGAAATCGAACCCATCATGCAATCGAGAAAAAACCCGAGCAGAAAGCTCAGAAAAGCGCCCGGCAGCATCTTCATCCGAAATCCAGCGTAAATGACCAGGATCAGAGATAATTCGACGCTGATGCGGCCCATGGAAAAAAGATTCAGTACGGATGTCTGAAAAACAACCAGAAACAGGCCGGCAATCGGCAGAAAAAGGTACCGGTAAGTCAACGTTTGGAATCCTTTTGGAGAATCAGGACAACGATTTCTTCAAGTTTGCTGAAATCAACGGAGGGCTGAACATCAATCCGCTGGAAGAGGGTTCCATCCCTTTTGTCAATGGCCGCAACCGAGCCCAGAATGATCCCTTTCGGAAAAATCCCCCCCAGGCCGGACGAGATAACGGCGTCACCGATCCGGACCTCTTCCGTGCCGGGAATATATTTCAGCCGGCAACCGGCCGCACCGTCGCCCTGCAGAACGCCGTGAGTACGGCTCCCCTGAAGGAGGGCTGAAACATTGCTGCTCTTATCGACGATCAGCATGACCCGGGAGACGTGCCAGGAACACTCCGTAATCCGGCCGATAATCCCCTCATCGTTCAAGACCGGAAATCCCACCATTAATCCCTGCGCCGTTCCTTTATTGATCAGGATGGACTTGAATACGGATGACTGTTCATGGCCGATCACTTCGGCAATAACCGGCGCTGTGTGGGGCTGCTCCCTGGTGCTCAGCATTTTCCGCAACCGGAGCGCCTCCAGGTAACCTTCCTGATACTGGCCCAGTTGGTTCGCAAGCAGGTCGTTCTTCTTTTTCAGCCGCCGGTTCTCCTCCTCCAGGTCAATCAGAAACAGATAACGGTTCCAGTTTTCCCTGATCGCCTTGAGCGACCGGTTCTTCAGGCTTTCCAAGGGCCATGCCGCTTCTAAGACGAGCTTCCGCATGAAACCCGTTTCGAGTGTCTGTTTCATCCCAAAGAAGATCATGATGAACGCCGCCAGGATCAGCAGCGATGCGACAGCAAGGGTCCAATATTTTTTAGGAAACATCATCGTAAGTGAAAATGACGGTTTTATCGACAGGACAAAATGAGAATGGGTTGAAAAAGAAACGCCGTAAATAGACCAAATAGATCCTTCACATTTAACGCACTCGTATTCGACGGCTTCGTAAAAAGCTCCGCAGGCAAGGCGCGCAAATCATGAGGAGCGAGGCGCACTTGGGCGTACGCCGCAACGACGAGGGATGCAGCGCAATGCAGCATCCGGACTTTTTACGAAGCCGTCACATTTGAACCGTGACCTCTTTGAGAATATCCAACTGGTCCAGGGCCATGCCCGCCCCTCTGACCACGGCGGAGAGCGGGTCATCGGCAATGGTCACCGGCAGACCGGTTTCCTCTCTGATCAGCACGTCAAGCCCCCGTAAAAGCGCCCCGCCCCCGGTCAGCATGATGCCCCGGTCGACGATATCCCCGGCCAGTTCGGGAGGGGTATTCTCCAGGGCGTCCTTGACGGCATCCACAATCAGGCTCACGGGCTCCATGATGGCCTCTCGAATCTCCTCAGAATTGATTTCCACAATTTTCGGAATGCCGGAGATGAGATCCCTGCCTTTGACATCCACTTTTTTTAATTCCGAACGAGGATAGGCGCAACCGATGGTTGTCTTGATCATTTCAGCGGATCGTTCTCCAATCAACAGATTGAACTTCCGCCGCATGTACTGTACAATCTCTTCATCCATCCGGTCCCCTGCAACCCGCACTGACTTTGCATAGACAATGCCGGACAGGGATATAACCGCCACTTCCGTGGTTCCACCGCCGATATCGACGACCATGGAACTGATGGGTTCCGTGATCGGCAGGCCGGCGCCGATGGCCGCCGCCATGGGTTCTTCAATCAGGAAGATTTCCCTGGCACCGGCAGACTCCACGGTCTCTTTCACCGCCCGTCTTTCAACCTGGGTGATCCCGGAGGGAATCGAGACGATAATCCGGGGACGCACAAGGGCTCTGCGATTATGAACCATTAGAATAAAATGCCGGAGCATCGCCTCGGTGATGTCAAAATCGGCGATGACGCCATCCCGCAGGGGCCTGATGGCAACGATATTTCCCGGGGTTCTTCCCAGCATATTCTTGGCCTCCGTTCCCACAGCGAGCACCTTTTTGACGCCGCGCGAATCCAGATGGACCGCTACGACGGAAGGTTCCGTCAGCACAATCCCCTTCCCCTTGACATAGACCAGCGTATTGGCGGTGCCCAGATCAATGGCCAGATCATTGGAAAACTTACCCAGGATAAAATCGAACAGCAATGCCCTGTCCTCCTCAACTTTCCTATAAAAATTAACTTATTATGAAAACTCACCGCATCGGCGGAAGTCCTATATCGTATTTGCCGGGCCTAAGCAATACATTTTTTGAATTGTAACCGCGCACGATCTGTTTCATTTTTCCCTACGGGCAATGATTATAAAAATTGATTGCATTTCACAGGGGGGTGTAATAGAAAAGCCCCTCGAAAAAGTTCGGAAAGGAAACAGCCAATATGCTTGACCTGATGAGAAAACACGCCCGGAACTGGCTCATGAAGGTGCTGCTGGGCATCATCATTGTCGTCTTCGTCTTTTATTTTGGTTCCACGGGAGGAAAACAGCAGGCGGAAACCGTCGCCGTCGTCGACGGCAAGGTCATTGCCTACGCGGATTTGGCGAAAGAACATCAGAATCTGATCCAATTTTACCGCCAGCAGTATGGCGCCGCATTGAATGACGAAGTTCTCAAGAAGCTCAATTTGAGGCAGGCTGCCCTGGATAATCTGATTCAGCAGGCGATTGTCATGCAGAAGGCCGGGGAAATGCGATTGAGGGTTTCGGAAGAGGAAGTCAGGGCTTCAATCCTGGCCATGCCGGCTTTTCAGAGAGGAGGATCCTTTGACGAAAAAATTTACCAGCAGGCCCTGCGCTTCAATAAGCTTACACCGGAAGACTATGAACGGCTGCAGAGGAACACCCTGATCACGTCCCGGTTCATCAGTCTTATCCAAGACGGCGTTAAAGTCTCGGACCAGGACGTCTACGATGTCTACCGCTTTCAGAACGAGAAGGTCAACATTCACTTTGTGCAGATTTCACCCGGCGCCTTCCGTACGCAGATCAACCCCCAGGAAAAGGACCTCGAGGCGTATCTAAAAGAGCATGCCCCGGCATTCCGTATTCCAGACCAGATTGAGGTCAAGTATATTTTATTCAGGGGGGAGGACTTCGCTCCGGATGTGAAAGTGACCGATGCGGAAATCACGGATTATTATGACCGGCATGCCGATCAATTCAAAACAACCGGCGGCAAGCGGCCGGCCCTGTCGGATGTGAAGATGAAGATCACGGCGGAAATCCGCCAGATCGGAGGCATGGAGGTCGCAGCCGCAGCCGCGAAGAAGGCCCGTGATACCATTTATCAAGATGAAAACTTTGACGGATACGCGGCGAAATACAGGCTCCCGATTCACACGACCGGTTTCTTTTCAGCAGACAATCCCCCGGAGGGGCTGAGCCGGATCGGCGACACCATCCAACCCCTCTTCAGTCTTAATAAAGACGAACTCAGCAAGGTCCTGTCCGACCAGAAAGGCTATTATCTCTTCAAGGTAACGGCCAGGCAAGCCGCACACACCCCCCCCCTGAAGGATGTCCGGGTGCAGGTCGAAAAGAAAGTGATCGATCAGGACGCGGACCGGTTGGCCAAACAGGAGGCGGAGACGCTGCTGGCCGGCCTGAAACAGGGAAAGACACTGGACGCACTCGCGGCAGAAAAGAAATTGAAGCTTGCCGAAACAGGATTTTTCCTGACCGGCGAAGGAACACCCAAACTGGGGACTTCCCGTGAGCTGATCACGGCCATCTTTCAACTGACCGACAAGAAGCCCGCCCCGGACCGCATTTTTAACGTGGACGGAAAATATATCGTCCTCCAATTGAAGGAAAGGGCCTCGCTGGATGACCGCAACTTTGCCGCAAATCAGGAAAATCTGAAAAAATCCCTGTTGCAGATCCGGAAAAATGAAGCCATTCAATCCTGGATCGAGGGGACCAAGACGGCGATGATCAAAGAGGGAAAACTGAAGATCAACAAGGACCTCAAGGATCTGTAGAAAACACTCGACCTTTGAAAAATGGCTTCGCCGCTTGCGAACTATTTTTCAGCGGTTATGATAAGATTTCAGGCTCTTTATCCGCAATCGCAGGTTATGCCTGTCCGTAATGCGCCTGCAGCCATTGCCGATACTCCCCCGTTTTGATCCGTTCGCGCCAGGTACGATGATCCAGATACCACTGAATCGTTTTACGCAAGCCGCTCTGAAAAGACTCCTGCGGACACCAGCCCATGGATTTGTTCAATTTTGTAAAATCAATCGCATAACGGCGGTCATGACCCGGGCGGTCCGTCACATAGGTGATCAAATCCCGCCGCGAACGTCCGTCCGGCGACGGGCTGATGTCATCCAGCATATCGCAGATCATCTCGACAATCGTTATGTTCTCCATCTCCGAGTTGCCGCCGATATTATAAGTCTCACCGCGCTTTCCCGCTTGCATGATGGTCCAGATCGCCTCACAATGGTCCGTCACGTAAAGCCAGTCACGGATGTTCTTGCCGTCTCCGTAGACCGGCAGGGGTTTCCATTCCAACGCATTCATAATGATCAGCGGGATCAGTTTCTCCGGAAATTGATAGGGCCCGTAGTTATTGGAACAATTGGAAATCGTCGTGGGCAGACCGAAGGTTTCATGGTAGGCCCGGACCAGATGATCGGATGCGGCCTTTGACGCCGAATAGGGACTGTTGGGCCGGTAAGGGGTTTCTTCGGTAAACAATCCTTCAGGGCCGAGAGTCCCGTAAACTTCATCCGTGCTGATATGGTGAAAAAGCTGAAACCGGTCGCGATCGGCCCTGGCGACCTCGAGAAGGTTGAACGTTCCGATGATATTGGAATGGATGAAGCTTCCCGGATTTTTTATGGACCGGTCCACATGGGATTCGGCCGCAAAATGACAGATTGCATCGACCTGATATTCTGAAAAAATGGCTTTTATGGAATCGGCGTCGCAGATGTCCGCTTTTTGAAAGACATAACGCCCACGATAACGCTCCTCCAAGCCAATGAGGTTCTCCGGATTCCCCGCATAGGTCAGCTTGTCCAGATTAATGATCCGGCCGCGGAAGTCCGGTTTCTCCAGCAGGTGGCAAATAAAATTTGTGCCGATAAATCCGCAGCCGCCGGTCACCATCAGATTTTCTATTTTCATGAATATTTATTCGTGTCCTTTCATCATCTGAGGAAGCCCTGGATAATCCGGTTGACTGCTTCGTCGTAAGTCAGTCCCAGGCTCATGAGCTTTGTGAGCTGGTCACTGGCGATCTTGCCGATCGAGGCCTCGTGGGTCAACTCGGCATCGGGATGTTTTGCCTTCAGCGCCGGAATCGTCTCGTTGGTGCCGTTGTCAATGATAATGGCGTCGCACTCGATATGGCCGAAGCATTTGGCCAGCGCCTCAATCGTGGCATAAAAAAACTGCTTCGAGTCCCCTTTCATGACGGAGCGCGAAATCATATTGGCCCGGCTGTTTTCGCCGGACAGGATGATTTCATTTCGTGAAACGGCCGTCTGGTCGTATTCGGTCATTACCCGTTCCGTGATCAGCAGGAGACTGCCGGCTGCCAGGGTCGCCTCATTGGTCCGGTTGGCCTCATCCACCCCGCCGATCTGGGTCAGCTCCATCTCAGCCTGGGCGCCTTCCGCCAGAAAGACTTTCGTCGTCGGATTCAGGCTTCGCTTCCCGCGTCCCGGTCCCGTGGCAAAATGCTTCTCCACATATTTGACCTTCGCCTTCTTCCCGACCTGGAATTCATGGATGCCCGCATGCCCCTCCGGTTCCGGACCGCCGCAATGGATTCCACAACCGGCGATGATGGTCACATCGGACCCCTCTCCGACGATGAAATGGTTGTAAACGACATCGTAAAGACCCGCCTGACTCAAAATCACGGGGATATGCACGGACTCGTTAACCGTTCCCGGTTTGATGGTGACGATGATGCCTGTCCCGTCCGCGTTCGTTTCAATATTGATGTTGGCAGAAACATCCCGGGCCAGAAGTTTTCCATTTTTCCGGATATTATAGGCCCCCTTGGGAATTCCCTCAAGGTCGGCGACCGCCTTCAACAGATTTTTATCTAAAACATTTAACATCATCGATGCTCCCGCATATCTTATAATTACAAATGCTCAGATCCGTCAGCATGGGCAGAGCGCCATCCAGATGGCCCACATAAGCCAGGCGTCCCTGGTTCACGAGTAAAACAAAGTCCGCCGCCTCCAGAAAAGCGCGGTTATGGCTGACCACAATCGTCGTCGTGTGGTGTTCCTCCTGTTCCCGTTTCAGCAGCCGGACCATGGGGCCGATCGTCCAGAGATCGATCCCGGTATCCGGCTCATCATAGATGGCCAGTTTGGGATTCCGGGCAATCGTGGTGGCCAGTTCGATCTTCTTGATTTCCCCGCCGGAGAGCTTGGCATCCACGGGCTGGTCGAGAAAGGAAAGGGAACAGATGCCGACGCGCCGCAGAAGCGCCAGCAGCGTTGTCTCGTCGTCCGTTCCGGCCGCTATAGCCAAAAGATCCCGAAAGGTGATCCCCTTGAACCGCGCGGGCTGCTGGAAGCTGTAACTGATGCCTGCCTCTGCGCGCTCGGTAATGGAAAGTCCGGTAATATTTTTTCCATCAAACAGGATGTCCCCGGCGGTTATCGGATTGATTCCCATGATCAGTTTGGCCAGAGTGGTCTTCCCACTGCCGTTGGGACCCGTCACGGCATAAAACTTGCCCTTCTCAAAGGTAAAATTGACGCCGTCGATGATGGTCCGCATGGATGGGCCGTTGTTTGCGTCCGCAACAGGGACGGAAAAAAATAAATCTTTCAGCTCAAGCATATACAACCTCTTAAAATATTAATGATCCAAGATGTTTTTAAGTATTTCTCATATAGAGAGTTTTGTATAACTTTTGAAAAATGGTTCGCGAGCGGCGAATCAAATGTTTTCCGCCTTTCCAGAAAGGGCGCTAACGGCTCGTCATGAGTCATGATTACGTCTGGTTGTCCTCTTAGCGGAAAAGATTTTTGAGCCGCGGCGAAGCCATTTTTCAAAGGTCTCCTGTTTTCATTTTCCGGCCACACTAGAGGTAAGACCGCCCGCCCCGGTAGTGCTTCCGGTAATAGGCCTGGGCCAGATTATCCGTGCGGATTTTCTTGCCCCTGCCGGGTGCATGGATAAACTGCCCGTTTCCGGCATAGATACCGACATGGGAAATCTTGCCGGTACCGGACGTTGAAAAAAACACGAGATCGCCCTTCTCCAGATTGCTCTGTTCAACCGAAGCGCCGGCTTCAAATTGCTCGCGCGACACGCGGGGAAGGTCGAGCCCGTTCAGCTGATAGACCGCCATGGTCAGACCGCTGCAATCAAAACCCGCGTCCGAGGACGTTCCACCCCAGAGATAGGGAACGCCGATAAAACGCCCCGCTGTCTTGATCAATTCCTCCCGGAGATAGGCATCGCCGTACTGCGCCTGCCTGGCCACGGTGAATTCATTCGGGCTGACAATATAGAAGTCATCAATGACACCGACGGCCTGAAGCAATTCCGCACGTTCGCGGGTCTCCTGGAGGGATGAAAAATTACCGAATTGCACCTTGTAGAGGCCTTTCTCCGCAACAAAGTAGGAAGCATTCAAACCGCCTGCCTGCAAGGTCTCCGTGAGCCGCGCCGCATTCTCCACCTTTGTAAATGCGCCGGCCTGGATGGCATAACCCAACCGCGCCAGCTTCTTCGTCACCCGCGGCGCACTGATCGTTTCCTTTGTTTTTTTTGCAGCCGGGCGCGGATAGTCGCCGCTCCTTGCGGCGCAGCCGGCTGCAAGGACGGTACCCATCAGGATCAGGCAAAAGCGTCGGACCAAGGATACAGTCTTCATCATCACATGCTCAGTGTGGGCGATTCTTTAGCAAAATGCAAACATAAACTCAAGTCGATAATCATACAATAAGAGAGCCTGTCGGCCTGTAAAAATTTGTTTATCATCGTTCACCGGTCATTGACTTTGCCATTAAATCGTCATAAGCTCCGCGCCAATTTTGACGAACTCTTGAAAAGTCGAAAAGTGAGCCTAAAACGACGGCTTCGAAAAAAAGCTCCGCAGGCAAGGCGCGCAAATCATGAGGAGCGAGGCGTACGCCGCAGTGACGAAGGATGCAGCGCAACTTGAGCATCCGGACTTTTTACGAAGCCGTCAATTTTGCAGGGAGCATCAGGGACGGGCGGCATGGCCTGATCCTGACAGGAATCAATGGGCCGGATCAGGAATATCTACTGGGGATGGTTTGTTGTCGCAGGCGCGTTTCTGGTGCTGAGCATCAACTACGGGGCGCGTTACTGTTTCGGCGTCTTCGTAAAGCCCATGGCAGCCGATTATGAGTGGTCCCGGTCTGTTATTTCCCTCGGCGCTTCTCTCAACATGCTGGTTTATTCGGTCTGCGCCATCTATATCGGCCGGCTGTTGGATAAAATGGCGCCGCGCTGGATCATCACCTGCGGCGCCCTGCTTGCCGCTCTCAGCCTGATCCTCACGAGCTTCGTTAAAACCCCCCTGCAGTTCTACCTGGTCTATGGACTGCTGCTCGGAGCAGGCTCCTCCTGCATGGGGGTCGTGGTCTGCAATCCCTCGGTGAGCAAGTGGTTCATCCGCAAGCGCGGCCTCGCCATCGGCATCACCACCATGGGGATCAGTTTCGGTACCATCCTGCTGACGCCGGCGGCCGGCTTTCTGGTAAAAGATTACGGCTGGCAAAGCGGGTTTCTCTTTCTGGGCGCCGTCACCTTTGTCATCGGCGTCAGCCTCTCCCAGTTGCTCCTCGGGAAAACCCATCCGGAGGCTTACGGGATGCTGCCGGACGGAGAAAAAGACCCGGCCCTGGTCATTAAAATTCAACCTGAGCAGCACCACCCGACAAAGCTGCCGGTGTCCAGGATACTGACCGATCGCCGTTTCTGGATTTTAGGTGGATGCTTCAGCCTGGCGGTCATGGCCCTGATGTCCGTCTTTGTTCACCAGGTCGCTTATGCTCTGGACAATCACATCGAAAAATTCGCCGCCGCCTCATCGCTGGGAGCGATCGGCCTGGCGGGATTCTGCGGCCAGTTTTTTTTCGGCTGGCTCTCCGACCGGATCAAAGACGCCAAATACGCTGCTGCTCTCGGGTTGATCATCATGGCCGTGGGAATGTTCATGCTCCTGGAGGCAACAACGGCAAGACGCCTTTATTTCTATGCCATCATTTTCGGTTTCGGTTACGGTTCCCTGGCCCCCATGATGCCGATTCTCGCAGCCGACCGTTTCGGACGGCATGTCATGGGATCGGTGTACGGACTGCTGACATTTTTCATCGGGATCGGCGGCGCCATGGGTCCGATTCTGGGCGGCATTATTTTTGACGCCCTCGGATCCTATACCCGCGTCTGGCAGTTGAACATGTTCTTGCTGACTGTCGCGGCGCTCGTGATCCTGATGCTGAAGAAGCACCGTCCCGCTTCATGAGGTCTTCCGCTTCTTCCCCGGTTGCCGGAAAAAGGCCGGTCTGATTCAAACGTTGCACAAAAGAAAATGGGGGATTGATTCCCGTTGACACGGGGCGTTAAATCGTCCATAATTATCCTGCAATGCTTTTTCGGGATGATGTCCATCCCTCTTCGTATCAAAATGAGCTGCGTGATCCTGCTATGAGAAAGTTACTCTTTACGGCAATTTTTATACCCTTATTGGTCTTCTCCTTGGCCCCGGCCATACAGGCGCAAGATGCCGTAACGGATATGCAGAACCAGGCGGAGACGTTGAAAGA
The DNA here is from genome assembly GCA_963743175.1 of uncultured delta proteobacterium. Taxonomy (GTDB): domain Bacteria; phylum Desulfobacterota; class Syntrophia; order Syntrophales; family Fen-1087; genus JAPLJM01. The sequence continues at coordinate 102,837 of CAVUOQ010000008.1, read as the reverse complement.
GACCCGGGAAAGTCTCCGATTGCTGCAGGAACGCCAGGCCGACATCGGCGCCGATATGACGACTCTCGCGGATCAGATACGCAAACTCAGGGGGGATCTGGAAGAGATCAGCGGCAACCCGGAGCGGCTCAAAGGTGATCGCCAGGAGATACAGACCAAGCTGAACGATCTGGCGGCACGGATGCGGGTGATTGAAAATCTTGTGGGAGCCGGTGAAATCAAATCGACCGCGAAAGACCCAAAAGCGGAGCAGGCACAGGCCAAGGCCCCCGAGACGCAAAAGGAGGGAAAACCGGACCTGAAAGAATCTTATTTCGAGGCCTTCAATGATTTTAAAGGCGGCAAATACGATGAGGCCCGCGGAAAATTTCAGGTCTTTCTGAAACAGTTCCCGAATGCGTCTCTGGCGAGCGGCGCCCAGTTCTATATCGGTGAATGTTATTATGTGCAGGGAAACATTGAAAAGGCGATCCTGGAGTACGACAAGGCGATCAAGAATTACCCCAAGGGCGACAGGGTCCCCCACGCCCTCTTGAAACAGGGTCTTTCCTTTCTGAAACTCGGCGATAAAACCGGCGCCAGAATTCTGCTTGAAAAACTCTTAGCGGATTATCCCGATACCCACCAGGCCAACATCGCCAGATCAACGCTCGCTACCTTAAAATGACCTGCGCGGCTTTTCAGGGCGGCAAAACAAACCACCGGCCGGGCGCCAGCAGGCCCACCCCGGTCGCCATCCGGTTCACGGAAGGCGTTTACCCGAAGAGACCGCACGTCCACGGCCTGAGGAATCCCAGCCGGCCGAGAAGGTAAAGCAACACCAGTAAAATCACCAGCAGCAGGATTAGTCCGGACCAGCTGGTCTTCTTCTCGGCAAAGGGGTCTCCCTGCTTGCGAACAGCGCCTTCCGGCAGCACGGCCACTTTCGTCAATGAACCGCCGAATGGCACATTGATCCGGACCCTGGCATTGACCGCCCAGCCATTGGCATCCAGAATGGGAGCGAGATTGCGCTGCCGGAGTTTCAGCCAGGCCAGGATCATCGAAAAACCCGAAATGAGCAGTATGAATCCACCCAGCACAAGGGGCATCTGCCACCACAGCAGTTTCAGGAACCCGGTGAACACAGCGGCCAGAGCCGTACCGATAGCGCCGATGGCGAGGCCGATGGCGGCAAAAATACCGGCGAACTTGGCTACATCGAAGGGAGGAGCCGGCACGGCGGCCTTCCCGGCTTCGGCCTTTTGGCCGGTTTTCGCGATCCCGGCGCTCGCTTTGTCCGTGGCTGCCTTGTCACGGGCAGAGGCAAATTTCTCGATCTGATTTCCGATCATTCTGGCGATTTTTTTATAGGGACTCCAGAAGGCCTGGCGGATGCTGATCGGATGCTCGATGACCTTGACAATGGTCGCATCCCAGTCGTTGCCCTGTCGATCGTAAAAAACGCCGTTGCGTCCCACCATGAGAAAATCGGAATCACCGCCCGTGAAAGCGGCGGCAATCGTGATCTTGTCGGTTCCCCCTCTTCTTGTGCAATCGCAATAGGCCAAATAAATCCGGCTGAGCGTGGCCAGGGCCGTATGCTTGTCCATATCGTTCACACGCACACACAAGTCACAGCTCCGGCCATCCAGATAGAGCGTACCGGCCTGAAAGACCGCTTTGTTCCTGCGGGTGTAGAAATCACTGAAAGAGACAAAATTATTCAATAATGTGAAAAGATCGCGGGTGTAGCGAACGAGCTTGTCGACAGAGACGATATTGCTGAACTCCGGTTCCAGAGCCTTGTCCCGGGCAATCAACTCTGCGATGGTTTCCCGGGCATGGCTTCCGAGAATTTCGCGAACCCGTTCGATGCCGAGTTTTGCGACGGCCGCACCCGCTTTTCTCGAGAGCCAGTCGGTATGAGAGATAAAGGTTGCGCCGATGCGCGCCCATTCTTCCTCGGTGATTCCCTCTTTCTCCCCCAAAAGCGGTCTGACGACTTCCGCATCGAAGGCCGCCATGGCCGTGATCCAGGCCGGGTTGATCCCTTCCTTCAGCGGTAAAGCCTTGCGTACCTCAACCTGCGTGAGCGGAAAACCGGATACCTCTTCCAGAGACGGAGAGAGGTTTTTATCTGCCATGGCCCTGTATTCCTCTTCCTGGCGGTTGAGGGCGCTCAGGGCGCGTATGTCGAAAGCGGCCAGTCGGCACCGGGTGAAATAGTCGTCCACCTTGCCCCGGACAGCCATGAGGGCATCGGCGGCGGAAGACGTGGCCTCGCCCAGCGGAAGGATAACGGCGGCCTCTGTTTCCGCCTCTTTCCACCAGTCTGAATAGGCCTGGGCGTCGGCGAAGAACTGATCCGCCTTTTCCTGTGAGATTCCCGGTTTGCCGCTGCGGTCTTCATCAGCGCCCAGGCAGTCGATGATGTCCGCGATGGCCTGCTGGACGGCGGGATCGTCGGCCGCATCGGCCGGAATGATGCCGTCGCCGTTGAACCTTGCCTGGGCAATGATGGTTGCCGTATCGGTGGTGTCGTCAAGAGAGATCTCCGTTGCATCCGCCTTGCCCAGATTCTTCAGGATATGCCTTGCGGAGTCCAGGAGCTGTCCCCCCTCGGAAGATTGATCGTTGATGGAAGCCAGAGGCAAGGCCGAGGCCCCCCTGGTCAACTCATCGGGATTTTTCAATACGGATCCCGCCCATTTTACCGCTTCGATGATTTCAGGGACACGGATGCGCCCGTCGCCGTCGGTGTCGATCATTTCAAGGGTTTTGCCGTCGAATTCCAGACCGTGTGTCGGGCAGCTCAGGGCAATCCAGAGTTTCTGGTCGAGCTGCTCCAGGGCCATCAGGTCGGCGCCCGTGGCGAGACGAACCTGATCGAAACCACCGGCCCTGAAAAAGGTCCAGCGATGCCTGGAAGTTGCGGAAGGAATGGAGGAAGGATCCGTTGCCATGTTTTATTACTCCTTTCGTTTTTGTCAATAATAACAGATCTGTCCAGGGGTTTCGAGGCTATTTCAGTTTGAATTCCACGCGACTGTCTTTGATCTTCTCCTTCTTTTCGGGCGCCAGGGATTTTGGCTCAATCATGAAGATCCTCTCGGGCTCAACCTGGCCGGACTTCAGAAACAGATCTCTGACGGCTGCGGCCCGCCGGGCGGCAAGCAGCCTCAGGTCATCGTCCTTGATGACGGCATGGGTCATCATGAGCTTTTCCATCTCTTCAACGGGCAGCGTTTTGACCAGACCGATCGCGGTGCGCGGCTTGGGAAAGGGTTCCGCCCTGTAGGCCTGCGTCAGGTATTTTTCGTACTCCTGGGGCTCGATTTTGACATCATCGACCGATGCCACGGCAAGGTTCTGTTTGATCATGTCATTCAATTTGCGGGCCTTCACTTTTCGTTCGGTCAGGACTTTTTTCATGCCCTCCCGGTCATTTTCCAGGTCCACATGGCCCACGATATCCAGTTTCAATGTCGGCCGCTCAAAGAGCGCCTTTGTCAGCGTTCCGATTTTCTTGAGATTCGCTTCAGAGAGGGCCGACCGACCGTACTCAAATTCAACGTATCCGAGTTCCTCCCCCCCTCCGACAAGACTCCCGATCAGCGCAAAAGGCGCCGTCACGGCTTTGGTGATGAGGTTGACAATCACCTGGACAATCAATCGACCCAGGCTGAACTCGGGATCGTCGAGGCTGCCGGTGACGGGAATATCCAGGTTGATCTGTCCTTTTCTGTCTTTCAGCAGCGCGATCGCGAGACCGACCGGGAGTTTTGTGGCCTTGGGGCTGTCCACCTGGTCCCCGAGGGTCAGCTGGTCAATGAAGACCTTGTTTTCAGATTCCAGTTTCCCCTTGACGATCAGATATTTCAGATCAAAGGACAGCTTTCCCTTCTGGATGTTATAGCCCACGTATCTGCCTGAATAAGGGGATACGGAACTGAGGTCCATATCCCTGAAGGAGGCTTTCAGATCCACAAAGAGGTCTTCCCGCAGCGGATGGATCTGGCCCGTGATTTCGGCGGGCATGTGTTGGTTATATTTTCCCCTGAGCTCCACCTCCGCCGGTTTTTCCCCGATGGATGAGAGGCCTGAAATCCTGCCCCCCATCTCGGAAAAATTCGCCGAGAAGTTCGGCTTGATGGAACGATCCAGAAAATCGATCCTTCCTCCCTGAAGGACAATGGCGTCAATTTTAATCACGCCGGCCGAACCTTTCCCGGGCAGAGCGGCTGTGGCTGTGACAGTCTGCGACCCCTCCTTTTTCTGCGGACCGGGAGCTTTCTCTTCAGAGGCGGCTGGCGTTTCCTTGTCCGGAGGTGTTTCCTGTTCAAGGATGCTCTGAAGATTCATGACGCCGTTTTCCTGGATGACGACGCCCGCGTAAAAGTCCGCAAGGGCGATCCGCTTGATGTTGACGGAAAGAGGATTGTATCCTGCACGGATATCGCTGAAAAACAGGGATTTCCACATCAGGATGTCTTCGGCATTGAGTTTGTCAATGGATTTGAAATTGGAGATGAGGCATTTTCCGGCATACGTTGCCGACAGGCCCTTTTCCTTGAGATCCTTGAAGCCGACCTTCCCCTCGGCGGTCACAGCCCCGCCTGTAACCGTGATTTTCACTTTATCCGTGAAATATCCCTGCAGGGGGCGGATATCGATATTATTGAGATTCATGGCAAGCTCGGCGGACAATGGATCAACCGTGAAAGGGCCGACCGCGGATATGCGTCCTTTACTACCCATGTTCACCGAAAGATCCAGATTGCTCCTGCTGTCTTTCTTCGTCGAAACATCCATCATCTTCAGATTCAGGTTGCTCAGGATGAGCGATACCGGTTCCGGGGGCTGATCGTCCCTGAACGTGACTTTTCCTGCGTCAATCCTGAATTCACCGACATCAACAGTCAGCAGAGTAGAAGCCTTCTCGTCTGCCTTTGCCGGTGGCTTGTCCGGCTTTGCCTTGTCCTGCTTGCCTGCGGGAAGAAGCGACAGCAGATTGATGTCCCCTTGCTTGCCGCGACGGATGTTTACCTCAGGCGAGACAAGCGACTACTTTTCCCAGCTGGACAAGGGGCGTCAGGGGTTCGATGTTCGTAATCGCGATGTTCAGCGACGGGATCCGGATGACAGGAAATCCCTTTTTGTCATCAACGGCAAATTGTTTGAGAGCCACGTCTCCTTTTATGGACAGGGAGGGCTTCTTATCGCGGTATTGCATGAAGGAAATCCGGAGCTTGGTATCAACCGTGCCCGAAAGGAGTTTGAAATTCAGATCAAAGGGCGCGTAGGCCAGGTAGTATGGGAGGTTGACGTCCTTGATATCGATGTCGAGAACGGTTTCCAGAGATTCTTGAAAAGGCTTTGTCTTGCCCTGAAGCAGGTAGGGGTTTCCATTGATGTTTGCGGAGAGGACCGGCTGTGTGTACTGGTCGGCCATATAGTCCATATTCGCAATGAAGGGAACGGAAATCATGAGATCCCTGACCGTGTGCGACGTCTTTTTCGGCCCGTCCCAGACATCCAGGCTTCCCCCCTCAATGCGGATGTTGTTCACCGAGAAAAGAAAAGGAGACTCCTTCTTCTGCGGATCTTTTTCCGGCTCTGCGGGTTTGACCAGAAGATCGGAAAAATTGTAGGTGGCATCGGCGTTGCGGATGATCCGGACATAAGGCCCGGTCAGCTTGATCTCCTTGAGGATCAGGGCCCTTTTGAAGACGGAGAAGGAGTCGATGTTCACATAGAGCTCGTCAAAGGACGCGAATTTCTCCGACCCCGACGGCTCCCGGATTTCAAAACCGCGAACCGTGGCGGTGAGCAGATAGGGATTGATCTTGACCCCCTGGATCGATACGGGGCGCTGCAGGGCCTTGGAAAGATTTTTCACGATGAGCGATTTGGCAATGGGGGGCGCGATGAAGAAGCCCGTCACCCCGATCACCGCCAGGATAACCGCCATCCATATCAATACTTTTTTCAATCGTTGCATAGGGTTACCTCCCTGAATCTCGATGCTTCATCAATGGTGGGATTGCATCCGTATACGCCGACATGTCATTTAATGTATGAGACCTTTGAAAAATGGCTTCACCGCGTCTCAAAAATCTTTTCCGCCAAGAAGACGGCCAGACTTAATCATGATCTATGACAAGCCATTAACGTAATCGCTGGAAAGGCGGAAAACATTTGATTCGCCGCCTGCGAACCATTTTTCAGCGGTTATGCAAAAGACTCTGCGTAAAATAGCATAAGGCCATGTGAAATCAAATGAAAATTAATTGCGGGCGCAAATTTCTTCAGGAATTATTTGTTTCTTTGGCTGAAATGTTGTAGCATCAGGGGCAGATTGATTGGGCCAGCCCATTCAATTTGGGGTTTGTCGGGCGATGTTCAGAGTCGCCGGTAAATTTGAAACCATGTAACATAAGGAGAATGCCATGCATATTCCAGATTCCATGCTGCAGGGCAGCATTTGTCCCGTAACCGCAACCGTGAGCGCAGCGGGCATTATTGCCGCCGCCTATTTCGGACATAAAGTCAAAGACAAGCCGTCCGCGGCCCGCTTCGGCGCTGTGACCGCCCTGGTCTTTGCAGGGCAGATGATGAACTTCCCGATCATGGACGGCACATCCGGGCATTTGCTCGGTGGGGTGCTGGCAGCAAGTATACTGGGGACGCCATTTGGCGTTTTAGCCATCGCGCTGGTGGTTATCGTTCAAAGTCTCCTCTTTTCGGACGGAGGTGTCACGGTTCTCGGCGCCAACATCTTCAACATGGCCATTCTCGGCGCGGGTGTGGGCGGAATGCTGCGCGCCACGCTTGCGGACCGATGGCAGGGCGCATACGGAAACCACGCCGCAACGGCGGTTGCCGCGTGGCTGTCCGTCCTGCTGGCCTCGTTTGCAGTCAGCGTGGAACTGGCCGTCGACGGACAGATTGCCTTCCTCAAGGTTGTCCCGGCGATGCTCGGAACCCATGCCTTGATCGGCATCGGGGAATCCCTCATGACCGTTGCCGGCTGCCTGCTGCTTGTTGAAAAGACCGCTTCCGCAAGGACCGCCGGAGGGCAGGTTGCAGTGCCGCTGACCGCCGCGGCTGTGATCGCACTCATGCTGAGCCCGTTCGCATCCGGCTTCCCGGATGGGCTGGAATGGGTCGGAAGAAAGTACCATTTTCTGCATGAATCCGCGCCGGCCTTTGTAGGCCCCTTGTCGGATTACACCATTCCGTCGTTGAGCAATGAAATGCTCTCCACGGGAGTCGCCGGCCTGCTGGGCGTTGTGATCTCATTTGGTATAGCCTGGATCATGTTGCGGCTGATGGAACGCTCGACGTCAAGACAAAGAATCATCTGACAAAGCGCCGGCGGAAGCAGCGAGAAGGCGCTGATTTCAACGACATGCAGGCGGGACAGGTACAATTAATCGGCCCAAAAACAAAAAAGGTTACACCTCTTAAAGCTGTAACCCCTTTATTTCATTTGGTGCCGGAGGTCGGAATTGAACCGACATGATCGCAAGGATCGGGGGATTTTGAGTCCCCTGCGTCTACCAGTTTCACCACTCCGGCACACGGGGTGGATTATAGAGCGAGGGGGCAAATGTCAAGAAAAATGTATTGACAGCCGTGGAACCCCCATGCTAATGGGCGCGTGAATCCACCAAAACACACCATCACGGGGTTGTAGCTCAGTTGGGAGAGCGCTTGAATGGCATTCAAGAGGTCGTCGGTTCGATCCCGACCAGCTCCACCAGGAAAAAAAGGGGGTTAGCCAACTTATGGCTAATCCCCTTTTTATTGTTCGTATGAGGGCCTGGTCCTATTTTTTTTCACAATCAGGAATGTAATAATTTTTCATCCTTGTGTAAAGCCCATGGCAGATAGAAACGACAGATGTCCTGGTGGTTAAAAGATACTGCGCAGGATGACCTCGACAATGGAGTCGCTCAGTTTCCTGAAATCGCCGACCAGGCTGGCTTCACCCATGGATATGGAGTGTTTGGTGAAGACGATCTTCTTCTGGTCAATGCTGATCACTTTGCAGTTTGTAACAATCAGCGATCCTTTTTTTTCAATGGTGCCTGCAATCACAAAATTGAGTCCCATCCTCGTACCGATGTTGAGCACGTTCTCCATTCGATCATTTTGTTGAAGATCGTTGATAGTCAAGAAAGTCTCAAGGTCCTTCCGGTCAAGCATGACAAACGATGGTTCCATTTTCAGGGCATTAATCAAGGTGTTGGTGGCTGTCATGCCATAACTGGAAGCATCCATGTTGAGGGGCGTAAAATGAAAAACAGAAACGTTGTAACGGGAGGCGCCTCTGGAAACGGCCTTCCCCTCCGATTTTTCCATGGTTGTTGTTTTCTCGGCGCCGGCATGGGGCTTAGCAGGAGACGCCATTTTCGATTCCACCGGAGGGACACTAACCCCCACAGAGAAACCATAACGGGCAGACACCACGTACCCGTTACGACTATAGTTGTAATAGGCCCTTACCTCGTATTTCCCTGGTGAGCGAGGGCCAAAGGTCAGGACACCCTGACTCAACCCCTTAGGCATGTACTGATAGTCCCCTGCTTCAGTATCCGGAGAGCCTGCCGGCACGATACATATCCAATCCCCTGCATTGCCCGGCGAACTGGAAAAATTAACCTTGATCATTTCACCGGGATTATAGATGTCCTTGTCAGTATTAACAATTGGTGCTCCTCCAACAGGGCTTGGCGGGAAGAAGAAGGTCGCTATGATCAAAAGGACCATGGAGGCAATGGGTCTAATCTTTAGAATGTTTATCTGCATTAGTTCCTGTTTTCATTGAGTTGAGGTTGGGATACAGATCACCATTATGGACTAAAAGAATATCATTGATAACTGGTTGAACTCCTCAAATCTTTCAAATGGAAAGGAAGCACGTAATGCGGCAACCCCTCCTGCCTCGTGTTCTGATCATCACAATCATTCTTTAAAGTAGAGACATATTTCCCCGGCTCATGCAAGTTATTTTTCATATTCTCCCAGCAATTCTCTGAGAACCGGCCTTACATAGATGTCGCCGAGATCGAACCGCCTTAGTGCCTCTATCATGATCTGCATCTTTTCTTTCACTGTCGCCTGTGAGTGGATAATCAGAATGTATTTCCCTTCTATGCGGCACAGCCCACCCGGACCTGTTAACTCATCTTTGATTATCTCGTACCGTATGGGTATCCCGAGTTTGTCAGCCAATCCCTCAAGATGACTCAAAACGGTGTGATCGTCCATCGAGATTCCCATATGAACCTCTGTTATGGCTTAGATAGAAAGCTGCTATTGAACCGGCCCTTTGGCTTCCATCCCATCGGACGCAAGTTTCTTTCCCACATTAAAAGCCTCTTTCATCACTTTTTCATTGGACCGGATTTGACCGGCATCCATGGCGCTACCATAGACCATGCCAACAATTTTGGCTTCTATGTAACCAAAGGCATCCTGAAAGGTCCTCAGCGCATTGACACAACCTGAATCAAAGGGATCTTCACCGCCATAGGTCATGGCGATTGCGATCTTCTTTCCGATAAAGGGTTCTTTCTGATAGGCCGGAAGGGCGAAACAACGATCCATGAAGATCTTGGTCTGTGCAGACATGCTGAACCAGTAAACAGGACTGGCGATAACCCAGGCATCTGCTTCGATGAGCTTCAAATAGATGTCCTGCATGTCATCCGGGATGGAGCAACCCTTGCTGTTTTTCTTCTGGCAGGTGAAACAGGCTTTGCAGGGCGCAATGGTCTTGCCATGCAGATAAATGGTTTCGACCTTTGCCCTGGCCGATTTTGCCCCTTTTGTTATCTGATCCGCAAGAATGGCGCTATTTCCCTTTCTTCTCGGACTTCCCAATAATACCAGAATCTTCTTTGCCATACATGCCCTCCTGTTTTGATGTAATTATTACAAACCCCGCAAGCGTTGATGATCATCAAGCACGTTTGTTTTCTTTACCTTTTCCAGCCGCGGCTTGAATAGCACGGTGTAAATCAATTGCCATAAAATCGGCGATTTTCCCTTCAATCGCGAGCACCTGGCTCTTGTTCTGGAGGATCAGATTGCGTATCTCTTCCACGGTACCGTATCGCTGGACCAGGTCCTGCACCCTCTCCTCAATAGTCACGATCGTGTCGTGCAGCACTCGCTTGTCGGCGTAGTATACGATCTCCCGCTCCTCAAGCCTTCCCTCAAGATTCAAATTCTGTATAATGACATGTTGCTCCACAATCTCTGCGATACGCGGGAACCCCCGTTCTCTCAAGAGCTCTCCTCCGGATGCATCGTGCCGCTCCTTTGTTGCAAGAGACCTTGTCTTGGTAATGTCGTGCAGGAGTGCGGCTGCAATCACCAGGTCTCTGTTCACAGGCACACCGCTTTTAAGATTGTCTATGATCGCCAGGGAAACATTCATGACCTGCATGGAATGCTCCACGATTTTTGGCAGCATGGAATATTGCACCATGAGTTCATCGCATTCCGCTCTGGAAGGGATCCTGTCACACGCACTATTTGTCATGTTTCTTGATCCTTCAGATAGCTCACGTAGTGCGATGCCGTATCCTTCGGGTTTTCCATCATGGGGATATGTCCCGTATCCTTCATGATGACGGTTTTGTAATTTTTCAAATTCTTTTCCAAAACCGCAACACCTCCCACATCCAGGATCTTGTCGGTATCACCCCAGATAATTAAAACCGGCGCCTGAATTTGAGGTAAATAGGGTTCCAGAAAGGTTTCCATTGGAGATGGCATCCCCCCTGTGTGATTCCATTTCATATCGTCCAATATCTTTTTATTAAAATTACTGTGCGCGATAGCATCGGCGGCCAAGACTTTTTTAAACTGGGAAGGGATAAATGGAGATTTAACAAAACATAATTCTATCACTTTATCATAATCTTCAGCATTGCCGACCAGCAACGGATTGGTCCCTTTCTGTAAAAGGATGGCCATCTCGCTCATTTTTGGAGATTTGACACCGCCCGGCGCCAATAGTGCCAGTGTTAAAACTTTCCGGGGATATTTTGCGCCATATATTGCGGCAAACATCCCTCCCATGGAGTTTCCTGCCAGATGAAATCTTTCGAGTTTCATGACCTCCGTAAACCGGTCGATGCGCTTTAACTGGTTTGCCACATCATAATTTGCCTTCTGTATCTGAGAGCTTTCGCCAAAACCAGGAATATCAGGAATCACAAAATGATAGTCGCCTGTCATGTACTTTGCAAATCGGGCCCAGTTGTCTTTGTTTGCACCGAATCCATGAAGCAGTAATACCGTTTGCCCTTTTCCCCCCTCCAGATACGCAATTTTATGATCATCCACCTGGATTTCCTTCTTGATCAAACCGGCAGAATTCCTTTCAGATTTCACCGCCAGTTTGAACAATGTTTCCGGGAAGAGGAAATAAATTCCAACAAACAATAAAATAAATAAAGCACTGAGCCCAAAACCGACCGCCAATATCTTTTTCATCTTGAACCTCCGGGCATTGTGAATTCAGGCAGGGGCATATTGATCTTTCTTTAATTGTTTCATGTCTCAATCCCCGGCATGCAGGGTCCGACGGATTTCAATAAAATCAGGGCTTTTGAAAATGATGGTGGTCCATCATGGACTTGAAATGCCGGCCCCAGCACCAGCCCCGATCGATAAAGGCCCGGACCACGGAACTGTCCTCTGAGAGCGTTCCCGCTATCCCGGGTTGATAGAGGGCGCCTTTGGGCGATATGCGGCCGTCCTGATAAATAACGGGATTCTGTATCGGATTGATATCCACAGCATGTCCGGTGGCATGGCGGGACAGCCGCCTGGTCCCGGCAACCCGCCGGTAGTTGAAGGCCGAGGTATTGTTGGCGGCCATCGAGGCATTATCCGACCAGCCGTAATGGACGATGGGAATCACCCTGGTAATCGGGAACCTCTCGCTTCTCATGAGCGCAAAGATTTCTTCGATCTCCTGCCGCACGGATTGATGCACAACCAGTTGCCCCTGATGCAGCTCGCCGTCGAAGGAATAGTAGAGCACATCGACCAGGCAAAGTTCCCGGATCACATGCTCCGGCGCCTTCGTTCCATCAATCGCCTCTGCAATGGACATCTGGCTGTCAATGATGATGCGACCCTGGTGATTGTCCTGGGACATTGCCTTGCTCCCGATAAAAAATTGAATACAGACAAGAAATGCGACGATTAACCTGCACATCGCCGTCGGCGCAGGCTGAAGCCTGCGGGTACCATGCAGTTTCACAATGCATCGACAACCCATGCCATGGCCTTTTCGTCGATGGATACATCCTGAAAAATATTACTTATCAGTTCGGCGTCAACGGTCCGGAAATCCTTCTCCCGCGGCGTAATCAAGAGCCCTCCCATGTCCACGGCGCCCGGAGTGATCAGGATCTGCGCATCTCCTTCAAGGTCATAGACTTTTGGGCGATGCCTCGCGCGCGGGAAAATAAGGATCATCCAGTGGTCTTCCCGGTATGACCCCAGCATGTTCATCATGGGCTCGTCAACGGCCCGGCAGGCCGCCCGCATCGCCGCGATCGCGTTAAGCAGTGCGGACGCCACATGATCCTGCCTGGCCCCCTTCAGGACCAGGATTGCCCTTCCCAGGCCCTCAGCCCTGAATACATCGACGCCATCCTTCCTTTTCAGCAACTGCCGTTTCCCGTCTGCGCGAATATCCGCCTCCACGGGCATCGTGCCGACGGGCGCCGCCTGAAAATGTTGATGATCCGGCGCGGATGCACCGCTTTGCGGTCCATTATACAAAACCGTGAAATGCGGTGAAAAATCCCGCATCAGCGCCAGAAAGGCGGTAAGCGCCGGCTCAATCGACTGCGGCCGGTGGTGGACATGCGAAATGGTATAATGCTGCGAAAAGATCGGCGCCGGGTTGCAGAGCACGACATATTCTTTTCGGTAAAGGATCGCCCGCTGCGCCTCCGGCAGGTTCTTCCGGCATAAAAAACAGGGGCGCGCCCGGATGGAAACCGGATCGACCCGGGCAGCGCTGCTCACGATCCGTTGCGGATTCCACTGGACTTTCAGGGTATATCCCGGACAGGAAACGTCTCGAATTTCTGCGGCCTTCAAAGCCTGATAACCTTGTCGAAGCTGCGACCAGGAAGTTTTCTGTTCGGCAAGGAGGTCCCGACAGAGGTGGGAAAGCGCCGGCCCGCCTTCATCTCCTTCGAATATCGCAAAGATCTGTCTGGATTCCATTTATGCCCTGTTCAGCGCCTGACGCGCCATGATCTCAAGCGTGCGGATTTTGTCCTTAAAAGCATCGTTGCGGTTCGCCTTTTCCACCGTCAGAGCGGCATCGGTATTGCCTTCCCACCGCCGGCAAAGATAAAGATTTTCATAAATCCGGCCCAGGCGGTATTCCCGCAAAAGCCGCAGGACCATCGCATAATCTTCACCATAGCTGACGTTCAGGAATCCGGTCTGCCGCAAGAGGGCCGTCTGAAAAGCCCTGGGCGCCCCCAAACCGTTGATCCGCAGGGCATTATTGAGGCCGTTGTCGTCCGTCCATTCCCGGTGGTCGATCCGTCCCGGAGGGATTTCTTCAAGATTTTCATTGACAAGGGTATAGGCCCCGATGACCATTGCACAGTGACTGCTTCTGAACAGATCGACAATTTTCTGCAAGGTATGGGGGCTGCTGTAAAGATCGTCCGAGTCGAGCTGAACAACGTAACGTCCGCAGCAACCGGCGAACACCCCCTCATTCCAGCAGCCGCCGATGCCGAGATCGGTCCTTTGCGGGATCAGATGATTCACGGCCGGAAACTTCCGCGCCAATCGGGACAGCAGGGCTGTGGTTCCATCCGTCGAATGATTATCCACGCAAATAACGTTGAAGGCAAAATCCGTTTTCTGCGACAGGGCGCTCTGTATCGCATCGGCCACGGTTCGCCGGCGGTTTTTTACCGGAATGATCACGCTCGCCTCCACGGGAAACCGGAGTCCGGGCGCCGGGACCTCCTTAAACGCCGGTTGCATCCAGGCACCGATCCGCTTCAGGTGCGCCGTGGCGGCCGCCTCCATTTCCCCTTGCACCGCCTGATGGCGGGGATCGACATAGGCAAAATGTTTTTCCTCAGAAACCGGCCGTCCCTTTCGTTTTCCGCTGTCATGCGCGGGAAGAGGCCCATTCGTACCAACCATTTTCGTATAGAGATATTCCTGCAGATGAAAAAGGGAATAATCCGTGGACACTTTCAGGCGCAGGTCATACAGACCGGCGTGGGACAGATCGGCGACGGCTCCGTATTTTTTCAACGAGGATCGGGCCGCGGCAACGGAAATAAGCCGGACGGGGCCAAAGTGAAAATCATCCCGGATGCTGCCCGGTTGATAATCACTGACGGGATGCCCCAGGCGTCGGCCTGTCTGCAACTCGTAATAATCCGAATAGATCATGCCGGCCTTGGTTGTTTGGGCCACATCTATCAGGCGCCCCAGCGCCCCGGGGCCCCATTCAATCTCAGCGTCATCCTGGACCAACAGCAGGTATCCGGTCCGGGCATGCCCGATGAGGCGATTCCATAGCGGACCGTCGCTGATCGAAGGCGCCTCAAAAAATTTGCACATCGATTGCGTCGATTTGAAACCACCCTGCTGCACGACAAAAATTTTCCGCACAAGCGGTGATTGAAGCAGGGCCTGCCGGACTTTCTCAAACCAGGGCTGACCCCGGTAAGGGAGAATAACGGTCATGCCGTTCATGCGCTCACATCCCTCAAATGATAAGTTTTAGCTGGATTAACCATATTCCGAGAACAAAAAAGCAAAACGGATGAACTCGTCAAAAGGCCCCTTTCCCCTCCCCTGGCGGGAGGGGATGAAGGGGAGGGGGAAAAGACATGATTGAATTCAGCTATTTACCACCCCAACCCGAACCCTCCCCCGTCAAGGGGGAGGGAATTCTTGACTTTTTTACGAAGTCGTCAAAACAGGAACTTGTTAAATTTCTTCACGAAATAGAAAACGACGGTAAAACGCCAGTTCGGCGATAGACGCGTGCACGTCGTAATAGGCATCATGGCGACTGCCCGACACGGGTAAGACGGCCTCCGGGAAGTACCGGTGGATGATTTCCGGATTTTCCTTTTCAAATTCAACGCCGGGATGCAGACGCATCCACTCCAGCTTGAGAGCCGTCACATCCAGATGGCGGTAATGCAGGCGGCTTAAAAAGCGGGGCAGGAATCGGCGCGCAAGCCACCAGTCCGCGTGCAGGCTGTTTCCTGCCAGCACCGGCCGTTCACTTTCACGTTCTGCGGGCAGCCCGGCAACGGCGTCCACATAGCTGGCCAGACGCATATCTGCTTCGTCAATGCTTACTGCCCCGGGCAAACGGCACGCATTGACCAGATCCGGCAGATGCTGCTCAACCCACGGGCTGAGCGCTGCCTCATCCGGCAGTCGAATGGTCAGTCGCACATCACACTCCGGCGGCAGTACCCTTTTCAGGGAGCTGTCCGTGATAAGAGCCGCAACTTGAAGCAGCGAGGCCGTTTCAAGTTCAAGATCGGAATATTCCGTATCGAACCATACATAAAACTTGTCTGCATTGTCTGACCGTTCTGACATTTTCAATCGACCTCTTCCTGTTTGTCCGGATCAGCGCTGCCGGATATGGACGCTACTCATTAAAGCACATAACCGTATCAACGTAAAGCCTCTAAAATCCCGACGGGAAGGAATCATAAAGCAGCCCGGCAGTGTGAAATCATGCTCCTGAGCGCGGGCAGGCGCGGTGAGTGGGATGCCGCCTCGGCCAGCCGCTGCACTCCGCTCGGGATGTGCGCCAGAAAATCCGTCCGGTTGTGCCGGCGGCCCAAGAATCCGAAAGCGCCGAGGGCCTGCATGAGCCGCTGCACCGACGCCTCGTGAAACGTCTCCTGGAAGGCATCCCATGCGTCGCTTCGCTGCTGCAGATCATAATAATACCGGAGCAATTCGAGCCGTTCAGGTTCATCGATCAGCATATAAGGGTCATAGAGCAGCGATCCCAGATCATAGAAATAACTGCCGACGCGCAGTCCCTGGAAGTCTATAAATACAGGATTTTCTTCATATATGAGTATATTCTGCGACTGAAAATCGCGATGGACAAGGCTGGTTTCGGCCTGCTGCAGCCTTTCCGCCAGCGCACTCAGTTCGGCCTCCAGCATCGCCGCTTCCTCGTCGCCAAACTCAATTCCGCAGACGCCGCGGACAAAATTTTCATAAAAGTACTCCCTCTCCCAGCGGTAGAGCTCGGGACCAAACCCCTGCATCAGCGTCAAAGATCGCGGATCCAGGTTTTCCACGGGAAATGTATGCAGCTTGTGGATCATCCTGAGGGCTTTGATGTAATAATCACGACGGAGGCTCCATGCCGATTGCCGGAAAGACCAGAGATCGGTGTCGCCCAGGTCTTCCATGAGCATCAAACACCGTTCCGGATCATGATGAAAAATCCTCGGAACGGCAAGATCGATCTCCCGCAGAAAACCGGCGATGGCCGCATAGTGTCGATTTTCTTCACGACCCGGGTTGTAGTGCATGAAAATCAAGGATGGCGCATCGCTGAAACGGATACGCCGGAAGGTCCGGTCGGAACCTCCCTTCGCGAGGGGTGCAACCTGAATGATGGCCGTTTCCGCGCAGGTCAAGACATGACACACATATTGCCTGACAGCGTCATCCGCAATGGTCTCGAATGGTTGCGCCTGTTCGTTATCCTCGGGCCGCGGCTGAGCATTTCCCGGCACGACAGCGGGACATTTCTCAGCGGTCTCTAACGGCGGCGAGTTCATCATTCTCCGGTATTCTTCGAGACTGCCGATATCATGCCATTCACCCCTGTCGATCAGGACAGACCCAACCGATCCGGGTTTCTCCTCAATCATGCGCACGAACGCCGGCACCACCGACTCGATCTTTCCGGCTGTCAGACGCTTGAAAAATCGTTTTTCAACCACATAAATGCCCGTAAAAAGGCAGCTTCTGACTCCAGACCGATTCAGGAGCCGGCGCATGTCGCAGATCTCACCCTTTTCATCCAGGTCAACATTCAGCAACGGGCCGTCACTGCGCAGGGCAAGCGTCACCTCCTGTCTTTGCCCGGCATGCGCCTCCAGCAGCGACTTTAACGGCAGATTCGTCATGACATCGGCATTGTAAACAAGAATGCGTTCATCGCCGTTCAGCAGATCTTCGATATTCTTGAGGCCGCCCGCCGTATCGAGCAGAACCGGTTCATGGCGGAAGACAATTGGGATCCCGCGCCATTGACCGTCCGGAAAAGTCTGCCGATATACATCGGCGCAGTGGTGGGTGTTGACAATGAAGCGTTGGACGCCCACCGTCAGCAGGTGATCCATGGCATAGGTGATGATTGGACGTCCGCGCACCGGCAGCAGCGGTTTGGGCAAGGTCTGGGTCAGAGGCCGCAAACGCATCCCCAGCCCTGCGCCCGGCAGGAAGGCCGTATTAATCTGCGGCGCCGTCATGACAAGCCCCTGCGATGAAATGGATCCATCTGTTTTCTTTTTCTCCGTCCAATGAAGATAAGGCGTTCATGTTTCTTGCCTATGAAACATGAAGAAGCTATTTCATTGCCGCCCAGGCGACCGCATAAAAAATAGCCGGGAGCAGATTTCCCACGCGAATCCTCGTCAAATTTAGCAGGTTAATGCCGATCGCGAGAATTAAAACACCGCCTGTGGACGTAATTGCATCGAGGACCGCAGGTTTTGATAAAAAGATAAGCTGCGACGACAAGAGTGTAATCCCTCCCTGGACAACCAATACAGAAAGCGCCGAAAACGCGACCCCGACACCCAGGGATGAGGCGAGGGCCACGGACGCCACGCCGTCAAGCAGCGCTTTGATGTAAAGCGTTCGAGGATCGCCCACCGTTCCGTCCTGGATGGAACCGATGATCATCATGGCGCCTGTCAGATAAAGGAGCGAGGAGGAAACAAAGCCCTGCACGAAGGTGGCGGAATCGGACCGGAATCGCCGCTTGATGCGTTCCCCCATTTTTTCGAGCTGCTTTTCAATATTGATGAGTTCGCCGGTAATGCCGCCGATGAGCAGACAGCTCACGGTCAGGATGATTTCTTTGCCGGTCAGGGCCATCTGCAGGCCGATGAGCATCACGGAAAGTCCAAGACCCTGCATGACGATGGTCTTGAGCCTTTCGGGGACACGCCGCCCTGCGGCAATGCCGATGAGGCTGCCGACAAGGATGGCGCCGCTGTTGGCGAGGGTTCCGATCATGGCATGGTTTCTTCCAGTTGATATTGGGGTGGTATCATATTCAGTTATGGCGCCGATTGCAATTTTTTTCATTCTGATATGCCTTTTCAATAATAAATCAAATTTTGTTGACACACAAGGACACGTGCCTTATACTCCGCGCCAATAAGCGGATTGTTTTTACACTGAATTGGCCATGATTGCCATATCATACGTATAAGGATGCTACCTTGACCACTGAGCCATGTCTTCCCATCGGATACCGTCCCCCGGCCCATGTCCATTTGTTATTAAAGACGAATCTTGATCTATTTCGACCTGATACCTGCGATCGGAGCATGCAATGACTGACGACGGGAAAAACGCAAGCGATTATTCGGAAATGGAGCAAAACAAAGAAGCCCCAAGAGCCTTCCGAAGACAGACGCTGGCCAAGGTGTCTGCGATGGATGGCCATCCCGGCAATGCAAACACCCTGATGATGAATATAAGCCTCGGCGGGGCATACATCCGAACGGACAATCCTCCGCCCGTGGGCACACGCTTCGTAAGCCAGATATTCCTTCCCAACGGATACAAGAAACCAATCAAGGTCGGCGGACGGGTTGTGCGCTCGGATCATCGCGGAATCGGCGTCGTATTCGAGGACCTGCAGTCCCGTGATCGATCGCTGCTCCGCGGGTACACAAGTTTTCACGATTTGGACGATGCAGTCGTTTCACTTCAAGAGTCGATTCCGGACATACTGAGCGGGAACCTTCTGCCGATCAGCGACAGGCAATTGATCCATGAGCGGCTGTACGCCGCTGCTAAAAACACCGTTAAGATACTCATCGCGCTATCGGCGAAATCGGGGCCAATGGTTCGAAGCTCGTCTCGATTACAGCCCGGATACGCTGATCCTTCGTGACCTTGAGCGTCCGGTCCCGGAAAGCACAAACGTGATCTACTGCGCGATATTGGACGGCGCGCTTCATGCCGTTTTCGAGGGGCTTGTGTCTGAACACGGGGAGCATCCGAAGCTATTTCTCCCGGAGCGGATGTATCACAACGACCGCCGGAGCAGCCGTCAGGATACCCGCGGAAGAGGCTTGGCTGAGCGTCCAGGCCCCTCATACCGGGGACGGGGTGATTCGGATCCCGGCGGTTGACGTCAGCGAGGGAGGTTGCGCCGTCCAGGTGCCGCAGGACAGCCTGATCACGGTGGGGATGAGGTTTCCCGCCATTGAGTTGATCGAGGGACAAAAAACAAGCCGCCATGACGGCGCCACCGTGACAAGGATCGTGCCCGCAGAGCAGGCGGGCTACTGGCAGGTCGGCCTGAACTTCATCGACTCGACGATTGAACGTGACGCCTTTTCACAAATTCAAAACAGAACCGTCCGGTCCAGCCACTGGGCCAATCTCAAGCGACTGGCCGGCCTGACGCGCAAGAAAGCGGCAGACCTGTTTGGCGTCAGGGCGCCATCTGCCCGGAACCAGGTCTATGTCTGCCGGTATAAGAATACACGGCGGGAGCAAGTCGTCGGTATCGCGGACGCCACTTTCGATCTCTATGACACATTGCCGCCCGTCGACGTTGCGGTATTGATCTGCCAGCCTTTCCAGGTTCGTAAGGAGGTATTTAACCTGCTGGCCCGGACGCTGGTGGATAATTTCAAGCGTGATGGTTTGAATGCAGTTGTTTTGCGTTTTGACATGACTCACATGATCGGCGAAAGCCACACTGACCCAGGCTCCGGAAGATCCTAACGCCGCCTATTTCTATAACTGGACTTACTCGACAGTTCGAATCGGATATGATCGGGAGTCTGGCTTTTCTGGAGAGGAGATTCCAACCAGCCAAGCGCGTCCTGGTCTCGTTCTCCGTAGCCGCCATTCCAGCCCGTCGCCTGATTGCCGATGGCGTAAAACCCGGCGTGGACCTCTGGATCGCGCCCTTCGGCTGTCCGGATGGGCAGGATCAATGGAAGTTTTTGCTGGCCGGTGTTGATCTATTCCAAAAACATCTTGGACGGTGAAAAGATCGAACCAGTCTATATCTTCGGGCGGCGCGGCAATCCGAACGAACTCATCCGTGACGCGGTCCACCGCAAGATGGCTTTTCTCGAAGACGCCCGCAACGACATGTCGAAGATCAAAATTGCAGTCAGTTGGATTCTGGGCACGTACGACTTTGTCGTAACGCGTGAGCGAGTTCGCCAGATGCTCAACGCGCCGGACGGCGGTCCCCGTGAAATCATCGAGTTGCCTTCCGGACATCTGCTCAAGACCGGTCCGGAAGCGATCGAGTCATACAAGTTGATCAGCGAAACCATATCCAAGCATTTGTTCAGTTCGGAGCGGCCGGCTGCTGAACCGGACATGACAAGATTTGCGAGGCAATCCGAAGCCGAATGGGCCCGGATCAAACGGACAAGAATCAAGGACACGGTCGAGTTCTGGAATACTCACCTATTCGGCGCCAGTGAAGGTGTTGAAGGCTACGATATGTTCCTGTACAATCCGGATTACCTCGACCTGATGAAAAAGCAAGCCAAACTGCTTGATGTGAAACCAGGAGATAGAGTGGGTGACTTGGGTTGCGGGACCGGCAATTTGTCGCTGGCGCTGCTGGATGAGATTATTACTGACAACCGGCCGGTCTTGCTGACCTGTTCCGATCTGGTGCCGAAAGCCGTTCAACGGACCAAAGAAAAAATTGATCAAAAAATCAAGCAAGCCGAGGGCCAACTGGATAACGTATGGGTTGATTACCGAGTTATGGATCTCGAAGCGGCGAGGCTTACACCGTTGATGGATTTTTTATCAGGTAAATTTCACGGACCGGTTGCCCTTACCAAACGGATAGAGGGCCTCGAGACATCAACGCTTCGTAAAATCGCTGCAGGATACGGACCCCGATTACATGAGATTCTCCAAGGCTCATCTTCAGAGATTCAGGAGGTTATGAGGCTCTGTCCCTCGCTTGAGCAGATGGAGGCTGAGGCCGTATTGGATCTTTCAATAGCCGGCCGGTTCCTCCAGGACAATACTCTGCCCGAAGACCTTCGGCCCGGCTGCCAAGTGGCCAGACACACCGGCGATCTTGCATTTAAGCAACTGTATTTCGGCAATGCCAGTCGAGACTGCCGCATTGATTGCCCCTCGGACGCCTTTGACAAAATTGGGGCTTCGATCGTTCTGCCATACCTGTATGATCCAGAGTCGGTTGTTCGTGAGTTCTACCGTATCCTGGCCCCGGGGGGCGTAATCGTGCTTGTCCAGCCCGAAGCCAAATTTCGATTCATCCAAGTCCTATATCGAAGAAGCGCAGTCTATCGCCCAACAGACGGATATTGACGAACATCAAAAGAATCGGTTGCTCCGCAAGTCTGCGCGAGTTGGTCGCCTTTATCTCTACATGTACTTGAGATGGCAGACGAAGGCAGATTCCGTTTCTTCAGCCCCGACGATTTGGCGAACCTGATGCAGCGAAGCCGGTTTCATTAACATTCGCACGATTGAAGCCCTTGGCAATCCGCCGACAGCGGTGATCGTGCGTGCGGAAAAGGCCGTATGAAAATAAATACCCCTCAAACGATTGAGTCCGATCCCATTTTTGAAGAAATTCACAAGCGGGAAAGACTGGATTTGTTCATGTCGCGGGCGAAGTTCGTGCTGGTGCTCGGCGGTGTCTTCTTATCTTTTATTTTGGGCCTTGGATTGGGTTACGGCTCGCGATATCATAACAATCTTCCTTATCATTCGTCTCTGCGTGGTTGCAAGTTTCGCGATCGGTATTGATTCTGCTGAGCTTCGCGTTTCGGTCGAAGGATTGCCGTCGGGCTGACTCATTGTGCTGGCCTTTCTTTCAATACTCGGGGTCGCCGTTATGACGGCCATGCTGGGAGGATTTTCCAGTTTTTATTACATCGGGATCATCTTCATCCTCTTCGTCACCGGCATGTTTTTTCCGTGGACCGCCCGGCAAACCATCATTTTCGGCGTCCTGTCCGTCGGCAGTTATGTCGCAATCAACCTGATTCAACATGGCCAAACAACTCACGTGTCCATAATTCTTCAGCCAATTTTATTCATGATCGGCGCCGTCGCGATCACCGCCTTCGCTAAAATAGAGGAAGAGCAGACGCGGCGCAAAAACCTGCAGTTGACGGATGCAGATCGAGAAGGCCAATGAAGATCTCATGGAGCTTGACAAAGCCAAAATGCGCTTCTTCGCCAACGTCAGCCATGAACTCCGCACCCCGCTGACGCTGATCCTCGGTCCCCTGGAGTCGATCCTTCAGGGAAAACAGGATCAGGATTTCCGCCCCCTGCTGCAGGCGATGGAGGCCAATACCCGCCGATTGTTGCGGCATGTCAATGCCCTGCTCGATTTTGCCAAGATTGACGCCGGGAAAATCGAGTGCAATTACGAATATGACAACCTGGGCATGATTCTCCAGGAACTGTCGGTTGCGGCCAGGCCGCACCTGCTGAATCGAAAAATCGATCTGGTTCTGGAGGGCCTGGAGATTCTACCGGATATGATCCTGGATGTGGACAAGGTCGAAACAATGGCGGCCAATCTGCTGTCGAACGCAATCAAGTTTACGCCCAACGGCGGCCGGATTACGATAAGGGCTGAAGAAAAGGATGACTTTATATGGTTTGAGGTCGAGGATACCGGTATCGGCATTCCGGAAGAAAAGCTCGACGCGATCTTCGAGCGGTTTCATCAGGTTGATGATACCGCGAACAGGACTCGTGAGGGAACCGGCCTCGGCCTGGCCATGGTCAAACAGCTGGCCAAGATCCACGCAGGCAAAGTCTCGGTCCGATCCAGGCTTGGTGAGGGTACGACCTTTCGCGTGGAACTCCCGAAACGGCCCGATTCCAACTTGTTGGAGCGGCGTCGAATCATCGGCCGGCGGCGCGAGGACCAGATATCCTATGCACGGACGGTTGCTTTGATCAGCGCCGGCATTGAGGAAAAATCAAAGAGTAAAAAGGAGACGCTGCTGTCTGATGTTATGGCGTCCCAATTCGGGGATCACGAGGAGATCTCTCAAAGAATCCGGAGTGCGGCCCCGCCCGATGCACAGAAAGTATTGGTGGTTGAAGACAATCCGGACCTGCGCATCTTCATCGCGAGCAATCTTGCCGACGACTTCCGGGTGGAGATGGCCCGTGATGGCGTCGAGGGTCTCGAATTGGCACGGCGCTGGGCGCCCGATCTCATCGTATCGGACATCATGATGCCCCGGATGGATGGCTACGAGCTCACGCGCCAGATCCGGAAGGACCCTTCCCTGTCTCATGTCCCGGTGATCCTCGCTACTGCAAAGACCGGCGGCGAAGCCGTCGCGGAGGGGCTGGAGGTCGGCGCGAATGATTACATCGCCAAACCTTTCGAACTCCGCGAACTGAAGGCCAGGGTCTCGGCGCAACTTCGTGCCCGGCGTCTGGAGCGGAACCTGAATGAACGGGAGAGCCGTCTGGCTGCAATTGGACAGATGACCAGCGCCATCGTTCATGACCTGAAGAATCCGCTTTCCGCAATCATTGGATTTGCGGAGATCGCCAGGCAGGACATTCAGACAGGTAAAGGGGCCGAGATGGTAACGCAGGACCTGGAACCTGTGATCAGCGAAGCCAATCGATTGAGCCGCATGATTTCCGAGGTGCTCGATTTTGCCCGCGGCAGTTCCATGGATCTGAACCTGATTCCCACCGAACTGCCCGTCTATCTGGAGATTGTTTGTCAACCGTTGAAACAAAAACTGACAACCATGGGCATTGAGCTGATCTTGCGTCATGATTCAGGTGTCGATCTGCGTGTCAAAGTCGATAACGATCGCTTGATGCGTGTTTTCGAAAATTTGATTCAAAACGCCCATGAGGCGATTTTGGCCGGGAACCAGGCCCCTCGTGGCAAACACATCTGGATCACGACCCGCGGCGATGAACGCTCGGTCACCGTGCGGATTGCGGATGATGGACCGGGCATCGCAGCGGAGATGATTACGTCTCTCTTCGATGCATTTGCCACCGGGAAAAAAAGATCAGGAACCGGCCTGGGATTATCCACTGTCCGTAACCTGGTGATCGCCCATGGCGGTGAAATTACGGTAGAACCCAGGAGTGCTGAGGGGGGCGCCGCTTTTCTGCTGAATTTTCCGCGAATCACAAATCATGAGCCGTGATCGGCAAAACCGGTTTGTTTTCTGGATCATGCCATAAATCGTGAAAGGCTGAAATATGGAACCGTCAAGGCGTATTCTTGTCATTGAAGACGACCCCATGAACAACCGTCTGCTCACTACAATCCTTAACCGGCTCGGATACATCGCTGATGGCGCCTTTGACGGCCTCAGCGGTTTAGCGAAGGTCGAATCCTCGCCTCCGGACCTGATATTGCTGGACCTTGATCTTCCCGGGGTGGACGGATACGAGGTTGCCCGCCGTTTGAAACATTCGGCCAAGACCCGGATCATTCCCATCGTCGTGGTTTCATCCTTTGCTGAGGTGGAAAACCGGATCAAAGCCCTCGATGCGGGAGCAGATGATTTTTTGTCCAAGCCCATCGACCAGGTCGAGCTTCGGGCCAGAGTCCAGTCCCTGCTGAAGGTCAAGGTTTACAACGACCACATGGTCAGTCATCAGAAAATCCTCGAAGAAGAAGTAGACAGACGGACCCGTCAACTCCGTCAGGCTTTCGATGATTTGAAAACCGCCTCTGAAAAGGTCAAACACGCGGCGCTCGACACCACCTTCCGCCTCGCGCAGGCAGGTGAATATAAAGATGCAGAAACCGGGAGCCACATTAAGCGGATGGGATACTACACCGAAGCCATTGCAAAGGCTATGGCGCTCCCGCCGCAAGACATCGAGGCCATCCTCTATGCGGCGCCGATGCACGATATCGGTAAGATAGGCATTCCAGACCGGATCCTGCTCAAACCAGGCCCGCTGGATGAACAAGAATGGACATTTATGAAGCAGCATACCATCATCGGCGGCAACATCCTGTCCGGTTCAGACTCTTACGTCATTCAAATGGCCGAGCAAATCGCATTGGAACATCATGAAAAATGGGACGGATTCGGATATCCTAAAGGATTGAAGGGGCCGGAAATTTCTCTCTGGGGACGGATCTCTGCAATTGCTGACGTTTTTGATGCGCTGACGACCAAGCGACCGTACAAAAAAGCGTTTCCCCTGGAATATTCGTTAGAGATCCTCGAAAAGAGCAGGGGCGCTCATTTTGATCCGGGTGTTGTTGACGCCTTCTTCTCAATCAAGGAAGAGATCCTGTCGATCCGCATAAAGTACGATGAGCCAGATTCTGAAGAGAATATCAGCACTTCATTTCAACTTCTTTAACGGCACAAAACCAGATGAAGCATTTGCATCGCCTTCTCATCTTCTTTCCCTATTTTCGTTCCCCAAGGGCTTCCGCCTCGAAATCGCCGGCAGGCGATGATTGGTCCTGTGTGAAATAGATGGGATAGTGTTTCCGGAAAGAGTCCATGATCAGATCATAGGGGAGATCGGCAAAGGGACCGTGATCATGGACGTATTCCATGTGCCGGTTCCCCTTGCGGTCGAATTCGTGGAAAATCGCGTCATGCTCGCCGTCGAAATCGAGAGGTTTGACACCGAAGCGCTCGCAGAGCGAAAGGTTGAAGGTGGGCGTGGCCTTGACCCAGCAGCCGTTCAGAAACATTTCCGTATAGCCGTGATAGATGAACAAGTCCGTCTGCATGATCTCCTTGAGTCGCTGCGTCGTCAGGTGATTCCGGACGTCGGCGAACCGCAGTCGGCCCGGAATTCCCAGGGAGCGGGCTGTGGCCGCCAGCAGCAGCGCTTTTTCGACACAATAACCGGCTTTCTTTTCCAGGACCACACTGGCCTTGAATCTTTCCTGCACCAGGTCGAGACAATAGGGATCATATCGGATCTGATCACGAACGGCATAGAAGATGCGAATGGCCCTGTCAATATCGCTGCCGGCGTCCCTCGCAGCGGCCTGCGCAAATGCGATCACGGCCGGATGGTCGCTGTCGATAAAACGCGTGGGCCGCAGATAAATCCCAAAATCCTCTGTCGCTGTTGTCGCCATAACACACCTCTGAGGCTGAACTGGTAATGCCTGAGACAGGTATTCATTTGCCACTTTTAACAGGCGCCTGTCAAACAATATTAACAGGTAATGGAGCGCCCGACGGTACTGGGAATTTGTATTTGTCGGGGATTTATGTTGACACAACTAAAATTTATCTTTAGTCTTTCGCTCTATTAATGGCTCTGAAGGAAAGGCCAACTCCATGAAAGACAAGCTCATGACGGCGGCGGAAGCGGCGGCCCTGATCGAAGACGGCATGCACCTGGGCGTGGGCGCCGGAATGACCATGAACCCCATGCCGGTCGTGCGGGAAATCATTAAAAAAGGGATCAAAGGGCTGACCCTCACGCCGGTTTTGACCGGCGGATATGTGGCCGATCTGCTCATCGGCGCCGGATGCGTGGAGACCGTCCAGTTTCCACAGATCGTCCTGGACGAATTTGGCCTGGCGCCCAATTTTCGCAGAAAGGTCGAACGGGGTGAATTAAAACTGCTGGAAACCATCTGACCGGGCTTGCTGCTGGGACTCCAGGCTGGGGTCCATAACCTGCCGTTCATCCCCGTCTTCGGTTTTCTGGATTCCGATTACCTGCGCATCCGGCCGGACTTGAAAGTGCTCAAAGATCCCTACACGGGGATCGAGTACGTCGTCGTCCCCCCGATCAGGCCCGATTGGGCCGTCATTCATGCGACCAAAGGCGACCGCAACGGCGGCCTTACAACGTTGAGTACCCGCAATGACCGGCTGCTGGCGATGGCATCGCGTAAAACCATCGCCGTCGTCGAAGAACTCGTCGAACCCGATGAGGTTCTGCCGGGCCTGCACGAGGTCTATTGCGCCGCGGCCCATATCGACGTTGTCGTCGTGGCCCCCGGCGGGGCGCACCCGACGGGCTGCCCCGGACGTTATGACATTGATGCCGCCCATATGACTGCCTATGTGACAGCCGCAAAAGATGAGTCGTCCTTCCACCGGTATCTGGAAACCTATATCCTGGCGCCGAAGGATCACGCAGAATACCTTGCAAAAGTGGGGTTCAAAGCCAATGGAAAATAAGAACATCCATCCTTCCGAGCGCATGATCGGTGCGATTGCCCGTCTGCTGAAAAACGGCGAGCGCGTCGCCACGGGCACCCTGTCTCCCATACCGGCCGCGGGTTGTTTCCTGGCCAAATACACGCATGTGCCGGACCTGGACCTGCTCATCTATGGAGACCCCGAAAACCGTCTGTCGGAAGGGTTTCACGAACTCTTCGGCCTGGCCCAGCAGGGGAAAATCGATGTCTTTTTTCTATCGGGCATTCAAATCGATCAGCGGGGCAGCGTCAATCTTTCCGTTTTGGGCGATTACCGGCGCCCGAGCCTGAGGCTCCCCGGCGGGGCCGGCTCCTCCATGCTCTATGCCATGAGCGGACGGACCATCCTGTTCACGAACAACCACAGCCGGAAACTGTTTGTCCCCAAAGCCGACTTTGTCAATGCCACGGGCTTCGACGATACGGGCATAACGCCCTGGCGCCGGGGCGGCCTGAGCCATGTGGTGACGCCTTTGTGCGTCATGGCCTTTGACCTGAGCCGCAAACAGATCATTCTGGATTATGTTTTCCCGGACGTGACCGTCGATCAGGTCGTGGAAAATACCGGTTTTGATCTGGCCGTCGAGGGGAGAGACATCCCGACCATCGATCCGCTGGGCGAAACCGATCTGGCAATCCTCCGGGGGCCGGTGCAGGCGAAAATGAGGCAGGTCTATCCGCTTTTCGCCCGGACAATCTGGGGGGCTGAGACACCATCGGAGTAAATACGCTTGTGACCCTGTTTCTTCTCGTCTTTTTCGTCGTTTACGGCAGTGCTCATTTCTACGTCTTCAGCAGGATCAAGGCGGCCTTTCCACTCATATCAACCGGCCACCAGGCGGGGCTGATCATCCTGATGGCGTTCATGATCCTGGCGCCGATCCTGGTCCGCGTATCTGAGCGATACGGTTATGAGTCCACAGCCTGCCTGCTGTCCTATATCGGATATATCTGGATGGGCGTTCTGTTTCTCTTCTTTGTCATGTCCATCCTCCTTGACGTGTACCGCCTGCTGATCTATATCGCGGGCCAGATCACCGGAAAGAACCTGTCATCGCTGATTCCGCCGCCCCTTTATTGGTTTGTCATTCCGCTGGTCGTCTCCGTAGCTCTCAACGCCTACGGCTATTTTGAGGCAAAAAACATCCGTACCGAACAGGTCACGATTCGAACCTCCAAAATCCCCCCGGAGGTCGGCCGGCTCAGGATCGTCCAGATTTCGGACGTCCACATCGGCATGATCATCCGGGAAAAGCGTCTGGAAAATATATTGGCAGCCGTCAAGCAGGCCAAACCGGATCTCCTCGTTTCCACGGGGGATCTGCTGGATGGCCAGATTGACAACTTGATGTCCTCCGCCGAACTGTTCAGAGATTTCCAGCCCAAATACGGCAAGATCGCCGTCACCGGAAACCATGAGTTTTTTGCCGGCATCGAGCAGGCGCTGGCCTTTCACCGGCAGGCGGGATTTCTGGTGCTGCGCGGGGAAGCCTTGACGTTGGCGGGTCTGATCAGCATCGTCGGTGTGGATGATCCGACTGGAGAGCGTTTTGGCCTTTATAAAAGCGTCTCTGAAAAGGGGCTGCTTGCAAAACTTCCGAAAGAGACCTTTACCCTGCTCCTCAAGCACAGACCGGTGTTTGACCCGGAGAGCCTGGGCCTTTTTGATTTGCAGCTTTCCGGGCATACCCACCGGGGGCAGATCTATCCGTTTGTCCTGCTCACAAGGCTTGTTTTTCCATACCATTCCGGTTATTATGATTTACCGAAGGATTCCCGTCTGTATGCGAGCCGGGGCGCCGGAACCTGGGGGCCGCCGATCCGTTTTCTCGCGCCCCCGGAGGTTACAGTGATTGATCTGATTCACAAATCTGGGGCTTGATATGAACCGCAGAGACTTTTTGAAAACGGCCGTGATCAGCGGTGCGGCGCTGACCGTCCCCATTGGCCTGGACCCAATCCTTGCCGCTCTCGTCGCTGCGGATAAAACGGATCTGGCCGTTGCCCGCGGGACGCCGCCGGCGAAAATCACACGGTCCGCCATTGACGCTCTGGGCGGCATGAAAAGATTTGTTTCCCGGGGCGACGTGGTCGTGATCAAGCCCAATATCGGCTGGGACCGGACGCCCGAATACGCCGCCAATACCAATCCCGAGGTGGTCGCCGCCGTCGTCAGGCTTTGTCTGGAAGCGGGCGCGAAAAGGGTCAAGGTTTTTGACCATCCCGTCAGCGACCCGCGGCGGACTTATAAGCAGAGCGGCATCGCCGATGCGGCTGCCGCGGCGGGCGCAGCCGTCTCCTTTATCGACGACCGGAAATTCAAGGACATGCGAATCAACGGCCATTCGCTCAAATCATGGCCTCTGTACACGGAGGTTTTTGAGGCAGATAAAGTCATCAATATCCCGATCGCCAAAACTCACGGCCTCTCGAAGCTGACCCTGGGAATGAAGAACTGGATGGGCGTGATGGGCGGCTCGCGGGGACGGATTCACCAGCGCGTGGATGAGAGTATCGTGGATCTGGCGATGTTTATCAAACCCGCGTTGACGATTCTCGACGCCGTGCGGATTCTGACGGCGAACGGACCTCAGGGAGGAAGCCTGACGGATGTGAAGCAGTTCGATATGGTCATTGCCGGAACGGACGCCGTGGCCGTCGACGCTTTCGGGGCCACGCTCTTCGGCATGAAACCGGCCGAACTGGGCTGTGTCCGCATCGGCCATCAGCTCAGGTTGGGCAGCATGGACCTGGAGAAGATGAAAATTAAAAGAATCACCCTGTGAGAGCTTCGCATAACCGCTGAAAAATGACGACTTCGCAAAAAGCCCGGATGCTACGTTGCGCTGCATCCTTCGTCGTTGCGGCGTACGACATAGTACGCCTCACTCCTCATGATTTGCGCGCCTTGCCTGCGGAGCTTTTTACGCAGCCGTCGTTTTCGGCTCAATTTTTAACTTTTTTACGAGTCCGTCAAAAATGGTTTGCAAGCGGCGAATCAAATGTTTTCCGCCTTTCCAGAAAGGGCGTTAACGGTTTATCATACATCATGATTACAACTGGTTGCCTTCTTAGCGGAAAAGACTTTTGAGCCGCGGCAAAGCTATTTTTCAGCGGTCTCTATGTGGCAACTTCATAAAAATCCGGATACTGCAAATGCTTAAAAACATCCGACGCCTGACCCAGGCCCTCTTCCTGCTGATTTTTCTCTGGCTTTTCCTGCAGACACAATCCCGGGGAGCCGATGAACTGGGTTACCCGGTCAAGGTGTTCCTTGAGGCCGATCCGCTCATCTATATTACGACAGTCCTGTCCACCCGCCAGTTTTATTCGCCTTTCCTGCTCGCACTGCTCGTTATCCTGATGACGGTTCTGCTGGGCCGGGTGTTCTGCGGCTGGATCTGCCCGCTCGGCACCCTGCACAACATGGCGGGCGCCCTGAAAAGAAAGCGCCGGTCCGAAAAATCATATAACCTGCATCACTGGAAATACATCCTGCTGATTGTCCTGCTCGTTTCATCGGTCTTTACCCTCCAGATTTCCGGCATCCTGGACCCCCTTGCCCTGTTGATCCGGTCTCTTTCCCTGGCCGTTTACCCGCTGATCCAGGTTGCCACGGTCGGTGTCTTTGACACCGTTTATGGCTGGCATCTCCCCATTATTACCGATATATCTGAATTTTTTTATGGCCTGATGAAAAAGACCGTTCTCTCCTTTCAGCAACCCCTCTTCAACCAGGCGGCTTTTACCGGCCTCGTGTTTCTGGGCATCCTGGCCCTGAACCTGCTGGAACGCCGATTCTGGTGCAAATACCTCTGTCCGCTCGGCGGCCTGCTCGGACTGCTTTCCAGATACGCAATCCTGAACCGCTCCGTCAGTGAAGGCTGCGACGGCTGCGGCGTCTGCCGCCGGTCTTGCCAGGGCGGTGCCGCGCCGGATGCGAAGGATAAGTGGCTCAAGTCGGAATGCATGGCCTGCATGAACTGCGACGATGCGTGTCCTCAGAATGCGGTGCACTTCGGATTTTCCAGAAAACCGGCTGGAGCAGCGCTTGATCTGGGAAAGCGGCGCGTTATCGGCTCGATGATTGCCGGCATGATCGCTGTTCCCCTGCTGAGGATTTCACCGTTGAAAAAGGCTGGCGCCGCAGAACCCCGGCTGATCCGCCCACCCGGTTCTCTCGACGAAAAGGCATTTTTAAAGCGATGCATAAAATGCGGGGAGTGCATGAAGGTCTGTATTACCAACGGACTTCAGCCCAGCCTGCTGGAAGCGGACCTGGAGGGGATCTGGTCGCCGGTGCTGGTCCCCAGAATCGGCTACTGCGAATACCGGTGCACGCTCTGCGGGCAGGTCTGCCCGACCGGGGCCATCAAAAAACTTTCGCTGGAAGAAAAGGCAAAGGTCAGAATCGGTCTGGCCATGATCGACAAGGGGCGCTGCCTCCCCTTTGCCCATTCGACCCCCTGCATCGTCTGCGAAGAAGTATGCCCCACTCCGAGAAAAGCGATCTGGTTTGAGGAAGTCCGGGTCCTGAACCGGACCGGCAAAACAGTAACCGTCAAACAGCCCCATGTGGATCTGGAACTCTGCATCGGCTGCGGGATCTGTGAAACAAAATGCCCCGTCCTCGGCCAGCCCGCCATCACGGTAACGAGCATCGGCGAATCCCGCTCAAAGGAAAACCAGCTCCTTTTGCCCTGAAATGAAAATGGCCTTTTTCGGGCACAACCCGGCGGCTTCCCGAACCGCTTTCTGATATTGTTCCGGATCGGCAACCTCGAAATCCGCCTTCATGTACATGCCCCACATCATGAAGACATCGGGGCAGTGATTGATACAGGTTTCACAGCCGTTACAGAGATTTTTATCGATGCGAATTCTCATGTTTTCAACTTTTCGCAGGTGCAAATTCTGATGGTTTGGTCAAAAATCAAGTATTCCCTCCCCCTCCCCTTCATCCCCTCCCGCCAGGGGAGGGAAAAATGGACTTTTGACGAGTCCATCAATTCCGCTTTGCGCCTATTCAAGCGGGCTGAAGCCTGCAACGACCTCACAGATCGTAAAGGGTTTCGTTCACACGCGGTCTCGGTTTCCTGATGCCTTTTTTTCCTTTCTGATGAAAGGTAAAGGGGTCTTCGCCCTCCAGCAGGTCCCCCATTTCCGCTTCGATCTGTTCGGGATCCTCGCCCCGTTCCATGCGCCGAAGGGCCTCTTCCATCTCCGGCCCCATGTTCAATCCCGTGGCTTCCGACAGCTTCCGCATCAGGTTGGCCGCCTGGCGGGGATCGTCTTCGTTGATTTTATCGGCCTCGCCGGCCAGCATGGCCATCGCCTTTTCCATCTTCGCTTCATCGATGGGGGGCATGTCGTCACCACCCCCCTCCTCATCCTTACCCCGGGATACCTTCGCAAAGACCGACATCTGGCGTTTGAGCCTGATTCGCTTGCATTGCGGGCAATAGGGGATTTTGTCCGTATTGGCGGATCGGGCAAAGAAATTATAGACCGTATTGCACTTGTGACAATAAAATTCGTAGATGGGCATGGCTCATCCTTTCCTTTGAATCTCGCGGTAGTTTAGTCATTCCCGTCACAAAATCAAGGGATGATTTGTGTTATCCTTTCATGGAGCCCATTTTTTGTTTTGAAATAAAACGCAAAAAGTGCTTGAACGTAATTCAGCTCAGGCTCTGAATTTGATTCAAAAGGAGAACAACCTTGATTAAGGAAATCGCCGGCGATTTTTACATGATCACGCTGCCCATGCCCTTCCGGCTGGAGCATGTCAATGTCTATGCCCTCGTTCACGATGGCCGCATGACCCTTTTCGACACCGGTCTCAATACCCCGGAGACGTTTACGACCCTTGAAGCCGGACTCAAGCGCATCGGCCGGTCCCTTCATGACATCGACCGGATTTTCATCACCCATCGCCACGGAGACCACTGCGGGCTGGCTGCACGCATCAAGGCCGCCTCGGGTGCAACCATCCTCATGTCCGATGTGGATCATGAATTTGTCCGCATCGCCGAAGATCAGGATCGCCTGATTGCGGAACTGCGTTTGTTCTACGTGCGTCATGGCCTTGGGGACGAGGCTCTTGCATTGCTGGGGTCGATCTTCAAGAGCTTCAGTAAAATGATCGGGGCGTTCCCGCTGGATCACGCCCTGCTGCCCGGCGAAATTTACACCGTCGGCAACCGGTCCTGCGAGGTGATCGCCGCGCCGGGGCATAGCCGGGGACAGGTCTGCTTTTTTTTCAGGACAGAAGGGATTTTGCTGGCCGGGGATCATATCCTGCCCGATATTACCCCGAATCTGAGTCCGGATCTTTTTCAAACCGACTTTCGGCCGCTGGAGCGTTTTCTGTCGTCCCTGACTCAGATGCAGCGCCTGCCTGTGACAACCGTTTATCCCGCACACGGCCGGCCTTTTACGAATTTTCTCGAGAGAATCACGGAAATCAAAGACCATCATCACGAAAGAAAGGGACTCACCCTCGCATCCGTTCGGGAAGGCCGAAAATCAACCTTCGAGGTGTCCGTCGATATCTTTGGAAAGAATCTGCCGGAGTTCGACCAGTACCTCGCCCTCAACGAAACCTATGTCCACCTGGTGGAGCTCATCCATGAGGGGCTGGTGCAGGAAGAGATTGAGGACAACCGATGTTTTTATAAGGAAGCAACGCTATGAATGTGAAAAATGGCGATCAGAAAGTCAACATCGACTATCCCTGCCGCTGGATCTACAAGGTGATTGGATCGGATGAGGCAAAGATGCGGGCGGCCATTGCGGATGTGATCGCCGGCGCCTGGGAGATCACGGCATCCCGCAGCAGCGCAACCGGGAAATATATATCGCTCAATATTGCCGTGCAGGTCGAAAACGAGCAAAGACGGATCGTCATTTACGAAGCGCTCCGGAAAGAACCGTCCGTGAAAATGGTGTTATGATGGAAGAGAATATCACAGCGAAAGACCGTTCCATGGCCGAAATCTGCGTCAACTGCCCCGTATGCCGACATGCCCGCAAAAAGCAGAAAGGCCCTGTTTACCTGTTCGTCCGGACCATTGAAGGGAACCTGTGCCCCTTCTGCCGGGCCTACGAGAGGGTTTATGGCCGCAAGGCCCATGAACCGGAATCTTTTTAAAAAACAAGCCCTTTCCGGACAGTCAGTTTCTCTCCGATAGTCATGAAGCCGGCTCCGGGAGCTTCCCTGTCCCCGGCAGACCGCCGATGGACGGACGCGCCATGGTGAAACGCCAGCGACAGAAGAGTTCTTCCGGGTGTGGGTCCGGAGGGGCAAAGTCACATGTTACCTGAATCCTGTCGTCAATGACCTTGGCAAACCTTTCAAACTCCCCACGATGCATTTCCCTGCATGAAAATTCCGGCAACCCCTTCTTCTTTCGCGCCACCTGCGGGGCACAGCTTGGCACAGACAAGATGACTTCGTCGTCTTTTTCTTCCATGTCGTAGCCGATAATCATGCACCATGGGAACAGCTTCAAGGCTTTGACAAACCCGGTCAATCCATTTTCAATCTGGAATCGTTTCAGAAAATCCCTTGCCGCCAGTTCACCCGCCTTGGCCCATACCCGTTCATTGATCTTTTCCGCCGCCCGTTGATCGAAATCATTGGAGACAAACAGAAACCAGAATCCGTCGATTACCCGGTAATGCCACAGGAGAAATTCCACATATTTCTTGAGATCCGCGTGGCTCATCTTATCAATCATGGACATATCCATATCGGCCTCCTTCTTTGTAGCACAAAAAAATGAAAGGGCTTAAGTATCAACCTTAAGCCCCTTTATTTTCTTGGTAGCGGGGAGAGGATTCGAACCTCTGACCTTTGGGTTATGAGCCCAACGAGCTACCGGACTGCTCCACCCCGCGTCACATGCATTTTCTGCATAAAGCTGGTGGTCTTAGAACATCCTCTCGTCTTTTTGTCAAGGGGTATTTCACTTTTTGCCAAGTACGCTGTAGAAGTCGAATTTCTTTTCAATCCCCTTGACCGACTTGAATTCCACTTTGTCCGCATGAATAAAATCCTGGACCTGCCGGTAGGTCTCATCGCAAATCAGGATCTGACCGGGTCTTGCAATTTGTTCGAGTCGCGCCGCCACAACGACGGGCAATCCAAAAATCGTATACTCTTTTTTACGGGAGGAACCGAAAATGCCGGCCATGACCTGTCCCGTACCGATACCGATTCCAACGGATATGTGGCGGCCCTTCTGATTGAGTTTTACATTGATCGCTTTGATTTCATCCAGCATCTTCAGGGCACTCGAAACCGCTCTGACCGCATCATCCCCATAGCTGACGGGTGCTCCGAAAACCCCCATGATGCTGTCCCCGATATGTTTGTCCAGCGTCCCGTTGAATTCATAAATGATATTGTCCAGTGGTGTAAAAAAATGGAAATTCAACATATCGGAAAGCTCCTCGGGACTCATGGTCTCCGATAGTCCGGAAAACCCCCGGATATCGATAAACAGCACGCTGACGCTCAGCCTCCGGGGCGCCATCGTGCGTCCGTCGCGCTGCAGTTCTATGATGATCTGTTCGGATACGAACTGCTTGAGCCTTTTCTTGACGTTATATTCGCGTACTTTTGCCCGAAGCTCAATATTATCAAAAGGCTTGGTCAGGAACCCGTCAATGCCCGCATTCACCGATTCAATGGCGCTTTCCATCGTGGCATAGCCGGTCAGCATGATTCTCGTAATCTCAGGGTTTATTTTCCCGATTGCAACGAGCGTTTCCAGTCCATCCATCCCCGGCATTTTGAAATCGGATATGACCGTCTCAAGGTGACTGTGATTTTCCCGCACCATGTGCACGGCCTGCTCTCCGTTTTCTGCCAGAAGAATATTGTATCCGTCTTTCTCAAGCACTTTCCTGAGTGAGCGCCGGACACCTTCCTCGTCGTCCACCACCATCAAACCGATCATGATTCCCTCCTGTGACAGGGCAGTTCGATTGTGACGACCGTTCCCCGTCCCGGTTCACTGTGAACCTGTATGGTTCCACCGTGCCTTTTGACGATTTCATGGGAAATGTAAAGACCCAGGCCCGTTCCCTGGCCAACCTCTTTTGTCGTATAGAAGGGTTTAAAGATGTCTTTGAGATGCGCCTCGGGAATTCCCAAACCCGTGTCTCCAATTTCGACGATCACCCGATCGGAATCTTTCTGATAACGGGTTTTTAATGTGACTTTGCCCCTACTCTCCGGCAGGGCTTGAATGGCGTTCTTGATGATGTTGATGAAGACCTGGCCGATATTTGCAAAATTCCCCTGCACATCAGGCAGGTTTTCCCCAAACTTTTTGTCGATATCCACATGCAGGTATTTGTACTGATTATAAAGGACACGCAGGGCATCATCAAGGGCGGCATTAATGCGAACCGGCTCCACATAGGTCTGCGTCTGCCGGGAAAGACCCAGGAGGCTCTTGACGATGTCCCCTGCCCGCCGCAGTTCCTTCAGGGAAAAACGCAGATCATCCTCGATGTCATTGCGGGCCTTTTCCCCCACATCCTCTTCGCGCAGTGATTCCATGCTGGTCTGGATCAGACTCGACGCACTGGCCAGGGGATTGTTCAGTTCATGGGCGGTGCCCGCCACAAGTTGCCCGATCGCCGCCAGGCTTTCGGACTGGATGAGCTGCTTTTGCGTCCGGTCCTTTTCCTCGAGGGCCTGGTAAAGATCGGCCGTTCTTTGTTCGACTTTCTTCTCCAGTTCCAGATTCATCTGCTCCAGCGCTTCATACATCCTGGCATTATCAATGGCCGTCACACTCTGATTCGCAATCGTGGACAGCAATTCCATATCCTCGTGCACGAAAAGCTGACCTGATTTTTTTTGATCCAGTCCGATGATTCCGATGAGGCGATCCTTCGAAATCAGGGGAACAAGCAGAACGGCCTGTATTTTATCGAATATCCCCAGTATCTCCTGTTTATCATTAAATCCGCTTGATTTTCGCTCAATGAACAATTTACTGAGTGGTCCCTTGTGCGCCTCCAGGCAAGCGACGACCGGATGCGCGCGATCAATCATGGCCGCGCATTGTTCCGCTGCAGGCTCATCTCGATTTGTAAAATTTTCAAAACGATCCTGCTTCTCGTCATAAATAAATAGACAGACATGCATGACATGAAGGGCCGCATCGATGGATTCCAGCAGAAGATTCCGGATCTGATCCAGCTTCAGCAAAGACGTCATTTCGCCGCTGATGTCCTTGAGCAGCTGATTGTAGTCATACCGGCCCCGGAAAAAAAGCCGGTCGATAAACGCCTGCACTTTCTTCCGGATCGGATCGAACAGCAGGATCATCAGAAGGGCCAGGAAGATGGGGAGGATCAAGGGGTGCTTCTGTCCCGCCTCCCAGAATAGGGCATTAAAGAGGGCGATGATGCTCACGTAAATGACGGTCAGGACGGCGGTCAGGATAAAATAGGCGGTTCCCTTTCGAAGCAGAACGCCAAAATCAAGAAGGTCATACTTCAGCACGCCGAAAGCCAGAAAAACGGAGGGGATGAAGCTGAAATTTCCCATGGGATAGATATTGAAGCCCATGACGGGCAGGATATTCAGCGCAACGAGCAAGGCGCTGATCCCCATGCCCCCCAGAATGTATTTAATCCGGTTTTTCCGCTGGTTGTCCTGGGTTGCTTTCATTGCTGAAAACAGCACGAATAAACAGTAAAAAACCGTGAAGAACGACAGGACGGAAAAGACATGGAAAACCGGACCGGCTCTGGCGATGGTTCCAAAGGCATATTCGTGGAAACCGCTGATGAACCAATCCGAAAAAACAAAAAAGAGGAACACCACGCTCATGAGATACGCGCCTGTCTCAAGCCACCTTCTGCTTTTCAGACGCAGAAAGGCATGCACGAACTGGATGTAAATGGGCGGACTGAAGACAAAAAACACATAGATCATCCGGTCCAGCTTCAACGCAAGCGTTTTATCGGACAGGATGGAGACCAGCGCCACATCCAGATTGATGAGCGCACCGAGCAGACACATGCCGGCAAAGAGGATATTGGTGGATCTGCGGGGACCGCGCAGGAAGGAAAGCAGACACAGGAAGGTCAGGACGAAAAAACCGAGGACAGGCGGAATGGCAAAGGCGTATGATGTCCGCAGATAGTCGACGATCATATCCCCCAATCCGCCTTTCAGAAGGATGCGCTGTCAGCGCTGGAAATTTAAAACCGCTGATTCCATTTCACTGAATCGATATCGACAACCAACCTTTCCGAATGACGTTCCGCTAAAAGACAAATACGGCTGCCGCCAGAACTGTCGTAAAGCCGGTTTTCTTGACAATGCTCGACTGGGTGGTATTCCGGGTACTGACGATTTTCCCGCTGATCTTGAAGATCTCTTTCTTCTCGTCCCAGCTCTCGTCGATATTGAAATCAATGCCCAGGGTGGAGGCCAGCATGGCGGCGGCAAGATCTTCCGCGTAATCGCCCGCCTGTCTTTCCGTCTGGCCGAAGGAATGGTGTTCACTGATGTAACCGTACGTTGTCTTATCCGCCGGGATGGCGCAACCGACCGACGCCGCCAGCAGCCTGCGCGACTCATTGCTGCAGCAGCGGCTCAAAACGCAATAGGTAATCGCGCCGGGCCTCAGTTCCTCCAATCCCCGCGCTTTGGAAATGACCTTACAGCCTGGAGGGAGAATGCTGGATACCTGGACAAGATTACATTTTTCTATACCGGCGTCCCGAAGGGCCAGCTCAAATGAGTGGAGTTCCTCTTTGTGGTTCCCCACGCCTTTTGTAAAAAAAATCATCTTGGGCACGTAAGCGTTCAATGTTTATCTCCTTTTAGACATTTTTCTGTTTATATTTTTCAAAGCATACCCCATCATGCGGTACGTCAGTTTTGCCGCAAGAAAATCAGGGGCGACGAGTCCCGGAATCGGTGAAAGTTCCACCACATCAAACCCCCTGATACGGCATTTTCCCGATACGGCCCGGATCAGGCGCAGCATATCCTTCCAGCCGATCCCGCCCGGTTCCGGCGTTCCGGTCGCCGGCATAAACGCCGGATCGAGGACATCCAGATCAACGCTGATATAAACGTCGCCCTTCAGATGACCTGCAATGGCTTCACACCAGCCCTTATTCTCAAGGACATAGTCCGCGGAGAAGCTCTTGACCGAGCTGCCGGCCAGGAAGGCGGCCTCTTCCGTACTCATGCTCCGGATACCCGTCTGGACAAGCGGACAGCATTCCGAAATCCGCCGGGCCACGGAGGCATGACTATAAGGGCTGCCCTGATAGGCATCCCGCAGGTCGGCATGGGCATCGAACTGGAGCACCGTCAGCGCCGGGTATTTCTCTTTCAGCGCCTGGACACAGCCGAATGATATGCTGTGCTCCCCGCCCAGCGTCACGGGGATCTTATCGGCTGCGATCACCTCCGCCGTTTTCCGGCGGATGGTCTCAATCATCTCCTTCGGTCCGCGGGCATCCGGCTCCAGAAAAGGAAGGGTGTGGATCCCGCGCCGGTAGGTTTCCTGACCAAGCTCCTCGTCGTAGAGTTCCATGTTGGCGGATGCATCCAGAATCGCGGCCGGTCCCATCCGCGATCCGGACCGGTACGTGGAGGTCAGGTCATAGGGCACGGGAAGGATGACAAACAGGGCCCTGCCAAAGTCGGCATATTCCGGTTCGATGCCGCCGAAATTCATTAATCACTCCTGCTGGTAACGCCGTGTGACTAACACATTCATTTTCCAATGTCCAGATTTTATCCGTCGAATCTTTGCACGATAACCCGCAGTCCAATATATCTGTACGAGTATGATTTCACAGACATTTATCTCTTCTTTGCGTTCATACCGGCGTCCGATAATAGCACAGACGGTAATGGCCGTCTTCGTAATGAAGATAGGACTTGTGCCGGGTCCAGTCTCCCAGTGTCGCAAAGGTCTTCGACCGGCCATCCATCAGGAATTCTTTCAGAACAGGCTGGTGCGAATGCCCCAGAATGACCGTATCAAATCCCTCCCGGAATTTGTCCATCGAAAACGCGAGCATTCTCTGTACAAGACGATCTTCCGATTCCAGGGATAAACTCCGGCTGGTATATGAACTGAGCCGGGCCAGGCGCCAGAGAACGGCGGAGGGGGTTCTTGTCTGTATTTCATAAAACAGTCGACTGCGCAGGACCTTGCGCAGCATCATATATTTTCTGTTGCTGCGATCCACCAGGTCGCCGTGCGCCAGCAGCGTTTTTCGACCATCCAACTCGATCACGGCCCAATCTTCATAGATATTCATGCCCAGTTTTTTTTCGAAATAGCTTTTCAGGAAAAAATCGTGGTTGCCTTCGCAGAACGTAATCTGAACACCTGTTGCTTTCAGCATGACGAGTTTTTCAATGATCTCTTCAAACTCCGGGTAGATCTGATGATCCTTGCAGAACCAGAAATCAAAGAAATCGCCGGCAATGAAGAGCTTATCGGCGCCGGCCTCGCACAGGCTGTCCAAAAAGCCCATCAGGTCCCGGTAACAGGGATCGCGGCGACTTTTCAGGTGCGCATCCGATAAAAATATGGATTTCATGATGAACTCGTAAAAGTCAAAACAACTTACATTTTGGACGGCTCCGTAAAAAGTTCCGCAGGCGAGGCGCGCAAAGTCACGAGGAATGAGGCGTATATGGACATACGCCGCAATGACGAGGGATGCAGCGCAACGAAGCATCCGGACTTTTTACGGAGCCGTCATTTCATGAAGCAAAACTCTCGTCGGCTATATCAATCATCGACAGGTCTTCGCTTCTGATGGCCGTTGACGCGGCATGCACCTCCGGCAGAACATGCTTGATAAAATAACGCGCCGACGCCCCTTTGCCGGCGTAGAAGGCGGCATCCTGGTGGTCCTTGATGAACGCCTGAACCTGGCCGGCATTCTGAAGATCGATCCCCTGCTCCCGATAGAGGACGGTGAGCTTTTCGGCGGCAACACCCGCTTCCCACAGCAGAAGCCATGACATAATCACCTTGCCCATCATCATCAGGAAGGGATAGGCGTTGGCGACCGGAATCAGGAACCGGCCGGCTTTTGCACAACCCGCAAAATACATTCCCGTTTCCGCCAGGAGATTGACGGCAGCCTGAACATCAGCGGCTAAATCTTTAAGGTCATGATTTTCCTTATATTTTGTTATGGTCGCCCCCATCTCACCCAGCAGATTCATGAAATAGAGACCTTTTTTCATTCCCAGTTTGCGCCCGATCAGGTCCAGGGCCTGAATGCCGTTGGCGCCTTCGTAGAGGGACGCAATCTTGACATCGCGCATGAACTGCTCCACGGGATATTCGGAGCAGTATCCGTATCCGCCGTAAACCTGGATGGCCGTCTCCGTGACGCGGAAGGCCATATCGGAACAATAGGCCTTGCAGATGGGCGTCATCACTTCCAGAATCCCCTGCCACTTATCCTTTTCCGCTTCATCGGCGGCAATGCGGATCCGATCGGCGCAATAGGGCAAATAGTACATCAACGCCCGAATCCCGTCCACGTGGGCCTTCATCCACAGCAGCATCCGCCGGACGTCGGGATGACAGATAATCGGCACGCGCGGCGCCTCGGGGTTTTTCATGTCCTGAAGGGATGACCCCTGCAGGCGCTCCCGGGCATACTGAAGGGCGTGAAGATAGGCAATGGAGCTGATCGAGAGCGCCTGAAGGCCGACGCCGATGCGCGCTTCATTCATCATCTGGAACATGATTTTCATGCCCTGCCGTTCCTGTCCCAGGAGTTCCGCATAGCAGTCATTATTGTCGCCGAAGTTAATGGCGCAGGTGGCGCTGCCGTGGAGCCCCATCTTTTCCTCGATGGAGCCGATGGTGTAATCGTTCCGCCGTCCCAGCGTGCCATCGTCATGGACCACGTATTTGGGCACAAGGAAGATCGAAATGCCGCCCGTCCCGGGAGGATCGCCTTCGATCCGGGCCAGGACGGGATTGATGATATTCTCCGTCAGGTTCTGATCAGCCCCCGTGATAAAGATTTTCGATCCCTGAATTCTATAGCTGCCGTCGGGCTGACGGAAGGCTTTGGTCTTGAGATTTCCGACATCGGTTCCGGCGTCGGGCTCCGTGAGGGCCATCGTCCCGGCCCACTGGCCGGCATGCATCCGGGCGAGATATTTTTTCTTCTGCGCTTCCGTTCCGTACACCTCGACGAGATGGGCCGCCCCTTCCGTCAGATAG
Source organism: uncultured delta proteobacterium (assembly GCA_963743175.1). Lineage (GTDB taxonomy): Bacteria > Desulfobacterota > Syntrophia > Syntrophales > Fen-1087 > JAPLJM01. Next base: position 60,105 of record CAVUOQ010000008.1, on the reverse strand, counting down.
GGATAGCAGACAACGCCGAAGTTATGGATGAACCACTCCTTTGCCGCCGCCGTGACCGCATGGGGAAACCCCTGCCCGCCGGATTCCGGGGAGACGCTCATGGTGATCCAGCCGCCGTCACAATAAAGCTTATACACCCGGTGAAAGGCCTCCGGCACATAAACAGCGCCATTTTCGAGCTTGCAGCCTTCACGGTCGCCCTCGGCCAACACCGGAAAAAGGACCTCTACGGCCATCCTTTCGGCCTCCCTCAAAACCATGTCCACCATATCCTTCGAGAAATCGGCATATCGCTCGGCTTTGAAGAGTTCCTCCACATGCAGCATTTCATAAAGCACAAATTTCTGATCCCTTGGATCAACAATCAGATTGGGCATATGCGTTCTCCTTATCTATATCCATAAAAATGATTTCATGGATGAGTTTATTAACATAAATGCCGGCCCTGCAAAAGGTCAAATTTGACGAACTCGTAAAAAGTCGAAAGATGAGCCAAAAACGCCGGCTGCGTAGAAAGCTCCGCAGGCAAGGCGCGCAAATCATGAGGAATGAGGCGTACTCTTACGTACGCCGCAATGACGAAGGATGCAGCGCAACGCAGCATCCGGACTTTTTACGCAGCCGTCAAATTTAACCTGGAATGGCCTGTAGCCCAAACCCGGGAAATGCCGAAAAAACATTGACAGTGACCGCGTCCTTCCGCTACAAGGACATCCAATACGAGAACTTAGCATAACCGCTGAAAAATGGTTTGCAAGCGACGAATCAAATGTTTTCCGCCTTTCCAGAGATAATGTTAAGGGTTCGTCCTGCATCATGATGATGTCCGGTCGTCTTCTTAGCGGAAAAGATTTTTGAGGCGCGGCGAAGCCATTTTTCAAAGGTCCCACTACGAAAAGGAGTTGTCAATCATGAATACCTATCCCTTTTTTGAAGTCGAAAAACACGTGGAACAGCAGACGGCCGTGCTTTATCTGAACCGCCCCGAGAAGTTAAACGCCATGAGCTGGCCCTTCTGGCGCGATCTGCCCTTTGTCGTGGACGATCTGGAAAAGGATCCGGAGGTCCGCGTGGTCGTCATCGCCGGCCGCGGAAAATCCTTCAGCGTGGGCATCGACGTCTTCGAGTTTTTCGTGAACAATCAAGACACCCTGATCGGCGCGAAACCGGAATTCCGGGAGAAACTTCATGATCTGATTGTCCAGATGCAGCAAGGCTTCAACCGCATGAGCGAGGGCAACAATATTTACATCGCCGCCGTTCACCGGCACTGCATCGGCGGCGCCCTGGATCTGATTTCGGCCTGCGACCTTCGCCTGGCCTCAAAAGATGCCGTATTCTCCCTGAGGGAAACAAAGATCGCCATTGTCGCCGATATGGGCAGCCTGAACCGCCTCCCCAATATCATCGGCCAGGGCCATACCCGAATGCTGGCCTTGACAGGCCGTGATTTTCAAGCAGAAAGCGCCCTTCGCATGGGATTGATCAATGAGCTTTACGAGACCCGGGAAGATTTGATGAAAGGCGTCCTGGATCTGGCCGCGGAGATCGCCGGCAATGCCGATAACGCGGTGCGGGGAACCAAAAAGATTCTCAATTACATGGATAACCACAGCGTGGACGATGGCCTGAAAACTGTCGCCGCCTGGAACTCGGCTTTCTTCAATACGGACGAGGTCCAGAAGGCCTTTGAGCGAAGCATGGAAAGCAAGAAAAAATAAAAACTTTGCATAACCGCTGAAAAATGGTTCGCGAGCGGCGAATCAAATGTTTTCCGCCTTTCCAGAGATGACGTTTTCGGCTTGTCATGAATCATGATTACGTCTGGTTGTCCTCTTAGCGGAAAAGATTTTTGAGACGCGGCGAAGCCATTTTTCAAAGGTCTCACAACAGGCTCTGCAGGCGTCGCTCGCCGATGCGCATGGGCAGGATCACGGCAAGAATGCACAGCAGCAGCGCCAGAGAAAAGGCTACGACCAGCCATACCCAATGGACGACGGACAGGCTCCTGCCGTGTATCCCGGCCATAAAGATCTGGTAGACCGGCCCTGCCTCCAGGATAATCACAATGCCGATGAATACGGTGCAGAGGATCATGAAAAGAAGTCCTCCGAAGCCTGTGACGGCCTGCGCCGGATTCTCCGACTGAAAGTCCGGGTAGGCCGCGCCCAGACCAACCCCCATGGCCACCACGCCCGGCACGATGCAAAAGACCGTCGCAACTGAAAGTGCCATCATAAAATCCGTCACCTGAAGCATGATATTTGTAGCCACGATGAGGACCTCCGCCAAAAGCAGCAGCGGCACTAAGTAAATAAAAAATTTGACCCACAGGAATGTCCGTATCCGCACGGGTGCCGCCCTGACGATCCAGAAGGCCGATCCTTCCGTACTCACCGCCGGGAAAACAAAGCGGGCCGCAAGCGCCGTCAACACAAACGAAGCCAGCCCCATATTCAGGAATGCCAACAGATTCTGGAGGTAGACGGTTTTCATCGGACTCTTTTCGAGGGGCAGAACGGAAAAATTGTAGAGATAAATGACGATCAAAGCCAGGATCAGAAAGATCTGCGGCCACTGGGTCTGGTCGCGGAAAAACACCTTGATTTCCTTGACGGCAAAAGCCCGGGCCGGACCGGAGAGAAAATGCAGCAGCCAGGCGGCGCTTTTGCTCCGCTCACTTCGTCCCGGCAGCAGGCGCTCCGCGGTGGTCTGCGCCTTTGAAAATCCTGTAAAATAGGCCGCTCCGGCGATCCAGGTCATGACGAATATAAGTGTCGCGGCAAAACTCCAGGCGAGGCCGAAACCCAGAAGGGATGCCCGATAAGACCCCGAGAGCGCGGCGCGGATACTGTCAAAAATCCAGGTCGTGGGAAGCCAGGGCGAGCCTCCGGTTTCCAACGATCGGAAATATTGCAGAACAGAGGAAAAGGCATCCGGATTCGTCAGTTGTTCCGGCCTCATGAGCCTGAACGCAAACAGCAGGATGACGAACAGAAGCAGGCTGAAGAAAATAAAAACGGTGCGGATGCGCCCGGCCGGCAGAATCAGAGCGATAATCACCACCATGATGGAACTCAGAGACGAGGCGATCAGGCACATGGGAAGGATACTTAATCCCACGGTGATATAATAGAAAGGCCCCGCCTGAAAAACGATCCCATAGGAAAGAAAAACCGGCAGGCTGTAAACGACGACCATCCAGGAACTGTCCACGGTGCTTTCCATCCATCTGGCCAGAAAGATCTTGGATGCCGAAACCGGCATGGCGTGGACAAGGATCAAGTCCCGGCTCAGATAGAATTTGGACAACGATGTGATAATGCCGCTGAAAATGAGCAGCGTGAAAAAGGTGATCAGCACCATGGAGAGCAGTTTATGGGCCAGGATATCGCCGAAGCTGTCAACGCCTTGAAAATAAGTCAGAACCCGGAAAAAAACGACGAAAATGCCGATCCAGAACAGCAGGCCGACGGCGCCGAACAGAAACCACCGCACGGTCCGGGATTCCGCATCCCTCGAAGCATCGCCGTTTTTGTAAGACCAGAAACGGGGCTTCAACAGCGTAATAACATCACGCATGAGCTATTCCTTACAAACTCGCGAAAGTCGAAAAATTAGCCAATAACGACGGCTTCGTAAAAAGCTCCGCAGGCAAGGCGCGCAAATCCAGAGGAGTGAGGCGTACTTGAGCGTATGCCGCAACGACGAAGGATGCAGCGCAACGCAGCATCCGGACTTTTTACGAAGCCGTCATTCTTCCGTCAGCCTGAGAAAGACTTCTTCCAGATCGGCTTCCTGGAACCGGGCCGCCCGTTTCAGCTCCTTCGTCGTCCCAAGAGCGATCAGCGATCCCCTGTGAATAATGCCGATCCGATCGCAGAGATCCTCGGCAACCTTGAGGGTATGAGTGGACATGAAAACGGTTGTTCCCCGCCGGGCCAGATTTTTTAAAATATCCTTGACCATTTTAATGGCCGCCGGATCGAGGCCGACCATCGGTTCATCCACGATCAGCACCAGGGGTTCATGGAGCAGCGCCGCCGAGATGATCAGGCGCTGTTTCATGCCGTGCGAATAGGCCTCAATCAGATCATGGGACCATTCAAAAAGACCGAATGTCTTGAGGATCTCCTGGGCCTTTTCCACAAAAACGCCATCATTGACGCCATACAGATCGGCGGAAAAGCGCATGAACTCCATTCCGGTCAGTTTTTCATACAGATAGGGCCGGTCCGGGATGAAGCCGATCCGTTTTTTTGCCTCCTCCGGATGATCGGCCATCGAAATCCCATCGATGGTGATGGCGCCGGACGTGGGCGCCAAGGTGCCGCCCATCATGCGGATGGTCGTGGTCTTTCCGGCGCCGTTCGGTCCGATAAAACCAAAGATTTCGCCCCTCTGCAGGGACAGGTTCAGCCGATCGACGGCCAGCGTTTTGCCGTAACGTTTTGTAAGGTCTTTCAATTCGATCATTTCGTCAGTTCCAGTATCTCCAATTTCAGTTTTCCGATGACCCCCATCAGATCAATCTGACGATCAGCCCCGCCCCGCACCAGCCGGATATGGGTAACATCCGCCGGCATTTTTCCCAGCACCGCATCAGCCGTGATCCACTCCCCCAGGTAAAGGACATTCCAGGCGTGATAGTAGAAACGGCCCCGCTGGTACACCAGCCCCGCCTCTATTTGCGCGGGAATGCCCGCCGCTCTGGCCATGGCTGCCAGCAGGACGGCGTGCTCGTTGCAGTCGCCCATGCGGTTCTCCAGGGTTTCCAAAGCGTTCGGAACGGACAGGACGGGTCTTTTCTCGATGCGCCGATAGAGCCAGTCCACGATCTTCTTCGCCTTTACCGCATCGCTGTCCCGTGGTGAAATGATTTCTTTCACCTGCTTGCGAACGAGTGGATCATCGGACTGGATAAAGGGTGACGGCTGAAGGAATTTGCTTACTTCAGTCGGAATATTTTTCCCTGGCGGCGGTAACGGGCCAGTCTTCCTTTTCAATCGTCAGGATATTATTTTTAAAATGCTGCCGGCCGCCGTTCAGAAACAGCGTCTTTACGTCGAAATTCGTCAGCCGGATCGTGATTTTTGTCAACGCATCGGGATCATCGATCGCAATATTTGCATCGATGGATGCAACTTCCGTAAGATCAGCGCTGGCCAAAAGGGTCAGGCCGTCGAGCGCTTCTTCTTTCGTCACCCGTTCCAGAGTCATTCCCAGCAGCCCCTCCTCCTTCAGGACGTCGCCTTCCTCGCCGAGCCAGGCGAACTGCCGGGCGCCCATAAAATCAACATCCAGCTTCAGGGCCTTCCTTTCCTTCCCCATGACGATGATCGGCTCCTCTCCCATCACCTTCAACTGGACTGGTCGCTGCCCCATAGAGGCGGGATCGAAAACATAAATCACGATTTCATCGCCAGGTTTGAGATTTTTGCCCCTGAGGGAATCAAACATGCTGTTGGAAAGATGTGGCACCTCCTGGAGAGGCAGAACCATTTTCCTGGGCGCCGTCGGCGAACCATAGTGGATGGTGGCTTCTTTGCCTTTCATAACCCCTCGCACCGAAAATCGGAACAGGTGCGACTGAAGATCAAAGTTAAAGGCAGACAAGGTCATATCCGCATGCAGATCGCTTTGAGTTTTCATGCGAATATCCTGGACAACCCCCATGGTATTGATCCGCATCAGGACGGATTCTTCCAGACGATAGCCTTTTTCTATGGGTGTCAGGGTGCGGTGTGCATAGCCGATTTTGCGTTTCGCCTGCGTAATGGCCATCCAGTGGTCCTCGCTCCGCAGGGGTTTTGCCACGGGTGTTGATCGCCACGGAAGTATCGGCTCGGTCCTCGAAAAGACATCGAGACGGATGGCCATCAGGACGACAAAAAGCAAAATAAATCCGCCTCCGGCGATCCAGTGCCACTGCATTTTACCTTGCTTCATGAAGGATGACCTTATTTTTAAATCAGCCATGAGAAACCATTGAAAAATGGCTTCGCTGCGTCTCAAAAATCTTTTCCGCTAAGAGGACGACCAGATATAATCATGATTCATGACAAGCCGAAAACATCATCTCTGGAAAGGCGGAAAACATTTGATTCGCCGCTCGCGAATCATTTTTCAGCGGTTATGCAAATTTCTCGTTCAATATATGAATAGCAGAGCGACATGTCAATCAGAGCATCGGAATAAATTCAAATACCATCTTGCCAGCGACCATGATTTCTGATAGCCTCCGCCAATCTCATACCATGAAACCTGTGAAAGCAGAAGCAGCGTCATTCCGGGCGATGTGATCCAGGGCCCTGAGCGCATCAAAAAGACAAGGCTGAAAGGCGCGATGAACATGGCGGAAAATCCATCCCTCCGGCGAGCCCGCGAGGTCCTGAAAATTGAAGCGGAAAGCATTCTGCAGCTGATCGATAAGATCGACGATCAATTTGTAAAAGCCGTCGACATTATTTATAAATCAAAGGGCCGGGTCATCGTAACCGGTATCGGCAAGTCAGGACTGATCGGCAAAAAAATCGTTGCCACCCTCACCAGCACCGGCACACAGGCCATTTTTCTGCATCCCGTTGAAGGCATGCACGGCGATCTGGGAATTGTGACGAAAGACGACGTAATGCTGGCCATTTCCAACAGCGGTGAAACCAATGAGCTGAACATGATTATCAGCAGCGTGCGCCAGATTGGCGCACCGCTGATCGCTTTTACCGGCCAGCTATCATCGTCGCTGGCGCTGGCCAGCGATGTGGTCATCGACGTGGGCGTCGCAAGGGAGGCCTGCCCCTTCGGTCTGGCCCCCACATCCAGCACGACAGCGGCTCTGGCCATGGGCGACGCCCTGGCGGTTGCCCTCATTGAAAGGAAAAACTTCAACGAAACAGATTTCTACAAATTTCATCCCGGCGGAAATCTGGGCCTGCGACTGCGTGCGAAAGTCAGGGATGTCATGATTCAGGGCACGGACATCCCGAAGGTGACTTCAGGCGCGACCTTTGCCAAGGCTCTCCGTGAGATGGACGAAAAAAACAAGGGATTTATCCTCATCACGGATAGAAAAAATCAATTACTGGGCATTTTGACCGATGGAGATCTGCGGCGCCTGATCCGCCGGGGCGAGAATTTCGAGAATCGCGCCATTGATGAATTCATGACGCGTTCCCCGAAAACCATCGAAGAAAATACCTCCGTCGCCCGGACGATCGAAACCATGCAGCAACAGGAAATCACCACCCTGGCCGTCGTCAATGAAAAGAAACAGTTGAAGGGTTATGTTCACCTGCACGACATCCTCGGACGAGGAGGAACATTACAAATATCAATATCTTAGGTTTATAAAAAACTTCCTCTAGCAGATGAAGAATGGTTCGTAGGCGGCGAATCAAATGTCTTCCGCATCATCCTTTTCCGCGTCCCAACATCATCGTTTTGATCTCCCGTTTGAGGATCTTGCCGACGCCGCTCGTGGGCAGTTGGTCCATGAATTCGATCAATTTCGGAATTTTATACGACGCCACCTTTTCCTTCAGGTATTGAACGATGATGGCCTTTTGTGCCTCACTCTTTTCGACGCCCGGCTTCAGCACGATTGCACAGGCAACGCGTTCGGAACCGGGGCGGTCGGGATCCGGAAGGCCGATTGAGGCCGCCAGTGACACATCGGGGTGTTTCATCAGCACTTCATCGAGTTCCCGCGTGAACACCTTGAATCCGGAGACAATGACCATATCCTTGAGCCGGTCCACGATGTAAAAATATCCGTCTTCGTCCATCCTTGCGACATCGCCCGTGTGCAGCCAGCCGTTTCGGAATACATTGGCGGTTTCCTGAGGTTTCTCGTAATATTCCTTCATGACCTGGGGGCCCTTGATCGCGATCTCGCCGGGCTCACCCGGTTTTGCGGGCTGGCCTGTTTCCGGATCGATGAGGATGAATTCCGTATCCGGCATCGGCATGCCGATGGATCCGGCCTTTTTCACGCCGTAGCGAGGATTGCAGCACGTCACCGGAGAGGTTTCGGTCATTCCGTAAAGCTCAATGAATTTTCCTTTTCCGATGACGGCTTCAAGTTCGCCGATATTTTCCTCCGGGAAGGGTGCGGCGGCGCTGAGGCACCATTTGAGGTTTTTAAGATCCAGACCTTTGAAATCGGGATTCTTCATGAGCTCATAATAGACCGTCGGGACGTTCACAAGGAAGCTGGGTTTGTACGATTTCATCGCGTTGATGATGAAATGCGTGTCCCTGGGATTGGGCACGCATATCTGCGTCGTTCCCTGCGTCATCGAGAAACCGCCCAGGGCGAGCCCGGCGATATGAAAAAGGGGGAATGCCGACAGGGCCGTATCGTCCGGTAAAATCTCGAGCCATGCCACAACCTGCTGGCAGTTGCTCATGTAGCTGCGCTGGGTCAGAACTGCGCCCTTGGACGGTCCTGTCGTACCGCCCGTGTACATGAGGAAGATCGTATCGTCGAAACCGCGTTTCACCGCTACAGGGCTCGCCGGCATCGCATCGATGACTTCCATGAACCGTTTTAACTGCTTTCCGGAAAGGGGCGTGACCTCCGCCGTCGGTATTTTTTTCAGGAGTTTTCCCAGAAACCGCTTCACGCCCGGCAGAAAATCGGCGATCTCGGAAACCACCACGGTTGCCGTGTCAATTTTATCGGCGATCTCGGCGATTTTTCCGAAGAGTAGATCAATCGTAAAGATCATTTTCGTTTTGGAGTCCTTGATCTGGTGTAAGAGTTCATTCGGTGTCAGCAGCGGACTCAGCCCCGTGGAGACGCACCCGGCCTTCTGAATGCCGAGCATGCTGATGTAGTGAGCGGGGATATTCGGCAGATGAAGACCGACGACATCATCCGGTTTCAATCCGTTCTTGATCAAGAAATGGGCAACCTGATTGGAAAGCAGGTCAATCTCCCGGAATTTCAGCATTTTCCCCATATAAATGAGCGCCGTCTTCTCCGGATATTTTTCGACCACCTCCCTGAATTTTTCGGCATATGTTTTAGTTTCGTAGTTTAACGTGTGCCCCACTTGCCTGTCGTAATTTTTCAACCAGCATTTATCTGCATAAATGTTGCTCATGTTTCCCCCCTTCGGTATCTGTTTTGGTAAAAAAATGAATTGCCTGCGTTGACTTGGCCGGTTCCGTGCGGCACTAAGAAACAAAGGTTTGTCTATCTGCTTCCGCTCTGCACGACGGTTGTTCTGAAGAAACACAAAATCTTAAAAAGATAAGAAAGATTAATTTTTAAAGACTTTTTGTGAATAGGTTGAAACCGATGTAGCGATTACGGCCCATGATCTGTCATAATCATCGAAATTTGTCAAGTAACGAATTGGGCAGGTCAATATAATGCGACCCGCTTCGTTCCCGGCTTGTCTTTGAGCGCTTGATAAACGACGTATGCACAGGATACATCCTGAATTGCCAGGCCCGTGGAATCAAACAGTGTAATTTCTTCTCCCGATGTTCTTCCTTTATTCGTTCCTGCAACAATGTCTCCCAATCCCGCATAAATATTTTTTCTTGTGATTTGCCTCTTGCCGAACGGCACATTGATTTCGCCGCTGTGCGAGGCCTGAGCCCAGTCATCAATGACGATTCTGGCCTGTCTGAGGATCTTCGGATCGATTTCCTGCTTCCCCTGCGCATCGGCGCCGATGGCATTGATATGCGTGCCCGGCGAGACCTTCTTCACCAGTGCCTTTCGGGAAGGCGTCGTGGTAATGAGAATATCGACGCCTGTCGTTACCGCATCAATATCGGGGGAAATGATCGTTTCCAGTTTGTATGTTTTCTCCACCCATTTCTTGAATGCCGGTGCATACTGGTCCTCGGCATTGAATTGCCAGACTTTGACCGTTTTCAATTTGCGCACCTCCCGAATACACGCCAATTGTGTACGCGCCTGAACGCCGCTACCGACAAATCCGGCAATCTTCGCATTTTTTCTGCTCAAGTACTTTGCCGCCAATGCCCCGGCAGCGCCCGTCCGGATGCTGGTCAAGTATGTGCCATCCAATATCGCCAAGGGAAATCCGGTCTTGGGATCAGTAAGGATGATGACCGCGATCACCGTGGGCAGGTTGTGTCTGGCGTTGTCCGGATGCACGGTCACGCTTTTGATGCCGGCAATGTCAAAGCCCTGGCCATGAATATAGGCCGGCATGGAGCGCAAATCGCCGTTTTCAAAATAGAGATAGCTTTTCGCGGGCATATCCGCCTGGCCCAGGCCATAGGCTTTGAATGCCCTTTCGACGGTTTTGTTGGCCACCGACGGCGTCAGCACTTTTTCAATCTCTCTTTTCGTGATGATCAATGTTTTCATGCACTCACCCCCGGCAAGGTTCAAGTGAAAGTCCAAGTGGCGTGATGTTCAATATGCTATGAAAAAAAAGAGAAATCAATTTATTTTTAAAATTCTTGACGATCCGAGCGCCATCATATATCAAGCACTCGATTCCGACAGCGGTCATAAAAGGGTTGCCAAACAAAAAAAGGGGGCGCGTCATAAAAACGCAACCCCTTGATATTCATGGTAGGCGGTACTGGGATTGAACCAGTGACTTCTACCGTGTGAAGGTAGCACTCTCCCGCTGAGTTAACCGCCCGAAGTGGGGTAGCTATACCTGAAAGAATCGGCCTTTTCAAGAAAAAAGAAAGGCAAATACGGCTCAGGAGGCCCGGCGCGTGCGAAAAATGTTCTACCCGGAAAGTGTGATGGTCTATGGCGTATCCGACTCGCCAAACAATCTTGGCCGCAATACCGTTGAAAATCTTGAACGTTTCGGCTTTCAGGGATCCGTTTACATGGTCAGCCGCGAGGGCGGTGAACTCAACGGCCGGAAAATTTTCCGACATATCGAAGACATTCAAACCGTCCCGGACCTCGCGGTGCTCCTGATCCCCGCGAAAGCCGTTCCCGATGCGCTCGAGCGGTGCGGCCGGAAGGGCATCCCCTGCGCCGTTATCCAGTCTGCCGGATTTTCAGAATTTACCGAGGCGGGCAGGCGGCTCGAAGAAAATCTGCTGGATATCTCCAGGCGCTGGAATATCCGCTTCATGGGTCCCAACTGCATCGGAACCATCAATCTGGACAACGGGCTTGTCCTGCCTTTCTTCCCCATTTTCCCGGATGCAATGAAGAAAGGCGCCGTCTCCATCATTTCACAAAGCGGCGGCCTGATCATCGACGTCATGCGCCTGCTCATCCTTGAAAATATCGGTTTCAACAAAGCCCTCAGCATCGGCAATAAGCTCGACTTAAACGAGTGCGATTACCTGGAATTTTTAATCTCCGATCCGGAAACCCGCAGTATCATAATTTATCTCGAGAATTTTTCGGACGGACGGCGGCTCATGGCGCTGGCCCGGCAAACGCAAAAGCCCGTCGTTGTTCTCAAAGCCAACCGGTCTTCATCCACGCATCAGATCGCCCGGTTTCACACGACGGCCCTCGCCGGCGATGACGACGTCGCCGACGCGGCGCTCAAACAGGCCGGCATCCACCGGGTCCGGACCATCACGGAGTTGGCCGACGCCTTGAAAATATTCTCTCTGCCTCTCATGAGGGGAAATAAATTGGGCGTGGTCTGCCGTTCCGGCGGGCAGGCGGTCACGCTGGCGGACGCCGCGCATCGGCATGGCTTTGTCCTGGCCGGTTTCTCCGACCGCGTTTTCGATCATGTCCGGAAGAAAATCCGCGCCGGTGTGATCCGGATGACCAATCCCCTGGATTTAGGAGATGTCTTTGACATACGTGTTTATGAAGAAATCATCGAAAAAGTGCTTCAGGAACCCGAAGTGGATGGGGTCATTTTCGGTCATACCTACACGCACGACTTGAGCATTCCCCCGACTCAGGAACTGATCCGGGCAACAAAAAGACTGTCGCAGAAATATGGAAAACCGGTGGTCTTTTTCCTGGTTGCCGGTCGGGAACATTTTTTTGCCCTGAGGGAAACAGACGATTTTCCGATATTTGCCGATCCGGAACAGGCGGTGCAGGCCCTTGCCGTCTCCCGGCAGCATCACAGCAATCAATGTATGCGCACCGCAACGCAGCCGCTCCCTTCAGGCCGCGTCAAACTGGAAGACAGGGCGCCGTCAACGTCCACGCCAGCGTTCATGGACCCTGACGAATCCTTCCGCCTGCTGCGTTCGTATGGTTTGCCGGTCGCCGACTTTGCCGTCGTCACGACCCTCAAGGAAGCCTGCGATGCGGCGGAAATCATCGGCTACCCGGTGGCCCTGAAAATCGCCTCTCCGGAAATCCTTCATAAAACTGAAGCCCGGGGGGTTCACCTCAATCTGAAGGATCGACCGGCCCTTGCCGCTGCCCTCCAAACCATGAATACGGATAGGGTTCTGGTCCAGAAAATGTCAGCGCCTGGCCGGGAGGTGATCATTGGTGGCCGTCAGGACCCGGAGTTCGGCCCGGTGATTCTGTTTGGGCTGGGGGGCATCTTTGTGGAGGTGATCCGGGACGTGGCCCTGCGCATCTGTCCGATCGATCCCGAGGAAGCCGGATGTATGATTGAAGATACGAAAGGATTCAAGATTTTACAGGGATTCCGGAATCAGCCGGCGGCGGATCTGGCGGCTTTGAAAGACTGCCTTGTCAAGGTTTCTGAGCTGCTGGTCGAACATCCCGAGGTGCAAAATCTGGACATCAATCCAATGCTGGTCTTCGACGAAGGACAGGGTTGCCTCGTGGTGGATGTAAAAATCCAGCTTGATGGGATTTAATGGAGGTTCATCCGGTTGACTGAAATCAATTAAAAAAGAGGCCTCAATAAACATTCCCCGTTTCTTCTGGGAATGTTTATCTTCTTTCCCTACCAAATAGGACCAATATCAAAAATATCAATGCCCGGCGTTGAAGAAAAATATTTACATTCTGTTTCATAAGCCATTCTTTACACTTTCTTAATTCAATTCCTCATTATTTTAACACCAATTTTATTTCGCTTTTGATATTTTTGCCCCATGGATGGAACAACAGTTCATCTTTAAAACGCTGACCGTTTCAATGACGGGGTTGTTTATAGGAAAGAGTGACCGAATCATGTCTATTTTATTCTGGATCAGTGGAGTTGTTGCGGCCGCTTTGCTCGTTTATCTATTCATAGCCCTGCTTAGGCCGGAGAAGTTCCAATGACGATGAATGGATTTTTGCAGATTATACTCTATTTCGTGATGCTCTTGCTCCTTGTGAAACCACTGGGGCATTACATGGCATCCGTTTATGAAAACAAATCCTGCGGCCTTGATCGACTGCTGGGTCCCATCGAAAGAGGTCTCTACAGGTTGTGCGGTATCCAGCCCGAGCGGGAAATGGCCTGGCGGGAGTATGCCGCCGCCTTGCTCATCTTCAATTGCGCCGGCTTCGTCCTCCTTTTCGCCCTGCTTTGCTTCCAGGGCAGCCTGCCCTTGAATCCCCGGAAACTGCCGTCCTTAGACCCCGTTCTGGCCTTCAACGTCGCTGTGAGTTTTGTAACCAACACGAACTGGCAGTCATACAGCGGGGAGATGACCATGAGCTATCTTTCACAGATGGTGGGGCTTACGGTGCAAAATTTCCTTTCCGCCGCTACCGGGATGGCTGTGCTTGTGGCGTTGATACGCGGCCTGAAACGGCATCTTGCCGACAGAATCGGCAATTTCTGGGTCGATATGGTCCGTTCAATCCTGTACATTCTATTGCCGCTGTCGATGATCCTCGCTCTTCTGCTCGTTTCTCAGGGGGTTGTGCAGTCGCTGAGTCCCTCCGTAAAGGTAAATCTCGTGGAGGCGACAAAAGAAAGATCAGGGAACGTCGTCATGGAGCAGGTAATCCCTCTGGGTCCTGCCGCCTCACAGATCGCCATCAAGCAACTCGGTACAAACGGCGGCGGCTTTTTCAATGCCAATTCCGCCCATCCCCTCGAAAACCCGACCTCTGTTTCGAATTTCCTCGAATTGCTGGCCATTCTGCTGATCCCTGCCGCCCTTTGCTATACCTATGGAAAGATGTTGGGAGACACGCGCCAGGGATGGACGTTGCTTGGAACGATGTTCATCATCCTTATTCCTCTGATGACCGCCTGCCTTTGGAGTGAGCAGGCGGGGAATCCCTGTCTGTCACGACTCGGCATCGATCAGTCGGCAAGCGATCTGCACCCCGGAGGAAACATGGAAGGAAAAGAAATTCGTTTCGGCATTGTCAACTCCGTCCTCTGGGCGACGGCGACCACCGCTGCATCAAATGGTTCCGTCAACGCCATACACGATTCGTTTACGGCCATCGGCGGGCTGGTTCCCCTGTGGCTTTAAGCTCCATGCATCTTCCACTACTTGCCTCCTGTGATGTAAACTTTGAGCGGTTCACAGCCGGAAGGCTTTTTTATATTCGCCGAATTGTCAAACTCTGTGAGTCCCCCGGCAAAGCTGGGGGACCACTCAGGGGAATTTAATACCTTGATTTGAGATTACAAAGTGATAAATTAGTTACAAAGTTCTTTTAGGAGTGCCACCATGTCCATACCGAAGAATTCCTCTTTCAGTATCCTTATCGTCGATGACGAGGCGAATATTCGAAAAACATTATCCATCTGCCTGGAGACGGAAGGGCACCGCGTGACGGCCGTCGGCAATCCGGAGGACGCATTGGCAGAGGCGTCCAGCCGTTCCTTCGATATCGCCTTCGTCGATATCCGCCTGGGGGCGAAAAACGGCCTCGATCTGATCCCACCCCTTCTGGACATCGCTCCCTGGATCAAGATCATCGTGATTACAGCGTATGCTTCCATCGACACGGCGGTTGCGGCCATCAAGCGGGGCGCCGCCGATTATATTCCCAAACCGTTCACACCGGCCCAGATCAGGCTCGCCGTGCAAAAGGTCTTCGAGATCCGGAGCCTGGAGCAGAAAGTGGTCGCTCTCCGGGAAGATCTGGGGCGGTCGCATCTGGAAGAGGATTTCTCCACGACGAGCAGCATCATGGAGCGCGCCCTCGAACTGGCCCGCTATGCGGCCCCCTCCGAGGCGACGATTTTCCTGCGGGGAGAAAGCGGCACGGGAAAAAGCGTGCTGGCCAAGGCCATCCACGTTTGGAGTCGGAGAGCGGACATGCCCTTCAGTGTCCTGTCGTGCCCCTCCCTTTCACCGGAACTCCTGGAAAGCGAATTGTTCGGTCATGTCAAGGGGGCCTTCACCGGGGCCATCCGCGACAATCCCGGTCGCATCGGCGCCTGCGACGGCGGAACCCTCCTCCTAGATGAAATCGGCGACCTCCCTCTGTCCCTGCAGCCGAAGCTCCTCAGGTTCGTTCAGGACAAGGAATACGAACGGGTCGGGGATTATGCAACCCGCCATGCGGATGTGCGGATTATCGCCGCGACGAACATCGATCTGGAGCAATCGGTCCGTGAGGGGCGATTTCGGGAGGACCTGCTCTACCGTCTCAATGTCATCCGGATCGAGATCCCGCCACTCAGGTCCCGGCCTGATGACGTCGTGGCCTTGGCGGAACGTCTCCTTGCCTTTTTCAACCGGGGCTGCCACAAAACGATTCAGGGGTTCACCGATGAGGCCCTCCGGGTACTCAAGGGCTACAACTGGCCGGGGAACATCCGGGAGTTGCGCAATGTCGTGGAAAGGGCCGTCATTCTCTGCCGGACGGATTTGATCGATGTCAGGGATCTCCCGGACAACCTGCAGGCCGGCGAGGCGCCGGTCCGGCTGGGCGATCCCGTTTCCCTGGATAAAATCGAGGAGGAACACATCCGCCGCCTCCTGGCCGCGTCGAACTCGCTTCAGGAGGTCGCCGCCGTTCTCGGCATCAACCAAGCCACCCTCTGGCGCAAACGGAAGCAATACGGCTTATAACGTTTTGTATATTGTATATTGCAATGTGCATTACCACTCATATTGCATTATGCAAATTCGATAAAGCCATTGTTTGTATAAGCATTCGTAAATACAATAAGTATTTATGACGATACTACGGCATGGATATTGCTTTTGCATTCTTCAGGAGGCGTATCATGCTGGGACTTCGTCATAAATTATCTTTGGGATTCGGCGGTTTGCTCCTGATTATCGTAATCGGCGGTATCCAAAGCATCGTCCAGTTCAAGGAACTGGGACAGTCGATCGATGTGATCCTGCGGGAGAATTACCGGAGTGTCGTCGCCTGTCAGGAGATGAAGGAAGCCCTGGAGCGAATCGACAACGGCATCCTTTCCATTTTTCTGGGTAATCAGCAGGGAGGAAGTGAAAGGATACGGAAGAACGAAGCGATTTTCGAAAAAGCCCTGGACGTCGAGCTTCATAATATTACGCTGCCCGGAGAAAGGGAAAAGGTTGAGGCCTTGACGTCACGCTATACCGCGTACCGGGAAACGCTGCACAAGATCGAGGACCGCACTCTTTTCCTGGATAGCCGCCGGCGTCTTCATGATCGGGAACTCCTGGCCCTGTCCCGGCAGGTGACAAACGCGGCGGACGATATCCTCCAGATGAACCAGAACAATATGCACGAGGCCAATGATCGGGCGAGAAGACAGGCAGCGGGAGCCCAGCAGCGGATGTATATCTTCCTGCTATTTGGTGCCGCGATTGCCGTGGCTTTCATGCTCTTTATCGGAAAGTGGATCCTTCATCCCATCCAGCATCTCATCCGTTCCACCGAGGTCATCCGGGACGGGAACCTGGATCTGGTCATCCCGTCGGGCTCCCATGACGAAATCGGGCGGCTCTCCGGGGCCTTCAACGACATGGCGACGAGCCTGCGCGAATTTCGCCGCAGTGATCAGGCTAAACTGGTCCGCACCCAGGATGCGGCCAAAGAAACCTTCAACAAACTGCCCGATGCCGTGGCGATTCTCGACCTCAATGGAAAAGTGGAGATATCGACCGTGTCGGCGAAGAATCTTTTCGGCCTGAAGCCCGGCGTCCGCGTGCAGGAGACGCCTGTTCCACACCTGAGCCGCCTGTTCCGCAACAGTATTGAAGAAGGCACAGAAAAACATCAGGAAGAACAGAAGCTCTTCCAGTTCTTTATCCAGGGCGAGGAGCGGTTCTTTCACGCCGATGCGGCGCCGATGACCGACCGCCAGGGACAATTGACCGGTGTCATCCTGATCCTAAAGGATGTGACGGAACGACGCCACGTGGAGGAAATAAAAGGCGGGCTGATTTCCACGGTCTCCCATCAACTGAAAACCCCCCTGACCTCCATACGGATGGTAATTCATTTGCTGCTGGATGAGAAGGTCGGTCCCCTGACACCAAAGCAGGTCGAGCTACTATTGGCCGCCCAGGAAGACAGCGAGTTATTGCATCGTATCCTTTCGAAACTCCTCGACATCAGCCGCATTGAATCGGGACGTATTCAGATGGCATTCCATCCGGTCTCTCCCCATACCCTGGTCATGGACACGGTGGAACCTTTCCGGCGAGCCGCCCAGGAAGGCGGCATCGAGATGGAGATCAATATCCCCCATGACCTGCCCGACGTCTGTGTCGATATGGGCCAGATCGGCCACGTCTATTCCAATCTGCTGTCCAATGCCCTTCGTTACACCACACCGGGTGGTAAGATCATCGTGACCGCCGAAATGGAGGACCCCATGGTCCGTTTTTTCGTAACCGATACGGGAAGCGGCATCCCCCACCAGTTTCTGCAGCGGATTTTCGAGCAGTTCTACCGTGTTCCCGATCAGAAATCCGAGACCGGCACCGGCTTGGGGCTGGCCATCGCCAAAGAGATCGTGGAAGCCCATGGGGGCAACATCAACGTGGAAAGCCAGGAGGGCCGGGGGACCACTTTTTCCTTCACCCTCAAAAGAGCGGATGGGTGATTACTGCAAATGGAGGTCAGCGGGAATAGTCCATGTTATGGGATGTTGTTTATATATCAATCGCGATAATTTTTTTCGGCCTTTGCTTGCTGTTTGCCAAGGCCTGCGAGAGGTTTTAACGTGTTCGAAATAATCGTAGGCATCATCGGTGTCGTGCTGATCGGTTACCTGTTCGTGGTGGTCATAAGACCAGAAAAGTTTTAAGGAAAATATGATATGATGGACATCTACGGATGGATACAACTGGCCCTGTTCCTAGGGCTTCTCGTGTTTTTAACCAAACCCGTCGGCCTTTATCTCGCCCGCGTCCTTGATCCGGCAGGCCGAACCTTTCTGGATGCCGTGCTGAAGCCCTTGGAGCGCCTCCTCTATCGGGCTGTTGGTCTCGACCCGTTAAAGGAGCAGGATTGGAAAGGATATGCGGTCTCCGTCATCGTGTTCAGTCTGGTCGGGCTACTGTTCACCTACGCCATTCTGCGGCTGCAGCACTTGCTGTCGCTGAATCCCCAGGGATTCGGCCCTTTGAGTCCTGACTTGGCCTTCAATACGGCGGCCAGTTTTACCACCAACACAAACTGGCAAAATTACGGCGGGGAGTCGACCTTGTCCTATTTCTCGCAGATGGTGGGGCTAACCTTCCATAATTTCGTTTCCGCCGCGACTGGTATCGCTGTAGCCGCGGCCCTGGTGCGCGGCCTCGCCCGCCAGACCGCCAAAACCATCGGCAACTTCTGGACTGACCTGATCCGGGTGAACCTCTACCTGCTCCTGCCTCTGTGCCTAATTTACGCCGTCTTTCTCGTCTCCCAGGGGATGATCCAGAATTTCAAACCCTACACAACCGCAAGGGTGGTCGAAGCGTACAAGATGCAGGAGCCGAAGCAGGACACCGCCGGAGCAGCGCTGACGGATTCAAGCGGGAAACCGGTTTTGGAAGAAAAAAAAATCGAGACCCAACTGATCGCCCAGGGCCCCCTGGCTTCCCAGGCGGCCATCAAGATGCTTGGCACAAATGGGGGTGGCTTCATGAACGCCAACGCCGCCCACCCTTATGAGAATCCGACGCCGCTTGCCAATTTCTTCCAGATGCTATCCATCTTTCTCATCCCCAGCGGCTTGACCTGGTACCTGGGACGCATGGTCAAAAACCAACGGCACGGCTGGATGGTCTGGGGGGCCATGGCCTTTCTTTTCCTGGCAGGCGTCCTCGTCTGCTGGTGGGCCGAGGCGGTGGGAAATCCCCACCTGGCCGCCCTGGGGATCGATCCCGCCCATGGCAACATGGAAGGAAAGGAGGTCCGCTTCGGGATCTTCAATTCCGCCCTTTTTGCCGTGATTACCACCGACGCCTCCTGCGGCGCCGTGAATGCCATGCACGATTCCTTTACCCCTCTGGGCGGGCTGATCCCTCTCATCAATATGCAACTGGGGGAGGTGATTTTCGGGGGCGTCGGCGCGGGACTTTACGGCATGCTGATTTTCGTGGTCCTGACGGTTTTTCTGTCGGGCCTGATGATCGGCCGCACCCCGGAATACTTGGGAAAGAAGATTGAGGCCTATGACGTCAAGGTAAGTGTGCTCGCAGTACTGATCCTCTGCATCACCATGCTGGGATTTACGGCCTGGGGGGCCATAAGCGCCTGGGGAACGGCCGCTCTGAATAACGCGGGACCCCACGGTTTGTCCGAGATCCTCTACGCTTTTTCTTCGGCGACGGGAAACAACGGCAGCGCCTTTGCCGGCCTTAGCGCAAATACGCCTTGGATGAACACGACCTTGGCCCTGGCCATGCTCATCGGACGATTCTTCTTCATCATTCCGGTCCTGGCCCTGGCTGGGAATTTGGCGGGGAAAAAGCTCTCGCCGCCTCATGCGGGAAGCTTCCCCGTCTCCGGTCTGACCTTTCTGATTCTCCTAGTCGGGACGGTTTTGATCGTCGGCGCCTTGACTTTTCTACCTGCTTTGGCTTTGGGACCGATTGTAGAACATTTCATTATGACGCGCTCCGGGAGGTTGTTCTGATGGGAGTCAATTCACACGCCCTTTTTGATAAAGCGATCCTCCTTCCTGCGGTCAAAGCCTCTTTCCGGAAATTGCACCCCCGGCACATGATGCGGAACCCCGTCATGTTCGTCACGGAATCGGGCGCCCTCATCACCACCATCGGCCTCTTGGTCCAGCCGGCCGGGGAGTCCCTCGGTTTTGGCCTCCAGGTGTCCTTATGGCTCTGGTTTACGGTTCTCTTTGCCAATTTTGCAGAAGCCATGGCGGAGGGGCGGGGCAAAGCCCAGGCAGACGCCCTGCGCCGAACACGCACTCAGACCACGGCCAACCTCACCTTGGCCTCCGGCGCCGTTGAACAGGTGGCGGCAGAAACTCTCCGGAAAGGGGATGTCATTGTCGTCCGCACGGGGGAAATCATCCCCGCCGACGGCGATGTTATCGAAGGCGCGGCCACGGTGGACGAATCGGCTATCACCGGCGAGTCTGCGCCCGTCATCCGCGAAGCGGGCGGAGACCGCAGCGCCGTCACGGGCGGCACCCGGGTTCTGTCCGATCAGATCCGGGTGGTCGTCACAGCCAACCCCGGAGAAAGCTTCATGGATCGCATGATCAGCCTGGTCGAAGGCGCCCAGCGCCAGAAGACCCCAAACGAAATCGCCCTGACGATCCTGCTGGCGGCTCTCACGGTCATATTTCTCGTGGTGATTCTGACCCTGAAGTTTTTCGGTCTCTACTCGGGACTCTCCTTTTCGATCACGGTTCTGGTCGCCCTGCTCGTCTGCCTCATTCCGACAACGATCGGCGGGCTCTTGAGCGCCATCGGCATAGCCGGCATCGACCGGCTGGTGCAGAAGAACGTCCTGGCCATGAGCGGCCGGGCCGTGGAGGCGGCGGGAGATGTGGACGTGCTCCTCTTGGACAAGACGGGCACGATCACCCTCGGCAACCGCCAGGCGACAGAATTCATCCCCGCCCCCGGCGTCTCGCCGCAGGAATTGGCCGACGGAGCGCAACTCGCCTCTCTGGCCGATGAAACGCCGGAAGGCCGGAGCATTGTGGTCCTCGCGAAGGAATTCGGTTTCCGGGGCCGGTCCATCGCCGAGATGCCCCATGCCACCTTCATCACCTTTACAGCCCAGACCCGCATGAGCGGCGTCGATATCAACGGGAGGCAAATCCGGAAGGGCGCCCCGGATGCCATCCGGAGCTTCATCGGCCAGGATTTTTCACAGGAAGTCACCCAAGCGGCGGAGGCGATTTCCCGGTCGGGAGGAACATCACTCATTGTGGCGGAAAAGAACCGCGTGTTGGGTGTGGTTCATCTGAAGGACATCGTCAAGGGGGGGTTGAAGGATCGTTTCGAACGCTTCCGGGCCATGGGCATCCGGACGGTCATGATCACCGGCGATAACCGGCTGACGGCGGAGGCCATTGCCAAAGAGGCCGGTGTGGACGATTTCCTCGCCGAGGCCAGACCGGAGAACAAGCTGGCCCTGATCCGCAAGGAGCAGGCGGCGGGACATCTCGTTGCCATGACCGGCGACGGGACTAATGATGCCCCGGCGCTGGCCCAGGCCGATGTGGGGGTGGCCATGAACACGGGCACCCAGGCCGCCAAAGAGGCGGGCAACATGGTTGATCTCGACTCCAACCCCACCAAGCTCATCGAAATCGTGGAAATCGGCAAGCAGATGCTGATGACCCGGGGTGCCCTGACCACCTTCAGCATCGCCAATGATGTCGCCAAGTACTTTGCCATCATCCCGGCCATGCTGATCGGCCTATTCCCGGTGATCGCGCCTCTGAACATCATGGGACTCAAGTCGCCCGAGAGCGCCATCCTCTCCGCCGTCATCTTCAACGCCCTGATCATCGTGGCCCTGATACCCCTAGCACTCCGGGGCGTGACCTTCCGACCCCTGGCCGCCACCGCGCTCCTCAGGCGCAACGTCTTAATCTATGGGTTCGGGGGCCTGATGGCGCCGTTTGCTGGGATTAAAATAATTGATGTGATCATTAATTATCTGAGTCTGACATGATGAAAACAAAAGATTATTTTAGTGAATTACGAATAGCCCTGATATCCGTTTTTTTACTCGCTGTGATTCTGTGCGGCTTTTATCCACTTATGGTCTGGGGCATTGCCCAAGGGGCGTTCCCCCAGCAGGCCGGCGGTTCCCTGATCCAATCCGGGGGGAAGATCGGGGGATCTTCCCTGATCGCCCAGCGGTTTGCCGGTCCGACTTACTTTCATCCCCGTCCCTCGGCAGCCGGGAAGGGCTATGAGGCCGCCAATTCCGGCGGCAGCAACCTGGGACCCACTTCGCAAAAATTGATTGAGACGGTCAAAGAGCGGGTCAGCGCCTACCGAGCAATGAATGACCTGGAACCGCGGATTCCCGTTCCGGCCGATGCCGTGACGGCCTCCGGAAGCGGCCTCGACCCCCATATCAGCCTGCAAAACGTTCTGCTTCAGGCACCGCGGGTGGCGAAGGCCCGCCATGTAAGCGAGGATATCGTCAAACGGAAGGTGGAGGCCCATGCGGAGGGTCGTGACCTGTGGATTTTTGGGGAGCCCCGGGTCAATGTCCTCCTGCTGAATCTTGATCTTGATGGAAAGCGGTGACATCTGATGACGAATGACCGTGCGGATACCTTTTTGCGAATGATCCGCCGCGCCGAGCGGGGACGCCTGAAGGTCTACCTGGGCTACGCGGCGGGTGTCGGCAAGACCTACGAAATGCTCCAGGAGGGCCATCGCCTCAAGGCGGATGGGATTGACGTGGTCGTCGCCCTGCTGGAGACCCATGGCCGGGCCGACACGGCGAAGCTCCTTGAGGGCCTGGAAATAGTTCCCCGCATGCGCCAGAAATATCACGGAATCATCGTGGAAGAGATGGATTTGGACGCAGTATTGCGCCGCAACCCCCAGGTCGCCCTGGTGGACGAACTGGCCCACACCAATGTCCCGGGAACGAAGAATGCCAAGCGCTACGAGGACGTCCAGGACATTCTTGCCGCCGGCATCCATGTCATCACGACGCTGAACGTCCAACACTTGGAGAGCCTCTACAACACCGTGGAGAGGTCCGTGGGCATCAAGGTGCGGGAGCGGCTGCCCGACAGCGTCCTTGCCGAGGCGGATCAGATCGTCAATGTGGACGTGACCCCTGAAGACCTTCAGGAACGCCTGATGGAGGGGAAGGTTTATCCGGCGGAGCGGATCGGGATGGCCATGGAGAATTTTTTCAAGGCCCCCAACCTGGAAAATCTACGGGAACTGACCCTGCGAGAGATCGCCGCCCAGATTGACCTCAAAAGGCATGAGAGCTTGCCGGAAGAGGGTGTCGTTGTCCCCGATCAGATCATGGTTTGCCTGAGTTCCCGGGGACCCAACAGCGACATGCTTCTGCGTTACGCCTCGCGGCTCGCGGGAAAACTGAACCGGAACTGGTTTGCCGTCTATGTCCAGACCCCTTCCGAAGAAGCCACGGTCATCGACAGCCAAACCCAGCGCATCCTATCCGGCAGCCTGACCCTGGCGAAGGAGCTCGGGGCCATGGTTTTCACCTATAAGGGCGAAGATATCGGCGATACGATCATCCGTTTTGCCCGGGAATACATGATCGGTCATATCGTCCTGGGATCGCCGGCTCCTGTTCCGTTCTGGAAAAGAGTCCTGGCGAAAAAGAGCATTCCGGAGAGGTTAATGGAGGAAGTCCACGGGGCGACGATCATCGTCTTGGATACGCGGACCCATGAACCGGCGGCTTCCAAGGCAACAACGACGACGCACGAGGACTTCCGGGCACCCGTCAAAACTAAAGGCCCGGCTCACGAGCCGCCGGTCGACGGGAAACAACTCACCATGGGCATGCTGCTGGATGAAGCACACATCAAGATCTGGGAAACACCGGTTGCCCGCGATGAAGCCATCGCGGGCCTCGTGCGGGTGGCCTGTGGCGTTCAAGCACCGGATCTGGTCGCATCGTATGTCAAAGCCGTCCAGGAGAGGGAAGAACAGGGATCGACCTTCTTCAATGAAGGGGTGGCTTTCCCCCATGCGCGGATCGCCGGGCTTGATCAGCCGCTGGTTGCCCTGGGTTTGACAAGGGAGGGGATTAGTGATCTGGTTACAGAAAAACCCATGGAATTCATATTTCTAAGCCTTACGCCAAACGAGAAGCCGGAGATTCAGATCCAACTTCTCGCCCTGACCGCCCGGAACCTTCAGAACCGCCATCTGCGGCAGACATTGCAGTCGGCCCGCAATGCCCACGAAGCATGGTTGGCTCTTCAATCCTGGGAAAGCGCCACCCGCCCCCCCGACGAAACCCCGGCTCGCTAAATTCCCAATGGATCAGACGGCATGATCTAACCGCGTTTATACTCTACACAGCATGCGGGCAAAGCGATAACACATCGACAACTGCTTAAGGAGATCTGGGGGCCCTCCCACATCGAACAGACACAATATCTCCGGGTTTACATGACCCAGCTGCGGCGCAAGATCGAAAAGGACCCGGCCCGCCCGAGATTTCTGATCAACGAGCCCGGCATCGGTTACAGATTTAAATATGATCCAGGCAAAGGCTAAGATGAATGCAGCTGCAGGCGCACAAGATCCTTCTTCCTATACTCCCACCGCGAAAAAGGAAGTTCTTAGTGCGGGGCATCCGCGATAAAGAGGTTGTTCATCCCGCCCAACATAAACGATGCCGATTCCTGAGCCATTTGCATGACATCTGCAGAACGGTCCTGCCAGAGCAGGTAATAACAGGCGATGCGCTCATAGATCCCGACGATGCAGACGGCGATCAATTCCGGCGATAAATCCGTCACGAAATGCTTGCCCTGATTCTCACTGATCTTGATAATTGCATCCTTGATGTCCTGCGTGAGCTTGACAAACACCTGTTTCCTCTGTTCTTCAACTTCCACACTCTGGCCGACCGATTCCCTGAAAAAAATAGCGATTTTCTCAGGATAGCGCAAACAGAAGTCCCCCAGAAATGCAAATGAGATCGTCCGAAAGCTCTCGAAGGAAAATTCGGTCTTCTGAAACTCCTCACCCATTGATTTTCTCAGATCATGCCCGATTTCCTGCATGAGTTTGATCAGGAGTTCCTCTTTGTTTTTGAAATAGAAATAGACGGAACCTGTCGACACCTCTGCCAGATCAGCGATTTCCTCGATGCTCGTCTGATGATAGCCCTTCCGGGCGAACAACGTCTCTGCCGCTTTCAAGATGGTATTATAACGATTTTCCTTCTCCCGGAGACGCCGCATCGACCGTCTCGGCACGGCAGCGTCTGTCTTGTTTACACTGGTCATTTCATTCACCTGATTCTTCATTTTCTTTCCTACGCTGAACCAACGCCATTGAACGCATCGTGCTCATCATCGTGGCGTACCCGATGGATCATGACACGACTTCCATGGTTCTGATACGAGACAAAATCGCATGGGCGCCCGTGACAATTTCGGTCACGACCTCGGCGATCGGCTTGATCTCGTGGATGAGCGAAGCCGCCAGACCACACGCAATGGGAACGCCTTCCGGGTCTCCCTTGGCGTACATCTCCCGGCCCACTTTTCCACCGACGATCGTGAGAAGCTCAGCCAGCCCCGCACCACGGGCTTCCATTTCCAGCGCTTTGCCGGTCGCCCGGTTTTTCATGCATCGCATGGGGTTATTGAGGGTTCTCATAATGAGCGTCGTATCTCTTTCCGCCACCTCAAGATAGCGCTTCTTCATCGTTTCGTTCATCGTGCTTTCGGATGTCGCTACAAAACGGGTTCCCATGAGCACACCGGCGGCCCCGTAGCACATGGCCGCAGCGAATCCCCTTGCATCTGCAATACCGCCGGCAGCAACAACGGGAACCGAAAGTTCATCCACCGCCCTGGGCAATATGATCGACAAGGGGACGTCATCCATGCCGGGATGGCCGCCACATTCAAAACCCACGATGATGATCCCATCAACACCACCGGCAACAGCCTTTTTCGCAAAACGAAGTGAGGGAACTTTATGAAATATTTTGATTCCCCCTGACTTGAGCACAGGGATAAGGAATGCCGGATCATTGCCGGCCGTCTCAGCCGCCGCCACCCTTTCTTCGGCGGCCACCTTCGCAAAGCCCAGCGAGCGTTCCCCGCGCCCCAATTCGGGAATCATGCTGATGTTCACCCCAAAAGGCTTATCCGTCAGATCACGCGTTTTCTGAATCTCCTCCCGAAAATCCTCAGCGGTCGGAAACGTCTCCGCCGTCAGAAAAGCCATCACGCCCGCATTCGCAGCAGCTGCAACAAATGAAGCCGTCGAAAGCCACTGCATCCCGCCCATCATGATCGGGTGAGGGATACCCAACATTTCCGTCAATCTTGTTTTAAACATTCCTTTTCTTTCGCTCCTTTATCGGGAGAATACCCACTCCCGTCGCTGCCGCCTCCGCGGCTTTTTTTTGCAGCACAGACAGTCAAAGGCCCCGGGGAAGGTTCAAAACCCCGATGTCCGGG
This sequence comes from uncultured delta proteobacterium, assembly GCA_963743175.1. Taxonomy (GTDB): domain Bacteria; phylum Desulfobacterota; class Syntrophia; order Syntrophales; family Fen-1087; genus JAPLJM01. Next base: position 33,709 of record CAVUOQ010000008.1, on the reverse strand, counting down.
CAATGACTTCGTACATGACCTCGTCCGCTCCCGCACCGATCGACATGATGCGAGAATCTCTGAAATATCGGGAAATCAGCGTCTCGTTCATAAACCCCATTCCCCCGAACATCTGGAGACAGCCACTGGCAACCTCCGCAATCAACTGTCCGGCAAACAGTTTCCCCATCGATATCTCGCGAGTGACGTCAAGCCCTTCCATCTTCATGCGGACGATATGATACGTGAGCTGCTTCAGGCATTCATTTTTCATCAGCCACCCCGCCAGGCGATGTCGCAGGACCTGCTTGGTGATAAGAGGCTTGCCGTAGACGATTCTCTGTTTCAGGTAGTCAACCGTCATATCGATCATATCCTGAACGCACACATGGACGCCCGGCAGGATCGTAAACCGCTCATGCTGGAACTGTTTCATCTGATAGATGAATCCCTCCCCCTCCTTACCGATTAAATTCTCTACCGGCACCACAACATTGTCGAAAAAGAGCTCCGCCGTATCACTGCTTCGCAAACCCAGCTTATCGAGTTTCTTGCTGACGACAAAACCGGGCAGATTCGTCGGCACGACGAAAAGACCAAATGAATGATATCCCCCATCGTCACTCGTCTTCGCCAGCAGGGTCAGAAAGTCGGCCTGGGTCCCGTTGGTGATATAGGTCTTGGATCCATTGATAAGATAGTGATCCCCCTTCTTCACCGCCTTCGTCTTGATGGCAAACACATCCGATCCGGCGTCGGGTTCCGTGACGGCAATGGCCGACACCATGTCGCCGGCGATCGCGCCCCTCAGGTATTTGTCCTTCAGGTATTCGCTGCCAAAGGCGTCAATCGCGGGCGTCGCCATATTGGTCTGCACGGCAATCGCCGTCGAAACACCCAGACCGCGGATATGTCCGACTTCTTCGAGGAGAACCGTCTCATACCAGTAGTCGAGCCCCTGCCCTCCATATTTCGGATCGTAACGAATCCCGAGGAAGCCAAGATTTCCCATCTTCTTGAACAGGTCATGCAACGGAACGGTCTTCTCCTCCCATTCGTCGATATAGGGATTGATTTCCTTATCGATGAATCTTCTTACCGATGCCCGGAAAGCGTTGTGCGTTTCATTGAAATACATTTCATCCTCCTTTTTGCCCTTCGACCTTCGCCCTCAGTGCCTTCTTATCCACCTTCCCCACGGCCGTCAGCGGCATGGCGTCCGTAAGCTCAATAACCTTGGGAACCTTATAAGGCGTCAGGTTTTCCCGACAATGGTCGAGCAGTTCTTTTTTAATGGATTCAGGCTCTTTTTCCCTCGCCGGGGCGGTCAGTTGGATCACCGCCTTGACCACCTGGCTGTCCGGCCTCTTGGGATCCGGCATCCCGATAATAGCACAAAACTGGACCGCCGCATGCTGACTCAAGACATCTTCAACCTCCCGGGAAAACACCTTGTACCCCCCCACGATGAGCATATCCTTGGAGCGGTCAACCATAAAGACATACCCGTCCTCATCCATCCGGACCACATCGCCGGTATAGAGCCACGTTTCCTGCTGGTACTCCCTCAAGCTGTTTGCCGTTTCTTCGGGCTTGTTGTGATACCCCTTCATCACTTGGGGACCGCGAACGATCAGTTCTCCAGCTTCACCCACCGGCACCTCTACCCTTCCTGTTTCAACATCGACCACCTTAATCCGGGTACTCTGCAACGGCAGGCCGACAGAACCGAGCTTCTTTTTCCCTTTGTAGGGATTCATCGTGATAAGGGGGCTCGCCTCGGTCATGCCGAGGATTTCCACCACTTTCCCTTTACCAACGACCGCTTCCAGAGCCGTGATGGCCTCTTTCGAAAACGGAGCGGCACCGGAAATGCAAACCTCACACGACGAGAAATCAATTTTCGCAAAGGCCGGATTATCCATCAGCATCTGGTAGAGGGACGGAACATGCAGCATGACGCTGGGGCGGTATTTGGAAATTTCCTTGCAGACATGATCGGTGTTTCTGGGATCGGGAATCAGGCACTGGGTGTAAGCCATGGACATGGTCGTCAGCCCCAGATAGAGACCCGCCTGATGAAAAAATGGAAATCCCGAACAGGCAACCCCTCCGCCCATCTTGAGGTCGAACCATTGTGTTGCCTGAGCGATATTGGCAACAAGATTGCGGTGGGTCAGGACCGCCCCCTTGGGCAGGCCTGTCGTACCCCCTGTGTACTGGATAAGACAGGTATCCCCCGGATCGATACGCACCTTCGGCCTTGACGCCCCATAGTTCCGGATAACATCCATGAACGGGACAATCTCTTTGCCGGGTATCGGATCAACCTTACCCACGGGTACTTTCTTCAGTAATTTTCCCAGGAATCTCTTGTGAAACGGAAGAAAGTCAATGATATTTGTGACGATGCAACTTTTCAGGGACGGAATGTCGTTGCGAATTTTTTGCACGCGATTTTCGAAAATGGCATCCAACGTAACCAGGCATCTTGCGTCCGAGTCATTGATCTGATTGGCCATTTCCTTGGGCGTCAAGAGCGGCGAAACCCCGCTGGCCACGCAACCTGCACGCAGAATGCCGGCCAGGGCAATCAAATACTGGGGGGTGTTGGGAAGATTCACACCGACCACGTCTCCCGGAACACAACCCAGGCCGGCAAGATATCCGGCAAAACTACCGGAGAACCTGTCCAGGTCTCTGTAGCTAAAGGTGCTGCCAAGAAAGTGAAACACGGCCCTGTCCGGATCGCGGCTGATGACTCTTTCCAGCAGGTCCACATACGTCTCATCCGGAATCGTCAACTCGGGCGCCATCCCTGGATCATACGATTGCAACCACGGCTTGGTATCGTAAACTGTCATTGAACACCTCCTTTCGCCTGCTTTTAGCCTTTAGCCTTTCCTACGATTGCTTCCGGCATTTCAATGACTTTTGCACGCAGATATTCACCCAGCGTCTTCGCCTGGGGGTCACTGCGCATTGATGCCGCCACGCCTTCCCCGAGCACGCCCTTGATATAAAAATTGACGGCCAGGAGATTGGGGAATTCGTAACGTTCCATCTCAAATCCGCTCATATCGCGAAGGAGCTCTTTCAATTTTTCCGTCGTCAGGAATTCCCTCAGGAAGGCGAAGGCCTCGGGTGTCTTCGCCCATACCCCAAGATTGGCGTTGCCGCCCTTGTCGCCGGAGCGTGTGGCGAAAACACGTCCCAGAGGCATCCTGATCATCTTCCCCACGGGCAGCGGAGGAATCGTAATCTCTTTGGCAGCAGGCACGGGCGCCGAGGGGTCCGGCAAAACGGAATCCACCATCATAACCTTCTCCTCAATCGTGACTTTCTGCTGGATATGCTGGGTCGAGACGAGTGTCGGCCAATGGACGATGGCGGGTCCGCCCTTGGTCGGCGGGGCGGTTGCCGTAAAACCGGGGATGTTGGCCAGGCCGAGCTCAACGATCTTCGCAGAGAATTTACCGACTTTTTTCGCATCCGGGTCCATCACCGATACGCGCAGATAGGCAAAGGCCTCATCATTCGATTGGGGATCCTCCTTATCAGACCGGATCAACTGCACATTCTCCACGGCAAATTTCCCCCGGCCGCCGAGACTGTCGAACAATGCGTCTTCGAAGATCTTCGCCTTCTTTTCAATGTCGAGTCCTGTGAGAATGATCGTCATCGAATTGCGATAATTGCCCGCATTGTTGATGCAGACCTTGGTCGTCGCGGGGGGAGGCTCACCCTTCACACCGGTAATCTTCGTCCGCTCCGGTCCCTCCTGGGAAATTTCGATCGTATCGAACCGCGCCGCCACGTCCGGGGTCAGATACTTCGGCCCCCTCACTTCATAAAGGAGCTGGGCCTTGACGGTATCGACCGAGACGAGACCTCCGGTGCCGGGATGTTTGGTGATCACAAAGGAGCCGTCCGCGAAGATTTCGGCGATGGGATAGCCCACGTTGAGGAACGATGGCACCTCCTCGATGAAGGAATAATTTCCCCCCGTCGCCTGGGCTCCGCATTCAATGATATGACCGGCAACAGCGGCGCCGGCAAGCTTGTCCCAGTCCTGGCGCTGCCATCCGAACCACCAGGCGGCCGGACCCATCACGACCGAGGCATCCGCAAGACGGCCGCCCACCACAATATCCGCTCCCTGGGCCAGGGCCTCACGCAACACCCCAGCCACCCATATAGGCATTGGCCGTAATGGGCATGGCGCCGGCGTCCTTCAGGCTGATTCCCTTATCCAGGTGAATAAACGCTTCCCCCTTCTCCTGCAGGTCCGCCAGCCGTCCCATGAGATCATCGCCTTCAATGCAGGCGATCTTCGGATGAAGGCCCAAGGTGTCCGCGATTTTCTTCAGCTCTTTCGCCAACCCCTGCGGATTCAATCCGCCGGCGTTGGAGACCACCCGAATGCCGCGGTCGAGGCATTCCCCCATCACCTGCTCCATTTGCCTCAGAAACGTCGGCACGTAACCCGTTTCCGGCTTCCTCATCTTTTCGCCGAAGAGGATCGCCATCGTGAGTTCCGCCAAATAGTCTCCGGTCAGGATGTCGATGGGACCACCCTGCACCATTTCCTTGGCCGCCGCCAGGCGATCGCCATAATAGCCGCTGCAGTTGGCGATGATGACCTTGTCATTTTTTCTTGGATCTTTCGTGCTCATATCTCCCCCCTGTCCGTAATCATGATTTGAGAGCTTTGCATAACCGCTGAAAAATGGTTCGCAAGCGGTGAATCAAATGTTTTCCGCATTTCCAGAGATGGCGTTAACGGCTTGCCATGAATCATGATGACGTCTGGTTGTCCTCTTAGCGGAAAAGATTTTTGAGCCGCGGCGAAACTATTTTTCAATAAAGGTCTCTCGTTATCGGCCGGTAAAAACCGGCGGCCGTTTTTCGATGAAGGCCGTGATGCCTTCCCGGGCATCCTCTGTACTCACCACTTCCTTGAGTCTTTTCGGAAAGATAATTCAGGGCGTCTTTCAACGGCATGTTCGCCGCTTCGTAAAACGCCTGCTTGCCGATCCTCATCCCGATCGGGCTTTTGGAAACCAGGCTCTTAAGGACGTTGTTCACTTCTTCGTCCAGGCTGCCCACCGGCACGACACGGGTGATCAATCCCATGTCCAAGGCCTCCCGGGCCGTCATCCTCTCGCCCAGGAGAATCATCTCCATCGCCTTTTTCTGCAGGACATTGCGAAAAATCAGGGCGCCGATCATCATCGGCCACAGTCCGACATTCACTTCCGGCGTGCCGAATTTGGCGTCGTCTGCGGCGATCACGATATCGCAGGCCAGCATAAAGCCCATTCCACCTGCCAGGCAGAAGCCCTTGATGCGCGCCACCGTCGGCTTGGGAAAGCTCACCAGCCTGTTTAAGAGACTTGCATAATATCCGAACACATCCTTCCCCTCCGTCGCGATTGCGCCCACGAGTTGCGCACCGGTGCAAAAGGCTTTGTCGCCGGCCCCGGTGATCAGAAGGGCTCTCACGAGTTCATCCTTTTCCGCCTGATCGAGATATGCGTGGAAAAGATCAATCGCCTCGGGCGTAATCGTGTTTCGCTGCTGCTCGCGATTGATCGTGATGGCGCCGATGCCGTCCTCGACCCGGTAGAGCAAATGCTGATCGTTCATAAGCTTGCCTCCTTGACTATAATTATGTTTGCTTTATTGGGCATCCTCCGGTTCTTTCTCGATGTCCACCAGGATCTTTCCAGGCATGACCTTTTCGCCGACAGACACGTTGATTCCTGTCACCCGGCCCGGGAAAGGGGCGGTCAAGGTTGTTTCCATCTTCATCGCGGTCAGGACAATGACGCCGTCCCCTTTCTGCACGTGGTCGCCCTCGGCGACCATGATGCGCACGACGACCGACGGCATGGGCGGCGTAATCACTTTGGGAAGGCCTGTCAGATCCCGCGCACCTTTCCGGGTCCGTGTCTGGATGTCGGCATCCTGAACGACATAGGGCACCCCCCGGATCAGGATGGTTTTTTCGCCTTTTTCGCCGGTGACAAATGCATTCATACCGACGCCCTCCACCACGCAATGAACATGATGATCGGTGATGACGGTATAACGAACATCCAGCGTTTTCTCTCCGGTGGAAACCTTCAGATGATTTTCTTTCACCGGATCGACACCAAAAGTCAGCGTCTCTTCACCCGTCTTGAGTCTGTAGTGCATGGTTTTCCTACCTCTTAATCGTGGTCATCCGGCACGTTCTTTATCTATCGTCGCCAGTTCCCAAGGCTCTGCCAGGGGGACAATGGCGCACCGGCGCCGGCACTTGAAACTGTTGTTTTTTTCCGACCGGCAAGGTCATCGATGATGTAGGCGATGCAGGCCATATCGGCATCCGTTCTTTCCGGTTTCCAGTCTGCAAAATGGGAGCTCACAAAATCGGTGAATGTTTCCCCGGCAACAAAGGCCTCCGACCGGAGAACGTCGATCAAAAAGGGAATGGCGGTCCGGATTCCCAGAATGACGTAGCTCTCAAGCGCCTGAATCATGCGCTGAATGGCGGCGTCTCTGTTTTCGGCGTGGGCGATCAGTTTGGACAGAATGGGATCGTATTCCACCGGAACCTGAAACCCGGAATAGACTCCACAATCATTCCGTATTCCCGGCCCCGACGGTTCTTTCATGCAGGTGATTCTGCCGGGAGAAGGATAGAATCCCTGTTCCGGGTCTTCCGCATAGATACGGCACTCAATGGCATGCCCCCTTCCCTGAATCTCCTCTTGCACCAGGGTCAGCGGTTCGCCGGCGGCGATCAAAAGCTGGTGCCGGACAATGTCGAGGCCGGTCACCATCTCCGTGATCGGATGCTCGACCTGGAGACGCGTGTTGACTTCCAGAAAATAGAAGCTGCCGTCGGAGTCCAGCAGAAACTCCACCGTACCCGCATTCACATACCCGGAAGCCCGGGCCGCCGCGACGGCCGCCTTTCCCATCCGTTCCCGGAGTTCGGGCGTCATGGCGGGCGACGGCGTTTCTTCAATGATCTTCTGGTGCCGCCTCTGGATGGAGCATTCCCGCTCGAGCAAATAAGCAACATTCCCATAGCGGTCGGCCAGAATCTGGAACTCGATATGCCGGGTTCGGGCAAGATACTTTTCCAGGTAGATCGAACCGTTGCCGAATGCACTGGCGGCTTCGCTCGCGGCAGACAGGCAGGCCTCGCGAATTTCCGCACGCGTTTGCACGACGCGCATTCCCTTTCCCCCGCCTCCTGCCGCCGCTTTAATCAGGACGGGATATCCCAGACGATCGGCCTCGCGGGCGATGGCTCCCGGGTCCGACTCGGTGCGAGTCATGCCGGGAATGACGGGCACACCATTTTTGATCATCGTCTGCCGCGCCACGGTTTTATCCCCCAATTCACGAATCACGGGCGCCGGCGGGCCGATGAAGACCAGGCCGTTCTGTTCGCAACGCTCGGCAAAATCCGCGTTCTCGGCCAGAAATCCGTAACCGGGATGAATCGCCTCGGCCCCGGTTTCTTTCGCCGCAGCGATGATTTTATCGATATTGAGGTAACTCTGCGCCGGTTCGGCATCCCCCAGAAGGACGGCCTGATCCGCCTCAAGGACATGAATTGCATTGCGATCCACATCCGAATAAACCGCGACGGTGGCCACCCCCATCTCGCGGCAGGTATACATAATGCGCCGGGCAATTTCCCCTCTGTTCGCAACCAGGATCTTCTTGAACATACTGTCTCTCCTGTTCAACGGTCCAAAATGATCTTGTAATGACACCTTTGAAAAATGGCTTCGCCGCGTCTCAAAAATCTTTTCCGCTAAGAGGACGACCAGACGTCATCATGATTCAGGACAAGCCGTTAACGTCATCTCTGGAAAGGCGGAAAACATTTGATTCGCCGCTTGCGAACCATTTTTCAGCGGTTATGCAAAGCTCTCCTAATATCTTTACTTTACATCGTCCCTGCCAAAGGCGATTCCCTTTTTACCCCTACATCCGGAAAATGCCGTATCCCAGGATATCGTTGCGGATGGGGGCGTTCAGGGCGGCGGATATGGCCAGCCCCAGCACATCCCGTGTATCGACCGGATCGAGGATGCCGTCATCCCAAAGTTGAGCCGTACTATAGTAGGCGTTGCTTTCCGTCCTGGCAGCGGCAATGACCGGTGCGCTGATTTGTTCCACTTCTTCAGGAGACATGGGGGGTGAACCCTCCTTGGCAAGCTGGTCATTTCTCAGCGTGACGAGAACACCGGCGGCCTGTTCCCCTCCCATGACGGCAATTTCGGCATTGGGCCACATCCAGAGGAAGCGCGGCGAATACGCCCGCCCGCACATGGCATAGTTGCCCGCCCCATACGACGCACCAATCATCACCGTAAATTTTGGAACGGTTGCGTTTGCCACGGCATTGACCATCTTGTGGCCGTCCTTCGTAATGCCGAGCCGCTCATACTCCCTGCCAATCATAAAACCGTTGATATTCTGGAGGAAGATGAGCGGTATCTGGCGCCGGTCACAGAGCTGAATGAATTGGGTGCCTTTCAAGGCGCTATCGGAGAACAGGATGCCGTTATTCCCGAGGATCCCCACGGGATAGCCGTGGATATAAGCCCATCCGCAGACCAGCGTCGGTGCATACAACTCCTTGAACTCCAGAAATTCACTCCGATCAACCATACGCGCAATCACTTCCCTGACATCGTAGGGCACTTTAAGTTGACGGCTGACAATGCCATAGATCTCCTTCGGATCATAAAGGGGCGGGGCCGGCTCCTGCATCGACAGTCGGGCCTTTTCCGGAGTGGGGAGGTTTTTGATGATCTTACGCAGAATTTCGAGGGCATGCCGGTCATCCTCGGCAAGATAATCAGACACGCCGGACTCGCGGCAATGCAGGTCCGCGCCACCCAGTTCGTCCGCCGTCACCTCCTCGCCCGTGGCCGCCTTGACGAGAGGGGGTCCGCCTAAAAAGATGGCGCCCGTTCCCTTGACATGCACAACTTCATCGGACATGGCGGGCACATAAGCGCCGCCCGCTGTGCACAAACCCATCACGGCAGTGATCTGGGGGATTCCCATCTTGGACATCTTCGCCTGGTTATAGAAAAGCCTCCCGCCGTCATCGATATCCGGAAAAACCTCGGACTGAAGCTGCAAAAAACCGCCGGCCGAGTCGATCAGGGTGACGGCAGGCAGGCGATTTTCCATAACGATTGTCTGGCAACGCAGGCTTTTTTTAACGGTCAGGGGATAGGTCGCCCCACCCTTGATCATTGCGTCATTGCAGGTAATCAACACTTCCTTGCCGGCAACGACGCCGATTCCCGAGACGAGCCCCGCACCGTGGATCTTTCCGTCATACAGGCCCCGGGCCGCCAGCGGGGCGATCTCCAGAAAAGGGGTGTTTCTGTCCAGCAAGAGTTCCAGCTTCTCCCGGACAGGCATCTTCCCCTGAGAGATGAGACGTTTCCGGGCCGCCGGAGAACGATCCTCCCGGGCGATCCGGAGTTCCTCTTTCAGATTAACCACCAGGGCTTCCATCGTCTCGTAATTCTTTCGGTATTCATCCGATCGGATATCGATTCCTGTTTCGATGACATCCATAAGCCCCCCTTCGTCGGCGTCATGATTTAAATTTTAAAACATTATTTTGTTCACATTTTGAATCTTATTCAGATCAATAATTAAGTTCGATCCTCGTGTCAAGCTTTTTTTAAAACCATATTACGCTACCGTATTTATGAAATGCTGTGCTTGGGTTTGATAGTTGAGAGGACTTGAACTGAGAGCTTTGCATAACCGGCGAAAAATGGTTCGCAAGCGGCGAATCAAATGTTTTCCGCCTTTCCAGAGATTACGTTAACGGCTTGCCATGAATCATGATGACGTCTGGTTGTCCTCTTAGCGGAAAAGATTTTTGAGACGCGGTGAAGCCATTTTTCGAAGGTGTCATTACGCTACCGTATTTATGAAATGCTGTGCTTGGGTTTGATAGTTGAGAGGACTTGAACTGAGAGCTTTGCATAACCGGCGAAAAATGGTTCGCAAGCGGCGAATCAAAGATTTTTCGACTTTCCAGAAATTAGATTAATTTATTGATTTCAATCATATTTAAGCCTTATCATCTCCTTAGCGAAAAAGATTTTGAGCCGCGGTGAAGCCATTTTTCAAAGGACTTGAACTGAATCATCTGACACGATTTTTCAGGCGGTCCAGATCACGGACGGTAATGCTATTCCGGGCGGTAGCTACGATCCCTTTCTGGCGCAGGATTTTCAATTCCTTGTTGATCGTCTCGCGGGAGACGCCGATCAGGCTGGCCAATTCCCGCTGTGTTAAATGCACGTCATACTGCTGATCACCCTTGTCCATCTGATGCCGGGACTCGACCAGGGCGACAAGCCGTTTTGCCAGCCGGGCAGAGACATTCAAAAAACAGACTTCCGCCACCATGTCGTCGGTCCTGCGCAGGCGAAGCGAAAGGACCTGAATGATCGCCCGAACGGCATGTTCATTGTGAATCAGAAAGGAAAGAAAATCGGCTCGATTGAGAACATACAGCTGCGTGTCCTCCAGCGCCATGGCGTCCGCTGAACGCGGCAGATCGTCGAGCAGGGCCATTTCGCCGAAGAAATCGTTGTCAGCCAGCATGGCCAGGGTGACCCCGTCGCCACGGTTTGTGGAAACGGCAATCTTGATCAGACCCTTGAAGATGATGTAAAGGGCCGTTCCTTCATCGCCCTTGTGAAAAAGGAAATCCCCTTTATGGATGGACCGCCGCCTCAGCATGGATGCCAGCGTTTCCTGCTCATGCGACGAAAGGAGGGCAAAAAGAGGGATCTGCTTGATGAGTAAGACCGGCATTTCCTGATCCCTCCCTTCCTGCAACTTTGATGAATCTGTCCTTTTTCTAAACAACCTTGCCGGTTAATGCTCCATAAAACGGAACACGGCGGTCTGCAAAAATGTCATTGTATGGATTCAGCCGTTTATTTCTTGCCATGGAGACATCCATATTGACGACACCGGTTTCTTCCGTGTCCGCTCCGGCGCGATAGAGGATATTGGCAGCCGGACCGGTAATCTGGCTGCGGCCGGTGTAACGAAAGGTTTTTCCTCCCCGCTGCTCCGTTCCCGTCCGGTTCGAAGTGACTGCAAAGACACGATTCTCAAGACATCTTGTGATCATGGCATCCTGACAGAAAGGCAACACCAGATTGGCCGGGTGACAGACAACATCGGCGCCCTTCAGGGCCAAAACACGCATGGCCTCGGGAAATATCCAGTCAAAACAGATCATGATCCCCAGTTTGCACGAACCGATGTCATAGACCTCAAATCCCTTGTCTCCGGGCGTAAACCACAGCGTCTCCTCATTGAAAAGATGCACTTTCCTGTAGGTCCCCAGATGGCCCTGGGGCGAAACGAGGACGGCCGCATTATAAAGCCGATCGCCCGCTTTTTCGATCAAACCGCCCACGATATGCATATTTTTTCTTCGGGCGATCCCGCACAGGGCTTCCGTTGTCGGACCATCCGGAATCATCTCGGCCAGCTCTTCCGCCTCCTGTTTCGCAGCAAAAAGATAACCTGTATTGAAAAACTCCGGAAGCACGATCACATCGGCATCGAGGGGCTCGATGAGCCGGGTTGCCTTCTCGATATTTTTTTTAACTTCACCGAAGATAGGGTCGAACTGGATAAAACCTGCTTTCATGCCTGTCTCCCTGTATGGGTTGAAATTGATGGACTCATAAATAGTCGAAAAACCGGCCTCATTCGACGGCTTCGTAAAAAGCTCCGCAGGCAAGGCGCGCAAATCCTGAGGAGTGAGGCGTATATGGACATACGCCGCAACGACGAAGGACACAGCGCAACGCAGCATCCGGACTTTTTACGAAGCCGTCAAAAGTCGAAGTCCACGACCACGATACTGTCACACATCGCCCGGACCTTCTGCACAACGACCTGATGTTCAGGATTGACCTGATAGCGATTCATGGCCTCCACATTCTCAAAGGCCGATACCAGGGCAAAATCCCAGGACCTTTCGGTGCGCAAGATATCCTGACCGAATACAAATTCTCTGATCTCGGGAATAAGCGCCGGGAGACCCCCCAGAGCCTGCTTGAGTTGATCGATGTCAGGCCCCGTCACGGCCGGTTTGAACTTCATGAAGACAATGTGCTTGAGCATCTCAAACCTCCTGATAGGGTCACCCTGCCCTATTTCTTTTTTATTCCCTTCGCCCTGAGGGACGCCCCGCTCTTTAGGGCATCACCGAGCGATCCGAAAGAATCGGTTTTCTTCTGGAGATATTGCCGGAAATCTTCGGGTTCCTCTTTCTGTCCTGCGGCTTCTTCATGCGACGCCAGGATCAGAGAGAGTCGCTTCGCCGTCCGGTCCATTTTCTCGATTTTCACCTCGATCATCTGTCCCTGTTTGAGGATCTCGCCGGCGTGATTAATCCGCTTGCCTGCACCCAGGCGGGAAATATGCAGCAAGCCATCGATTCCCGCTTCCAATGTGATAAATGCGCCGAAGTTCGTCAGGCGGGACACCGTTCCGGCATGGACAGATCCTTCCGGATAGGCGGACTCAACTTTTTCCCAGGGATCCGTAATCATCTTCTTGAGACTCAGGCTGATCCGGTCTTTTTCACGGTCTATTTTCAGAATGGCCACTTCCACTTCCTCGCCGACCTTCAGGGCATCATTGATGTCTTCGGTACGGCCCCAGCCGATTTCCGACATGGGCAACAGTCCATGCAGGCCGCCGATATCCACAAAGGCGCCGAATTTCTGCAGCGAGATGATTTTCCCTTTCACAACCTGGCCTTCCTTAAGCGACTGCATCAACGCGTCTCTCTGAACCTGCTGCTCTTTTGCAACAATCATCCGGTTCGATAAAATGATGTTGCGTCCCTTCTGCTCGTATTCCGTAATGATGAAGGGGAGGCGCTGCCCGACATAATCAGCCGGCTTGTCTATCCTCGCCAGTCCCATTTGCGAAAAGGGACAGAACCCCCGCATCGTCCCGGCAATCCGGATCTCAAACCCCCCTTTTATTTCCTTATCGACCACTCCTTCCACGGGGATGCCGTTGCGCCAGGCGTCTTCCAGATAGATGCGGCCGGCTTCTCCTGCGGCAATTTTTATCGTGAACAGCTTCTCATTCTGGCGGGAGGACAAAAAGTAGGCTCGGATCGTGTCGCCTTCTTTTACAGTCAACTCTCCGTCATCATTTACTAATTCTTTTTTGTCCAGATACCCTTCATTTTTTCCGCCCAGATCCAGGAACACCCACTCTGGCGAGATTTTAACGATCCTGGCATCCACTTTTTGTCCCGGTTTCAGCCATACCGGCTCTGTATGGCTTTGTTCAAACAATTCCGCGAAACTCATTTCTTCAGCGGATTCTTGCGTCGGTTCCTTTTCCTGTTCCATTGATCATCCTTGTCATTGAGTTCGTTCTGAGGGGAAGGCCTTCAGGTTCAAGGCATCTCCCATGCATCCCCCATCGGCGTCGCTTATATATCAATCCGGCGTGCGTAACAAGTAAAAAGCCACGGCCGTATGAAAAAACGACCATGGCTTCCTACAAAAATCGCATCCGACGGGCTTTAGAAAAGCCGCCTGCTGTCAGGCGGGGAGGGATCTTTTCGCACCCGCCAATGCGCAGTTGAAATCGTTACAGCATTTCATATAAGCCGGCAGCTCCCATGCCGCCGCCGATACACATGGAGACGATGCCGCGCTTTGCCTTCCGACGTTTCAGCTCATGGAGCAGCTGGGCGGTCAGTTTGGCGCCGGTGCATCCCAATGGATGCCCGAGGGCGATCGCGCCGCCGTTCGGATTGATGTCCCCGGCAAAATACCGGTCTTCAATCCCCACCGCCCGACAGGAATAGATGGCCTGTGAGGCAAAGGCTTCATTGATTTCATAAACATCAATGTCCTTGGTGGTCAATCCTGCCATCTTCAGAACCTTTGGAATCGCGTATGCGGGGCCGATCCCCATTTCTTCGGCCTTGCAGCCGGCCACGGCAAAATAGGTCAGCTTGGCCAGCGGCTTCAAACCCAGTTCCTTGGCTTTTTCCGCCGTCATGAGCAGGGAAAAGGCGGCGCCGTCGGTCATCTGGGAGGAGTTGGCGGCGGTGACCGTCCCGCCTTGTTTGAAGGGGGACTTTAACTTGGCCATATCCTCGATCTTGGCCGGCCATCTCACGCCGTCATCCGCGTCAAAAATGACCTTTTCGCGGACACGCTTGCCGTTTTTGAGGACCTTGTATTTGTAGGCCTCGATGGGAATGATCTCATCCTTGAATTTCCCGGCCTTCTGGGCTTCAGAGGCCCTGCGGTTGCTCTCCAGACCGAACTTATCCATGTCTTCTCTGGAGATATTATAATTGGCCGCGACATTTTCTGCCGTGATGCCCATGGAGACATAGACGTTGGGCATGCTGCCGTCGAAAGCCCAGTCGGGATTGGGACGGAAGATGCTGCCGCCCATGGGGATGTGAGACATGGTCTCACAACCGCCCGCGATAATCACGTCGGACCAACCCGCGCGAATCTTGGCGGTTGCGTCGGCAATCGCCTGAATTCCCGACGAACAAAAACGGTTGACGACCATGCCCGATACGGAAATGGGCAACCCCGCCCCCATCGCGATGATGCGGCCATAGTTCATGCCCTGTTCGCCTTCGGGGAAGGAACAGCCGACGATCACATCGTCTACCTCTTCCGGCTTCATGTTCGGGAATCGGGCCAGAAGGCCCTTCATCACCTGGATACCGATGACATCTCCTCTGGTGGCGCCGAGACCGCCTCTTCTATATCTTCCGCCCGGACTTCTGACGGCTTCCACAATAACAGCTTCACTCATGATATTCCTCCTTGTCTTCAGGATCCCCGCCCATTCCTCCCCCCCGTTGGGGAGGGAAAAAGGGGTGGAAAATCTTCATTAAATTTAGTTACGCAGCGGTTTGCCTGTCGTCAGCATGTGCATGATCCGGTCCTGGCTCTTCTGCTCGCCCATGAGGCTCATGAAGGCCTCCTTCTCCAGATCCAGGATTTCCTGTTCCGTGACCAGCGTTCCTTCGGCGCAGTCGCCGCCGGAAATGATATGAGCGACCTTCCGGGCAATATGGACGTCATAGGCGGACGCGAAATTTCCATACTGCATGTTATACAGAATCGCATCAGCCATACCCCGGAAGTTCTCACCCATCACGGGGATCAACGCCGGACGCGCCTTCTTGTAGAATTTTGACAGACCCAGAACGACCTGCTTGGCGTCATAGATCTGCTGATCCCGGTTGAGACTGATATTTTCCGTCTTCCGGATGAAACCCATCTCCATGGCCTCCATGGCGCTCGTGGCCACCTTGGCCGTTGCGATGGTCTCAAAGGCCTTGGCAAGAATCGTCTGCAGGTTCAGCCCCGCATCGATGACGCCGTCGGGAATCCCCTCGGTCAGACGCACCATGAGTTCCTTGCAGCCGCCGCCGGCAGGAATAACGCCGACGCCGACTTCCACAAGACCGATATAGGTTTCGCCGCAGGGCTGGCATTTCGCCCCGTGCATGGCCATTTCACAACCGCCGCCCAGCGCCAGTCCGGCAGGCGCCGTCACGACCGGCTTTGACAGATATTTCATGCGCATGTTCGCGTTCTGGAATTCGGAAATCAAGGTTTCCAGGACATCCCAGTCGCCCTTCTGCGCGGCGAGCAGGACCTTGAAAATGTTGGCGCCGGCGGAGAAGTTGGCCGCATGGTTGCCGACGACCAATCCAACGCAATCTTTCTCCACGATATCGCAGGCGGCAAAGATCATCTCGATCATAGCATCATCGACGGCGTTCATCTTGGTATGGAACTCCAGACAGGCCACGCCGTCGCCGATGTCCACCAGTGTGGCGGATGCATTCGCCTTGATGACTTTCTTCTGATCCTTCAAAGCGGGCAGAAGGATGATTCTCGCATTCGGCTCGAGCAGGACATAGCCCTTCTTCTCGAAGTCATAGTAGTAAGTGCCGTCTTCCTTCTTCGCATAGAAGGTCTCGAAGCCCTTTTTCAGCATCTCTTCGATCTTCTTGGGCACTTTCTTCTTGAGCTGTTTCATGACTTCGACCGCTTCCCGGACGCCCACGGCATCCCAGGTCTCGAACGGACCGAGTTGATGGTTGTAGCCCCACTTCATGGCGTTATCGATCGCGACGATGTTATCGCAGATCTCGGGAACGCGGTTGGCGGCGTAGATAAAGTTATTGCAGAGATAATCGCGCGCCAGGTCGGCGGCGGCGTCCTTCCCGAAGAAGACGGTCTTGATTGTTGCGGCAGCGCCGTCGTCGGACTTCTTCTTGGCCGCGGAGACGGACTCATACTTTGGTTTCGTCGGGGCGACGTATTCCATGGTGTTGTAATCGAGCACCATTTTAGATTTTTTGCCCTTGGCGTCCTTGCTCTTTTTGTAGAAACCCTGCTTGGTCTTGTTGCCGAGCCACTTGAGCTCCATCATTTTGTCCATGAAGGGCAGCGGCATAAAAATATTTCTGCTTTCGTCGTCGGGAACGGCCTCATAAAGATTCTTCATGACATGATGGCCCGTATCGAGGCCCACCAGATCAAGGGTCCCGAAGATGGAGGTGCCCGGACGGCCCAGGGCCTTGCCGATCACGGCGTCCACTTCTTCCACTTTCATCTTCTTTTCCACCATCAGGTTGACGGCATTGGAGATGTCAAAGACACCGATGCGGTTGCCGATGAAGTTGGGAACGTCCTTGCAGACCACGACGCCCTTGCCCAGCACCTGCTCACAGAAGGTGATCATGTAGTCCACGATCTCTTTTTTCGTCTTCTCGCCGGGGATGATCTCCAACAGTTTCATGTACCGCGGCGGATTAAAGAAGTGCGTGCCCAGGAAGCGTTCCTTGAACTTGGCGCCGGACTTCGCCGTGATATCCTTGATGGGCAACCCGGAAGTGTTGGTGGTAACGATACAGGTCGGCTTGACGATCTTCTCGACCTTGGCAAAAAGCTCCTGTTTGATTTTGAGATTCTCAATGACGACTTCAATGACCCAGTCCACATCGGCCAGCAGATTCAGGTCGTCTTCGAAGTTGCCGATCGTGATCATGGAAGCGTTTTTCTTGCTGTAGAAACTTGCCGGCTTGGATTTCGTGACGCCGGCCAGACCGTTCGCGGCAAAGCGGTCCCGCCAGGCGGGGCTTTTCTCCGTCAGTCCCTGTTTCTTGTCGGCTTCGGTCAGTTCAAAAGGGATGATATCCAGCAGGTAGCAGGGAATCCCCGCATTGGTGAGATGGGCGGCGATGGTGGCACCCATGACACCCGCGCCTAATACGGCGGCTTTCTTGATTTCATAGGACATATTCATTTCCTCCTAATTTTTGCTTATGGTCCGGCGCCGGTTTATGTCCTGAGGATCAAACCGGCGCCCGCCGCATAAGATGCGGCGGCTGCCTGAAGGCGCCGCCGCGGTGTTTTATTTACGCTGCGAAGGATTCATCGGCCATTTCGATGGGAACCTTATCCGCAACCTTGATCGCTGCACACTTTGCCTTCACCAGGGAGAGGACCTCGACGGCAAAAAATTTCGCCGACGCAATCTTACCCTCGTAGAAGGCCACGTCGGAGTTGTCGTGAACGAGCGTGCGCCGTTTGCCCTTGGTATCGGCGCCCTTTTCCTCGTAGATCTTGTTTAATTTCTCCTGTGCAATGGCCCCGGCCTGCAGCAGGAAATGTCCGAGCAGAAGATCGCCCATGATATCCAGATACGGCGATGCGTTGAGAATGGGAATCAGGAAGCTGGAACTCTTGCCCAGTGCGGCAAAGGTCATGGTCAGATCGACCAGGGCGTTGTTCGCCTCTTCGAGGTAGGCCGCGTATTTCTCAAGCTCGGGAAGGCTTTTGGCCTTCGCAACGGTGGCGCTGATCTCGCCGATCATGTTCATGACGTTCATGCCCTTGTTCTGACCGAGTTTCCGGCCGACCAGATCGAGGGCCTGGATGCCGTTGGTCCCCTCGTAGAGACAGGCGATCTTGCAATCCCGCATGTACTGCTCCACGGGATATTCCTGGCAAAAGCCGTAGCCGCCATAGATGTCGATGGCCTTCGAGGTGATCAGCATGCCCATATCGGATGTATAGGCCTTGCAGATGGGGGTCAGAAGCTCTACGAAACCAAACCATTTCGCTTTCTCCGCCGGAAACGCAAGGGACATATCCAGCGCGTAGGCGGTAAAGTAATTCAATGCGCGCAGACCTTCCACATAGGCTTTCATCCAGAGCAGGTCTCTTCGAACATCAGGATGTTGAATGATGGCCACAGGCTTAGCGTCCGGGTTTTTCATTTCCCAGACCGGGGTGCTCTGAATTCTTTCCTTGGCGTAGGCAACGGCGTGCTCCAGCGCTGCCGTGGAGTGCCCAAGCGCCTGCATGCCGACTTCCATGCGGGCTTCGTTCATCATCTGGAACATGATCCGCAGGCCTTCGCGCTCCTTGCCCAAAATTTCGCCGATACACTTGCCGTCTTCGCCGAAGTTCAGCGTGCAGGTCGCGGAGCCCTTGATGCCCATCTTGTGTTCGATGTTTCCGGTTTTGACGTCGTTGAATTCACCCAGGGAACCGTCGTCATTGACGCGGTACTTGGGAACCATAAAAATGGAGATGCCGGGCGTGCCCGGAGGGTCGCCTTCAATTCTCGCCAGAACGGGATGGACAATATTCGGAGTCAGGTCATGATCGCCGCAGGAGATGAAGCACTTGGTCCCCGAGATCAGGAACTTTCCGTCGGGAAGCCGCTTGGCCGTGGTTCGCAGGGCGCCCACATCACTGCCCGCGCCGGGCTCGGTCAGACACATCGTGCCGCCCCATTCACCGGCAAACATCTTGTACATATACTTGTTCTTCAGCTCTTCCGTCCCGTGATGCAGAATCAACGCGGCCGCGCCGTGGGTCAGGCCGGGATACATCAGGAAGGCGAAATTGGCGGCGTAGTTGGGCTCCAGATTCGCCGTCGCCATGATAAAGGGCATTCCCTGGCCACCGACATCGGGGGGTTGCGTCTGGGACAGCCATCCGCCCTCACAGTATTTTTTGTAAGCGTCACGATAGCATTCCGGCACCGTCACCTTTCCATCCTTGAAAGAACACCCCTGCTTGTCGCCCAGTTCATAGGTCGGCAGGATGACATTCAAGGCCATCTTTTCCGCTTCGTTCATCATCATCAGAACGTCGTCCTTGGAGAAATCCTTGTACTTCTCCGTTGTGAACAGCTTTTCGATCTCCAGCTGCTCAAAGAGAACGAAATTCTGATCCCTCATGTTCACCAGTAAATTACTCATCGTGTACCTCCTTCCGTAACTCTGTTAGATTGTCTGAAAATTATTATTCTGGCTGATCATCTCATCCGTCTTGCAATAGCTTTTCAGACCTTTGATGAAGATGCTCAGGCTTCCCTTTATCGTTGAACGGATCCTCTCCTCCCGATGCACCTCCTTGCCGGTGAAAAGGTGCAGAGAAATGATCCCGTTGAGAAAACCCCAGATGGCGTTGCGGCATTGCCGGACATTGATGTCTGCGGGGAATTCGCCTTGTTCAATGCCACGCTGCAGGATGGTCTCAATCATTTTAATGGTGTTGTTTGTGACTTCGATAATATGTTCATTGACTGATTGCGCTAAATTCATATCTTCCGTGTGGAGCATAAATGTCATCATGATCGCTCAAAATTGAAATTGCCGGAATCAAAAACCGTTTTGTGGATCGGCGCAGCGACGATCGTGGTCCTCTTCGCGCTGGCATATTTTTTCCTGATGCCAGTGGCGGAAGTGGCGACAGTCCAGCGCGGGACGGCCATCTCGGCGGTTTACGGGACGGTGCGGATCGAACCCGCGTTTGTGGTGCGTGTACGGGCGCAAAACGACGGGTTTATTCGACTGGCCGAGCCTTCTCTGCCGGCCGCGGCGCGATCGGTAAAGATGTAGAAAGGAGCGAATTACTAGCAACCATCGCTGACGAGGAAACCTCCAGACAATTGAAACAGGCGCGCACCGATTTGCAGGCAGCCGTCGACCGTGCGGCTGCTCCCCTCCCGTCCTCGGAGCTGCTCAGAGCAGCGGAGGACAATCTCCAACGGCTCGAAAAAGTCGTTTCCTCAGGGAACGTGCCCGCTGTTGAATATCAGAAAGCCAAGAGCGAGGTAAACCGTTTACGGGGCGCCGTGGAGACAGAGCGCATCGAGCGGGATCGCAATCTCAAGTCTCTCGAAGAAACTGCGAAGAAGCTCGAAGCCGAAATGAAGAACGCCGAAGTCCGCTCGCCGATTGATGGAATTCTAACCAACGTTCAGACAATCGATGGCGAACTGGTCTCGGACGGGAATGAACTTTTCACAGTCTCTTCCCGAAAGACTTATGTACGCGGCGAAGTCAACGAGGAGGACGTAGGCGAAGTAAAACCGGGAATGAAAGCAAAGGTCCAATTGTACGCCTACCGCACGCGCACGTTCACGGGCCGCGTCACGTCAATCCAGCCCGCAGCCGATCCAACTACCCAGCGCTATACCGTTGTGCTGGAGATGGAAAATCCGCCCGACAACATGATGGTCGGAATGACCGGGGAGATGAACATCATTACCGGCGTGCACGAAAATGCCCTGGTTCGTGCCGACGCGCGCGCTGCTTGTCGATCAAGCGCTGGTGGTAAATGGGGGAATTGTGCAGCGACGAACCGTCAACGTAGGATTTCGCACACTCGATTTTTCGGAGGCGCTCAGTGGTCTGGCAGACGGCGATCATGTAATCGTTTCCGATCAGGACAAGTTTCATTCCGGCCAGCCGGTGCGCCAGCGGACGATCAACGCGCCGTCTCCACCGAAAGCGCCGTGACACCCCCGCTTTACATTGCCCTGCGTTTTTTAACGCATCGCAAGCGGGCATTGCTTTTGAGCTTGAGCGGGGTCGTTTTCGGTGTCGCAATCTTCATCTGCACGCAGGCGCAGACGCAGGGCTTCTCTCGCTATTTCATCGAGTCCAACATCGGCAGCAATGGCGCGCTCGTCGTCAGGTCCCGTTTTCGGCCGCGTTATGAGCCGCTCATGGTCGCGGCAAAGAACTCCAAGCCGAGTACGGGCCGCCGTCTCTATTTTGAAGGCATCACCAACCCCAACGAAATCATGCGAGTGAGCAGGCAATTCCCCGATGTCGTTTCGTGTTCACCGGTTCTGCGCGGAACCGTAAGCGCTCGCGCGGGATTTGAGAACGCGACTGTCGATCTTTACGGCATCGATCCCGCCCTGCACGCACGCACTACCGATATCCTGCACCAATTGATTGACGGCAGATTTGATGACTTTCGAAATAACACCAGCGCGATCATTATCGGTTCGCGCCTGGCAGAGCTCCTTCAGACTAGCGTCGGCGACACTGTGCAATTGCTCGCCCCCAACGGCGAGTACTGGCGATTCAATGTTGCAGCGATCGCACGTGCAGGCATCGGCTCGATCGATTCGACCCGTATTTACTCACACGCCAAGGTTCGCACAGGCGTTGCTGCAACAGCCTTCCGGAGCGTCCATGATCATCTATAAACTGCGGGACCGGAATCGTGCGCCGGTGTTGGCCAGCCGGTTCGAAACGCTTTTCCAGCACAATGCTCCTAGCTGGCAGGAACGCGAGGAGAGCACGCTCCAGCTTTTCTTAACCTTGCGAATGTCCGTTGCGATCACCGTTTCGCTGATCATTCTACTGGCCGGCTTCGGAATTTTTAATGTCCTTACGATGTCGGTCCTCGCGAAGATCAAAGAGATCGCGATTCTGCGTTCGATGGGTTATCGCCGCATCGACATCGGCGCGATCTTTCTCTGGCAGGGCGCACTGATCGCTGCGGCTGGATCGGTCGCTGGGTTGCTTGTTCGGCGCGTTAATGACCTGGGGCGTATCGCACATTCCCATTCGTCTCCGCGGCTTGCTCTACACAAATTATTTTGTGGTGACGTGGGACTGGCAGCCATTATGCGTTTGCGACGTTACTCGCGCTTCTGGCTGTGTTCATCGCCAGTTATGTCCCGCGCAGGCGCGCCGCTGAATTGCCGCCCGTTGTCACCATTCGAGGATCGAGATGAGCGCGACAAGTTAGCCTTAGTTGCGAGCGGATCGAACGCTACCTGGGCGAAGAAGAGGAACGCGTGCACGCCCTGCGCGGTGTGTCGCTCGAGATCGAGACTGGAAGCGTTCACGCCGTGGTCGGTCCGTCTGGATGTGGCAAAAGTTCGTTGCTCTATATTCTCGGTTTGCTCGATACACCTGACGCCGGCCATGTTTCGATCGAAACCGAAACGGTGTCCCGACCTGAGCGACGATGAGCTCGCGCAGAAGCGGAACAAATTCATCGGCTTCATCTTTCAATTCCATTTCTTGATGGAGGACTTCACTGCGCAGGAAAATGTGATGATCCCCATGCGTAAGCTTGGCGCAGCTCTCGGATAGCGCAGATGCGCGATCGCGCTGCCGAATTGCTTGACGGCGTAGGCTTGGGCGACAAGTTGCGACGGCCCAGCCGTCATCTTTCCGGAGGCGAACAACAACGCGTCGCGATCGCACGTGCGCTGGCAAACGATCCGCGCGTCATTCTGGCGGACGAACCGACCGGCAATCTCGACACCGCAAACTCCGAGCGCGCATTTGAGCTGTTGCAGAATCTTGTGCATGAACGCGGCAAGGCGTTGCTCCTCGCCACGCACAATCCGGCAATTGCCGAAGCGTGCGATTGGATCCATGAGATGAAAGACGGCCGCATCATCGCCAGCCATTCGCGGGCGCGCGAAAGTTCGATTTCTTAAGTAGCGTTAGATCGACAACCGCAAGCCAAGCCTCTTTCACGACGGAGTTGGCGGTTGGCGCAACTTTATCCTGGCCGGTGAAGCCGATTTGCAACGCACGGAAGATGTGGATGACCGCGCTCGCCACCCCCCAGAAACAGAGCCAAATGAAGCCAGTCGCCGGGGCCCCAATGACAAGAAAAAAGGTGAACAGCCAGGTATAAATGTTGCGTCGGCCAGCGACGATGCGCACGAAGACGATCAAATGGAGTGAAATCATCCAGGTTTCGACCAATTCGTCGCTGAACGGCTTGTTTTGCCACGCGTTCCAGCCTATCGAAGGCAAAGAAAGCGGAGAAAATTACGTAAGCGTAACGAATTTGACCGGTGGCATGAAAATGATACGCCAGCGCCGCCCACCACGACGTTTCAACAAAATAATCGAGGTCGTGCTCCTTCTTTCCAAGCTTGGTCGTTTGCGCTTTCAAACGTGCGAGCTTGCCGTCAATGCCATCGAGAACTCCAATAACGAGGGCGAGCAACACTCCAGCCCAAAGATACCCGCAGGCATAAAGCAGCGTCACGCCTAGACCGAGAACTCCGGTTCCAAGCGTGATCTGATTCGGAGTGATCGTCGTTCGACAGAGATGCGAAACCAGCCACTTCTCAATCGGTGCGTGCACAAGCGCCGGAAAATCAAGGACACCTTTTTGTGTAGCGTCACGCAGCAATGCTGGCCTTGTATCACGCCTGGCTCAAGCCGGCCGGCTTCTTGGACGCCGCCGCGTTCGAAGTTCGCCGCAAGATCGCCGGCTTCAATATCACGACCGCCGGCGGATTCATCGCGTCGGGGCGTTCTACGCGGTGATCCATTCTCTCCTGGAAGAATACTACTGGCGGTGGTTCGCCTTCGGTCAGCTCGCCGAGTGGATATCGTGGAAACCCGCCGTCGCGGCTTCCAGCCTCGCCTTCGCGGCCCACCACGTACTGCTCTTGGCCGTCTATTTCGGCGTAGGTTCACCGACGACGTGGCTATTCTCCTTGGCCGTCGCGGTCGGCGGGGCCTTCTGGGCGTGGCTCTATCATACGAGCCGCTCGCTCTACGGTCCCTGGCTGAGCCACCTGATCGTCGACGCGGCGATCTTCGCGGTTGGATACGACATGGTTATGCCTCTTCCCCGTTGAACTGAAGCAGCTCGTTGTCGTAGGCCTCCTCCAGCTTGTGGACCGTCTCGGCCAGTTCCTCGTTCTGCTCGACGGCCTGGTCACCTCGAGTTCCCCTTTCCGTGCTCGCGCGCTGCGCAAGGCATCGAGGTCCAGCGGCAGCTTGAGGATCTTGGCCAGCCGCCGCGTGACGGCCTCGATGCTCATCGGGTTGGTGCCCTGCAGGTAGCCGGGGATCTCGGCCACCAGCGAGACCATCTCCAGCCGGCCGCGTGGCCTGCGTCATCAGGTAGCGTGGTGAACGAGCCCGGCCCCTCGTAGTCGCTGCGGCGCACGCCGTAGCGCTCCATCTCCGGCCAGCAGCGCCGGCGTCCGAGCAGGTGACGTACAGCCGCGGCTCGCGGGTGTGCGGCACCGCGCCGCCGAACGAGCCGACGAACACGATGCGGCTGACGCTCGACGTGCCGGGCCAGCTGAAGAACGCACTTCGCCGAACGTCCGCCAGTGCAGGTTCGGCTCCTTGCCGAGGAAGAACAGCGAGGTTGGCCGCCGGCTGTGGCAGTAGAACACGTTGCTGGGCATGTCGAGACTTCTTGATCAGGCCCTCCTCGATCTTCGACGTGCGGGCGGAACAGGGCGGCGATCTCCATCGAGCCGGGGAAGTTGTAGATGTAGAACGGCTCGGGATCGATCTCGGCGAACGGCTTGGCGTGCAGCAGGTCGACCAGCCGCTGACCGTGCCGGTCGAGACGTCGCCGCCGTCCATCCAGCCGGTGAAGGCCAGCACCAGCGTGGCGTGCTCCAGGGCGGGCGGGCCGAAGATGCGCAGGCTGTCGCGATCGGGATCGTTCATGCCGCTATTCTATCGTGGCCCGGAGTGGTGGCAACCACCGCCGAGGTAGCGGTTGGGTGGCACGTCCCCAAGCGCAGCGAAGGGCGTGGCTTGCGGGTCTACCGCCCCGACCAACTGCGGCGATTCCCATCGCCGCCGTCTCAGGGTAATCTGCACGATGGAGAGCCCGCGTGAACAACGATCGACCCACCCTATCGCTGATCCTGCCCGCCTACAACGAGGCCGAACGGCTGCCGCCCTACCTGGCCTCGATCCGCGCTTACCTGGATCGCCGCTACGACGGACGGCACGAAGTGATCGTGGTGGACGACGGCAGCAGCGATGGGCTCGCGGAGGTCCTCGAGCGCTCGTCGCCGACTGGCCGCAGTTCCGCTCCGGCCATGCGCAGAACCAAGGCAAGGGCGCCGCCGTCCGCACGGGATCCTCGCGTCCGAGGGACCGGCTGCTTTTTCGCCGACGCCGACGGGGCCACGCCGATCGAGGAAGAGTGCCAGCTTGCGGACGGCGATCGGCGACGGCGCCGACGTGGCGATCGGCTCGCGGCTTGGCGCGCGGCCGCGGCGCCCGCGGTCCCGCACGTGGCTGCGGGGACTGGCCGGGCGATGTCGCCGCGCTGGCCGCGGCTGCTGCGTCTGGCGTCCGCGACCCCAGTGCGGCTTCAAGATGTTTCGCGGCGAGGTCGGCCGGCGGCTGTTTACTCTCGCCCAGGAAAGCGGGCTACCTCTTCGACCTGGAAGTGCTGGCCCTGGCCCAGCGACTCGGCTACCCGATCGCCGAGGTGCCGATCCGCTGGTCGGAAGTTGCCGGTGGCCATTTTCATCTGTCCCGCGACCTCCGCGGATCGCCCGCGATCTCTGGCGGCTGCGGCGACGACTGAGAGCGGCCGAGTAGACAGCGGAGCCGCCTCGCGCTTCTCAACGAGCGGAGCGATCAGGCGTTCGGCTTCCGGTTCGCGGCGAAGTCGTCGTCGACATCGCCCCATGACGGCTGCCGCTTGCCGTTGTCCTGCCTGGCCTTCCTCTTGCCGGATGGTCTGGCCGGTGGAGACTCTTGCGGGCGGGGTCGTAGGCGGACCGAACGATCGCGGGCCATTGGCTTGACTCCCTGCCAGCGGTATTGGAACATTTGTTCACTCTTTCGGCAAGATCGATTCTACCATCTGCCGCGGCGAATGCCGGGGGCGAACTGGCCAGCCGGGTGCCGCTGGCTGCAATCGGATCCCTGCAAGGATCAGCCCTGGAATCAGCACCAGTCTTGCGTTGCGATGGGAGTGTGGTGGCCCTAGAATAGGGCTATGGCGGCCCACGACAGCAAACTCGAACGATTGCCGGCTCGCGGGGACCGGTTTGCCACCACGCACTGGAGCATGGTCGTAAGTGCCGGCGGGGCCCGCTCGTCCGAAGCCAGCCGGGCGCTGGCCACGTTGTGTGAGAACTACTGGTTCCCGCTCTATGCCTTTGTGCGCCGGACCGGCTACTCGGCCGACGACGCCCAGGACTTGACCCAGGAGTTCTTCGTCCGCCTGCTGGCCAAGAACTACCTGGCCGTCGCCGACCGCAGCGCGGGCCGGTTCCGCTCGTTTCTGCTGGGAGCGATGAAGCACTTCCTGGCCAAGGAAGCGCGACGCCAAGCGGCGCAGAAACGGGGCGGCCACCGGCCCTACGATTTCGCTGGATTTCCACGCCGGCGAGAGTCGCTACACCCGGATCGAGCCGGTGGACAATCTGACGCCCGAGCGGCTGTACGAGAAGACGCTGGGCACTGACGCTGCTGGACCTCGTGCTCAGCCGGCTTCGCGAGGAGTTTCGCGCCGCCGGCAAGTTGCAACTGTTCGACGCGCTGAAGCAGTTTCTTGCCCGGGGCGGATCCGCGCGGCCGGCCTATCTTGAGGTTGCCGAGAACTGGGCATGAGCGAAGGGGCGGTGAAAGTGGCGGTCCATCGGCTGCGGCGACGATACCGCAAGCTGCTGAAGGAGGAGATCGCCGGACGATCGTCGGTCCCGAGGCGCTGGAGGACGAACTGGGGGAACTGCTGGCCGCCCTTGAGTTCCGGAAAAATAATGTGGACCGGCGTGTAACCTTTTCGAGTTTTTGGGTCAGGAAGTAGGTAGAAGTGCAGTCCGGGCGTTTCCTCTGGACTGCCGAAAACCCTTCCACAGAGCGGAAGCCTGACATGGCGGAATCGCATCGTTGTCCCCAATGCGGGGCCGAAGTGCCGGGGGATGCCCCCGAGGGTCTCTGCCCCAACTGCGTGCTCAAGGCGGGTTTTGGCACACAACAGACGGACAGCGTCTCGCAAGCGGGGCGGAATCGGCCGCGACCAGTTCCTTCGATGCCCAGTACGTGCCGCCCACGCCGGCCGAGTTGGCGCCTCATTTTCCCGACCTGGAGATCCTGGAACTGGTCGGCCGGGGCGGCATGGGCGTGGTCTACAAGGCCCGGCAGAAGCGGCTCGACCGGCTGGTGGCGCTGAAGATCCTCGCGCCGAAGATCGGCCAGGACCCGGCCTTTGCCGAGCGGTTCGCCCGCGAGGCCCGGGCGATGGCCATGCTCAGCCATCCGCACATCGTGGCGGTCTACGATTTCGGCCAGACCGATGGCCTCTACTACTTCCTCATGGAGTTCGTCGACGGCGTGAACCTGCGGCGGCTGCTGGACGCCGGCAAGCTCGCGCCCGAAGGAGGCCCTGGCCATCGTGCCGCAGATCTGCGACGCCCTGCAATACGCCCACGACCACGGCGTCGTCCACCGCGACATCAAGCCGGAGAACATCCTGCTGGACAAGAGCGGCCGGGTGAAGATCGCCGACTTCGGCCTGGCGAAGCTGGTCGGGCACGCGAGGCCGAAGCGACCTGACGTCTCGACCGGCGCCGGCCAGATCGATGGGCACGCCGCAATACATGGCCCCCGAGCAGATCGAGCATCCGCTGCGAGGTCGATCATCGGGCCGACATCTATTCGCTGGGCGTGGTCTTCTACCAGATGCTCACCGGCGAGTTGCCGATCGGCCGCTTCGCCCCGCCCTCGAAGAAGGTGCAGATCGACGTGCGGCTCGACGAGGTCGTGCTGCGGGCGCTGGAAAAAGAGCCCGAGCGCCGCTACCAGCAGGCCAGCGAGATCAAGACCGAGGTCGAGACGATTGCCACCACGCCGGGCGGTACTGGTGAGTTGCTCACCGTCAGCCAGCCCATTGGAACACCCGAGTCCGAGCAAGCACAGCACAATCGGGCGTCGGGGGAAGAACCGGCTCGCTTTCAGTTCAGCCTGAGAATGTTTCTCATTGTCATTTGTGGCTTGGGCGTTGCCATTGGTCTGCTTGGGCGTCTGTACGTGCGCCGACCCGAGATCTTCGTCCCACTTTTCGCGGTCCTTTCCCTAGCCGTTCCGTTCTTGCTGGCGATCGGCACGGCGATCCACGTCGGATTTCGTCGCAAGCCGTCGCATCCGCGCATCTTGGTGGCCTGGGCGGGCCTGTTGTTGTTGATGCCGCTGCTCGGGCTGGCAACGCTCTACATGCTGCGTCCCGGCGATCTGCGCAGGGTATCCACTCAGGAATTGATTGAGCAGCGGCTGCCGATGCAGATCGACGAGCCCTGGGTATGGAATGAATTGGAAAGTCGTCTGCGGGCTGACACGCTGTCGCAGCAAGAGGTTGACGATGCCGTCAAGGAATTGATTTCCTTCATGACTACTGCTCAACCGGGCGGCTGGAACAAACCGCTGAGTTGGCAACGCAGTTTCTTGGCATCGGCCGTTCAAGCGAAGAAGGTTTCCGATCAGGTGTTGGTCGACCTCTGTGATGCCTATTTCGGCTCGAAACCATCGATTGTCCCGCTTCCAAGGCTGCGCGAGGGGACGCAAGGTTTTTCCATGGAACTTCGGTGGGGAAACCCCTTCGGCGCCGCTTCCGGTCCCGACCTAGAACTGCTTTGGAGGCTCGACCGCGTACTCCTCGATGGCAAACGGATCTTCGTTCGCCAGACCTCGGGGAGCAACTACGAATGGTCAGGGTATTACGATTACCCAATCCCGGTAGGAGACCATCTGTTGGCATTTGAGATCGAATCGGCTTATGTCGACCGGAGCCTGCTTACGGGGCTGGACGTAAGTGAGATATCCAAGAGCCGATGGCCCCCGTCCCGCCCGCAAGCGTTGGAAGCAGACGGTCTCGGCACGGCTAAAGGTCTACCCGGCCGGCGAGCCGCTTGTCGCACTCCAGACCGATGCCGGCCGGTCGCCTGGGCCGAACGGCGGAATAAGCGTCTCCCGATTTGCGGTTCAGCCCGATCCGGACGGCAAGAAGCGTCTCATCCTCAAGACTCAATTCACCGACCCGCTCAAGACTCCTTTGTGCTACGATGTCACCGTGAAGCTGCCGGGCAGGCCGGTGAAGTCTCGGCAAAGTGTTCGCCTTTCAACACGAGGGTCACTTTCAAAGCGGCGGCGGTGGGTATGAGGTGGTTCTTCCGACATTCGATCCCGCGATCCGCGTCGCCGATATTGTCCTGACTCCGGACCCACGTGCAATCGAGCAATACTCACAAGTTTCGGAGATTTGGGGAGAAGAGACCGTCCTCGAACGGGTCCCCCTCGAACGGCTCGATCTGGAAGACGAGCGCCAAGGAGGCGAGGCAGCCCGGTAGCCCCGGTTCTGAACCGGGGGCAAGTAGTCCCAGGAGGTTGTGCCAGATCGCTCCATGTCTGGCACACTTCCTGTTGCAGAGCCAAACCGGTTCGAGAACCGGTGGGTGGCACGGGCTTGCCCGTGCTCCTTGATAAGTCCTCGCCGTGGACGGTCTCCTTGACAACCATGACGCAGAGACCCTCGTGGTCGCGGAATAACGCATCAGCCGAAGAGAATAAGCACTGGCGAGCCAGTGCTACCCAGCCGGTGTCAGGCCAGAGAGCTTGACCTGCGCGATCGGGCCTCACCTTCGCGCTGTTCGCCGCCAGGCGATCGCGGCTCGGCGGGCGAGCTACCCGGCGAACCAGATCACAAGCGATGCCGGCT
Source organism: uncultured delta proteobacterium (assembly GCA_963743175.1). Taxonomy (GTDB): domain Bacteria; phylum Desulfobacterota; class Syntrophia; order Syntrophales; family Fen-1087; genus JAPLJM01. Next base: position 3,854 of record CAVUOQ010000008.1, on the reverse strand, counting down.
CAGGCACTTGCTGGATTGACCCAAACAGCCGCATATGCGACTCATCGCCGGGTCCGGCGCTGAAGTAGATTTCGTCGGCGCTGCCGCCGGCCCCGTTCGCATTGCCGCTTCCAGGAATGAGGGCCCAGAGGCCGTCGATTGTGATCGGGTTTCCATGGATGTCCCGCAACTGGTCGACAAAGGCATTCGTCGCCAGGTCGAAGGCGTTGATCTTGCCATCGCCGAAATTGCCGACCAGCAGATCGCCCGCCAGCTCGCCGAACGACCCGGGGGCAATCGCCAGTCCCCAAGGGGAGTTCAGCGGGCCGCCGTTGGACGCCACGCGGCCGAGGAAGTTCCCTTGCAGGTCGAATACGCTCACGATCCCGTTCCCTGGTCCGGCTACGTCGTCGCCGGTTTCGCCGCGGACGGCGTAGGTGACGTAGAGCTTATCGCCGAGGTTCTGGATATTGAAAGGAGCGTATCCCGAGGGGATGTTCGGGTCCACGAAGCTCCCCGAGAGCGGCCGCGCCCTGCGTTTCCCTGAGGACATCGATGGTGCCCGCGGCGAAATTGGCCGAGTAGAGGTAGGAATTGCCCCCGATCGTGGCGATCGCCGTGCCCTTATAGGAGTTTGCCGAGCTGGGCGAGACGAGCGTCTCGGCGGTGGTGCCCAGGGCGCCGCGCCAGCCCGAGACGGTCCCGTCCTCGCTGACGAAGAGGAATGCATCGCCGTTGAAATTGCCAGTGCCTCCCGTATTGAACACCTGGCCGGTGACATTGCCGGCGTTGGGAATGGTCACCACCAGCCCCTGTTTGGTGGGGACATCGCCGGGCCCGACCCGGTAAAGAGTGGACACCCCCGGTGCCATTGTCGGAAACCCAGAAGGGGCTGGCGCCGCTTCGAGAGATGCCCCACGCGTTTACGAGGGCTGGGTCGGTAACCTTCGCCGGATTGACCAACTGGTCGTCGGTCACCAGGTTCGTCACGCCGAACTGAATCGCCGCTTGGACCTGCGCCCGTTGGCCAAGACGATGGCGGATAACAGGACGCTCCCAATCGCCCACCTGGATTTCATTGGACTCTCCTTCACTTATATTTTTGATCGATAAGAACCCAAGCGTGGAATCTGCGCGGGGAAGAAGACGAGGTATCGGGAAGATCCCTGGTTGTGGGGACCGGCCTTTCTGGAGTGGGCCTGGATGCATGGGATCGTCCACATCGTCGAGGGGGACGAGTCCAATGCCCGCTACTGGTACCGCAGGGCCGGCCGGGACTTCCCGGGTATGCACGCCGCCGAGGCGGAAATGGCGGCGATCAGCGCGGCTGCTGGCCGCGGAGCGTGATACTCAGCCGCAGCCTTCAACTGGCTCCCAGATCGCCGAATAGGCGACTCTTGAGGGTAACCTCTTCCGCCTTCACGCCAAGCGCATCAGCCAGGATCTCCCGGAGTTGCTGCCAGACGGCCAGGCACCGGTCGTCGGCCGGAAGATCGTAGCTCCCCACGGGCCGTTCTTCGCTGCCTGCCAGGATCGACTCGTAGTCCGTCGCCACCACCGCCCGGGCCAAATCCTTGACAATTCTCATTCCGCCGGGAAAACGAATTCGCCAGGCCGCGAAGACGGCGATCACCTTGCCGTAGGATTCGGCGAACATCCAGATGCCGAGCCAGCCCCAAAACGGGCCACAGCCACAGCACGCCCGGCACTTGCCAAAGATGGAACTGTTCGACCACGGCCATCGCGAGCGCCAGCGAGAAGCCGATCGGGCGGACCGGCCAAGGGTAGTCGAGCGTGGGAATGCGGTAGCGGCTGGCCGCTCGCAGCCTCTCCCACGCGACGCGGCGAGTGCTTGGCGGGAAGAGAAGTTCGAGCGGCGTCTTCAACTGGGCCTCGGCAACCGGCACGCCGGCGGCCGCGGCGATTTGCCGCTGCAAATCTTCCCACAATGCGAAGTTCAGACGAACGTCGTTGCGCACCGTGTCCCGGGCGTGGACTCGGCGGAGGATCAACTCGTACAGATCGCCCACCACGATGTCGCGGTCGCGGACCAGTTGCTCGAAGTCGCTCGCGGCCAAAGGGACGCCGAAGGTCTTCTCCACCCGGAACGCGACATCCAGCAAGTCCATTCCCATGGTGTTCACCACGTTTCCGCGGCCCGGTCATGATGCCGCATGCGGCGGTGGCAAAAGTAATTCGCCCCGCAGACCCAGACCGTCATGAAGACGCCGATCAGCCGGGCGAGCAGTCGGTGTTTGCGGAGCCAGCGATCGCGGTCCTCGCGGTGATGGATCGGATCCCCCTCTCGCCACGACCGCACGCAGACGCAGTTCCGGCCAGCCGGCCGCCGGCTAGAACCGGAGGCAAAACCGGATCCATCTTAATGGCGAGTTTTCGAGCGTGCAAGCCTGTGGTCGGCAACCGAGGAGTGCAAGCGATTTCTGCCGACTAGGCCGGTTTCCTCGAGCCGCTCACCAGGTCGCCTGAAGACCGATTGAAAGCCCCTCGAAGGCCACGTTGCCGCCGTGGCCGAAGCCGTGGAGTTGCTTGGGAGCCTCGGCCACCGCCGATCAAGTCGTCGATCTGCCGGCACGTTCGCCGGAAAGGGGGCTACTTGCTCTGCCCGGAAACGCAGGCAACGCAGCAATCCTCATTCACCTGCCGCATTGGCAAGTCCCTGGTCCAGAAGGAACGCAGCCATTCCGCGTGAGAGTCTTGGGCGGGATCGGTCTCGTAAACAGCGTAATACTCATCGGTCAGATCGTCGAAGAGTTTGTCGGCAATGTCACCTGCGGCTGCAAGTTGTCTACTCCTCACCAATTGGTCCGGCGAAGGCTGGCCTTCGGGAAAGGCCGCAACTGCCCTTGCGAGTATGTTGTTGATCTTCGACGCACCGATTGCCAAGAAGCACTCCCATGGTCTCTGCCCACTTATCCCCCGCGGGATTCACGAAGAACTGGCTTATGCCGCCGTTGCACACCTCTAGCTCCATCGCGTAAACGAGACCGATTGTTCGCTGCGCTCGGAGAGACTCTGCCAATTCGCCGAGGGAGAAATACCGGCGATGAAGTCGAAAACGATTTTCTCGATCTGCGATTGGTCCAAAGGGAAGTTCTCCTGAGAGGGAGGATTCGCATAACGCCCTCAAACTCGGAAGGCACGCTTCTACTCCTTCTCCCTGGCGATGATGGCCAGCAACCTGGCCCGTCGTCAACGGTCGGATGGTGATCTATTGACGGTTACGGCCTACCGGCCGCGACTCTTCCGCGACGACGGCCGACGAGCGGTTGCCGTCGCCATCGATGGCCAACACTTCGTAGCGATGTTCAAGCCCGGAACCCTCGGTCGCATCGAAGTAAAACGTGCCGATGCCGACGTGGTCCAAGAGCTTCCCGTCGCGCAGCACGCAGTGATACTCGGCAATCAACCCGTCGTCCTGGCTGGGCGACCATCGCAGGCCGACGCCGGTCCGTCCGTTCCAGGTCTCGCGCTGCTTCGACGCTTTCTCCGGCGTGGTCGGCGGAGTATGATCCGCGCCCAGGCCGGGCGCGTTGTCGAGATTGAAGAGGATCATGTCGCTCGGCTGCGTGGAACGGAAGCGGACGCCGCTTTGCATCAAGTCGGCCCCTTTCGCCTGCCGCCGGGTCTTGGTCGAGCGAATCTCGCGACGCTGTAGTCCGCGTCGGGGACGAGGGCCTCGGGGTAAACCACAACCTCTCCTTTGGGCACCGCGTCCTGCGTGATCACGGCCTTGGTGCGAGTGCCGTTCGTGAACTCGAGGTAGGTGTGGGGCGTTGCCGCGCCTTCGGCTTTGGGGTGATAGACCCGCATGTAGCGGCCGAAGACGCCCGATTTCACGAAGTGCCGCCGCAGCA
>CAVUOQ010000007.1:0-16736 GCA_963743175.1 uncultured delta proteobacterium | reverse complement strand
AAGTAATGCGAGACCTTTGAAAAATGGACAACGCCCGCGTCTCAAAAATCTTTTCCGCTAAGAGGACAATCAGACGTAATCATGATTCATGATATACCGTTAACGTCATCTCTGGAAAGGCGGAAAACATTTGATTCGCCGCTTGTAAACCATTTTTCAGCGGTTATGCAAAACTCTCGAATGCAAGTCGTGTCTTTCACTTACAACGCTCCCGGAAATATTACAAGACAAAAACGGACCCGCGTCACCTTGGGCGGGCGTCGTTTTAGTGGCAAACCTGTTCCGGTTGTGCTATGAAGGGCCCGGATGCTCTTTTCCCTCTCTCGGCGGGAGGGAATGAAGGGGCAGGGATTTCCTGGCTTTTTGCGAAGCCGTCACATTTGGATTGAAGCCATGCTGAAAAAAATCATTCTGATCTTCTGGATCTTTATCCTCTTTCCGGCGTTTTCTCTGGAAGCCAGCCCGGAAACGATCAGGAAGGTCTTCGAATATATCGACGCCCGCTATGCGGAACCCGTCAATCCGTCACAAATGTACATCAAGACGCTGGACCAGCTGAAGAATAACTTCCCCGGCAAAATAACGGTGGAGAATTTGAACGAGGAAGCCTTCCGCATCTCCTGCGATGAAAAGACGGCCGATTTGCGCATCTCCCGGCGGGATCAGGTATCCAACGTCGGACAGATGAAAAATGTTCTTCAGATCTGCGTCCCCGGAGATACCCTGGAAAAACTACGCAAAAACCAGTCCGATGATGAACAGATCGTCCTGGACATGCTCCTGGGATCGCTGGATCCTCATTCGAGCTTTATGAACGCCGATATGCACAGAGAGCTCAATACAGGCATGCAGGGACGTTTTGGCGGCATCGGCGCCGAAATCACCGTGAAGAACGGCGTGATTACCGTGGTCTCGCCCATTGACGACACCCCGGCCTTTTTTGCCGGCATCAAACCGGGTGATCAGATCCTCAAAATCAACGATGTCCCGACCCAGGGCATGACCGCCTGGGAGGCGGTGAAAAAAATTCGCGGCCCGGAAAACACGAAAGTCAGGCTGACCATCGGGCGCAAAAAAGGGGTAAAACCCCGGCAACTAACGATTACCCGTGCCATGATCAATGTCAAAACGGTCAAGTATAAACTCCACGACGATCATATCGGCTACATCCGCCTGTCGTCCTTCCAGGAAAAAACGGCCGTCGATCTGAAGACGACCCTGGGTGAGATGGAAAAAAAGGCGGGGCCGCTGAAAGGACTTCTGCTGGATATGAGAAACAATCCCGGCGGGTTGCTGGATCAGGCCATCAAGGTTTCCGATCAGTTCCTGAAATCCGGCGTGATCGTTTCGACGCGCGGCCGGGTGAAATTTTTTCAGAACCGGACGCGGGCGCGCAACCAGGGCGATGAGCCTGCCTATCCCATTGTGATTCTCGTGAACGAGGGCACGGCCAGCGCCGCGGAAATCGTCTCCGGCGCCCTTCAGGACAACCGCAGGGCGCTTGTTGTCGGCACGCAGACCTTCGGCAAAGGTTCCGTCCAGACCATTTTCCCCCTGGACGACGGAGCGGCGATCAAACTTACAACGGCCAAATATTATACGCCCAAAGGACGGGTGGTTCACGAAAATGGGATCACGCCGGATGTCCTCGTCGGGAATACCAGGGATTGAGAGAAAAAGACCTCAATCCTTACCGCAAAGAGGACCGGGCGGAGCTCAAAAAAAAGATAAAAGACCCGGACAGCAAGGACGTGGAAATTGAAAAGGAGGCGCAACTACAGGCCGGGTTGCAACTGCTGAAGAAAGCCATTGCCGCAGGCGACCTTCAGAAGGGCCTGCAGGCCTACAATATCATCCGCGTTCTGTAGCGCCTTCCGGAGATCTGTTCGCTCTGCCGGCGCCCCGGACAGGGCTCCCGGGAATTACCTGCCGCCGCCCAGTAATTTTTCGATGAGCGGAATGTTCGCCCCCATGACCGGCTGATCGTTGATGAAAAAGAGCGGCGTGCCGGTCACCCCGAGCGCGAGGGCCGTTTCCTTGTGGACCTTTGCAAGGGCCTCCACGGCGCTGTCATTGCACACCTGGAACTTCATGTCATCCATCTTTCCCGCCATGACGTCCTCATAGGCCTTGGCCTTGTCTTTTGCGCAGAGGATATAGCGGATTTTCGGCCCTGCAGTCTTTGTGCATGTCCAGCGGGTAAAAGAAAATATACTTGGTCACATCCGTCCGTCCCTGAAAAAACTGCGCGGCCCGGCGGCAAAAGCTGCAATCCGGATCGGTGATCTCGATGACGGTATTTTTCCCGTTGCCGATCTTTAAGGCCTTATCAAGCGGAATATCCTTGAGTTTTTTGGCTATGGCCGATAACCGTTTCTGCTCCATGGCCTGAAATTTTTCATCGGTGAGATTCCGGCCATCCTTCGTGACAATCGGGCCGCCCACGATGCTCTCCGCATCCGGGGCATAATAGAAAATCCGCCGGCCGGCCGTCACTTCATAAAGACCGGGGATATTGGACGGGGTGATACTGTCAAAGGGAATGGCTGGAAAATTCTTTTTCAGCGATTCCTCCGGGGTCAGGGCGAGCGCCACAGAGACAGACAGGAACACGCAGAGGATGCCGACCATCAGGACTGCAAGATTTTTTTTCATGATCCGATTTTTCCTTTCTTTGAATTCTTCTGGTGACATCCGGGCGCTTGGCTACCCGGAAGACGATTGCAGCCATTTTTCCATCCGTATCCGCTCCTGCTGCCAGACATCGGACAGGCGCAGGGATGCAAACAGCGCGAAGAGCCGGTCCATCACCCGGACAACCGTCTCCAGGAGGTAGATCCGTTCCAGGATGCGGCCGTCCCGGTTGTCCTGCTGCTCATCGAGATCCATAACGACCGGCATTTTCAGGGATTGAAACTGAAACCGGTCCGCCTTGAAGGTGAACTCCCAGGTGGCGGCATCGCGGGTAAGCTGCAGGCGCGCTTCCCTGATTTTCTTGCCCTGGCGCAGCGCCTCCCGCCCTTCCCTCAGATCGGCGTGCATGCCTTGGCAGACCACGGATTCCGAATATTCGCCGTCCCCCGATTCGAGGACAAGCCGACGCACGAAGTGGATTTCCGTCTCGCCGACGTCGGGAATCATGATCATGCCGTTTCGCTCTTCACTTTTGAACCACAGCCAGGTCAGAAATTCCCGTCCCGGCGTTTTCGGGTCGCCCGACCCGACGTCCACACTCTGCAACGCTTCGATTTTACCGGCCGTATCCTTATCCAGAACCTGCGGATCCCAAGGGACAAAAGGCAAGGGCGCCCGGTCAAAGGAAGACTTGAACAGGTCCTGAAAATCCTGCATGACCTTCTCGGACAGGCAGGTGAACAGCAGCCTGCCGTCCGAAACAGACCAGCAGACCTCATAAAAGGAGGGCGTCGGCGGGAGTTGGCGCAGCAGGTCCTGGTAAATGTTTTCCCGGATCTGCTCCCGGGCGACTTTATCAATCTTTTTCCGTCGAGTTTCCTTCAGGTGTTGCTGCTCCGCTTCCAGCGCGCGGAGCTTGAGCAGCGACGGCGGGACCGTCCGCCGGTCGACGCGCAGCGAGAACAGGAGATAACCGCCCCAGGCATAAGAGGCATGACTGAAATCCGTGTCCAGGACGTTCTCGATGCCGGTCCAGCCCATGATCTTTTCCTGCGTGCTTGCGGCCACGTCCTGGAAGGCATACCGCCGGATCTGCTGATGGATCATGTCTGGGAAGTTTGACGGCAGCTCGCCCACGACCATAAACCGTGAAAACGTGAGCGGGCCTTTCAGTAAGCCCATGAATTCCTCCTTGAAATGGTGACCTCATACGGACTTTCCGGACGGATGTCAAGGTGAAGATTTCCCGAACATGCGGCGCTTGCGCACCATTTTTCACCGGTTCGGCAAAGCGCTTTTAGATTTACTTAACCGTTATTTATGGCATAGTTGCATGACTTCAATCTTTAATCAATGATGTCATTACTTTTTTAATTATGATATGAGTGCCGTGAAGCTCAAATAAACAAGGTTGGTTTATGCCCCTTAGCCAGAAAGAGATCCGCGATCGCGCCGTGGAATTCGCCTTCCGCTGGGGTTCCGCCGTCCGGGAAAAATCGGAAGCCCAGACCTTCTGGAATGAATTCTTCGACATCTTCGGCATCTCCCGCCGCCGGGTGGCCGCCTTTGAGGCCCCTGTCAAAAAGCTGGGCGACAAGGCCGGTTCCATTGATCTGTTCTGGAAGGGCATGCTGATCGTCGAGCATAAATCCCGTGGCCAGAATCTCGATCGGGCCTACCAGCAGGCCCTGGACTATTTCCCCGGCATATCCGAACAGGAACTTCCCAAATACGTCCTCGTCTCCGATTTCGCCAACTTCCGCCTCTACGATCTGGAGGCGGACACGGAGACAGATTTCCTCCTGACCGACCTCCCGGCGCAAATCCACCGGTTCGGCTTCATGTCCGGCTATACGAAACGGACCTACCAGGATGAAGACCCTGTCAATGTGAAGGTCGCAGAGAAGATGGGCGATCTTCACGATGCACTGCTCGCCGGCGGGTACGACGGTCACAAACTGGAGGTATTTCTCGTCCGCCTCATCTACTGCCTCTTCGCGGACGACACGGGCATCTTTCCCAGGGACCACTTCCGCTTTCTCCTGGAGGAAAAGACCCGGGAAGACGGAACAGACACCGGAACGCTGATCGCCCAGATCTTTCAGACCCTCGACACGCCGCCCGAAAAGCGGGAGAAAGCCCTGGACGAAGACCTGGAAAAATTCCCCTACGTCAACGGCGCCCTCTACGACGAGGTCCTCCGCTTTCCCAACTTCGACTCCCGGATGCGCCGGACCCTGTTGGAATGCCTCGCCTTCGACTGGAGCCGGGTCTCACCGGCCATCTTCGGTTCCATGTTCCAGTCCGTCATGGATCCGGCACAGCGCCGCAACCTCGGCGCCCATTACACCTCCGAAAGAAACATCCTGAAGGTCGTCCGAGGGCTGTTCCTCGATGATCTTTACTGTGAATACGAGACCGTGAAGAACAATCTCCGAAAGCTGAACAGATTCCATGAACGGATCGCCAGATTACGGTTTTTCGACCCCGCCTGCGGCTGCGGCAACTTCCTGATTATTTCATACCGGGAGCTGCGCCGACTGGAGATCGCCGTTCTCAAGCAGATGCGGAAATTGCGGGGCCAATATGTGGAGACCTTGCAGACGGACATCAGCCTGTTGTCCCTGATCGACGTGGACGCCTTCTACGGGATCGAGCTGGAGGAGTTCCCCGTCCGCATCGCCGAGGTCGCCCTGTGGCTCACGGACCACCAGATGAACATGGAACTCTCGGCGGAGTTCGGCCAGACCTACACCCGCCTCCCCCTGAAAAAATCGGCCCATATCGTCCAGGGAAACGCCCTGCGCATGGACTGGGAGGCGCTCGTTCCCAAACCGGCAGCCGCCGAAAAAGAAGCAACGCTTTTCATCCTCGGCAATCCGCCCTTCGTGGGCAAACACAACCGCACCGCCCAGCAAACGGCGGATATGCAGGCGCTGGGTGCAGCCCTGCACCGGCCTGGGCGTCCTCGATTACGTTTGCGCCTGGTACGTGAAGGCGGCCGAATACATCCGGGGCACGAAAATCCAGGTGGCCTTCGTCTCCACGAACTCCATCACCCAAGGCGAACAGGCTGGCGTCCTGTGGCCCTGGCTCTTCGGCAAGGGCGTGAAGATCCACTTTGCCCACCGGACGTTCAAATGGTCCAACGAGGCCCGGGGCAACGCCCATGTCTACTGTGTCATCATCGGCTTCGCGGCGTTCGACGTCCAGGTCAAACGCCTTTACGACTACGAAACGCCCACAAGTGAGCCGATGGAAATCCTCGCGCAGAATATCAATCCCTACCTCGTTGACGCTGACGATATTGTGATTACGAGCCGGAGCCGACCGATCTGCAGAACGTGCCGGAGATGGTTTTCGGCAGCAAGCCGGTGGACGGCGGCAACCTGTTCATGACCGATGCAGAAAAATCCGAGTTCTTGAACAATGAACCGCGTGCGGAAAAGTATGTCCGGCGGATTCTCAGCTCCCAGGAATTCATCAACGGCGAAAACCGCTGGTGTCTCTGGCTGAAAGATGCCTCGCCGGGGGAAATCAGAACGATGCCGGAGATCATGAAGCGCGTCGAGGCCGTGAGAAAGTTCCGGCTGCAGAGCAAGAAGGCCGCGACGGTCAGACAGGCCGAAATCCCCTCATTATTTGCCGAGATCCGTCAAACGGATAGTGATTATCTTCTTGTTCCCGTTGGTTCCTCTGAGCATAGAAAGTACGTTCCGCTGGGTTTTTTAACCAGGGACGTAATCGTCAATAATGCTGGCTTCGATCGTGCCCAACGCCTCCCTCTACCACTTCGGTGTCCTCACCTCGGCCATGCACATGGCCTGGATGCGCCAGGTCTGCGGCCGATTCGAATCAGCGATTACCGCTACTCGAACAACCTCGTCTACAACAATTTCCCATGGCCCGAGGCGCCATCGCCGATACAGATTGAAAGGGTTGAAAAAGCCGCGCAAAAAGTCCTGGACGTACGCGCCGAATTTACCGATTCGACCCTCGCCGATCTCTACGATCCCGACGCCATGCCGAAAAACTCCTCGACGCCCACCGCGCACTGGATGCCGCCGTAGATCTCTGTTACCGCCCGGCGGCTTTCAAGACGGAACTGGAGACGGTTGACAATTCCTCTTCGACCTCTACCGCAAATACACCGAACCCCTCATCCGCGCTGCCGCCCGGTCGATGAAAAGAAGAAGCAAGGTCCATCAGGCATGAGCATACTGAAATGTCGTTCTTCCTGGTAAGCAGCAAATCGTTAACCTCTGCGAAAATAATAGATTTCAATTCGTTATCATTGATGTTCTTTCCTAAATAATTATGATAACGATGTAACCGTACAAACGGAGGTGATATGCCCAAAATTATCGTTGCCATCTTTCTTGTTTTAACGTTTCTTTGTTCCTGCTCGGATTTGAACAATGCTACTAAACTGAAACCTGATGATGCCTATAAACCGAAACCTGATGATGTCTATAAACCGAGACCTGATGATGCTATTAAACTGAAACCTGATGATGCCATTGCTTACAGCAACAGGGGGATTGCTTACAATAACCGCGGCCAGTATCAGCGTGCCATTGAAGAATATAACGAGGCCATACGCCTGAAACCGGAGTTAGCTGAGGTTTACAGCAACAGGGGGATTGCTTACGCTAAACTCGGCCAATATCAGCGTGCCATTGATGATTATAACGAGGCCGCACGCTTGAAACCGGATTTAGCTGAGATTTACAGCAACAGGGGGATTGCTTACGCTAAACTCGACCAGCATCAACGTGCCATTGATGATTATAACGAAGCCATACGTCTGAAACCGGATTTAGCCGAAGCCTACAACAACAAGGGAAATGCTTACAATCACCTCGGTCAGTATCAGCATGCCATTGATGATTTCAGCAAGGCCATCAGCCTGAAGCCGAAGGATGCCACACTCTACTACAACAGGGGGATTGCTTACGATAACCTTGGCAAGTTGCAGCGTGCCATCGAGGATTTTAACGAGGCCATCAGCCTGAAGCCGAAGGATGCCTTGGCTTACACCAGCCGGGCGGGTGCTTATTTTATGCGGGGCAACAAAAAGCTTTTCTGCCGTGATGTGCAAAAAGCTTGTACATTGGGAGACTGCAAATTGTCAGAAATGGCTAAAGGCAAGCGTTATTGCCCTTGATTCCCGTAATATCGGGAGAAACCGGGCTACTCGACTCAAATTCAAATGTGTTGGCAAAGTATTGCGGGCGGTCTGTCTTCTTTTTCAGTGAACAGATTTGTTTCATGCGAAGCTGCCATGTAATATCAACTTGGGGACATCATCTGGAGGGAATTATGCGGTGTCGTGAAATAATTATTCCTGCTCTGGTTCTGGCCGGGTTGTTGTTTTCGCAAGTTGCGCAGGCATTGACTATGGAGCCCCCGTTGCCGAGCGATTGCGAGGCGGCGGAAAAAGCGACGGATCCGCAGACCAAGGTAAACTTGTACACACGCTGCCTTGATGCGACCGATAAGTACGATAGACCACTTGAGGCCTATCAGCGCAACAACATGTATTTTCATCGTGCCAATGCATTGTTCGAACTGCATCGCTACGCAGAAGCGCTTGCCGACTATGACCGGTTTATTGCCAAAACGTACAGCGGTCATGTTTGGGCGCTGCACCAGCGTGGATTGACACATCAGGCGATGGGGCAACGTAAACTCGCTCTTGCTGACTTCAATCGGGCATTGGAGTCCAATTTTGATGCAGTCTGGGTGCTCTTTGATCGCGGCCAACTTTTTGCCGAGATGGGTCTGTACCAATCAGCGATTGAAGATTTGCGCATGGCTGCAAAATCATCGCCCGAAAACGCCGTATACGCAAACGCACTGGCCTGGATACTGGCAACTTGTCCAGACGCAAAAATTCATAACGGCAAGGAGGCGGTACGCTTTGCACTCAAGGCAGTGAGCATCGACAGAAATGCACAATACCTGGACACGCTGGCGGCTGCGCAGGCAAGGAAAGGCGATTTCAAGCAGGCTGTCGAAACCCAGCAGGCGGCGCTGGATTTGCTTCGAAAAGACAAGGCAGCACAGGAAACCATCAAAGAATTTACCACCCGCCTCAGCCTGTACACGGCAGGTAAGCCCTGCACGCAGCATCGATCCGAATAACCGGTGTCGGAATGCTCCGGCAGTGTGAACGGAGCATTATTAAAGAGAGACGGCAATGATCATGAAGGGAGATACAATGTCAAGACTTAAGAATATGGTTTATTCTTTATCGGTCTGCTTGGGAATTATTTTCATACTATCCATAAGTTCAGCGTCAGCCTTTGCATCCGAAAAGCCGGAGATATTTGTGCAACTCGCGCATAAAAGCGTTATTTCTACTTTAGCTATTAGTCCAGACGGAAAGTATTTAGCATCTGCCGATACAAACGTAGGTGGCAAAAATATAAAAATCTGGGACATGCTTTCTGGTAGAGAATTTAGAACCATCATCGTGGAAATCAACGAAGGGATCAGATACCTCAGATTTTCTGTTGATGCCAAACAGATATTTGCGGTTACTTCCACAAAGATTTATGTATTTGATGTATATAATGGGAATAACCTCAAAATAATAGATATAGGTCATTTGCCCAACATCCATGATGATTTTTGGGTGCGTGAGAGAATTGACGGGATTTTCAGTGATTATGGATTTTCTGTTAGTAAGCAAATTGTTCTTCGTACCTATGATAGCGGAAGAGAAACAGAAAGAATAGTAGATAATTTTATCTATACATTATTGCGAAAGGAAGAAAAAAAATACGATTTCATTCTTGAAGTACGAAGAATGTCCGACCGAGTCAAAGTCCGACAGATTGAGCTTAATAGTCTTACTTTCTTTGTATTAACCTTCGAGAATGTTATTTTTACCCCTGATTTAAAAAACCTCGTAGCAGCACATGGGGATGGAACTATAAGTATCCGGGAACTCAAGACAGGTCAAAAAGTGATGGAATTTGGTAAAGTAAAACCAACCGGATTCATGGGGTTATCGTATCCTTTTTCATTAGATAATCGGTTTTTATATAATCTGAACTTCGCAGATAAAGAATCACAAATAGTCTGGGATATTAAATCTGGCAGGCTTCTTTATTATATACAAAAGGGAGAAACAGTTCCTGAAGAATATAGCTCTTTTATTAAGAAAAATTTTGTTGCTACAAAAGATGGAAAAATAAAGCTATCATCTGCTTTCGCAAGCGAATCTTCGGACCAGAAATATAAAGCAGTTGTAAATTGGAACGATAAAACAATCAGATTATTTGAAAACAGCACCGGCAAAGAAATCGCCCAGTTCATCAGCTTCACCGATGGCGAATGGATCGTCATCACGCCGGAAGGCTATTTCAATGCTTCTCCCAACGGTGCCAAACATCTCAATGTTCGTGTGGACAACAAAGTTTATGGCATTGATCAGTTTTATGCCAAGTTTTATCGGCCTGAGCTTGTTCAGTTGGCCCTTGCCGGTAAGGAAGTGCCCAAAAGCGAGTTGATTACAGATATTGCAGCAAAAAAACCCGCACCCAATGTGCAGATATTGTCACCTGTTCCCAACAGCTTAGTAGATCAGGATAGCGTTGCCGTTATTCTGAAAATTACGGATAGTGGTGGCGGGATCGGCAGTGTGAATATTTATCTCAACGGCGCGCAGGTCGCCAATGATACCCGGGGCGTCATCGTCAAGGGCAAGGCATCGGCCAACGAAAGGATTCTGTCGTTTACCATTCCTCTTCTCAAAGGACAAAACGAAATCCGGGCCGTCGCTTTCAATGGGGAAAACTCCATGGAATCAAATCCCGCCCTGATCAGCGTTATTTCCAATGCAGTTATGAGGAAGCCCAATCTCTATGCCCTAGTTATCGGCATCAATACATACAGGAACCAATCCATCTCTTTGACCTACGCAGTTCCCGATGCCACTGCCTTTGCCGGGACGCTCAAGAAGATTGCCTTCCCTTTATTTGAGAAGGCGGATATCAGGACGTTGATCACACCGGAAACCACAACGAAAGAAGCCATCACCAAAGCCTTTGAGGAAGTAAGGCAGTTGGTCAAACCTAACGATCTTTTTATATTCTACAATGCTTCTCACGGCATGGTTGACGTGGTCAATGGCGAAGAGCAGTATTTTTTACTGACGAGTAACGTCCGGCTTCTGTCATCCCAACATATCAGCAAAGATGCCCTGAGCCACAAAGACCTGGTGCAGCTTATCGGCAGTATCCCAGCGCAGAAGAAACTCGTGATCCTTGATACCTGCAATGCCGGTAAAGGGGGCAAGGAGATACAGATAGCCCTTTTGCAGCAGACCAGAGGCCTCACCGACGCGACAGCGGTTAAGCTCCTGCAGCGCGCTGTGGGCTCATCAGTCTTTTCCGCTTCTGCTGATACGCAACAGGCACTTGAAGGATATAAAGGACATGGGCTATTCACCTATGTGCTTCTGGAAGGATTGCAGGGCAAGGCGGATTTCAAGAAAGACGGGTTCATAACCGTGAAGGGGCTGGCCCTGCATACAGAGGAGCGGGTGATGACGCTCTCCGAGGAAGTATTCAAGCGCCAACAAAACCCGATGATTGAAACAGGCGTAAATGATTTCCCGATCGGTAAGTTAAGGTAATTTTTTCTCCAGTAAACCCCAGGCTCTACCGGGGGACTTTTTACGAAGCCGTCAATTTTAAAATAAGGAGAGAAAAACACAAGAAGGAAGCGATAACTTCATTCCTTGTATCTTCGAACCGCAGGGGGATGAAAAAATCTTCCGCCGGAATTCGGGTGCGTTTTATACAGAAAATCTACGAGGTCGATCCTTTGGTCTATCCGAAATGCCAGGGAATCATGCGGGTCAGCAGCAGCATCGAAGCAGTTCAGGTGATTTGCAGAATTGCTTTCTTTCCATCCGTAATACTCAGACCTGACAACTTTTCATTATTCACCCTTTGTAGGTTCTGTCAATGCTCGATTCAACAAATTATCAAATCAAAGGTACGCATGAACCGGATGAACCTGTCTTTTGCAGCGTAGGGATCATATGCTGGCGGATTATGCCGGGCGATACGACCATTCTCTTGTTTTCCGACCTGTTTCAGGGAATCAGGGACGTTTCAGTTCTATTTGCAGGGGAAAAGGTTTAATGGTTTTGTTTAAAAGGAAGGTCGTCCAGATCAGCATTTCCACCCGAAATGATCACGCCGACCTTTTTTCCTGAAAAAAATTGGGGGTGTTCCATGATTGCGGCAATCGGCACGGCAGATGACGGTTCGATGATGATCTTCATGCGCTCCCAGATCATTCTCATGGCGCTGATGATGCCCTCCTCCGTAACCGTCAGGATCCCGTCGCATTTTGCAGAAATGATATCAAAGGTTAATTGGCAGAGCGCCGTGCGCAACCCGTCGGCGATCGTCTCGGGGTTGACGGACGGGTATATCCTTTGATCACGCAGCGAGCGAAACGCATCGTCGGCATTGAGCGGTTCGGCTCCGTAAACCTTGATGCCGGAATTAAAACCTTTTGTATAGGTAAGCGTACCGCTTAACAAACCTCCCCCTCCAACCGGGGCAATCACCACATCCAGGTCAGGATGCGCGCCAAGCAGCTCAAGGGACGCCGTTCCCTGGCCGCAGATGACGTTAAAATTATTGTAAGCATGGATAAACATCGCTCCTGTCCGGCTTTGGACTTGATTTAACGTCTCCTCCCTGTCTTTCTGGGTCGGCCTGCAGAATGTAATCTCCCCACCGTAACCCGCCACGGCTTTCTTCTTGATTGCCGGCGCATTCTCAGGCATCACAATATAAGCCGGGATGCCCCGAATGGAAGCGGCCAGCGCCAGGCCTGCCGCATGATTCCCGGAGCTGTGGGTGGTGACGCCCCTCCTTGCCTCTTCCTGCGTCAGATTGAAAACCGCATTGGACGCGCCGCGGAACTTGAACGCGCCGCCCCTTTGAAAGTTCTCACATTTGAGATAAAGATCTGCATGGAGCATCGCATTGACACTCTTTGAAGTAAGAACAGGCGTATGGCAGGCGTATTTTTTCACTGTGTCGTAAGACCGGATGACGTCTTCGATGGCGGGTAACCGGTCGGGCTTCAGGGTTGACATAAATTCCACGAAAAGTAATCGGGTGAAAGGACCGACGTTCATTCGTCGCCTTTTTGCCGGTTGACTATAGGAAACAAGGGTCCCGTTTGTCAAGAAGAATGGCGAAGATGAAGATACGCGGCCCTGAATGAATACACATGGACACCCCTGCGTATTTATGATAGAAGCTCTCGTCCTGCCTGCGTACAGGATAGATTTCCTGCCGGTGGAAAACGAGGGCTTGTGGGAGATTGAATCCGATCATTCTGAAGGATGTCGTAACGAATTTTTTTATATTGGATTTTTCGAGAATTATTGCATAACCGGTGAAAAATGGTTCGCGAGCGGCGAATTAAAGATTTTTCGACTTTCCAGAAATTAAACTCATTTATTGATTTCAAACATATTTGGGCCTTATAATATTTTATGCGAAAAAGATTTTGAGACGCGGCGAAGCCATTTTTCAAAGGTCTCCTTTCGCTGTTGCCCAGCATGATATAAAAAAATTGAATTTTACGGGAACCTGTCGGGAACGGTCATGCGCATCAATAAAATCGGAATCATCGCCAATATCACCAAGGAAAAATCTCCCGAATACGCCCTGAGCCTCAGAGATTGGCTCCTGCACGAGGGAATCGAGGTCTTTTTCGATGAGGCGCTCGCCTCCCGGACCGGGAACGCCGGCGGGATGGAGTGGAAAAAGCTGGCCGAGGCGGCGGATATGATCGTCGTTTTCGGCGGGGACGGCACGATGCTGAGGGTGGCCCGTTCCGTCTGTGAATTCAATACTCCCATTCTGGGCATCAATATCGGGGGGCTGGGCTATCTGACCGAGGTATATCTGGATGAAATGATCACGGCCCTGCAGCGGATTCTTGCCGGCAACTTCCGGATGGAAAAGCGCATGATGCTGGATGTGGTGATCACGCGTCAGGGCGATCCCGTCGGCCAGGGCAGCGTGCTCAACGAGATGGTCATCAACCGCGATAATCTTTCGCGCATCGTGGAACTGGAAACGGCCGTCAATGACCGCCATCTGGCGACGTTCAAGGCCGACGGCCTGATCATCGCAACCCCGACCGGATCAACCGCCTATTCTCTGTCCGCCGGGGGGCCGATCGTCTTTCCCGAACAGGAAGCCATGATCCTCAATCCCATTTGCCCGCATACCCTGACAAACCGTCCCGTGATCCTGCCGGAAGGGGTCGTCGTCAAGGTGATCCTCTGGACGAAAGAGACGGGGGCAACGCTGACGCTGGACGGTCAGGTGGCCTTTACGCTGAAGTCGGGCGACGCCGTCGAGGTCCGGAAATCCCGCTTTGTCACGATCCTCGTCGCCTCGCCGCACCGGGACTACCTCGAAATTCTCAGAACGAAATTAGGCTGGGGAGGGCTGCCCACAGGATATTTGAACGATGCTGACTGAACTGAACATCCGGAATTTCGCGATTATTGACGCGCTCCACATCGCCTTTTCAGCGGGCTTCAACGTGATTTCCGGTGAAACCGGCGCCGGCAAATCCATTATCGTCGGCGCGGTCAGCCTGCTGCTTGGCGACCGGGCGTCCGCCGACATGATCCGCACGGACGAGGATGCGGCCGTGGTGGAGGCCCTTTTCGATCTTAGGGAAAACCCGGCCCTGCGGACGAAACTGGGCGAGCTGGGCCTGGACGCCCGCGATGAACTGACGATCCGGCGGGTTATCTCCCGTTCCGGCAAGAACCGCATCCATATTAACGGTTCGCCGGCCACGCTGGGCATCCTGTCCGCCGTCGGAGAGTCTCTCATGAATATCTGCGGTCAGCACGAGCACCAGGCGCTCCTTAATGCGGATCATCACATTGATATTCTTGATGAATTTGCTGATCTGCTGCCTCTGCGCGCAGACTACGCGGACGCCTTTCGCCGCATGCAGGCCCTGCGGGAGCGGCGGCGAACGCTCGCCGGCCTCCGGGAAAAGCGTGCGGAACGGGAGGATTACCTGCGTTTCCAGCTCCGGGAGATTGCCGATGTCGGGCCCTCTGCCGGTGAGGACGCCGCGCTGTCAGATGAAAAGAAACGACTGAATAACGTTCAGAAATTGATGGATCATGCCGCTCACGCCCACGACCGGCTTTACGGGAAAAGCGGCTGCATCCTGGAGGAACTCAAACGCACCCTCGCGGAAATCCGTGAAATCAAGGAAATCGACAGCCGGCTGAAGCTCCAGGAGCAGGAGCTCGACGCGCTTTATTTTCAACTGGAGGATGCGGCTTTCACGTTGCGGGATTATACCCGGCGCCTGTCCTTCGACCCGGGCCGGCTTGCCGCCGTTGACGATCGCATCGAGGTTCTCGGGCGTCTCAAGCGAAAGCACGGCGGCACGATCGAGGCGGTCCTGACGAGACAGGCCGCAATGGAAACGGAACTTCATGAAATCGGCGGCGCCGATGAGGAAATGGAAAGGGTGTCTGCGGATCTGGACGTTCAGACCGGCGTCATGAGCGACAAGGCGCTCACCCTCTCGCAAAAGCGGCGGGAAAAGGCGGTCCTGCTGGAAAAGGCGATTGAGGAGGAAATCCGGGCGCTGAATATGGTGGCAGCCCGGTTCCAGGTCCGGTTCAACGAGATGAACGGGGCTCAGGGCGGCGGCGCGGACCTCTTCACCGAGCGGGGCCGGGATGATGTTGAATTCTATCTGTCCACCAATGTCGGCGAAGCCCTGAAACCCTTGAACCGCATCGCCTCCGGCGGCGAGCTGTCCCGGATCATTCTGGCCATGAAAAAAGTCCTGGCCCGCTCCGGCGCCGTGAGCACCATCATCTTCGATGAGGTCGACAGCGGCATCGGCGGCGCGACGGCTGAAATTGTCGGTGAAAAGCTCAAGGAAGTGGCCCTGCATCATCAGGTGCTGTGCATCACGCATCTGCCCCAGATCGCCTGTTTCGGAGACCGGCATTATCGCGTCGTCAAAAGGGTCTCAAGCGGCAAAGCCAATACCTGCATGGAAATCCTCTCCGACCAGGAGCGGCTCGATGAAATCACCCGCATGTTAGGCGGGGTGGAACTGACCAGAAAAACAAGGGATCACGCCCGGGAAATGCTGGTAAAAGCGGGCGGGAAAGGATTGTAGCCCATGATGCGAAAGGCACGGATCGGGGATGTCAAGATCATTCATCGCATGATCAACGTCTCGGCGGGAAAGGGGAAATGCTGCCCCGATCCCTGATGGACATTTACGGGAGCCTGCGGGATTTCTTTATCTACGTAGGACGATGGAATGACGCCATCATCGGGCTGTGCGCCATGAACATTATCTGGGAGAATCTTGCCGAAATCCGATCTCTCTACGTGGAAGAAAACTGCCGGGACCGAGGGATCGGCCGAAAACTGGTCGAAGCCTGTATTTCCGAAGGCATCACGCTGGAACTGTTCCGGATCTTCACCCTGACGTACAGAAAGGAATTTTTCGACCGTCTGGGATTCAAGGAAGTCGAACCGCTCCAGCCTGTCCGAAAAGATCTATTCGGACTGTTTCCGGTGCTCCAAGTATCCCGACTACTGTGACGAAACGGCGATGGTGATTGAGTTATGACGGACGGACGCGGGGACGCTTTGCGGCAAGGTGTCCCCATGAAACTGTGGCGGCTTCTGATTCTGATCTGCATTCTGCTGCTGATTGTCGCCTGCGCGGCCCTCCTGGACAGACCGGCAGAGCCGCCCCCTGACGTGCAACCGACGGTCACCGTCCCGCACGAGGTCCCGCCGAGACCGCTTGCGGGTCCGGAGACGCGCATCGACGATCTGGACCAGTCGTCCCTGGAAACGGCCATTGAGAGAAGCCTCCGATATTACGACAAGACAAAAAATCCCTCTTTTTGGTTCGGGAACCGTGAAATTCTCGTTTCCGGAGTTGAAGGCGTCGCTGGCGGCCTTTCGCGAGATTCATCAGGAGCGCAGATCCGGACGAGGTCAAAATGAAAAGGCTCCATGACACCTTTGAGTTTATTC
>CAVUOQ010000006.1:0-36861 GCA_963743175.1 uncultured delta proteobacterium | reverse complement strand
ACGGAAAGAGCAGATGGAAAAGTCTGATGGGGAGGTTAAACGCCTGAGACAGGAAGTCGAACAGAAATTGGCAGAATACGAAGAGAAGGTCCCGCTTGGCCAAACTTGAAGCGATGGAGCAGCGAAATGCAATCGTCAAGGAAGGTGCAGACCTGGCCAAAAGTGCGATTGAAGCCGTCAGGAGCGAAATTCCCATGCTGATGGAGCAGTTCAATGCCAAAATGGGCAGGGAAGTTGACGCGGCGAGGGCCATTTTACGCAGTCAATCCCGGAAGATATCTGTTGAAATTGCCGAAAAGCTGTTGGGAAGGAGTATCCAATGAAAGGATGGTTCGCAGAGAACCGTTTCAAAAACGGTTCTTATGTGCTTTTATATGCACGGTTCTAGCCGTTATTCTTGTGCTTCTGATAGCAACGGCATCAATGCATCCGGTGGAGGAGAAGAAGGCGGATCCCATAAGGCGCTGTGGATTGATTTTATCTGGAGGATGATCAATTTTGCCATATTGGTCTGGTTCCTCTACTGGGTGCTGGCAGACAAGATCAAAGAGTTCTTTGGGGGACGTCGTGAAGATATAAAGACGGCTCTGGAAGAAGCCAGGTCGCCAAAGAAGAAGCAGAGCGAAAATTGAAGAATATACGGCGCGGTTGGATAAAGCAACGGAAGAAATTGAAGGTATTTCGAAGTGATCAGGCGCAGGGGCTGGCAGAAAAGGAAAGAATCATCGGCGATGCGAAAAAGGCGGCAGACAAAATGAAAGAGGATGCGCGCAAGAATGGAGCAGGAGATGAAAATGGCCGGTAAGAATTGCGGAAGGAAGCTGTGTTTTGTCCGTGCAAATGGCTCAGGAGATCTTGAGAAGAAATTAACCCCGCCGATCATGACGCTATGGTGGAAGATTATATCGATAAGGTGGTGAGCAAACATTGATAACAGTAATGTCGCAAGACGTTACGCACGGGCATTTTTTGATGTGGCGGGTGAAGAAAAAAATACGAGAATATTACCGGGAATTGAAGCTTTTCCGATCGTTGAGAGAACAAGAACCTCAGGGAATTACTGGCAAATCCTGTTTTTGACCAGGATGAAAAGAAGAAGGTTGTTGACCTTTTGCAGAAAATCAACATGACGATCACCGTAATTTTCTCAAACTGCTGGTGGATAAACGAAGAATCGGGATCCTGCCGAGATGCGGACTGCTACCGCGAGCTCATGGATGACGCCCTGGGAACGCCGGGTACAGGTAAAAACGGCCTTTCCGCTGCCCCGATTGTCGCGCAACTCCGGAAGGGGCTGGAAGCCATGACCGGCAAGAAGGTAGAAATGACGATGGAAGAAGACGCGTCGTTTTTGGGCGGCGTTGTGGTCAGTGTCGGGGATACGCTTTACGATGGCAGCATAAGGACGCAATTGAACAATATGAGGAATCTCTTAGGGGAGGAGATATAGGGCATGGAGATGATAAGGGCAGAGGAAATCAGTCAGATTATTTCTCAACAGATTAAAGACTATGAAAAGAAACTGGATGTCAGTGAAACGGGCATCGTTCTTTCCGTAGGTGACGGCATCGCCAGGGTATATGGCGTGGAGAATGCGATGGCGATGGAGTTGCTGGAATTTCCCGGCGGCATCCTGGGCATGGTCCTGAACCTGGAAACGGATAACGTGGGTGTTGCCGTTCTGGGAGAGGTAACGCACATCAAAGAAGGCGATATTGTCAAAAGGACAGGCAAGATTGCCCAGGTGCCCGTTGGTGAGGCACTGCTGGGCCGCGTCATCGACGCCACCGGGCGCCCCGCTGGACGGGAAAGGGCCCCATTGAGACGAAAGAGTTCCGCCGGATTGAGATGATTGCCCCCGGAGTTATTCAGCGGCAGCCCGTTAATGAACCCATGTACACGGGACTTAAGGCCATCGATGCCATGACGCCGATCGGCCGGGGACAGCGGGAACTGATCATCGGCGACCGGCAGATCGGCAAAACGGCCATCGGTGTTGATGCCATTATCAGGCAGAAGGATACGGGCGTAAAATGTATCTATGTGGCCATCGGCCAAAAAAAATCTACCGTGGCCCAAGTGGTGGAAAATTTGCGAAAACATGATGCCCTGTCCTATACCTGCGTTGTTTCCGCCTGCGCCAGCGATCCGGCCACCATGCAGTACATTGCCGCCTATGCCGGCTGCAGCATCGGCGAATATTTCCGGGATAAGGGGCAGGATGCCCTGATTATTTATGATGATCTCTCCAAGCAGGCCGTGGCTTACCGTCAGATTTCGCTGCTTCTGCAGAAGGCCTCCGGGACGCGAAGCCTTTCCGGGCGATATATTTTATAATCACTCCCGGCTGCTGGAACGTGCCGCCCGTGTCAGCAAGGAACTGGGCGGAGGATCGCTCACGGCCTTGCCGATCATCGAAACGCAGGCCGGTGACGTTTCCGCCTACATTCCCACCAACGTTATTTCCATCACCGATGGGCAGGTGTATCTGGAGCCGAATTTGTTTTACTCCGGCATCAGGCCCGCCATCAACGTCGGCTTGTCAGTTTCCCGCGTCGGCGGCGCCGCCCAGGTAAAGGCCATGAAACAGGTGGCGGGAACTTTGAAGCTTGATCTTGCTCAGTACCGCGAACTGGCTGCCTTTGCCCAGTTCGGCAGCGACCTGGACAAGTCAACGCAGGCCCAGCTGGAACGCGGCGTACGCCTGGTGGAAATATTGAAGCAACCGCAGTTCCAGCCCATGTCGCTGGCCAACAGGTGGTGATTCTGTTTGCCGGTACGAGGGGATATCTGGATAAGTATCCCGTAGCTCAGCTGAAGAATTACGAGCCCCAGCTCTTGAGTTTCGTGGAGAGAAAATATCCGGAAATCATGAGGGAAATCGATGAGAAAAAGATTATCAGTCCGGAGCTGGAGCAGAAGATTAAAGGAAGTCCTCACCGAATTTGATACGGTGTTTACTGTCGGCTGAATAGAGGGTTTTCAGTCTTAATGACAGGTAAATCTCATTTAACAGAGAGAGGGAGTTAACTTTAATGGCCGCATTAAAGGACATTAAAAGAAAAGTAGTAGCGGTTCAGAAGACGAAGCAGATCACCAAGGCCATGAACATGGTTGCGGCGTCGAAGTTCAAGGCCTCCCAGACCAGGATGGAGAATTTCCGGCCCTATGCGCTGAAATTCATGGATGTGCTTAACAGTCTGGCGCTCGCGTGTGGAACCGGCTGCCCATCCGCTTCTGGCCGTGCGGGAGCCGAAAAAAATATGGGTGATCTGCATGACCTCCGACCGCGGTCTTTGCGGCGGGTTTAACAATAACCTGATTAAAGCCACCGAAAGATTCATCGGGGAAGGGAAAGAAGGCAAGGAAGTGGTGCTGATTCCAGTGGGAAGAAAGGAGGGATTATTTTCGGAAGAAAGTCAACATCCTGAAGAACGGGTTGATGTCTTCGGGAAATTCGATATGACCCTGGCCGTCAGATTTCGGGACATCATTGAGCCTTTTATCAGGGAAGAATACGACGAACTGCATATCATCTACAACGAATTTGTAAATGTTTCCGTTCAGAGGCCGGCCGTGGTAAGGCTCTTTCCCTTCCGTCGATTGGCAGGAGGATGAAGATGTCGACCCGAACAAGCGGTTGAATATATCTACGAAGCCTTCCGAGCCGTGCTGCTGGAAAAGCTCCTGCCCATGTATGTTCATGTGCTGATCTACCGGGCGCTTTTGGAGACATCGGCGGGAGAGAACGGCGCCCGGATGGTGGCCATGGACAATGCCACCCGCAACTGTGAGGAAATGATCAACAGCTTGACGCTGAAATATAACAAGGCGAGACAGGCGGCGATAACGGCGGAGCTGATGGATATCGTCGGCGGTACGGAAGCGTTGTCCAAGGGATAAATCACCGGTCAACACGTGGGTTATAAATACAATCTAATCATAATTATAAGGAGATGGGTATGAATGTAGGAAAGATTGTACAAGTAATAGGACCGGTCGTTGATGTGGCCTTTGAGGATGGAAATATTCCCAGTATTTTGAATGCCATCACCATAACCAATCCCACCATTTGACGAACGGAAGAACCTGATCGTCGAGGTTGCCCAGCATTTGGGTGATAATGTCGTCCGCTGCATAGCCATGGACATTACCGATGGTCTGGTCCGGGGCATGGCAGCCAAGGATACGGGCGCTCCGATTACTGGTCCGGCCGGGCCCGAATGTCTGGGCAGGATATTGAACGTGGTCGGACGCCCGTCGATGGTTTGGGACCGGTAGCGCAAAAATTATTCCTCCATCCATAAAGAATCCCCCTCATTTCTGGAGCAGGATACATCCGTGAACGTGCTGGAAACGGGCGTCAAAGTCATCGACCTGCTGGTACCCTTTCCCCGCGGCGGCAAGATGGGACTCTTCGGAGGTGCGGGCGTCGGCAAGACCGTCGTCATGATGGAGATGATCCACAACATCGCCATGCATCACGGCGGCATTTCCGTGTTCGGCGGCGTAGGTGAAAGGACGCGGGAAGGAAACGACCTCTATCTGGAAATGAAGGAATCCGGGCGTTATCAAGCAGGCCGCCCTGATCTACGGCCAGATGACCGAACCGCCCGGAGCACGGGCGAGAGTGGCCCTGACGGCCCTGGCCGTGGCAGAATATTTCCGTGATGTGGAAGGCCAGGACGTGCTCCTGTTTATAGACAACATCTTCCGCTTTACCCAGGCCGGTTCCGAGGTGTCGGCGCTTCTCGGCCGCATGCCCTCGGCGGTGGGTTACCAGCCGACCCTGGCCACGGACCTGGGTGAACTGCAGGAACGCATCACCTCCACCACCAAAGGGTCCATCACCGCCGTACAGTGCGTGTACGTGCCCGCCGACGACCTGACCGACCCGGCGCCGGCAACGACCTTTGCCCATCTGGACGGTACCGTCGTTTTGTCGCAGACCCCTATCGCGAACTCGGTATCTATCCCGCCGTCGATCCGCTGGATTCCACATCCCGGATCCTTGATCCGAACGTTCTGGGCGAAGAGCATTATGAGGTTGCCCGGCAAGTGCAGGTGACCCTGCAGAAATATAAGGACCTGCAGGATATCATTGCCATCCTCGGTCATGGATGAACTTTCCGAGGAAGACAAGCTGACGGTGAGCCGGGCCAGAAAGATCCAACGATTCCTGTCGCAGCCCTTCTTCGTGGCCGCCCAGTTTACCGGGACGGAAGGCAAATTTGTGTCCGTTGCCGATACCGTGCGGGGCTTTAAGGAAATCCTGGACGGCAAGCACGACGATTTGCCCGAGCAGGCTTTCTACATGGTGGGCGGCATCGAAGAGGTGGTGGAAAAAGCCAGGAAGCTGTCCGAGTAATCGCCGGAGAATTGTATGGCTGACGAAATATTGCTGGAAATTGTCACCCCGGAAAAAATGGTCTTCAGCGGCAAGGTCGAAGAGGTAACCATACCGGGAACCGAGGGTGAGTTTGGCGTGTTGAGAGGTCATGCCTCGCTGCTGAGCAGCATCGATACGGGTGAGCTGAATTTTACCAGGGACGGTAAAAAAACGCACTATGCCGTAAGCACCGGCTATGCGGAAGTGACGTCCACCAGGGTGACGATTCTGGTCGAGACGGCCGAGCGGTCGGATATGATCGACAAGGAACGGGCCAAGCGGGCCAGTGATATTGCCGAATCCAAGGTAAACAATCTATCCAAGGAGGATGGCGAACGTGAAGCCGCCAAGGCTGCCCTGATCAGGGCGACTGTACGGCTGAGCGTGGCAGGAAAGGGTTGATCTTTTAAAAACGCAGTAGACGGATTAAGAGCCAGGCCTTTCAGAACGTGGTTGTTTATGAGAGTGCCCGGCTTTTTTTATGAAATTTCCTCGATTCGGATATCGACGATCTGGAATTCCCTGATGCCCCCCGGCGCCTTGACGGTCACTTCGTCGCCGATCTCTTTGCCGATCATGGCCTTGCCGATGGGGGAGGTCACGGAAATCTTGTTTTGACTGATGTCCGATTCAAAAGGGCCGACCAGTTGATATTTAATTTCCTTGCCCGTGTGGACGTCCTCTATCCGAACCGTCGATCCGAAGACGACCCGGTCGTCGCTGAGGTTTCTGAGATCAATGACCTGGGATGACGCCAGATTGTTTTCCAGTTCCTGCATTTTGCCGTGAATGAACGACTGGCGTTCCTTGGCGGCGGCGTATTCGGCGTTTTCAGAGATATCTCCATGGGCCCGGGCCTGTTCAATATCGCGGATATTTTCAGGGAGTGAGACGGTCTTCAGAAATTTCAGCTCTTTTTTGAGTTTATCAAACCCCGTTTTTGTAATGGGTATCTTTTTCATTCATTCCCCTTCTCTCATGCAGCCAATATCATGGATCACGCTAAGATGCAGGCTGGACTCTCTAATAAAGAAATCCGGCGATGTCAAGGAGGATTTATCGTTTATTTCTTCTGAGCTCACAGCTTGCCATGACCTGCAAGTTGTGTTAAAAATAATCTCTTGTCAATGCATTTTTTATGTGCATTAAGATTTTTAAGGACTGAGTAAGAGAATAAGGCCTCAGAATGATTGACCAGTACAACCGTAACATCAACTACCTCAGGGTATCGGTAACAGACCGGTGTAACCTTCGCTGCAAATACTGCATGCCGAAGGATGGCCTTTCTCAGATTGGTCACAACGATATTCTGAGATATGAAGAGATGTTAAGGGTCATCCGGGCCGGCGTCGGGCTGGGGATCTCCAAGGTGCGGATCACCGGAGGCGAGCCTCTGGTGAGGCGCGGGGTTGTGGATTTCATTGCCCGTCTCAAGTCAATTCCGGGTTTGGCGGACATCAGCCTGACGACAAACGGCGTGCTTCTTGAACAGTTTGCCGAAGATCTTTTCAACGCCGGCATAAGAAGGATTAATGTCAGTCTGGATTCCCTGAATAAAGAAAAATATGCCGCCATTACACGCGGCGGCGACTTGAACGCTGTGCTCGCGGGCATTCGCGAAGCCGACCGTGTGGGTTTCGCGCCGATAAAAATCAATACGGTAGCCATCAAGGGATTTAACGACGATGAAATCCTGACCTTTGCCGCGCACACCATCGATAAGCCCTATCAGATCCGCTTTATTGAATTGATGCCCCTCGGTCATGTCGGCGGCGATAATCACAGCAATTATCTGTCCAATGACGTGGTCATGGGCATTATCCGTCAGGCTTATCCCCTGACGGCAGTGAACGGCCAGACAAATAAAGTTGACGGTCCGGCTCGTCTGTACAGGATTGCCGGGGGCCAGGGAAGCATCGGCTTCATCAGTCCTGTAAGCCGGCATTTCTGCCATGCCTGTAACCGGCTCCGGCTTACGGCCGACGGACACCTCCGGGCCTGCCTGCTGCTGGATGAGGAAGTGGATCTGAAAGGACCCCTGCGCGACGGCTGCAGCGACGGGGAAATCGAGGACCTGATGAGTCAGGCGATTACCAGAAAGCCCCGGGAACACACGATGATCAAAGAGGAACGCCATCTCCGGAAATGTATGAAGGAGATGGCGACCATCGGCGGGTAAAAAGATGCCGGGTGCGGTGCTTTGATTCCCCGCTTTTTTCAGGGATCTGGATTTTGATGAAAGACAAGCCCATCGTTTTTAATGAAGAGATCGCCTCCAACTATGACAACTGGCTGCAGACGCCGGCGGGCCGTTACATCGACGGGCGCGAAAAGAGCCTGATTCTGG
Source organism: uncultured delta proteobacterium (assembly GCA_963743175.1). GTDB lineage: Bacteria > Desulfobacterota > Syntrophia > Syntrophales > Fen-1087 > JAPLJM01. The sequence goes on along the minus strand of CAVUOQ010000006.1, from coordinate 29,125 downwards.
ATCTGATCGCCCCCCGGGGCGGAGAGCGCGTTCTGGATGTTGGCTGCGGCACGGGAGATCATCTGCTTCTGTTCCGCAGAAAGGGCTGTGACGTCACCGGCATCGATCCGTCGCCCGCCATGTTGAAACTGGCCGGAGAAAAACTGGGAAACCGGGCCGATTTCCATCTGGGATGCGCTGAGGACCTTCCATTTTCCGACAATGAGTTCGATATCGTGACCCTGATCACGTCGCTGGAGTTTACCGATGATCCGGAGGCGGCCATCGCCGAAGCGATCCGGGTCTGTCGCGGTCGCATTTTTCTCGGCGTGTTGAATAAATATTCCTGCCTGGGTCTGAGTCGCAGAATCCGGGGGGTGCGGCGCCCGTCCATCTATAACCACGCCCGCTTCTTCCATATCGGTGAATTAAACGCCATGATCCGGAACAATCTCCAGGGTATCCGCATACGCTGGGGAAGCGTTATCTTTCTTCCAGAGGGCTGGTATGGCTTTGCCCGAAAGCTCGAAGAGGCGATTCCGGTTATGAAAAATCCTTTCGGGGCCTTCTTCGGCCTCTCTTTCCCGGTGACGTTTACCTACGCAACGATTCAGGAGCCTGTCCGTCAGAGCGTCGAGATAACCGCCAAAAACCGTCAGCCGGTGCCTGGCGCCGTCAGGGGGATGAAATGATACGGGAGGCCATGCTTTATGAGAAATTAACGGATCAAAGGGTAGTGTGTCATCTATGTGCCCATCAATGTCGCATCAATCCGGCGAAACGCGGGATCTGCGGCGTCCGGGAGAACCGTGAAGGGGTTCTTTACGCGCTGACCTACGGAATGCTGATCGCCGAAAATGTCGACCCGATAGAAAAGAAACCGCTCTTTCATGTCTATCCAACGTCGAAGTCCTTTTCGATCGCCACGGCAGGCTGTAACTTCTCCTGTGAATTCTGCCAGAATCACGACATCTCCCAATTGCCGCGGGAGGGGCTGGAGATACCGGGGAAGCCGACTACTCCCGCCGCAATTGTGGAAAGGGCCATCCGAACAGGATCCAGAACGATTTCGTACACCTATACAGAACCGACCATTTATTTTGAATATGCGTATGATACGGCCCGTATGGCCCATGAGCGGGGTTTGAAAAATGTGTTTGTCACCAACGGCTTCATGACGGATAAAGCACTCGAGACCGTTTCACCCTACCTGCAGGCCGCCAATGTGGATCTCAAGTCCTTTCGGGATGATTTCTATCGAAAGAGATGCGGCGCCCGTCTCGAACCGGTGATCGAGAGTTTAAGAAAGATGAAGGATCTGGGAATCTGGGTGGAGGTGACCACGCTGTTGATTCCCGGTTTGAATGACGGCGAGGAGGAGCTCCATGACATCGCTTCCTTCCTTTTTTCACTGGGTCCGGAAACGCCTTGGCATATCAGCCGGTTTCATCCCCGTTACAAGATGTCGCATCACACCGTAACGCCGGTGGCGGCGATTCGCCGGGCGGCGGAAATCGGAAGGGCATGCGGGCTGAAATATGTTTACAGCGGCAATATTCCGGGAGATGAAGGAGAAAACACCGTTTGTTTCCACTGCGGCCAGCTCCTGATCGGCCGCCACGGCTTTCATATCGAACAGATGAATCTGGATGGTTCGGCCTGTTCACGGTGCAGGACGCCACTGGAGGGGATTTTTTAGTGCTGTTCGTGGAACAGGCATTGCGGGGAAAACCCGCAGCAAGGTTCGTTAAAAAGGTGAGACCTTTGAAAAATGGCTTCGCCGCGTCTCAAAATCTTTTTCGCTAAAGAGATGATACGGCTTAAATATGATTGAAATCAATAAATCAATCTAATTTCTGGAAATGCGAAAAATCTTTGATTCGCCGCTTGCGAACCATTTTTCACCGGTTATGTAACGCTCTCAAGGTTTCTATCTTTGGTCGGAAGAATCCCAGTCCAGGTCCTGTTCGTCATAGGATTGGTTCAGGACGGCGCCGGCCCTGGCGAGGTCCTCCGCCGGAACGAGAACTTTTACTTCCCCCAGACCATTGATGGTGATGCCATAGATGGTTCCGGCCGCCTCGTATTTGAGTCGGGCGGGTATGCCTTCCGTCTCCAGTCGGCCGGTTATGATATTGGCCTGCGCCATTCCCGATGCTGTAAAAACGACGCTCCACGGGTCGTCTGCCATGATTTCTCCCTTCTATATCCCTGTACGGGTTGTCATATAGCGAGACCTTTAAAAAATGGCTTCGCCGCCGCTCAAAAATCTTTTCCGCTAAGAGGGCATACAGATATAATCATGATACATTACATACCGTTAACGTAATCTCTGGAAAGGCGGAAAACATTTGATTCACCGCTTGTGAACCATTTTTCAACGGTTACGCAAGGGTTTCATACCATTACTTGTGCGGGAAAACATCATTTTTTTCAACTCGCTTGTATCTCGACACAATATGTTGTGGTTCAGAAAAATATGGATACATTCTGTTGTATTTTTTCTTTACAAATCCGATTTTATCTGTTACGTACGCCAAGAATGTTCAGACAATTGAAGGCGCACCCCCGATGAAATTAAAAAGTCTTGAAATTGCTGGTTTTAAAACTTTCCGGGAGAAAGTGGTCCTGGAGTTTTCTGATGGGATTACTTGTGTCGTCGGCCCCAACGGTTGCGGGAAAAGCAATATCGTCGATGCCCTCCGCTGGGTGATGGGCGAACAGCGTGTTAAAACCCTGCGCGGCAAGAAGATGGAAGATGTCATCTTTAATGGCGCTCAGGGATCCGAAGCAGTCGGGATGGCGGAAGTCTTCATTATCCTGACGGCGGATGGGAGCGGCTTTCCCGGCGCATACGCGGAATGCAGCGAGGTCATGGTTTCCCGCAAGATATTCCGGGACGGGGAGAGCGAATATGCCCTGAATAAAATTCCCTGCCGTCTATTGGATGTCAAAGAGTTTTTTATGGGAACCGGCGTCGGCTCCAGGTCCTATTCGCTCGTGGAGCAGAACAGCGTCGCGACGCTGGTGGAAGCAAAACCGGAGGAACGAAGACAGTTTATTGAGGAGGCAGCAGGCATCTCCAAGTATAAGAGCCGCAAGGAGGCGGCGATGCGGAGAATGGATCAGACGCAGCAGAATCTGGTGCGGGTCCATGATATTACGCGCGAAGTAAAAAGCCAGCTTAATGCGGTGTCCCGTCAGGCCAAGCGGGCGGAGCAGTACAAGGCCTTGAAACAGGACATCAGGGAAGCGGAGCTGACGCTGACCCTGCAGATTTATGCCGACCTGCTCAAAGAGAAGCAAGACCGGGGGGCTGCTCTGACTGCCGTCCAGGACCGGGAAACGGCGCTGAGAACGCAGATGGAAGCCGTTGAGGCGGCCCTCCACAGCCTGAAGGCGGAAATGCTGGCCGGGGAAGCCCGGCTTTCTGAGGCCCAGGAATCCCTCTATCAGATCCGGAATGCCATCAGCGTGAAGGAACAGGGGATCGAACACACGGCCCAGAAGCTGACAGAGCTGTCTGCGCGAAAACAGAAGGACCTGATGGAGATCGAGCTGATCCGGACAAAACACGAGGACGGCATCCGGGAATTGCAGGACTTAGGGACCGTGACAGCCCGGTTGCAGGTCCGGATCGAGGAGCTCAGACAAGCCGTGACACAGAAGCGGCAGGAAGTTGAGGAACTCAAGCTCCGGCAGCAGGCTCTTTATCGGGATCTGGACGAAAAGAAGATTCAATATGTTGATATTGCTTCTGAAAAGGCAAAACTTAAAAATATGCTCGTCGGCCTTCAGAAGGGGATTGAGGATCTGCAGAGACGGGATGAACGTGACCACCGCGAGTTGTCTGAACACAGCAAACGACGGGAAGATCTGGGCCGGTTGCTCGTGAAACTCACCGGCGAATGCCGGTTTGCGGAGGAAACCTTTTCATCTCTCGCACAACAGGCCGGTTTGGCCGATGACGAGCAACAGCGGGCACGGCAATCCTTGCAGGAGATCGACGATGAGATCGCTGCCGTCAAGGAAGACCTCGGACGGAAATCGGCGCGACTCACCTCCCTGAAAGAGTTTCAGGAGCGTTACGAGGGCTGCCAGGATGGCGTCAAGTCCCTGATGGCTGCGGATAAAGAAGATGTGATAGAGGGCCTTTCCCGTGACATTTTCTGTGGCCTGGTGGCTGATCGCATGGACGTCCCCCGACAATACGAAACCGCGGTTGAGGCCGTTCTGGGCGAAAAGCTGCAATATATCATCGTCAAAAGGCAAGAGGACGGCTTAAAGGCCATCGACTACCTGAAAAATTATTCACTGGGACGGGGGAGCTTTGTCCCGCTCGAGGTCCGGCACCATGCATCCGGAAATGATGTTACCGACTATGATCACCTTGCAGGCGCTGTCCGGCTGATCGATCAGGTGCGAGTCCCCGATGATTTCAAAGGGATTGCCGACTATCTGCTGGGCGATGTGCTGCTGATTCCCAACCTCCCGAACGGCATATCTCTCTGGAAGCAAAACGGATTCAGGGGCACTTTTGTAACGCCGGACGGCGACCTCATCAGCCCGCAGGGCGTGCTGACCGGCGGCAACGGGAAAAACGGTGAAACGGGTCTGCTGCGCAACCGGCGTGAAATAAGCGAATTGCAGGCGGAACTGGGTGAGCGGGAGACATCCCTGAAAAAAGAGATGGACGACAGGAAAAAAGCGAGCGCGCTTATTTTCGAATGGGAAGAGGAGTCGCGTCGTTTGCGCACCGACCGCCACCGGATAGAGCTTGAAATGGCCGGAAAAAAGAAGGACCTGGAGCGCTTTGAGGATGAATTCAAGCGGTTGGAGCAGCGCATCGGGGTGCTTGATTTCAACCGGGAGCAGGCCAGGACGGAGGAAAACGACGCCGTGCTTCGGATTCAGGGCATCCAGCAGGAACTTGCCGTCCATGAGGACCGCGAAAAAAATCTGAATGAGCAGATGACGACCTTGCAGGCGCAATGGGATGCCCTCCGGACGGACCTGGAAAAAGCATCCGCTTTGCTGACGGAAGAACAGGTCCTGCTTGGATCTCTCGAAGAAAAGAAGGAATCCACCCTGAAGACACAAGAGCGCCTCGATCAGGATCAGCATGAACGGACCTCTGAAATGGAGGTTCGGCTCAAGGACGTGCAGGCGGGCGAGGATCAGATTCAAGCCATGACACAATCCGCGACGATCGATCAGGAAGCGCTCGGCGGTCTTTACCGGGAATATGATCAACGCGAGGGTGCTGTGTCGCAGGAGAAGGCCTCGCAGCAGGCGCAGAACGATTCCCTGCGGCAGCAGGAAGCCCGGATCGGCGACCTGAAAAAAGCCCTCAATCAGGCGGCTGAAGAGATCCACGAACTGGAGATGATCCAGCGGGAAATTACCTTAAAAATGGAGAACCTGCGCCAGAACATCCAGTCCATGTATCAGGTGGATCTTGAACCGCTCCTGAAGGAATTCGGTGGGATTGAGGAAGCTGAGGCAGAATCGCTGAAGGCTAAGCTGGAAAGGGGCCGACGTTCCCTGGAACAGTTCGGGGAGGTCAATCTGCTGGCCCTGAGTGAATATGAAGAACTGAAGCAGCGTTTTGACTTTCTGACGGCGCAGGCAGCGGATCTGCATCATTCCCTGGAGACGTTGCAAAAGACCATTGCCCGGATCAACGCCATCACCCGGGAACGGTTTGCCGAAACCTTTGCAGCGGTGAATAGCTGTTTCCGCGACGTGTTTGCCAAAATTTTCCCCGGCGGCAGAGGAGAACTGCGGTTGACGGACGATGCGGATATGCTGGAAACAGGCGTGGATATTGACATTCAGATTCCCGGGAAAAAGGCACAGAATATCAGCCTCCTCTCCGGCGGCGAGAAATCATTGGCCGCGATTGCGCTTATTTTTGCCATCATTTTATATCGGCCCACGCCCTATCTCATTCTGGATGAGGTGGATGCCGCTCTCGATGATGCCAATATTTTGCTCTTCAACCAGATGATAAAGGACCTTTCCACCGGTTCCCAGATCGTGATGATCACCCACAACAAACGGACCATGGAAGCGGCCAGCCATCTTGTCGGTGTAACCATGCAGAGCGACGGGATTTCCACCATCGTATCCGTTAACCTCCACTAAACACAATGACCAGCGATATCAGAAAAAAGGGCTTTTTTGATAAATTGAAGTCCGGCCTGGAGAAAACCCGGAAACTGTTGCTCACCAATGTGGACGACATCATTCTGGGTGAGAAGGTCATCGACCGGCGTCTCTTCGAGGAATTGGAGGACGCATTGATCATGGCCGATGTGGGTCCCGCTTTTACCTGTGATCTGATCGAAAAAATGAAGGAGAAGGTCAAGCGAAATGAACTGGACCGGCCGGAACTCCTGAAAAAAGTCCTGCAGGATACCATGAAGGATATTTTGCGGGGGAATGACCGGCCTTTTGTTATTTCCCGGGACCGCCTCCATGCCTTCATGATGGTGGGCGTCAATGGGACAGGCAAGACCACGACCATTGGAAAGATGGCCTGCCAGTTCAAGCAGCAGGGTCACGAGGTGCTGATCGCGGCGGCCGATACCTTCCGGGCGGCGGCCATTGAACAGATCGAGGTCTGGTGCCGGCGCGCCGATGTTCCCCTGATCAAGCAGCAGCTCGGCGCCGATCCGGCGGCCGTCGTCTATGACGCCATCCAGGCGGCCAGGGCGGGGAAAGCCGATATCCTGATCATCGACACCGCCGGACGTCTTCATACCAAAGTGAATCTCATGGAAGAACTCAAGAAGATGAAGCGGATCATGGAGAGAGAGCTTCCCGGTGTCCCGCTTGAAATCCTGCTTGTGATCGACGCTACCACGGGCCAGAATGCCATCAACCAGGCGAAAATGTTCAATGAAGAAATCGGTGTGACGGGCATCGTCCTGACCAAGCTCGATGGAACGTCAAAAGGCGGTATTGTGATTCGCATCGCCAGAGAACTGCAGATTCCCATCCGTTATATCGGCATCGGAGAGCAGCTTGAGGATTTGCGGCCTTTTCATAGTGGTGATTTCATTGAGGCCCTCTTCGAATGATTTCGGCCTGGACCTTTAACGACGTAGCCTATTATCCACAGGGAGGTTAAAATATGATTGAAAAGAATGTATTGGCGGATTTTTCAGCAAAGGTGTTTGATCCCGTGATAGACCCGACGGCTTATATCCATCCCCTGGCTGCCGTCATCGGCCATGTCTTTATCGGCAAAAACGTGATGGTTTCACCTACCGCCTGTGTCCGCGGCGACGAGGGGCAGCCCCTGTATGTAGGCGACAATTCCAACGTTCAGGACGGCGTCGTGATCCATGCTCTCGAAACGGAGATGAACGGCAAACCCATTGAAAAGAACCTCTTTGAGGTCAATGGCAGGAAATACGCGGTCTATGTGGGGAACCGGGTTTCCCTGGCCCATCAGGTCCAGATCCACGGGCCGGCCGTGGTACTGGATGACACCTTTGTGGGCATGAAGGTTCTCGTATTCCGTTCTTTTGTCGGATCGGGCTGTGTGATCGAACCCGGGGTCATCCTGATGGGCGTCAAAATCCCGGATTGCCGGTATGTGCCGGCCGGTTCGGTGATCAAAACGCAGGAGCAGGCCGATAAACTGCCGGAAGTCACGGAGGCCTACCCGCTGAAGGATCTGAACAAGGGGGTGGTCCATGTCAACATCCACTTGGCCAAAGGCTATCTGGCGGCAAAGAAATGAAAGGAAACATGCTTCCCCTCCCTTGACGGGAGGGGATTGAGGGGAGGGTGACCCCAACCAAACTTTTTTATTTACCGCACCACGCAGCCGGGATCAACTTTTTCAGTTCCACCTTCCCTGGGTGAATCCCCGATGGATGGAGGCAGCGTGTAGTCGATGCCCGGATTTTCACTCAGAATCACCGGCGATGTGTCCGCGTTCGCCACATAGGCGTACTGCCCCATATGAACATCCCGCGAGCCGGCTTTATTGGTCACGCTGATGGTTCCATCTATTACAAACAGGTACAGCCCATCCGGGATTGCCCCGCAGTTCCCCTCGCAGATCCGGATTTCGTACGTGGTCCCCCTGATGCCTGCAACGGCGGTTTCCGTTATCATTTTGTAGCTGTCCCGCGAGCCCCGGTTTCCGATCTTTCCCGTCACGGCGCGCAGCCCCCCCTTGACCAGGTTGAAAAAGGCCTTGTCGTCCTTGGGCGAGGCCTGGTCGAAGTGATATTGCGATATCCGGAGCTGGCTGTTTGGACGCAGTGTCAGTTCGCTGTCGTCGGAAAAACGGATACGGGCATAGGTCTTTTTCTCGGTGACCAGCGTATCCCCGTTCTCTACAGCAGAGTTGACGGACAGGACCATGACCGTCGCGTCCGCCTTTTTCGCGAACAGCGGCCCGTTCAACTGCGAAACCTTCCCCACCGGCGTGCCGGCAAAGCCCGCCGGGCTGAAGATCAGCACAAAAAGCAGTGCCAGCAGGCTAATTGCAGAAATTTTTACCCTTGTCGCCCCGAGTTTTCTCATAGGTCTTCTGTTCTCCACTGTCCTTGTCTTTCTTGTCGCTTTGCCAGGCCTCGTCGCTTTTCTGATCATCAGAAGACTCCTCGTCCACTGTTTCCAGCGTCACCGCTCCCGCAGCCGCCTCGAGCGCGACGACCGTATTGTCGGTGGCGACCGCATTGCCCGTCACATCTGGAGCCGCAGTCAACGAGGGCGCCGGCGGGGTGGGCGGAGGCGGAGGCGGAGATCCAAGCGCCTGGAGATAAGGATAGGACCCGGTCATGGCCCATGTAGTGCCGAAGTCCCATCCGACAAAGGTAGCCTGTTGTATCATCTCAGCTGTCGTCTTCCCCGTACCGCCATCGCTGGTTGCCCGACCGGACGTCTGAGTGTCCCAATAACTGCTCACTATGGGACCAACACCAAAATTATACCCCACCAGTCCGCCAACCGAGGAAGTCCCGCTCACTGGTCCAGTGCTGTATGAATTAGTGATGCTCCCGCCGGTGTAAAGCGTTCCCACCAGTCCACCTACCCAGCTGCTCCCACTCCCGTTCACGGTGGCGGTGCTGTAGGAATTGCTGACGCTGCCGGCGCTCAATCCCACCAGTCCGCCCACATTATTGCTGCCGCTTGTTACCAGGCCTGTCGTGTAGCAATTCTCGACACTGGCGCCGGTATGCGCTACCAATCCGCCTGTTTGAAAGCCGCCGGTGATATTCATATTCACCAACCCGACATTCCGGATTATATTTGTGGGACCACCGGAATGTGCCGCCAAACATGCCGACATAATTGGTCGTGGGCCGGTTGATAAACAAGCCCGGAGATGGTGTGCCCCTGTCCGTCGAATAGTGCCGGTGAATGATTGTGCTGGGATTAAGGTGTCATTGTCGCCTAAGGGCACAAAACCCGCACCGGCGTTCCAGGTACTTGGTGATAGTGGCATCGATGTCCTTGCCGAGGGCATAAACGCCTGCGAGATTGTTCAAAATGAGCTGAAGATGAGTTACATCGTTGACCAGCATATAGGCGGTCGGCGGACAGCTGGGAAAACTACTCCCATAGAGTACGGGGAAGTATAACCTCCCGGCGGATTATAAAAGATCGAAGCGGCGCCTCCAGCGGTCGATCCTCACAGTGCCTAAATCGGGTCAATGACTGTTCCGGCGCCGTTCGCATCCGAATCCGCCCGGAGGACAAGTTTGCCGCCACCGGTATTCGTTATGGTGTGATTGATATTGATATCGTTATGCGCCCTCAGGGTCAGGGTGTTGCTGTTTGCCCAGGTCACGGCGTCATTTACAAAAATGTCACCGTTACCTCCACCGCCTGCAAGAGTTTGGATTACGATGGAACCGCCAGCCAGATTGGTCGACAGCGTGGTATTGGACATGTAGCTACTGCCATTTAGGGGGTCAACCGCAGCGATAGTGTAGTTTGTAGGATCAATCAGCCATGTGCCGGCTTTGCCGTAAGGCGCAAGGGTTGTAATGCGGGCGCTGTCGTCAACCTTCACGTGGGCGGCCGAGGTTTCGATGAACCCGCCGTCGCCGCCGTTGGGCGCAGAAGCGTCCAACGCACCGCTCACCCTGACTGTGCCGCTTTCCATTCCGCCCAACACTTCTATCGTGCCGCCTCTTGCGCTGGTTATGCTCCCGGCATCCAGGGTTACGTCTTTGGATGCCTTGAAAAAGATCCTGCCGTTTTCCCCGACTACGGCGCTGTCCGCATTGACAATGCCTTTCTGCGATATCAGTCCGCCGTAAATCCCCACTTTGCCGCTCTGGGCAACGATCTGCCCGAGGTTCACCGCCTTGTTCTCCGGCGCGCTCACGACGACGGCGATGTCGGGATCGAGGGAATCGACCAGATTGCACGCTATGGCCTGCCGCAAGGATCACGTCGCCCTTGGGAGAATTGATAATCCCGCTGTTCTCGATATCCGGCGCGATCAGGTAAACCTTCCCGCCCTCGGGTGTCGTAATGGTCCCCTGGTTCTGAATGGACCCGGCCACGGCCCCGGCGGTGAAGTTGTATTTCCCCGCCAGAAAATCCTGATTGCTGATGTTCAGCGTCGAAGCAAAGAGTCCGTTCACGTCGATCCTTGCGCCCTGGCCGAAAAGGATGCCGTTGGGGTTGATGAGAAAGACCCTGCCGTTGGATTGCAACAGGCCGAGAATCCGGGAGGGGTCCTGGCCGATGACCCGGTTCAGGACAGCGCTTGAGCCGTACTGCTGGATAAAGCGGACGGCCTCATTGTTATTGATCGAAAAGCCCTGCCAGTTGATGATCGCATTGGGGCTGTTGGTGATCGTGAGGTTGTTGCCCTGGGTAGTAAAAGCTTGCCTGTCCGTTCACAACCTGCTGCCCGGCAGGAAGGGCAAAAACGGCGCCTGCGCTGAAGAAAATCAATGTGATTACAGAAACAAGCTTATTGGCTATCAGGAAAAGCCTCCTTTTTCTGCACCGATTTGCTTTCATTTCAAGCTCCTTCACGAATACTCCCATTCATTAAAACAATAAACTCGCCGACAAATGCCAGACATTGCTCCATCGTGATGTGTTTTCATCGGGGGGATCAACCACGAAGCCGCAATCAACCGAGAGGGAGAATCTTTTGCCGTCCGTTATGCGCAAGCCGGGACCAATGCTGGCAATTTCCGTGCTGACCGTATCGCCCGGCAAAGGGTCTTTGCGGGAAACATAACCTCTGTCGTAAAACACCAGTAACCGGGACTGAAAAGCAGTAACACCGAACAGCCTGCTCAGGTCAGGAGTATATATCTCGACATTCCCTGAATATCCCTGATCGTTGGCAAACTCCCTCTCCGAAAAACCTCGGACCGTGTTTGCTCCGCCAATCCCATACTGTTCACCCGGCACAAGCGGGTCGTTGGTATATTGCCCGTTAACCAGCACACGCGCCTGCCAGTCAGCGCCAATGGCATAAGACAGATTTGCCCCGTAACGGAAAATATTATAACCCCGCGGGGCGCCGGCGCGAGCCTTTTCAATATCCGCAGCGGTGTCCCTGCCATCCCAACTGCCCGGCAGATTCTGCAAATCCGTCAGATAAAAGCCGGCATTGACTTTATCCATCGTCAACGTCCCGGCGTACGTCAGGCTGACGGGATGTACCGTTACATTATTGCCCAGTTGACTCCCCAGAAAATCCACATCGTTTTCATAAGCGCGATAATCCAGACCCAGAATCAACTTATGCTCGTAGTTGCCGATCCTTGTGAGATTCTGGTTATAATGTATCCCCAGGATTGAACCTTTACCGCTCACGTTCATATCATAGGAGGCGGCGCTGATGGTTCCGGAATCCACATTCGAATAAGCGCCGATCAGGTCTATGGATGACCCCAGTGAATATAACGGCACCCGGTAGCCGAGGCTGTAAATGCTGACCTGGTCCATCTTCTCAGGAGATGTAATATATTGCAGCGTCAAGAGATGATCCCGGTTGAATACATTGGCATGCTGCAGGAGGACGCCCAGGCGTGACGGTGCCGGTTTGCTTGTCTCCCGTGTTATCTGCAGAGATGCCTATTTTCCAGGGCGTCTCATCCTTCACGGCGATATTCGCGTCAATTTCATTTTCCTTGTCGCTGTTCAGCAATTGCAAATTGATCTTCTTGGCAGGGTTTTCATTGGCAAGCTTGAGACTTCGGGATACGGCATTGAGATTGGGAGTCTCCCCCTGGCGCAGTGCCGGCAGGCTCCGGCGAATATTCTCCTGATCAAAATAACGGTTCCCCTCGATATTGATTTTCCCGATGCGGTTCTCATTGACTTTCAGGCGAACGACCCCCTTTCCAGTTCCTGTTCCGGCAGTGTCACCATGACCATGGAAAAACCGCGATTGCGGTAGGCCTTCTCCAGCGCATCGAGCGCTTCCTGCACGGTCCCGAAATCTTTCTCCTTTCCGGTAAAGGGCGAAAGGATGGATTTAAGTTCGTCCGCGGCGATAAGCGTATTCCCTTCCACCTGGTAATTCTTTATCTCGAACCGGGGGGTTACGCCCCGGCCATCGTCAGCGGCAAAGGAGTTGAAGGCAAAAAACAGAAAAATCACAACGGTTATAAGGCGAATACGCATCATGAAGACTCCATTTGTGGATTCATATATAATGACGTTTACGGGTTCGTCACACGAGATCATCACCTTGGAGTCTATCCCTTTTTCAGCTCCTCGATGAGCTTAGGCACCGCGTCGTAGAGGTCGCCGACGATGCCGAAGTCGGCGACGCCGAAAATAGGGGCGTTCTCGTCCTTGTTGACGGCGGCGATCACCTTGGCGTTCCGGATGCCGGTGACGTGCTGAATCTGGCCCGAAACGCCGAGGCCCAGGTAAAGATCCGGTTTGACCTGGATGCCGGAAAGCCCGATACAGAGTTCTTCCGGGAGCCAGTGATTTTCCTCGGAGATCGGCCGCGTACAGCCGATCTCGCCGCCCAGTGCGTCGGCAAGCTGTCGGGCCAGGGCCAGATCTTCAGGCTTTTCAAATCCCCTTCCGACAGAGACGACTACTTTGGCTTCGGTAATATCCTTCGTTTCCCGTGTTCTGACCTTTCGTTCCAGGATCTTGACCGTGGCGAGCGGGGACCCCGGAAGCTCCCGGACAGGACCTTTTCTGCCATCCTCTGCCGTGGCCGGTTCAAAGGTCCGGGGGGGAATCGTGGCCATGACAGGCCGCTTGAGGCAGGTCACTTTCTGGAGGGCGGCGCCGCCGTAGGCGATACGTTCCATCTCCAGGATTTTGGCGTCCTCATCGTAATTCAGGGCGATACAACTGCTGCAGAGTCCCGTCTCCAGGCGGGTCGCGATCCGGGCGGCCAGCTCCTTGCCTCTTGCCGTGGCGGCGCAGAGAAACACGTCGGGATCGGCTTTTCTTGCCTCATCCACGATCACGGGGAGGTAGGCGTCATGGGATTGATCTGCGGTCAGTGGCGGCAGCATCAGAACCTCATCGGCGCCGTGGGCGATATAATCGGGCGCCGCGTCACGGTTGCCCGCAAGCAGGGCTGAAACGGTCGTCCCCATTTTTGCAGCGAGTTGCCGGCCGATATTCAGAAGTTCCAGGGTTTGTTCCCGATTTTCAGCATAAATCCAGATTCCAGGCATTGTCTTTTCCCCCTCCCCTTCGTCCCCTCCCGCCAGGGGAGGGGAAAAGGAATTTTTTACGAGTCTATCTTAGCGGATGACCGCTTTTTTCCGCAGCGCATCGACAAACCTTGTGATCTCCGCGGCCTCCGTTGAGAATTTTTCGCAGCTCCGCTCCATGCGCGCCGCCGTCATGCCGACGGTCTGCAGACGGGCCTCAACCCCGTGCGTAAGCTCCTCCTTCCTGATCGTCACAACCGGTTTTCTGGACGCCGTCAGCGTGTCCTTGACGCCGGGGATGCGGGGAACATTGATTTCCGGCAGGACCGTCACAAGCGCCGGCAGGGGGGCGGAAACGACCTCAATCCCTTCTTCAACACGGCGTTCCGCGACCACGCGTTCCCCGTCCACATCAACCTTCTGTGCGTAGGATATGCAGGGAATCCCCAGATGTTCCGCCAGGCGCGCGCCGACCTGTTGCGCATAAAGGTCACTGGAACCCTCGCCGCAGAGGATCAGGTCGTAATTCACGATTCGGGAACGGATCACGTCGGCCAGAATGGCGGCCGTCTGGGAAGGTTCCAGGTTTTTGTAGGCCGCATCGGCAACGAAGCAGGCCTGATCCGGCCCCCGGGAAAGGGCGTCCTTGACGCCCTTCGTCGTTTCGGGCGTTCCGACCGTCATGGCGATCACGGTTCCCCCGTGGTTGCCCTTGAGGCGGACCGCCTCTTCGATGGCATTGCGGTCATAATCGCTGATCTTGTAGTCCACCGACGAGAAATCCAGATTTCCGGATGATCCCCGACGGATATAGGCCTCATCAATGACCCATTTGAAACAGGCGATGATATTGGGCATCGTCAAACCCCTCCTATGAGCCGCATGCCGCCGCATCTCTCGTTCCGCTCCCATCTCAGGATTGGCAGGCGGACTTTAAAGCCGATAGCTTTTGATTCGAGTCCATCATATTTAATGGTTTCATTTAACGCAGGACATTTCCGGAGATCACCATGCGCTGGGCCTCCGAGGTGCCCTCGTAGATTTCCGTAATCTTGGCGTCCCGCATCAGGCGCTCCACTTTCGCGCCTTTGCAGTAGCCGTATCCGCCCTGAATCTGGACCGCTTTGATCGTATGCCGCATCGCCGCTTCCGATGCAAACAGTTTGGCCATGGAGGCTTCCTTGCTGAAGGGCTGTTGCTGATCCTTGAGCCAGGCGGCGTGGTAAGTGAGGAACCGGGCTGCGGCCAGGTCCGTTGCCATATTGGCGATCATCCACGAAATGGCCTGCTGTCTTGCGATCGGAGCGCCGAACTGCACGCGTTCCTTGGAATAACGGATGGATTCGTCCAGGGCGGCCTGAAGGATCCCGACGGACTGGGCGGCAATCCCGGTCCGGCCGTGGTCAAAGCCGGTCATGGCCATGGCCATGCCCGCGCCTTCCTTGCCCAGCAGGTTCTCTTTGGGCACCCGGCAATCCTTGAAAACCATCTCGGAGGTCTGGGAAGACCTCAGCCCCATCTTCTCGAAATGTTCGCCGGCCTTCATGCCCGGAGTTTCGCGGGGGATGATGAAGGCGCTCATGCCCTTGCGGCCCGCTGCTTTGTCGGTCCAGGCAAAGACGATATAGGTGCCGCCCGTGGGCCCGTTGGAGGTGAAGGTTTTCGTTCCATTGAGGACATAGTCGTTTCCGTCGAGGACGGCGGTGGTGGTGGCCGCCATCATGTCCGTGCCGGCGCCCGGTTCGGTCAGAACGAAGGCCCCCAGATTCTGTCCCTTGGCCAGCGGGATCAGATATTTCTGTTTCTGCTGCTCATTTCCAAACAGCAGAATCAGCATGGCAGCGATGCCCACATGAATCGAGACGGTGAAACCTGTGGAGGCGCAGGAGCGGGAAAGCTCCTCCACGGCGATGGCATGGGTCAGGTAGTCCGCCCCGGCGCCGCCGTATTCGACGGGAATCGGCATTCCGAGCCAGTCCCCTTCGGCCAGCTTCTGAAACAGCTCAGCCGGGTGGCGGCTGTTCTCATCAATCTCCACGGCGATGGGATCCACATACTTCTCGGCAAATTCCCGCATGTTCTTACGAATCAGTTCCTGTTCTTCGGTTAATTTGAAATCCATAACTATCCTCCTTTGGTTTAATATATTAATGAACCTTTTTTCATCAATTGAGAGCTTCGCATAACCGCTGAAAAATGGTTCGCGAGCGGCGAATCAAATGTTTTCCGCCTTTCCAGAGATGACGTTTTCGGCTTGTCGAGAATCATGATTATGTCTGGTCGTCCTCTTAGCGGAAAAGATTTTTGAGCAGCGGCGAAGCCATTTTTCAAAGGTCTCTTGTAATGATCTTGTCTACCCGAAGCGAAACTGGACCCCCGTCCCCCCTTCGGGGTAGCGCCACTCCAGCACCTCGTCTCCACAGACGTACCGGCAGGTTCCGCATTCCAGGCAGCCGTCGATGTTCAACACGACCTCACCTTGCTCCGCTGCACTGTAAAGGCCGGCAGGACAGATCCTGACCGCCTGCTGCAAGCGGGAGTCTTTTCCCATGCCGGGTCTGATCTTGATGTGAGGCTCCCCGCCGGGTTTGAAGACGTCCAGCCCCAGTTTCGTTTTTAATGCTGCGGAATCACTCATATTTTATGAACTCCTAAGAAATCGAGGAGATGTTGAATCTTGGACGGCTTTGTAAAAAGTCCGCAGGCAAGGCGGGCGAAGCGCAACACCGCATCCGGATTTTTTACGAAGCTGTCATATTCTGGTTACCTCCCGCAGGTCCTTGAACTGGGACCACATCTCTGACAGTGTAAAGACCTTTCTGATTGTCGGATACAGTCGTTCCTTGGGGCCGGGCGGCACGCGATAGATGTCTTTCAGGAGGTTGCCGACCAGCTCCGGGTAATGACGCAAGAATCTTGGATTGCTCAAGACCGCAGGCGTTTCCTGGAAGTTTTTGAAATCCTTCAGGACGAAACTTTCATCGAGAAGCTGTTCATAGACCGAGAGGTTTTCACTCCCGAAATTCCCCGCTTTCTTTGCCTTCAGCACAGCCTGTGCGGCATAGTACCCGGAGGCGAGCGCATATTCCATGCCCCGGACCGTGAACCCGATATTCAGCGCCAATCCGGCCGCGTCCCCCGCCACAAGCATGCCGTTTCCATGGAGACGGTTCAGCGCCTTGAATCCCCCCTCCGGAATCACGTGGGCGGCGTATTCCATCGTTGTTCCGCCCTTGATGAGCGGGGCGATCTCAGGACGCTGTTTGAACGCGTCCAACAGGGCCGGCGCGTCCGGCGCCGCTCCCGTTTCAAGGAGCGCCTGGATGCCGATAACGATCCCCAGGCTGATGCTCTCCTTGTTCGTATAGAGAAATCCGCCGCCGAAAAGGCCGCCGGTCGCCTCGCCGATGAACAGTCGCGCAGCGCCCTCGTTTCCTTCGAGATTGAAGCGGTCATTGATCACCCCGGCGTCAAGGGCAATGACTTCTTTAATTCCCAGGGCATAATCATGGGGAGAACCGGGCGCGCGGAATCCGGCCTTCTCAGAGACAAGGGACAGGACGCCGTCACAGGCAATGACAACGTCCGCCCGCAGCTCATCTCCTGAGGCAAGCACGCCGAGGACGTGTTCATTTTCTTTAATCACATCATCGACCCGCACCCTGGTCAGGAGCATCGCGCCTTTTGCTTCGGCCTGCTCCGCCAGCCAGCGGTCGAACTTTGCCCGCAGGATACTGTAGCTCTGGTGGGGTTCGGCCCGCAGTTCATGGCCGGAATAATGGATGGCAATGGAGCGTTCTTTGGCCATCAGGACAGCGCCCTCGTGAACGATAAACCGCTCCAGGGGGGCCTCGTTCCACAGCTCGGGAAAAAGATCGCGGACCGGATTCACATAGAGGCGGCCGCCGGTAACATTCTTGGCTCCGGGGTAATCGCCCCTTTCCAGGACCAGGACGTCCATGCCGTTTCCGGCCAGGGTATAGGCGGCGGCCAGACCGGCCAGGCCGGCGCCGACAATGATGACGTCAAATTTTTCCATCTCCGGATAACCCTTTCAGCTTAGACTGAAAAATTGCGTCAGACATACCCCTTTTCCGTCGGAAGTGCAACCCAAAACAGACAGCCCTCTTCCTGCTGGATACGACCAGGTAAGGCAAAAGATTTCTTGTTCGATTCCACTTTGAAGTCCGAGAAAAATGTGGTAGACACCCGCCATTCGAATGGTTCGATTTTACTGATGTTTATAAGGAAGGCATGAAAGATCATCCCATATTTCTGAAGCCTTGGGGCGACATCCGCGCGCAGGACTGGCACGATTGGAAGTGGCAGTTCAAAAGCGGCCTTGCTGTCCCGGCCCCATGGGCCGGTGAGATCAATGGTTCCGCGTCGCAACACAAGGGGCTCCTGGCCGTCACGGAGACTTATCCCTTCCGCGTAACGCCTTATTATCTGGCGCTGATGGATAGTTCGGATCAGGAGGATCCGCTGAGGCGTCAGTGCTTTCCCGATTTGCAGGAAATTCGTTTTTCGCTCGGCGGCGTGGATGATCCCCTTGAGGAATGGCGGGATATGCCGGTTCCCGGCCTGATCCATCGCTACGCGGACCGTTGCCTGATCATGGCGACGAATGTCTGCGCCATGTATTGCCGCCACTGCAACCGCAAGCGGTTGTGGGGAGGCACGCAATCCGGCAGCACGCAGGCTGTGCTTCGCCCCATGATCGCTTATATCCGGCAGAGAAAGGAAATTCGAGAGGTGATTGTCTCGGGCGGCGACCCGCTGACCCTGAGTGATCGCGCGCTGGCCCGGATGCTTAAATCCCTGCGCGCCATTGAGCACGTGGAAATCATTCGGATCGGCAGCCGCATTCCCGTGGTCATGCCCATGCGCATCACGCCGGCGCTCTGCAAAATGCTGCGAAAGTATCGCCCCCTCTGGTTCAATACGCAGTTCAATCATCCGCGGGAAATCACCCCCGCCGCCGCCCGGGCCTGTGAGATGCTGCTGGAGGCGGGGATTCCCGTTTCGAACCAGTCGGTGCTGCTGCGCGGGGTCAATGATTCCCATGACGTCATGCGGGATTTGCTCTATGGCCTGCAGCGCATTTCGGTGCGGCCCTATTATCTGTTCCAGTGCGATCCGGTCCGGGGGACCGATCATTTTCGCGTGGATCTCCGGCAGGGCCTGGAAATCATGGAAAAACTCTGGAACAATGTGTCGGGTCTCTGCATGCCCCGGTATGTTGTCGATCTGCCCGGAGGCAGGGGGAAATTGCCGCTGCAGCCGTTTTCATGCGCCGAAAACGACGCCTTCGTAAAAAATCTCTTTTCTCCTCCCCTGGCGGGAGGGGATGAAGGGGAGGGAATTTCTGACGAAGCCGTCAAGGTCGAGGCGCCAACATTTTTTTGACAAGAATTGCTAAATGCTTTAGAAACACAAAAAACACGAGAGGAAGACCCTATGTACCAGGCCAGTGACTTGAAAAAAAATCTGCGGATAAAAATGGACAATGAGCCTTATATCGTTACGGAGTTCAACTTCGTCAAACCCGGAAAGGGACAGGCCCTGTATCGCTGTAAACTGAAAAACATGATTACGGGAAGCCAGTTTGAACGGACCTTCCGCTCCGCGGACACCTTCGAATCTGCCGATCTGCAGGAAAAGAAAATGCAGTATCTCTAT
This sequence comes from uncultured delta proteobacterium, assembly GCA_963743175.1. GTDB lineage: Bacteria > Desulfobacterota > Syntrophia > Syntrophales > Fen-1087 > JAPLJM01. Next base: position 9,830 of record CAVUOQ010000006.1, on the reverse strand, counting down.
AAGGAAGAGGGAAAATACTGCTTCATGGACAACGTCAGCTTCGAGCAGGTCTTTCTGACAGCGGAGCAGGTGGGTGATGCGAAAGACTTCATGATCGATAACATCGAAGCCTCCGTCCTCTTTTTTGAAGACCGGCCGCTGGGAATCACTCTGCCCAATTTTGTGGATCTGGTGGTGACGGAGGCGGATCCCTGGGCCAAAGGGGACTCCGTCACCGGCAACACCAAACCGGTTAAGGTGCAGACGGGTTACATGATTCTCGTGCCGACTTTTATCGAAGAGGGCGAGAAAATCCGGGTGGACACGAGAACGGGAGAGTATCTGACCCGCGTCAAGGGATAATAGATCCAATGGATGAATCCCGGCTTCTGGCCGGAAAGCAGGACGCCCTGCGGCGCCGGGCCTTGATGATCCAGGCGATCCGCCGGTTTTTCTGCGACCGCGACTATCTTGAAGTTGAAACACCCGTCCGAATCCCCGCGCCGGCGCCGGAAGAGCACATCGACGCCGTACCCAGCGGCGATTGGTTTTTGCAGACGTCGCCCGAATTGTGCATGAAGCGCCTGGTTGCCGCGGAATATCCGAAAATCTTTCAAATTTCAAAATGTTTCCGCGCGGCCGAGCGCGGCCGTCTTCATCTGCCGGAATTCACGATGCTGGAGTGGTATTGCCGGGGAGGCGATTGTCAGACGCTCATGCAGGAATGCGAAGCGTTGATTCCCGCCATTGCGCTGGCGCTTGACGGGGTCGGTGCGCTTTGCTATCAGGGCATAACAATCGCTTTGCAGCCGCCCTGGGAGCGCATTTCCGTCGAGGAAGCCTTCAGACGGCATGCGCCTTTGTCCATGCAGGAAGCCCTGGAAAAAGACTGCTTCGATGAGATGATGGCCTGCCGGATTGAGCCTTGTATCAGAGGCGGTCGCCCCGTTTTTCTTTATGATTACCCGGTGGCGCACGGAGCCCTGGCCCGGACGAAAAAAACGGATCCCGCGCTGGCGGAGCGGTTCGAGCTGTATATGGGCGGCATGGAACTGGCCAATGCCTTTTCGGAGCTGACGGACGAAAAGGAACAGCGTTCGCGGTTTGAAAAGGCGCTGAACATTCGTCGTGCCGCCGGCAAGGCCGCCTATCCCATGCCCGAACCGTTTCTGAGATCCCTGCTTCACATGCCGGAAACGGCCGGGATCGCCCTCGGTGTGGATCGCCTGGCCATGCTTTTCACCGATTCCGCCTCTATAGGCGAGGTTACAACCTTTATCCCGGAAACGCTGTAGAGATCGCGGCAAATTAACCTAATTTCCGGAAATGCGAAAAATCTTTGATTCGCCGCTTGCGAACCATTTTTCACAGGCTATGCAAAGCTCCCGTTACGTGTATTGCCGGTGCTGAATGGACTCGATATAGCCCACCGTCCCAGCCGATATCTGAGCCGCATTGGCCTCGTCCGTATCCAGATGCATATCCATCCGGAAGTCCGGATGCACCCGGACCAGCACATCGCCGAAGATCAGCTCCCGGGCGCCCTTGACCTTGACCATCACCACATCCTTGTCCCGAAGGCCCAGACCGAGCGCCTCCTCCGGGGACATGTGGATATGCCGCTTCGCACAGATCACCCCTTTGTTCAGATCAACCTTGCCCGCTTCGCCTTCGATCGTCACACCGGGCGTTCCCTCGATGTCTCCGGAATTCCTCAGCGGTGCGTCAATGCCCAGTTTGAACTGCTCCGTGCGGGCAATTTCCACCTGGGATTCTTTTCGGACCGGGCCCAGGATTCTCACGTGGTCGATTCTTCCTTTCGGGCCGATGAGGTTCACCGTTTCCAGCGCGGCAAACTGCCCCGGCTGACTCAAGGGTGATTTCGGCGTCATGATTTTGCCCTGCCCGAACAGACGCTCAAAATCGGCCTGGCTGAGATGGACATGGTGCGCGGAGATGCTCAGCGGAATCGGCCGGGCGCCAAGCGACCGCATGTCCTCTTTGGCACGCACGCGCCCCAGAGCGTGCACCGTTTCCCGGGCGATCATCTTTTCCTCATCGGCGGGGATCACGAGAATTCTGACTCTCGCGCCGGCTTCCGACACATCCGCGACCTCGCCGCGTTTCGCGAGGGTATTCCTGTTCACATCATCGTCGAGGTCGATGCCGAATCCTTCCAGACCCTGGCAGACGCGCGCCCGGATCTCCGGTGAATTTTCACCGATTCCTGCCGTGAAGATCAGGGCGTCCACCCCCCCGAGCGCAAGCATGTAAGCGCCGATGTATTTCCGGACCCGGTAGCAGAAGGCGCTGACGGCCAGCCTGCAACGCATATCGCCGGTTTCGGCCGCCGCCAGAACTTCCCGCATATCGTTGCTTTTTCCGCTGATGCCTTTGAGGCCGCTGTCCCTGTTCAGAATCCGGTCAATCTCGTCCGCGCCGAGGCCCCCGTGTCGCATGAGATGCAGGATGACGCCCGGGTCGACATCTCCCGGCCGCGTTCCCATGATTAGTCCCTCCAGCGGGGTCATGCCCATGCTTGTGTCAACGCTTTTTCCATGATCGATGGCGCACACAGAGGCGCCGCTGCCGAGATGACAGGAGATCATTTTCAATTCCCCCATCGGCCGCTTCAGAGTGGTGGCGGCCGTCAGGGCGACAAACTTGTGATTGGTTCCGTGAAAACCGTACCGCCGAATCTGTTCCGCTTCACACAGGGCATGGGGGAGGGCATAGGTGTAGGCATTTTCAGGCATGCTCAGGTGAAAGGCGGTATCGAAAACGGCGACTTCCGGGACGTCCGGCAGCAGCTTCTGCATCAGTTCGATCCCCTCGAGGTTGTACGGGTTATGCAGCGGCGCCAGCGGGAAAAAGGACCGGATGGCCGCCGTGACCTCTTCGCTGGTTACGACGGAACTGGCGAACCGGCTGCCGCCGTGAACGACACGGTGTCCAATCGCATTGATTTCATTGATGTTATGGATAGCGCCCCCGGAAGGGTCGGTGATGACCGAAATCATGGCCGAAAAGGCCTCCTCAATCCCCGCAATTTTATTTGCGGGGACCTCTTTTTTCCCGGCCGGCGTCGTCCATTTATGAATGGCCTCACCGGAGCCGATCTTTTCCACCAGGCCCTCCAGCAGGGGATGCGGCCTCATCGTATCAAAGAGGGAATATTTCAGGGAAGAGCTCCCGCAGTTGATGACGAGAATCTTCATGGCGTCCGTCACGGAGGAGAAGTTCAGGTCGTAGGGGTCCTCATTTTCCCTGAGCGCCGATTTGAGCGCAGGTTCATCCCGGGCGATCTCCAGCAGTCGCTTCGTGATCAGCCGGGTGAATTTCCCGAGGATCTTCGGGTTGCCGACAAGCAGACTGGAGAAGGTTTCCCGAGGGATTCTGACGAGTTTGCTGGCGACGCTGGTCGTGACATTGGCCACGGCCGGATCGCCGGTCATGATGGACATCTCGCCGAAGATGGCGCCCCTTTCCAGGGAGGCGATGACGCGGCTGCCACCGTCCGCTTCCGGGATGGACACTTCCACTTCGCCGTCATAGACGATCCAGAGGCACCGGCCGATTTCGCCGAGGGTGATGATTTTGGCGTGAAGCGGATAATCCAGCAGTTGCTCCGAGGATGACAGAAGCGCAATTTCCTCGTCTGTGAGATCCGACAAGATTTCGATGGACCTGAAAAAAGGTGAAAGTTCCATGACCCTCTCCTTTCAAAAAAATCCGGGATACGGTTGAGACCTTTGAAAAATGGCTTCACCGCGTCTCAAAAATCTTTTCCGCTAAGAAGACGACCGAATGTGATCATGATGCAGGACGAATCGTTAACGTCATCTCTGGAAAGGCGGAAAACATTTGATTCGCCGCTTACGAACCATTTTTCAGCGGTCCGTCGGGATTGGCCCGATCGTCGTCGATGGTCATTTTTTCCGGATCAGGATGTATATTTCGCCCTTTTCGCTGAAGCTGCCCGCCAGCCGTTCCGCATCCGGACCTTCTCCGCAAAACAGATCGGCTCTTCCCGGTCCCTTGATCGCCGCACCCACATCCTGATTCAGGACAAACCGTGAGAGGGGAATCCACCGGCTGATCTGCCCACCTGCGTCGAAAACGGGTTTGCGTGTTCTGATGAAAGCCAGGGCCCCTTTGGGAAACACGTCGGGATCGGTGGCAATCGTGCGGCCGGGCGTGACAGGGACCCCAAGCGAGCCCAGGGCATGCGTCTCCACCTGGCGGAAAAAAATATACCGGTCATTGTAACTGAAAAGATCCATTAATTCATCAGTGTTTTCGAGTAGATACTGCTTGACACGCGGGTAGGAAACCTCCTGGGCGTTCATTTTTCCCTTTTCAATCAGCGCCTTGGATAGCGACCGGAAGGGCCGGCCGTTGGACTGGGCATAGCTGACCATGATCGTGCGGCCATCGGTCATCCTGATTTTTCCGGATCCCTGCACGTGGAGCGAATAAAGCGCGATCGGGTCGTCCACCCACGCGAACTCGAGGCGCCGGCCGGTCAGGACGCCAAGCCGGTCGATCTCGTCGCGCGTGTAATAGGGCACCAGCTCGCCGTGTTCCATGCGGCCGATGAGCGGTTCACTTCCGTTGCGGGTGTTGCGTTTTCCCGGATTCACAACGATCAGATCATCCGGCTTCCGGTAGAGGGGATAGCGGTAGCGCTCCGTCCGGACGCGGGAGCCCTCCAATACCGGAACATAATAGCCCGTAAAGATCACTGTCCCGCGTCCGTCCTGTCCCGACGCTGGAATAAACTCAAAGGTGTCATGGAGCCTTTTCATTTTGACCTCGTCCGGATCTGCGCTCCTGATGATCTCCCGAAAGGCCGCCAGCGACGCCTTCAATTCCGGAACCGGAATTTCACGGCTCCCGAACCAAAAAGAGGGATTTTTTGTCTTGTCGTAATATCGGAGGCTTCTCTCAATGGCCGTTTCCAGGGACGACTGGTCCAGATCGTCGATGCGCGTCTCCGGACCCGCAAGCGGTCTCGGCGGGACCTCGTGCGGGACGGTGACCGTCGGTTGCACGTCAGGGGGCGGCTCTGCCGGTCTGTCCAGGAGGGCCGCGCAGGCGACAATCAGCAGCAGAATGCAGATCAGAATCAGAAGCCGCCACAGTTTCATGGGGACACCTTGCCGCAAGGCGTCCCCGCGTCCGTCCGTCATAACTCAATCACCATCGCCGTTTCGTCACAGTAGTCGGGATACTTGGAGCACCGGAAACAATCCGAATAGATCTTTTCGGACAGGCTGGAGCGTTCGACTTCCTTGAATCCCAGATGGGCGAAAAATTCCTTTCGGTACGTCAGGGTGAAGATCCGGTACAGTTGCAGCGTGATGCCTTCCGAAATACAGGCTTCGACCAGTTTTCGGCCGATCCCTCGGTCCCGGCAGTTTTCTTCCACGTAAAGAGACCGGACCTCGGCGAGATTTTCCCAGATAATGTTCATGGCGCAGACCCCGCCGATCACATCCGATTCTTCGTAGATAAAGAAATCCCTGAGGCTCCCGTAAATGTCCATCAGCGATCGCGGCAGCATTTCCCCCTTTCCCGCCGAGACGTTGATCATGCGATGAATGATCTTGACATCCCCGATCCGTGCCTTTCGCATCATGGGTTACAGTCCTTTCCCGCCCGCTTTTACCAGCATTTCCCGGGCGTGATCCCTTGTTTTTCTGGTCAATTCCACCCCGCCTAACATGCGGGTGATTTCGTCGAGCCGCTCCTGGTCGGAGAGGATTTCCATGCAGGTATTGGCTTTGCCGTTTGAGACCCTTTTGACGACGCGATAATGCCGGTCTCCGAAACAGGCGATCTGGGGCAGATGCGTGATGCACAGCACCTGATGATGCAGGGCCACTTCCTTGAGCTTTTCACCGACAATTTCAGCCGTCGCGCCGCCGATGCCGCTGTCGACCTCATCGAAGATGATGGTGCTCACGGCGCCGGAGCGGGCCAGGACTTTTTTCATGGCCAGAATGATCCGGGACAGCTCGCCGCCGGAGGCGATGCGGTTCAAGGGTTTCAGGGCTTCGCCGACATTGGTGGACAGATAGAATTCAACATCATCCCGGCCCCGCTCGGTGAAGAGGTCCGCGCCGCCGCCCTGAGCCCCGTTCATCTCGTTGAACCGGACCTGGAACCGGGCTGCCGCCATATTCAGCGCCCGGATTTCCTCCTCAATCGCCTTTTCCAGCAGGACCGCCTTTTCCCGCCGCTTTTGCGAGAGGGTGAGCGCCTTGTCGCTCATGACGCCGGTCTGAACGTCCAGCTCCGCGGACACCCTTTCCATTTCCTCATCGGCGCCGCCGATTTCATGAAGTTCCGTTTCCATTGCGGCCTGTCTCGTCAGGACCGCCTCGATCGTGCCGCCGTGCTTTCGCTTGAGACGCCCGAGAACCTCGATGCGGTCGTCAACGGCGGCAAGACGGCCCGGGTCGAAGGACAGGCGCCGGGTATAATCCCGCAACGTGAAAGCCGCATCCTCCAGTTGAAAATACAGCGTGTCAAGGTCCTGCTCCTGGAGCTTCAACTGGCTGTCGATTTCCTTGATTTCACGGATTTCCGTGAGGGTGCGTTTGAGTTCCTCCAGGATACAGCCGCTTTTCCCGTAAAGCCGGTCGTGGGCGTGAGCGGCATGATCCATCAATTTCTGAACGTTATTCAGTCGTTTCTTTTCATCTGACAGCGCGGCGTCCTCACCGGCAGAGGGCCCGACATCGGCAATCTCCCGGAGCTGGAAACGCAGGTAATCCTCCCGTTCCGCGCGCTTTTCCCGGAGGCCGGCGAGCGTTCGCCGCCGCTCCCGCAGGGCCTGCACGCGGCGAAAGGCGTCCGCGTAGTCTGCGCGCAGAGGCAGCAGATCAGCAAATTCATCAAGAATATCAATGTGATGATCCGCATTAAGGAGCGCCTGGTGCTCGTGCTGACCGCAGATATTCATGAGAGACTCTCCGACGGCGGACAGGATGCCCAGCGTGGCCGGCGAACCGTTAATATGGATGCGGTTCTTGCCGGAACGGGAGATGACCCGCCGGATCGTCAGTTCATCGCGGGCGTCCAGGCCCAGCTCGCCCAGTTTCGTCCGCAGGGCCGGGTTTTCCCGAAGATCGAAAAGGGCCTCCACCACGGCCGCATCCTCGTCCGTGCGGATCATGTCGGCGGACGCCCGGTCGCCCAGCAGCAGGCTGACCGCGCCGATGATAATGGATTTGCCGGCGCCGGTTTCACCGGAAATCACGTTGAAGCCCGCTGAAAAGGCGATGTGGAGCGCGTCAATAATCGCGAAATTCCGGATGTTCAGTTCAGTCAGCATCGTTCAAATATCCCGTGGGCAGCCCTCCCCACCCTAATTTCGTTCTGAGAATTTCGAGGTAGTCCCGGTGCGGCGAGGCGACGAGGATCGTGACAAAGCGGGATTTCCGGACCTCGACGGCGTCGCCCGACTTCAGGGTAAAGGCCACCTGACCGTCCAGCGTCAGCGTTGCCCCCGTCTCTTTCGTCCAGAGGATCACCTTGACGACGACCCCTTCCGGCAGGATCACGGGACGGTTTGTCAGGGTATGCGGGCAAATGGGATTGAGGATCATGGCCTCCTGTTCGGGAAAGACGATCGGCCCCCCGGCGGACAGAGAATAGGCGGTCGATCCGGTCGGGGTCGCGATGATCAGGCCGTCGGCCTTGAACGTCGCCAGATGGCGGTCATTGACGGCCGTTTCCAGTTCCACGATGCGCGAAAGATTATCGCGGTTGATGACCATCTCGTTGAGCACGCTGCCCTGGCCGACGGGATCGCCCTGACGCGTGATCACCACATCCAGCATCATGCGCTTTTCCATCCGGAAGTTGCCGGCAAGAATCCGCTGCAGGGCCGTGATCATTTCATCCAGATATACCTCGGTCAGATAGCCCAGCCCCCCGATATTGATGCCCAGAATGGGAGTGTTGAATTCACAGACGGAACGGGCCACCCTCAGCATCGTGCCGTCCCCGCCGAAAACGACGATCATATCCGCCGACTCGGCCAGCTTTTTCCACTCCATCCCGCCGGCGTTCCCGGTCCGGGAGGCGAGCGCCTCATCGAAAAAGACCTCGATTCCCTCGTGCAGGAGCCAATCTCTGAGGCTCAGGGCGTATTCGGGAGATTTTTCCTTGGTGATATTGGCGATGATTCCGATTTTATTGATGCGCATGACCGTTCCCGACAGGTTCCCGTAAAATTCAATTTTTTTATATTTTGCTGGGCGACAGCGAAAGAGACCTTTGACAAAATGGCTTCGCCGCGTCTCAAAATCTTTTTCGCATAAAATATTATAAGGCCCAAATATGTTTGAAATCAATAAATGAGTCTAATTTCTGGAAAGTCGAAAAATCTTTGATTCGCCGCTCGCGAACCATTTTTCACCGGTTATGCAATAATTCTCGAAAAATCCAATATGAAAAAATTCGTTACGACATCTTCAGAATGATCGGATTCGATCTCCCACAAGCCCTCGTTTTCCACCGGCAGAAAATCTATCCTGTACGCAGGCGGGACGAGAGCTTCTATCATAAATACACAGGGGTGTCCATGTGTATTCATTCAGGGCCGCGTATCTTCATCTTCGCCATTCTTCTTGACAAACGGGGCCCTTGTTTCCTATAGTCAACCGGCAAAAAGGCGATGAATGAACGTCGGTCCTTTCACCCGATTACTTTCCGTGGAATTTATGTCAACCCTGAAGCCCGACCGGTTACCCGCCATCGAAGATGTCATCCAATCCTACGAAACAGTTAAAAAATACGCCTGCCATACGCCTGTTCTTACTTCAAGGAGTGTCAATGCGATGCTCCATGCAGATCTTTATCTCAAATGTGAGAACTTTCAAAGGGGCGGCGCGTTCAAGTTCCGCGGTGCGTCCAATGCGGTTTTCAATCTGACGCAGGAAGAGGCAAAGAGGGGCGTTACCACCCACAGCTCCGGAAATCATGCGGCAGGTCTGGCGTTGGCCGCTTCCATACGAGGCATTCCGGCTTATATTGTGATGCCTGAGAATGCGCCGGCAATCAAGAAGAAAGCCGTGGCGGGTTACGGTGGGAAGATTACATTCTGCAAGCCGACCCAGAAAGACAGGGAGGAGACGTTAAATCAAGTCCAAAACCGGACAGGAGCGATGTTTATCCATGCTTACAATAATTTTAACGTCATCTGCGGCCAGGGAACGGCGTCCCTCGAACTGCTTGGCGCGCATCCTGATCTGGATGTGGTGATTGCCCCGGTTGGAGGGGGAGGTTTGTTAAGCGGTACGCTTACCTATACAAAAGGTTTTAATTCCGGCATCAAGGTTTACGGAACCGAACCGCTCAATGCCGACGATGCGTTTCGCTCGCTGCGTGATCACAGGATATACCCGTCCGTCAACCCCGAGACGATCGCCGACGGGTTACGCACGGCACTCTGCAAATTAACCTTTGATATCATTTCTGCAAAATGCGACGGGATCCTGACGGTTACCGAGGAGGGCATCATCAGCGCCATGAGAATGATCTGGGAGCGCATGAAGATCATCATCGAACCGTCATCTGCCGTGCCGGTTGCCGCAATAATGGAACACCCTCAATTCTTTGCGGGGAAAAAGGTCGGCGTGATCATATCGGGTGGAAATGCTGATCTGGACGACCTTCCCTTTAAGCAAAGCCATCAAACCTTTTCCCCTGCAAACAGAACTGAAACGTCCCTGATTCCCTGAAACATGGAAGAAAAACAAGAATAGTAATATCCCCCGGAATAATCCGCCAGCATATGATTCCTACGCTGTAAAAAACAGGTTCATCCGGTTCATGCG
>CAVUOQ010000005.1:0-9443 GCA_963743175.1 uncultured delta proteobacterium | reverse complement strand
CTGAATAACTCCCGGTCGTTCAGAAAAAAATCGAAATAAATGAAGGCAAATTCGAGGATGAGTTCGGCGGCCGATTTGTTGTTTTGAAAGAGATGATCGGATTTTTTGTTGAACTTTTCGATATCGCTGAAGAGAATATGCGTGTAGATTTCTTCCTTGCTTTTGAAATACAGATAAATGGAACCTTTGCTGAGTTCCGATTTTTTTGCGATGTTGTCGACCGTAACATATTTGAAGCCTTTTTCGAAAAACAGCTTTCTGGCTGCGTTGACGATCACGCTTCGCCTCTGCTCTTTCTCTCTTTTCCTTCTCTCCTCAAGCCCCATGACAGTAATGTCTTCCTTGCGGATGAAAATTTTATGGTACGTGACCGTTGTTCAGAACTTGAATTTAAGTCAATTAATGACCAACGGTCATATAATGGATACACGCACTCTTGAGCTTTGTCAAGAAAAAAACGATATTTTGTTGAAAAATTTTAACCGATCCCACTTATTGAAAATATGCCTTTAGATTCAATGAGATAAAATCTTGAGACGTGATTCTTGAATATGGTGCGGATGCCCGGTCACATTATTGGTTTTTAATATTTCAATCAGCGCCGCCATGGTGTATAATAAAAGTCAAATGCTTAACCCGACATTCCAAAGTTTTCAGGATAGCCACAAACTTCAGCTTGCGTAACGAAGAGATCGGATCGTTGCATTCTTCACAGGGAGGCATGTTTATTTATGGATGAAGGAAGAATCACCATGACCCTGCCGGAATGGACGCCGGAGACGATCCTCCGGTTGTCGGGAGATTACTGGAAAACCTGCGCCCTGCATGCCGGCGTCAAACTGGACGTCTTTACGATCATCGGAGAGGGCTGCCTTTCCGCAAACGAAATCGCCGGGCGGATCAAGAGTGATTTGCGGGGCATCACGATGCTTCTGAACGCACTGACAGCCATGAACTTCTTGATCCATCAAGACAAGGGGTATGCGAACTCCGCGGCCGGCAAATCCTTCTTATCGAAAAATTCCGATCATTACCTGGGGTACATGATCATGCACCATCATCATCTGATGGAATCCTGGTCGCAACTGGACAAAGCCGTCAAAACCGGCAAACCCATGCGGACAAGATCCTCTCACAGCGACGCCGCGCGGCGGGAGAGCTTCCTGATGGGCATGTTCAATATCGCCATGAAGGTCGCACCGCGAATCGTCGCTGCCGTAGACCTCTCGAAGCGGCGCCATCTTCTCGACCTGGGCGGGGGACCGGGAACGTACGCCATCCATTTCTGCCGGTCCAATCCGCAACTCCGAGCAACCGTTTACGACCTTCCGGAAACCCGACCCTTTGCTGAAAAGACCATCGCGAAATTCGGCCTGGCCGACCGCATCGCCTTTGCGGAAGGTAATTTCCTCAAGGAGGACATCCCGGGGACCTACGACGCCGCCCTGCTTTCGCATATTCTGCATGCGGAAGGACCGGATGACTGCCGCAAGCTCATCACGAAAGCTGTCTCCGTACTGCAGCCGGGCGGCCTGATCATGATCCACGAATTCATCCTCGACAATACGATGGACAGCCCTCTGCATCCGGCCCTGTTCGCGCTCAATATGCTGCTGGGAACCCCCGCCGGTCAAGCATACTCGGAAGGGCAGATCATGGACATGCTGGCGGAAGCCCATGTCGTGGATATCCGGCGCATCCCAATTGAAACCCCGAATGACTCTGGAATCATCATCGGTAACATATCCCTTGACTTCCCCGGAAAATAGCATATCATAAAAGCATATCGTGGAGGTGATTGCTATGCGTGCAACATTAAACATCCCCGACGATCTCCTCTCCGAGGTCCAGAAAATCTCGAAGGAGAAGTCGAAGACCAAGGCCATTGTCACGGCGATGGAGTCTTATGTCAGAGACAGGAAAATGACCGAACTCCTGGCGCTGCGAGGCAAAATGACGATTAACTATGACTGGAGGACAGAGGAAAAAATAGAATTGCAGGCCCAGGGAAAAAGAGATCAATACAATGAAAAATAAGGGTATTCTTCCCGATACTTGCGCCTGGATTGATTATTTTCGACCCGGCACGACCCCTCTCGGCCAAGCTCTCGAAAAAGCCCTCAAAGAAGAAGCTGTTTTTGTCTGCGGACCCGTCATCTATGAACTTGTCCAGGGCGTCCGATCAGAAAGGGAACAAGCCCTTCTGAGAAGTGTGCTCAACGCCCTTCCCTTCCTCGAAATGAACGAAGCGCTCTGGATCAAAGCCGGCCGCCTCTCTGCCAATCTGCGCAAAGAAGGGAAAACGATCCTCTTTTCCGATATCATCATTGCCGTTTTGGCCATGGATAATAATCTTGCTGTCATGACGGTGGACGAACATTTCCGCGACATACCGGGACTGGAAACCAGGATGGATGAATGATCATGCCTATTGAAGATTTAAAAACATACCCCTTCAAGGGGTTTATGGATGAAGCAGAAGCGCTGCGCCTGTACGAGCTGGCCCGGGAGGCGAGCCGCCTCGGCCCCTGTCTGGAAATCGGCAGCTACTGCGGACGGTCGGCGGCATACCTGGGCCTGGGCTGCCGGGAAAGCGGCGGGGTCCTCTTTTCCATCGACCATCACCGGGGCTCCGAAGAACAGCAGCCCGGCCAGGAATACTTCGATCCCGATCTGGTGGATCCTCACACGGGCCTGATCGACAGCTTTCCTCTTTTCCTGAAAACGATTGCCGCTTTCGGCCTCGAAGACACTGTGATCCCCATCGTCGCGAAATCGGCGATGGTCGCCCGGAACTGGTTCACCCCCTTGAGCCTGGTCTTCATAGACGGCGGCCACACCTTCGAGGCGGCTTTCGCCGATTACAGCGGCTGGGTTTCCCATATCATGCTGGGTGGGTTTCTCGTGATTCATGATATTTTTCCAGATCCGGCTGAAGGCGGCCAGGCGCCATATTGCATCTACCGGATGGCGCTGGCGTCAGGGCTGTTCACGGAGTTGCCCCTGGTCAAGACGCTCGGGGTGCTCAGACGGGCGGCGTGCGGAGAAATCACTGAAATAGCCGGACAACGATGGAAGGAAATGCTCCGCACTTAAGATTTTTATTGATAATGACGGGCATTGATGGTAAGAACGACGCCCTGCACAAGGCAGACCGTAGTAATCACCATCCTGCTGGGGGATCGTTCAATGGTAGGACAACGGACTCTGACTCCGTGAATCTTGGTTCGAATCCAGGTCTCCCAGCCAAATTAAATCAAGGGGTTGCAAGCTCTATAGGAGGTTTGCAGCCCTTTTTTTGTGCAGTTTGTGCCATAATTGTGCCATAAATTTATCTTACCGGTTCTTCCTCATGATTACTCATGGCACACTGATAAGCCGCATTCAGCATTGTCCCATCTTTTGAGCCCAGAAGCATTTTCAACGTATTTACCGTAAACCCGAATAATCATGTCTGTGTCTCTATGCCCCATAGTTTTGGCAATCCAAAGGGACTTTCCCCGCAACTCAAGGCTATGGTGGCAAAGCTGTGCCGGGTTTGTTTCATTTCCCGAAATGGCATATTTGCCTTTTTTAAGGCTGGCAACCATACCATTTTCCTCAGGCTTGCCGGTAGAATGTCGTGGCCATTAGGATCACAGAAAAAGTACTCGCCCTTGAACTTTTCATAAATTGCCATCTGTGCCTTTAGAGCTTTATGGATCTCCGGACTAAATTTAATGTCCCTTCGGCTAAAGCATGTTTTTCGTCGGCCCTTCCATTTTTTTCCCTTCTTCATCTTTGGTGATGGCCCGCCGAACATGAATGATCTGCTTTTCCCAGTCAATGTCATCAATCTTTAAACCGCACTGTTCCCCTTGGCGAAGACCGGAACAGAACGCAAATTGAAAATACGGCTTCCAGTGATCAGGCATGTTCTCGATCAACAACTCTCTGATCTTCGATCGAAAAAGGCATGATCTTTTCGTAGGGATCGCCTTCCGGCAATTTCTCGAAGTCATCAAACGGATCATAACCAATCCATTTGAATTTGTTTCCTGGCACTCTTACAGATCGTCTTCAATGGGACAAAGATCTTATTCACGGTTTCATTGCAAATCGGCTTTTTTCGGTAACATTGCTTCTTCGCCCAACCAATAAACTTGTCAAAGTCGATGGATTCAAGATCGCCGAACGTCATTTTGTCAAAGAACGGAACGATGTAAAGATTGATGTACGTTTTATAGCCGTACAGGGTCCTCTGGGATACACGTCCCGAATCCCTTTAAGTCGATTATACCACTCCCACGTATAATCTTTGACATTGACTTCATCGGGCGCCTTTTTAAGACCATAAACCTCGCTTTCCTTGTCCTGAAAGTAGTCTCTTTTCCGGCTTTTGGGAAATACCTCTGCAAATCTGAATGTTCCGGCTTCGATGGCCATGATGATCTTGTCGAGCTGCTGCCTGACCTGCTTGGCATTGTCTTTGGTGTCGTCGAGGCCGGCCTTTTCCCTAACACGCTCTCCAAGATAGATGAAATCGACATACAGTTTACCGTTGATGCTCCGGACAGATCCCATACGATTCCTGTTGAGACCTGCCTTTCGTGGTGCTTTCTTTTTGCTGGGAAACGGAATAACCCTTGTCTCCAGCACTGCTGACTCTGCCATTTTTACTGCTCCTTCCTTTACACCTCCCTTCCATCGATAGTTCACCTGTGAGTCATTTTATCAGATAAGCAAAGGCAACGGAAGGGGACAGTCGATTAAATATTGATAAGGCTTTGGTTGATTTTGACCGGTTCAGTAAGCGAAGGCATTTTTGAATTTCGATGCTCGCTTCTTCAGGCGATTCCAGCCAGATAAGAACGGCTGACCAGATGAAGAGAATCTTCTTGGGGCGGGGCTTTATATAGTGCCTGCCTTTAATGAAATCTCCTTTATGGATCATGTTGTAGATTGTCTGCTGGGAAAACTTGATTTTTTCGCTGAGTTCCTTTACGGTCAGATACTGCTCATCCTTGGTGTCCATAACGCTAGATCTCCTTAACTTTTAAAGTTTGTTAAGGAGCCGGTCAAAAAAGGACACAGACGATGAAGCATTGCCATCATGATAAGAGGAGAAGGAAAAATGCAGAACCTTCTGAATGATGAGAAAATAAACAAATTCAAGGGCGAACAGTCGATAGAGACGGAACTCAATGCGGCCCTGAATTTGGCCTATTATTTTACAAAAAAAGGAAATCTGCAGCCTGACGGATTAAAGATGTCTATGACGGTAACAACATCCTGTCATCCATTCAGCCTGATAAAGACAAGCCGGCGAGGATCAACCGAAGACCATCTAAAAACCATCCTGATGTCCCATATCGAACATCTCCAACAGAAATCGTCCATTGATCAGGATGCGCCCCTTTTCCCAGGATACTTCGGAGAGAGCGGTGAGAAAAAGTTGCAGCGGCACATTTCCGATTATGCAATTGAACGGGATTTCAATGCGGTAAAGAAGGCTTTACGGGCCAATCAATATCAGCAGCAAGCTCAAGCCGACGATGATTTCGAAAGCCGAGTGAAAAAAATTGCACAAAGCACGGGAAGATCAGAGAGGACTATAGCTAGATCTTTAGGTGAGGCACCGGCAGCGAGAATCTCATCTCGGGGGCAGGGCAAGAAATTAAGCGACGATGATCCTCGACGATTATTAGCAGATGCTGGATATGGTGGTAGTGTTGCCAGAAATTCAGGCGCTCGATGAAAGTGTGGTTTCAGTAATAATCAATACCGGTTTTAATATTGTCGATCGTGCGTTTCATGGCTCGACAATCGAACCAATGAAGGCCCAGCTGCAATCTAAAGAGATCGTATCGGATGCTACATACAAAAAGATCAAGGACAGGATTATTGCAACACAGCTAATTATCGATCAAATGAAGTTCTGGCTGATTGAGGCAATCGATAATCGTGTCGGCGAAATCGAAAAAGGACTATTGGAAAAAAGGAATACTTCACACGAGCCGGTTGAAAAATCGGGAACGTCGGGCAGTCCATTAAGACAATTTTTGAATGATATCATAAGAAAACACAACGAGACAACGGAACAGAGCCAGATTTTGGTTGATGAACAGATGGCTAAACTTCCCAATCAGGATACATCCAACGGTAATGTTGATCAGACAGCCAGGCAAGAGTTAAAGATTCCAGGACCGGTAGGTGTCTGATCAACTAATGACGGACAAAGCGAAATGCATTATTTTTGCATATTAAACGAGTCAGAAGCATGGTCTCACCTGAACAATGGCAGCAATGGAAAGAATGGGAAGCATCACTGGAAGCATCACGCCAAGCATTATTAAAGAAACAAGAGAAAGAAGCGAAAAGGATAATAATCTTGAAAAGAAGCTGCATGACCAGCACAACAGACCTGAGCGTCAACCCTACCCACGACGAGATACGCCATTAGAAGCGAAAAAACAGCGAATTAAATATGCCAAACAGCAGATAATGGATAATACCCCAGATCAATCCGTTGTCATGAAATATGCTGTCGAGCTGATTAAATATACAGGCATTTTCTGCCATGAAGTCACGGAGCTTTGCATCAAGGATGTCATCAAGGCAGAATATCTTAAAAGGGATTGCTGGATGAAACACCTCAAACGGATCTGGATCGTGGATGAGATTGCGCCGCTTCCCGTGAAGTATCCCAAAGGCAGTAAGGCATTATCGATTCGACTATCCAATGACGCAAAGGAAAGTTATTCGAGCGGAGATTGAATTTCTTCGAGGCATTGGGAGCCCCTACTTCTCTTCAGCATAAGGAGCCCTCTTTTTCCATTGACCCTATCCCCACCACACTTTTCTCGGAAGAAACAAGACAAGGGGAAAGAACCAAGGAACCGAAGATCCCCAAAATCAGTCGTCAACAACGGAACGTAAATGCATTTAAGAGAGAGCTTAAAAAAATGCATGTGTCTGAGAGGTATGAACGCCTTCGTGAGCAAGGGATACGACTATATTGCGCAGAGTTGATGAAAAGGGGCTTGTCAATACAAGATACTGCTCGGTTGGTTCAAAGATTTGCAAGGTATTCAAACAAAAAAGGCGCAAACCGGATCATTGCTAAAATACAGGCGCAAGAAACTAGAACGTGACGCATTTATTTTACGTGCTTTTAGGGCCTTAGAGCCATCTTTGGATAACCAAAACCGACCGTTATCACCGGTCTTATGCTATTTCTTGCAATAAACATTCAGCCCAACCGTAGCCTCTTCATGCCCTCAATGGTGACATTCCCTTCTGTCAAGGCAATGATGATGATGACATTTCCCGATGATTATTGGCCCAATTCTTATATAAAATCAAACTTTATGGTTAGAATATTACATGCCCATCCCTCTCGTAACTATAAATGAATACTCAGCTTAGCAGTTTCAGTCAAACGGTCAATAAAAAACTTCTTGACAATAGAACAATCGTTCTATATCCTGCAACCATGAAAGAAAAACGAACCATCCAGACAGTCCAGAAATCCATTGCCGCCTTCTTCCGGCAGCAGCGGCGCATGCCATCCTATCAGGAAATGGTGGATCTTCTTGGGCGTCAAATCAAAAAGCGTCGTCAATTTCTGGATCAATAAACTCATCGATGCCAACCTGCTTGAGAAAGACAATAAGGGGCATCTGACCTTTACGAAGAACGCCTTTGCCATTCCGTTGGTCGGTTCCATTCAGGCGGGATTTCCATCTCCTGAAGAAGAGGCTCTCCGCGATGTCATATCCATGGACGAATATCTGATCACCAAGACCGGAAACCTCTTTTCTGTTGCAGGTCAGCGGTGATTCCATGACCGGGGCAGGCATCATGGAAGGAGACCTCGTGATCATTGAAAAGGGCAGAGACCCCAAGACCGGCGACATTGTGATTGCTGAAGTGGATGGCGAATGGACCATGAAATATTTCCACAAGAAGGGAAAGCAGATCATTCTGGAAGCGGCCAACCCGAAGTATCCTGACATCCATCCCAGAACGGAGCTGCGACTGGGAGGGGTTGTGACCGCGGTGATAAGGAAGTACCATCAATAGGGTCTTACCTTGAGTAACATTCTGTTCAGCCTTCATTCCTGGCCTCAAGCGATTATTCATGTTGACGGCGATGCCTTTTTTACATCCTGTGAAGAGGCCATCCACCCCGAACTCAGAGGAAAACCGATTATTACCGGTGGGGAACGGGGGATCGTCGCCTGTGCCAGCTATGCCGCCAAAGCGATGGGCGTCAAGCGTGGCGTCCCTCTCCATGAGGCAAGAAAGAAATGTCCTGGTCTGGTTATTCTTCCCTCAGACTATGAGACCTACAGCCTTTTTTCAAGACGGATGTTCAACGTCATGAGGAGGTTCACGCCTCAGGTGGAGGAATACTCCATTGATGAAGCCTTTGCCGATATCACCGGGATGCGAAGAGCGCTCCGGGCTTCCTATGAGACCATTGCCTTAAACATTAAAGCCGAGATTGCAAAAGAGTTGGGGATTACCGTTTCCGTGGGGCTGAGCCTTACCAAGGTGCTGGCCAAGGTCGCCTCCAAGCATCAGAAGCCGGACGGGTTCACGCCCATCCCCGGCAGGATGATCGCAAAGTATCTCGAACATCTCCCCGTGGAGAAGATCTGGGGCATCGGTCATGCCACGACTTCTTACCTCAACAAGATGGGGGTCAGAACCGCCCTGGAGTTTGCCCGGCTCCCGGAAGACACCGTCAGAAAGCGTTTCACCAAGCCCGGTATGGAAATCTGGCGGGAACTTCGGGGGGAGGCGGTGTATCCCGTCAATCAGGAAGAAAAGAGCACCTATGCCTCCATCAGCAAGACCAAGACCTTTTCACCCCCAAGCAACAATGCGGACTACCTGTTTGCCCATCTGATGAGAAATCTGGAATCGGCCTGTCTCAAGGCCAGGGGTTATCATCTTGCGGCAAAACGGATCATGGCCTTCCTGAAGAGAAACGACTTCAGCTATACCGGTCGTGAAATCAAGCTGAACCGGCCTTCCGTTTACCCCATGGAACTATCCGCTGAGTTGCGCCATATCTTTGTCGATATCTACCGGTCACAGGATCTATACAGAGCCACGGGGATTGTTCTCATGGAGCTGACAAGGGATGCAAATATCCAGTATACCCTTTTTGAAGATCCCCTGAAGGCGGAGAAGGTTCATGACATTTACCGGGTCATGGATGAAGTCAGTGAGAAATACGGTAAGCACAGTCTTCATCTGGGTGCATCCCATTTTATCGAGGTACTCGGGAGGGGAAAACGGGGAGAGCCGACGGCGAGAGAAAAGACACGCCTCCTTGGGGAGACCCAGCGCAAACATCTCAGCATCCCATTTGGCACGTGAAGGTGTAGACGGAAACATGAATTTTGTTCGGTTGACAATGTATATTTAGCTTGGATCGAGCTGCCGAATCT
>CAVUOQ010000004.1:0-217074 GCA_963743175.1 uncultured delta proteobacterium | reverse complement strand
ACAACTCAGCAACTTTTGGTTCTGAATTGTGTTGAGGATTACCATTTGTAAACTCACTCTTTAATGATGCCTGCGACCACATGCTCCAGTTGTTCCAGATCCAACTGGAGGTCCATCTCATCCTCCTTTACAGGCTGCAGCAACGGATAACTATTATGGAGGCGATTCCTGGCTACCTTTGACTCTTTCCAGAAACTCTCCGACCAGCCTTGCCGTTTCCCCGGTAAGGCGCCGGCATGCCAAGAGTTTGTCGCTTTTATAAAACGCCTTGACCTGATCGAGACTTGTCCAGTCGACCTTGGCGATATCACGGCACAGGATGCTCCCTTTAACGATGTCCTCCTGAAAACGTTTCAGAAATTCCCTTGAAACAAACCAGAGCCGCATGTCTTCCTTCTCTGTTTCGTTGCCGCGGCTGAACAACAGGCCGAAGACAGCCAAGGCACCAACCAAGGCACCACAGACCTCCCCATTACCGCCCAGCCCGCCGCCGAATGCCCCCATGACCCTGATCAGTGACTCATCGTGCCTGCCCAGTTTTTCCTGCCCGACCGCAAGAACCGCCTGGCTTCAGTGAAAGCGCTTCATGAACATGGCCATTGCCTTTTCCTGCATCGCCTGTGGGGTCATGATCATCCTCCAAGTAAAATAGTTATTTCTCGAACAGTGGCGCCATTGCTGCGCGGTCGAAATAGACGTCGTTGCGTTTGATTTGGTCGCCTTCTATAAGAACAAGGTCCATGCCATCCACCTCGACGACCTTGTCTTTGCCTGACCGCTTCAGCGTAGCGTGCCACAGCACTGCCGCCCCATCAACCCCATCAAATGGATACAACTCCCTGAGCGCCCAGTGCATGTCCCAACCGACAAAGAGTTTTGCAAGGTATTTCCGCATTGCATCCGAGCCTTCCACAAAACCCTTGGTGTTTGGATCACGATACTTCACGTCAGGGGTATAAGTCGCTACGACCTTCTCCACGTCCTGTGTGTTCCATGCCTTCAGAAAATTCCTTGCAAGCTTCAGCAATCTTTTCTTCTTGTCCATGTTTCTTCCTCCTTAAAAAATCACATCCCTTTGAATGCTGGTTTTCTCTTTTCCATGAATGCTGCTATACCCTCTTTCGCATCCGCTGTTCTCCCAACCCGGATCATCCCGGATCGCTCCAACTCCAGCTGGCGCTCCAAAAGCCCCAACATTGCCTGGGTGAAGTTATCTTTCGCAATGGCATATGCAATGGAAGGGCCGGCGGCGAGCTTCATGGCGATTTGCCGTGTCGTGCTTTCAAGCTCGGTATCTTCGACAACCTGGTTGACCAGTCCCATCTCAAGCGCCTCCCCGGCGGAAAGCACTGGATCCCGGTAGACAAGCTCCTGGGCTTTTCCGAATCCTATCAGCAGCGGGAGCAGAAGTGTCCATGCCCCATCGGGAATCAGGCCGATTGATGTGTAGGCCTGCCTGAACTTTGCAGATGAAGCACAAATTCTCAAGTCGCACGCTGCGGCAATACTCACACCAACCCCGGCAATCGTCCCGTTGATCATGGCAAGGACTGGCTTGGAGATCCGGCGGATACCGGTGATTGTAAAGTTTAACAGCTTCGTTAATTGCCGCAATGTCTCGCTGATATCGGGGGAGCTTTCAAACATCACCACATCACCCCCTGTGCAGAACGCTTTGCCCTCACCCGTAATCACGATAACTTTTACATCCTCATCGTCTCCGCAGACTTCCAAGGCCTTGATGAGATCGCTGAATAAATCAAAATTCATTGCATTAAACGCTTTGGGGCGATTGAACTTAATAACAGCAACCTGATCCGCCTTTGTAAAAATAATGTTGTCATACTGCATATTTCCATTCCTCCTCTTTAGTGTAATAGTTTGACATCCGAGTGTATTAGCAAAAAAATTAGAGGTTATTGTTGAGCTTTTTCAGCAGATAAACTAGCGTTTCCCTTTCTTCATCCGAGATACCCATGTATGACTGGATCCTTAATTTTTGAGCGATAAGCTGAAAGTCGGTTTTTAATGCCGTTCCTTTCCTGGTCAAGGCAATGAGGCTGATCCGGTTATCGGATAGATGGCTCTTTTTTTCTACATAGCCCAGTTTTAGCAATTTATTCACCAGAGCCGTAATCGTGGATTTGTCTTTGTCGATAATCCTCGCAATTTCTGACATAGGTAATGGCCCTCGCAGCATAAGAGATCCCAAAATCTCGCCGTGAGAAGGGGCCAGCCCTTTGATGTGATGGGCCTTCAATTCGTGGGTCAGGAATCTATTGGCTTTGTATTGAATCCGGCCGATCAAAAAGATGATGTGATCTTTTTTCATGGTCGCAGGATAGTTTTATATCAAACTATAGTCAAGATTTATTTCGGGTCGAAATATTGGAGAAAAGAGTGAAATCTAAAAGTCGATATAACAGGAAAGGCTTCAATAAAAAAGCTGCATTAGGGTTTTGAAGAGCACCAAATCGCTGGAATCACTGACTCTACCTACAACTACACAGAATGAATTGGTGATAAGGATTGAAGATTTCTGGTTGAAATTAATAAGCTGCCCATCGGAAAAGAGTATATTTTTGTAATTTTTATCTCTTAAGATGGTAAACCGCTGTGGTCTCTGCCCAGTCCGTCAGTTCGATCTGGTTCAGTCTCCTGACAAGGTCGCTAATCATTCCCGTTGACTTTGCATCATAGACCTGGAAAATCCCTTCTCTAAAACCAATGGAAAGGAGCGCTTCCTTCTGCCGTGTAGCAATAATCTTGATTTTTTCTTCAGCAGAGGTTTCTTTGTGGTTCGGCAGGAACATGGCTTTCAGATGAATACAGCTATCCACTGGTGGAAATTGGTATACCCTTCCCGCTCTGGTAAAATTGTCCTGCATATTTGAATTGGGAAGAAGGAGTGTCACGGAACCGTCTGCAGCAATGGAAAAGATATAGACATAAGCGTCTTCGCTTACCTGATAGAAGATCTTTACTTCTTCGCCTTCTTTCAGGTCTGTTTTTGAAAGCGATAGCTTTGCAGAGAGACCTTCACCCCTCTCAGGATAGACGGGTGCGATCAGGGCCTTGATTTTTATCCTGTAGCGGTTTCTTTCTTTAGCATCCCAATCTGAAGTGATGACTTCTTCCTTTGTGATTTTCCCCCTGACAGCTGCATAGATCAGGTCTTCGGCAATCTGGTAATTGGAGACCAGGGTATGAGATTTAATGAATGTTCCAACGGCCTTTTCCACCGCCTTGTTCTGGGCATCCCGCCTGGCCCTCTCTTTTACCTCCTTCTGCGTCTCAATCTCACCCATGTATGCTTCACCGTTTATCTCGATCCAGATAGATTTCTCTGTGGCATGAACAACGAGAGGAAGCATCAGAAATATGCATATCGTGAGAATCTTTTTCATAAATGATCTCTAATTCTTTTTCGCCCCGATCAATTGTGGTGTCTGCTCGTTGTTGTATTGCTTCCTCGCTATGCGCTCAACCTGAGGTTTCAGGTAACTGAATAAGTCGTTGATGGCAATGGAACCGTCCTGCTTTACAACATCCTCATTCTTGATTCCCTTCAACAGGAAGTAGGTAAACAACCCGTGGCCTTTTTCATCATAGGTCGAACTGATTTGGTCTCCCGACGAGGCGGAAAGGACAGTCATGTTCTTTGGTAGAACCATATTATCCTGGAGATTCATAACCAGAGGCCGTGCCCCCTTCGCAATTACGCTCCTTCCGCCCGCTCCCGAGAAGCAGGAATCAAGGGCTACAACAATCTCTTTCGCCGGAAGTTTACTGAGCGCATCATACATCCTTTTCAATGAATAGCCTGTCTCGGCGATAAAGGATGGATCGCCGTCATAAGGAACAAGATAAGCATCGCCTGTCTTCGGGTTGGGTGCGCCGTGGCCGGAAAAGTAGATGAAAATAGAACCGTCTTTTTCAACATTATTTGAAAGCCATTTTTCAAAATACTTAACGAAGTCCCCCATGGCGGCACGTTCGTTCAGCAAGGTAACTACATTTTCTTCAGGATAGCCCATCACCCTGGAAAGGTACTCACTTACCAGCTTCGCGTCACTCACCGCATAGTCAGCCTTGGGCAGCTTCTGACGGTATTGCTCGATGCCGATCACAATGGCATAAGAGCTTTTATTTAACTTTGTTTTTATTGCGGGCAGATTGTCGACGTCTGACCTAATTAAGGTGGGGGATGGTGCTCCAAAGATGTTAGCGGAAGAAATTGGCACAGGCTGGGTAAGTTCAGGTTTCTTAGCGTATTTTTCAAGCAGCTTGAGACCGGATTTGTATTCGCTTTGAGGATATTTAATAGCTGCACCTTCAAGATATGCTATGGCCGCATCAACATCAGCGCCACTGTGAATTAAAAGCTTCACAATATCAATGTGACCCGTCATTGCCGCTTCTGCCAAAACCGGCACAGCCGTCCAGTTCCTGCCCTTGGCATTAACATCAGCGCCCCTGTCAATCAAAAGTTTAACGATATTGGCATATCCAGCATACTCCGCATGTGCCAAGGCTTCTGATATGTCGGCATTTCTATCGAGCAAGAGCTTTACAGTTTCGATCTTACCGCTTGATGCTGACCAGCTTAACGCTGTATATCCTTTAACTTTTTCATTAATATCAGCGCCTTTGCCAAGCAGAGCTTTTATAATCTCATTATGCCCATTTGTTGCGGCATGCATTAAGGGGGTGCAGGGATACGGAAAATTTCCTAAATTAGTTTTCCAAAAGCAAGACTCATATGTCTCATTAATATTTGCGCCCTTGTCCAATATCTCTCTGACAGCATTAAGATCACCCTTCTCTATAGCTTGATGAATTAAAGGTGTAATTGCACAGCCGGCAAACATAAACAAAAGAAAAAAGGATAAAACAATTTTTCTCATAGCGGCCTCCCAAAGCATTATGCTAGACTATTTTATCTCTGCAACAATATACTTTTAATCGCTATCACTACCTACTAACAAACAATGGGCCTTTGCTAACAATATTGCAGATTAACAAAAGAAAAGTGCAGGTTGGAACCTTGCGTACAAAAGAAAATCATCAAATAATTAAATGTCAAATAACCTATTTGGCGGAACGCACCGGGAGAGCACGCATCCACATAGTAGTTGATCTTTTATAATTACCACAATATTTTCCACGAAAATCTACATAAAGAGCTGCTCCACCAACGCTGTCGTTGATTTCAGATGTCCATATCCAAAAGCAAGACAGATCAATCATTTCCGTAAGATTATTTTTTTGAGAGGAATCACATCTCCCGGGTCTTGGTTTACCTGTACTGTACAGCCATAGAAGTTCATCAGCAGTTGGCATCCGCCAGTCTGTATAGCCGCCGATGCCGTAATTTTCGCAATAATTTTTGGCATTCAGCCAGTCAAGGTCATAACCATTGTCTTTCGCCGCCCACATCAGGTTGCTCTTTATGTCCAAAACCGTCCCGTTGTCATAGGCAATGAAACGACCGTTTCTATTGATCTCTTTCCTTGCGGTGGTAAAGGGACGCGTATCCACAACGGCGAGTCGCTTCCTCTGTTCTACAAGCAGCTCGCGCTGTAACTCCAGTTCTTTCCGCATCACCTCTCGGGTCCGTGGATCAAACTTTTGTTCCAACATTTTAAATTCCTGCGCTGCTTCTTCTAACTTTCTAAATTTATCATCAAGTTCTTTTATTTGATGCACTGATACGGAGGGTTGTGCGGCTATAGCAAGTTTCCTCTCTCTTTCGGCCAGTTCTTCCTTCTCTTTCGCTAATGCCTCCTTCTGTTCGAGCAGGTCCCTTTGCTTCTGCAACCTTTCCCTTTCTGCTTCAATCTCCCTTCTCTGGGGATCTAATTCCACTGCGGGAGTAGCGGCTGCCTCTTTTACCGCTTCTGCTGTTTTACTGTTTCCCCCAGGAATAAAGTAGAACCTCCCCTCCAGAGAAGACAACTCCCAAGGAACCTGCCCGGTCTCTTTGCGAAGCTTCTGCCTTACCTTGATGAAGACATCCGTGATCGGCACCAGTGGAATAGGAGATGAATGTCCCTGTCGGAGCATTGGTCACAATGGCGAGGCCACGGGAGGCATTACGAAATGTCCTGCCGAAAGGGTTATCTCGACAGGCATCCAGAAGGACGATATTGAGGCCGTTGTTGGCGTTTTCCATCTCGGCAGTATCCTGCCTGCGTCAACGGCCTGAAACCGCACATCTGACTCCTTGTTGATCCGGGCACTAATGGGAAGCAGGTAGTTCACCCCGCTGACCTGCACGCCATGTCCTGCATAGTAGAACAGCCCCACACCGCCCTTCCTCAGGTTGTTGCCGAACTCCTCGATGGCCTCCACCATCTCTTGGAGATTCGCATTCTTCTTCAACATCACCGTAAATCCGGCCCGCCTTAACGCTGCTGCCATATCCGCGGCGTCATTGACAGGATTCTTTAGTGGCCCGGAACTATAGCTGCTATTGCCGATGACGAGGGCTGTCCGCCTCTCCGGAGCAGCAATCACTCCCCGTAAGGCTTCTGACGATTCACTCTGGCTGGCATTGGATTTAAGGATTTCGGGCGGTGTGGGTGATTCACTCTTGATCTTAGGTGGCGGTTGAAAGGCAATCAATGAAGATGGGTAGATAAAAGCAAGTATAAACAGGATAAGGACGATTCTTGTAGACACGAATGGCATAGAAAATACCCCCTGTTTAACAAATCGGCTTTCTTATACCTCAACCATCACCAAATGGCAATTGGATGTTAAGGATTCCCGATTGAAAGGGTG
Source organism: uncultured delta proteobacterium (assembly GCA_963743175.1). Lineage (GTDB taxonomy): Bacteria > Desulfobacterota > Syntrophia > Syntrophales > Fen-1087 > JAPLJM01. The sequence continues at coordinate 210,288 of CAVUOQ010000004.1, read as the reverse complement.
CATTAGTGGGCTGATTGGGAAAATCAACACTTCAGGAAGAAAGGCATCTTTCAGATGTAGGCAAAACCGGGGTGAGTCTGTTTCAGGCGATAACCTTTACATAAGTGATTTTGGCATCGCCGGGGGCGTAATAATCGGGCAGATACGCCGCCTGCAGGTAGCCCCGGGCTACATATAACCGCCGGGTGGGCTCGTACTGGGCCCGGCCGGAGGTATCCATATAAACCTGACGGCCCCCTTTCTCTCGGATCAGTGATTCGCACATCGCGAGCAGCTTCCGGCCCAAGCCGCGCCCCTGAAAATCAGGATAGACGGCCATCCAGTAAATATCATAACTATGGAGGGTCGCCGGACAAGGGCCATAAACAGCATAGCCGATCACCGCTCCCTCTGCTTCGGCAAACAGAAAATGATACCCGCTCGCGTCGCCCATTGTCAGGCGCTCCTGCACGAGTTCGACAGCCATCGTGGTTTCATCCCCGGAAAAATATCCCGTGGCTTCCACGATCTTTCTGACCGTCTCCCGGTCGGAAGGTCGGACATCCTTTCGAAAGATTACATTCAAATCCATAACTTTCATATATCGGTGATGATCCGCTCAATCACCCCGTTGAAGCTCAGTCCTGCGCATTTCGCGGCGGCATGAAAACCGGCGTCCGGAGACAGGCAGGGATTGGTGTTGATCTCCAGAATCCAGGGCCTTCCGGCCTGATCCACGCGGAAATCAACCCGCGCGTAGCCCTTCAGGTCAAAGAGCTGCCAGCACTCCATGGCTATATCCGTCAATTTCTGCAAGAGCGGCGCGTCTTCGACGGGAAATTCAAAGGTGCGCGGCGTATGCTGGTATTCAAAAGAATCTTCATCCCACTTCGCCCGGTAACCCACAACATGGAGCTTGCCCGGCGGATAGTCGTCAAAACGGATTTCCGCCGGGGGCAGGACATCGGGCCCGTCCGAACCGGCAAGCAGTGACAGATTGAATTCCCTGCCGGCGATGAAGGCCTCGGCAAAGCAGGCGCCCCCGAGGCTTTCCCTCTTGGAATTCATGATTTTATGCAGTTTCTTTTCACTCTGGACGGAAACGATGGAGTCCTCGTCCAGCCCCACAGAAGCATGCTCCCAGACGGACTTGATGACATAAACACCCGGCGTAAAGGGATTGGCGTCCGGATTATCAGGGGAAATCCAGGGCGGCGTGTCCAGTCCGCTCATCCGCATGAACCGTTTGGCCATGAGCTTCTGAGAGGTCATAAAGATAGCCTCGGTCCTCGCGCCCGTGTAAGGGATCTTCAAATAATCGAGGATCGACGGCGCCATGTGGATCAGGCGGCCCTGCCCCATGATCGATTCGACCAGGTTAAAGGCAAAATCGGGCTGAAGAATATTCAAATGATCGATGAGTCGGGAAAAATCAGCGGAGACAGCAATAACGGTCGGTTCATAACTCTGCTCGGCCAGCGACCGGGAAACATGCCCGGCCTGGATCAGGACATCCTGCTCATCCCGGCCGGCGTCCCCGGAAACTTCACCATGCAGGACAACTGCTTTCATCATCCAACCCTTATCACCAAATTACTCTGCTTTTTACCCAACCCCCCCGGAAGCTCTTTCCGCGATGCCTTTGTCACTTTGTGTCTGATTGCAAGCGCTTGAGCGCCGAGCACATGATCAAATCGATGAGCTGCGAAAAGGTTTTTCCCATGAGACCAAATATAATGGGCAGATCCGAATGCCGGGGATGCAGCCCGGCCAAGGGGTTGACTTCCATGAAGTTGGGCCGTCCGGTTGCGTCGCTGCGAAGATCCATGCGGCCCGCGTCCCGGCAGCCCAGACCTCGCCATGCCGCAAGCGCCGTCTTGCCGGCCTGTCCGGCCTCGCTGTCATCCACCAGGCGATATTCCACGAGCGCCGCAAAGTTTTCCTTGTTAAAGTAGGAATAGACATCCCGCTCGGCCTGGGGCTTCAGAACGATCTCCATGACCTCGGTGGCGCAGGCGTCTGTTCCCGTACCGATGATCCCCACGGTAAACTCCCGGCCGGGCAGAAACGTTTCCACCAGCACCGGCTGCCGAAAGGTGGTCAGAAGCGACCTGCAGGCCCGCTCCAGGGCCTCTCGCGTTTCGATCTTCGATGCGGCGGTGATCCCCTTGCCCGTCCCCTCGGCGACAGGCTTGGCGAATAGCGGAAAGGGAAGACGGACCCCGGCAATCTGATCTTCCGTATCAATAACTTCAAAATCGGGGGTGGGGATCCCAAGATCGCGGATCACGCGTTTGGTCATGCCCTTGTGCAGGGTCATCGACAAAACAAGGACATCGGAAAAGGTATAGGGAATATCGAAGGCTTCCAGAATTGCGGGGACCTGGGCCTCCCGGCCGAATCCCCTGAGACCCTCGGCGATGTTGAAAACCATGTCCCAGCGGTCGCCTTGAACGAGACGGCGCGCCAGTGACCGGATATGGCCGATGCGCTCGGTCTCGAAACCGAGCTCTTTCAGGGCCTTCTCGATGGCATCGATGGTCTCGGGGCGGTCAAACTCCGCCGTTTCCTCCTCGCCGTAGCCCTCGGCCAGGTAGTCGTCGCGCAGATCATAGGTCATGCCGATCTTCAAGCGACGGGAACTCAATGGATCTCTCTATGGATGATCTGGCGATCCGGATAACGGTACAACCGGCCCTGGAAATTTCTCAGCAGCAGATCGTCGTCCTCGTATCCGAGCGTATATTGGGGCAGCAGGGGAATTTTGCCGCCGCCGCCGGGCGCATCGATCACATAGGTCGGAACGGCATAACCCGTCGTGTGTCCCCGCAGGCCCTCCATGATCTCCAGGCCTTTTCCCACCGGCGTGCGGAAATGCGAGGAGCCGGGAATGGGGTCGCACTGATAGAGGTAATAGGGCTTCACGCGGACCTGCAGGAGCCCGTGCATCAGTTTTTTCATCGTTTCGAGGTCATCGTTGATGCCGGACAGCAGCACCGTCTGGCTCCCCAGCGGAATTCCTGCATCGGCCAGGCGGGCACAGGCCTGCGCCATCTCCGGGGTGATTTCGTCAGGATGGGTCACATGGATGCTGATCCATAAAGGATGGAAACGTTTGAGCATTCGGATTAACTCCGGGGTGATCCGCTGGGGAATGACGACCGGCGCCTTGGTCCCGATGCGCAGCATCTCCACATGAGGAATACGCCGCAAGCGGGACAATAACCATTGCAGCTTCTTGTCGGACAACGTCAGTGGATCGCCGCCGGAGAGCAGCACATCCCGGATCTGGCTGTTTTCAGCGATATAGGCGATCGCCTTGTCCCACAGATCCATCTGAAAGGGATGGTCGCCCTGGTGGCCCACAAGGCGGGAACGCGTGCAATAACGGCAATAGGTGGAACAGAAATCCGTCACCAGGAAGAGCACCCGGTCCGGATAGCGGTGAATGATGCCCGGAACCGGGCTGTCCAGTTCTTCCGCCAGAGGATCATCCGCCTCGCCTTCGCCGCGAAAACATTCATCGATTGACGGAACGACGCAGCGGCGCAGGGGATGCCCGGCGTCTTCATCATCCAGGAGGCTCGCATAATAGGGCGTGATGGCAACCGGCAGAGATCCGGCATGGCCCAGCATGGCATGGCGCTCGTTTTCGGAAAGCCTGAGAATGCGATCCAGGGCCTGGACATCGCGGATCCGGTTGCGGAGCTGCCATTGCCAATCGTGCCACTGTTCGTCGGTGATTTCCGGATAGAAACGCTCTCGGAAGGCCTGGGATCGTAAACTGTCCTGGTAACGGGGGGAAACGCGGGAAATAACTGCCCTGACCACAGGCTGGGGAGACTGCGGAAGTGATGCTGAAAAAAGGTCGTATGTCTGTCTTTTGTGACTTTTGAAATCGAGAAGCCCTGTCAAGTTGCCTGGAGGTTCATCCTCCTCGTTGAAAAGGGTTTCGTTTTCCATGAAGTCAGCCTCCTCTTTTTTATTAAAAACGATGAGGGCAAAACGCGCCGCTCATGACATTTTTATCGCTCAAACCCCTTTCTCCGAAACGGCTCAAAAAAAGGCTGATGACCCTTTGATCACGAGATTTGAATTTCCCATCGATTCTCATGACTTCAGTTTTTTCCGCATTACATATATTATTCCTTCATGTCAACATTTATTTCACATTTATTTCACATTTTTTTTAAAAATTATTTGGCCAAAAAAAATTTGCGTTTTTTGGGGCCAATTTAAAACGAAAAATCCCCCTCTTTTTCCTGCCACAAAGGAGCAAAAAGTCCGACCCGTTAATTTTGTTGAACCGGAAAAAAGTCGAAAACGACGGCTTCGCAAAAAGCTCCGCAGGCAAGGCGTGCCAATCAGGAGGAACGAGGCGTACTTGGTCGTACGCCGCAGTGACGAAGGATGCAGCGCAACGCAGTATCCGGACTTTTTACGAAGCCGTTAATTTTTCTTGACAGGAAGGCCGCCTCGTCTACAATCCCACCAAAAAATCGGGGGAATCAAAACAGCGCATGCCGGAACTTCCAGAGGTAGAAACCCTTTGCCGTCAGTTAAAACAGACGATCGTGGGCGCCGTCGTGCAGGATCTGGTCATCCTGGATGCCAAGCTCGGCCATCTGGAAAACGTGGCCGGCCTTCGCGTCCGCTCCGTTGAGAGGCAGGGCAAATTTCTGCTCATCCGTCTCGATAAAGGCCTGACCCTGCACCTGCATCTGCGCATGTCCGGTCGGCTTTTATGGCATGGCCATGCGGACGGACTGCCCGTGCACAGCCGTTTCATGATCCGGTTTCCCAAGGGAAGGCTTATCTGCGTCGATCCGCGGCGCTTTGCCACGCTTGCCCTTGACGACCCCAAAGACCGGACGGCGCCGATCCCCGATCCCCTGAAGGCGCTCGACGCGTCGATCCTGCGGGAAACCGCCCGGGGCAGGCAGGCGCCCGTCAAATCCTTCCTGTTGAATCAGGCCGTCGTTGCCGGTATTGGAAACATCTATGCCTGTGAAATGCTCTACAAGGCGGCCGTCGGCCCCTGCGCGCAGGGCCGGCAGCCTGTCGGCGGCGGAATGGCGGAAGATCGCTCAGGCCGGGCGACAACATCCTGCGGAAAGCCACAGACTGCCGGGGGACCTCGATCTCCGACTGGCGTGACCTTTACGGAGAAAAAGGCGAATACCAGCTTCGCCTGGCGGTGTATGGCCGCCGGGGGCTTCCCTGTCCGCGCTGCGGGGAGACGGTACGGCGGATGGCTATCAGCGGACGGGGGACCTGGTACTGCGCAACATGTCAGAAATGAGGGAATGGTGACGCGATGTTTTGGAAACGATGATAATCTGCCGTTTTCTTTTTTGACTTTTACAGTGAGTGTGGTAGACTTCTTGAAAATATAATTGACAGGAGGCAGTCATGTTGAAAAATCGTTATTTGTTATCGTTGTTTGTGTTTGTGACGTTCTCGTTTGCACTGATAATGGGTTGCGCGCAGCCGCCCACGGAGGAAATGGCCAAGGCGGACAAGGCCGTCGCGGAGGCCAAGGAGAAGGAAGCGAATCTTTATGCCGTAGATGCCTTCAAGAAGGCTGAGGATGCGTTCAAGAAGGCAAAGGATCAGGTTGCGGCAAAACAGTACAAGGAAGCAAAACAGGTGGCCATCGATACGGTTGCCCTTGCTCAACAGGCGATTGCCGGCGTGGAGGCGGGAAAGGCGAAGATGAAGGAAGACGCTGCCAAGATTGCGGCGGATGTGGATAAGGCGCTCGATGACCTGAAGACCGATGTCGCCGCGGCGATCAAGAAGAAACTGGCTGTTCAGAGGGAAGAGGTTCAGGCCGCCATCGGGAAATGGGGGGTCGATCTGGCTGTGGTGAAGGACAAGCTTCAGAGTGGAAAAATCAGCGAGGCCTTTGGCGAACTCAAGGCCATGTTGACGGCCGTCGTCGCCAAGAAGGAAGAAATTGCCAAACTGGGAACTCCCCCAGAAGCGGCGCCGGCAAAGAAGTAAGACGCTCTTGCGCTATTAATCGGTTGAAAGCTCGGTTATTCCGGCGGGGAGGGTAACGTTCCTCCCCGCCGCCGCATTCGTCGGAAAGGCGCCTTCCGCCATCTCCGATATCCTTTCTCTGAAACGCGGACCCATTGAAATGTCCGGCTTTAACGGGTCTGGGTTCGCGTCGGTTTGGCGCCGCTTTGCTCGACTTTTTTCCTGAGCTTCGAGGGGCGTCTTAGATGACGGAATCCGGCGACCCCCAATTTGACATGCATTTTGATGGATAAAATTATTAATCATGATAGACTTGAGAAAAGAATAACGGAGGGGGCAAGGCCAATGAATGTGCCGGGACGATTTGATGATGTCAGTGTGATCTGCAAAGCCAATGTCTATTTTGACGGCAAGGTGGTCAGTCATACGATTTTATTCAAGGACGGCAGAAAAAAGACCTTGGGATTAATCTATCCGGGATCTTTCAAATTCAACACAGATGATCCCGAAAGGATGGAAATCACGGCTGGAAACTGTCGGGTCCGCCAAGCGGGTGAAGAGCAATGGGACTCCTATTCAGCCGGTGCATTCTTTATGGTGCCCGGTAAGTCCTTTTTTGAAATTTCCGTCAGTGAAGGAATCCTGGAATACATTTGCTCCTTTGAAGATTGACAAGCGAGAGTGTCTTTTTATATGTTACCGCTATGTCACCGCCAAAAAATAATGCATGATCGAAAAAGAGGAATTACATTTTATAAAAATGAAACAACGCGCTTATACCTACTGCGGATTGGTTTCTATTGTGCTCATGTTACTATTGATCACACCAGGATTAACCGTCCGTGCTTCTTCTTCCACAGAACCTCACAAGTCGCTCAATGACGCGGTATTGCGTCTGGTGCAATTTTGCAATGATCCCAAGGGAGGCCTCGATGAACGCGATGTTGGCGCCTTGGTGGATTACGTCCTGAGCCCGAAGCAAAACCAGGAGTACGTCCTGCCGGAATCTCAGGGATGTCCCGGGGCCTATCAGGAATTCGACACGAAGAGCAACTTTCGTCGATTCATGGATTATTCCTATAACGCACTCATCCCATCGGTTGTCACGAGACCCTCTTCGCTGCGATATTCTCTCTGGCGTGATTCCCAGGGCAAATCCCAGAAACTGCTTGGCAGTTGGAAACCCATCCCCCCGGCCGGAGCTCCCGTGATCCTGCACGGATTGCAACATGATTCGAACACCCCCGACCTCACGACCGGCGTCTATTACGAATACGATCTCAAGCGGACGCTGATCTGGCTCAATTACAAGGGACGTCAGGTCCTGGTCTCCGTATCGAAACAGATCGACAAATCCAATGTCGGGGAAAAAGGTTTAATTCTGGGCGATGACAGCGACTGGAATTACTACTACTCGGGGGAACCCGGCTCCGCAAAGGCCGGCCTCGGCTGGGTCAAATCTTACATCTACGATTATTTTTCCGTCAATGTTTATGTGGAATCCGGCGCAGCGCCCGCCAGGGTGAGGACCGGCGTCTTTCAATGGATCAGGGCCGGCTGGTCGGGTATCAATTTTGTCCAGCCGGATCATATTATCAAGGGCCTGAAACGCTTTGCCCGCAATAAAAGGATGATTATGGAGTCGCCGCGTTTGCCTGATCCGAATCAAATGATCGCCGCCTACAAGGGGCTTTTGAATATGCCGGCAATGGATTTAACAGACAAATATAATCTATTGCAGCAGGCACGGCTGTCTTCGGCCATTCAGACCGGTAAAATCAGCGCAGCGAAAGCGGGTGAACCCTTCTCCGCTGCCAAGACATCGAAAGAACAGATGGTGGAAGAACTGATGCTGGAGTACCTCAAAAAGGCCCTCGGAAAACCAACACCGCTTGGCAGTCATTTTATGGATCGTATATCCTCCCTATGAAGCCAAAGCAACGCCTTGCCGGGATGATCATGCTTTTGACGCTTGTTATGATCGCCTCCCCGCTGCAGGCAACCGAAAAAGCGTCTCTGAAAAAAATCAGGAGCCTGCTCCATAACGGATCGGTTGTTCTGACGAGTGAAACCGGAGAACGGCTCGTTTCGATCAACGCCGACAAGGTTTTTGTTCCGGCTTCGATCATCAAGATTCTCACCGCGATGATTGCACGGGATCTCCTCGGAGAAACGTTTCGATTTTCCACCGGGTTTTATACGAACGAACACGACGATCTGGCCATCAAGGGCTTCGGTGATCCTTTTCTGGTTTCCGATGAGATCAGGATCATCGCCCAGCACCTCAAAAACAGCGGCGTAACGCGGATCAATCGGATCATGCTCGATCACTCGTATTTTACCGACGATCTTTCGATTCCGGGCCTCTCGAAAACCAGCAATCCCTACGATGCCATCAATGGCGCCCTGGTGGTCAATTTCAACACGATCCATGTTAAAAAGGAAGCGTCCGGAAACGTTGTTTCCGCAGAAACAGAGACGCCCCTGACACCGCTTGTGATCGCAAAGGCAGTTGGAATCTCCCGGGGAAAGACAGAGCGGATCAATCTCTCGGCGCGCAAGGCCGATTGCAACCGGTATGCGGGGGAGATATTCTCAGCCATTTTCAGGGAACAAGGCATTACGATCACCCATGATTTTATCGGCGAAGTTACCGTCGATGCGTCCTGGCAGCAGCGCTATCTGCATCGCAATTCACGCGCTCTTGACGAAGTGCTGCGTGGCTTGCTTCAATATTCAAACAATTTCATCGCCAACCAGCTCTTTCTGGCGGCGCCCCAAGCGGCAGGCAGCGCCACTGGGGCCACCATGCAGAAAAGCAGGCGGCTGTTTGAACACTATATCCGCACCCGGCTCAACGCTGACGCCGATGAATTGATCATGGTCGAAGGGTCCGGCATCTCGCGCGGTAATCTTGTTACCGGCAATGTCATGATCTCGATTCTCGAACGATTCAAATCCCAGGCCGGTCTGCTGACCCCAAAAAACGGACACCCTGTTAAATCCGGAACGCTGACCGGCGTCTATAACTATGCCGGTTACATCAAAACCGCCGGCGGGTTGCGATCGTTTGTCATCATGCTCAATCAGCAGAAGAACCATCGGGATGCCATTCTTGCGCTGCTGGCGTCGTTCTAAGGATCGATAAGCGGAGTCTTCAGGAATAAATGGAGATGATTTACGGGATACTTGCCGACATCGTTGTCCTCCTGCACACCGCCTTCGTTCTTTTCGCCTTGTTCGGCGGTTTTCTGATCCTTCGATGGCGGCGTCTGGCCTGGCTCCATATTCCGGCGGTCCTGTGGGCGGCGCTCGTGGAGATGGCCGGTTGGTACTGCCCGCTGACACCGCTGGAAAACCTGCTTCGCCATCGCGCCGGGAAAATGATTTATCAATCCGATTTCATCGAGCATTACATCATGCCGGTCCTTTACCCGGCTGTGCTTACGCAAGAGCTGCAGATGGCCATGGGCCTGGCAGTTCTGTTCATCAATGTCTCGGTTTACGCATGGGTATGGCACCGGAGGAGGCCGCTATGAACAAAAGATGGTCGCTTATCTGTATTTTCATCCTTCTTTTTACCCCGTCCGCACTGGCCGATGACGCCTATCAAACCAGCCGGGAAGCCATGGTCCGGACGCAGATCGCGGAACGCGGAATCAGGGACAAGGCCACGCTGCAGGCGATGCGCGCCGTGCCTCGGCACCTTTTCGTCCCGCCTCACCTGGCCGGCAGCGCCTATGAAGACCAGCCTCTGCCCATCGGCTACGGGCAGACCATCTCCCAGCCCTATATCGTCGCCTTTATGACGGAGCTGATCCGGCCGAAAGCGACCCAAAAAGTCCTGGAGATCGGTACCGGATCGGGTTATCAGGCCGCCGTGCTGGCGGAAATCGTCAAGCAGGTCTATACGATCGAGATCGTGCCGGAATTGGGCAATGCCTCCCGTGATCGCTTGCAGAAACAGGGATATCGAAACGTCCAAGTGCGCGTGGCTGACGGCTATGACGGCTGGCCGGAGCAGGCCCCTTTTGACGCCATCGTCGTGACCGCGGCGGCGGACTATATCCCGCCGCCGCTCATCAGGCAGTTAAAGGACGGCGGCCGCATGGTGATCCCCGTCGGCGCCCCCTTCCTCGTGCAGACCCTCATGCTGGTGGAAAAAGAAAAGGGAAGCATCAAAACGACCAGCCTGATGCCCGTGCGCTTCGTCCCCTTCAGGAGAAGCCCGTGATCCCGCCGAGGTTTTGTCTGGCCATCGGGCTTCTTTCGGCGGCGGTGATTGCCTTTCAACTGGCGCTCATGCAGATTCTCGCGATCACCCAATGGCATCATTTCGCTTATATGATCATTTCCGTGGCCCTGCTGGGCTTCGGCGCCGCGGGGACCGGTCTGGCTCTGTTCAGAACGGCCCTGACGGACCGGTTTGATCAGGTCTTTCCCGCGCTGATGTTTCTCTGCGGGGCAGCCATGGCCGCGGCAACCGGCATCTCGCAACATTCCGCCATCCGCTTTGACTCCTATCTGCTGTTCACGGGCGCCTTCCACCCGGGCAGGCTGATGCTGACCTATGGCATCTTTTTTATCCCCTTTTTCCTGGCGGCCCTGGCCATCGGGCTGACTTTTACAAAATACAGCCGTCGCATCGGCGTTCTCTATTTCTGGAATCTGGTCGGCTCCGCAGCGGGAGGTTTGCTGGCACTCGGCCTGATGTGGGTTTTCCCGCCCCGCGAAATACCGGCCATCCTGGCGTTGATCCCCGTATTTTCCGGTCTTCTGGCCATTCCCGGAAAACCCCGGGCCATGATGTTGCTGACAGCAACTCTCTGTCTGATCTGTGTCACAGCAACGATCCTCCGACCACCGGTTCTGGTTCCCTCTGAATACAAAGGGTTAAGCCGGGCCATGCAGCTTCCCGAGGCGCAGACGACGCTGGAAAAAAACAGCCCCTATGGTTTCATGCTGGTTTTTTCATCGCCGGCGCTGCGTTACGCGCCGGGACTCAGTTTGACCTATACGGACGCCGTCCCCGCGCGTAAGGCGGTCTTCAACAACGGCGACTGGGTCGGCCCCCTGCCGGCCCGACAACAACAAGATGCCCCTTCGGTGATGGATTTTTCCACCGCCGCCCTTCCCTACACGCTGGAGCAGCGGCACACGGCGCTGGTGCTGAACATGTCAACGGGAACGCATGTGGTACAGGCCATCCGCCGGGGTGTGGAAAGGGTCACGGCCGTTGAGCCGAATCCGGTCCTTCTTTCGCTGCTCGCCGAAGAGCTCGCCGGCGAGGTGGACGGCCTCCTGAAGCATCCCGCATTGACCGTGATAAATTCCGATTCCCGAACCTGGCTCCTGACGGATCCTCTGCCCTATGACCTGATTGTCCTGCCGACGATCGATACGTTCGGCGGCACATCCGGGCTCAACGCGATTCAGGAGCACTATCTCTTCACGAAAGAGGCCTTCGGCGACGTCTGGCGGAAACTGACCCCGCGCGGCGTTCTGAGCCTCACATGCTGGATGGATTATCCGCCGCGTCATGCACTGAAAATGCTTGCCACCCTCGCTGACATGCTCGCTGAGCGGGGCATAGAGAATCCCCGAACCCACATTGCCGCCGTGCGAAGCTGGGGTGCGATCACCTTCATGGTCAAGAAAACACCCTTTAGTCCTGAAGAAATCAGCAATATCCGCGCATTCTGCCGCCGCCTGAACTTCGATCCTGCCCTTCTGCCCGACATCCAGGCAGCCGAACGCGCCTTCTTCAACGCCCTGCAGGATGATCTTTTTTTCAACCACCTTGACCAACTGCTTTCGCCCGAACGAACATCTCTGTATGCCGCTTACGATTTCAACATTCGTCCGGCCACGGACGACCGCCCCTACTTTGCCCAGTTTCTGCGCTGGAAAAGCCTGCCGAACATTTCGGAACATTTCGGGAACCGGACCGTTCCCTTTTTTGAAATCGGCTATCTGGTGGTCTTTTTGACCCTGATTCAGGCCGCACTGGCGGCGGTATTGCTGATTATTGTGCCTCTTTTTCACAGGCCGGGGCAGCGTCGCGGCAAGACAAAGATTTTCTTTTATTTCAGCGGGATCGGCATCGGCTATATCTTCGTCGAAATGGCCATGCTCCAGCGCTTTGTGCTCTATTTCGGAAACCCCCTCCATGCGGTGGCCGCGGTGATCGGCATGATGCTCGTGGCTTCCGGAATGGGAAGCTATGCATCCGAACGGATAAAATCCTTCAAGACAAGACCGTCCGCCATTCTGGCGGGGATCATCCTGCTGCTGCTGCTCGAAAGCGTCTTTCTGACGCCGCTGCTGCTGAAGACCATCGGCATGTCGCCGGTATCCAAGATCCTGATGGCCCTGCTCATCCTCTTCCCGGCGGCTTTCCTGATGGGCATCCCCTTTCCGGCCGGTATCCGGATGCTGACGGACCAAGGTGAAAGCGATATCCCCTGGGCCTGGGGGATCAACGGATGCTTCTCCGTCATCAGCACCGCCCTGGCGACGATCATTGCCGTCGAAGCCGGATTCACCGCCGTGATGCTTTGCGCCGCCCTGGCCTACGGCTTGACGCTGGCAGCCGGAAGATTATACAGACAGGGCAACATGAAAGTTGAATGTGAAACCTGATTTCCCCGCTAAAAAAAAGATGCTGGTTTTGACCGCTTCCCTTTTTTTCTAAAAAAAGTTAGTCTGTAACAACGTGAGAAGCGATAATAAAATCCATGAGAGGCGCTATCATGAACTGTGATTTTACGATTTACGATATGATTGCCCGCAATGCCGCTCTATATCCGGAAAAGGATATGATGGTGTACGAGGGGAAGCGGACCACCTTCAAAACTTATAAAAAACGGTGCGACCAGTATGCTGCCGGTCTCCTCCGGGAAGGCGTGGCTGCGGGCGACCGAATCGCCGTCCTGTCGGGCAACTGCGATGATTTTATGATCCTGTTTGGCGCTGCGGCGAAAATCGGCACCATCCTGGTCCCCCTGAACTGGCGGCTCAATGCGGACGAAATTGCATACATTCTGAACGACTGCAGCCCGACGCATCTGGTCAGCGGCAGCGAATACCGGGATCTGGCCCGAAAGGCATCGTCGCAGGCGGCCTCCATACAAAAATACTTTGCCTTTAAAACGGACGATCGGGATGGGGATTTCTTCCCTTTCAGCGCCCTTTGCCTGGAAGAGGCCTCTGAGCAGGCGTTTCAGGTATCCGGCCATAGCGCCTGCATGATCATCTATACGGCCGCCGTGGGCGGGAAGCCAAGAGGGTGTCTGCTGAGTCAGGCGAACCTGGCAGCCGCCGGTCTACAGCTTATCCATCTGCTGGAGCTCAGCAGCCGGGATTGTCACGTCTGTACACTGCCCCTGTTTCATATCGGCGGCCTCTCCATGACGCTGGCGACGATGCACCAGGGGGGTAAGAATGCTTTTATAGACCGTTTCGATCCCCTGCCCGTGCTTGATCTCATCGAAAAGGAGCGGGGCACCTTCTTTGGCGCCTTTCCGCCGATTCTCGCATCGATTCTGGACGCCCAGGAAAAGCAGTCCTTCGATGTGTCCAGTTTGAGGGGCGGCGGCGGCGTGGACAGTCCGGAGACCATTGAGCGCTTTCTGAAAAAAAATCCTTATGCCGTCTTTTACAGCCTCTACGGGCAAACCGAGGCCATGCCGGTTTCGGGTTGCAATTATGCGGACAAGCCCGGCAGCATCGGGCCGCCCACGATCCTGACGCGGGTCGCTCTGTTTGACGATCTGGATCGTATTGTAGTTGCGGGAACGCCCGGAGAGGTCTGCGTCCGGTCGCCCGCCGTATTCCAGGGTTACTGGAATCTGAAAGAAGAGACGGCATACGCCTTTCGCAACGGCTGGCATCATACGGGAGATTTAGGCCGCATGGACGAGGACGGCTTCCTCTGGTATGCCGGTCGAAAACCCGAGAAGGAACTCATCAAACCCGGCGGTGAAAACGTGTATCCGGCGGAAGTTGAAAAGGCCATTCTCGAGCACGGCTCCATTGCGGAAGTCTGCGTCATCGGCGTGCCCGATCGGGAGTGGGGCGAAGCCGTCAAGGCCGTCTGTGTCCTCAAGCAGGGCTATGCCGTGAGCGCCGCAGAACTGATCGATTATGTGGCCTCAAAAATTGCCCGTTATAAGAAACCAAAATATGTTGTTTTTGTCGAGGAACTGCCGAAATTGGCCGGCGGCGCCGTCAACCGGGAACAGGTTAAAAAAGCCTGGGGATCGCCATCGTAAAGCCTGCCAGAAGAAGGAGGATTTTTTCATTTATGCCCCTTGAACTGATCGGCGCCGTTGAAGACATCCTGAGGCAGGTGGAAGAACGCACCGGCAAGACCATTGAATTTGTCGAGAAAAAAGATCTGCCCATGTCAGCGGAGCTCAGGGCGGCAGCAAAGGATGAGACGATGCATCGTCTTTTCCACCGGCCTGCCTATGATGAGCAGATCAACTACGTCATCGCCAATCAGTGCGGCCATATCCTGAGGCTTTTTGGCGTCCCGGAGGAGCAGCGCTTTATGCCCATTGCCAACTACCGGACCATGATGAGTTATGTGATGGAGATGGGAGATGAATTCCACCGCCTCGTGAAGGTCTTCGGACCGGAAAAAATCAAGCGCATGGTCCGCCTCTGGTATGAAGGGGTGGTTTTCCAGCTTACCAAAATGCCGCCGGATATCATGATCGATAAATGGCTTTATAACGAATATCCGGAGCTGCGACCGATTCAGTTGAGTTCCCTGATCCGGCAGCGACAGGAAGCGGTCCAGTCCCTCGCCCAGGACACCCGGAAATTCACGCCCGACAAGATCTACCGCGTTTCCAACATCATGAACTACGCCTTCTTCAAAGTCCTCGAAGACCACTTCCGGCTGGACTGGGTGGCGCCCTATCACAGCACCATTTTCATTTTTGACGGGAGTGCGCTGGCAAAAGTCACGGAAAACGACTATGTGAATAACCACGGGGGAGACCGGGCCATGATCGACGCGTGGGCAGAGCGCCTGGGCCTGACGACATGGTTTGAATGGAAACCCCTTGCGGCTTCGTAACGGAAAGACATTTTTCTTTACCAAAGGGAACACGGAAAAACGAATACTGGCGGAAACGCGGAATCTGGGTATAATCAGGGGACAAAACTTAGGAGAGGGGGCAACCCTGTGGTACCGAACGACTACCCCGATCTGCGCCGGACCTATGACCAGATCGAAATCGGCGAGACGGCTTCCTTCTTTACCACCCGGATCGGCGACATGATCACCGCCCAAGCCAAGGTGATTGAAAAAGATGATATGAAACGGCGCATCACGCTAAAGACGACCGTGACGAATCAGCACGGCGAACTGATCATCGATGGAAAAGGCGTCGTCGCCGTCCTCAAATAGGACCGGTCGCCAAAACCGTATGCGATAAACCCCGAAGGCATCAACGGGTTTTCCCATGAAAACATCATCACAAACGGAAAATTAAGGAGGAAGATGCGATGAAGCCTCTGGAGGAGATTGCCAAAGACGAGATTATTGACCTTTTGAACCGGTCCTGGATGACTCACGACGGGATGTGGTTTTATCACTGTTTTCAGGAATGCGGCATCGAAACAGCCAACCGGATCAATAAGGCGGCGATCCGGTCGCTGGCGCCCATGGAGATGGCCAGAATGAAAAAAGCTCTTGACGTCACATGGGACAAGATTGAAACCTTCGATGAATTCAAAAACTTCTTCACGAGTGCCGCCAAATTATGCATCCCACCCTTCATGAACGGGACGATGGACACCTCCCGCAAAAACGTGCTGCACTGGGAATTTGCACCTAAAAACTGCTTTGCATATAAGGGGATGAAGCGAATCGGAGCCATCAACTCCTACGAGTGCGGCGTGATCTACCGACTTACCTGCTGGTTTGACGCCCTGGGCCTGACATACCAGGCAACGCCGGAAATCACGACTTGCCGGATGTTGTCGGGGGACACCTGTGGGGGTGACTTCGTGTTCGATTTCGGTCAAGCCGTTGCGTCCTGATCAGTCGTTTCATTTGTGCCGTAGTTCCAGTCGTCCACACGCACATGCTTGGTAAGCACATACAGGCGCATCCGCGTAGTTGACTGAAATCTGTTTTTCAATTTTTATCTTTCTCCGCAACCTATCAACCGGTAATCATCAAAAAATCATAGGACATTAACTTGAAATGCAGTATAAGATATGTGGGCAGGTTAGAGCAAGATGTTGGGTGTAGAGCATTAGCATTTTTTATTATTCAACCAAGGAGGAGGTTGATGAAACGATTATTGATAATAGGCATCGGGCTTGCCGTCATCATCTCTACCTTAACTTCTTGTGCCGTAAATCATACGAAAGATGTAGTTGAGAAACTTCAACCTGAGGACTTGTATTCAGTTTATAATACGAAGCCAAGAAATCTGATATCCCAATCCAAATGCCAATTACTTCCGTCAATAAATGTAGTCAATGTGGAGACCAGAGTTGATGATTATACTGTACTTGATCCTATACTTGGCCCAAGGATAGTTAATCATATAATCAATCCAAAGGAATATATGAACAACGTTGTTGATTACTTGAATACTGCATTTGAGAAAAGCGGGGTCAAAGCTGATAATAGTTCTTCGAAGATTATTCAGGTTTCCTTGGAAGAAGCTAAGGGTATGCTCAGCTTGTGGGCTGTGGGTGCCATTCTTCGATTGAAGGTCGAAGTCCCTGAAACGAAATATACGAAGATTTATGAAGCTGAGGATTGGATATATCAGGGAGGGGGCCTGAGAGCATTGGCCTATACTGTGCATATTGTTACACAGAAAATTATAGAAGATCCCGTTATTCAGAATTACATCCTGTGCAAAAATGAATATATCCAGACTATAAAAGATCAGAAAGAGAAAGATGGAGCAGCATCTAAATCTTTAAGTCAGAAATTACAGGAATTGCAGACTGCTTTCGACAATGGATTAATCTCAAAAGAGGAATATCAGCGTACCCGACAAAGACTTCTTGAAAAATATTAGAAGGTACCCTCAGTCATTTCCTTTTAAGTATCAATTTATCGAATTCTTGCTATCCTGCTTTCCAATTTCCTCCCACACGGCCTTTAGGAAAACAGCATTTGCATCTTCCTGTTATCCACAAATCGTACATTTTCGCAGAAATAGTAGATTTGAAGTGAGAATCGTGATAGGGAGTTCACAAGCCTCTGGAAGGCTGTAAATAGTTCCACCCTGTATAGCAATGCTGGAGGAGAGTACGGACTGGCTGACAAATGCCCCGTTTCTTATAAAAGAGCGGGGTATTTTTATTGCAGATTAGGAGTTCGCATCGGATTTTATACCGATCCGCATAAACGATGTTAGCAGTAAGATGAAGTGCCTATGATTTGGTTGGACAATTCCAGGATATTCGGAATATTTGCAGTAATCTTTTTACACGTATCAGCTGACGTTGTGCTAGGAAATGATGTTGGGTCTGAATATTGGTGGTTTGGAAACGTATATGATTCTGCCGTAAGATGGTGTGTCCCTGTATTTGTGATGATAAGTGGAGCCTTACTGCTAGACCAGAATAAAAAAGAAGATTTATTAACTTTCTATAGAAAGCGTCTTTCTCGAATTTTATGGCCAATTCTGTTTTGGTCTATTTTCTTTTTATTGTGGGCATTTCTGAAAGGTCTTATAAAAGAAGATCCACCTTCAGCTATAAGTTTGGCGAAAATCTTATTGTCTGGCAAGCCTTACTTTCATATGTGGTTTTTATATATGATTTTTGGACTTTATTTATTCACGCCGTTCTTGAGAAAAATTATCGCGTATTCAACGGATCGAGAGCTCATATTTCTTGTTTCTCTTATGTTCATAATTGCCGCAACAAATTCTGTATACAGTAAATTATACCCTGACAGCGGCCCAAGCCTTTTTATAAATTGGTTTCTTGCATACGTACCATATTTCATCATGGGCTATATAGTACGACAAACCGTAAGCATACCTTCAATATTGGTTTTATTTGCGATATTCGGGTTTTCGTTTTTGGCAACGGCGTTCGGTTGTTATTTTGTCAGCATAAGCAGCGACTTGAACACAGGTCTCTATTTTTATGATTACTTGAGCGTTACGGTAATACCAATGTCAGTTAGTATCATGTTTTTTTTGAAAATATGGGAAATTCCCATTTTTAGCGAAAGCATCACTCGGAAAATTTCTTCACTGACTCTAGGTGTTTATCTTATTCATCCGATAATATTAGATGTCATTAATTACAAAGCTCTTGGACTTGGAGCTATGGCGTTTAATCCAGTTGTATCTGTGCCAGTAATAACCTTTTTTGTTTTCGCCACATCTTTGATAGGGTCATGGATCATACATCAAATACCATACATAAAAAGAACAATATAAAACTGCTAACAAGGTGCTGTACAGCCGGTGAGAGGGGCGTTAGATTAATCATTTCAAGCGCAAATCCTCAAAATATTTCATCCACCATAGTTGCTGACTCGTAGGTGATGCCAATAATCGGCAAATTTCATTTTTTCTTAGTTCGTTCCTGCGCAATACGGGCAGAAAGCTGGAAAAAGGGAAATCAGATAAAATGATCTGCCGCCGCTGTTTAAATCTCTCCCTGATATGCGTTTTCTGGTTGTCTGCAAATGCCATCGCTTTCGGCCAGACCAGCAGCGATCCGTCCTCGTTAAGTAAAAACAATTTGGACGGCATGAAGCGTATAAAAATCCTCGTGGCCTATCAAAGCAAATACGGAAGCACAAAACAGTATGCCGAGTGGATTCAGCAGGATATTAAAGGCGATCTGGTCGAAATCAAAAATGATGAAATGCCCCCGCTTGCAAAATATGACATCATCGTCATGGGCGGTTACATCAGGGCCGGAGATATTGTCATCGCACCATTCATCAAGGATCATTGGGGCATCCTGAAAGGAAAGAAGGTTGTTTTGTTCACAACCTCGGGAACGCCGCCTCATCATCCAAAAATCCGGATCATCTATGAAAAAAGTTTCCCTGAGGAAATTCGCAAAGAGATCAAATATTTCCCGCTCCCCGGAAGAATATCCCTGAAGGACTTGACGTTTTTTGATCAGCGGCTCATGGACATTGGCAAGATGATGGAACAGGATGAAGCTTTGAAAAAGGACATGGGCAAAGACTTTGACAGCGTAAAGCAGGAAAATTTGTTGCCGATTGTTGAATATGTCAATGAAATCAAATCGTTTTTAACGAAGGAATAACGCCGTATTCAAATTCGCCGCCGTCGATGACCGTTTCGCCGGTTTTAACATTTCGCGTGCGCCAGCGGGCCTGCCCCTCCGCTGTTTTCCAGATCAGCGTCTCAATGGGATGGCCGGGATAAAGGGGCCTTGTGAAGCGACATTTGATGCGCCTGGCCCTCTCCGGCATCCCGGGAATGAAGCTTGCCATCAGGGCGCGGCAGGCATAGCCGAGCGTGCACAGGCCGTGCATGATGGGCTTTTCAAAACCCGCATTTCGGGCAAATTCGGGATCGACGTGAAGATCAAAATAATCGCCGGAGAGACGGTATAGAAGCGGTTGACCCTCGGCGGGCAGGGCCTCGACGCTCAAGTCCGCGCCCCTGTCCGGAAAGGGCGGCGTCTTTGCAGAGCTGTCCTCGCCCCCAAAATTGCCGTCCAGGCGGCTGAAAATGGAGAAAATCGCCGTAAAGATTTTCTCCCCGCTGTCGTGATGCGTGTCGCTTTCGGCAACGATGATGGCTCCCTTTTCCTTCTTGTCATACACATGGGTGATGCGGCCCGTCGTGGTAAAGGTCCCCGAAGCGGGAATGGGGCGGTGAAAGATCAGCTCCTGGCCGCCGTGCAGGATGCCCGACAGGTTGATGTTGGCTTCTTTTGCCGCCGCGAAGAAAAAATCCATGATCGTGGCAACGGAAAAAGTGGGAATGACCTTGAGGTTTTTTTCATAAACGAACGGGAGCTCGCCGAATCCGGCACCGACGCCCAGGGCATAGATAATCACATCCCGCCAGGTGTAATGATGGACAAGCGGTCCGATCTTCCTGTTGACGGCGGTCAGGTTAAGGGCCATGCTATATCTCCGCTTCCGATTCGGTCCGATTTTTCATCATGCGTCTGCTTCTTTCATCTGCCAGAAGATCGCGTTGGGATTGCAGCAGGGATCGACCACGCATGTCGCGCAAAAGTAGGCGGGGACAACGGTTCCGCAGCCTTCCGCGAGCAGTTCGAAGCGGGCGCAGGCCTCGCAGAGGGGCTTATTGCACCACGTGCAGGGCGTCCAGAAATTTTGCTTCCGGCAGTCTGCGCAAAGCTCGTCCATAAAGTTTCCTTCAATCCATTTTTCCGCCGTAAGGATTGATTTTTTCATCATCGGCGCAGGTCAGGCAAAAAGCCTTGGTGTCCACGTGGCCGCAGCCGTATCCCCACATGTCGAATTTCCTGCAATCCACACACAGGGGCGTCTCGCAACCGTCGCAAAGAACGACGGACGGTTTCTGACCACACCGCCCGCATATCCGGCTTCCATCTGTAACAATCATCTTGAAAATTCCCCGCAATGAAACCGCTGAAAAATGGCTTCGCCGCGAACCATTTTTCAGTGGTGATGCAACGCTTCCGTTATATAAATTTTGGCGGCAGGTTGGGGGCACCGGCGAAGCCGAATCCCGGCAGCACGATCAGCGTCGACGTTCCCTGGGCAATGAGCTTGCCGTCCCCGTTGATGATTTCGGCCTCTCCCAAGCCCAGTGTCTTGCCCAGCTTGATGCGCTTTCCGCGGGCGATCAGCTTGCCCTCCTTGACTGGCGCCAGATAGTTGAGTTTGAGATCCACCGTGGTGATCCCGGTATTTTCATCAAGATCGCAGAAGGCCGACCAGAAGGCCGCCGTATCGATGATGGAGGCCAGGGCGCCGCCGTGGACAAAGCCGAAGGCCTGAAGGTGCTTTTCTTCCACCACGGCCTCCAGCAGGGCATGCCCCGGCGACAATTCGAGGACATTCATCGACAGGAGCCGGAAATAGGGGCAATTGTTGATCAGTTTACGCACAGCGTACAGATAGTCCGGATTGAGTTTGCGCATGGTCTTGCCTTTTGTTCTACTTCCCGGAAAATGCCGGGGGTCTTTTTTCAAAAAAGGCCCGCAGGCCTTCCTTGTAATCGGCCGTCTTTGCCGCCCGGATCATGCCGGACCGTTCCCGCTCCAACTGGCGCTCAAGCTGGTCGAGCATGGCATGATTGATATTTTCCTTGGCAATAGCATAGGATCGGGTCGGCCCCTTTGCCAGCCTCATCGCCATCTCCACGGCGACACGCTGCAGATCGCCGTCGGCGACGACCCGATTGACGAGCCCCCAGGCGAGGGCCTGTTCGGCGTCGAAGACCGGATCCAGAAAAATCAGCTCCTGGGCCTTGTTGAATCCGATGAGACGCCCCACCGTCAGCGCCCAGGCGCCGTCCGGCACGAGCCCCAGATTGGTATAGGCCTGCCGGAAGCGCACGGAGGACGCGCAGATGCGCAGATCGCAGGCCGCCATGAGACTCATCCCGCCACCACCAGCAGCGCCGTTGACCGCGGCGATCACGGGTTTCGGCAGCGCGCGCAGTCCGAGAATGCAGACGTTGAGGGTCTTGATCAACTGCCGCAACGGATCGGACGGGTTCGTATCGATTTCTTCGCGGAAGGCGGCGATATCTCCGCCGGAACAAAAGGCCTTCCCCGCACCGGTCAGGATAACGGCCCGCGTGTCGTCGTCATCGGCGCAGATCTCCAGAGCCCGGGCAAGGTCTTTGAAGAGCCCCTCATTCAGGGCGTTGTAAGATTCGGGCCGGTTGAGCGTAATCGTCGCCGTCTGCGCCGTTTTCTCAAAAAGGATATTTTCAAACTGCATGCGTTCGGTCCCCCTTTGATCATTTATGATCATTTATGTCCAGGCCTGTGGCGGAACGACTGCGCCCCCCTACAGACCCAGTTGCTCATGAATGTCCTGCATGGCCTTCAGGGCGATCCCCGCGAATTCATCCAGGGGGATGCCGATCCGCTCGCATTCCAGGATGGTTTCCCGGTTGACGGATGCGGCAAAGGCCTTCTCTTTCATGCGCTTTGTGATGGATTTCGCCTTTACGCTGGCCAGCTTCTTGTCGGGATAAACCAGCGCCGTCGCGGAAATCAGACCCGTGATCGTCTCGCCGGCGGCCAGGGCATGCTGAAAGACCGTCGCCCGTTTCGTGCCCGCGACCATCTCGTTGTGCATCTTGACGGCCTCCACGACCTCCGGATCGACGCCTTTTTCCGTCAGAATCCGGGCCGCTTCGAGGCCATGAACGCTCAGATCCCCCCGGACCAGCTCAAGATCGAGATCGTGCAGCAGCCCCGCCAGGCCCCATTTTTCTTCGTCCTGCCCCAGGCGGCGCGCGAGTGCCCGCATGACGGCCTCCGCGGCGTAACTGTGGTTGAGCATACGTTCATCCTGCACATGCTGCTTCAGCAGCGCGACCGCTTCGTCTCTTGTCATTTCAACCTCCCGCTCAAAATGATACGGATATATCGAGAGCTTTGCATACCACGCAAAATGGTTCGCAAGCGGCGAATCAAATGTTTTCCGCTTTCCAAATAGACGTATAAGCTTGTCATGAGTCATGATGACGTCTGGTCGTCCTCTCAGCGGAAAGATCTTTTCCGCAAGCCATTTTTCATCGGTCTCAGATTGTCTGTTAAACAACTAACAAATGGCCATGGAAATCTCAAGCCGGGAAAAATGCCATGCTTTCACCGGTTCTGGGGACGGAAAAATCTCCTGATAAAGCGATTCAAAGCCGTCCTTGCCCGCGGCCAGCATCAGCGTCAGCGGCATGGCCGCCTTTGCCAGGGACAGCATCCGGATCGTCACTGCACGGATATCCCACTGGGCATGACGGTCGGCCCGGAGCCGGGCCATGTGGTAGAGTTCCCGCGCATTGACCTTCAGGGACACCCTTTTACGGTGGGCGTTCGTCAGGATATAAGGCGCCGCCGCCGGAGCCTTTGCCCGGATCTGTTCGTAAACCGCCTCGCTTTTTGCGATGATATCCAAGAAAGCCTTGTCCATACCGATGGCCGAAACGGCCGGCGGAATCGTTACGCCCAGCGCCGGATCGTAATCCTGGCAGGTCAGTGTGGCCATGCGGTGCCGCTTCAACTGGGCAAAGCAACCGGCGCTGACCACGAGTTCAAAATGCAGGTCCGCCTGTTCAAATTCCCGCAACACCGGATCGTAGGCCCGCAGATGGCGGAGGGCCGTTTTGACGAGGTCCTCTTTTTCATGAATATTCATTCTGTCCACGATTTCAAGACATTGCGCCATCGACAGCCGCGAGGATGAATGGATCAGTGTCGCCAGGATTCTCTCGTCGGCGCGCGGCGTTGACCCGCAAAGGACGACGGATTCCGGTTCCGGCTTCTGTTGATCTGCTGTGAGAGACGTTGCTTTTTCTTTCAAGGCCTGACGCGTCAGACGGTCATAATCGGTGGCGTCGGTATAGCGGATCAGCGACGGCGCGATGTTCTTTGTCGCCTCGTAGAGCGTGCGGCTGTAAAGCCCGGCCTCCGCGAGCGGATGGGCGGCCAAGCGGCGCAGCATAAGCTCCAGATTTCTGGCGTTGAGGGTCATGCCGAGTTGGGTCTCGGTGGCCAGGGCAATGATGTAGCGGGCGTCCTCTTTCGCCCAGCCCTCCAGCATGGACCGGTTTTTGGGATCGGCGGCCAGATCCGGATTCCGTTCAAAGCAATGGGGCCGGAGCTTCTCATAAAGGTCGTGATAGAAACGGTTCTGCTCGCGAATCATGGCGACGAAGCGTTCCTCCATTCCCGCCCGGCGGATTTCTTCGGGGATCACAAAATCATCCTGCAGCAGGACGTAGCGCTGGGATTTCTCCGTATAGGAACAGAGTCGGAATTTTTCGATCTCCTCCACGAGCAGCCGGGAAACGCCGAGCACGTCAATGTTGAAGACGGCATGTTCGGCGATGGAGCTGTGCCCCATTTCAAAGACGATGTTGCGGTTCGACTGGCGGGCCTTGTCCACTTCCGTCCGGGCCAGGTGCCTCAGTTCGTTGACCGGCCTGGGATTGCGGCTGATCCTCGCGTAGGCGGCGGCAATGGTTTCCGGGGTCAGCACCTCCGGCTGCGGCAGGGCGTTTCCCATGCCCTGAATCGTCTCGTAATCCAGATTATAACCGGCCAGGATGATTTCCATGGTTCAGATCCTCACGATAATTTAACAAGCGCCGCCTGCGGCAGGCTCCTGCCCAGAAAACGCTCGCCGATGGTCTGAAAACGATAGGGAACGTCGGTTACGAAGAAACGGTACTCCGGCCGGACGCGGGACAAATTTACAAGCTTTTTTTCCGCAAGCAGGTCGGCGGCGATGGACGCCATCGCATCGGCCGAGTCAACAAGACGGATGCTCGGCCCCAGAAGCTGCTCGAAAAGGGGCTTCAGCAGCGGGTAATGGGTGCATCCCAGCACGAGCGTGTCGATATGTTCCGCCAGGACCGGCTTCAGGTATTCCTGCGCCGTCAGACGGGTCACCGGGTGATTCAGCCAGCCCTCTTCGACGAGCGGCACAAAAAGCGGACAGGCCTGGGAATAAATCCGCACCCGCGGATCATAGCGGTGAATGGCCCGGGCATAGGCGTTGCTGTTGATCGTGGCGGGTGTGCCGATGACGCCCACATTCCTGCTTTTTGTTTCGGCGGCGGCCCGGCGCGCGCCGGCGTCGATGACATCGAGAACCGGAACGGGCGACATCTCCCGGACGGTTTCACCGGCCACGGCAGCGATCGTGTTACAGGCAACAATGAGCAGTTTCACCTCCTGTTTCAGAAGGAATTCCGTGATTTGTGCGGCATAACCGGTAATGGTCTCCACGGACTTGACGCCGTAGGGAACCCGGGCGGTGTCGCCGAAATAGGTGATGTTCTCGAAAGGCAGCCGCTCCATCAGGGCGCGCACGACGGTCAATCCGCCGACGCCGGAATCAAAGACGCCGATAGGATGCGCCGGATCAGGATTCATGAGGCCTCCCGTGATGTTTCTTCCTCATTCTCGTTATCCGTAACCGGAGCGGCCGGATGCTTTCTGCTTCCGGTGTATAATTCATACTCCAGCAGCCGGCATTCGATTTCGCCGTTAAAAAAGGGGATTCTGCGTTTTGTTTTGAGCCCGATCTTCTTGGCGAGGACCGGATTGCCGGTAAAAATGTATCCCCGATAGCCCGGTCCCTGCTGCTTGAAAAAATCGCCGATCCCCTGATAAACCGCCTCCAGCGCGGCGATCTCTCCCAGGCGCTCGCCGTAGGCCGGATTCAGCATGATCATTCCGCTGCCCTCCGGCACGGGCGTTTGACGGTAATCGCAGACGGCAAAGTCGATCAGGTGATCCACCCCGGCCGTCCGGGCATTTTGCCGCGCCGCATCAACGGCTTCCCGCCGGACATCCGTGGCCACAATCTTCCCCGGCAGCTGTTTCCGGACCGCTTTTCTGGCCCGGGTTCGCATGTCCCGCCAGCGGGACGGCGTAAATCCCTTCAGATGCATGAAGCCGTAATTGATTCGCACGAGCCCCGGCGCCCGGTTGAGGGCGATCAGGGCCGCTTCGATGGCAAGCGTCCCGCTGCCGCACATGGGATTGATGAAATGGTCTTCCCCCTGCCAGCCGGCGGCCAGGATCACCGACGCCGCCAGGGTTTCCTGCATGGGCGCCTGCAGCGGGATTTTGCGGTATCCCCGTTTGGACAGGGAATCGCCGGAAGTGTCCAGATAAACCAGCACCTGGTTATGCCTCCAGTGAAGATGGATCACCGTCCGGTCCCGCGCCGCACCGGAATCCGGCCGCCGGTTGCCGACCTGCCGGAACCGGTCCGCCACGGCATCCTTGCCTTTGAGGTTGACGATGCGGCCGTCACGAATGGCCGGGGTATCGGCAAAGGATGTGACGCAGACATAGCCATCCATATCCAGGACCTCTTCCCAGGAAAGTCTTACCAGGCGGCCGTAGAGTTCCTCAAGGGTGTTCGCCGTGAAGGCATGATAGAGATAAAGAACCCGATGCGCCGTGCGTAGATTCAGATTAAGCGTCATGGCGTCTTCGAGGGTCCCTTCCGTTTCGACAGCCGCTTCGCCGACCGTATGGACCGGAAAATCCAGGGCGCGCATTTCGGCCTGCAGGTATGGCGAAATCCCCTTGGCACAGGTTGCAATAAGTTTACTTTTTTTCAGCCAGAGCGACATGGCCCTCCCTAACACAAATATCCGCAAATGGACAGGAAAAGAGATTGATTAAATCGGGAATCTTTAGTAGTTTAAGCTATAAATAAAAAACATGGAAACATTTGGAACCTTTACGCCGTGGACCCTAAAAAAGTGCAATCGATTCTTTTTATCTGTCTTCTGGGGCTTGTCACCTTGGCGTTTCTCTACCTGTTGAAGCCCTTTTTCATCCCCCTTTTCTGGGCGGCGGTCATCGCCGGTATTTTCAAGCCCCTCTATGATCGGCTCATGGTCAAACTGAAGCGCCCCAATCTCAGCGCATCCCTGATGCTTTGCCTGATCGCCGTGATTATCCTGCTGCCGGCCGTTTTCACTGTCCGTCTTCTGGTGACCGAATCCGTGCAGATCTACAATTCCATCAGCGCCGATACAGGCGCCATTGAACAGAAAGTCCGGGACACCGTAAGCGCGGTGACCAATCATCCCTATATGAGGCAATTCGATGTGGATGAACAGTTCTTCATAGGCAAGTTCAGAGACGCCATTAAGAACATCGCCAATTATATCTTTGTGCACCTGACCGACTTCACCCAGAACACCCTCGTGTTTCTCATCCAGTTTGGCGTGATGATCTACGCCCTTTATTTCTTTTTCAGAGACGGCGACAGGATCCTCAGGCGGGCCATACGGATGTGCTTTCTGGAATCGGGGAATGGGAAAATCCTCTATGAAAAGTTTGTCGCCACGGCACGGGCAACCCTCAGGGTAACCATGCTCCTGGGGGGGTTGCAGGGGATCTCCGGAGGAATCATCTTTTATATCACGGGCATCGAGGGGGCCATGATCTGGGGCCTGCTCATGGTGGTGATGGCGATCCTGCCCGGCGTCGGCTGCGCGATTATCTGGGCACCGGCGGGCATCATCACGCTGCTGAGCGGTCATCTCTGGGAGGGCACCACCATTCTGACCTTCGGCGTCCTCGTGATCAGCCTGGGAGATAACCTGTTGCGGCCCATGCTCATCGGCAGCGATGTGGAGTTGCATCCGCTGTTGATTTTTCTGTCGACGCTGGGCGGTCTGGTGGTGTTCGGCCTGTCCGGATTTGTCATGGGTCCGATTATTGCGTCGCTCTTTCTGGCCATCTGGGATATGTACGACAAGAGCTCCGAGAATGCCTTTGCGGAGCATGAATGACGAAATCGCAAAAAATCGAAAAATGAGCCGAAAACGACGGCTGCGTAAAAAGCTTTGCAGGCAAGGCGCGCAAATCCTGAGGAACGAGGCGTACTTTGACGTACGCCGCAGTGACGAAGGATGCAGCACAACGCAGCATCCGGACTTTTTACACAGCCGTCATGAATGACGTTGCCGTGATGCTGAAAGTATTTGCAATTCAAATGTTCTTGTGTTTTATAAAGCCCTTAGAGCGCAGGTAAAACGAACGACGGATACGAACAGCAGGAAAATGAGGACTGGGCGTATGTTCAAATCACGGATGAGACATTGCACTAACCCATTCATAAAAAGGGCCATTCAGGCGATAATTTCTCTGTTACTTTTCTTTTTCATCGCCGGCTGCGCACCGGCTCTATATACCATAGACATTAAATACCTTTCCTCTGCCACCGCCCTGCCGGACGCCACCGGCGGCCGGAAATTTGTCGTCACCGTCGCTACATTCAACGACGCGCGTCCCGGCGGAGAGGACCTTCTGATTGGCCGGGTCACCACCACCATGGACGGCCTCACAAAAGTAATTCCAAAAACCATGAAGCCATCGACCGCCGTTTCCACCATTGTGAAGGATGTCCTTGTCAAATCAGGGTATCAGGTCTCTTTAACCATGCCTGCCTGGAATCTTCAGGAAAACGCCATTCAGGGGGACTGGGGCAAAATACTCATCGGCGGCAATATAGATGGCCTCGAAGTCATCTGTCAAAACGACATTCCGATAAAAACATACGATGCCCGGGTCAGGCTGACCATGGTTATCGCCGATGCCCAGACCGGAAAAATTATCCATCAGGTCTCGACGGCCAGCAATAATTCACTGGAACATATTTATTTTTCTGAAGAATTGCTGGGACAGCAGCTCAGCAGCGCCGTTACGGAGGCTGTCGAAAAGGCGTTTGAAAGCAAAAGCCTGCAGGAAAAAATTCAGAACGCCCTGAAGTAGGAACTCTTAAACCACCGGGCCTGCCACAGTCGTGATGCCCCCCGAACACATTCATAAAAAGCCCTTCTGTCGCGTTGCGCTCCAGGCAGCCATGTGATAAGGTCCGCCTATAATTTCAAGACAGATGAGGGGTTTAAAACAATGCAACCATCAGATATCATTAATAAAGCAAGTTCTGCAGGACGCGTCGCCCTTACGGAAGCGGAATCCAAGCAAATCTTGAAATACTATGGCATCCCCGTGGTCGAGGAGTGGATTGTCAAAACCGAAGCGGAGGCCGTCCGGCAGGCGAAAGAAACCGGTTTCCCCATCGTCCTGAAGGGACTGGGAACAAAGTTGACGCACAAGACCGAACGCGGTCTGGTCAAGGTGAACCTCAGGAACTCAACCGAGGTCCGGAGGGCCGCCCGGCAGGTTATCCAGGCGGCGGGAGCGGATCTGGAGGGGCTGCTGATCCAGCCCATGCTTAAAGGAAAACGGGAATTCGTCGCCGGGCTCTTTCATGACGCCCAGTTCGGCCCGGTCGTCATGTTCGGGTTGGGCGGCGTTTTCACCGAGGCCTTGGACGATGTGGTTTTCCGTATCGCCCCAATGGACGAATTTCAGGCCGGCCAGATGCTTGATGAACTGCGGTCGTCTGTTCTGCTGGGTCCCTTTCGCGGCGAGCAACCGGCTAATCGGCGGCAGCTCATCCAGACGCTCGTTGGGCTGTCAAATCTATCTGCAGAACTGCCCGAAGTGACGGAAGTGGATGTCAATCCATTGCTGGTAGGCACCGACGGACGCGTCACGGCTGTCGACGCCCTCATGCTTCTTGGCAAGCGGCTGGTCACAAAAGCGGTCAGACCGCCTGTTGATCCTTATGCGATCGCCAATCTCTTCTATCCTCGGTCCGTTGCCTTTGTAGGGGCGTCGGCCGAATTCGGCAAGTGGGGACACAGCCTTTTTTCAATCCTCGTGGCGGGTCATTACAACGGATTGATTTACCTCGTTAATCCCAAGGGTGCCGATATTGCGGGCCGGCCGGTTTATAAAACCGTCATGGATATTCCCGGACCCGTCGATCTGGCCGTTGTCACGATTCCGGCCGCCGGGGTCCTGGCCTTGATTCCGGAATTGAAGGCTAAGGGCGTTAAAAACATGCTCCTGATCAGTTCGGGATTCAGCGAGACCGGCGAGCAGGGCAGGCAACTGGAGGAAAACCTGACCCGGGAAGCTCGTGCAGCGGGCATTCTGATCCTGGGACCCAATACGATGGGGATCTGCAACCCCCATCTTTCCTTTTACTGTATGGGCACCCACACCTGGCCGAAGCCCGGCTCCATTGCGCTGGTTGCCCAGTCAGGGAACCTGGGCACACAGCTTTTGGCCTTTGCGGAAAGAGAGGACATCGGGATCCGCGCCTTCAGCGGTTCCGGCAATGAGGCGATGATCACCATCGAGGACTACCTGGACGGGTTTGAAATCGATGAACTGACCCGCACCGTGGTGCTCTATATCGAAAGTGTCAAGAACGGGCGGCGTTTTCTGGAATCCGCCCGCCGGGTCGGCCGGAAAAAACCCGTGATCGTTCTCAAGGGCGGGCGCACTGTAGCGGGAAACCGCGCCGCCGCGAGCCACACCGGGGCGCTGGCCTCGAACAGCCGAATTTTTGAGGCCGCCTGCCGCCAGGCCGGCATCGTCCTGGTGGAACAGCCCATAGAACTGCTCGATCTTTCAGCAGCCTTTTCGTCGCTGCCGCTGCCGAAGGGAAATCGGGTCGGCATCGTCACGCTCGGAGGCGGCTGGGGGGTCGTGGCATCAGACCTCTGCTCCGAGCAGGGCCTGGAGGTACCTGCGCTTGAACCCGATATGATCGCCCGCATCGATCGGATTCTTCCCCCTTACTGGAGCCGCGCCAATCCCATTGACTTGGTGGCCGAAATGAATCCGCAGGTCGCGATGACGATAACCGAAGAACTGTTGAAATGGGATCACTGCGACGCCGTGATCCATTTGGGCATCCTGGGGCGCATGATCTTTGTTGGCCCCTTGATCCGGTCCGCCCTGACAGCCGATCCGACCATAAACCGGGCGCTGTTGGATGAAGTTCCACGCCTGATGCGCCAGTTTGAGGCGGAATACATCCGTTTCATTGTTAAACTGATGGAAAAATACGGCAAACCGGTCATCGGCGTCAGCCTCATGGGCGATGAACAGACGCGAACGGTGGTCGAAATCGAAGGAAGCCCCTATAAGAGTGTTTCCTTCCTGACGCCGGAGCGTTCCGTCAAAGTCCTGGCCCTGATGGTCGGCTATCAGCGCTGGCTGCAAAACGAAGGCGGTCTTATTGCCCCGTCGATGGTTCGTAACCTTTCTTATGGGGGCACCGGCCTACAAAGCGCTTGAATGCCAAGCTGAGCTTTGATACTTTCACGATTCCCCTTAATTTTTGATTGACCCCCGCAGTGCTTCATCGTATGAATGGCATCCGTGAGCAAGGAGAAGGTTATCCGTGAGTAAAATATACATGGTCCGGCACGGTCAGGCGTCGTTCGGAAAAGAAAATTACGATCAGCTCTCCGAAAAAGGACACAAGCAGTGTCGGATCCTTGCGGAGCACCTGATCAGAACGGGGTTGTCTTTTGATGCCGTTTATGCCGGCGACATGGTGCGGCAGAAGGACACCGCCGGGGAGATGGTCGCGGTGTATCGGGCGTGCGACCACAGCCTGCCGGAGCTGTGCATCATGCCGGAATTTAATGAATACAGCTCCCGGGACATTATCATGGCCCATATCGGGGATGTGGCGCAGGAGGATCCCCGCCTGAAGACGGACATGGAGAGCTTATATGTCGATAAGAAAGCTTTTCAACGGGTCTTTGAAAAAATCATGGCGCGCTGGATCTCGGGAGAGATCGATAAGCCGGGCGTCACGCGCTGGCAGGATTTCTGCGAACGTGTGCAATCCGGCCTCCGGAAAGTCATGGCGGAAAACGGTCGAAAAAAGAAAATCCTGATCTGCACATCCGGCGGTCCGATTTCCGCCGCAGTGCAGATGGCCCTGGGACTGTCCGATGAGAAGGCCCTGCGCATCGCCTGGCATCTCATCAATACGTCGGTGACGACCTTCGTCTATGATAACGACCGGGTAGAACTCACGACCTTCAACAATGCCGCCCATCTCGAACTACTAAATGAAACCGAATGGTTAACCTACAGGTAAAGAGCAGGGAATAGCCGCGGCTCAAAAATCTTTTCCGCTAAGAAGACGATGAGACGTCATCATGATTCAAGATAAGCCGTTAACGTGATCTCTGGAAAGGCGGAAAACATTTGATTCGCCGCTTGCGAACCATTTTCCATCGGTTATGCAAAGCTCTCATTTAAGCAAGGCAGGAGGTTGATGATGGATTTTACCATATCTGAAAAAATGCAGGCCGTCATCGGGATGATGGCGGAATTTGTGGAAAGAGAACTGATTCCGCTGGAGCCCGAGTTTCTGACGAAAGACTTCAAGGCAATGCTTCCCGTGCTGGCCGAGAAGCGTCGGATGGTCAAGCAGATGGAACTATGGGCCCCCAACCATCCGAAAGAACTGGGCGGCATGGGGCTGGACCTGATGGACCATGCCTTGGTGTCGGAAGTTCTGGGCCGGTCGCCCCTGGGGCATTACGTCTTCGGATGTCAGGCGCCCGACGCGGGAAACATTGAAATTCTCCATAAATACGGAACGGAAAAACAAAAGGAGCAATACCTGAAACCATTGGTGGCAGGGGATATCCGAAGCTGCTTTTCCATGACGGAGGTAGAGCTTCCCGGCTCCAATCCCGTCATGATGGATGCGACTGCCGTCAAGGACGGGCCGGATTATGTCATCAACGGCCAGAAGTGGTACACCAGCTCTGCGGATGGTGCCGCCTTTGCGATTGTCATGGCCGTGACCAACCCGGAAGCGGCCCCCCACATGCGGGCAAGCATGATTATCGTGCCGACGGATGCGCCTGGTTTTAATCTCGTGCGGAACATCTCCGTCATGGGTCATACGGGCAGCGACTATTTCAGCCACGCAGAAATTCTCTATCAGTCCTGCCGGGTCCCGCGTGAAAATCTGCTGGGGCCGGAAGGCTTCGGCTTTGTAATTGCCCAGGAAAGGCTGGGACCGGGCCGGATTCACCACTGTATGCGCTGGATCGGCATCTGCCACCGGGTCTTTGACCTGATGTGCAAGCGGGCCTCCGAGCGGATCATCTCACCGGATCGTAAGACCCTGTCCACCCGGCAGATCATCCAGTCCTGGATCGCCGAGTGCGCCGCCGAGATTCAGGCGGCCCGCCTGATGACCCTCCATGCGGCCTGGAAGATCGAGAACCTGGGCGTCAAGGAGGCCCGGGAGGACATCGCGCTCATCAAGTTCTTTGTCGCCAACGTGATGCAGACGGTCATTGACCGGGCTCTGCAGGTTCACGGAGGCCTTGGCATGACGGACGACACGATCATTGCATTCTTATACCGACACGAGCGGGCGGCCCGGATTTATGACGGCCCGGACGAGGTGCACAAAATGGCCGTCGCCAGAAGGATCATCAAGGGATATGCCGGCCGAAAGGTCAAATAAAGGAAGGAACTGATGGATTTTATCGACAGAACAAGGCCGATTCGCGAAGGTGAGGATTTTGAGACGGCGAAGGTGGAGGCATTTCTGAAAGCCGCCATTCCGGGGTTGAGGGGGACGCTTACGGTGGAACAGTTTCCGGGCGGCCATTCCAATCTGACCTACCTGTTGAAGGTGGGCGACCGGGATTTGGTCTTCCGGCGGCCCCCATTCGGCCGGAAAGTAAAGACCGCCCACGACATGGGGCGGGAATACCGGATACAGAAAGCCCTGAAACCGTTCTTTCCCTTTTGTCCCGAACCGCTGGCCTATACGGAAGATGAATCGATTATCGGCTGCCCGTTTTACGTGATGGAGCGGATCAAGGGCATTATTTTAAGAAGGGATCTGCCCAAAGGTTTGTCATTTACGCCGCAAGAGGCAAAAACCCTGTGCGAAAAACTCATCGACGTCTATGCGGCGCTTCATCATGTGGATTATAAAAAGGCTGGGCTGGAAGGCTTCGGCAAACCGGAAGGCTACGTCCGACGACAGGTGGAAGGGTGGTCAGGGCGTTACCGGAATGCGCGAACAGAGGATGCGCCGGATTTCGAACCGGTCATGGCATGGCTTGACGCAAAGATGCCCGGTGAGAGTTTGAAAGCCTCCGTAATTCATAACGATTATCGTTTTGATAACGTGGTCCTGGACCCCCTGAACCCGCTGGAGATCATCGGCGTCCTGGACTGGGAAATGGCCACCATCGGCGATCCGCTCATGGATCTCGGAGGCGCTCTGGCCTACTGGGTGGACCGGGCAGACCCCCCGAACATGCAGGCCATCCGGATCGCGCCGACCCATCTGGAGGGCATGATGAACCGGCGAGAGCTGGTCGACAGTTATGCTGAAAGGATGGGTATTCGAATTGAAAATATTGATTTTTATTATTGTTTTGGACTCTTCCGCCTTGCCGTGATTGCCCAGCAAATTTATTACCGTTTTTACCACGGCCAGACCAGGGATGAACGCTTCAAGCTCATGATTTTTGCCGTGCATGTGCTTGAGGAAGCGGCAAAAAGCGTCATCGAAAAATCAGATCTCTAATATAATGAGACCTTTGAAAAATGGCTTCGCCGCGGCTCAAAATCTTTTTCGCTACAAATATGATAATGCTTAAATATCTATGAAATTAATAGATTAATCTACTTTCTGGAAAGTCGAAAAATCTTTGATTCGCCGCTTGCGAACCATTTTTCAGCGGTTATGCAATTAAGCTTTCGTATTATAAAATCAAAGGAGGGAAGCAACAATGCAGCGTGATCTATTTCTTCTGGAAAATAAAATTGCCTTGGTGACCGGCGCAAGCCGGGGCATCGGCGAGGCCGTCGCGAAGACACTGGCCGCCCACGGCGCTGAGGTCATTCTGGCCAGCCGGAAAATCGACGATCTCAAACGCGTGGAAGGCGAGATCGTCAGGGCCGGCGGCAGGGCCTTCAGCATGGCTTGCCATACCGGCGAGATGGACCAGATAAATCATTTATTCAATGAAATCAAAAACAAATATAATCGCCTGGACATCCTGGTCAATAACGCGGCGACCAATCCCTTCTTTGGCGACGTGCTGAGCGCCGACGAAAGGGCGTGGGACAAGACCTTTTCCGTTAACATGAAAGGTGTTTTCTTCATCGCCCAGCAGGCCGCCAAAATCATGAAAGAACAGGGGGGGGGCGTCATCGTGAATGTGGCTTCGATCAACGCGATTCGACCGGCGCCTTTTCAAGGAATCTATTCCATCACGAAGGCGGGGGTCGTCGCCCTGACCCAATCCTTTGCCAAGGAACTGGCGCCGCTGAATATCCGGGTCAATGCCTTACTGCCGGGTTTGACGGATACGAAGTTTTCAGCGGCGATCCTCAGCAGTCCCGATATCATGAAAATTGTCCTGCCCACGATTCCCCTGGGACGGGTCGCAAAACCTGAAGAGATGGCGGGTGCCGTTCTCTATATGGTTTCCGACGCTTCCTCCTACATGACCGGGGCCTGCATCGTGGTGGACGGCGGCATGCTGGCGTAAGGGAGAGCTTTGCATAACCGGCAAAAAATGGTTCGCAAGCGGCGAAAGAAAGATTTTTCGACTTTCCAGAAATCGGACTAATTTATTGATTTAAAACATATTTTGGCATTATAATATTTTATGCGAAAAAGATTTTAAGCCGAAGTGAAACCATTTTTCAAAGGTCTCACAGGGTGTTTGTTTCACGTGAAACATCACAGAAACGATTGCAGCGGACAGATTTCGCATTTGGGGTTTTGTTTCCTGCAAAATTGCTTGCCTGCATTCACCAGCAGAGCATGGTACTGGTTGAACAGGGGTGCGCTCCGGGGCAGGCTGGTCATGAAAAGGGTCTGAATGTCTGCATAAGGGGCTTTGCCGCTGATGAAACGATGCCTTTGCATAATCCTGCGGGTATAGGCATCCACGACAAAGACGGGTTTCCCCACGGCATACAGGAGAATACTGTCGGCCGTCTCTTCGCCGATCCCGTGGACAGACAGCAGTCTTTTCCTCAAAACCCACAGGTTTTCTGCACAGAGCACATTCAGATCATCCTGATATTCCTGATAGAGAAATTGGAGAAAGGCTTTCAGACGTTTTGTTTTGACCCGGAAGTATCCCGCGGGCCGGATCAGGTCGGCCAAGTGTTGATCGGCCAGTTGACGCAACCTTGCCGGATGAAGCAGGTCTCCCGCTTTCAGGCGACCGACGGCCGTCTCTACATTCTTCCAGGCCGTGTTCTGGGTCAGGATTGCCCCGACGATGACCTCAAAGGGGGAGTCGCCCGGCCACCAGTGCAGATCACCGAAGTATTCATGGAGGGTCTCGTAGACTTTTCGAAGCGAAACGCGATCCTGTGTGGCCTGAAACATTCTGATCCTAAAGGAAACTATCGGCGGAGCGCGACGTAGTAGGTCGTTTTCCCCCGCTTAATCAGCAGCAAAATGCTGCTTTTCGCAGCCGCTTTCTCAATTTCTCTCTGGTAATCCTTCGGCGAACCGATATTCACTTTGTTGACCTGGAGAATAATGTCCCGCGGCTGTATGCCCACTTCGTCGGCAGGGCTTCCCTCCTCAACATCCGTCACAATGACGCCCTTTGACGTGGTAATGCCGCGCTGACGGGCGATTTGCGGGGTTATTTCCTGGACACTCATGCCAAAGGACGTTCTGCCGTCACCCCCTTCAATGGCAACTTTCGGCCGGTCCTTTCTTTCGGCAACAATCACCTGATAAGTCTTGTCCTGCCCATCACGTGATACTTTTACATTGACCTTTTCTCCCACATGAAAAGAGGCGATCAGGATAAGCAACTGATGGGTATCATTTATTTTATTCCCATTTACTTCCAGGATCACATCGCCCGACCGGAGCCCCGCCTGGTCCGCCGGATCCCCCTTGAAAACCTCAGAGATCAGCGCACCGCCGCGCTGACCGAGCTTCAGGCTCGTGGCGATATCCTCCGTCACGTCCTGGACGGAAATCCCCATCCAGCCTCGGGTGACCTTTCCCTTGGACTTCAGATCGGGTAGAATATTCTTGGCCATGCTGATCGGGATGGCAAAGCCGATCCCCTGCCCCTGGGCCACGATGGCCGTATTGACGCCGATCACCTTGCCCTCCATGCTAAACAGTGGCCCGCCGCTGTTACCGGGATTGATCGAGGCATCCGTCTGAATAAAATTGTCGTAGGGTCCGGCGCCGATGACGCGCCCCTTGGCGCTGACGATTCCCGCTGTCACGGTCTGTTCCAGACCGAAGGGATTGCCGATGGCGATCACCCATTCCCCCACCCTTAATTTCTCAGAATCGCCGATTTCGGCAACGGGAAGGCTGTTGCCGGGCTTGATTTTGATCAAGGCAAGGTCCGTATTGGCATCCCGGCCGATCACTTCCGCTTTGTATTCGCGGCCGTCGGACAGCTTCACCAGAATTTTGTCCGCCCGTTCAATTACATGATTGTTTGTAAAAATATAGCCGTCGGCGCTGATGATGAAGCCGGAACCCAGGCTTCTCTGTTTGAATTCCCGTCTCGGAGTGTCCCCGAAAAACCGCTCAAAAAAATCATCGCCGCCAAAGTAACGGTCAAAGGGCGATCCACCGCCGAAAGGTGATCGCATCCCGCCGCCGCGGACGGTTTTGGTTGTACTGATGTTGACAACCGTCGGTTTCAGGCGCTCGACCAGATCGGCGAAGGATCCGGTCATCCGGCTGCCGTCACCGGAAGAAACGGCTGAAGCCGTCTGCACGTCAGGCCCCGGCCCGGAAGGAATAAAGGATGAGCGCAGGACTTCGACAACGGAAACGATGAAAAACCCGATCAGACATGCCAGCAAAAACATCATGAACGTTTTTCGATTTTGATTCTCTTTCTTCATTGAATCCTCCCGAGCGATGAACCGTAGGTCCGCTTTGTGGCCACTTTTTTGCCATAATATATTCGCTTTAAATCATTTGTCAACCCGAAGGTGGTTGCTCCCTGATAACAGGATTGCTTAATCGGCCAATGCCTTCAATTTCGACGGCTATCTGGTCTCCCGCTTTCAGGAAAAGCGGGGGTTGCCTTGTAAAACCAACCCCTTCCGGCGTCCCCGTCAAAATGACCGTTCCCGTCAACAGGGTCATCGACTGGCTCAGAAAGCTGACGATCGCCGCAATATTATGAATCATATTGGCCGTATTTGAATCCTGCAAAATGCTGTCTTCATTCAGCAGGGCACGGATATGGAGCCGGTCCGGGTCGGCGATTTCATCCTTCGTGACCAGCCAGGGTCCCAGCGGACAAAAGGTGTCAAAACTTTTTCCGCGGATCCACTGGCCCTTCTGCTTTTCTAACTGCCAGTCCCTCGCACTGACATCATTGGCGCAGGTATATCCCAGGACACAGGCCATGGCTTCCGACACTTTCAGATTTTTTGCGCTTCTGCCGATTACAACGGCCAGCTCCGCTTCGTAGTCCACCTTCTCAGGGCCGGCCGCGGGCAACAAAATCGGTTCCCGATGTCCGATGGCGCTGCCGGTCGCTTTCATAAACAGGA
Organism: uncultured delta proteobacterium; assembly: GCA_963743175.1. GTDB lineage: Bacteria > Desulfobacterota > Syntrophia > Syntrophales > Fen-1087 > JAPLJM01. The sequence continues at coordinate 172,191 of CAVUOQ010000004.1, read as the reverse complement.
CAGGATATTCCGGGATGTCCATTTCGGTCTCCTCAGCATGGCGCCGGTAGTTAAGGCCCAGCGCAAGAATATTGGACGGCTGCACCGGGGGCAGAAAGTGCTTTATTCTTGCCTTCTCAGGCGTAACATGAAAATCCTTAAAAATATCGCCGTCGATAATCCTGGCGCGATCCGGCTGGTCCACGTCGTATTTTCCGTACAATACACGCTGATCTTCCGAAAGAAAGCGTATGATCTTCATAATGTCACCCCTTATTGATCAGTCAGAGAATTTTGTTTCATCGATGAATAATGGTTCGCAAGCGGCGAATAAAATGTTTTCCGCTTTTCCAGAGATGAGGTTAACGGTTTGTCATGGATCATGATCACATCTGGTCGTTCTCTTAGCGGAAAAGATTTTTGAGACGCGGCGAAGCCATTTTTCAAAGGTCTCAATGTTTTTTGCTTTTCATCCCATCCTGTTGTATAGTGCACGAAACTTCAGAAACACGCGGTGCATGGTCAACTTTTGTCCCTGTTTGTATAAAGAATAAAGATGGCATCCGTCGTAGAAAATATCGGCCAGGTCGGTATCGACATGGGGCGCACCCTCCATGACACCCTGTCTTTTGCCTGCAGGGTGATCATGAAAATGTTTGATATAAAAACCTACAACAGCGCCACCCGGGCGGTTCTGCTGAATCAGATTTATTTTACGGCGGTGCAGATATTGCCGCTCTTTCTCGTCGGCTCGATCCTGTTTGGCTCCATGTTGATTGGCGTTGTCTTTAAAATCATTATGGATCTCGGCCTGGTACATTACCTGGGCAAAATTCTGGTCGGTCTGCTGGTCGTTGAAATGGCCCCTCTGGTTACGGCGCTGCTGATCGCTCTTCGTTCCGGATCCGCCATTAATGCGGAGATCGCTGTCATGAAAGTAAGCAGGGAGATGCGGACCCTGGAGGTCTTCAACATCGAAGCCATCGACTACCTCTTCATTCCCAGAATCGTCAACGGAGTGGTTTCCGTAGTCCTGTTAAGCGGCCTTTTTTCCATTGTCGTGATCATCAGCGGACTACTTTTTTCAAATATCTTCTTTGGAATGAGCGCTGATGTTTATACCGGTGTTTTGCTGGACTCAGCCAACAGCGGCGATCTGATCCTGTCCATCATCAAGGCTGCGACCTTCGGGTTTTTCATCACCATGATCCCCATTCGTTCCGGTTTTGCGGCCACAGACGAACTAACCAGCGTCCCCATAACGGTTTTACGGGGCATGGTCAAGGTTTTTATCGCGATCCTGATCATCGAGGTGCTGTCATTACTGATAAGAATGATTTAAAATTCTTTGAGAATGAAGAGGCGCTGGCGACCGATCTGGCGGCCTTCACAAGGCTTCACCGGCAGCGCATCGGAATGGTCTCAGAGGATGTGCCGCTCATCTCAAACCTGGATGTATGGATCAATATCGCCCTGATAAAACAGTATCATCAGAACCTGTCACGCGACGCGGCAGAAGGGGAAGTCATGGGATACCTGCACAGATATGGACTTGAGAGGATTGCCCACAAACGGAATCCCGCCCTCACCGCTGAGCAACGGTTTCGTGTCATGCTGCTTAGGGCAGCCATGGTGACAGAAGCCATTGTCGTCATCGACCGGCCCTTCCGGCTGCTGCCTGCACTACAGGACAGCCGGTTTGTCTATGACAGCCTTCATATCATTGCAGATTTATATGATAAATGTTATGTGTTTGATTATCTCTGGTTTAAAGATCGTTACAGGATAAACGATGGCGCGTAATATTCAGTTCAAAGTGGGTTTGTTTATTATCATTACATCTGTAATGATCTTATCTTTCATTGGCTATGTGGCGTACAAGAAAGGCTTCTTTGCAAAACAGCATACCTACACCCTTTCCTCGAAATCGGGTGAAAATTTGACGGAAGGGATGCCCGTTGTCTTCTCCGGCTTCAAGATCGGCCGGGTTGATTCCCTGGAACTGAACTCGGACGGCTTTGTGATGATAAAAATCAAGGTACCGGACCAGCATATCAAATGGATCCGTGCAGACAGCATTTTTATTCTGGAAAAACCATTGATCGGATCTCCCAGAATCTATATCGCCACGGCGAATCTTAATTCTCCTCCGCTACCGGAGACGGTTATCCCCCAGATCGTTGAGGTCAATGACATCAATGACGCCATCAAAAACATTAAGCCGATCCTGGAAAAAATCGGCAGTATTGCAGACAATATTGAAGCGCTGATAGCGAATCTGGCGGACCCCGACGGTGATCTGACCAAAATTCTGAGCAATACGAGGAACGTCACCCTGCAGGCTGATGGAATCCTCAAAAAAGTTGACGCGATGGCGGCAAAGACAGACGAACAGCTTTACGGCAGCCAGGGCGTTCTGGCGCATGTCCAGACCATTCTCAAAGATCTGATCGTCAAACTCAAAAAAATGGATCCGGTCCTCGACAATATTCACAAGATCAGCGCCGATACGGCGGAAACGACCAGGGATTTGAAGATGCTCAGACAGGACATTGACGGCATGGTCGCTGACATCAACAATGTGGTGAATGACATTGACAAGCTCATTCCCCTGAAAAAGGAGACACAGCTGAAACTTCCATGAAAAAAGTCTTTTATCTATTGGCCTGTTTTCTTTTGCTCGCGGGATGCAGCGCAAAAGCCGTCCCCGACTGGATCAAAACGAGCCACAATCAACTGGAAAGCTTTAAAAAGTATTATTTGCAGGGCAGGGATCACCTGGCTGAAACAAGTTTTTTTAAAGCGATCGAAGCCATAAAATCCACCGGAGACCTTCATCTTTTGCAGATCGCCTATCTCACGCGGTACGCTGTGCAGAGGTCTGTGCTCGAGGGCTTTGATGATCTTGAGTATCTCAGGCTGGCGGCCGTCGAGCCGCATTCCGAGAATGTTCATTTCCATGCATTCCTGAAGGGCGCTTTTAACCGGGTGGATGAACAAACCCTTCCCCAGCAATACCGGTCATTTCTGCGCGCCTGCAAAAACGGGAAACAGGTGGAAATAGACAATGCGATTGCGGCCATAGAAGATCCCCTGTCCAGGCTCATTGCGTCCGGTCTGGCCGTCCAAAAGCAGCTTTATCATGAAAAGACGCTCAACACGGCCATTCAGGCGGCCTCAGAACAGGGATGGAAAAAGGCCCTCCTGGTTTATCTGAAAAAGCTGCGGGATTTTTATGCATCGATAAACGAACAGAAAAAGGCGGATGTGACGCAACAAAGAATCGATCTGATCAAGTAATCGAGACCGACGAAAAATGGCTTCACCGCTTCTCAAAAATCTTTTCCGCTAAGAGGACGACCAGACGTCATCATGATTCAGGGCATGCCGTTAACGCAATCTCCGGAAAGGCGGAAAACATTTGATTCGCCGCTTGCGAACCATTTTTCATCGGTCATGTAAAGCTTTTGAATCATGTGATCCCCAGCATCTCCTTCTTTGATGACAGAAGACTGCGGGACTCGGGAACAACGCGCATCCAGCTGTTCCGGTTCCAGGACGGGTCCACATCGGGAATCCGTCTCTCATCGAGCGGGAAAAGACCGCACTTGCGTGCAAAATAGCGGTGAAACGCCACACAGCCGGTCAGTTCCGGATGAAATACCGTGACCAGCACCCGGTCGCTTTCTGCGGCGGCAATGTAATCCTCGATCTGCAGGAGCGCGACAACCCCCGGGCCTGTCCGCCGGATCTTGGGCGCCCGGATAAAAGTCAAAGGCAACGGATCAGCAGCGAGTTTGGGAATTATCGCTGCGGCAGTGAAGCTGTCGAGCTGGCTTCCGAAGCTGTTGCGTTCGATATCCATATCGATCAGACGGAGGTAGGATGATTCGCCGATAACGGCCTCGGCCAGAAGAATGGCGCCGGCGCAGGTGCCCCAGATGTTCATGCCCCGCGCAAACGCTGATTTGATGGCGTCATCGATGCCGAAGATGTTCATTAACCGGGAAAGACAAGTGCTCTCGCCGCCGGGGATAATCAGGCCTTTGAGGTTCAGGATGTCGGCCGGCGTTTTTACGGGGCGGCCCGAAATGCCGATCCGCCCCAGATGTTCGAGATGCTCGAAAACACCCCCCTGAAGATCGAGGACGCCGATGGTTTCTTCTGTCTTCTGAAGACTTTCAGGAGCGCTGCAGATCGCCATCGCACGTCCATTACCAGCCGCGACCGGCGAGCAGCTGGCCTTCGGGAATTTCCGATATTTCCAATCCCGGCATGGCCTCGCCAAGCCCGATGGAAGCCTCCAGGATTTTTTGCGGATCGTTGAAATAGGCCGTCGCTTTGACAATGGCCCGGGCGCGCAGCAAAGGATTGGCGGATTTGAAGATTCCCGATCCGACAAAAATGCCATCGCAACCGAGCTGCATCATCAGGGCGGCGTCTGCCGGCGTAGCGATCCCGCCTGCAGCAAAATTCACCACGGGCAATCGTTTCAATTCCCGTACATTCAGGGCCTGCTCGTAGGGCATGCCGTTGACCTTGGCAAATCCCGTCACTTCTTCGAGGGGCATGTTTATGAGTTGGCGGATTTCCCGGTTCATGGCGCGCATGTGGCGGACCGCCTCGACCACGTTTCCGGTTCCAGCCTCGCCTTTCGTCCGGATCATAGCGGCCCCTTCAGCAATGCGCCGCAGGGCCTCGCCCAGGTTGCGGGCACCGCAGACAAAGGGAATGGCGAATTTTGTCTTGTCGATGTGGCACTCCTCGTCGGCCGGCGTGAGGACCTCGCTTTCATCGATATAATCGATTTTCAGCGCCTCCAGAATCTGGGCTTCCACAAAATGGCCGATCCGTGCCTTGGCCATGACCGGAATCGATACGGCCTTTTTGATTTCCACGATCATTGCGGGGTCGGACATGCGGGCAACGCCGCCCTGCAGGCGTATATCCGCAGGAACGCGTTCCAAAGCCATCACGGCCACCGCGCCCGCCTCTTCTGCAATCCTGGCCTGCTCCACATTGGTTACATCCATGATGACGCCGCCTTTTAGCATCTGCGCCAGCTGGACATTCAGTTCATATCGTTTTGGGTCCACTGATTCTTGCCTCCCTGTTCATCCGAAGTTCATGCTGGCTTCTACACTTGAAATGATAATCACGTCAAGCCCAATAATCAAGACCCGCGGAGTGTCACCACTGCATCCTCATTTTCACGCCTTGCCTGTCCAGAAATGTCTTTATCTCCGTAATCGTATGGGTTTTATAATGGACCATCGAGGCGATCAGGGCGGCATCGGCTCGGCCCCGGGTCATTACATCGAGCAGATGCTCCGGCCGCCCGGCCCCGCCCGAGGCAATCACAGGAATCCGCACATTCGCGGAAATCAGGAAAGTCAGATCGATTTCATAGCCGTCCTGTGTCCCATCGGCATCAATCGAGTTGAGACAGATTTCTCCGGCGCCCAGACGCTCGGCTTCCTTCGCCCACCACAGGGCGTCGATCCCCGTATATGTCCGGCCGCCCTGGATGACCATTTCATAACCGCTTGGAATCGCCGCACTGCGTTCAACGCTCTTGACGTCCATCCCCAGCACGATGCACTGGCTGCCGAAGGCCCTGGCGCCATCGGCGATGAGCTGCGGATTGAGAACCGCCTCCGTGTTGACGCTCACTTTCTCGGCGCCGGCAAGGATCACGCTCCGCATGTCCTCTACGGTACGGATTCCGCCGCCCACGCAAAAGGGGATAAAAATCGTTTCCGCAACGCGCTTCACCACATCAATCATGATGTCGCGGCCATCGGAAGACGCGGTAATATCATAAAAAACGATCTCGTCGGCACCTTGCTCATAGTAGGCCCGGGCCGCTTCCACCGGATCGCCGATATCAACATTCCCCTGAAATTTTATGCCCTTGGTCAGCAGCCCATTGCGCACGTCCAAGCAGGGAATAATTCTTTTACTCAGCATCCCGGCCTCCCCAGCGGCAGAAATTCTCTAAAATCCGCAGCCCCGGACGTCCGCTCTTCTCCGGGTGAAACTGAACCGCCACGAGATTTTCACGGGCAATAGCCGAACAGAAACGCAGACCATAGTCGGTCGATCCGAGAATCCATGCCGGATCATCCGGCGCCGGGTAGTAGGAATGCACAAAGTAAAAGGCAGCCCCTTGCTCGATATTCTTAAATACGGGATGGGGTTTCGTAAAGGCAACTTCATTCCAGCCCATGTGAGGAATTTTCAGGGACAGGCCGTCCTGTCGCAGCGTCTGCGGAAACAGACGGACAGAGCCCGGAACGATCCCCAGGCAGCGAGTTTCGTTTTCCTCGCTGTGCTCAAAGATAACCTGCGTGCCCAGGCAGATTCCGAGCAGCGGTTTTCCCATTTCGACAAGTCTTCTGATCTGCTGATCCAGACCGGTTTGCCGCAGGTATGCCATGGCCGCGCCAGCTGCGCCGACGCCCGGGAAAATCACGTGACTGGCCTGTTGCAGGATTTCCGGATCTGCCGTAATCCGATAAGTCTGGTTCAGGTAATGCAGCGCCCGGGCAACGCTGGTCAGGTTTCCGGCACGATAATCAACGATGGCAATCATCTCTTTATCTTCCCCGTTGTTTCACGTGAAACACATATCATGAAACGCTTTGTCAACGCAAAATTTATGCAAGTGCATGATCGCTTCCCTGGTGGCTGTCGCGCCTTTCGAGTTCACGATCAATGGCGTTGAGCACTTCCATCTTATTGGCCGCCCATTGCGGTGCGAGAAAGATGTCACGGTAGCCGTCCGCGGTCAGGCGCTGGATAACCATCTCCGGGGGCAGGATTTCCAGAATGTCGCAGACTGTACGGACATAATCGTCCCGGGTCATCAGGGCGATCAGGCCGTCTTCGTACTGCTTCCCCAGGGCGGTTCCCCGCAACGCCAGTAGCGCGTGAATTTTAATGCCCTGGATCGGGAGCGCGGCAATGAACCGCGCTGTTTCAAGAATTTCCTCCCGGGATTCGCCCGGCAGTCCGACGATGATGTGGGCGCAAATCTGCATTCTTTTCCCGGCCGCCCGCTGTACGGCATCCACAAAAATGGCCTGGGAATGCCCCCGATTGATCAAATTCAGCGTCCTGTCATGCATGGATTGCAGGCCGAATTCCAGCCAGACATGGTGTTTCTGGGCATAGCCCTCAAGAAGCCGAATCACGGGATCGGGGACACAATCGGGACGCGTCCCCACGGACAGGCCGATGACATCTTCCTGCACCAGGGCTTCGTCATAGAGGCGCTTCAGGTGATCCAGCGGGCCGTAGGTGTTCGTAAAGGTTTGAAAATAGGCAATGAACTGGCCGGCACGGCGGTGCTTTCGGTAATAGGCTCGTCCCCTCGCAATCTGTTCCGAAACAGAGGGAAGCGGTCCCGCCTGGCGCAGCATTGAACCCCGGCCGTCGCAATAGATGCATCCGCCCGCGGCCACGGCGCCGTCCCGGTTGGGGCAGGTAAACCCGGCGTCGATAGGCAGCTTATAGACCAGGCCGCCAAACCGGTTGCGCCAGTAGCTTTTCAGGTCATAATATCTTTTCGTGTTGTTCCAAAACACCGGTTTTTCCAAGACCGCCTCTTTTTTGTTGTATTTTCCCTGTCAATACTATTAAATTACCGCCGTGACTGCAAGCATTTCCCAAAATCCTGAATCGAGAGCTTTGCATAGCCGGTAAAAAATGGTTCGCAAGCGGCGAATTAAAGATTTTTCGCATTTCCGGAAATTTGACTTAATTATTGATTACAAACAGCTTTTAGCATTATCATAATTTCAAGCGAAAAAGATTTTGAGCCACGGCGAAGCCATCTTTCAAAGGTCTCGAATCATTATATGGAAGGCAGTGCCCGGAGGGTTCAGTTTTGCATAGAAATTACGATGTAATCGTCGTCGGCGGCGGCCATGCGGGCTGTGAAGCGGCCCTGGCGGCAGCGCGCATGGGCTGTGAAACGCTTCTGTTCAATATAAACCTGGATTCCGTGGCCCTGATGTCCTGCAATCCCGCCATCGGCGGCCTGGCCAAAGGCCAGCTCGTCAAGGAAGTGGACGCCCTGGGCGGCGAGATGGGCCACATCGCCGATCTGACGGCCGTTCATTTCCGTCTGCTCAACGCTTCCAAGGGGCCGGCCGTGCAATCCTCCCGGTTTCAGTGTGACAAGCAGCTCTATCGCCTGGCCATGAAGTCCGCTGTGGAGAAGGAAAAGCGCCTCCATCTGAGGCAGGGCCTCGTGACCGGGCTGATTGTCGAAGGAGAAAAAATCACCGGCGTTGTGGATCAGACCGGCCTTTTTTTCGGCGGCAAGGCGGTGATCATCACGACGGGGACCTTCCTGAACGGCTTGATCCACATCGGCACAGCCAGCCATCCGGCCGGTCGGGCCGGCGAAATGGCCTCGCTGGAACTGGCGAAATCCCTGCGGTCGCTGGGTTTTGAAATGGGGCGCATGAAGACCGGCACACCGCCGAGGCTGCGGGCCTCCACGATTGATTTTTCCATCCTGGAGCGTCAGGACAGCGATCCCGATCCGGAACCCTTTTCCTACCGGACGCAAAAACTGCGGGAAGAGCGCCTGCCCTCCTATTTCAGTTATACCACAGCGGAAACCCACCGGCTGATCGGTGAAAACATCCGCCTGTCCCCCCTGTACTCCGGCGCCATTCAGGGAATCAGCGCCCGCTACTGTCCCTCCCTCGAAGACAAGGTGGTGCGCTTTGCGGATAAGGGAAGGCATCCCGTTGTGCTCGAATTCGAAGGTCTGGACACGGAAGAAATCTACGCCAAGGGCCTGGGCAACAGCATGCCGCCGGAACTGCAGGAACAAATCGTTCACAGCGTTCCCGGTCTGGAGCAGGCGGAGATCATGCGCTCCGCCTACGCCATCGAATATGATTTCGTCCAGCCCACCCAGCTCCGCCAGACACTGGAAACAAAAAGAATTGCGGGGCTTTACCTGGCCGGTCAGATCAACGGAACCTCCGGCTACGAAGAGGCCGCCGCCCAGGGGCTCTGGGCGGGCGTCAATGCGGCCCTGGCCGTCCAGAGCAGACCGCCTTTTGTTCTGGACCGTTCCGACGCTTATATCGCCGTCATGATCGATGATCTCGTGACGCGGGGCGTCGACGAGCCCTACCGGATGTTTACCTCCCGGGCCGAATATCGGCTGATCCTGCGGGAAGACAACGCCCTGATCCGCCTGATGGGCAAAGGTCATGCACTGGGCCTCATTCCTGAGGACGCCCATGAACGCTTGAAAGACAGGATTCGCCGGATCCGCGACGGGCTGGAACGCCTGTCCGCAACCCGGATCTATCCCGTTGACGATGTCAACCGGACGCTCAAAGAGATCGGTACGGCGCCGATCCGGAATCCCGTGACACTTTTTCAGCTCCTGAAGCGGGACGAAGTGGCCTATGACGACCTGAAACCCTTTGCGGGCTGGGCGCCGATTGCGGACCGGATGGTCAAAAAGCAGATTGAAATCGAGGCCAAGTACGAAGGGTACATCAAGCGCCAGCGTGAGGCGGTCCAGAAAATGAAGGCGCTGGAAGCCGCGAAGATTCCGGTCGGCATCGATTACCAGGCCATTCCGAGCCTTTCCAATGAGCTGAAAATGAAGCTCGCTCGCATCGAGCCCGCGACGATCGGACAGGCCCAGCGCATCCCCGGCATGACCCAATCCGCGCTGACCGCCGTCCTGATCTTCGTCAAAAAAATGGAATTGCAGGCTGCGCAGAAACAGGATACATAACAACCCAAAACCTGAAGGAGTTGAGAAAATGGAAAATAGAAGCGATATCGTCATTGTCAGTGCCGTCCGGACGCCTTTCAGCCGGTTTGATTCGGCCATGGCCGCAATCCCCAGCATCGATCTGGGCATGGTGGTCATGAAAGAGGTCATCAACCGGGTCGGCGTGAAACCGGAGGAAGTGGATGAGATCTATTACGGAAGCTGCGTCCTTGCAGAAGTCGCCCTCGAGACCGATGTGCCGGCAAGGCAGGCGACATTGCTGGCTGGTTTTCCGGCGGATAACATCTCGGTCACCCTTGACCGGGCCTGCTGTTCGTCATTGACCACCCTGAGGCTGGGGGCGGTCTCCATGATGGCCGGGATCTCCAAAACGATCATGTCCGTGGGCTCCGAGAACATGCCCCGGATGCCCCACCTGGCGCCGGGATTGAGACAGGGCGTGAGGATCGGCCATATCAAGCTCATCGATGGGCTCTTTGAACTCGGCTACACGGCAAAGGGCTTCAACCCCGTGGCGCTGGACGCGGGCGAAGTGGCCGTCGAATACGGCGTGACCCGCGAAATGCAGGACGAATGGGCCGCCCGGAGTCAGGACCTCTGCCTGAAGGCCTATGCCGACGGGAAGTTCAAGGTCGGAGAGGAATTGACGCCGATTGTGATCCCGCAGAAAAAGGGCGATCCCATCGTTATCGACAAAGACGAATCCCCCCGCAAGACCAGCGTCGAGGCGCTCTCAAAGCTCAGGACGGTTTACGGAAGCCCCACCGTCACGCCTGGCAATGCGCCCCCCCTCAGCGCGGGCTCAAGCGCGATTCTCCTCATGACGCGGGAGCAGGCGGCGAAGAAGGGACTCAAGCCGCTTGCAACGGTGGTGGCCATCGTATCTTCCGCAACGGACCCCCGCAGGATCGCCGTGATCCCGGCCTACACCATCCAGAAGGCTCTCGGCAAAGCCGGGCTGACGATCGACGACATGAATCTGATCGAGATCAACGAGGCCTTCGCCGCCGTACCGCTCGTCTCAACGAAGATCCTTGCGGACGGAGACGAAAAAAAATGGAAGGCGCTTCGGGATAAAACAAACGTAAACGGCGGGGCCATCGCCCTCGGCCATCCGGTCGGGGCAAGCGCCGGCCGGATTACCATGACCCTTGCCTACGAGCTCCAGCGAAGGGGCGGCGGGTATGGCGTCGCAGCGATCTGCGGAGGGCTTGCACAGGGTGAGGCCGTCATTCTCAAGGTCTGACAGAAGGTACGTATAGCAAATACAAATGTTCTGTTGCGATTACCTGAGCGATGTACTGAATACGAAATGAAAGGTGCGAATGTGAGGTAACGGTTGTCGTCCCGACACTGAGCAATTAAGCTTGAGCCAAATTTTCTTTCCCTTGTTATCCATTTGATAATATTGTGAATTATTGAATCTAAGCCTGATTATAACCGGGCTGCATGGCGTGCCCTGTGAAGGCACATTATACAATCCGAATGTGATTCAGGAACGCAATTGCTGATTGACAATATCATTCTTTATGTGCATTATGTGCCCTCAGAGGACACAATACGATGCTGAAACATAACGGTCCGCTGAAGACCCTCGGCCCCCAAACCGCACAGCTCATCACATCGCTCCATGAAGACAACAAGGTGGTTTTTCGTCTGGAAGACGTCCAGCGGATCCTCGGCCTGGAAGAGCCGACCACCCGCAGCCTGGTCAGAAAGCTCGTGAACAGAGGCGTGGCGGCGCGTTTGAAACCTGGCCTTTTCATCCTTGTCCCCTTCGAACTAGGGAGAGAACGGGAGTACATGGGGAACCCCTTCATCGTGGCCCGCGAGCTGGCCGGCGGGAAAGACTACTTCTCTCCCACGGCACGGCGATGGAGATCCACGGCATGGTCACACAGCCTCAGTTGGTCGTCCACGTGACAACGCCGGCGCAACGCCGCCCCATTCGGATCATGGGCACCGAATTCCGGTTCATCGCTTCCACAAAGGACGGGTTCTTCGGCCTGACGGATCACTGGGTCACCAAGCAGGAGAAGGTAGGATCAGCGACCCCGAGCGTACCATTCTGGACGGCCTTCGGATGCCGGAATATTGCGGCGGCCTCACCGAACTGGCCAAGGGGATCTGGATCAAGAAAGAGGATCTGAAAGACGGCAAGCTGGTTGATTATGCGTTGAGGATGGACGTCGGCGCCGTCATCCGCCGGCTGGGATATCTCATGGAGCTTTACGATATCGGCACACCCGAAAACCGCGATCGACTCCGGCACCGGCTGACGGACACTTACGCAAGCCTTGATCCCCTCCTGCCGGCAGAGGGGAAATACCTGCGCAAATGGCGGCTACGCCTGAACGTGTCTTCCGATGAACTGCTTTCGACAGTGAGGACCTGATGATTCCGCAACGCGATCTATCGCTGCTGTCAAACCGCCTCACCCGGAAGGGAGGGCGCCGCATCCCCGAGGCCGTCCTGGAAAAGGACTACTGCCTCTCCTGGTTCCTCATCGGCATGTCAGCAACCCCGCTCAGGGAGCTTCTCGCCTTCAAAGGCGGTACGGCGATCAAGAAATGCTACATCCCTGATTACCGTTTTTCAGAGGATCTCGATTTCACTCTGCGCGAAGAGACCACCTTTGAAACAATCCAGGGACATCTCGACGAGGCGTTCAGCCACACGGAAGAAGCGTCTGGCGTCAAGATCAGCTTCAGCCGTTACGACCGGCACTCTCACGAAAACAGCCATACGTTCTATCTTGCTTATGAAGGCCCCCTGCCCGGCGCCTCCGGCAAGGAGGTCAAGGTGGACATCACGATCCGGGAAAGGGTCGTCTTTCCTGTAGCCAAACCTGCCGGTCCTCAAGGCTTATGCTGAATACCGCGATCTTCCATCGGATGCAACGGTCGGCGTCTATTCCCTTAACGAAATCGCAGCTGAAAAAATCGTCGCCCTTTTCGATCCCGCGCGGAACGAACCCCGGGATCTTTACGACCTGTGGCACCTGACCGGCAACGGCCTTGTCAGACCTGCCGATTTGATCGATGCAGTCACAGCAAAGGCAGCATTCCGGAGCAGAACGCTCACCAACGTAAAGGATCTGTTTCAACGGAAGGAGGCCCGCCTGAGGAAGCTCTGGGCGGTCAGGTTATCGGCGCAGGTGGCCGATCTTCCAGAATTCGACGAAGCGTACCGGGCAACGATCAGGGAGCTGCGAAAGGAATATTTTGGATAATATCGATCTGCCTATTCCAGTTATTGATATATTCGCATACAAAATGCTAAAAGGTTGGCGAAAATGAACTATAATCAAGGCACCTGATTATGGCAAAAGCAATTTTCACAACAAAAATAACCCCGAGTTACAATGACCTTCCTGAATTGATGTATCATTTTCCAAAGACCTATTTACGTCAAGCGACCCTGACAATCGGTGATTGGATTGTATACTATGAGCCAAGAAGAGAAGACCTTTCGCCAGCCGGCCATGCAGGACGTCAATGTTACTTCGCAACTGCCCGTGTAACTCACATCAAAGAAGACGTTGCCTTGAAAGATCATTACTATGCTTTCGTAGAAAACTATGTGGAATTTTCGGCGCCGGTTCCCTTCAAAATTGGCTCATACTATTACGAAAGTGGGCTCAAAAAAGCCGATGGTTCAACCAACAAAGGGGCATTTGGCAGAGCCGTTAGAATTATTCAAGATGAAGAGTATCAGGCTATTGTTGCAGCTGGATTGGCACAGATAAACGAAAAAAATAAGCAAGAAGTTGCTGAGCCATTGGTCACTTTTGATTCAAAACGACCCGTCATTCAACAAATTATCGAAAGACCCTTTCGTGAAGCTGCTTTCGCAAGGTTGGTGAAAGAGGAATACGGTTTAACTTGTGCGATGACAGGGATTACTATAAAGAATGACCGAGGTATCACGGAGGTGGAGGCCGCTCATATCAGGCCTGTTAAATTTAATGGTCCCGATTCGGTGAGAAACGGCATTGCCCTTTGCCGCACCTTCCATTGGATGTTTGACCACGGCCTTATCTCAGTGGCAGACTCCGGCGATATCATGGTGAAGAATATTGTCCCTCCAAAAATTTATCAACTTCTCAACACCAATGGTAAAATTCGAGTACCCTCAAATAATGTATTCGCTCCTCATCCCGAATTTTTAAAGTTTCACCGTGAAGTGATTTATGACTCTGCCACACACTGATCTTGTTTTTCGCAATGAGCCAACAGCTTTCTATGTAAACAGCCAGACAGAAGCTTCAGCCATGTTCTCGACCTCCGGACTATATGGAATCAACAACGTCTTTCACAAGGAATGGAGCGACAGCTCGAACAAATAGCTGAGGTCGTTTTCAATACGATCGTGGCCGAAGACCGGCCCGTCGATAATGTTACAGAGTGGTGCAAGAAAAAACTCTGCTGGGAGCGGGTAGAATGTCTCAAAATAGCATTATTCCCATCATTCAGTGCAGATTTGGTTGATAGAAATGAATTTCTGGCTGCAAAAAAAGACGCGAAAAAACTGCAAAAGACGGACACTGGAATTGCCGATCAGGCAGAGGTTGTTCAGCTTGGTGGCAAGTATTGGCAACAACTTATATATTGGGCTGAAAAGAAAAACCTTTTGACACCCGATGAAAAGAAGCTTGTTGGTATAGCCGCCCGGATACCAAATAGGATCCCGCCCGATTTTCAATGTCCAAAATTACTTGAGATCCGTGCAAGGATGGTAGCTGAAGGTTTTGAGTTAAAATAGCATCAGCAGAAATGCGTCAGATCGATCTTTGATCACTTTCGGTAATGTTCCGTTTCAACCATAATCTCTTCAAACATCCGGATCTCCTCTGCCGACACCCTGAGGGAACCTCGGGTCCTGGTTGTCTGGAGATCGCCCTGTCCAAGAGGCGGTAGACGGTCAGTGCCGAGATCGCGAAATAAACGGTCACCTCGTCCAAGCGGAAGCAGTGCTTAGAGCGAAGTTTGTTGAAGTATCTTCAACATTACCAAACGAAAGCCACTATATATCCCTATATCCCTTTTTTCTAAGAGTCATGACTTCAATAAATAAACGGTAAGATCCCAATATGATAGAGGTTATTTATATTAACCACAAGGAGGAATTCATCATCGTCATGCCGAACCATTCGACATTAACTTTACTGATGTAGGCCAATAACTGTCGGATAAAGTTTACGGGCTGAGGCATATACGGCAAATTGAGGAAAAACAAAGCCCCCATGCAGACCAAACGGCCTGCATGGGGGCTTCTTCCTTGCCTGTTTTGCGCTTTACTATTCTTTCATTCCCATAAGTTTCTTGGCCATCTTTTTCTTTTTTTCAAAGTCCGTCAGGACCGTGAACATGAAACGTTGCGTCTGGGGGGCGCCGGCGCCGTGCCAGGTCCCCGGGCCGTGCAGACCGGCCGACCAATGCTGCAGGAACTTGGCGACCTTGAGACGCTTGTCCGCCGGGGCTGCGGCCGAGAAGGCCTTCTTGAGCGCCGGACCGACTTCCGGATCATCGAGGTCTTTGAGTCTCGGCATCGTCACCACGAGACCACCCCCGATATCCCCGGCATTCTTGATGATTTCCCAGAACCCGTGGGCGATATTGAGTTTGGCGGCGTTGCCGAAGAGATCGTCCGGCAGATAAACACCCGATCCCTTGGGTTCCTCGCGCCCCCGCATGGCCGCTGCGATAGCACAGGCGTGGGACGTCTCGCTCAGGCGGACCATGTCGATGATCTTCTCCTGGATGTGAGGGACCTTTTCCACACCGATGTATTCGGCGGCCAGCATGGTCCCACCGATGATCAGGTCGGCGAACCCGACCTTGCAGGCGCCGCCGCAGTTCATGCGGTGGGCCTTGGCAAAACGCGTGACCATCTTCCCGCAATATTTGGTCTCGCCGCACAGGAACACGCGGTCCCAGGGGATGAAGACCTTGTCGAAAACCATCGTTGAGGTTTCCCGCTGCCCGTAAATGGGATTCCCGAGTTCCGATTCGTTGTCGCACATTTCCCGCTCGGCCGAGTAGGCATTGTACTGGCAGATGTAGGTCAGCCCCGGAACGCTGTTCTGCACGGCGAAAGCCAGGGCGAACTGACCCTCGTCTTCTTTTAGACCACCGCCCGGAAGCACGAGCGTTTCATGGGAGCCAATGGCGCCGCTCTGGCTCACCTTGATTCCACTGACCACGATACCGTCGTCGCGTTTTTCAACGAGGTGGACAAAGACGTCGATCTCGTCCTGCTGGGTGGGCCTCTTCCTGCGGTCCCCCTTGGCGTCGGTGATGGCGCCCGATACGGCCAGGTCATTGGCCTGGGCATAGGCCAGCCATTTGTTGAATCTTTCATTGTACTTCGTGCCCAGGTCGCGGTCCATTTCCCACGTCGTGGCGGCGAGGCTGTTTAAGGCGTCGCAACCGACGCAGCGGTAGTTGCAGGTCCCGACCGTCTGGCTTGTCAGCAGGGCCATCTCCTGACGCATATCCAGGTCGTGGATGTTGCGGGCAACGTTGAGGTTGCGGTTGATCGGCTCTCCTGTCAGGTGGGACGTGGCGACCATCACCTCCTTGTGGGCGGGGTCTTCCGCCAGGCCGTACATCGCCGAGTTGGCCATGACCATGGACCGCGTGACGGGATTATCGAGCAGGTTTTTCACCCATTTCCCGCCTATATAGACGCGGGGCTTCATTTTTTTTATGGTGTCCAGAAACTCATTTGCCGTCTTTAATGCCATAATCTCCTCCTTTTCCGTCCTACTGTTCAGATTTGACGTCTATGAAAAATTCCGCCTTGCCTCCGAAATCGGGATAGGCCCCTGTATTGAGCATGGCGATGTCCATGACTTCTTTCAGTTTGGTCGCGCTGTGTTTCCCGGACAGACACAGGACAATCCCCGCCTCTTTCGGTTCCGCTTCCGCAATGAGCCCCTTTTCGTGAAAACCCGGCAAGATCTGCTTGCGAAGACAACTGTCCGTAAAGCATGCAAACGTTCCGCCCAGGCCCTTGTAGGTCGCGGGGGCATTGCTGCCGATTTTAACGCTGATGACTTCCAGTCCCGTTTTTTCTTCACTAACTTTCTTTTTTTCGGTTTTCTTTTTCATCCCATATCCTTCTGTGCCTTTTGATCCATCCAACCATGCCGTCAACTTCACCGGCTCCGTCAGAAATACTACCTGCCATGCTACGTCAGTTTTCTCATTAATCCCTGGGCCGCAATGTGGATCGCATCCCAGGCCCCGCCGAAGGTCGGTGCGTAGGCCAGGTCGAGATAACCGATTTCTTCCAGTGTGAGCCCCGACCACAGGGCAATGGAGAGGCTGTTGATCCTGGAAACGGCCCCCTTTTCGCCGACTGCCTGGGCGCCCAGAAGCTTGCCCGTGGGTTTGTCGGCGACGAGCTTTAATCCCAGTTTTTCACCCCTGGACATGGGACGGCCCACGGGAATCCCCCAAAGAATGGAGCTGACCGGCTGGAAGCCGTACTTTTCGGCTTCCTCTTCCGTCAGACCCGTTGCGGCCACCTCGAGATTGAAGAGCTTGAAAGACTGGGCTCCTACGATTCCGGAAAATTTCGCAGCGCCGCCGCCGATGTTGATGCCGGCCGTGCGACCCTGTTTGTTGGCGATGTCGCCGAGCGGATAATAGACCCATTTCCCCATGACGCGGTGAAAGACTTCGCAGCAGTCCCCGACGGCATACACCTCCTCCCGCGAGGTGCGCTGGAAGAAGTCCACGCCGATGGCGCCGCTTTCTCCCATCTGGATGCCGATGGATTCCGCCAGCCTCGTGTTTCGTTTCGTACCGAGACCCATGAGGATTATATCTGCTTCCAGGTCGCCTTTGTCCGTAATCAGCTTGAGCGCGAAGTCCTTGCCCTTCTCGATGGCAAGGGGTTTGGTGCCCGGAAGAAAGGCCACCTGATTCCGGTCGAGTTCTTCCACCATGAGCTTCGCGAATTCGGGATCCCAGCGAAGCGCGGGACGGGGCAGAATATCGAGGACCTGCGTTTCAATGCCGAGGCTCCTGAAGGCCTCGCACATCTCCAGGCCGATATAACCGGCCCCCACGATCACGGCCTTGCGGCAGCTTTTTCCGTTCAGGTACGATTTCAGGCGCAGGGCATGGGTCAGGTCGCGCAACACAAAGACGCCTTCGAGGTCGGCGCCCGGCATGTCCAGGCGGACGGCGTCGGCCCCCGTTGCCATGACCAGGATATCGTAGGGCAAGACGCTTCCATCGGACAGATGGACGGATCCTTGATCGGGGTTGATGGCTTCCACGCTGGTCTTTATTTTTACATCCACGCCGGTTTTCTTGAACTCTTCCGGGGTCCGCATCACAAGCTTTTTATAATCCTTGATTACATCACCGATGTAATAGGGCATCGGTCAGGCCGCGTAAGAAATAAACTCGCCCCGCTCGATGATGGTTGCCTGGAGCGACGGGTCCCTTCGCTTTGCTTCCGCAGCCACGGAAGGCCCTGCGGCGCCGCCGCCTACAATCACGAGATTTCTACTCATTCATTCCTCCTTTGAACAAATCCACAGGCGCTGTCCCGGCGGGTCAGTCTTTCAGGTTTTCAACATTCGAACCGAACGATTTAGCGGCGAGTTCATTCTTATCCGACAGGATCATATCCGCGGCAATGCCCGCAGCATCCGTAATGACTTCCCGGCAGAAAAGGGCGTGGTCGCGGCAGAGCCACTCAGATTGCCATTTTTCGGTCAACTCCCGGCAAAGCGTACGATTGTATTTCTGCTTGAACCGGTTCGGAATCTGGTTGAAGATCCGGTAGGCGCCTGGTTTTCCGTATAGCTGCTGTTTCGACTTCTTCGCCACGTCCTTGGGATCCTCTCCCTCGGGCAGCCCCGGCCTTCCATGAACGGCGCTTACGGCCATCACACAGCCGGCCAGCGCGCCGCACGTGTCGCCGAACAACCCGATGCCGCCGCCGAAACCGGTCGCGCACTTCTTCACGGCCACGGGAAGGCCCGTGTCAACCAGTGAAAAAACGGCCTCCGTCACACACTCGGCGCAGTTGTATCCGAGAGAGAAATTCTTCCTGGCTCTCTGGCGGATTTCCTCGATTTTTTCTTCTTTTGTCATTGATCTTCCTCCTTTTTATAGATTTTTTTGTCCTTTCGGTCGCTCCGGACATTAAGAAGCCTCTTCAAGAAACTTTGACGACCTCCTCATAAAAAATCTGTTTTCCCCTCCCCTGGCGGGAGGGGATGAAGGGGAGGGGGGAATCGCATGATTGAACCCTGCCACTTACCACCCCCACCCGAACCCTCCCCCGTCGAGGGGGAGGGAATTCTTGACTTTTGTACGAAGCCGGCGAATTTGGTCAATTATCCGACTTTTTGCAAGTTCGTCATAGAATCATCTATCCGCGAAAATAGCAATACGGTAAAAATACGCAATATATACCTATGATACATAAGCATTCATTGGATCATGATCAAGCGGCGTGGTTAAAGATATAAAGACAGAAGATGGGATCTCAAGTTGGCTTTCCTGTTTTTCAAGCCCAATTTCCTTCTGATATTATCCCGGTGAACATCGACCGTCCTGGCGGATACATTCAGCAGCTCCGCAATTTCCTTTGTCGTGCGTCCCTCTCGGATAAGGGTGATGATCTTGATTTCCATCGGGGTAAGGTTGGGATATTTCGAGGACAGCGTGCGCAGAAACGGGGAAATGATCTCATTGATATGCCCCTCGAGAATGGTCAGTTGATTGCGTTGATGGCTGTCCACCTGCGTGATTTTGAGGTTCTCGATATAAGGCAGAATAAGTTCCCTCGTGTTGCAAATGACCTTTTCTTCAAGCTCGGCCTTGTCCTCTTCCCGGCGCTTGAGCAGAACCCTGAGGGCCGTATTGGCGTCTTCGAGGTTCCTGGACTTTTCCTCAAGTTCCCGTTCCCTTTTTCTCAACGCCTCTTCCATCTTCTTGCGATCGGTAATGTTGCGGGCAATGCCGTGAACGGAAACCGGGCTGCCGTTCTCGCTGATGATACGGGCGTTGACCTCCACCCAGACAGGCTCCCCATCTTTTGTATGGGTCAGGAATTCCTGTGGATTTTGTACGTCGATGCGGTCCCCTTTTTTGCGAATGAATTCCCGCATAACGGGCAGGTAATCCCGATTCAGCAGTTCCTCGATGCCCAGTCCCGGGAGCTGCTCAGGTTCGTAGCCATAGGTATTGGCGGCGGCAGCATTGCACGACAGGATATTGCCATCAAAATCAAGAACAAAAATGATGTCATTGGCATGTTCGAAGAGTTCCCGGTATTTCTGCTCCGATAGCCGCATCGCTTCCTCGGCCCGCCTGCGCTCCGTGATATCCGTGACAATCTCGACGATGCCGGTAAGGGCGCCCTTTTCGTCCCGTACGGGGTAGCTGCGCAATACCCAGTTTTTTTCGTAAGATGAAATATCCACGGTCTCGTGGGGTTCGCAGGTTTTTAACGTCCGCTCCGCCGGACAAATGCGGCAGGCTTTGTTTCTGTTATGGAGCGCTTCATAGCAGTATCTTCCGTTCAGTTGGCCGGGTTTCAGGTTAAATGCGGCATGCATCGCCTTATTGGCCCAGATCACCCTCAAATCCGTATCCAGATACAAGACGAGTTCCGTCATGGAATCAAGGATGACCGCTTTCTCCTGTTCCGATTTTCTGAGCGCTTCAAACGGCTGGAATTTTTTCTTCTGCATGGGATGAGCCTGCAAAGATGTTTCTTCGGCTTGAAATAATTCTCCGGAAGTTATTGAACGGAATTATTCTCGCCGCAGTCGGTCCCGAATCAGCCGCATCGATAGGCGGCAAGGGCATTTTCAGGTGGAAGATAACGGGTATTTCGTGGAATGTCCATATTATTTTACTTCGTCACAGGCAAATCCCGATGAAATGTTTCGTTCGGTCCGTTCTTGACAATTATTCCGTATCTGTGATTATCATTCCCTTCCCTCCGAATACGGCAGCATATAGGGTTCGCATCTTTCCGGGCGGATGGGAAATTCCCTTTCACGCCGGGGATGTGCAAAGCTATAACCTCAAAAAGGAGACTTTCCGTGACATTGCTTGAGACAACGATAAAAAAAATCACCCCTGCAGATGCTTCCATCCGGCATCAGGCCAGGACACGCCTGGAACAGCTCACGATGCCTTACTGGGCGCTGGGACGGATCATGGATCTGGCCGAAGATCTGGCCGCAATGACCGGGTCGCTCCATCCCCCGGTAACCCGCAAGACGGTGGCGATCATGGCCGGCGACCACGGCGTCACGGCACAAGGGGTGAGCAAATACCCGCAGGAGGTGACCGCCCAGATGGTCTACAACTTCGTCCAGGGTGGGGCCGGAATCAATGCACTGGCCCGTCTGGCCGGCGCGCAGGTCGTGGTGGTGGACATGGGCGTGGCCGGCGATCTTGGCGTCCTTGCCGCAGCGGGAAAAATCATCTCCAAACGGATTGCCGCGGGAACAAAAGACATGGCAATCGGTCCGGCCATGTCGCGGGAAGAGGCTGTCCGCTGTGTTGAAGCGGGCGTTGAGGTTGCGCTGTTTCTTGCCGGCTCAACGGATCTCTTCGCGACCGGCGACATGGGCATCGGCAACACCACGGCCAGCAGCGCCATTGTTTCGGTGTTCAGCGGCGTTTCAGCGGCAGAGGTCACGGGCCGGGGGACCGGCATCGAGGAAGAGCAATTTCTCCATAAGATCCGCATCATTGAACAAGCCCTGCGGGTCAACCGGCCGGATCCCTCAGATGCGCTCGATGTGCTGACCAAGGTCGGCGGTTTTGAAATCGGCGGACTTGCCGGCCTGATTCTGGGGGCGGCCTCGCTCCGGAAGCCCGTGCTCATAGACGGGTTCATTTCGACGGCGGGCGCCCTGATTGCCGCCTGTCTTTCGCCGACGGCCCGGGACTACATGATCGCCTCCCACCGCAGCCTGGAACAGGGGCACCGGATTGCCCTGTCTCATCTGGGGAAAAAACCGCTTCTGGATCTGGACCTGAGGCTTGGCGAAGGCACCGGCGCCGCGCTGGCGATGAATCTCGTTGAAGCCGCCGTGCGCATCCTGACCGAAGTGGCCACCTTTGACGAGGCCGCCGTCTCCAAGGCAAGCTCATGAAGGGATTTTTCGCAGCGGTCAAATTTCTCACCGTTCTGCCCGTCCCCGGCGGCTTAAGCGGCGATGAAAAAACACTGGCGCACAGTGTCCCTTACTTCCCCCTCGTGGGTTTGCTGATCGGCCTCATCGCGGCTGCTTTTGATTACACCATCGGCCAAATCCTTCCCCTGCTGCCGACCAGTGCGCTGACCATCATCTTCCTGATCGGCTTGACCGGGGGATTGCACATGGACGGGCTTGCGGATACGGCAGACGGCTTTTTCAGCGCCCGGCCCCGCGACAAAATGATGGAGATCATGCGGGACAGCCGGATCGGGGTCATGGGGGTCATGGCCGTCGTCTCCGTCGTGCTGCTGAAGATCACGCTTCTAACGGTTATTTTAACCTCATCGCGGTGGGTCGTGATTCTGATCATGCCGCTGGCGGGTCGTGCGGCAATGATTGCCCTGATGACCGCCCTGCCCTACGCCCGCCCGGAAGGCGGACTGGCCACCCTGTTTGCCGGCGGTCGCTCGTGGCTGCATGTTCTCTGGGCCTGGGGTCTGCTGTTTGCGGTATCGGGATGGCTGGCTCAGGGACTCGGTCTTGCCACGGCGATCCTCGCGCTTGTGATCACCGCGTTATTCGTCCTGTACAACCGAAGCAAAATTGGCGGTTATACCGGCGACACCCTGGGCGCCGTCTGTGAGCTTGCAGAGATAGTCCCCCTGCTGGTTGCGGTTGTCTATTATCATCAGAGATGACGACAGCGTAAAAAAGTCCGGATGCTGCGTTGCGCGGCCGTCCAGGATTCAACAGTTTTCGACTTCTTCACGTGCCTTTCGGCCGGAACGGGGCAAATCCGTATTCCTTGTCCTGGACGCGAAAAACGGCTCGGTCCTCTTCATTTTCGATCAGCTTTCCCTCGATGATCCGTTTGCAGCCAAAATCATAGAAGGTGATCTGGTGCGTGGGCATTATTTTTTCATCGATGCCTTTGGCTTTATAAGATTGTTGCTGCTCTTCGGCGGACAACGCCCGCATCGTCAGTTTCTGACAGCGCTCCCGGTTTTCCTCGTCCCCGCAGCGGATCGAAACCACATAATTCCCGTGAAACTTGATCGGCATTTTGATTTCCATGGAACCTTCTCCTTCCCAGTATGTAAAAAAACATGTAGTTTGTACCATACTTGAACGCGTTTATCCAGATGCGTCATCGAAAAAATGGTCTGTAACGGAATCACGCTTGCGTTACAGTCCCTAAATAACACGAAAGCCTCCGTGCATAATTTTTTTGGATGTGATAAGGATACGACCATTCCGGAATGGCAAAAAGGCCGCTCCGTTCGTGCGACGGTGCCGGAGAAAAGGAAACCGGAGGTGTTAAAATGATGGAACTGGGAACCATCGTCATGGTCGATCATCCCAGGCATCCCTTCAATGGCTGTGTGGGTAAAGTCGTGGGAAGGCGGGGAAACCGGACGCCTGATGATATGTGGATTCTGATTTACTTTGCCTCAAAAATGAGAAGCTACCTGGTTCCGGAATCAATTCTGTCCGTGCAAAAGCCGGAACCCGCCCCTTCCGATAAGCCCTTGCATTAATCCTTCTGAATGCCGGAAGCGGTGACAACACCGCTGATTAGTTCAGGCGGCGTCAGGTCAAAAGCCGGGTAATATCCTTTCACCTTGGGCCCGCTGATGGGATTTCCCAGAAATTCAAGCACTTCCCGGGCGTCCCGCTCTTCAATGGGAATGTCCTCGCCTTTTAATGTCCGGCGGTCCGGGCCTCCATAGGCGAGAATGTAAAAGGGGATGCCGTAATGCCGGGCACAGATGGCCAGCTGCAACGTTCCCACTTTGTTGGCCGCCACACCGTCCATAGAAACCCGGTCCGCCGCCGTAAAGACCTTCTGGATCATCCCCCGGGACATGCACCAGGCCGCCATATTATCGGTAATCAACGTTGTATCCATGCCCATTTCGCTGACCGACCACGCCGTGAGCCTGGCCCCCTGCAGATAGGGTCGTGTTTCCGTACAGAAGACCTTGATGTCCTTGCCATTGTCCCGGGCATATTGCAGCATGTAGAGAAGACCGGCGCCGGCAAAACAGTGGGTCAGGATGGCATCGCCGGAGACGAGCAGTGTTTCCGCATGCCGGCCCGTCTCCTGAGAAATCTCCCGTTGCCGAACGAGCGCCTGCTGCAGTTGTTTCAAAATAACCTCTGACGGCGGTTGGCCGTCTCCGGCCTGATCGACTTTTTCCAGGATTTTATGAAGCAGAGCGGCGAGATGAAAACCCGTCGGCCGTGTGGCTATCAGCAGTGATGCAGCCTTATTCAGTTGAACCCGGTCCCTGGCCTGTCCTTCCCGTTCCAGTCTCCGGGCGGCAAGATATAGACCGAACCCGGCCGTAATGGCAATATCCCCGGCCCCCTGAACCATCATCTCCCGGATGGCCAGGGCCACCTCCTCGGCTTCCGTACAATAGACCGGTCTCACTGTGCCAGGCAGTTTTCTGCGATCGACAATGATCAGCGCCTCGTCTTCCAGATAGACGCTATTTCCCAGATTCATCAACAGCGGTTCAGGCACCCTTCCTCCTTGCTTTCTATCTTATGACTTTTTATGTTTTTGCCTTGACAAAGCAGCCATTCCGTAATAACAGGGAAATTGGGGGTTCAGTTCACGGCGTTCGCCGTCCGGCCGCGAGGCCATCTTCTCATGCATCATGGCGCTTTTACAATTGAATGGCAAACAAGTTGTTTTTCCCTGTTGACTTCTATTTTGATCAGGTGGGTCTGGGATACTTCTCATATAATCCGCGGATGGTCAAGCAAGAAATAGAGTGGTTCAGATCGTAAGAATTTTTTATGATCTCACAAGACAAAACGACTTTACAGAAGGAGGGTGGAACGTATGTATTTTGCCAAGGAACTGCTGGATAGCTCCAGCAAAATGAGGACAAAATGGGAAGACGAGGTCAAGAAGGTCATCGCCAAGGCGCCTGACCAGAAACCTCGCTGGTCAACCGTGTCCGACCTGGAAATCAGGCGTCTCTACGGACCGGAAGACATCAAGGACATGGATTTTGAAAAAGATATTGGTTATCCGGGACAGTTTCCCTATCTGAGGGGCAATCAGCCGACTGGTTATCGCGGCAAGTACTGGACTTTCCGGATGTTTGCCGGCATGGGCGACGCCAAGACCACCAACGAGCGCTGGCACATGCTGCTGAAGGAGGGCCAGACGGGCCTCAGCACGGCCTTCGATTTTCCGACCCTGATGGGCTATGATACTGATTCCCCCAAGGCCCGGGGCGAGTGCGGAAAGTGCGGCGTCGCCATTGATACGCTGGAAGATTTCATGCAGTTGGTCGACGGCATCCCCATGGATAAGGTTACCACGTCCATGACCATCAATCCGCCGGCAACGGCACTCTGGGCCATGTACTGTGCCGCCGCAGAGATCAGGGGCATCCCCCTGACCAAGATCGGCGGAACGATCCAGAATGACATGCTCAAGGAATTCATCGCCCAGAAGACGCTGATGTGCCCCCCGGATGCATCGGTCAGGCTGATCAGCGATACCGTGGAATTCGGCACCAAGTATGTCCCCCGCTGGAACACGATCTCGATCAGCGGCTACCACATCCGGGAAGCGGGCGCGACGGCTGTTCAGGAGCTGGCCTTTACCCTCAGGGACGGCATGGAATACGTGGAAGACGTGATCCGCCGCAAGGGGCTCGACGTGGATGAATTCGCCCCCCGGCTGTCATTCTTTTTCAACTCCCACAGTGACTTCTTCGAGGAAATCGCCAAACTGAGGGCCGCCCGGAGAATCTGGGCCAAGGCCATGCGGGACCGCTATAAGTCGAAAGATCAGCGCTCCTGGTGGATGCGCTTCCATACCCAGACGGCGGGATGTTCCCTTACGGCGCAGCAGCCCTACAACAACGTCGTCCGTACGGCTACGCAGGCTCTCGCCGCCGTCCTCGGCGGGACTCAGTCGCTGCACACGAACTCTCTCGATGAGGTTCTCTGCCTGCCTTCGGACCACGCGGTTCAGATCGCGCTCAGGACCCAGCAGATCATCGCCGAGGAAACGGGCGCGGCCAACACGATCGATCCGCTTGCCGGCTCCTATTTCGTCGAGGCCCTGACCAACGAAATGGAAGAGAAGGCCTGGGAATACATCCACAAGATCGACGATTTGGGCGGCATGGTGGCGGCCATTGAAAAGGGCTTCCCCCAGCTTGAAATCGCCGACGCCGCCTATCTCTATCAGCGGCAGATCGACGCCGGTGAAAAGATCATGATCGGCATCAACAAGTATGTCTCCGAAGAAGCGACTCCCATTCCCCTGATCGAAATTGACGATTCCGTAGAAACGCAGCAGATTGCACGGCTTCAGGCTGTCCGTCGGAAACGGGACGGCAAAGCCGTCAAGAAGGCCCTCAACGACATCAAGAACGCCTGCAAGAAGGGCGACAATGTCATGCCTTACTGCATCGAGGCCGTGAAAAGCATGGCCAGCGTCCAGGAAATCTGCGACGTCTATCGGGAAGTCTACGGCGAATACCGCGATCCGGGACTCTACTAAGCGAATGAATGAGGAGGAATATTGAACATGGCAGAGAAGAAAATTCGTGTAATGGTTGCAAAACCGGGGCTGGATGGTCATGATCGCGGCGCCCGGGTGTTGGCCCGGTGTTTCCGTGATGCGGGCTTTGAAGTGATTTATACGGGCTGTCACCAGACGCCCGAGCAGATTGCCTCCGCCGCGATTCAGGAAGACGTGGACGTGGTGGGCCTGAGCTGCCTGTCCGGCGCTCACCGCTATCTGTTCCCGGCGGTTGCCGAGCTGCTGAAAGCACAGGGAGCCGATGATATCGCCGTAGTCGGCGGCGGCATTATTCCCGAACAGGATTTTAAATTGCTCTACGACGCCGGTCTCAAGGCCATCTTTGTCCCCGGCGCGACCCTCGACGGCATCGTAGACTGGTTCAGGACAAATATCAAACCAAGGGATTAACATAATGGAAAAAGTGAGGAAAATTCAGTCAGGAGATATCCGGACGGCGTCCCGCCTGATCCGGCATCTCGAAGACGGGATGGATGAAGCCCGTGCTACCATGAAGCATCTCTTCCCGCTCACGGGACATTCGCATGTTATCGGCATTACCGGATCGCCGGGCGCCGGGAAAAGCACGCTCGTGGACGGCCTGGTGGAAGCTTTCCGGAAAAAGGACAAGACCGTGGGGGTGCTGGCCGTTGACCCGACCAGCCCCTTCACAGGCGGCGCAATTCTGGGCGACCGCATCCGGATGCAACGCCATGCAGAGGATGCAGGCGTGTTCGTCCGGAGCCTGGCGACGCGGGGTGCTTTGGGCGGCCTCGCCAAGGCCGTGGGCGATGCGATCCACATCATGGACGTCATGGGAAAAGACATTGTCCTGGTGGAAACAGTAGGAACAGGTCAGCAGGAAGTGGATATTATCAATCACTCCCACACGGTGATCGTGGTTTTGATCCCCGGCATGGGCGACGAGATCCAGGCCATAAAAGCGGGCATTCTGGAGATTGCCGATATCTTCATTATCAACAAGGCGGACCGGGAGGGGTCTTCCAAGCTGCGCCGGGAAATTCTGGCGATGTTGGATATGGCGCCGCCCTCTGCCTTCCCGGCAGGCTGGCGGCCTCCGATTCTCAAGTGCGATAATGCATTTGAACCGGTGGGTTTCACCAAAAGCCTCTACGAAGTGTCTCAGACGATCGAGGACCATTACCAGCACCTGGTCAACCATGACCTGCTGGGCAGCCGCGTTCACCGGAAAACGGCGATGGAACTCAACGAAGCGATTCGCTGCTCCGTTTTGGAACCGGTGCTCAGTGCCTTGGCGACAACCGGCGAGTTGGATACAATGATTGACAAATTGATGAAAAAAGAAACGGATCCCTACACCCTGGCCGAAGAGATCGCACGGCGGTATCTGAAAGTCTGTTCATAGGGGCATCCGGTTCATGAACCATGAAGCCCGGGATGACCGCCGTTGCGGCGACCCGGGCTTTTTTTAGGGAGAAACGGTTATGGAAAATCCTATTGCAGAAACACTGGCCCGCTTTAACCGGGGACTGGTCCTCGTCTATACCGGCGACGGGAAAGGCAAGACGACCGCCGCCATCGGCCAGGCGCTAAGAAGCATCGGTCACGGCAACAGGGTTCTGGTCGTCCAGTTCATGAAGGGGAAAAAATACGGCGAGGTCCTGGCGGCGGAACAACATCTGGCGGGCAGGCTGACAACGGTGCAATGCGGGCTGGACAGTTTCGTCATGAAAAACGACCCCGCCCCCGTGGATATCGAGCTTGCCCGGCAGGGATTAGCCCTGGCCAAAAAGGCCATCGCGTCCGGGGACTATCAGATGGTTGTCCTTGACGAAATCAATGTGGCTTTGGATTTCAAGCTCGTTGAGCTTGAAGATGTCCTTGAAATCATCAAGACAAAACCGGCCTCGCTGGACCTTATTTTGACGGGCCGATACGCTCCGGCTGCGGTGATTGAACTGGCCGATATGGTCAGCGATATCCGGGAAATCAAGCATCACTATGCCCAGGGGATCAAGGAACGGGCAGGGATAGAGTACTGAGTGAAGCAACGGGAAAAGAAGAAAAACACGGTTGACACAAAAGCGGCGCCTGAAACGGCCCTGAAAGACATCCTGGCGCGCCTCCGGCAGCAGGGCGCATCGGCAGTAAAGCTGATTCATGCTTCCGATATCGTTATCGACGAACGGGTCCGGCTGAAATGTCAGATTCCGCTGTGCGACAGTTACAATAAAAACCTCATGTGCCCGCCCCATGTGCCGTCTGTCGCCTTTTTCCGGGAAGCCCTCTCACGTTATACGAAAGCTATTCTGATCCAGATTACGGCGCCGCTGCCGGATGCCATTACGGACAGCTCCTCCGCTGATGTTTACGCCTCGGCGAAAAAACTCCATGAACTGGTCAATCTCGCGGAAAAATGGGCTTTTGAATATCAATTTCGTTTCGCAACAGGCCTGATCGGGGGATGCTGCCGGCTCTGCGATGAGTGTGTCGCCGTGAGAACCGGTCTTTTCTGTCGCCACCCCTTCAAGGCCAGGCCCTCCATGGAAGCCATGGGAATCGACGTGGTGGAAACGGTGACCGGCGCGCGGTTATCGACTCGTTTTCCGATTGTGAACGAAGTCACCTGGACCGGGGTTGTGCTGATTTAGCAAAGGAGAAAATCATGGCTATTTTGAAAGAGAGTGGTATTCCGCTCGGCAGGATGATGCTGGTTCCCAAAAACGGGAATTTAACGAGAGAAGACTTGATCATTGAAGCGAACGGTTTGTACCAGCTTCTGGAGAAGCCGGACTGCTTTGTGATCAAAAACACCGAGTGCTGCCGGAGTATCCTCGTCAAGGTCATGACCAAAGACGCCTGACAGGCCTCGCAGAACGGTGAAGCGCCATAAAGATTATGGTGTAACCGCTGAAAAATGGTTCGTGAGCGGCGAATCAAATGTTTCCCGCCTTTCCAGCGGTGACGTTTTCGGCTTGTCATGAATCATGATGACGTCTGGTCGTCCTCTCAGCGGAAAAGATTTTTGAGACGCGGCGAAGCCATTTTTCAAAGGTCCCTATTTTTGATCAAGGCGCCATTCCAGTTGACGGCAGGCCCCCCGGATAATTTTGACATCCCTCGAAAAGAGCCGGGTCCGGGAAAAAAACCGGCGAATGTGCAGCATCCAGTATTCGGGGTTTTGTGGATTGAGAAAACCGATGTTCTGCAGCAGTGCTTTCAGCTGCTCATACATGCCCTCAATTTCCGCAGCGGTGGCAAGCCGGGGGGTAAAGGTCTCCAGATCACCCCGCTGTGCTGTAAATATCTCATAACAGAGAATCATGACGGCATGGGACAGATTGATGGATTTGAGCCGCTCTGACGTGGGAATCGTCACCAGGCTGTGACAAAGCCGCAGGTCGTCATTGGAAAGCCCCGTGTCTTCGGGTCCGAAAAGCAATGCCACCCGATTATGACAAGAGAGGTCGATCAGGCTTTTCGCCATCTCCCGCGGCGAAACCACCGGGCTCCGGACGGATCCCAATCTTGCCGTGGTCCCAACAATGAATTCGAAACCATCCAGGGCCTCTCCCAGGTCATCAACATAGATGATCTGATCGATCAGTTCCGAAGCAAAGTGGGTGGACGTCTGTTTCATTTCCGCCGGCGGCAACTCCCGGCCATTTACCACCAGAATTTTTTCGATGCCCATATTTTTCGCACAGCGCGCCACGGAACCGACATTGCCTGCGTATTTGGGACATTTCAGAACAATCGTCATGTTTTCCATCTTCACGCTTGCTTCCAATGATCAGCCCCCTTAATCGTTGATGGATAACGAGACCTTTGAAAAATGGCTTCGCTGCGGCTCAAAATCTTTTTCGCTATAAATATGATTATGCTTAAATATGTTTGAAATCA
This sequence comes from uncultured delta proteobacterium, assembly GCA_963743175.1. GTDB lineage: Bacteria > Desulfobacterota > Syntrophia > Syntrophales > Fen-1087 > JAPLJM01. Next base: position 141,798 of record CAVUOQ010000004.1, on the reverse strand, counting down.
ATAAATTAGTCTAATTTCTGGAAAGTCGAAAAATCTTTTATTCGCCGCTCGTGAACCATTTTTCACCGGTTATGTAAAACTCTCAGATCATTTCATTGAGCGGGGACTTTATCATAAAAACAATGTCCCTTCATTTTTTAATTGTTCCGGAAGGTCCACTCTGCTAACTGTTTTCATATGAATGAGCCTCTGCTTAAAATACTTAAAGACGCGGCATCTGCCATCCATGTCACGCTCGAAGAGCAGGCCCTGTGTCTCTTTCACGGCTATTACCGGGAACTGGCTGTCTGGAACGAAAAGATGAATCTCGTCTCCGTCTGCACGCCGGAGGAGCTCCTGATCAAACATTTTGTCGATTCCCTTACACCTCTGCCCTACATCACCTGTCCGCAGGGCAGGCTGCTGGATATCGGATCGGGCGCCGGTTTCCCCGGGATCCCCTTGAAAATCGCCCGGCCCGGCCTGAACGTCTTCCTGTTGGAGGCATCCCGGAAAAAAAGCTCCTTTCTCAAGACCCTCATTCGCCAACTATCGCTATCCCAGACCGCCGTCATCCATGCCCGGGTGGAGTCAGCAATGACCGACAACCTCTACCGTCATGTTTTTGATGTGGTCATTTCCCGAGCCGCTTTCAAGCTCCCCGAGCTAATAAAAATGGGGCTTTTTTTTCTGTCCCCGGGCGGTCTGCTGATCGCCATGAAGGGACCTCGCGGCGAAGAAGAAAATCAGACGCCTCGCGATTTGGGCTTACGTCGTATCGCCTGTCACAACATCAGCCTTCCCTTTAACGGGGGTCAGCGGAAAATCATTATATTTCAAACAGATATATAATATAATTTAACTGAAAAAATTACTACTAAAAAACCTTTTTCTGTGATAGCTTTCGCCAGCAGTTTACCCGGATGATGAGCGCAATCTTATTCTGAAAATTCATGCCTAAAATCATATGCATCGCCAATCAAAAGGGGGGCGTGGGCAAAACCACGACCGCCATTAATCTCGCCGCTTCGCTGGCTACGGCGGAAAAAAAAACCCTGCTGATCGACTGCGACGCACAGGGCAATGCGACCAGCGGTATGGGTATTGACGGACAGGGCATTCGTGACAAAAACATGTACCATGCCCTTATCGGTCAGGCATCCCTGCAAGAGGTTATCGTCAAGACGTTGATTCCTCATCTGGATCTGGCGCCGGCCAATCAGGAGCTGGTGGGAATTGAGATAGAATTTGTTTCCCTGCCTGACCGGGAAAAAAAACTCCGCCATCTGATCCGGAATCTCGGGGAGGGGTATGATTATTTAATCATCGACTGTCCTCCCTCATTGGGATTTTTAACAGTCAATGCCCTTGTGGCTGCTGATTTTGTTATTATCCCCCTGCAATGCGAGTACTTTGCCATGGAGGGCCTCGGGCATCTGTTGAATACATTAAAACTCATTAAATCCCGGTTGAATCCCTCTCTGGCGCTGGGGGGCATATTATTGACCATGTTTGATACGAGAAATCTTTTGTGCCATCGCGTGAGCGAAGACGTTCGCAAGCATTTCGGAAACAAGGTATTTCAGACCATTATCCCCAGGAATGTCAGACTTTCCGAAAGCCCGTCCCATGGTCTTCCCATCATTCTCTATGACATCCGGTCGCGGGGCGCTGTTTCCTATATGGATTTGGCCAAAGAAGTCCTGACCAACGGGAGGTTATAACGCAATGCCGCCGAAAAACTCTTTAGGTAAAGGGCTGGGGGCCATGTTTCCCGACTTGCTGGAAGGTTTTAACGACCGACCGGCCTTTGTAATGTGCGGCATTGAAGAGCTTTCTCCCAGCCGTTTCCAGGCCCGACGGGATTTCAATGACAAACAGCAGCAGCAGCTTGTCTCCTCCATCAAAAAGAGCGGGATCATCCAGCCCATTATCGTCAGAAAAGCCGGAGCGGGATATGAAATTATTGCCGGGGAACGCCGCTGGCGTGCGGCCCAGCACGCCGGTTTGCAGAGTGTCCCCGTGATTATTCGGGCGGCCCAGGATCTCGAAGTCGCCGAACTGTCCCTGATCGAAAATATCCAGCGGGAAGCGCTGAATCCCATTGAGGAGGCGGAAGCTTATCAAACCCTGACCGGCCAGTTTGGCCTTTCTCAGGAGGACCTTTCCGCCCGCGTGGGCAAGGATCGGTCAACCATTGCAAACGCCCTGCGTTTGCTTAAACTGCCGCCGGCGGTAAAGAACGCCTTGATTGAAAAGAAAATTACCACGGGTCATGCGCGGCCTTTGCTGGGGATTGAATCTTCAAAAGAGCAACTGAAAATTCTGGAGATGATTTTAAAAAAAGTCCTCAGCGTCCGGGATACCGAACGCCTGATGCAAAACAAAAAAAAGACGGCGACGGAAAAGAAATCCCTGAAAAAGGATCGCTATGTCATGGATCTGGAGCGAACCCTCTCCAAAATCATGATGGCCAGGGTGCAAATCTATCTGAATCAAAAGAAAGCCGGCCGGATCGAAATCCGTTTTAATTCAGCAGAAGAGCTGGACCGGTTGATCAAAGGCATGATGGATAAATAATCCCTTGTTTATCCACAGGTGTTGATAGAACTGTTTATAAAGGCGTATAAAATTGGACATTCTCTGGGATAAAAGCGTTCATCTCATTAAAGACAAGATCAGTCAGCAGAACTTTGACACCTGGATCCGGCCCATCAAGGTAACGTCCCTGGAGGGAAACCAGGTTCACCTTTCTGTTCCCAATAAATTTTTTAAAGACTGGCTGATGGAAAATTACAGACTGATCATCACCGATGCTCTGTCATCTATTGCGGGGGTGGAACTCCATGTTGATTTTACGATCGGAGGTGATGGAGGGGGCGCGGCCGCGCAGGCTTCGGTTGCAGGAAGACCAACAGCGGCAAGCACAAAAACCGTTCGCAGCAAAACGCACACTTCTCTGAATCAGAATTATCGTTTTGAGAGATTTGTCGTCGGGGCAAGCAATCAATTCGCGCATGCGGCGGCTGTATCAGTGGCCGAGCAGCCGGCAAAAAACTATAATCCTCTGTTCATTTATGGTGGTGTGGGATTAGGTAAAACACACCTTCTGAACGCCATCGGACTGCACGCGGTATCGCTGTATCCACAAATGAATGTTGTCTATGTTTCTGCAGAAGAGTTTCTCAACGAGTTGGTGAGCTCGATTCGCTATGATAAAATGCCTAAATTTCGCGAGAAGTACCGGAATATCGATTATCTTTTAATTGATGACATCCAATTTATTGCCGGTAAGGGAAAAACCGAGGAGGAGTTTTTTCATACCTTCAACACGCTTCATGATTCCGGCAAACAGATCGTCGTCACCAGTGACAAATTTCCCAAGGACATACCCAATCTGGAAGGGCGGCTGCGGTCACGGTTCGAATGGGGCCTGATTGCTGATATTCAACCCCCTGAAATAGAAACAAGAATGGCCATTATAGAAAAGAAAGCCCAGGAAAATAAGGTCAATCTGCCAAAGAATGTCGCCCATTACATTGCTGTTCACGCCGAGTCCAATATCCGCGAACTGGAAGGGTTTTTAATTCGCATTGCCGCCTATTCGTCTCTGCGTGAACGGGAAATCGATCTGGATCTTGCCAGAGAAGTATTGAAAAAGATAATCAGACAGTCAGAAAAAGAAGATATCACCATTGATGATATTATTAAGGCTGTGGCTTTGAAAACAGGGGTTAAAATATCAGATGTCAAATCACCTAAAAAAAATAAGAATATTGTACTGGCCCGTCAGGTTGCAATGTATTTAGCCAGAAAATTGACCAGTGCGTCTTTTCCCGACATCGGTGAAAAAATCGGCGGGCGAGATCATTCTACAATTATCTATGCCAATAATAAATTAAAGCGGATTATAGAGACGGATGTAAAAATTAAAAATCTTATTGAGGAAATTGAAGATGGTTTAAAACACCATCAATAATTTTTTTATTATATAGATGTTATCAACAAAATCACTATAATTATATATTTGATATTATTTAAATTATTTCTCATAAACAGATACCAACAGGACCTACTACTTATACTATATCTTTTATAAGAGTTAAAAATATTAAAATAATTTAAGATCAAATGGAGGGGATTATGGAATTTAACATCGGGAGAAATAAATTTTTAGATGGGATTCAGAAAACCCTGGGGATTGTGGAAAAAAAGACCACGATGCCGATTTTAAATAATGTTTTGATCAGGGCCTCACAGGAGGGGATAAGAGTTTTTGCGACAGACAGGGAAATCAGCCTGGTGGCGGATTATGAGGCACAGGTTGTTCATGAGGGAGACGTGACGCTTTCTGCCAAAAAACTTCATGAAATGATCAGGGAAATACAGGGAGATACCCTCCATTTTCAGAGAAATGATCAATATGTTGTTACCTTGACGGCACAAAAGGCCGTTTACAAAATTCCCGGGATTTCCGCAGATGAGTTTCCAGCATTTGTGATCAGCGAAGATGTGAAATTTTTCAAGATGCGCGGGCAGATGATGAAGGAATTGATCCTTAAAACCGCTTTTTCCATGTCAAACGATGAAGTTAGAAAAAATCTTAATGGCGTTTTTTTCGACTCGGATGCCGAGAGGCAGGGGGTATTGAAGGCGGTTGCGACGGATGGTCATCGTCTGGCGCTTGCAAATGTTTATTCGGGAGATAAGGATTTTTTAAAGCTTGAAAAAGGCATTATTGTTCCAAAAAAAGGGGTTTTTGAAATCAGAAAGCTTCTGGAAAGTGAAGCAGGAGATATCATGATCGGTGTGCAGCAGGGGATGTGTGTGATTAAAACGGATCATACGATGTTGAAGGTCAGTTTGATCGATGCTGAATATCCGGATTACCGCCGGGTCCTTCCTGCGGAAAAAGGGATTGTGGTGCAGTTTGAAAAAGAGGCTGTTCTGCATGCACTTCGCCGGATGAGTGTTATCTCCAGCGAGCGGTACAGCGGGGTGATTGTCCGGCTGCAAAATGGGAAAATGATTTTGAATTCCACTAATCCGGATGTGGGTGAGGCAAACGACGAGATTGATATCATCTATCAGGGCAGTGAGTTGGAAATCGGATATAATGTAAACTATCTTATTGATGCCATTGAAGTGATTGAGGAGAAAAATGTTATTTTTGAAATGGGAGCCGGTGTAAAGCCGGGGGTGATCCGACCAGTGGATAATAATCATCATTTTTGTATTATCATGCCGCTTAGGATCTGATAATTAAATGAAATCAATAAATTGCTAATATGGAAGAAGATGGGCAGTTATGGGTGAGATGGATATAAAACAGACAGAAGAGAACGGCCAGGTATATGATGCGGACAGCATTAAGGTTCTGGAAGGGCTGGAGGCGGTTCGGAAAAGACCGGCCATGTATATCGGCAGCACGGGTAAGGAAGGTCTCCATCACCTGGTCTATGAAGTGGTGGATAACAGCATTGATGAGGCGGCAGCAGGGTTTTGCGATACGATTACGGTCAAGATTCGGGTTGATAACAGTATTGTCGTAGATGACAACGGTCGCGGCATCCCCGTGGATATTCATAAGACGGAAGGGGTCTCGGCGGCGGAAGTGGTGTTAACAATGCTTCATGCCGGCGGCAAGTTTTCCAATGAAAGCTACAAGATTTCCGGCGGTCTGCATGGTGTCGGTGTTTCTGTGGTGAATGCCCTTTCGAGTACGCTTGAACTGGAAGTGCGACGGGATGGCGGTGTTTATACCCAGTCCTATGTAAACGGCGTACCCACAGCGCCGCTCGAAAAGGTCGGCAAGACAAAGGGCAGGGGAACAAAGGTTACCTTTAGGCCCGATGAGGAAATCTTTGAAGAGACGGAATTCAGTTTTGACATTCTTTCAAATCGTCTGCGGGAACTGGCGTTTTTAAATCCCGGGGTGAAGATCACCCTGATGGACGAACGAACCGATAAGAAAAGTGATTTTTTCTATAAGGGCGGCATCGTCTCCTTTGTGGAATATTTAAACCGAAACAAAAAAGTCCTGCACAAGGATCCCATTTTTGTGAACGGGGCCAGGGAAGACTGTTATGTGGAAGTTGCCCTGCAATACAACGACACCTACACGGAAAATATTTTTTCCTTTGCCAACAGCATCAACACGACGGAAGGCGGCACCCATATGATCGGTTTTCGATCCGCGCTGACCCGTGTGTTTAATAACTACGCCATCAATAACAAGATTTTCAAGGACGGCAAGGAATCCCTCAAAGGGGAAGATTTGCGGGAGGGATTGGCCTGCGTGATCAGTGTGAAGGTAAAAAATCCGCAGTTTGAAGGCCAGACCAAAACCAAACTGGGCAACAGCGAAGTGAAGGGACTGGTGGAGGGGGTCGTTTATGAAAAAATTGGCACCTACCTGGAAGAAAATCCGTCTATTGCCAAAGCAGTTGCTGAGCAAGTGCCTGGATGCGGCCCGGGCCCGGGAAGCCGCCCGGCGGGCCCGGGAGTTGACGAGGCGGAAAAGCGCACTGGAAGTGGGCGCCCTGCCCGGGAAACTTGCCGATTGCCAGGAAAGGGATCCGGCGCGGAGTGAAATATATCTGGTGGAAGGTGATTCCGCCGGTGGCTCGGCCAAACAGGGACGGGACCGGAAAAATCAGGCGATTCTGCCGCTGCGCGGCAAGGTACTAAATGTTGAAAAGGCCCGCTTCGACAAGATGCTGCAAAATGAAGAAATCAAGGTCATGGTGACGGCCCTGGGAACGGGCATCGGCCAGGAAGATTATGATGTCAGCAGACTGCGATACCATAAGGTGATTATCATGACCGATGCCGATGTGGATGGTTCTCATATCCGTACCCTGCTTCTGACTTTTTTCTTCCGTCAGATGCGGGAACTGATTGAACGGGGCTATCTCTTTATCGCCCAGCCGCCGCTGTTCAAGGTCAGTGGACCGGAAAAAGGAAATTTATATCCACAATGAAGAGGAAATGAAAAGCTACGTCCTGGAAAACGGCGTCAACAAGATTCGGATCTACATGGAAAACGGCACGACCATGACCGGAAACCGGCTCGCCGGTTACCTGAAAAAAATGATTCGGATCGAAAGCATCCTGGATAAGTTTGAAAAAGAAGGAAAAGACCGGGAAATCATCAGAGTCCTGGCGGGGGACCCTGCCCTGACCGACAACGATTTCAAAAGCGAAGAGGCCCTGATCCGGGTCGCAAAACGGACAGCAATGGCCGTTGGTCCTGTCAACGACACCGGGATAACCGTACCCAAACTGGATTTTGCGGAAAAATCCGTCGAATTCACGGTAGACATGGATCAGGAGCATGGTTTGTACAAAATGGTCTTCGCCATCATGCAGGATGGACGACGTCTTACGACCTGTGTCGATCGAGATACCGTCCGGACGCCGAAATTTGCGGAAGTCAAGGCCTTGATCAATCAATTGGCCATTCTGGGAGAAGCGCCCTACCAGGTTGCTGCCGAGGATGCGGCCAATGGCGGCAGGACCATAGCGCTCCAGAGCATGCCCGAGTTGATTGATTACGTGGTCACTGCCGGCAAAAAAGGGTTGTCGGTACAGCGATACAAAGGTCTCGGCGAGATGAACCCGGAGCAGCTGTGGGAGACAACCATGAACCCGGAAAAAAGGACGCTTCTGCAGGTGCGGGTGGAGGACGCCGTGGAAGCCGATGAGATTTTTACGACCCTGATGGGGGACCAGGTGGAGCCGCGCCGTGATTTCATCTATAAAAATGCCCTGTATGTATCAAATCTGGACATCTGATGAACTCGCCCCCTTAATTTGAAGGGTCCGTCCCGGAAGCGCTTGAAAAAAAGCATATAACCGAGCAGCAATCGTGAAGGAGAAGGAATGGATCAAGATCTTCACCAAAAGAATATTCTGGTCAATATCGAAGCGAAATGAAAAAATCTTATATCGACTATGCCATGAGCGTCATCATCGGCCGGGCGATTCCCGATGTGCGGGACGGCCTGAAGCCAGTGCACCGCCGGGTGCTGTTTGCCATGCATGAAATGGGCAACCGCTGGAATAAACCTATAAAAAATCAGCCCGCATCGTCGGCGATATCATCGGCAAGTATCATCCCCACGGCGATGCGGCGGTCTATGATACGATGGTCCGGATGGCGCAGGATTTTTCCATGCGCTATCTCGCTGATCGACGGCCAGGGAAATTTCGGTTCCATCGACGGCGATCCGCCGGCGGCCATGCGTTATACGGAAGTGCGAATGGCCCGCATTGCCGAGGAAATGCTGGCCGATCTGGAAAAGGAAACCGTTGATTTCATCCCCAATTATGACGAGTCCTTGAAGGAACCGATCCGTTCTGCCGTCCCGCGCTGCCCCTGCTGCTGCTCAACGGCATCCGGCGGGATTGCCGTCGGGATGGCGACGAACATTCCGCCCCACAATCTGAGGGAAGTCATCGACGGCACGATTGCCCTGATCAACAATCCCGAGATCACGGATTGAGGAGTTGATGCAATACATTCACGGTCCGGATTTTCCCACCGCCGGTTTCATCAACGGCCGAGAAGGGATCGTCTCCGCCTATAAAACCGGTCGGGGCATCATCCGGATGAGGGCCCGGGCGCTGATTGAGCGAAATGCCCGCAACGACAAGGAAAGCATCGTCGTCACCGAGCTGCCCTATCAGGTGAACAAGGCGAATCTGATCGAAAAGATTTCCGAGCTCGTGAAGGAAAAAAAGATCACCGGGATCGTCGATCTGCGGGATGAATCGGACCGGGAAGGCATCCGCGATCGTCATCGACCTGAAACGGGATGAGCAGTCCGGCGTTATCCTCAATCAGCTCTACAAGCACACCCAGATGGAGAACACCTTCGGCATCATCATGCTGGCCATCGAAAACGGCCAGCCCCGGGTGTTCAATCTGAAGGACATTCTCCAGAGTTTTGTCGATTTCCGGAAACAGGTGGTGATCCGCCGGACCAAGTTTGATCTGGCCCGCGCCAAGGAACGGGCCCATATTCTGGAAGGGCTCATCATTGCCCTCCAGCAGATCGATGAGGTCATTGCCGTGATCAAGGCAGTCGAAAAGCCCCCAGGAGGCCGCCGCGGCCCTCTGTGCAAACTTTCGGTCTCACGGAGGTTCAGGCCAAAGCCATTCTCGAGATGCGACTGCAGCGCCTGACCGGCCTGGAACGGGAAAAAATTGATGCGGAATACGCGGAAGTGACAGGCCTGATGGCTTCCTTGCAGGGTATTCTGGATGATCCACGGAAAGTTCTGGACGTCATCGTGTCCGAACTCGCAGAGATCAAGGCCCGCTACGGCGATGAACGCCGCACGGAAATCGTCGTCAGTTCCGAAGATATCAACATTGAAGACATGATCGTCGAAGAAGACATGGTGGTGACCGTTTCCCACTACGGTTATATCAAGCGCAATGCCGTCAGCCTGTACAAAAGCCAGCACCGGGGCGGCCAGGGCAAGGTCGGCATGGGCACCAAGGAAGAGGATTTTGTCGAAAAGATATTCATTGCCTCCACCCATCATTATGTCCTGATCTTCACCAACAAGGGGAAAGTCCACTGGTTGAAGGTTTATCAGATTCCCCAGGCAGGGCGCGCCGCCAAAGGAAAGGCCATCGTCAACCTGATCAATATTGCACCCGGAGAACGCGTGGCGGCGATTCTGCCCATCCAGGATTTCCTGGAGGGGAAGTCCGTCGTCATGGTCACAAAAAAGGGGATCGTGAAAAAGACGGAACTGGCGGCCTTCTCCAATCCCCGTTCCGCCGGGATCATTGCCATGTCCATCGATGAAGGGGACGAACTGATCGACGTCCAGTTGACCCTGGGGAATCAGGAGCTGTTTATGGGGACCCGCAAAGGCATGGCCATCCGCTTCAAGGAAGAGGATGTGCGCGATATGGGCCGAATGGCCCGCGGGGTGATCGGCATTCGCATGGATGACGACGACGTCGTCGTGGGCGTTGGAATCCCGACGGAAGGCAATTCGGTCGTCACCGTTTCGGAAAAGGGTTTCGGCAAACGGACCAGCGTTGCGGAATACCGCTTGCAGGGCCGGGGCGGCAGGGGGATCATCAACCTCAAAACCGTTCCCCGGGTGGGGATGGTCTCCGGCATTCTGCAGGTGACGGGCGATGAAGACCTGATGCTGATCAGCGATACGGGGAATATTATCCGTGTCAAGGTGGACGCGGTTCCCCTGATTCATCGCAGCACCCAGGGCGTGAAACTGATCGACCTGGAGCCGGAGGAACGGCTGGTCGGCATGGCCCGGGCCGAACGGGAGGAGGAAAGGGACGGCGATGACCAGGATTTCCTCGATGATGTGCAGGAAGAAATCCCCGAAGATGAAACAAGTTAAACGATAAGCATATACAGGTTGAGACCTTTGAAAAATTATCGGGTTTTCGACCACACCGCCGATCTTGGCATTGAGGTCTCCGGTCAGACACCAGAAGCGTTATTTGACTATGCCGCCCTGGCCCTCTTTGATTTAATGGTCGATGCAGCGGGCATTCCATCCACGCAATGCCGCACTATGGTCATCGAGGGGGCTGATCGGACGGACCTTTTCGTGAATTTTCTCCGGGAAATCCTCTATCTTTTCAATGGCGACGGGTGCGTGCTGACGGCCTGTCGCGTCTCTTCGATCGACGAGGGGCGTCTCACCGCGGAGATCCGCTTCGGCCGGTATGACGCCCGGAAGCACCGGGTCAAGAAAGAAATCAAGGCCGTGACCTATCACCAGGCGGCCGTCCGCAAAACGGCGCAGGGATGGCAGGGCAGGGTGATTTTTGATGTCTGAGACGAAAATGAAAAAATTGGATGAGAACCGCTGGCTGATCGAGCCGATGGGGGGCATGAAGAGTGCCCGGCATCCTGTACACGAGCGAGCGCCTCCTGCAGGACATGGCGGGTGACCAAAGCCCGCAGCAGGTGGCCAATGTGGCGCACCTGCCCGGTATCGTGAAGTATTCCCTGGCCATGCCCGATATGCACTGGGGCTACGGCTTTCCCATCGGCGGCGTGGCGGCCTTCGACATGGCCTCGGGTGTCGTTTCCCCCGGCGGTGTGGGTTACGACATCAACTGCGGCTGTCGCATGATGACCACGAAGCTGCACCTGGATGAAATCAGAAACCGGCTGCCGGAACTTGTGACGGCCCTGTTTCAGAATATTCCTTCCGGCGTCGGTTCCACAGGGCCGTTGAAATTGTCTCCGAAGGACAGCCGCAAAGTCCTGACCGAAGGGGCCAGGTGGACTGTCGAGCAGGGGTACGGCACACAGGAGGACCTCGAGGCGACGGAAGACCGGGGCGTGATGGCCGGCGCCGACCCGGAAAAGATCAGCGACCGGGCCATGGAACGCGGCAAGCAGCAGTTGGGCACGCTGGGATCGGGCAATCATTTTCTGGAAATCGAGGTGGTGGAAGAGATCTTCGACCCCGTTGCCGCGGCCGCCTTCGGCCTCGAGCAGGATCAGATTGCCGTCATGATCCACAGCGGATCCCGCGGCCTCGGGTATCAGGTATGCGACGATTATCTCGCCCGGATGGTCAAACACATGGGGGAAAACTGGGCCCTGAATTTGCCCGACCGGCAACTGGCCTGCGCTTATCTCGAATCACAGGCAGGACGGGACTATCTGGCCGCGATGGCCTGCGCCGCCAATTATGCCTGGGCCAACCGGCAGATGCTGATGCACTGGACACGGGAAACTTTTGAGAAAACACTGCGTAAAACACCCCGCGAACTCGGGATGCGCCTGCTGTACGATGTCTGCCACAATATCGCCAAGATCGAAACGCTGCCCGTTGACGGAACCCCTGTGACACTCTGTGTCCACCGTAAAGGTGCGACACGGGCCTATCCGCCGGGCCATGCCGCCGTGCCGGAGCGCTACCGGAAGGTCGGCCAGCCGGTCCTGATTCCCGGCGACATGGGGACAGGGTCTTATGTGCTGGCGGGAACCGACCGGGCCTATGAGGATACCTTCGGCAGCACGTGCCACGGCGCCGGACGCGTGATGAGCCGCGCCCAGGCGACCAAGATGAGCAAAGGCCGGGTCGTGCACCGGGACATGGCGGAAAGGGGCGTCATCGTCATGGCCAGCGGTCGGGGCACACTGCGGGAGGAGATCCCGGAGGCGTACAAGAATCTCGATGAGGTGGTCGCGGTGGTGCACCGGGCGGGCATTTCCAGGAAAGTCGCAAGGCTGCGCGCCCTCGGATGCATCAAGGGTTAGGATATTATCGTCATTGTGGAAGGGAAGCGAACCCGTGACATTTTGTCACGGGTTGAAATTGGAATCGAAGGACGGGAAGATGCCATTATCACCGCTAGCGGGAGGGTCTTGAGAGGCTATGAATTCATCGCCGCTTTCCAGGAAAGGAAGGCGGCCTTGACGGCATCTACGGCGCCGTCCGTGCTGAGCTTGCCCATATTGATGACCATGTCGTAATGGCCGGGATCCGTTATGTCGGCATGAAAGTATTGGCGGATGAATGCCTGCCGTCCCGATTCGGTTTTCAGGACATACTTTTTTGCTTCTTCCGGGGTCGTCCGAAGCACATTTGCCAGCTTGATGTCCATGGGGGCGATGAAGCGTACCCGGAAGGTGTGCTCCTGGGGCAGGATATGATTGGCCCCCCGTCCCAGAATGACGGCGTTGCCGCACCGGCCGATCGTGCCGATGACTTTAGTCAGGTGATGGAGATAGCGATCCGGCCAGAGATGCCGGGTCTCAAAGAGGGCGGTGAGCCAGTCGTCACGTTTTGTCATTTCTTTTTCATCCAGCGATTTGATCACTTTCTCACTCATTTCCACACTTTCGGCCACTTTCTGGATGATCTGCCCGCCGAAGAGGTCCATATCGAGTTGTTGCGCCAGATGTTTCGCGATTTCCGTCCCGCCGCAGCCGGGTTCCCGCGAAATGGTGATCACAGGGCCGGCTTTGATCCCGGCTTTCGTTCGCTCTTTACCCCTTTGATTCCACTTCTGTAACTGTTCCTCAACCAGTTGCTCAACAGATCGATTGTTCCTTTGCATAAATAACGGATCCTTTCTCGGGATGGACAGAAAATTATGGTTTCATAATCATTGATTTTAAAAAGCATACAGCTTTTCGCCGGGCAGGACGTTGATGCCGTTTTTCACGAGCACGTCGATGGCCTTGTCCTGCTGATCGAACCGGAAAAGCATAACGGCGTTGCCACCGCTCTTTTCCACGAAGGCGTACATATAGGCGATATTGACGTTTTCTTTCGAGATAACCTCCAGGATGCTGTGCAGGCCGCCCGGCCGGTCCGGTACCTCCACGGCCACCACGGTGGTCCGGCTGACGGTGAAACCGTTTTCCTTGAGCACCCTGGTTGCCGTTTCCACATTGTTGACGATCATGCGGACAATGCCGAAATCGGACGTATCGGCGACGGCCAGCGTGCGGATATTGATGTTGACGTCCCTGAGAATTCTCGTCACCTTCTCCAGACCGCCGGGCTTGTTTTCCAGAAATATGGATATCTGTTCAACCTTCATGAGCTGTCCCCTTTTAAATATGTCTTTTGTCAATGACCCGGCTCGCCTTGCCCTCAAAACGCTGCAATGATTTGGGCTCCACGAGCTTCACTTTGGCGGAAATGCCCAGATAGTCCTTCATGTCCTTGACGATGCGCCGCTCCATGTTCTGCAGTACCCTGACTTCACCCTCCGACTCGTCCATGAGCTTTTCGCTGACCTCCACCTGGACCTCGATGGTGTCCAATGTATCAACTCTCTCCACGATCAACTGGTAATGCGGTTCGACGCCCTCGATATTGAGCAGTACGGCCTCGATCTGCGACGGGAAGACGTTGACGCCGCGGATGATGAGCATGTCGTCGCTGCGGCCCATGACGCGATCCATGCGCACATGGGTCCGGCCGCACCGGCACGGCGCGATGTTCAGGGTCGTAATGTCCCGCGAGCGGAAGCGGATCAGCGGGAAGGCCTCCTTCGTGATCGTGGTGAAGACCAGTTCCCCTTTTTCGCCGAAGGGCAGGACGGCGCCCGTTTCCGGATCGATAATCTCGGTGAGAAAGTGATCCTCGAAGACATGCATCCCGCTGCGGCCCTCGATGCATTCCATCGAGACGCCCGGCCCCATGACTTCGGACAGGCCGTAGATGTTCAACGCCTTGATGTTAAAAGCACTTTCGATATCATCCCGCATCTTGTCCGACCAGGGTTCGGCCCCGAAAATCCCGACGCGCAGTTTGAGGTTCCGCATGTCGACGCCCATGGCCCGGCCCTGTTCCGCCAGGTTGAGGGCATAGGAAGGCGTGCAGCAGATCGCCGTGGGACCGAAATCCTGCAGGATCATGATCTGCCGCTTGGTGTTGCCGCCCGACATGGGAATAACGCTGGCGCCCAGCCGTTCCGCCCCGTAATGAGCGCCCAGGCCTCCAGTAAAAAGGCCGTAAGCGTAAGCGTTGTGAATGATGTCGTTCTTGTTGAGACCGGCGGCCGCAAAGCAGCGCGCCATGAGCTCCGACCAGATGTCGATATCGCGTTTCGTATATCCCACGACTGTGGCGCGGCCCGTTGTGCCCGATGAGGCATGCAGCCGGACCACGCTGCTCATAGGCACGGCAAAGAGGCCGAAGGGGTAATTGTCGCGCAGATCCTGTTTTGTGGTGAAGGGTAATCGGGCGAGATCGACAAGGCTTTTGATATCATCCGGCTTCACACCCGCCTCGTCGAAGGCCGCACGATAATGGCCGACGGTGTGATAAACCCGCTGCACCACCTGCTGCAGCCTTTTGAGCTGCAGCGCCTCCAGCACTTCCCTGGGCAGGGTTTCAAACTCCTCATTGTAGATCATGAATCAAGCCTCCCGCTTCTTTATTTGTGAGCTTTGCATAACCGCTAAAAAATGGTTTCGCCTCGTCTCAAAAATCTTTTCCGCTAAGAAGACGTCCCGTCGTCATCATGATTCAGGACATACCGTTAATGGCATCTCTGGAAAGGCGGAAAACATTTGATTCGCCGCTTGCGAACCATTTTTCAAAGGTCTCTATTCAATCTTTCTGACAAACCATTGGATGCACTATATCAAAAGATGAAGGGCGGAGCAAGAATTGTTGCGGGCTGCGACCATCAAGGTTTTATCAATTTTCGACGGGAACCCGGCCTAAGGGGTCGCCAAAAATTGCCTTTTAAACCGGAACCAGAGGCGCATGAGGCGGACCGTCACAATCGCCATGATCAGGCGCGGGACGTAGAGCCAGAAGGCGCTGAGTCCCAGCGACATGAACAGGGCCGGATCTTCCACCATGGAGTGGTTGATGCCGATGGACAGGTGCAGCATTTCCAGGTCTTCCCTGGGCAGGCTGCCGTCTTTCGTTTCTTCCACGATGACCGCCCCGCCGTAAGCCAGGCCGAAGACGATCGCCGTCATCCAGAGAAACCCCAGTTTTTTATCCAGCCCCATGATTTTCAGAAAAGGAGAGAAAATGTTCACGATCGCCGTGATCCATCCCATGGCCTTGAAGATTTCCAGTACAGTCAGCAGGATCATGCAGATCCCGAATATCTTGGCGCTCAAAGCCAGCGTTGCCCACGCCCACTCCCGGATCATCTGCAATAATGGGACGACAACCGTTGTCACGGCGCCCACGGGGAGGTCGATCGTCTGCCCGTCTCTCAGGAAGGGCGCGACCAGCAGGACCGTCACGACCGCCGCGGATATCCGAAAAAGTGTGGCCTTCAGCGGATGCAGGCCGGATCGGGCCTGGATGATGCCTTCCTGAATCAGATTGTGGGCCGTCAGCAGAAAGATCCCCATGAGCGTCATCTGCGCCGTTGTGAAGGGCAGCACGGCCATGGCGGCGAGGGCTCCGTAGATGTTGGCCAGCATCCCGATGATCAGGGGCAGAGCGGCGATCGTCGGCAGGCTCAGAAGATTCATGGCCGGGGCCAGCAGAAAATCAAGCCGGTGCAGCCAGCCGCTCCAGGCCAGCAGCGCGGTCAGAAAAGAGATGGGCAGCACGATTTTCATGATCCACAGAAAACCATTCCAGCCTTTTTTCAGGCCGGTCCGCAAGCCGGTCTGCCATAATGCTCTTCTGTCGTCCACCGCGCACGGTTTCCTCAAAAAAATTCAAACTGCCTAACTTCCGGGAGACCTTTACCAGACAAAAGCCGCACGGGCAACGCATTATTTTAAAAGCTGCTTTTCAACGCCGTCGTGTTTTCTTCTTTGCGGAATCGCCGGAAATATGGTAGTCAAGGGCCCAATGCAGATGAAGGCGGGCGAGGATCATGAAACTGACCATCAGCCGTAAATTGCTCTTGAGCTATCTTGTCATGGCCCTCCTCACCGTTATGGCCAGCGCCTATGCCGTTGTCAGTCTGCGTCAGCTCAATAATCTGGCCTATGGCATCATCCATCAGGATTTCTTCCTGGTCGAAACCAGCAAAAAAATGATGGATGCCCTGCTGGCCCAGGAAAGCGCCGAACGCAGATACCTCATTCTCAAGGACCCTTCGATTGCCGAGATCTTCCGGGCGCGCAATCGGGACTTTGCGCAAAGCCTTCAGGGTATTACCGGTTATCCTTTCCGGGACTATGCAAACTACTCATGCGCAATTGGCATCGCTCTCGCAGGAGTATGGGGCCCTTTTTGAACAGTGTATGACGCTGGTCGGGGAAAACCGTCTGCAGGAGGCCATGGCCCTGTCCGAAGGGGATGGGAAAAAAATAATCGAGAGCCTGGCATCCCAGGTGCGGGCCATGCAGCACAAGGCTGAGAAAGACATAGATGTCAGGATGAACCTGATGCGCATGCAGGGCGCCAATGCCGCACAGATCACCATTGTCCTGACGGTGTTGAGTCTTGTGGCGGGATTTTCACTGGCCCTGCTGATCACGTACAATATTTCCGTGCCCTTGAAAAAATTGGAAAAGGCAACGAGCATCATTGCAGAAGGACAGTTTGACCATCACCTGCATATCGACCGGCCGGATGAAATCGGCCGCCTGGCAGAGGCTTTCGGGGTCATGACGAAACGGCTGAAAGTCCTGGAGACCTTGAACCTCGATGCCAGCCCCCTCACCGGCCTGCCGGGAAATCTGGCCATTGAGCGGAGTCATCGAGGAACGTTTATCGGCCCAGAGCGTCTTTGCGCTTTGTCAGGTCGATCTCGACCATTTCAAGCCCTATGCCGACAAGTATGGTTACGCCTGGGCAAGTGAAATTATCAAGGAAGTTGCCAGGATCCTGTTGGCCGAACGCGCGCGCGCCGACCTGCGGGATGTTTTTGTCGGCCATATCGGCGGGGATGACTTTGTCCTGATTGCCGATCCGGAGCGCGCTGAAACGCTGGGTCGCCGTCTTGTTGACGTCTTTGATGAGCAGATCCGGCCGTTTTACTCGGAGGAAGATCTGCAGCGGGGCTTTATCGTCGGCAGGGATCGAAAGGGAAACGAGCAGACCTTTCCATTGCTATCCGTTTCCGTGGCAATGGTTACCGGCGACGGGCGCCGCTTCAAGAATGCCCTCGAAATGGCGGAAGTAACGGCGGAATTGAAAGAATATGCTAAATCACTCGCGGGCAGCAACTTTGTTAAAGAGAGAAGGCTTGGCTTAAGACCATCTGGAACCGACCATCTGGAACCGACCGAAAAAGCGTAATCGGTCTCTTGCGGATATCCCGCTTTCACAGGAAGGACAGCATGATATTTGACAAAAATCAGGACCGTCGTTGTTTGCAGGGCAGCCTGGCTCGGCTGTTTGTCGTGGGTTTTTTGGTTTTATTGTTCGGTGCGTGTGCATCTTCATCGGCGGTGGCGCCGGGTAAAGAGAGCGATCAGGGCATCGCGGTGGTTTCCGGTGATAAAGCCCGGCTGTTCGGAAAACCGCCGGCCGACGCCATGATGTTCAATGAAGGCGTGTCCTGGCTTGGCCTGTCGGACAAACCGGCGGATTATGCAAAGGCAAAAGGGACCTTTGCCGTTTTGACGCAGAAATATCCCCAAAGCAAATGGCGCCCGCTGGCGGAGACGTTTGTCCACCTGATCGACGCCATCCAGTCCCTTCAGGCGAAGAGCTTCTCTGAACAGGGCCTGGCTGACAAGCTCAAGCAGGACAATGAGCGGCTCAAAAATGATCTACAGGCGCTTGGCAGCAAGTTCCAGGCCGATCGCGCCGGCCTTTTGCAGGAGAACGAACAGCTTAGAAAAGATATGGAGTTATTGAAGAAGCTGGAGGTGCAGCTGGATCAGCGGGGAAAGATGCTGCGCTGAAAGCAGGGCGTGATCATCCTTCCGGATAAACGCCCTGTTGCTTCAGCCAGGCGGTAGCGAGACAGATGCCGAGCGCCGTCTTTACATCGATAATCTGTTTGGTTTTAATCATGGCTTCGGCCTCCTCAAAAGAGACCGTCAGCGTTTCGATGAATTCATCTTCGTCCGGTGGCAGTTGCAGCCGGAAGAGGTCGCGAGCCAGGAAAAAATACATATATTCATTGCCGTAACCGGGGATCAGATACCCCTCAAAGAGCTTGACGAGCTGTTTTGCCTGAAAGCCGGTTTCTTCCGCCAGCTCCCGTTGTGCGCAGGCCTCCACAGACTCCTCCCCCTTGTCGATAGCCCCTGCCGGAATTTCCGTGATGACCTGGCGCGTGGCATGACGGTATTGCCGGATGAGGATCAGCTTGCCCGCATCGGTGACCGGGACGACGGCGATGCAGGGCTTGTGGTCAATCCAGCTCTGCCGGCTTTTCCGGCCATTGGGAAAGCAGACGTCCCCCTCAAAAACATTGAAAACCCGGCTGTGGTACATTAAATGGCCGTTGTCTTCTTTATCCTGTTTTGATCCCACGATCGCTTCCTGTCACGAATAACGCTTCAAGAGAATATTTGTTAAAGCCTGCTTGCAGAGATCGGCTGGATTTTTGAGGGACGATTCATAGGGCCGACCCTTTAGGTAAAGACTCATTACCTTGATATCCTTGAGATTTTCTGTTTTCTCCGCCAGCGGGTTCTTATCCAGCGCCACAAAATCGGCGATTTTTCCGGGTGTCAGCGTGCCGCGCTCATTCTCATCAAATGAGAGCCGGGCCGCCCAGTGGGTATGCATCCGCAGGGCATCCAGCGTGGAGATCCGCTGATCCGGAGCGGGGTGGTTGCAGGCCGCATGGATTCCCCGGATCGCATCGGGGTAAGAGCAGGGGGCGTCGGAGCCGCCGGCAATGGTCAACCCGTAATCGAGCATGTTTTTTAGCGGCATCAGACGGTGAACCCGGTCGCCCAGGATATGGGTCAGATAACTCAGGGGCTCCTGCTCCCAGTGGAGCAGAGGCGGCTGGAGGGCGATATGAATGCCCATCCTGGCCGCGCGCTCCAGCAGGGGGGGCGGCATCAGGTTCGCGTGGATAATCACGTGGCGATGGTCCTGCCGGGGGAAATCGATCAGGGCGTCTTCATAGGCGATGATCGCCTGCGCAACGGCGGCGTCTCCGATGGCGTGCAGGGACACCTGCAGGCCCATGCGGTTTGCCTTTTTCGCGAACGCGCTCACCTGTTGCTGCGAATAGGCCAGGAACCCCCGATTGGCGGGATTATTCGAGTAAGGTTCGCTCAGGGCGGCGTCTTCCGTGCCGAAGCAGCCGTCCAGGGCCGTGGCGAAGCATCCGCCGATCCGGGGCAGGTTGCGCCGGATCACTTTCCGGACGTCCATGGTCTGAAAATAGATGCGATATTGAAGCGGCAGCCCCCGGGCGGCAAACCGCATCAGATCGATATCGGCGTCCAGCGGAAACCCCAGTCCTTCGACGGTGTGGATCAGACCGAATCCGCGCCGGGCCAACTCATCCGATGCGCCGAGCATATTTTTCAGCACCTGATAGAGCGAAATGGATCGGGTCAGATGGTTGACGGCGTCATAGTAGGCCTGCTGATAAAGGCCGCCGGTTGCCCTGTCAAAGCCGGCCTGAGCCGCGATGGAACGGGGCAATTTTTCGAGCAGGGCCGTATTGGCCACGGCGGCGTGGCCATCGTATTTAACAAGACAAATCGGTTTGGTCGTGATCTGGTCGAGTCGGGTCCGGTCCGGCAACTGCCCTTCTTCAACCGTATGGGCTGAAACGCCGAACCCCAGAATGACCTTGTCCCGGGGATGATTCGCTTCGTATTCGTGAACAGAATCGCCCAGTTGAGCAAAGTTTTTCACATGGCGGACATCCAGCGTGGAGCGGAAAAAAGCGAAGGATTCAAAATGCATGTGCGTATCGGCGAAGGCGGGCAGAATGCATTGCCCCTGAAGGTCGATGCGCATCGGGACGGACCTGTAGATCTCAGGCAGATGATCACCCGTAAAAAGGATGCGGCCGCGATCTTCCACCATAATCCGGAAGACCCGGTTCTGATCCTCGCAGGAGATGAATTCGGCATTCTCAAAGATTTGCATGAAGCGTCTCCTCGCTGTCAGCTTGTTCCCCGCTTCCGGATGTGAGGGATTTCAGGGGAGATTTCGGCTTGCCGGGCTCATTTGAGCCGGTTGTCCATTCCCGTGAACCCGCAGTCCGGCTGATAGCAGGTCACATTCAGGAATTCGCATTTCTGGGAACAGACCGGGCAGGTCTGAGGGGGGATCTGGGTCTGGATGGTGTTTCCGCAATTGCTGCACTTCCAGGTGTTATCCGGTATTTTCGGCGTACTGATCGTCGACATGATTTGCCTCCTTTCGTTCGGCCTCGTCGAGCAATTTTTTTCTTTCTTCCATGCAGGCCCGGCACCATTGCGTATATCCGCACTGGCCCTTGCAGTTTTCAAAATCCTCGTCGGATTCCGGGGCAGGCGCCTGTGGCCCGGTTTCACTCATCGTTGACCATCACTTTTTGAGACCTTTGAAAAATGGCCTCACCGCGGCTCAAATATGCAAAGCCCTCTTTTTCATCGAGGCTGCAAAGCTCTCAATTTGTTTTCATGATCGCCAGCAGGTGTCGCTCGATTTCTTCTTTGGGAAGTGCCCCGACCAGCCTGTTGACCATTTTACCATCCTTGAACAGCAGCATGGTGGGAATGCTCTGGATCGTATATTGGGAAGCGATCATGGGATTTTCATCCACGTTGAGTTTCGCAATCTTGACCCCGCCGGCGTATTTATGGGCCAGCTCGTCGAGAATGGGGGCCACCGCCCGGCAGGGTGCGCACCATGGCGCCCAGCAATCCACGAGGACAGAGCTGGAGGAGGAAATGACTTCCTTGGAAAAGGTTGCGTCCGTCACATCGACAGGGCGTCCCGGATCACTTCTGTTGACCAGCGGGGTGGCGCATTTACCACATTTGGGGCTGTCATTGATCCGATCCTCGGGCATGCGGTTTTTAGTCCCGCAATGAAGGCAACGGATGATCATTTCATCCAGAGGGGCTTTGCAGTGGCCGCAGGTAGGCCTGTCCTGCAGGCGCTGCTTGGGGATGCGATTTTTCGTTCCGCAGTTGAGACAGCGGATAATCATTTGCTCGGAGCTCATGGTCACACCCAAAAGGGCCCGGCGAGTCTTTTTCAAAGTCTCGATCCGGATAAATGGCCTTTAAACCTTTGGATTAATTATAATGACGAATGAGAATAACGTCAAGTGCGCATACGAGATTTGTTTTTTACGAAGCCATCCCGCATTTCACGGGAGTCGGCTGCAGAACCCGGATCAGTTCGGACGGCGACATCTCCGCCAGGAGCCCACGGGCGCCCGCATTGATCAGGATGCGGGGCAGATCGGCAATGGTTTCTTCCATGTAGAGGGGCAAAGTCTTTTTTGTACCAAAAGGCGATGTTCCCCCGACCTTGAAACCGGTATGCTTCTCTGCGGTACTGGGATCACAGGGATTTACAGCCTTTACCCCGAGAATGCGGGCCAGGGTCTTGGTGGAGACTTCCCTGTCGCCGTGCATCAGGATGATGAGCGGCGACTTGTGCTCGTCTTCCATGACCAGCGTCTTGATGACTTCATGTTCGTCAACGCCCAGTTCCCGCGCTGACACCCGGGTCCCGCCGCGCTCTTCATATTTATAGGGTCGGAGGATGAAGGTTACCTGATGTTTTTTCAGAGCCAGCAGGGCCGTCGTGACAGGAATTTTTTCCCGGGACATATCAGACTCCTTTTTTAGGATAACGATCTCTCGATGGCGGAAATATAGCCGAATTTGGTGAAAAAGAAAAGCATTCAGTGCTTTGGAAGACGGTGGCGTGAATGTTGACCCGGCGTGAAATAAAATAATAAGGTTGACATACAAAAGGTTCTTTCCTATAGTCAACCCTTGCAAAATGAAACACCTTGTGGACTTTGCAGAAAGGATTTTTCATGCGTCTGTTATATGTTGCCGTTGTGATCTCGCTGGTATCCATGATGCTGGTAGGAAGCTATCTGCATGCCCCTGCCGGGCTGAAAACAGCCGCGGTTCTGCCCCTGACGGAAAAAATCAGTGATATCAATGGAGTCGTCAAAAGGAGCGATACCCTTTTTGACATTTTCAGGAAGTTTAAAATAGACGTGGAAAAGTTCCTTCAGGTCAAAAAGGCATCGGCGAACAGAGAAGGATTGCGGAACCTGCGGGCGGACAATCCTTATAACTTCCGCATCGATGACAAGAATGACCACCTGTCCGGAGCGATTACGATCCTTTTCTCTTGATACAGCATTGCCATTCCTCCACCTTACTTCAGGAAAACAATTTAATCATCGAGATCACGGTGCGATCGGCTTTGGAGAACGTCAGCTTTTCCAGATCATCCTGCGATGCCCAACGCCACTCCTGACAGGCGAGCGCGCGGGGCCGTCCGGAGTGGCGGAAACAGCGGAAGGCGGTGAGGGTGATCCGGAAATGCGTGTAGGCATGATTGACGGAAGCAAGCGGCTTTCCGACCCGGATCCGGATGCCCAACTCTTCCCGAACCGTGCGCGTGAGTCCCTCTTCGAGCAGTTCTTTTTTTCTCACGATGCCGCCGGGGAATTTCCAGAGCGACCCCAGCAGCCCCCGGGCGGGTCGTCGGACAATCAGCACCTGCCCCTGCCGGTTGAGAAGAACGGCGGCGGTGACGCGCTCATGTGGCGTTGCCGGTTTCTTTTCAGACATCGGAAGCAGATCCTGCAGGCCGTCCCGCCGGGCCTTGCATGGTATCCGCAGGGGGCAGTCCGCACAAGCGGGCGATTTCGGGGTGCAGATCATGGCGCCCAGATCCATCACGGCCTGATTGAACGATCCCGGTGCAGTTTCCGGGATCAGGGACGCGGCCAGGGCATGGAGCCTTTTTTGCGTTTCCCGCCGGTCCACAGGTTCACGGACGGCGTAGAGCCGGCTCAGGACGCGGCGTACATTGCCGTCCACAGCGGGCACGGGCTTTCCGAAGGCGATGCTCAAGATGGCGCCGGCCGTGTAGTTGCCGATGCCGGGCAGCGTGATGATCGCCTCCCAGGTATCCGGAAGCTTTCCGTTGAATTTTTCCACCAAAATCCGTGCGGTCTGGTGCAGATGCCGCGCCCGGGCATAATAGCCAAGATTTTCCCAGGTCTTAAGCACGTCGTCCAGCGGCGCCGCGGCCAGTGCAGCCACGTCGGGAAACCGTTTCAGAAAGCGGTGGTAATAGGGGATGGCCGTATCCACCTGCGTTTGCTGCAGCATGATTTCCGAGATCCAGACCCGGTAGGGATCGGGATGCTCTCGCCAGGGCAGGATAGCGCCGGTGCCGGCCGTACCAGGCGAGCAGCGCTTTCTTGATCAGGATGTCCGTTTTTTTCATGGGGAGATGTTTACACGGGCCGCCGGAAAAGTTCAAACTATATTGCCAAAATGTGCGATTATGGTGTATGATACAGATAGATTTCCATTACCCCGGTCCTATCCCACGAGAGGAGCGGAGGCTTCCAAGGAGACGGAATGATGCTGGAAAAGATGAAAGATCTGGTCAGATCCCAGAATGTCTGTGTCCTGGCGACGGTTTCGGGCGATCAGCCCCACTGTTCGCTCATGTCTTATGCTACGGATGCGGATTGCCGCGAGATGTACATGGTCACGTTCAGGAAAACAAAAAAATACCGGAATCTGACGGACAACCCCGCGGTTAGTCTCCTCATTGACACGCGCGAGGAGGATCGCGGAGAAAAGCGGCATCAGGTCAGGGCCCTGACGGTCAATGGCCTGTTTGAGGAAGTGAAAGATCAGAAAAAACGGAACATGATCAGGGCCCTGCTCCTGGAACGGCATCCGCACCTGGATGTCCTGGCTGAGGATCCCGACGCCGAGTTTTTCACCGTCCGGATCAAGTCGCTGCAACTGCTGGAAGGGGTCGCGGAGGCCAGCTTCGCAACCGTTGAAGAAAATTGACAGAAGCGCAGGGCTCTGCGAAACTGCCATTTATAAAACCAAGAAGAGGGAAAGAGTATCTATATGGGGCTGCTCAACCTGCTGATCAACGATCCGCTGGCGTTTATCCTGCTGGCCATTCCGCTGATGTACTCTGTTGTCCTGCATGAACTGGCCCATGGATGGGTGGCCTGGCGCATGGGCGACCCAACGGCCAAAATGCAGGGTCGCCTGAGCCTCAATCCTCTGAGGCACCTCGACCCCATCGGGACGATCATGCTGTTTATCTTTGGCTTTGGCTGGGCCAAGCCGGTGCCGGTCAACTTCAACTACATCCGGGATACCAAGAAAGGACTCATCCTCGTTTCATCAGCGGGCATCATTACGAACATGCTGCTGGCCTTCCTGGCTTTTTTTCTGTACCGGCTGCTCACGCCTGCTCCGGGAGAGGTGATGGCAACGCTGCTCAGCTATCTGGCCCAGATCAACATCATCCTGGCCGCCTTCAATCTGATCCCGATCCCGCCCCTGGACGGGTCGAAAATCCTGATGGGGTTTCTGCCGGAGAGACTGCGATATTCCTTTTCCCAGGTTGAACCCTATGGATTCTTTATCATCATCGGCCTGCTTTTTTTGGGGGCCCTGAATCCGCTGATTGCCTTTTTCCGCTCGATCATTCTGGCGCTGATCAGGATTTTATTGCCATAAGTCCCGCGCGGCCATATTTATAAATTTACTGTTTTTCGAGGACAAAAAGCATGAGTATTTTCAAATCGACCGCAAAGCGGATCTATGAAGAGGCCCGGCGGGACAATCGCCTCATCGAAGGCCTGTCTCTGGAAGCGTTAAAATGCGTTGCTCTGAGGCAGGACGGAGTCATTCAGACCCAGTTCGGCTCCGTGGCGGCCGACTCCGAACCGATGAACCGCTCGGCCCCCCATACCCGAAACAGCGTCGATCATCCCTTCGGAGAGCCCGAAGAAAGGCTGGCAAGGCAGGCCGTTGAAGTCCTCAGCAAGGAGCGCGTCGTTTCCCTGGATACGATTGTCGGCGACGGCCTGGACGGGGTGACCGTCCGTTTCCTGCTTCCCGAGACCTATGCGCAGGTTGCCTACGGCCTGAAACTGCTCCTTGACGGGCCGGAGGCCCGCGTTGTCGATGATCCCACCTATACGATTATTTATTTTACCGATGAACACTTTGAAGCCAACAAAACAAAGAAACTCAAGGATAAGGACATCACGATCCGCCTCTTCATGGGAGACCGTCGCGGCGATCAGGTGAAGATCTGCCGCAACACGATCTATCTTGGCGAGGGGAAGAAGGGTGTTTTCCAGTTCGAGGACTGGCGGATCAAGGCCATCGACAAAACGGGGATCTTCCTGCACGCAGGCGCCAGGCGGGATTATCTCTGGATTTATGATGAAAATACCGAGCGGCCGGAATTGCGGGAAGTCGTCATGGCCGTTTCGGGACTCACGGCCACCGGGAAAACAACGACGCTGTGCCGCAAATTTGCCAAGCTGCCGCGTGAAAGCTCCGAAATGATCGGCGACGACGGCGGCACGATCGGCTTTGACGGCAGTTACGCGGCCTTCGAAATCGGCGGGCTCTATGTCAAAACGGAGGGGCTCGACGAGAGCCAGCCGGAAATCCTGCGCGCAGCCGAATCCAGAGATGCCTTCCTGGAAAATGTGGCCATCACCAAATACCCGTACATGCCCGATTTCAAGGATCTCGTCAAAACCGGAAACGCCCGCGCCGTTGTGACGCGCGACAATCTGGAGATTGCCTCTAAAAGCCTGCGGGCGGGACGGCTCCACCATATCATCATTCTGACCCGGAACCCGCTCGTGAACGTCATCAGCCGGCTGACCGCCGAGCAGGCCACGATGCTGTTCATCTATGGTGAATCCATCGAGAGCAGCGGCGGCAATCCCGAGGAGGCGGGCAAGTTCAAGCGAGAGTTCTTTCTCGATCCCTTTGTGGCGGGTGACCGCCTGGAACACGCCATGATTTTCCACGATATTGTCAGACGAAACAAGATTCCCTGTTATCTGGCCAATACGGGGACCATCGGCCCCCTGGATGAAAAGGTGACGCTCCGGCAGTCCCTGGCGGCTTACAACGACCTCGTCCGCAAGCAGCTCCGTTTCAGTGTGGAGACAGACTGTCTGGGCCATCATTACCCCATCAAGTGTGACCGGGCGAACCTCGATCAGATGCGTGCCTACCGGTTATTTACGGACCGGAATCTCATGAAGAAAAGAGTGGCGGATTTTCTGAGCGGACGCAGGCAGTACCTCGAAGCCTTTGAGGGCAAATACGGTCGCATCCCCGCGCCGATCCGTGAGTCCCTGCCCTACCGGGAAACCGGCAATGACGTGATCGAGAACATGACCGGCGATTGAGACAACAGGAGATGGATGGATGACCCATTATGAAGACCTTGCGCCGAAATTCAGGGAGTCCCTGCTGACCAAAATGCAGCAGGAATCGCCCTTTTGGGAGCTGCTTGGTCTGGAGCTGGCCGATGTGAAAAAAGGCTGGGCGAAGGTGAGGCTGCCCTTTGCCAGGAAACTCGTCCATCCGCTGGGGATTGCCCACGGCGGGGCCATTTTTTCCGCCGCCGATTCGGCTGTTGCGATGGCCCTGATCGGCCTCGTGGACAGGGACGAGACCTTCACCACAGTGGAGATGAAGATCAATTTTCTCAAGCCCTTCGACGGGGGAGACATTATGGCCGAGGCGCGGATCGTCCACAAGGGCACCAAGACCGCCCTGGGTGATGTGGAGGTCAGAAACGGCGACGGGACGCTGATCGCCAAGGGGCTGGCAACCTACATGATTTTAAGGAAAGACGATTTCATTCCTATCCCGAGCCTGGAATGACACAGCGCGACGCAGTATCCGGACTTGATTACAAAGCTGCTAAATATACGGAAAGATCTGCTGGATCACGACCTTGAAGTTTCTCTGGACGTTTTCCGCCCCTTCCACCATTCCCATGTGGCCCGGAAAAAGGCATTCAATGTCGAGTTTGGCAAGATTCCGGATGCTCTCCTTGAGCTGGGCGCCGCTGCCGCCGGGGAAATCCGTCCGTCCCACGCTTTGATCGAAGATCACATCGCCGCAGAACAGCGCTTTCCGGGCCGGCCAGTACAGGCCGACGGAACCCGGCGAATGACCCGGGATATGAATGATTTCAAAGGATTCATCCCCCAGCACGAGGTTGCCCTCCTTCAGGCTCATGTTGATATCGACTGCGGGCGCACTCATCCCGAACAGGCCGTACAGGCCGCCGCCCTCCCCGTTGAGAAACGCGATTTCATCGTCATGCATGGCGATTTTCACCTTATCGGGTGCGAAATACGCCGAGCCTTCAAAGTGATCCGGGTGGGAATGGGTGTTGATGACATACCGGATGTCGGTCTCCTGAATCCCGTCGAGTTTCATGCTCTCCAAAAGCGACGGGACATAGCGTGTCAGGCCGGGATCGATCAGGGCCTGCACGCCGCCCCCGATGTAGAAGCTGTTGCAGTTGTTGTCATAACAGTCCGTCCATTCATAAACATAGATGTCTTTTACAAATTTCATCGCGCCTCCCTTTTTTTATCTAAAATTTTCTGATGATAAACATTTTATCGGGCCATTTTCAAGAATAATTAAAGAATTGACTCGCACGCGAGCGTCCTCTATCATGGGACTGCTTCGGGCATCCTGGCCGATCCGGATAGCCCGGAAAATTTTAAAACAAGGCATCGAAAAAATCCTGATTGCGAAAAAGACACCGACCATGCCGGTTTTTCAATTGACGCAAGATTCTGTTTTTCCGCCGGTCCATTGGGCATCGAAGAGCGGCCTGCTGGCCGTGGGCGGCGACCTGTCGCCCCGGCGGCTGCTGGAGGCCTACCGGCAGGGCATTTTCCCTTGGTATTCGGAGGCGGAGCCGATTCTCTGGTGGGCCCCCGATCCCCGATTCGTTCTTTTTCCGGAAGAACTCGAAATCACCCGGAGCATGAGGCAATTTCTGAAAAAGGACACAATGAGGATTACCTATGACCGGAACTTTCCCGCCGTCATCGCCGCCTGCCAGAAGCCCCGGCCGCAGCAGAAAGCCACCTGGATCACCCCGGAAATGCAGGATGCCTATATCCGCCTCCACGAGTTGGGATTTGCCCATTCGGTGGAGGCATGGCAAGAAGATGTTCTGGTCGGAGGTCTGTACGGCGTTTCGTTGGGGCGCTGCTTTTTCGGCGAATCCATGTTTTCCACCGTCAGCAACGCCTCCAAGGCGGCTCTGGTCGATCTGGTCCGCCGGTTGAAAACTCTTTATTTTTCAATGATTGACTGCCAGGTCTATACGGCCCATCTGGAGAGCCTCGGTGGGCGCCACATCCCGCGCAGCGAATTTATGGTTCAGATGAAGAAAGCCCTGAAGCAGGAGACATTGAGGGGAAACTGGAGCGTCCATCCGGCCTTTCAGAACGCCGTGGACTGATCGGCATTTTAGTTTGTTTTGACAAATATTTTTTGCTTCATTATACTGGACGCCATCGTCAGGAGGTTCATCCATGCGGTTTACGGAAAAGGATCGCCAGGAGCTCATTAATAAGCTCAAGAAGGTCAGAGATCCCCGGGAGCGGGACAGAATCATCTGGGCGCTCGCCGGCCAGGAAGAAACTGTGTTTCGCAGCGCCAATCCGGACGTACCGCTGCCCAGGTCTGCGCCAGGCCGGCCAAAGCCGGAAAGACCCGCGCCCGGAAAAGCGCCGGATCTGCGGAACATGCCCCAGGTCAACGTCGACGCCAAACGCCTGCTCGGGTTTGTGGTTCCCGCCTTCTTTCTGATATTTGGCCTCGTCCGTATCGGAAAGGCCGTGCTGAATTATATCGCGTCCCAGAATATCGAGACGGAAATTACGGGCCTGATCACGGGCGGGATCTTTCTGATCATCGGCTTGGCGGGAATCTTCAGGGCGATGCAGTCCAAGCAGCCCAAGCAGATGAATCCGGATGAGGCGTCATGAGGTATCGAGGATGGCTGACTTGCTGTTGTGGCTGTATTTGGTCAATGCCGTATTATTGATAAACCATGAAATCGACTCGGCATACTGGAAAGAATGGGAATTATTTAAACTTCCAGGCGGCATTGCCGGATTTTTGCTGCTCCACTTTCCGCTGCTGTTTTTTATTCTTTACGGATTGAAGCTCGTTTCCAACCAGTCCCCGGTGGGCCTCATTTTTTCATTGGTCCTGTGTTTCGGCGGCCTGTTCGCTTTTTCTATCCATACGTATTTTCTCAGAAAAGGACGAATGGAATTTAATCAACCCGTTTCAAAATACATCCTTGCAGCGATACTGGTCGTATCCGTCGTTCAACTGGCGGTGACCATTTATATGCTGGTGATTTAAGTCTGATTTTTACCCGGATAGTCTTATCAAATAGATGCCAAGAGCCCACAGAAACAGGCAGCCCCTCCGTAGTGCCCCGCTATTTTTTATGTCACAAAACGGCATCCAAAATAGTCTAACAAAAAAAGGTGAAACAGATGTCAAAGATTGCAAATGCCGTAGCAACACCCCTTGAGCATCTCGTTGAACGGGCCAAAACCGGCGACAAGGATGTGCTCGAAGAGATCATCAAGAGGATTCAGGATAAAATTTACGGGCTGGCGATCCGGATGCTCTATATCCCCGCCGATGCGGAAGACGCCACTCAGGAGATTCTTGTAAAGGTCATCATCAACCTCGGCACGTTCAAAGGGGAGAGCCGCTTCGAGACCTGGGTCTACAGCATCGCCTCCAACCACCTGCTGACCACACGTAAATGCAGGGCCGAGCGCTGGCAAATGACCTTCGACAAGTGCGTGCACATGATCGAGGATGGGATCCTGGACAAGGGAGATGATGACTTCATTGAGGCTGAGCAGAACCTCATTGTGGAAGAGACAAAACTCGCCTGCGTTCACTATCTGCTGCTCTGTCTGAAGCGGGAGGTCCGCCTGGCTGTTATTCTGGGAGAGATCTTCGGTGTAAAAAGTGCGGAGGGCGCCAGGATCCTGGGCCTCACGCCGGCGGCTTATCGCCAGCGGCTTTACCGTGGAAAAAAACAACTCACAGATTTTCTGGTCCAGAAATGCGGCCTCGTCGATCCGAACAACCCCTGTCACTGCAAGAAACTGGCAGCGCTTCATGTGAAGAAAAGGCACATCGACCCGGAGAGCATGCTTTTTGCCACCCATCCCCGTCATCCCCGGCGGGACAGCAATGGAGAGGATCTCCTGAAGGAACTGAATCAAATGACGCGCGCGGCCATGCTGATTCGCAATCATCCCGACTACGCCGCTCCAGGGGTATTTGTGAAATATATGAAACGTGTGATTGACTCAGGAACATTCCAGCTTCTTGGGTAATAATGAAAAGGAGGTCTATGATGAAAGTTGATGAAGCTGCGTGGAAAGCGATCCAGAAGCATTTTGATTATACCGATGAGGAAATGAAGGTATTCATGGAAAATCCGAGGAATCTGGATGTTCTCGCGAAAGCTCCCCTGTTCGCGAACAAAACGATCGTCTTCGAAGTGGTGGATTCTCACGGCTGCAACAGCCAGCATAAAAAGGGCGATAAACTCTGCTTCGACGGGGCGGGCAACCTCCTCACCAAACGGTCTCCGGACAGGATTTGTATCTATGCCCTAACTGCCGCATCCGGTCTCATCTTCGCTGCAGGCGAGCTCCTCATGGCCGGTATCGATCCGAACGAGATGCGCTTCAAAAGAACGGGCTGTTTCGATGTGGGCGTGAAATGTGGCGGCTGGGGCCGCATCGTTATGGAATGCAAGGCAGAAGACCGTCAGCGATGAAGATTTACGATCATGACCGTCGTTGCCTTTTAACAGCCGGAGGCGTCTCATGTCATTGACGGAGGAGATCAAGAGCTACGCCCTCGATCTCGGCTACAGCCGCGTGGGGATCACGACGGCGGATCCGTTCCCCCTGTATGCCCAGGCGCTGGAGGAACGCTCACAGGACTACGACTGGGCGATCGAGTCGGGCCTTCGCCTCGAGCGCGCGGCCAATCCGCAGGACCGCCTGCCGGGCGCAAGGTCCATCGTTGTCGCCGTGTACGACTACGTCCGGGAGCGCTTCCCGGAGAATCTGGTGGGCAAGATCGGACGCCTCTACCAATCGCGCTCCTATATCGAGCCGCCGACGCGCCTTGGGGGCGCGCGGGTGCAGCTCATGCGGCAGTTCCTGGAAAAGAAGGGGATGCAGGTCGGGCGCTGGTTTTTGATCTCCTCCGGGGTCCCGGACCGCCTCGCTGCCGTCCGTGCCGGGGTCGGCGAGTTCGGTCGGAACACCTTCATCTGCTCCCCGGGCATCGGCACCTTCGTGATCATCCACACGTTCATCGTGGACGCCGAACTGGAGTACGACACACCCGCAAAATGGATGCACTGCCCGCCCGCCTGCCGGCTCTGCATCGAAGCCTGCCCGACGGGGGCGATCGTCGCCGACTTTCGCCTGAATCCGCGCCGGTGCATCACATTCAACCACGTCGTCAACGTCCATGGCTTCCGGAACACCTCGCCGTATATCGATCCTGAGCTGCGGCCGAAGATGGCGAGTTGGATCCACGGCTGCGACGTGTGCCAGGAGGCCTGCCCGCACAACCAGGCGAAACTCAAGGCGGAGCTGCCCGCGAGCGCCTTCCTGGAGGAAACGGCCAAGCATTTCAGCCTGACAAGCCTTCTGAGAATGGGACAGGAGTTTGAGACGAAGGCCGTCGCGCCGCTCCTGCACACATACATGCAGGATCGCAAGTACTTCCAGCGAAACGCCGCGGTAGCGCTCGGCAATAGCGGCGACCAGGCGATGGCGCCGCACCTCGCGCAGGCCATGGAGGACCCGGAGGAACTGGTGCGGGCGCACGCCGCGTGGGCGCTCGGACAGTTGGGCGGTGCCAGGGCGAGGCAAGCCTTGGAGGCGAGCCTGCCGCGGGAGAGCAGTGCCCAGGCCAATAAGGAGATCCGGGCGGCGCTGGAAACAATCTGAGCGCCGAAAGCGTTGCCGGAGGGGCCACTAAAATTGACAACTTCGTAAAAAAGTCCGGATGCAGCGCAACAATGCATCTGGACTTTTTTTAAGTTCGTCAGGGTTAAGAGCTATGAATTCCCGCTGAAAAATGGTACGCAGGCGGCGAAGCCATTTTTCGAAGGTCTCGGGGGTTTCAATGCAATTCTAATATTTTCAGGAGGTATTGATATGGAAGGATGGAGCGAACAGGAAGTCAGCAACAAGGATCTGATGGCCCCCTGCGGTCTGTACTGCGGCGCCTGTGGCGTTTATATCGCGACGCGGGACGGCAACGACAAGTTCAAGGCCATACTGGGAAAACTGTACGGGACAAGGCCGGAGGATACGGAATGTTGCGGGTGCATGCAGGCCGATCCGCCGAAAAAAATGTACGGCTATTGCAAGATATGCCATATCCGGGACTGCGTTCTGTCCAAAGGATTCTACTCCTGCCATCAGTGCAGCGAATGGCCGTGTGACCGCATCAATAATTTTGGTTTTGCCACGGGTATTCAGGTCATGAAAAGGGCGATTCCCGTCTGGCGGGCCAAGGTCGCCGAGCACGGCGATGAGGCGGGCAGCGTCGAATGGGCGCGGTCGGAATGTGAGCGCTATCATTGCCCGTCCTGCGGCAAAGCGGTTTTCCGGGGCGCGCAGCAGTGCCGGTCCTGCAAAACACCGCTGGCGGATGGACTCGACGGGTCGCTCTGAACAATACCCATAAACAGGCCGTCAATCACAATCAAACACAGGAGGAATCAATATGGCAGCAAAACAGTGGGATTGTCCACCCGAAATGCAGATCGATCCAAAGAAGCTTTATCGCGTCACGATGGAAACCAACCGGGGCAACATTGAACTGGAGTTCTACCCGCAGCATGCCCCCAAAACCGTCAACAACTTTGTCTTTCTCGCGCGGGAGGGTTTCTACGACGGCGTGACGTTTCACCGCGTGATCGGCGATTTTGTCATTCAGGGTGGCGATCCGACCGGAACAGGCCGGGGCGGCCCCGGATACCAGTTCGAGGACGAGTTGAGGGGCAACCCATTGATCCATGAGGCAAAGGTGATTTCAATGGCAAACGCCGGACCGGGCACGAACGGAAGCCAGTTTTTCATCACCCACTCGCCGCAGCCGCATCTCAACGGCAAGCACACGGTCTTCGGAAAGGTTGTGGCGGGTCAGGACGTCGTGGACGCCATCTGTCCGGGCGACCGCATGGAACGCGTTTTGGTCAGCGAGGCGTGATGCCGCCCGCCTGCGCGGGATCAAACCACACTTGACGCCGCCTTTCGCTTCGGCAAGTATTTCGGTGTATCCCCTGAGATCTGGCTGAATCTGCAGGTTGATTACGACATGCGGATCGCACGCCGGACCATCTGGCCAAGCGTGGAACCCCGCATCAGGGTAAGGGCGGCATAACTTCCACAAGCGGACAGAGAAGAGATTTAAGGGCTTAGAAAAGCAATAGTTTCATCAAGATCAGCCTTACTGACAACAAATACAATGTGCATTCTGATTGATCGGACCAGATCGTTGAATAGGGTTTAAAAGGTGCAGATTCCGCCGCTACCACTAAGATGATTGATGCCGAGTTTAAATTTATTGTTGACCATAATGTAGGAAAAATAGCAAAGTGGCTGCGCATGGCAGGCTTTGATGCCAGCCTCTTTATGGGTGCCGACGATAACGCGATAATCGCCGCTGCCTTGGTCGAAAACCGCATTCTGCTGACCCGTGATCGGCGGATTATGAAGCGCCGTGTAATCGTCAGCGGCCGTATTAAAGCTATCCTCATCGAGAGTGACCACATCAAGACGCAAGTGCAGCAGATCCTCAGCACCCTGAAATTGGATAAAAGCAGATTCCATCCCTTTACCACCTGTTTGGAATGCAACAGGCGGCTTGAGGAATGCGCTAAGGAAGCGGTCAAGGACCGTGTTCCAGCCTACGTGTATCTCACTCAGGATCATTTTGCCGAATGTCCCGTCTGCCACCGCCTCTACTGGCAAGGCACCCATTGGCAGTCAATGAGCTCGGAAATGGATGCCTTCTGGCGTTGCCCCTAATATATGGGATGCTAGACACTTTGGGATCTTTTTGAAGATGTTCAAATACAAAGCAAGAGGCGGGTTGATCTGGACAAACGATTGAATACGGATTGAAATGCAGATACACCGACAGCCAATATTTCTTGCCCTCAGTTTCATTTGTGTCTTCCTGAAGTTATGCGTTGAATAATTTTAATAGTTATACTTTGTTTCAAACGATTATTCGTGACCACACTGGAGAATATCACTGGGGAATAGCTCTTAACATGAAAGAACAGCATCCCTATACTCCGAGCATCATAGGCAATGCCCTATCAATCACACAGCTTTTCATTGACATACAAAATCGTTTTCCCTATATTCCTTCCTCGTAAAAGCAAATTCTTACCAATATCAATTCAATATAATGTGGGGTTTCATTTAAAGCATGTTTCCCTATAGAACAATCTCGACATTATGTCTTGCCATTCTCCTTTGTTCCTGCGCCGCAACACCCGTTCTTACTAGATATGGTGATATATCCAGAGAAATTAAGCACGAAGCTCCTCTTGTAGCTAGGGTCGATATTTCTCCGGATGGAAGATATGCCTTATCTGGAAGCCTTGATTATTTTATCCTCTGGGATATTCTTCAAGGCAAGAAAATACAAACATTTGATCATCCCAGAGCTTACGTGAATGACACAACTGCGGTTGCTTTTTCGCCTGATGGAAAATATATCGCTTCCGGCAGCAAAGGAATAAAACTCTGGGATCTATCCAACATGCAAGAAATAATTACATTTGATGGCAATATTAGAACGAGCTCGCTAGCTTTTTCTCCTGACGGAAAATATCTTTTAAGCGGAGGTCCTCCGGCTGGTTCTAAAATTCCTTCTAATATGCAAATCTATGATGTAGCAACAGGACAAGAAGTAAAAGATTTTGATCCAGTTGGAGTAATTTGGTCTGTTGCATATTCTCCAGATGGAAAATATGCCTTGTCAGGCGGTGCTTATAGATATGGTGGCAGAATAGATCTATGGGATGTATCAAGCGGGAAGCCTATAAAAACAGAAGAATATATTATCGATGATCCTATGGTACACGCTGTTTCCTTCTCTGCGAATGGGGGATATGCCTTGTCGGGTGGAGGTAACCATGAGCTAATATTTTGGGATGCCAAAAGTTTAACTGAGATAAAGAGATTTGTCGGTCACAAAGGCACTGCCCAAATTTGGTCCGTAGCTTTTTCTCCGGATGGGAAATATGCCGTATCGGCGACGTGGAAAGATGACATAAAGATATGGAATATAGCATCTGGCACTGAATATAAAACCCTTACGGGGCATTCGAGTATAAAGAGCTACTCGGCTGCAAAATTTTTCCCCAATAGCAAATATGTCATATCTGCAGGAGATGCATCTACACGAATATGGGATGTCTCTACCGGGGAAGAAGTTGCTTCAATGATTGCGTTTAAGGATGGAGAATGGATTGTCATTACACAGGAAGGTTATTACAACGCATCTGCAAGGGGTGCTGAACAATACCTGAGTATTAAAGTGGCTGATAATGAATACTCTGTTGATCAGTTTTACGACGTCTTCTACCGTCCTGACATTGTTGCTGCAAAGCTTCGCGGCGAAGATATAAGTGGCTTAGTGACAATTACCATGCAGGATGCCATAAAAAGTCCACCTCCTGTGGTTGAATTTACTTCAAAGATAAGAGACACCGACCAGCATAAAGTTAAAGTCTGTTATCAAGCCAAGAGCACCGGTGGCGGCATCGGTGAGGTTCGTCTCTTCCACAACGGCAAGCTCATTCAGTCAGACGGATATTATAAAGAAATGTCAAGGTCAGGTTCCGACAAAACGCAACTCGCATCCTTAAATAGCAATGCCATTTATGAGGATATGCGCAGTGTGTTGATCAAGGGTAAAGTTGACACGACTCCTATAGTCAGCAAATCCAAAGGAGAGGTCTTTGAAGACTGCAGGGAAGTGGAAGCCATCCCCGGAGAGAACGAGGTCAGTGTGGCCGCCTTTAACAGCAGCAACACCGTCCAGAGCTATATGAAGACCACCAGCTTCAGCTCAAAGCTTAAAGCCGAAGACTCTCATCTTTATATCCTGGCCATCGGTATCGATCAGCATAAGGATAGCAATGTCAATCTGAACTATGCGGTAAAGGATGCCCGGGACATAGAAGAGAAGATAAAGGTCCAGGCCGCCACGCTATACAACCCCCGGAACATCCACTATGAGCTTCTGACGGACAGGGAATCCACCAAGGCAAACATCACAAGCAAAATCAATGAACTGACCCGGAAGGTCAAACCTCAAGACAGTTTTATCCTCTTTGTCGCAGGCCACGGGGTGCTTTTGCAGAATCAGTACTATCTGCTCACCCATGACTATAATGGCAACGTAAGTGAAAACAGCGTGATCAGTTCCAACGAGATTGTGGAGATGTCCAAGAAGATCAAATCCTTGAGCCAGTTGTTCATCTTCGACACCTGCCATGCCGGGGGTGTGGACACCATCATCAGCGGTCTTTATGATGCAAGGATGTCAGTGCTGGCCAAGAAGATGGGTTTACATATCTACGCATCGGCAAGCGACAAGCAGGCGGCGATGGACGGATACAAGGGCAACGGGCTTTTCACTTACACTCTGCTGGATGGACTGAACAACAACAGGCAGGCCGACAGGAACAAAGACGGCAAGGTTACGATTGTGGGGCTGGGTGAATATTCCAAGAAGATGACGACGAACATCTCCAAACAGATCGGGCATGAACAAACGCCGCTGATCATTAACTTCGGGAAAGACAGCCCGATTTATAAATTGCAGTGAACGTTTCGATCGTTAATCATCAATCGTTTTAGATGTTGTCAATGCTTTGTTTGTAGATCGCCAATAACCGGCAGCCTTGATTATTTCTGCTATCCCGCCTGAATAGTTCCGGTTGAAATCTGCTACAAAATCGCTTTTCCCGAAAATCTCGACTTCAATAAATAGTCAACGACACCTCACCGTGATAAATGCTATTAAAACGTAAAGAAATCCGTCATAGAGAGACAAAGACATCACCTCATGATTCGGATCTACCAAGCATCTGAATGGGATAAATTGTGGAAAATATGCTTTACATATTACGCAATGCGTAATATGATGACATCATGATCAAGACTTGTCACTGCAAAGATACGGACGCGCTTTTCGACGATAGACCGGTGCTTCGTTTTCAGGCTATTGAACGGCAGGCGAGAAGAAAACTCTTATATTTGCACCGTGCCCGAAATCTTCAGGACCTGAGGCAACCACCCGGCAATCAACTGGAAGCGCTGAAAGGTGACCGGCAGGGGCAATACAGCATTCGTATTAACGATCAGTGGCGGGTTTGTTTTAAATGGAAGAATGGCGATGCATATGATGTTGAAAACGCAGATTATCATTAGGAGCGAATGAGATGAAAGAATCAAAATTATTGGATCCTATTCCGCCGGGAGAAATTCTTTGTGAAGAATTTATGAAGCCCTTTGGCTTAAGCGCCAATCAACTGGCCCGCGACATCGATGTGCCGCCGGGACGGATCAGCGAGATCGTCAATGGAAAACGTACCATTACCGCAGATACAGCCCTTCGCCTCGGCAAGTATTTCGGTGTATCGCCTGAAATCTGGCTGAATCTGCAGGTCGATTACGACATGCGGATCGCACGCCGGACCATCTGGCCAAGCGTGGAACCCCGCATCAGGGTAAGGGCGGCATAACTAATTTCCCCAAGCGGACAGAGGAGATAGGTCTATGGGCTCAGAAAGGAGCTGCTGATGAAAAACAGAATCGACAACAATGCCTTCTTGTATCCCATGCCGGTGGTTCTGGCCGGCAGCATCGTGAACGAAAAACCGAACTTTATGACCGTGGGTTGGGTCAGTCGCGTGAATTATCAGCCGCCGATGATTGCCATTTCCCTCGGCCCGCACCTGACCAATCAGGGAATCGTGGAAAAAAAGGCCTTCAGCATCAATATCCCCGACCTTTCCCTGATGGAGAAAACGGATTACTGCGGGCTGTTTTCCGGCAGGAAGGTGGATAAATCATCCATATTCGACGTGTTCTATGGCTCTTTGCCGGGGGCTCCGCTGATCGGCGAGTGTCCGGTCTCGATGGCATGCAGGCTTCATGAGACCGTAAAATTGCCGGTCAACACGCTTTTTATCGGAGAGATCGTGGAAGCCTACTGTGATGAGGCCTGCATGACCGACGGCAAGCCGGACATAAAAAAGATCAATCCCTTTACGCTGACCATGCCCGACAATCATTACTGGAGTGTCGGCGATGACATCGGCAAGGCGTGGAGCGTCGGAACAAAATTAAAAAAATAGATCGGGAGGAGATGTTATGTTCAAGCACCTGTTCACCCCGCTGAAAATCGGAAACATGGAACTTCCCAACCGCATTGTGATGCTTCCGATGACCACCGGTTATTGCGAGACCGACGAAACCGTGGGAGACCGCTTCATCGATTTCTTCGCCGAACGCGCAAAAGGAGGCGCCGGCCTGATCATCATCCCTTTTTCGCCCATCCCCGCCGGAGCGCCGGTGGAGCCCGGCATGTTCGACGACCGTTTTCTGCCGGGCGCAAAAAGGCTGACGGCGGCGATCCGCGCCCACGGGGCAAAATCCGCCTGCCAGCTCATCACATCCTACCATGTCATCTTCCGGGACAATCTGCCCGAAGTCGTGGGCCCCTCTCCGATTTTGAACCAGATCCTGCGCACCGTGCCCCGGGTCGTTACAACCGATGAAATCCGGTTCATCGTCGCGGAATATGGCAAAGCAGCCCGTCGCGTGCGCGAGGGCGGCTTCGACGCCGTGGAGATCCTCGTGGGCGGCGGCTACCTGCTGAACCGTTTTCTGTCACCCACGGGCAACCTGCGGGACGATAAATACGGCGGCAGCCTGGAAAACAGGATGCGGATTCTGATGGAAATCATCGCAAGCATGCAGAAGGCCGTCGGCGACGACTTTCCGATCGGGGTCCGCCTGAATGTGGAGGAACAAATGCCGGGCGGGCACACCATCGAAGATTCGAAAATCGTGGCCTGGTTCCTCGAAAAAGCCGGCGTGCGGCTCATCAACTGTTACACCGGCTGGCACGAGTCGACCATCCCCACGGTCGCCCCCTCCCTGCCAAAAGGGGCATTTGCCCATCTTGCCGCAGCGATCCGCAGCGCCGTGGACATCCCGGTCATCGCCGCCAACCGCATCAACGACCCGTTCATTGCCGAGAAGATCCTGGCGGCAGGCCAGGCCGACCTCGTCGGCATGGGGCGGGCCCTGCTTGCCGATCCCGAGCTGCCCGCAAAGGCGAAAGCGGGCCGGGTGGATGAAATCGTTCCCTGCATCGCCTGTTCGCGGTGCCTCGGCGAGATTCTGTCCATCTACAAGACTTGGGGCGTTGGTGCCGGCACCTTCTGCACCGTCAATCCCCTGGCGGGCCGGGAAGGCCCGTATCGACTCAAGCCCGCCGCGATACCGAAGAAGGTCTTCATTGTCGGCGGCGGCCCCGCAGGCCTGGAGGCGGCAAGGACGGCCGCGGCGCGGGGCCACAAGGTCACGCTCTTCGAGAAAGAGGCGGAGACGGGCGGCTGGCTGCGGGTCGGTTGTCTGCCTCCCCACAAGGAGGAAATCCGAACGCTGGCCGAGAGCCTCGCCGTCCGGGCGAAAAAGGCGGGGGCAGAAATCCGCCTCCATTGCGAGGCTGATCCGCAAACCGTTGCGGCCGGAAAGCCGGATGTGCTTGTCCTGGCTGTGGGCGCTGCTCCCCTTGTCCCGTCCATTCCAGGTGTCGAGGCGGCCCATTGCGTTTTGGCCGAGGACGTGCTGACAGGGAAAAAGACGGTCAGCGGGTCCGTCATTGTGATCGGCGGCGGCCTGGTGGGCTGTGAAACGGCGGAATTCCTTGTAGAAAAGGGCGAAGGCGTCGCCACGGTCACGGTGGTCGAAATGCTGGATCGCATGGCGGCGACCATCTCGCCGACCTACCGGCCCTTCTTTCTGGCACGGTTGAAGCAGATGGGCATCCGCATGGAAACGCACACCGTCGTCGAGGAAATCACCGAAAAAGGCGTGAAGGTGAACCGGAAGGGAGACCCTGCGTTCATCGAAGGCGATTTCGTTGTCTTGGCCGTCGGCCTTAAATCCGACCCGTCGCTGCCGGAAAAATTCCGGTCGGCGGCTCCCGAAGTTTTCTCTATCGGCGACTGCGTTGAGCCCCGCATGATCAAAGAGGCCATCGAGGAAGGCTTTGCCGTCGGAACGAAAATCTGAACAGGGGGTTGTCGGCGCCGATGCTGGACATCCTGAAACATTGCGTCCTTTGTCCCAGGCGGTGCGGAGCGGATCGAACGGCAGGGGAAACGGGATTCTGCGGGCTTCCGGGCCATCTTGTCGTGGATTGCGCCCTTCCGCATCTCGGCGAAGAGCCGCCCCTGTCGGGTCGCTATGGATCGGGGACCATCTTTTTTTCGTCCTGCAATCTGCGGTGTGTCTTCTGCCAGAACTATCAGATCAGCCACAGCACAGCGGGGAAAACTATGACCTCCGCCGGGCTCGCCCGCATGATGCTCGCTCTCCAGGATGAACGATGCCACAACATCAACGTGGTCACGCCGACGCCCCAGATTCCCCTTATCCTCGAAGGCCTGCGTCTGGCCCGCAAGCAGGGCCTTGCCATTCCCTTCGTTTATAATTGCGGCGGCTACGAAGATCCCGATATCATCCGGCGTCTGGCCGGTGCTGTGGATATCTATCTGCCCGATTTCAAGTACGGTTCCGATGAAACGGCCCATCTGTTGTCGGGCGTGGGCGATTATGTCGCATTTGCCGTCGCCGCCCTCGAGGAGATGGCCCGCCAGGTCGGGGACGGCCTCCACCTGGACGACGAGATTGCCACGGGCGGCCTCCTGATCCGCCATCTCGTCCTGCCGGGCCTTGTTGAAAACAGCATCGCGGCCCTCGATCTGATCCGTTCCCATCTTTCCCCGGAGGTTTCCCTGAGCATCATGTCCCAGTACACGCCCATCCCGGCCGTGAAACATCACCCCCTCCTGGGGCGGCGGGTCGCCCGCCGGGAATATCAGGTCGTCGTCGATCACGCCCTGGCGCTGGGTTTTGAAAACCTCTACCTCCAGGAAGTCAACGACCGCCACCTCTCGCCCGATTTCGGGCAGGAGAAACCGTTCTGCTGGGACTAAAGCCCGTACGGTGCATCGGGGAGACAGGACAATTGGAATCTCCGGCGGTTTTGTAAAGTCCCCGCCGTAATTGAGGAATTTTCCCTCACCGATCCCAGCGTTAACTGGTGAATCATAATGGATTTCCGGCGCGAACCGTGGTAGCTTATTCGCATCGATAACATTGTGGATTGAGATTCCTGAAACAGACCGGTTGTCATTCGAGGAAAACGGATTCATGAGGGCCTATGGGCGTTGATTTCATTTCCCGGGAAACCCTGATCCGGATCGGATGCTTTGCGGTCATATTCTGCTGTGTGGCGATTGTGGAAGCCGTCGCACCCAGGCGAAGACTGTCCGTATCGAAGCCCCGGCGCTGGTTCGCAAATATCGCAATGCAGGCAATCGACGCCTCTGTCCCGCGCCTCATTTTTCCCGTGCTTCCTATGGGACTGGCGGTGTTGATGGCCGACCGGGGCTGGGGATTGCTGAATATCTTTTATATTGCCCCGGGCCCGGCGGTTGTGATCGGCGTCCTGGCGCTGGATCTGGCTATTTACCTTCAGCATGTCCTGTTTCATCGGACGCCGCTCTTGTGGCGCCTGCACAAGGTGCATCATACCGATCAGGACATTGATGTGACGTCGGGCCTGCGCTTTCATCCCGTGGAGATCATCTTGTCATTGATGATCAAGCTTGCCGTCGTGGCCGCCATCGGAGCGCCTGCCGTGGCTGTGCTGATCTTTGAAATCCTGCTGAACGGCGCCTCCATGTTCAACCATGGCAATGTGCGGATACCCTTGCCTTGGGACCGGACAATCAGGATGTTTCTGGTGACGCCGGATATGCACCGGGTGCACCATTCGGTGATTGTCGGGGAAACCAACAGCAACTATGGTTTCAGTGTGCCTTGGTGGGACCGCCTGTTCGACACCTACCGGGACCAGCCCGCGGAGGGTCATGACCGCATGAGAATCGGTCTTAATGGTTATCATGACGACAGGTCTTCCAGCCTGACGTCCCTGTTGATCATGCCTTTTATGAGATGATATCGGACAATGGAGGTACCTATGCCAAGTTATGACTATGATTTGGGAATCATCGGCGGCGGCGCCGCGGGCCTGACGGCTGCAGCAGGCGGCGCCCAGTTCGGCGCCAAAACCATTCTGATTGAAAAAACGGATAAGCTGGGGGGTGATTGCCTGCACTTCGGATGTGTGCCGTCAAAAACTCTGATCCGTACGGCCGGGGTATGGTCCCTGGCAAGGCGTCTCAAAGCGTTCGGCCTGCCGGCGGTATCGCTGCCGCCTGTGGATCTGGGGGCCGTCATGGATCGCGTCAAGGCCGTCATCGAAAAGATCCAGCCTCATGATTCTCCGGAGCGGTTCTGCGGACTGGGTGCGGAGATTCGATTCGGAAATGCCGCATTTAAGGATGATCATGTCGTCGAAGTGGACAGCAGGCGAATTTCTGCGAAGCAACTGGATCATTGCCACGGGGTCCAGCCCGGCGACGCCGCCCTTGGAGGGGCTTTCCGGGGTGCCTTACTGGACGAACGAGACGGTTTTTTCCCAGAGGACGCTGCCGTCCCGCCTGATCGTTCTGGGGGGCGGCCCCATCGGCCT
This sequence comes from uncultured delta proteobacterium, assembly GCA_963743175.1. GTDB lineage: Bacteria > Desulfobacterota > Syntrophia > Syntrophales > Fen-1087 > JAPLJM01. The sequence continues at coordinate 98,467 of CAVUOQ010000004.1, read as the reverse complement.
GGAAATCGCCCAGGCCTTTGCCCGCCTGGGTTCTCAGGTCGTGATCATTGAGTTCATGGATCAGATCCTGGGTCCGGAAGACGCCGATATGGCGGATATCCTGAAGGCCCGCCTGGAAACGGAAGGCGTTGAGATTCACACCGCGACAAAGGCCGTCCGGGCTCGAATGCGCGGCGACGCCATTGCACTGACCGTCGCCCCGGCCGACGGCGACGGGGAAACGACCACGATCGAAGGGGATGCCATCTTCATCGCTACAGGCCGGAAGCCCAATATCGATGGGTTGGGACTGGATGCTGCCGGCATATCCTTCACAAACCGGGGCATTCCGACCGATGCCAGGATGAGGACCAATGTCTCGCACATCTACGCCTGCGGCGATGTCAATGGCCGATTGCCCTTTACACATGTGGCCGGATACGAAGCGGGCATTGCCCTGACGAATGCGATCCTGCATCTCCCCCGCAAGGCGGACTACGGCAAAATCGGCTGGTGCACGTATACGGACCCGGAGGTGGCCAGCATCGGCTGCAATGAAAAGCGGGCCCGCAAGGAAGGGTTGGACTACAGGATCATCGAGGAGCGCTTTGCGGATAACGACCGCGCCCTGGCCGAAGGAGAACCCATCGGTAAGATCAAGATTCTTCTGGACGGAAAGGACAAACTGCTGGGCTGTCAGATCGTCGGTGCTCACGCGGGGGAATTGATTCACGAATGGATCGTTGCTGTAAATGGCGGGGTGAAGCTTTCGACATTGGCCGGGGCCGTTCATGTCTATCCGACCCTGTCTGAAATCTCGAAGCGTGTTTCGGGCCGGGTCTTTGCGGACAAGATATTCAGCGACCGGACAAAAGGGATTCTCAAGTTTCTGTTCAACCTGAAAGGAAGGGCCTGCACGCTGCCCGAGGTGTAATGTTTAAACGGGAAAAAGGAGGTTGAAGCCCCATGAAAAAGCTGGCATTTGCCGCCGCGGGCATTATCGTTCTGCTCGCTGCCGCGCAATACTTCAACGCCCAGGAATTATTGGTGCGCGCCCTTGACTGGATTGCAGGCCTGGGGTCGTGGGGGCCGCTCATTTTCATGGTCATCTATATCCTCGCCTGTGTCCTGTTTCTTCCCGGATCGATTCTGACGCTGGGGGCAGGCGTCCTGTTCGGTCTCGTCGCGGGGTCCATCATTGTTTCCATATCGGCTACGCTCGGCGCCACTGCCGCCTTTCTCGTCGGCAGATACGTTGCCAGAGATTGGGTAGCAAGAAGAATTGAAGGGCATCCCCGGTTCAGGGCCATCGATGATGCCGTTGCCAGAGAGGGCTGGAAAATCGTCGGTCTGACCCGCCTGTCGCCGGCATTTCCCTTCAACCTGCTGAATTACGCTTATGGCCTGACCAAGGTGTCGCTCAGAGACTACTTTTTTGCCTCCTGGATCGGCATGCTGCCCGGAACCGTCATGTATGTCTATATCGGCTCGCTGATCGGTGATCTGGCGCGGCTCGGCGCCGACGGTCGGACCAGAACCAACGCCGAATGGGTTCTATACATCGCCGGTTTTATTGCAACGGTCGCGGTGACGGTTTATGTAACGCGCATCGCCCGGTCCGCCCTGAATAACAGGACGGGACCCCTGCCGGAATCGAAAGTGAAACCGGCAGCGAAACCGTGACAGCGTCATACAGGAAGATTGCAGGAAAGAAATAAAGCTGCTTGTTTCCCTCAAACGACCTCCCTTAAGAGTCATCCCGCCGGTCGGAAAATCTGACACAGGCAAAACACAAGAGGCCTTTTAAAAAATACCGGACAGATTTGTCGCAAAAGGAGGCCGGATGACGCCGGTCTCGGTGATGATGGCCGTGATGTAGCGGTGCGGGGTCACGTCGAAGGCCGGGTTATAGACCGGCATACCGACGGGGGCGCTCCGAGCGCCTTGAAAAGCAACGACTTCTTCGCTGCTGCGTTCTTCAATAGGGATCTCGTCGCCGGTTTTCAGGGACAGGTCGATCGTCGAGATAGGCGCCGCGATATAGAAAGGGATGTTGTTCTCCTTTGCCAGAACCGCCAGGGCATAGGTACCGATCTTGTTGGCCGTGTCGCCGTTTGCGGCGATGCGATCCGCTCCCGTGATGACCAGATCGATTTTCCCGCGCTGCATGAGAAACCCGGCCATATTGTCGGTAATAAGCGTGGCGGGAATGTTTTCCTTCATGAGCTCCCAGGCCGTCAGCCGCGCCCCCTGCAGAACCGGCCGCGTCTCATCCACGAAGACGTGGATTTTTTTCCCTTCCTCACAGGCCGCGCGCATGACGCCGAGGGCCGTGCCATATCCGGCCGTAGCCAGCGCGCCGGCATTGCAGTGGGTCAGAATGCGGTCGCCGTCCTTGATCAGGGACCGGCCGTTGGCGCCCATCTTCCGGTTGATGGCGATGTCCTCTTCGCAAATCCCGATGGCCTCGGCGACGAGGGCTTGGCTGATGTCAGAGGGGATTATGGATGTGTCTGATGCCAGCGTCTTTTCGAAGCATCGTTTCATGCGTTCGATGGCCCAGAAGAGGTTGCGGGCCGTCGGGCGGGTCCGGGCGAATGTGTCGCAGATCGCCATGAAATCCCTTTGAAACGCCTCGGGGTTTGCCGCCTGAATCTGTCGCGCACCCAGAGCGATGCCCATGGCGGCGGCCACGCCGATGGCCGGGGCGCCCCGGACGGTCAGATCGTTGATGGCCGCGATGACTTCTTCGTATCGCGTGCAGACAAGCGTGCGTTCCTCCAGCGGCAGGGCCTTCTGGTCGATCATGACGACTTTATTGTCTTCCCAGAACAGGGTTCGGATCTGATTCATTTGGAGGAGAGTATAAGATGATCATAGATATGTGTCAAAGAAATAATGGTATGGCGCGATAGCAACTTTGTGCGGAATATAAACTGCGTACGCGCGCTTTCGTTAAGACTGATAGAACCGCCAAACGTATTTGGGCGCACGCCGCAACGACGAAAGATGAAACACAACGAGGCAGATGAACTTCTTTTCGCTGCCGTCAATATTTACATGTCCGGGGTTTGTGTATTTTAGATTCAAGTGCGCGCTTCACAAATTCGTCGCCGAGTTTCTCTTTCATTTCTTCACGATTTCCAAATTGTGAGACGGTGGCGTGATAATTTTTGGCTATATACGCACCCATTTCCACGTAAGCGTCCATCAGCTCTTCATCGATGTCGAAGGCGTACGTCGCGACTGCCTTGATTTTTCCTCCTCCTTCGGCACACTTCTGTTCGATCACCTCTTTGACGATCTCGATATCCTGGATATTTTCAGCTTCCAGTCCTTTGAGGTTGAGGAACAATGTGTTTTGATCAGTTAACAAGTCACTGCGTTTCTGAATATCGTATTTGAGGAATTCCTTACGAATGCCCATCGCAGAGGGTTTGAAAATTCTTGCATCCATGATCTTGACGTCATTCATGACAGGACGAAAATCCATATGCGCCAGGATGTCTGTTTCGATATCGATGCCGGGTGCGACTTCGATTAATTCCACCTTTCCGTTTATCAGCTTCAAAATGCACCGTTCGGTCATATAAAAGATATCCTGGCCGCTCGTGCTGCCTATTCTACCGCTGAACGTGATCTGATCGACCTGCTTGATAAATTTCTTGGTTTTGCCTTCGTGGATAATTTTAAGCCTGCCGTTTTCAATCGCGATCTCCAACCCCCCCGCCGTAAATGTGCCCACAAATAGGGTCTTTTTCGCATTCTGGCTGATGTCAATAAAACCGCCGCAGCCGGCCAGGCGAGGGCCGAATTTGCTGGAATTGACGTTGCCCTGCGCGTCGCACTGCGCCATGCCCAGACAGGCGAGGTCCAGTCCACCGCCGTCATAGAAATCGAACTGGTCGGGCATGTCGATGATCGCTTCAGGGTTTACGGCAGCGCCGAAATCGAGGCCTCCCGTCGGCATGCCGCCGATAATGCCGGGCTCCACGGTCATCGTCAGATAATCCAGGATCTTTTCCTCGTTGGCAACCACGGAGACGCCCTCAGGCACTCCGATGCCCAGGTTGATGATGTCGTAGGGCCGCAGTTCCAAGTTCGCCCGGCGCGCGATGATTTTACGCTCGTCAAGGGCGAGCTTCTGTCCTGATTTCATGGGTATACGGACTTCCCCTGCAAAAGACGGGCTGTACTGTGTCGCGAAGGTCTGCATGTGGTTGGCCGGTGCGGCGACTACCACATAGTCGACCAGAATACCCGGTATCTTCACGTCCTTCGGGCGCAACGAACCCCTGTTGGCGATTCGCTCCACCTGTGCGATGACGATGCCGCCACTGTTGTGTGTCGCCATGGCCGTCGACAGGGCGTCCACGGTCAGCACCTCCCTTTCCATCGAAACATTGCCGGTGATATCCGCCGTCGTCCCGCGGACAAAACACACGTCGATGGGGAATGACTTCATGAAGAGCCACTCCTGTCCGTCGATTTCGATGATGCGGATCAGATCCTCCCTGGCTTTTTCGTTGATTTTGCCACCCTCGATACGTGGATCAACGAATGTCCCCAGACCGACCTTGGAAAAAAATCCGGGACGATTTCCGGCCACGGCCCGATAGAAGTTTGTGAGAATGCCCTGCGGAAAGTTGTATGTATCAAATTCGTTTTCGAGGACAAGCCTTCCGATTTTTGGAACCAGGCCGAAGTGGCCGGAGATCACGCGTTTGAACAATCCCTTGTGGGCGAGATGATTGATGCCGCGTGTTGCCGCATCCCCCGGCCCAGAGGAATGAATCAAGGTCAGATTTTTTGGGGCCTTCGTCTCCAGGTATCTTTTCTCGAGGGCCAGGCAGAGTTCTTCCGCCGTACCGCTTCCGAGGAAGCCTTCAACGGCCAGGACATCGCCATCCTTGATCTCAGCCATTGCTTCGGCGGGGGTTACAATTTTATTCTTTCTCATGACCGGCATACCTCCTGTTGAGAATGATATTGTGATCTTGCGAGTTCATTTTTCTTGCTTTGGCAGATACCTTTATTTTCTACGGCGAATCATCGTTTCGAGATGCTTCATTGTTTAACGGCATGTGCACTCAGGCCGGTTCATATCGAAACGATCACCGGCCCGCGGCACCACGGGTCCATATGTATTAGATGGTTAGGCTAGAACTCAATTCTGCGGGCATTATTTTCAGGATACGGGTATTCCATGCGCTTGGCTGTGCTTCGCGCAATGACTTCACCGCAATAGCGAGCGACAACCATGAGCGCCATATCGATCCCTGCAGAAATGCCTGCGGAGGTGAATATCCGCCCATCTTCGACAACATGCTTGTCATACTCAACCGTTACCGATGGAAACGATTCACGCATCCAATCGAGCGAGCGCCAGTGGGTTGTTGCGTGGCACCCTTCAAGTAAGCCAGCAAACCCGAGAAGCATTGAACCCGTACAAACCGATGTCAGGGTTTCGACCTCCGAGGCGCGATGACGCAACCAATTGAGCATTGCAGGGTTTTTTAGTTCTTTGCGAATACCCCAACCACCGGGAACGACAAGAATATCCAACTTTGGGCAACTCTCAAATGTATGGTCTGGAATAACTTTCATACCTCCCGTTGTGAGCACAGTGTCGTTTTTCTCTGCGACCAACAGCACTTCAAATGGCGATGGTTCTTCAAGTCTCCTTTCCTCATTGAGACGGGTGGAGGAGAAGACTTCAAAAGGGCCGCAAAAATCGAGAACTTCAACATTCTCAAATAACACGATGCCGATCCGTTTCCTTTCCATTTCATTTGCCCTTTCATTGAGTCTAACCTATTCTATCCATTCAGCGGGCGTTGTTATCAACTCTGGGAACAAGACGCACAGCAGTACTCCGACGAGAATGATAATGACAAAAGGAACGACGCTGCGGTAGATCTGCGCCGTTGTGAGATCCTTGGCCGCAATGCCTTTCATGAAAAAAAGGGCATATCCGAAAGGCGGCGTCAGAAAGGAAGACTGGAGATTGACGGCTGTAAGCACCACAAACCAGAGCGGATCAAAACCGAGCTCCGCCGCAATCGGGATAAATATGGGAAAAGTCAGATAGACGATGCCGATCCAGTCGATGAACATCCCAAAATAAAAATGACAAAATGCATAATGAAAAGGGTGCCCCATTTTCCGAGACCGAGTCCCATGATGAAAGTTGACACTGCATTGCCTCCTCCGCTACCCATAAATACACCGGTAAAGCAGGTGGCGCCCACCAGGATAAACATGACCATGGCGACGGTCTTTGCCGTAGAAAAAGTCACTTCTTCCAGCATCTTCCAGCTGAAACGCCCGTATGCTATGGTCATCAGCAGCGCCAGGAACGCCCCGACGGCAGAAGCTTCAGTCGCTGTGGCTACCCCGGTGAATATCGAGCCCAGAACGCCCAGGATGAGAATGACAGGCGGGACCAGGGATACCAGCGCCATCTTGAGGACCTGGGGCATGGACACCTTGTCTCTCTCTTCTTTTGACAGGGGCGGTCCCAGCTCCGGCTTGAACCCGCACAAAACCAGAATATAAAGGGCGTATAAAAAGGCAAGCAAGAGGCCGGGGACAAGGCTGCCGACAAAGAGTTTGCCCACCGAAAGCCCGGTCATGTCGGCCATGACAACGAGCATGATGCTGGGTGGAATGAGGATGCCCAGCGACCCTCCCGCGCAAATGGTCCCGCAGGCCAGTTCTTTATCATAGCCGTATTTGATCATGATCGGAAGCCCCAGCAGCCCCATGGAGACGATGGAAGCGGCAATCACGCCCGTGCAGGCGGCAAAGAGCGTACAGACGATCACCACGGCCAGCGCGATGCCTCCGCGTATCGGGCCCATCAGGTACCGCAGTGAATCGAAAAGATTGTCCGCGACGCCGGAGCTATTGAGCAGGTTTGCCATCAGAATGAACATGGGAATCGCCACCAGGATGAAATTATCCATTAAGCCGATGATGCGACTGGAGAAAAGAGAAAAACAGACCGGCCCCCACGTGATGTATCCGAAGATCACCGCGAGCCCGCCGAATACAAAAGCAAGAGAATGGCCGAGAAACAGGCCTAAGAGGAGTCCGCCAAACATCAGGAACGTGATTGTGATGGGATCAATATTAAACATCAGGCTGATCCTCCTTCATGAAAGAAATGAGGGATCTTGTCAGTTCAGGAATGCCCTGGATGAAAAGCAACAATGCAGCGACCGGTATGGCCGTCTTCATGACGGGCATGATGAGGGGCAATCCGATGGATGTCCGTTCGAAATCCATCCAGGATACCATGGCGGTCTTCCATCCCACATAAAAAATCACGATGACAAAGGGAAAGAAAAAAATGAGATAGGTGATGATTTGTAGCAGAGACTGTAATTTTTTCGAAAGACGCACGGAAAAAATATCAACAGATACATGTCCGTGTTTCAGCAGCGTATAGCCCCCCAGAAGCATGAAGTTGACGGCGTAGAAGACATTGATCACGTCGTAGGACCAGATGTGGGGAGCGTTGAAGATACGCCGCGTGATCACTTCAAATACGCACAGGATCATCACGATCCATACCAACCAGGCCACCGTTCGACCGGTCCATTCATTGATGCCGTCACAAACCTTCATCAGTTGCTGCAACATCATAAGACCCCCCTTGTGCAAATCAGGTTTTGTCATTGCGGTCATCATGAGGCCCGCTTGCCGGGGAAACCCGGAGCGGGGCCTCATGATTCGTGCAATACTTTACTTGATGTTGGGATATTTCTTGAGACTTGTTCCCGCTGCAAAGCGGCCTTCGAGATTGCGGACGCTGTCAAATTCCTTAAGATATTTGACCATGGACTTGGCGATCTTCGCGTAGTCGGGATTTTTGGCGGATTCATTCTCCATGAACTGCATGGCGAGGCTTTCTATCTTTTCCTGTGCTGCTTTATCGAGTTTGCTTTCCTTGATCCCCGCTTTCTGGAAGTTTTTCACCGCTGCAATAGCATCCCAGTTGGCTTTTGCGTAGGACCATGACATATTCGCCCGGGCGGCCGTTTCGACGATGGCCTTGAGGTCAACGGGCAGTTTATTCCAGGCATCCATGTTGATCATCAAATCGGAAACCGTTCCGACCTGATGCCAGCCGGCCGGCGTCATCCAATACTTGGTTGTTTCCTGAAACTTCATATTCCAGTCCGTTGAGGGAACACCGTACTCCCCCCCATCGATGGTTCCAAGCTTTAACGCCATGTACACCTCGCCTCCCGGTATCCTGACCGGGCTGGCGCCCAACTGCTGCAGGATCCAGATCGTCTGGAGCACGCCCGTCCGGAGCTTCCGCCCCTTGAAATCAGCAATGGTGTGGATGGGTTTCCTGAGTCGGAACCCTGATTCCGGTCCGGTAACAGCCATCGGGAAGAACTTCATATTGTATTTTGCGTACAATTCCTGCCCCAGCGCGAGCCCGCCACCATTGTAGAGCCATGTCATCCAGTCGGAGGCCGTCATCATGAATCCCATTGAGCAGAAAAGATCGAAAGCGGTATTTTTCGTCGTCCAGTATGTGGACCATGCCGACGCCATCTGAATCGTACCGTTTCTTGTGGCGTCGAAAACCTCGAATGCCGGCATGAGCTCGCCTGCAGGGTGAACGGTAATGACCAGCCGACCGCCGCTCATGTCATTGATCATTTTAGCCAGGTTCAAGTCGGCTTCATGATAGGGCGTCAATGCGGGGGTCCGCCCCGTCGCCATGCGCCACCGGATCGTCTCGGCCGACGCCGCGGCTTGCATGAATAAAACCAGGAAAAAAACCAACGCTGACATCAATGCAAACAAACCGAGTTTTCTTTTCATACCTCACCTCCAATGTGTTTGATTTTACGAAAAATGCCCCCAAACCGCCTTCGACTTTTCCCGTGAAGGAAGATTCTCCTGCCTCAACGTCCTCCTTTTGCTGATCGCCCTGACAGGGATGTGGAAATTCAGGACTCAACCTACGGTTTGCAGTTTATATGCCATTACTTTTCAGCCTTTTCAGGCAGTGATGACGCCGCCATGAATCAGCCCTTTGAAAAGGCGCAAGCAGATTGACAACCTATCGAATATAAAGAATATTAATTGACACAGGGGCGCCGGATGGGAGATCGCTGGTCGGCAACGTATCGGGAAAGGGAAGTTCGACCGGGGACGCTGCAAGACATGCGGATTTGCATATCAAACAGCGATCAGGATTCGCTGAAATGACATTATCAGATTGATATCACTAAATATATAGCGCAATTTGCATGCATGCATATCACAAATGTTGCTCGTTGCAAACATGCATGTTTGATGGTATGAAAGCAGCTCAAAGCAGAAAAGGCTCAAAAACGGCGAAATTGATAATTTAGTCTCTATGACATGCTTGGAACTACAACACAGCAAGGAGAAGAGCCATGAGAATAGAAGCAGGATATCTTGATAATTTATCCTTTGGCTTCGCCGTTCTCGATGAAAGATTTTCAGTGAAGGCCATCGGCAAGAATCTCGCGGCCACCCTTCAGCGATCGCAAGATTGGCTCATCGGAAAAGACATAAATCAATTGATTCCGGCGATTCCCAAGATACCGCATGATGGAAACCATGCATCTCAATATGTCAATATGGAAAACGGACAGATGCTGTCTCTCGATATCATAAAGATAAACGACGGGAAAACCCGGAATTATCTGCTGTTCTGCCAGGATCACTCGAAATATGATCACATCCTGGAGCAGATCGCCATTTCCTCGAAGAAGAAGATCATCAACGACAGAATGCTGGATTGCCTTTATGACGGCTGCTACATCACTGATGGCGACGGGGTGACGCTGTATGTCAACGATGCCTTTCTCGAAATGTCCGGCATGAAACGTGAAGAAGTCATGGGGAAATCGGTGCGGGAACTCGTTGTGAAGGGAAATATTCCAAAGTCCTGTACCATGAAGGTTATCGAAACGGGCAAACCGGCGTCTATGATCATCGATTATTACAAAGGGAAAAGCTGCCTGATCACCGGCGCCCCGGTATATATCGAAGGAAAACTCGAACGGGTCATCTGCACGAGCCGCGACATGACGGAGCTGTTGGCGATGAAGGACAAACTGGCCAACGTGACATCGCTGTCGATCAGCCTGAAACACCAGCTCAGGGAAATCGAATTTCAGCAGTCCAATAAATATGTGGCCGAGACGCGAAGCAAGGTCATGAAAAACATATACGACAAGGCCATTAAGATCGCCTCGTTAGATACGCCGGTTCTGGTGCTGGGCGAAACGGGCGTGGGAAAGGACGTCCTGGTCCGATTCATGCACAATGTCTGCAAGGACGGCAACGAGCAGTTTTTCATCAAAGTCAATTGCGGGGCTATACCGGGAAGCCTGCTGGAGTCGGAGTTGTTCGGTTATGAGGCCGGTGCGTTTACGGACGCCAGCAAACAGGGCAAAGTCGGCCTGTTCGAACTGGCGAACAACGGCACGATGTTTCTTGATGAAATCGGCGACATGCCGCTCAATCTTCAGGTGAAACTCCTCGACGTTATCCAGGACAAGACTTTCTACCGTGTGGGCGGCACGAAGATCATCAAAACCAACGCCAGGATTATAGCGGCGACCAATTCGAATCTGGAAAAGCTGATCAACGAAGGGCGATTTCGCAGCGATCTCTATTATCGGCTCAATGTGATCAATATCGCCATTCCGCCGCTTCGTGAGCGCAAGGACGACATCATTCCCCTGGCCATTTTATTTCTCGATGACTTCAATCGCAAATACCACAAGTCCAGTTATTTTGCGCCGAAGCTTCTCAAATTTTTCATGAACTATCATTGGCCGGGCAATATCCGTGAGATGAAAAACGTCATTGAACGCCTGGTGATTATGTCGGGTCAGGAGTGTATCGAGCTTGACACGGTCCCGGAACAGATCATCAGCAGTTATGAATACACCAATCTGTTCGAGCGCAAGATGCTGCACGAAATCACAAAGGAGCGGCAAGACCTTGGCGAGCTGCGTCTGGGCAAAGGAACCTTGAGAGAGCAAATGGAATATCACGAAGCGGCCGTGATCCGGGCACGGCTTGTGGAATCGCCGACGTTGAAGGACGCAGCGAGGAGTCTCGGCATCGACACCTCGACGCTGGTGCGTAAAAAACAGAAGTACGATATCAGGGCATTGAATCCGCTTTAACGCAACGATCATTTATGGGTATGTAAATATATATAAATATCACGAAAAAAATCAGTCATCATGACGGTGGAGCATCCATATGCCTGAAAAACCGATCGAGGAAGTATTACAAAAGAAAAACAAAGCGCTGGAAAAAGATCTGTCATCCGTCCGTCGGGCAAGCAGTGTCCGCAGGTGAGAGTGAACAGTTTTTGCGAACGCTCACCGAAAAGTCCATTGCCGGAATTTATGTTGTTCAGGGCGGGCGATTCCGCTTTTTGAATTCGAATGCCGCCTCATACGCGGGGTACCGGGTTGAAGAACTGGTTGGAACGAAAGCGAATATGATCGTGCATCCCGACGACAGGGATATGGTGAGCAAAAACGCAAGGGCGATGTTGATAGGTGAACACATATCGCCTCATGAATTCAGAATCCTGACAAAAGCGGGGCATGTTCGTTGGATCCTGGAACTCGTTGCACCCATCTTTTATGAAGGCAAGCCGGCCATTCTCGGGAATTCGATGGACATTACGAAACGCAAGATCGCCGAAGAGCAATTGCGGGAATCGGAACAGCGTCTTGCGGACATTATAGATTTCCTGCCTGATGCAACCTTTGCCATTGACCTGTCGGGAAAAGTGATCGCCTGGAACCGTGCCATAGAGGATATGACGGGGGTGAAAGCCGAAGATATGGTGGGAAAGGGAAATTACGAACACGCTATTCCTTTTTACGGGACCAGAAGACCGATCCTGATCGATTTGGTTTTTAAAGACGACAAGAAGATTCAGAAGAAATATTTCTTTGTCAGGAAAGAAGGCGATGTTCTTCTTGCTGAGGCCGATGTCCCAATCAAAGGGGAGAAACTCGTGCTGTGGGGTAAGGCAAAACCCCTGTATAACAGCAAGGGTGATATCATCGGGGCTATCGAATCTATACGGGACATCACCGAGCGCAAAGGGCAAAGGAGGCCCTCCGCGAATCTGAGAGACGCCTTGCGGATATCATCAATTTCCTACCGGACGCAACCCTTGCTATTGATCTGTCGGGAAAAGTCATCGCCTGGAACCGCGCCATAGAGGATATGACGGGGGTGAAAGCCGAAGATATGGTGGGAAAGGGAAATTACGAGTACGCCATTCCTTTTTACAAAAAACGCCGGCCTTTGCTTATCGATCTCATGCTCAAACAGGACAAGAAAGTTGCGCAGCGTTACACCGTCTTCGCGAAAGAGGGAGATATGATCTTCGCGGAGGTTGATATTTCGAACCTCAAGGGGAAAAGGGCCTACCTGTGGGGCAAAGCCAGTCCTTCATTCGACAACAGGGGAAACATCGTGGGCGCCATCGAGTCCATCCGGGACATCACCGACCGCAAACAAGTTGAAGAAAGCTTGAAATACAGAGAACAGGAACTCGAGGCGAATAACATTCAACTGCAAGACCTCAATGCGGCGCTGCGTGTTCTGCTGAAGCAGAGAGAACAGGACAAGAATGATCTTGAGGAAAAGGTTCTGGCAAACATCAAGAAACTCATCATGCCCTATCTGGACAAGCTGAAAAATGAGTCAAGATGTGTAAAGACAGCGGCCTATCTCAGCACCCTGGAGTCGAACCTCAAGGATATTATCGCGCCGTTTGCCCATCGCATCTCTTCAAAATATGTGGACCTGACCAACAGGGAGGTTCAGATCGCAGGACTTATCAAAGAGGGGAGAATCACCAAGGAAATTGCTGAGATGCTTAATATTTCAGAAAGCGCCATCAATATTCACAGATACAACATACGCCGCAAACTCGGGCTGACCAAGAAGCACAACCTTCACGCCTACCTTTCGTCCCTCGCCTGATATTAATTTTATCTTAATAATTATTAAAAGACTATTAATATTGTCTTTCCATCTTGTTTTCCCTATTAACGGCCCATACAGCTTACCGGAAGCGACTCGCGAGTCCAGATTAAAGATTTAGCGACGGAATGACCATGCCCGGAGGAAGATTGTATTCCATCAGGGGGGCGATTCTATTTTTCGATCTACAGAGTCAAGACGACCTCACCCTTTATTTTAACCGGCAAGGAGGCAACGATGAATTGGAAAGAGGATTATAAGAAAAAACTGGTTTCATTTGAGGAAGCAGCCAAACAGATCAGATCCGGAGAAATGGTGGGCATTGGTCTGGGCATCGGCGCCTGCTCGCCCGCGATGTTCGATGGCATCCTGGACCGATGGCCGGAGCTCAAGGAAGTGACCATCAATGATTCTGTTCAAGTCCGCCCATCCAAGCTCTACGATCCGGATTTTATGTTAAAACTGGACGGCCACATCAACTACCACCCCTGCTTCGGCATGCCTCTGACCCGGAAGATTCTTGAAACCCGATTCCCTGATTTCTATGTGGAGCAGAGCCATGACTTGGGGGATCGTTACGCCAGATGGTCCGATGTTTACATCTGCATGATCACGCCGCCCAATGAACAGGGATGGGTGAACCTCGGCCTGACGAATTTTTATTCCATGGAGGTCATGCGTCAGGGCAGAGCATCCGGTAAGCTGCGTGTCGCGATCGGGGAAGTGAACGACCAGCTGCCGGTCATCTTCGGCAACAACTGGCTGCACGTTACCGAATTTGATTTCTTTGTGGAGAACTCATCCAAAATCCCGGCTGTCGGCAGGGCAGCGCCGGGCGAGAGAGAAAAGAAGGTCGGGGAATACGTCCTCGAACTGATCAAGGACGGCGACACGATCCAGATGGGCATCGGGCAGATCCCCGAAGCGGTGATTTCGGGGCTCGAGGGAATACGCGATCTTGGCATCCACACGGAAATGTTTCCCATCGGACTTCCGCAACTGGTGGAAAAAGGAATCGTAACAAATGCCAGGAAGCCTTTTCATAAGGGCGTCACCACCGCCACCTTCTGTATCGGCGATCAGGGCATGTATGAGTATGTCCACGAGAATCCGACCTGCGAGTTTTATCCCTGTTCATACACAAACAGTCCCGCCTTTATTGCGCAACATCCGAACATGGTGGCCATGAATATGGGCCTCATCATCGATCTGAGCGGCCAGGTCTGCTCTGAGGGCGTTGGTCACCGGATGGTGAGCGGTAGCGGCGGACAGTTAGATTTCCAACTGGGCGCTTTTCATTCGAAAGGGGGAAAGGGAATCAGCCTGATGTACTCGTCAAGGAAATCCAAGGAAGGGAAATTCATTTCCTCCATCGTTGCCGAATTGCCCCTCGGTTCACCGGTAACGATCCCCCGGCATTACGCGGACTATGTGGTGACGGAGTACGGCGTTGCGCACTTGAGATATAAATCAAGGCGTCAGAGGGCGGAGGCCCTGATTAACATTGCCCATCCGGATGTTCGAGAAGAACTTCGAGCGGCATTGAAACGAAATTTTTATATGCAGGCCAAAAGCTGAGCAGACAGGTAGGAAGATAATATGCATCTGGATTTAACGGAAGATCAACGAATGATACAGGACACGGCGCGGAATTTCGCCAGGTCGGAACTGGAACCCGTGGCGGCGAAACTGGATCAGGTCGGTGACAGGGAAACCTATCTGAAAAATCTCCGCAAGCTGGCAGAGCTCGGTCTGATGGGAATCAACGTCAGGGCGGAATACGGCGGGTCGGAAGCGGGCGTCGTGGCCTTCAGTGTCGCCGTGATAGAAATAGCCAGGGCCTGCGCCTCTACGGCCGTGACCATGTCCGTCAATAACATGGTGAACGAAGTGATCCAGGCGGTGGGCTCGGAGGAACAAAGAAATAGATATATCCCCAAGATATGTTCGGGAGAATATTATGCCGGTGGATTTGCTCTGACCGAGACGATGGCGGGGTCCGATCCGGCATCGTTGCGCACCCAGGCGGTCCTGGATGGAAACTCATGGATTTTGAACGGGTCAAAGTTATTTATCTCGAGTGCCGAATATGCCGGGGTATTTGTCGTCTGGGCCGTCACCGACAAGACTGTGCCAAAAGGAAAAGGAATAAGCTGCTTTCTGGTGGAGAACGGCACACAAGGCCTGAACGTGGGCAGGGCCGAGCATAAGATGGGGCAGCATGCATCGGTGACTAATGAGCTACATTTTGAAGATTGCCGCATTCCCAAGGATGCGCTGATGGGAAAGCTCAATGACGGGTTCAGGGTAGCCGTAGGCGAGCTGGCGGGAGGCCGGATCGGTGTGGGATCCATCGGACTTGGAATCGGGCTTGCTGCGATAGATTATGCTACACGGTATGCCATAAACAGAGTCCAGTTTGATCAGGCCATTACCAACTTTCAAGCCATCCAGTGGATGATCGCCGAATCCTACACGGAACTGGAGGCCGCAAGACTTCTTCTCATGAACGCCGCTTTTAAAAAGGAGATGGGAACACAATTTGCCCGAGCGGCATCTATGGCAAAATATTACGCAACAGAGGCGGCAGAAAGGGCCTGCTACCGGGCGCTCCAGATGTTAGGCGGATACGGTTACACCGCAGAATTTCCCATAGAAAGATACGCGAGAGACGTAAGAATCACCTCCATTTATGAAGGGACCAATCAGATTCAGAGAGTGATCATTGCGAGAGATATCATGAACAGTCTCAAGTAAGAATTGATCACCGCAGTTGCGCCCGGATTTAGAATTCTTAAAAAAGATAGAGGCAGTTCGTCGTGACTGCTTGAAGTTCAAAGTAAAGGGGGTGGTGCCGGGATGGGTAATAAAAAGGAGTTGCAGGTTTTCAACCTTTAAACCGGGTCGCCGGAAATGCCGGTCAGCCGAAAAAAGTGATTCTAAGGTAAGGAGGTGTAATTATGATGTTCAAAGGGATGCCAAAAGTTTTTTGGGTTGGATTATTGTTAACCTATGGATGGGTGTTCGTATTCATGATGTTGGAATGGAACATTCCGGGCTTTCCCCTGAGGATGTTCCTGGGCATTCCAGCCTGCTACATCTACAATGCATTAATGACGTGCTACGTGATAGTTATCTTTGTTGCCTGGTTGTATGCCTATTCGGAGGAAAAGAGAGAAGCAAAATTAGAAAAAAAATCCTGATACAGCAAGGAGGAATTTCAAATGGGAGCAGATCCAATTGTCATATTGGGAGCGGTCTTATATTTTGTGGCAGTCATGGCTATCGGTTGGTTTTCGAGAAAAGCCGGCTTGAATGCCTCTGATTACTATGTTGCCGGCCGAAAAGTCGGGCCGTTCATCAACGGTTCGGCGCTTGCGGCCACTTATTTCAGCCCTGCCACCTTTTTAGGTTTGCCCGCCTTTATTTTTATGATTTCATATCCTTTCTGGTGGGCATTGTGCGGAGTTATCGCCGGATTGCCGGTCGCGACACTGCTGACAGCAGCGCCCATGCGCAAGTATGCGCCCACGTCATTCACCGACTACTATGCCGACCGGTATGATACGAAGATGATGAGGCTGGCGGCGGCCATTCCGACCATTATCGGGGGATTTGCCTATGTTATTCTATCAATCGTCGGAACGGCTCTGTGCATGGTTGCGATCCTCAAGATCAACTATATACTGGCCGTTTTCATCGGTGCAGGCGTTTGTTTCATATACATTTACTGGGGCGGCATGGTATCGACGACATTTTCAACGGCTTTGCAGGGTGTGGTCATGACAGTGGCGACGTTGGCTGCAGCCATCGTTATTATCACCCATTACGGTGGTTTAAACGAACTCACGCAGGCGGCGCTGGCCAGTAACCCCAACTTTTTCAACACACCTCATGCCGGCGGCAAGGTATCCCATCCACTCATGGCAATGTGGACAGGGATGGTCGGTTTTTATTTTATCTGGCACTATGGTTTCGCAGCCATGCCGTATACCGTTGTGCGCTTTTTTACCGCACAGGATGTTAAAGCGGCCCGCAGAAGCGTGACATGGGCAGTTATCATCGGTGGCGGCATGTATCTGGGGCTTTTCATCATTGGAACGGCTGCAAAGGCTCTGATTGAAGCCTCGCATCCGCTCATGGGAACAGAAGGCATCAAAAACGCCGTCGGTGTCCTGCTGCATATGAAGAAGACATACGCCGTCGGCGCCGCGTCGGTCACGGACTATTCCATGTTTGCAGTCGTTGAGTCACTTAGGTCACCGTGGCTCATGGCAATCATTGTTGCAGGCGGTCTGTCCATCTCGATGTCAACGGTGGCCGGCTGGACCATGGTCCTCAACGTCACGTTGGGACGCGATCTGATGGGTAAAGTGTTCGGAAACAAATGGGCGGAAAATAAGCCCGTTCAGGTAACAAAAGTTATGACTACCGTTGTACTTGTTATCTGTGGGCTCGTAGCCATCAATCCGCCTGCTCTCGTCCTCGACATTTCCGGGGCGGCCTTCCTTGTCATCCTTTGCTCCATCGGACCGCCACTTATTCTGGGCATTTGGTGGGAAAAAGCAACGAAAGCGGCGGCATACGCCACCATTTTCGTGATGACAGTCTGTTCAAGCTTCGCATGGCTCTATGCAAACGCCGTTCTTAAAAGCGCGCACTGGTTCTTTCTTAGCGATCCGGCCAATAAGATTCCTACGCCTCATCAGGTCTATTGGATACCGATAGGGTTTATTTTTTTCATTATTGTGAGCCTGCTGACGCAACCTCCGAAAAAAGATGTCGTTCAGAAATACTGCATAGACCTATGGCCTGAAGAAGTGAAGAAGTAGGGAAATAGTTTTAATAATACTCCCAAAAACTGGATAGGGGCATAACCGTGCATGTAGTTTGCCATAACTCCCTCCGAGACCTATTATTTTTTGGCAACCCGACACGCGCCTTATGACCCTGTCCAGTATTTTAGGGATTGTTCAGGGCATTTCAGGCGGCATTGCCGAGACGGTATGCTTCCCTTCCTAATAAGGACATCAAAAAAAGGAGACAAATAATTTTCTTTTTGTCTTGATTTTGGGAAATACTTTAGGCTTTTTTACAATAAAGATACTGGCGCTTTGATCGGAAGCAGCAGAATAGGCATTTAAGGATCAACTCAACAAAATCTTAATCTGCATGAGAAGGAGGGCATACATATGCCAGATAAACCGTATGATGCGTACTGCAGAGAACTATTTGATCCCGAAAAACACTTTGAAAAACCTGAAGCATTGGATGACATCAAGGTGCTGGACATCACCAACTACATTCTGGGACCTGAGGTACCGCAGTATCTTGCCCTGTTTGGTGCCGAGGTGATCAAGGTCGAGTGGCCGAGAGGAGAGGCGTTCAGATACATCGGACCTTATGGTTGCGCGAAAGTCAAATCGGTTCAAGGCATTGAAACGGGTCTGACTTATCTTGACCACGCCACCAATAAACACCACATCTCGCTTGATCTCCATTCGGAGAAAGCTCGGGAAATCATAAAGAAACTGGTCGCGAAAGTGGATATCCTTGTAGAAAACTTTAGACCCGGTACCTTCGAAAAACTCGGTATCGGATATAGGGATTTGAAGAAAATCAACCCTGCCCTGATCTATGTCTGGGAAGGTGGGTGGGGCCAGTGGGGTAAGTATAAAGATAGGCCATCGTATGATCCTGTCGGTCAGTGTGCCAGTGGTATAGCAGCCATTACAAGTAATAAGTTGGGAGGAGAGCCAACCAAAGCTGGTTTCTGGCTTTGTGACCATGCGGGAGCATATCATGGAGTTATTGGTGTCATGATGGCATTGTGGCACAAGAAAAAAACAGGTGAGGGACAGATGCTCGAGGTCACTCAGAACGAGGCCGGAATGCGCATGCTGGATTACAGGTTCATGGAGGCCCATATCCTTCAAAGAGATCATGAACCTTTAGCTGAGGGGCCGTGGGAATTCTGTATAGCCCCATACGGATTTGTTCATTGCAAGGACGGTATGCTGTGGGTCGGAATGGCGGCATGGAGATTATTTACGGATGTCATGAAGGCTGTGAAACGAAGCGATCTTATTGATGAACTGGGTTTGAAATCGATGTTCGACCTCGGGCCGATGGAGGTTCAGGAAAAGATTTACGGAGCCATCGAAGACGTGACCAAGAAAATGACAGTAATCGAAGCGGAAAAAATGTTCATGGGGCACGGTGTCCCCTGCAGTCGCATCTTGACACCTTGGGATTGTGTCAATGACGAAAACTATAAAGATAGGAAAACCCTCTTTGAGTTTGATTGTCCGCATTATGGCAAGCAGATGGTAACTCAGCCCCAACCGAGACTTTCCCGTACTCCCGGTAGAATCAAATGGCTGGCCCAGCCCATCGGACATGAAACATTTGAGGTCCTGAACAAATATCTCGGGTACACGAGAAAAGACGTACAGGAGCTGATTGATGAAGGAGTCAGCGTCATTGAAGGAAAAAATGAGTGGAAAAAGAAGGAAAAAAAGTAAGCAATTTCCTTCTTTTTTTAAACGTGAGACGAGATAGACTCAGTAAAATCAACAAGCCGTTAAGCAGCCATTTGCGGTTCATATTTTTCATCATTGTTAGTTTGATGACGCAACCGCCAAAGAAAGAAGTCGTTCAGAAATAGAAATACTGCGTAGATTTGAGGCCTGAAGAAGCGGGGAAATAGTTTTAATAATACTCCCAAAAACTGGATAGGGGCATAACCGTGCATGTAGTTTGCCATAACTCCCTCCGAGACCTATTATTTTTTGGCAACCCGACACGCGCCTTATGACCCAGTCCAGTATTTTAGGGATTGCTCAGGATATTTCAGGCGGCATTGCCGAGGTGGGATGCTTCAACTATAAAAAACGGTTATGCTATCTAACCGTCGGTGACAGATGGACAAAGTTCACTTTCAAGAGTTGTATAAAAAGCATCAGGCCGAACTTAGCGACGAATTGTTAAAAGATATTTACCGCCGCAGCCGGATGGCAATTTTTGCCACGCTCAGCGCCTTAATTATTTTCCGTATTATTATTGATGAAATATTTGACAACAATACAGTCCTGCAAATTACCTTTTACACATTGATTATCATAACCATCGCACGTCTCATTGCCGCGTGGTATGGGTGGCGCGCTAAGGGCATCTGGGCATCTGTCAACTTACGATACTGGTCCTTTGCCGCAGGCACGCTTCTTACAGGCAGCGGGCTTGCTGCATTGAATATTATAGCCTATCCAACCCTGACCCTGCCCAAAGTCAGCCTCCTGATCGTTTTCCAGGCCGGCATTATGTCTGCTGCACTGGTCAGTACAGGATCAAGCAGGCTTTGCTATGCCTTGTATGTTGTTCCTAACCTCCTATCTCTGGGGATTCTCTCAGCCGTTGACAGCCGTGAATGGGGTTCCTGGATATTGCTCCTGCTTATCATTTCCTATTCTGTTACGCTTATCATCATGATCAAACAGCAATATAAATCACGCAGTGAATCTGTCTTGATGTCTCTCGAATTGAATGAAATGGCTTTTAATGACGGCCTGACAAAGCTATCCAATCGCTGGTTCTTATCAGCTTTTATGGATAAAGAGGTGGATAAAATCCTCCGAAGCCGGACGAATGATCAACAAATATTAACGCTCATGTCCCCGGAAAACAACATGTTTGTTTTTATGCTTGATATTGACCACTTCAAAGATGTGAATGACACTTATGGCCATGCCGCGGGTGATGCAGTATTAAAGCAGGTTGCTGATATTCTCCACCAAGCAGTGAGAAAATCAGATATCATTGTCCGCTGGGGTGGAGAAGAATTTGTTATTGTGTCACGCGATGACCAACCCGATGGAGCCAGAGAGATTGCTAAACGCATACAGGACAATTTCCGTCAAAACAAATTCATACTGCCTTCAGGGGAGTCTATTAAAATGACCTGCTCCATCGGCTATGCTCAATTTCCGTTTAATCCTAACAGGCCGGATCTTTTGAACTGGGAGCAGGTACTCCGTCTCGCTGATGCCGGTGTTTACGAGGCCAAGCAGGCCGGCCGTGATAGAATCATGTTGGTATCTTCAGGCATCAACCTGGTGCAACACAGCACATTTGATGTGGCAAGTATCCTGAATGATTTTCCGCAGGCAATAGAAAAAGGCCTGGTACAGGTAACTGCTGATTGATATTCAAGCCTGCAAGCTATAGATTCAGTAAAATCAACAAGCGGCAGGGCCTTCTGGTCGATCATGACGACCGCATTATCTTGCCAGTACAGGGTTCGGATCTGATTCATAGCATGGATGTTCCGCATTCGTTTGATATCATTCAGATTATGCAGATTCTGCGGTTTGCCTCACCGTTCTTTACCCCGCCAGCATTTTCTTTAGCAGGTCGTTGATCATCTGCGGATTGGCCTTGCCCTGGGTGGCCTTCATGACCTGGCCGACAAAGAACCCGAAGAGCTTGTCCTTGCCGCTGCGGTACTGTTCCAGCTGTTTGGGATTGGCCGCGATGACCTCATTAATGGCCTGAACCAGAGCGCCTTCATCGGTAATCTGGACGAGACCCTTTTCTGCGATGATGGTCTGCGGCCGGCTTGCCGGTTTTGTACATCTCCTCGATGACCTCTTTGGCCATCTTGCCGCTGATCGTGCCCTCCTCGATGAGCCGGATCATTTCCGCCAGCGCCTCAGGCGTGATCGGGCAGTCCGCAATATCTCGTTTTTCCTCGTTAAGGAACCGCAGGATGTCGCCCATGACCCAGTTGCTGGCGATCTTGGGCTTGCCCGTCAACCGGACGACCGCTTCGTAATAGTCGGCCAGCGCGCGGCTTTGCGTCAGGACGCCCGCATCGTAGGCGGGAATCTGATAATCCCGGACGAAGCGCTCGCGCTTTTCAAGGGGCAGTTCGGGCTGGTCTTTGCGGATCGCTTCGATCCAGTCCGGGCCGATGGCCACCCAGTACCAGATCCGGATCGGGAAAGTACCGGTAATCATGGGCTTCTTCCTTGCTGCGCATGGAATGGGTCACGCCGCCCGTATCGTCCCAGAGCCGGGTTTCCTGGACCACCGTCCCGCCGCCTTCCAGGACGTACTGCTGGCGCTTGATTTCATATTCCAGGGCGCGCTGGACGTTCCGGAAGGAATTCATGTTCTTGAGTTCCGCGCGGGTGCCGAAGGCCTCCTGCCCTTTCGGCCGGAGCGAGACGTTGGCGTCGCAGCGGAAACTGCCCTCCTCCATGTTGCCGTCGCAGATCTCCAGATAAACCAGAATTTCATGCAGCCGCCGCAGGTAGGCCGACGCCTCCTCGGCGCTGCGGATGTCCGGCTCGCTGACGATCTCGATCAGCGGGACGCCGGTGCGGTTCAGGTCGACATAACTGGAGGGATTGTGTTCGTCGTGCATCAGTTTGCCCGCGTCCTCCTCCATGTGGATGCGCGTGATGCCGATTCGTTTCCTGCCGTTTTCCAGCTCGATATCCACATAACCGTGCTCGGCCAGCGGATTGGCGTACTGGGAAATCTGGTAGCCCTTGGGCAGGTCGGGGTAGAAATAGTTTTTCCGGGCGAAATTGCACGCCTCATTGATCCGGCAGTGGGTCGCCAGTCCCATCTTCATCGTATATTCGACGACTTTCCTGTTCAGAACGGGCAATACCCCCGGCATGCCGAGGCAGATCTGGACAGGTGTGGCTGTTGGGCGATGCCCCGAATTTCGTGGAGCAGCCGCAGAATATCTTTGAATCTGTGAGCAGTTGGGCATGAACCTCCAGCCCGATGACCGGTTCGAATTCCATTAAAGCGTCGGTCTCCTTTTCTCTAAATTCGCGTTCTTCTCATAGGCCGCGGCGATCTGAAACAATTTTGCCTCATCGAAGTGTCCGGCCAGGAACTGTACGCCGATGGGCAGGCCGTTCCGGGTGAAGCCGCACGGAACGGAGATCCCCGGGATGCCGGCCAGATTCGTGGAAATGGTCAAAATATCGGAGAGATACATTTGCAGCGGATCGTCTGTTTTCTCGCCGATCCGGAATGCCGGTGTGGGGGTCGTCGGGGTCAGGATGACGTCGCAACGCTGGAACGCCTCGTCGAAATCCCGCTTGATCAAGGCCCGCACCTGGGACGCCTTTTTATAATAGGCATCGTAGTATCCCGATGAAAGCACATAAGTTCCGAGCATGATTCGCCTTTTGACTTCAGCGCCGAATCCGGCTGATCGGGACTTCTTGTACATATCCAGAAGATCGCGGCCATCCGGAGAGCGAAAGCCGTATTTCACGCCGTCGTAGCGGGCCAGGTTGGAACTGGCTTCCGCCGGGGCGACGATATAATAAACGGCCAGGCAGTACGCCGTATGGGGCAGCGATATCTCGATGCATCTGGCCCCCAGGCCCTCGATGACCGCGATGGCCTTTCGAACGGCCGTCATGACCTCGGGATCGATCCCTTCAATAAAGTATTCCTTCGGAATCCCTACGGTCCAGCCGTCGATACCGCGCGCCAGATATTGCCGGTAATCGGGCACCTCGGCGGGAACCGACGTGGATTCACGGGGGTCGTAACCCGCGATGACGTTCATCAGGATGGCGCAGTCTTCCACGTCCTTCGTAAAGGGTCCGATCTGGTCCAGCGAGGAGGCAAAGGCCACCAGGCCGTATCGGGAAACGCGTCCATAGGTGGGCTTCATGCCCACGACGCCGCAAAGGGCCGCCGGCTGCCGGATGGAGCCGCCCGTGTCCGAGCCGATGGCGGCGATACAGTCGTCGGCCGCCGTCGCCGCCGCCGAGCCGCCGCTGGAACCGCCGGGAATGCGTTCCAGGTCCCAGGGGTTGCGCGTAATGCCGAACCGGGATGTCTCCGTGGAAGACCCCATGGCAAACTCGTCCATATTGGTCTTGCCCGTGAACACGGCGCCGGCGTCCCGCAGCTTTTCCACCACCGTGGCGTCGTAGGCCGGCACAAAGTTATGGAGGATATGGGAGGCGCAGGTCGTGGTTACTCCACGGGTACACAGGAGGTCTTTAAGGGCGATCGGAATGCCGGTGAGTGTCCTGATGTCGCCTTTCCTGATGGCCTCATCGGCCCGGCCCGCTTCTTCCAGGGCGGTTTCCCTTGTCAGCAGAATATAGGCGTGAATTGCCTTTTCCACGGCATCGATTCTTCGAAAGACCGACCGGATAATTTCCGTGGCGGTGGTTTCTCCCGACCTGATTTTTTTCTGCAACGCGTGAATGGTCAGTTGATTCAGTTCCATCATTCAATCACCTTGGGTACCCGGAAAAAATCACCCCGGGCGTCGGGGGCGTTGGCAAGCGTGTTGTCGCGACTGAACGACGGTTTTACAATATCTTCCCGGAAGGCGTTTTGCTGGGCGATGGCATGCGTCATGGGCGCCACGCCGGTCGTATCGACCCGATTGAGCATGTCCATGTACATAAGGATATTGTTGAGCTGAGAGGTAAATTTTTCGGCCTCGGCTTCCGTAAACTCCAGACGCGCCAGATGGGCCACATGGGTGACTTCGTCTTTTGTGATTTTCAATGGTTACAAACTCCTTAAAAAGATTCGAAAACTTTACAGAACCGATGAAAATGGTTCGCAAGCGGCGATTGAAAGATTTTTCGCATTTCCATGAATTAGACTAATTTAGTGATTTCAAAAATATTTTGATCTTACAATATTTTATGCGAAAAAGATTTAGAGCCGCGGCGAAGCCATTTTTCATCGGTCTCTATTCATTTAAACGCCCGCCAGAGGGGCTCGATCTGATTGATCACGCGGTTGATCAACGGTTCAACCGGGTTGAATCGCTCCTCGGCCTCATTTTCGATCCGGAACAGCTCCTCCTGAGACACTTGTGTCTCATCGCGAAGCTCTTTCAGGACGGCCTTGGCGGACGCCGTCAGTCCGTCGATATGATACCCCCCCTCCAGGGTCAGCACCAGGCGCCCCTGGCAGCAGGCGTCGGCGATGTTCATCAGGATGCGCGTCAGATAGGCAAAGCCGCGGGACGTCACCCTCATGCCGCCGAGGGGATCCTGGGCGTAAATATCAAATCCGGCCGAGACCAGGACCAGTTGCGGTTTGAAAGCCAGAGCCACCGGCTCGAGCAGTCTTCGGTAAATCTTGACATACTGCGCGTTGCCCGCGCCGGGTCGCAGGGGGACATTGATTGTATAGCCGATTCCGTCCCCCCGGCCGATCTCTTCGACGGCGCCGGTTCCGGGATAGGCCGGATACTGATGTGTGGAGAAGTACAACACACGATTATCATTGTAAAAAGTTTGGGCGGTCCCGTCGCCGTGGTGGAGATCCCAGTCCACAATCAGAATGCGGGTCAGGTGGTGGCGATTTATTGCATGCATGGCGCCCAGGGCGATGTTGTTGAACAGACAGAACCCGGCGGAGTCACGCCTTCTGGCATGATGTCCCGGGGGCCGGATCAGCGCAAAGGCGTTATCCACCTGGCCGGTCATGACTTGGTCGATGGCATTGAACAGCCCTCCGACGGCCAGGCGGGCCGTCTCAAAGGACTCAGGGGTGGTCTCCGTATCCGGATCCAGGTAAGCATGCGCCTTCCCGGCGGTGCCGGCCACGAGACTGATATGGTCCGGGTCATGGACCAGCGCAAGTTCCCCGCGATCGGCATGGCGTGGTTCGATCTCGATAAAATGCCCCTCCATGTCCGGCTGTTCAAGCATGGCATAGATGGCCTCCAGCCTGGCGGGACTCTCCGGTTGAGTATATTCCGAACCATGATCCAGGTAACGCCGGTCCTTGACAATGCCTGTTCTTCTCAAGTGCTTGCCTATCCTTTCCTTTCCCCTTCGGGTCAACGGCGTAACCTCTACCATACCCCCCCGTTAAAATCAAAAAAATTAAGGATGACAGGCGCGAAAAAAAGCCCGGAATTCCCTCCCCCCTCCCCTTCATCCCCTCCCGCAAGGGGAGGGGGAAAGGAATTTTTTACGGAGGCGTCATTGTTTAGCGTTCCCATTGTCATGGGCATCCTGCCGAAAATGATTGACAAATGTCCGTGACAGTTATATTTCAGCAGAAAGAAAGCGTGGGTGGAATCATGTTTGGCATTGGCATGCCCGAACTTATTGTGATTGCCGTGGTTGCGCTGCTGGTGATCGGCCCGAAAAAGCTCCCCGATCTGGCGAAATCGCTGGGCAAAGGATTGCAGGAATTCAAAAAGGCATCGGAGGGGGTCACCGAAAGCATCAAGGAAACACTGAAGCCCGATGATCTCAAAGAGGAAATGGATCATTTCAAGGACTCCCTCCTCTACGGCAAAAAGGACGAAGATGAGGTCAAGGCAGCTTCGCCCCCCAAGGATGACTCTTCCAAAACTTCATCTTAACCGGTCGATTCAAAAATCGAAAGTCATCATATAAAAAAGGAAACCATCGTTGCAAATGGGTGAGCCCGCCGAAGACAAACTGCCCCTGACCGCGCATCTGGAAGACTTGAAAAAACGGCTGGTCCGCAGCCTGATCGCCATTGGTATCGGCTTCGTCGCCTGTTATTATTTCAAGGACGGGTTATTCAAGATCATCACAAAACCCCTCCTCGAGGTCATGCCGAAAAACAGCTATATGATTTACACAAGCCTGCCGGAGGCGTTTTTCACCTACATGAAAGTCGCTTTTTTTGCCTCGCTGTTTCTGACCGCCCCGTTTACCCTCTACCAGATCTGGAAATTCATCTCCCCCGGGCTTTATCCCCGGGAAAAGAAATATGTGGTTCCCTTCGTCCTGACCTCCTCGCTGCTTTTTGTCGGCGGGATCCTGTTCGCCTATTTTCTGGCCCTGCCCCCCGCATTCGGGTTTTTCGTTGAATTCTCATCCGATTCGCTACGGCCCATGTTCACCATGCGGGAATATCTTTCCTTTGCCCTCAAGCTGCTGCTGGCGTTCGGCGTGTCTTTTCAATTGCCGGTCTTCATTTTTTTCATGACCAAACTGGGGATTGTCAACAGCCGGCTGCTTGCAAAACAGCGGCGCTATGCGATTCTGATCATTTTTATCGCGGCGGCCTTCCTGACGCCTTCGCCCGATGCCTTTACGCAGATCATCATGGCGATTCCCTTGATTGTTCTTTATGAAATAAGTATTTTCATCGCAAAATTTGTGGAAAAAAAGAAAAAAGAAGCCGAGGCAGGTGAGCAAGCGGCATGAACGGTTTGAAAAGAAGCTTCGAATACATGACAGGAACGGGTCTGGGAAAAACGGGTCTGGGGACCGTGATGATCGTCCTGATCCTGTGCTTTATCCTTCTGGCGGTGGCCGCCAGCAGTTTTCTTTATTACGTTCTGCTGAAGGAACTGCCGAGCGTGGCCGCCCTCAAGGATTACCGCCCCAGCATTGCGACCCGGGTGTACGACGACAACAACGAACTGATCGATGAATTTTTCCTCGAAGACCGCAAAGTCATCCGCTATGAGGATATTCCCACGGTGGTTGTCCAGGCCTTTGTGGCGGCTGAGGATGCACGGTTCTTTCAGCACAGGGGCTTCGACCTGCAGAGCATTTCGCGGGCCTTTTTCAAGAATCTGGCCGCCGGGCGGATTGTCCAGGGGGGAAGCACCATCACCCAGCAGGTGGCCAAATCCATGTTTCTGACGCCGGAGCGCAGCTACATGCGGAAAATCCGCGAAGCCGTGCTGGCCTACAAGATCGACCGGTACCTGACCAAGGAAGAAATTCTGACGCTTTACCTGAACCAGATCTATCTGGGGCACGGGACCTATGGCATCGAGGCGGCCTCCCAGGGTTATTTCGGCAAGAGCACCCGACAGCTGACGCTGCCGGAGGCGTCCCTGCTGGCCGGCCTGCCGAAGGCGCCGAGCACCTATTCTCCCTTCCTGTCCATGGAAAAGGCCCGTCAGCGGCAGGTTTATGTTCTGGATCGCATGCTGGAAGATGGTCACATCACCCCGCAGCAGCGGGACAAAACCCTGGCGACGCCCGTTCACCTGCGTTCCGTGCGGCCGAAAGACAAAGTCGCCGCCTATTTCATTGAAAATGTCCGTCGCTATATCCAGGAAAAATACGGCAGCGACGTTCTGTATAAAGAGGGTCTGGAGGTTTACACCACGCTGAATCTATCCATGCAGAAGTATGCGCGGGATGCCGTGGAACGGGGCCTGCAGGAGCTGGATGTCCGGCAAGGATACACATCCGGCCGATCACAGGGCGCCCTGCTGTGCATGGATGTCAAGACCGGCGCCATTCGGGCGATGGTGGGCGGACGGGATTTCAGCAAGAGCGAATTCAATCGTGCCACCCAGTCCAGACGCCAGCCCGGTTCGGCCTTCAAGCCTCTCATCTACACGGCCGCGTTCGATAAGGGCATGACGCCCGCGACGAAGCTTGTCGATGAGCCCCTGGTCTTTCAGGACAGCGCGGGGACGGTCTGGAAACCGAACAACTTTGACGAAAAATTTCTGGGACCCACAACACTCCGGTACGCCCTCGCCCATTCCAGAAATATCATTACGATCAAGCTCTTGCAGGAATTGGGGGTTGACTACGCCATCGCCTATGCCTCCAATCTGGGGATTACGTCTCCCCTGGGAAGGAACCTGTCGCTGGCCCTGGGCACCTCGGGGGTGACGGTTCAGGAGATGGTCCGGGCCTTCGGCGTGCTGGCCAACGAGGGGCGAAAAACCACCCCTTTCTTTATCAAGAGGATCGTGGACCGCACCGGCCACACCTTTGAGGAAAGCCAGGTGAGGGTGGAGCAGGTCATCGATCCGCGGATCGCCTTCATGACCACTTATGTCATGCAGGATGTCGTGGAAGTGGGTACGGGCAGACGCGTAAAGAGCATCGGCAGGCCCGTGGCGGGCAAGACCGGCACCACCGACGATGTGCGGGACGCCTGGTTCATCGGCTATACGCCGTCCCTTGTGACGGGTGTCTGGGTGGGCTTCGACCAGGAACAGTCGCTGGGTAAACAGGAGGTGGGCGGACGGGCGGCGGCGCCGATCTGGTTGTATTTTATGGAAAAGGCGCTTCAGAACACGCCGGTGGAGGTTTTTCCCGTTCCCCCGGGCATTGTCTTCAGCCGCATTGATTCCGAAACGGGCCTCCCGGCGAAAAAATCCGCCAGGAATTCGATTTATGAATGTTTTCTGGAGGGGACCATCCCCGACAACGGCATGCCGGTGGATGCCGGCGAGATTCCGGGCGTCATGAGGCAGGAGAGCACGGGTAACCGCAGCGACTAAAAAATCATCTTGACAAAAGTTTTATTTCGTCGTATGGGGTGGCAAATTTTTTACGAGAGTCAGCCATGGATCATCAAAATAAAATCAGCAGCGGCATCCGGATCGTACAGAACGTAGCTGTAGTTATCGTACGCAGGGGGTTTGCTGCTCGGTTTCGATGATGCCCAGACATAGAAACTGAAAGCCGCGGACCCCAGCACAGGCCGCGGCTTTTTTCGTATTTAAAAGCCGCATTTCCGGGAAATGGCGGCTTTTTTATTTTCCGGCCGGGAAAAGATGACATTTCAAGACAGAACAGGAGGATAAAGCAGTGAAGCTCAAAGGAACACAAATATTACTACAGATGCTCAAAGAAGAAAAGGTGGACACCATTTTTGGCTATCCAGGCGGTTCCGTTATCGATATCTATGATGAACTTTACCGCAGCGATATCAGGCACATTCTGGTTCGCCATGAACAGGGGGCGGTGCACGCCGCGGACGGCTATGCCCGGGCGTCCGGCAAGGTGGGGGTGGCGCTCGTGACCTCCGGCCCGGGGGCGACGAATACCGTCACCGGCATCGCCACGGCCCATTCCGACTCGATTCCGATCGTCGTTTTCACAGGGCAGGTGCCGACCACGCTGATCGGCAACGACGCCTTCCAGGAAAGCGATATCACCGGAATCACGCGGCCCTGCACCAAGCATAATTTTCTGGTCCGGAACGTTGAGGATCTGGCCCCGACGATCAAGGAGGCCTTCCACATCGCCCGGACAGGGCGCCCCGGGCCGGTACTCGTGGATTTGCCGAAAAATGTCATGGCCTCAACAACGGATTATGATCCCTCCACCATCGTCATCAAGACCGACCAACCCCTGCATAAGGCCTCGTCGAAAAAATATCTCCAGGCGATGGAACTCCTCAGGGAAGCCAGAAATCCGGTGGTCCTGATCGGCGGCGGGGTTCTGCTGGGCAAGGCCACAGAAGAACTGCGGGCCTTTATCGAAAAAACACGCATTCCCGTCACTTCGACCCTGATGGGGCTGAGCGGCTTTCCCGGGACACACCCCCTGTGGCTCGGCATGCTGGGCATGCACGGCACCTATTACGCCAACATGGCCATCAGCCACTGCGATCTCCTCATCACGATGGGGGCCCGGTTCTCCGACCGGGTGACCGGCAAAATCGAGACCTTTGCGGACAAGGCCAAGATCATTCACATCGATGTGGATCCGTCGTCCATCAACAAAAACGTGGTGGTTGACCTGCCGATCGTCAGTGATATCAAAACCGCCCTGCAGCAGATCAACCACATGCTGGCGGAACAGCGGTTTGATCGCAACGAAGCCGAGCGGCAGGCATGGCTCGACCAGATCGACGCATGGAAAAAGGAGGTGCCTCTGACCTACTGCCAGAACGGCCAGATCATCAAACCGCAGTTTGTCGTCGAAAAACTCTTTGAGCTGACGCGAGGCAAGGCCATCATCACGACGGAAGTCGGACAGAATCAGATGTGGGCGGCCCAGTTCTACCAGTACGATAATCCCCATACCTTTATCTCATCGGGCGGACTGGGCACCATGGGATATGGCTTTCCGGCCGCCATCGGCGTGCAGTGCGCCTTTCCGGACGCGCTGGTCGTGGATATCGCCGGAGACGGCAGCATCCAGATGAACATTCAGGAAATGGCCACGGCCGTCCAGTATAATCTGCCGGTGAAAATCGTGCTGTTGAACAACAACTACCTCGGGATGGTGCGCCAGTGGCAGGAGCTGTTCTATGAAAAGAGATATTCACATACGGAGATGATGGTCACCCCCGATTTTGTGAAGGTGGCGGAGGCCTATGGTTTTGTGGGTCTGCGGGCGACCCGGCCCGAAGAGGTGGAACCGATGCTCAAGAAAGGCCTGTTCATGCCCAAACCGGTCCTGATGGAATTTCAGGTCGCCCGCGAAGAGTGCGTCTATCCGATGGTCCGCCCGGGCGGTTCCATCTGCGAGATGACGCTGGGAACGAGGGAAATGATCAACTAACACTCATGCCCGTGTCAGTCACAACGAAGCATAAAATCACCCCCACCCCTCCCTCCCCCATCAAGGGGGAGGGATAAAGGGAGGGGGGCATTTTCATATAAATCTATTAAAGAAAGGTACAAAAGCCATGGAAAAAGCGGAAAAAAAAGAATACATTCTTTCCATGTTGGTGAACAACAGGCCCGATGTGCTGGCCCGGATTGCCGGCACACTCGGCGGGAAAGGTTACAACATCGACAGCCTGTGCGTAGATGTTACAATGAATCCGGACATTTCGAAAATCATCCTGGCGACCAGAGCCACTAAAATCATGATCGGGAGGATTATCGACGCCTTGAACAAGCTGGTGGATGTCGTCAAGGTTGACAATCTCTCGGAGGTCGAAGCGATCAAGCGGGAGATGATTCTGATCCGGATGAATCTGATGAAGGAGACAAAACCGGAACTGATGAAAATCATCGATATGCTGAACTGCAAGATCCTGACCTTCAACACAGACCACTGTGTCCTGCAGTTCACGGGCGGCCGGGAGGATGTTGACAGGGTGCTGGTCGCGCTCAAACCGTTGGGTATTGATGATATCGCCAGGACCGGAGCGGCGGCGCTGGAACGTAAGTATTGATTCACCCGTCGGAAGTCAATAAAACCCTCCCCCTCGACGGGGGAGGGTTCGGGTGGGGGTGGCAAATGGTTGGATTCGATCATGTCTTTTCTCCCTCCCCTTCATCCCCTCCCGCCAGGGGAGGGGAAAAACAGACTTTTGACGAAGGCATCAAAGTTATCAGGGTGGATTTTTTTATGATGGACGATTATAAATTTAAGGAGGGGAGATCATGTCACAGATCAATATCGGCGGAATCATGGAGGAGGTCATTACGTCCGAGGAGTTTACGCTTGAGAAAGCCCGTAAAATCTTGAAGGATGAAATCGTGGCCGTTATCGGCTACGGCGTCCAGGGCCGGGGCCAGGCCCTGAACATGAAAGACAACGGCATCCATGTGATTGTGGGGGAAGGGGACTATAACTGGCAGAAGGCCATTGATGAGGGATTTATTCCCGGTGAAACGCTGTTTCCACCCATGGAGGCGGCCCGGCGCGGAACGATCATCCAGTATCTCCAGTCCGATGCGGGCCAGAAAGCCATGTGGGCGGAGTTGAAGTCCACCCTGACGAAGGGCAAGGCGCTTTATTTCTCCCACGGATTTTCCATCGTCTACAAGGAACAGACCGGCGTGATTCCTCCGCCGAACATTGACGTGATCCTGGTTGCCCCAAAGGGTGCGGGACGCACGGTGCGCGACAATTTCCTGGACGGCAGCGGCATCAACTCCAGCTATGCCGTTTTCCAGAATTATACCGGCAGGGCCCTGGAACGGACGCTGGCCGTGGGCCTCGCCATCGGGTCGGGGTATCTGTTCCCCACCACCTTCGAAAAAGAAGTCTACAGCGATCTGACGGGAGAGCGGGGCGTGCTCATGGGGTGCCTGGCCGGCGTCCTGGAGGCCCAGTACAACGAGCTGCGCAAGCACGGCCACAGCCCCAGCGAGGCCTTCAACGAGACCGTGGAGGAACTGACCCAGAGCCTGATGCCTCTGGTCGCCCAGAACGGCATGGACTGGATGTACGCCAACTGCAGCACCACCGCCCAGCGCGGTGCCCTGGACTGGAAGAACCGGTTTCGCGACGCGGTGGCCCCGGTCTTTACGGAACTCTATGACCGGGTCGCGACCGGCAAGGAAACGGAAATCGTCCTGCGGGTCAACAGCGCGCCGGATTACCGGGAAAAACTCCAGGTCGAACTCGACGTCATCAAAAACAGCGAAATGTGGCAGGCCGGCGCCGCCGTCCGCTCCTTGCGACCGGAACGTCGGAAGAAGTGACGACCTCGAAAAAAGTCCGGATGCTGCGTTGCGCTGCATCCTTCGTCATTGCGGCGTACGCTAAAGTACGCCTCATTCCTCAGGATTGGCGCGCCTTGCCTGCGGAACTTTTTACGAGGTCGTCCCGAATTCAAGGTTTATTACGAGTCCATCAAGAAATAGGGAGGTGAAAGCATGAGAAGCGACTTGATGAAGAAAGGTTTTGAGCGGGCACCCCATCGTTCCCTGTTCAAGGCGATGGGCTATACCGACGGGAAATCGCCCGGCCCCTGATCGGCGTGGTGAATTCCGCCAATGAGATCATTCCCGGCCATATCCACCTGGATATCATCGCCCAGGACGTCAAGGCCGGGATCCGCATGGCCGGCGGGACGCCGATCGAATTTCCCGCCATCGGGGTCTGCGACGGCATCGCCATGGGCCATACCGGCATGAAATATTCCCTGGCCAGCCGCGAGCTGATCGCCGATTCCGTCGAGGTGATGGTCATGGCCCATCCCTTCGACGCGCTCGTCATGATTCCCAACTGCGACAAGATCATTCCGGGGATGCTCATGGCGGCGTTGCGGCTGAACATCCCGACGATCTTCGTGAGCGGCGGCCCCATGCTGGCCGGAAAGCTGCGAGGCAAGGCGGTCGACCTGATCACCGTCTTCGAGGGCGTCGGAAAGGTCAAGGTCGGCAAAATGTCCCAGAAGGAACTCAAGGCTCTGGAGGATTGCGCCTGTCCGGGCTGCGGCTCCTGTTCCGGCATGTACACGGCCAATTCCATGAACTGCGTCACCGAGGCGCTGGGGCTCGGTCTGCCGGGCAACGGCACCATTCCGGCCGTGCACGCGGCCCGGCGGCGTCTGGCCAAAGAGGCCGGTGAAAAAATCATGGAGCTTCTGAAAAAAGCAATCAAACCCAGGGATATTGCCACGCTGGCGGCCTTCAAGAATGCCATTGCCGTGGATATGGCACTGGGCTGCTCCACCAATACGGTGCTTCACATTCCGGCCATTGCCCATGAGGCACAAATCAGACTGGATCTCGACCTGTTCAACGAGATCAGCAAGAAAACCCCCAACGTCTGCAAACTGTCCCCGGCAGGCACCCATCACATTGAGGACCTCGACGCGGCGGGCGGCATCCAGGCTGTCATGAAGCGCATCAGCCCGTTGGGCGTCATTGATCAGAAGGTATTGACCGTGACGGGCAAAACAGTGGGTGAAAATCTCAAATCGGCGAGTATCCTGGACGATGAGGTCATCCGTCCCCTCGGGAATCCTTACACCAAAGAGGGCGGCATCGCCATCCTGCGAGGAAATCTGGCGCCGGACGGGGCGGTGGTCAAACAGTCGGCCGTTGCCGAAAAGATGCTTGTCAACGAAGGAAAGGCGCGCGTCTTCGACTCCGAAGATGACGCCATTGCCGCGATTCTGGGCGGGAAGATCAAGCCCGGTAACATCGTGGTCATCCGCTATGAAGGCCCCAAGGGCGGGCCGGGCATGCGCGAGATGCTGGCCCCGACATCGGTCATTGCCGGGATGGGACTGGACACGACGGTTTCCCTGCTGACGGACGGCCGGTTCAGCGGCGGCACCCGGGGTGCGGCCATCGGACACATTTCACCGGAGGCAGCCGAAGGCGGTCCGATCGGTCTCATCAAGGAAGGCGATACGATTGCTATTGACATTCCCGGCAAGAAGATCACCCTCAAAATCAGCCCCGAAGAAATGAAAAAGCGCCGGAAGGCATTTAAACCCAGGCCGCCGGTGATCCGGAGCGGCTATCTGGCCCGTTACGCCCGGCTGGTCACCTCTGCCAGCACGGGAGCGGTCTTTAAGGACTGATGGACGAACGCCGAAGTTCATATGAAAATCACCGCCACCCTTCCCTCCCCCATCAAGGGGGAGGGATACAGGGAGGGAACGCACTGCCGGTCTGCACGCTGCGAATCCTCCCCGAATTCCCGCAGGTTTTCATTTATAAGTACTTGATAAAGCAGATGAAATTACAAAAAGTGCATTTTTGTGCTTGCATTTTGTATTTTCTTGTGGCATAAGACCCCCGCTCTTTGCAAGTACGTATCCGGAAACCATCTTTCGCACGCTTAGCCTGGTATAATTGATTACACGTTGATTGGAGCAGACAACCCCCATTTGGAATCTTGGGGGAACGTCGTGTTGTTTCACCGTGTGGCTTCGGATTGTTATGTTTCTGCAACCGCTCTGTTGATGGCCTCTCCCTGGTTCGCCTGATTTGCCGGTTGATCTCTGCTGAATGTCCTGAAGCTTTCTTACATGGTTGCACCTATGTTTCGGCAGGAGGTACGCATGATCAAGATGCAGACAATCAAAACGATCGTCAAGCGGGCGCTTGCACCGGTGACGATCATGTTCATCCCCCATCATAATACCGCGAAATCCCTCCATCTGAGTATTCCCGCCATCTGCGTATTTCTTTTTGGTATCCTGTGTGGTTGTGGCGCAGTTTACCTGGCCCTGGCGACGCTTGACATCATCAAATACCGGGGCATGGAGAGACAGCTTCAGGATTACTCAGCAAAAGTTTCCGACTTCAATGCCACCCTGACGTCCTTGAAAAAGGCGGAAAAGGACCTTTACCGGCTGCTGTCTCTGGGTTCCCGTGAAAAGATTCTTGAAAATGTCGAACCAACGGACATGAGGGCGGCAGATATGGGAACCGTCGACATTCAGCAGATACAGCAGCAGATCGCCCTGTCGATGCAGACGATCGGCGCCATCCAGGATTATCTGCATTCCCAGAAAGACATCTACATGGCCACGCCCAAGGGGCTGCCCGTGCCGGGAAGCATCTCTTCCGCCTACGGCAACCGTGTCAACCCGATCAGCGGCCGTGGGGAATTCCATCGGGGCCTCGATCTCTCCATCCCTCAAGGGACCCCCATTCTGGCGACGGCGGACGGCATTGTGAGTTTTTCCGGCTGGAACAGCGGCGGGGGTAATGTAATCGTTGTCGAACACGGCCACGGGTATTCGACTTATTATGCCCATAATCAGAGGAATGCCGTCCAGGTCGGACAGCGGGTCAAAAGAGGCGAACTCATCGGTTATGCCGGCGCCACCGGTAATGCGACGGGCAGCCATGTGCATTATGAGATCTGGAAGGATGACCGGGCTGTCAATCCAAAGAAATTCATTCAGGGGAGGTCTTGATGTTTAACAGAAAAGCGGACAGACTGAAGCTGGTCCTCGGGGAAGGCTCAAAAATCACCGGCGACATTGAGGCACTCGGAACGATCATCGTCGACGGGACGGTTATCGGTCACATCACGGGAGAAAAGGTCATCCTCGGCGAAAGGGCATACGTAAAGGGCGATATTGATGCCAATAATATAATCGTAGGCGGGAAGATTGACGGTTGCCTGAAAGGGAATCAACGGGTTGAGCTCAGAGCCGTCGCGCAGGTGATCGGGGATATTTTCACGAGCCGGCTGTCCATTGCGGAGGGGGCAATCTTCCACGGGCAATCATCCATGATTCAGGCGGACCGTTTCGAGCAGGACGAGAACAAACCGGCCGGACAACCCGAAGACGGCAAGGTTGTGGAGTTCTTCTTCAAGGATAAGACGGGCTAAACGGACATTTTCAGGATCCGCTGAAGGCCCGGCGGTATTTTTCATCCAGCAAGGCACCGATGCTGAGCATGATCAACCGGGTTGCACCTTCAAACTGGTCCTTGTATTGGAGTTGCGACTCCTTCGAAAGCAGCTTGAATTTTTCAGGTATCCTGAATTCTTTAAACTGGTTATCGATACACAGGGGCTCTCCGATCCGGTAGATGATCTGACCGCTTTTGGCGACCGGACTCGAACCCGGATAAAGCTGATCCGAGTTATTGCAGCCCACGGGCACGACTTTGACCCTGGTATGCAGCGCCAGCTGGGCCGTGCCGGTTCTTCCCTCGCCCAATTGCGTTGACCGTGTTCCTTCCGGGAAAATGATTATATTGAGATTCTTTTCGAGCAGGGCGTAACGGCTCAGGGCAGCGACTCGCTCCATCACCGCCTCATAATAATCCCTGATATATTCGACAAAGTTTTCTCCCAGTAACCGCATGGTCTCCACGGCCGACTCGGGGACAGGTTCGTTGGCAGCATATTTCCCATCAAGGACGTCTCGTATCACGCGGTACTCGTCTGTGGCGATCCGCCGCCGGGCCTTTTTCATGAAGAACTCCTCGATCAGGTATCCCATGGAGGGAACGGGGATCAGGTTGCACCAGTCCAGGCCTTTGGCCAAAAGGCGGTTGCGGTAATATTTGCCTTTGACCCAGACCGTCGTCCAGGGCAGGTCCTTCATGCGCCACATCTTGTACTGGAAAGGCCAGTAGTTGAAACGGTCGGTGTGGTTCATGGCAAAAATCACATTTTCGCCGCGCGGGATCCGCTCCGCATTCTCGATCCGGATATCGACCTTGGAAATAATATTGAAGTTCGGACCCAAAAACAGGTGGCCCATCAGCATCTGGCCCAGCGGGTCGGTAACCAGATGGATGTTCTCCAGATATTCAATGTCAACCATGCTTGATACTTACTCCCTTCCTTCGATAATCCGGGCTACCCGCGCGAGTTCCTCGCAGGTATCCACCTCTATGGAATCATAAGGCGTTTCCACCACCTTGATTTTATAACCATGTTCGATGGCGCGCAACTGCTCCAGGGCCTCCAGTCGCTCCAGCGTTCCTTCGGGCAGGCGCGTAAACTTTTCCAGAAAATCTTTCCGATAGGCGTAGATGCCGTGATGCTTATAGTAGTTCACCATTTGTCCCGGATCTCTCACATAGGGAATGGTGGCGCGGGAGAAATAGACGGCGAAATGGTCCCTGTCGAAAACCACCTTGACGGCGTTCGGATGCGTGATTTCCTCATCCCGCCGGATTTTATAGATCAGCGTGGACATGGGGACGGTCGGATCAGCGAGCAGCGGCCGGACCACCTCGTCGATCTGGGACGGTTCGAACAGCGGCTGATCCCCCTGAATATTGACCACGATATCATCGGCCGCAAGCTTGAGGCCGGCGACGGCCTCGGCAATCCGGTCCGTTCCGGACCGGTGATCGGGGGAGGTCATGACGGCCCGGCCGCCGAACTTCAGAACCGCCTTGAAAATTTCGTCATGATCCGTCGCCACGGCGGCATAGGAAAGGGTCTTTGCCTTAAGGACGCGTTCGTAGACGTGCTGAATCATGGGTTTGCCGCAGAGATCCGCCAGGGGCTTCCCGGGAAACCTTGAGGATTCGTAGCGTGACGGAATGATACAGACGACCTTCATAGGAAAGGATCTTCCTGCTGCATATGCTGCACGATATAGTCCCGGACGGCATCTTCCAGCGCGTGGAAGGCAACGGGACAGCCCGTCGATCTGAGCTTTTCCATTTTTGCTTCGGTAAAATACTGATACTGCCGGTCCAGTCCCGGCGGCATGTCGATGTACTCGATGTCGGTCTCAAGCTTCATGGCGGCAAAAACGGCACGGATCAGGTCGTTCCAGCTCCGCGCCTGACCAGTCCCGAGATTGAAGATCCCGTTCACATCGCCGTGCTCCAGGAGCCACCAGAGCACCGCCACGCAGTCCTTGATATAGACGAAATCCCGCATCTGCCCGCCGTCTGCATACTCCGGCCGGCAGGACTTGAAGAGCCGGACCCGGCCGGTTTCCCGGATCTGACCGAAGGCCTTGTGGACCACGCTGCGCATCTCCCCCTTGTGGTACTCGTTGGGGCCGAAGACGTTGAAGAACTTGACGCCCGCGATCCGCTTTTCCAGCCCCCGCTTCAGGACCCAGAGGTCGAAGAGCTGCTTGGAGTAACCGTACATATTGATGGGGTGCAGTGCCGGGATCAGGGCGTTGTCATCGGAAAACCCGCGGGAGCCGTCGCCGTATGTGGCCGCCGAGCTGGCGTAGATCAAGCGGATTTGATTCTTGAGGGCCCAGTCGGCGACCCGGCAGGTATAGAGATAGTTGTTCGTCCAGAGATAATCGGCGTCCCGCTCCGTCGTGGAGGAGCAGGCGCCCATGTGGATGACAGCCCGGACCTTGAAGGGCAGCTGGTCGGCGCAGATCATGCGCAGGAAGTCGTCTTTGTGGATATAGTCGGCATAACGCAGGTTGACCAGATTCTTCCATTTATCCGACTTGCCGAGGTCATCGACGATGACGATATCGTCAATCCCTTCCTGATTCAGCTTCCAGACAAAGGCGCTGCCGATGAACCCGGCCCCGCCGGTCACAACGATCATGGGATCATCTCCTGAGATTGAAATTGTTACAGGACCGGCGAAAAATGGCTTCGCCGCGTCTCAAAAATCTTTTTCGCAGACCCGATGCTTCTGTGTCGTCATGACACATATCAATCCGTTAACGTCATCTCTGCAAATGCGAAAAACATTTGATTCGCCGCTTGCGAACCTTTTTCGCCGGTTTCATATTAGTTCCGCGGCCTTTTCAATCGCCGCTTTGATGCCGGCCATTCTCTCCTCCGACATTTTTACAGAAATCCCCATAACCAGCGTCCGTCCCAGGATATCCTCGGCCTGGGGAATCAGATGGCGGCCGTAGTCGATCTTGCCCCGGTACAGCGGATTGGTAAAGGGAAATCGCTGCGAATTCGCCGTGGACCGGGCCTGAAAATGTTCCCAGTTGGGGACGTAATGCCAGAGATTGTCCTTGTAACGGACCGTATCGACGCCGTTTTCGCCGAGGGCCTTCTGAAAGGCCGTCGCCGTGCCCTGATCGGGCAGGTTGAAGGCCAGAAAGGTGGCCGTATCGCCTTCGGGGTCGGGGATTTCCCGGAACTGAATGCCGTCAACGGCGGCAAGCCAGCCCTTGATCGCCTGCTTGTTTTTCTTCTGCTCGGCGATGAGCCAGTCCAGCTTGCGCAGCTGGGCGAGCCCCAGGGCCCCCTGAAGCTCGTTCATGCGGTAATTGAAGCCGAGGATCGTCCGGCCTTCCAAGGCGCGGCTGACCTTGGGATTATGATCGTGGCCGTGGTCGTGATACCACTCGGCGCGGTCGGACAGGCGTTTGCTGTCCGTCACGACCATGCCGCCTTCGCCGGTGGTCACGGTCTTCTAGTAGTCGAAACTGAAGATGCCCATATCGCCGAAGGTTCCGAGTTTTTTGCCCCTGAAGCTGCCGCCGCAGCCCTGGGCGTTGTCCTCGAGCACCAGCAGATGGTAAAACTTCGCCAGATCCATGATCTTGTCGATGTGCGCCCCGGCCCCGCACATGTGCACGGGGATGATCGCCTTCGTCGCCGGTGTGATCCGCTTCTCGATGGAGGCGGGGTCGAGATTCAGCGTCGCATCGATATCGGCCATCACAGGGATGGCTCCCACCTCCAGAACCGCCTCATACGTTGCCAGAAAGGTAAAGGCCGGAACGATAACCTCGTCGCCGGGACAGATGTCCATGGCCGTAAGGGCCACTTTCAGGGCGCACGAACCGGATGTCACGCCCAAGGCATACTTTGCCCCGCAGTATGCGGCAAATTCCTGCTCGAATTGCCGGACCTTGAAGACGCCCTTTCGTTCCTTGTCAAAACCGTAACGCATCAGGACGCCTGTTTCCATGACCTCCATGATTTCCTTGATTTCTTCCTTACCGATCAGTTCCGCACCGGCCATGCTGATTCCTCCATTTTTTGGTGATTTTAATAAGGACGACCTCGTCAAAAGTCCCTTTTCCCTTCCCCTGGCGGGAGGGGATGAAGGGGAGGGGGATACAATTTTTGACTTTTAACGAGAGCATCAATACGCGTCTTCGTAGATTTCAATGGCGTCCTCGATAGTCAGTTTCCGGGGATTGTTTTCAAGGGGTCTCGCCACGGTCATGGCTGTTTTTGCCAGCTCCGGAAAGACGTCCTGCGGAATATTGAGATCTGCAAGCGTCTCGCGGATGCCGCAGTCTTCGATCAGGGCATTGACCGCCTCCACAGCCTGCCAGGCGGCTTCCCGCAGGGGCAGGTCATCCACCAGCTCTCCCATGACTTCGGCGATGACGGCAAACTTCTCAAGGTTTCCAGGAAGATTGAAGGCCATCACATGGGGCAGCAGGAGCGTATTGGCCAGGCCGTGGGGGACGCCGTATTTCCCGCCCAGCGGATAGGACAGGGAGTGCACGGCCGTAACGCCGGCGTTTGCCAGGCCCAAACCCGCATAGAGACTTCCGAGCAGCATTTCTGCCCGCGCTTCGAGATTGCCGCCGTTGTGGACGCAGGTTCGCAGGTGGTCGGAAATCAACTGGATGGCCTCCAGGGAAACCATCTCGCTCATGGGCGACGCCTTGATCGATGTATAGGATTCGATGGCGTGACAGAGGGCGTCGAGGCCCGTCGTGGCAGTTGGTTCCGGTGGCAGGGTCAGCGTCAGCTCCGGATCCAGCAGGGCGAGATCGGGATACAGAAAGGGGCTGTTCATGCCTTCCTTTTTCTTGAGATTCTGGCGGACAAACACGGCCGTGAACGTGACTTCGCTGCCGGTGCCGGCCGTGGTCGGAACCATGATGGTCGGCAATCCCGGACCGGGAACTTTATTCAACCCGAGATAATCCGCCGCTTTTCCTTTATTGCCGGCCACCGCGGCAACGGCCTTGGCCAGATCCATGGCGCTTCCACCGCCGATACCGACGACGAGATCACACTTTCCCTTCAGGGCCGCTTTGGCCCCCTCGTCGGCCAGCTCCAATCTCGGTTCCGGTTCGGCCTGCTCAAAAAAGCTCAGCTTAAGCCCGCTGCCGTCCAGAACATCCGTAACCGTTTTGCTGAATCCCGCCGCCGCCAGATTTTTGTCGAGCACGATCAGCGGACGACGGCCCCGCAGGGCCAGGATCTGCTCCGCCAGCTTTTTGAACGACCCCGTCCCGAAAACAATTTTTCCGGCCCCGGTGAAGGAAAATGGCTTTATCATGGTGAGTCCCCCCAGTCGATTTTGATCGCTTATACCCGATTCCTAAGGGAAATGTCAAAAATATAAATGATGAAACCCACCGGCACTCCGTCCGCCTTTATCCAGACCGGCCTGGAGAAGGGCGCCTTGCCTGTTGAGTTTCGCGACAGACTTGTCTTCGGCAGTCCGATTGATTTCCCGAGCGCAAAGCGATCAAGATACATATTGACAATCCTTTTCAAATAAAGAAATAGGAGACGCATGGATTTAATCACCGCTGTCATTCTGGGAATCGTTCAGGGGATTTCCGAGTTTCTGCCCATTTCTTCCACGGGCCACATGATCCTGGCGTCTCACCTGATGGGGCTCAAGCACACGGAATTTCTCAAGAGTTTTGAGATCGCCATCCAGGCGGGGACGATTTTATCCGTCGTGGTCCTTTACTGGAGGACTCTCCTGGTGGATATCGAAGTCATCAAGCGGCTGATCGTGGCCTTTCTGCCCACGGGGATCCTGGGGCTGACGCTTTACAGAATGATCAAAGGCTATCTGCTGGGCTCGGAGGCGGTCGTCCTCTGGTCCCTGTTGATCGGGGGGATCATCCTCGTTGTTTTTGAGTGGCGATACCGGGAAAGGGAAGACGCGGCCGGTGAGATCCGCGACATCTCCTACAAGAACGCCCTGATTATCGGCCTGTTTCAGTCCATTGCCATGATCCCGGGGGTGTCCCGTTCGGCCTCCACGATTGTGGGCGGACTGATGCTGGGCCTGAAGCGCAAAACCATCGTGGAATTCACCTTCCTGCTGGCCGTGCCCACCATGCTGGCCGCCACCGGCTACGATCTGATCCGGAGCGGATCGCAGTTTTCCAGTGGTGAGTTTCAATATCTTCTGGCGGGCTTCGTCACGGCCTTCGTGGTGGCGCTTTTGAGCATCAAATTTCTGCTGAGCTTTATCAAGGCGCATACCTTTATCCCCTTCGGCGTCTACCGCATTGTTCTCGTTATCTGCTGGGTGCTGTTGCTGAAGATTTGAATATATTTCGAATATTTATTGACCTGAAGTCTGTATTCGTGTAGAAAAAATCCAGCGGAAGCATTTTCTAACGGATTGATTTCCTGACTTATAAACGGGAATATCCCGGCCCGGGTGAGACCCATGCCGAATAGTGGTCTGAATATGCCCAACCTTAAACCGCCTCCTGCAGGATTCGGCCTGAAATTCCTGTTGTCCCTTGTTTTTTTTGCGCTCATTGGCTTGGTCCCTTTCAGGGCATGGGCCGACTGGTCGCCGCTGATTGACCGGCTGGTCAGGGACGGCAATGATGTCAAGTCTGTTTCAGCGCTTTTCGCCCGTCCGGAAGCCCGCTTTGATCCCGATCCCATGTCGCAGAAAATCACATCGCTGATCCGGCGGCAATCCCGGAAACCATCTGCCGACGCGGGCGAAAGGATCAAGGCGATCTACAGGGGGTTTTTAACACCGGAGGTCATCGACCGGGCCTACGCCTACCGCAATGAAAACAAAGCCACCCTGAAAAGAATACAGACCCTGTATTGCGTGCCGGAAGAAGTTGTCGTTTCCATCCTGCTCGTTGAAACGGAGCTGGGTCTGAACACGGGTTCTCGAAGGGCCTTCAATACCCTTGCCAGCATGGCCCTCGTGGGGGATCTGGACATGATCCGGCCCTATCTGGCAGGCGATCTCCTGACGCCGTCCAATGAGGGCTACGCCCGGCGGCGGTGCCGTGAAAAATCCGACTGGGCCTATCACGAACTGAAATCACTGATCCGCTATGCACAGAGCAACGGGCTGGATCCGCTGGAGATACCCGGGTCCATCTATGGCGCCATCGGCCTTTGCCAGTTCATGCCGTCGAATGTCCCTTCCTATGGCGTCGATGCGGACGGCGATGGCCGCGTCGACCTGTTTGCCGCCGCCGACGCCCTGCACAGCATCGGTAAGTATCTCAGCAATCATGGGTGGAAATGCCGCCTGAGCCGGAAAAGCCAGCACCGGGTCATCATGACCTATAATCGCAGCCGGACCTACGCCAATACCGTCCTGGCTGTTGCGGAACAGCTCAGAATCAGGGCCCGCGATGAAAAACTCAGGGCCGAGCGGACAGATCGCAGTTGATATGAGACCTTTGAAAAATGGCTTCGCCGCGGCTCAAAAATCTTTTCCGCTAAGAAGACGATAAGACGTAATCATGATTCAAGACAAACCGTTAACGACATTTCTGGAAAGGCGGAAAACATTTGATTCGCCGCTTGCGAACCATTTTTCAGCGGTTATGCAAAGCTCTCGATATATTGCCATGAGATATATTTGGGTCGTCCGGCGTAAGCCGGTGTCCAGGATGTCATTTTGACCTTGACAAAACAGATTCTTTTATATAATTTACCATCGTAAGATTTAAAAAGTAACAGATGCAGATGGATACAGGGAAGAGGGGTGAGAAGCCCCCGCTGCCCCGCAGCCGTGATGGGAACGAAAACCCGAAATGCCACTGTCATGAGTCAATCGTGATGGGAAGGCGGGTGAGTAGGCCGCCCGAAGCCGGAAGACCGATCCATCGAAGACCCTCGCGGGCGGGAATCCATGTTCAAAATACCATTCATATCATTGTCG
The DNA here is from genome assembly GCA_963743175.1 of uncultured delta proteobacterium. GTDB lineage: Bacteria > Desulfobacterota > Syntrophia > Syntrophales > Fen-1087 > JAPLJM01. The sequence goes on along the minus strand of CAVUOQ010000004.1, from coordinate 53,762 downwards.
AAGCGATCGGTCTCTGATGTCGATTCAGGGGGTCGTCGTCCGCTCCAGCCTGTCGTTACGTTGACCCGGATTGTCCGGGTCGTCCTCCTGCTTCTAGCGGCCTTTCTGATTGTCGGTATCGTTTCCCTCTTAACGGGGCCCGGAGACGTCTCCCCGCTTTTCCTCGCGAGAAGGCTCCTTTCAGTCCTTCAGGGGGCTGAGGCCGGCCTCGACGCATCGGAAAAGACCATTCTGCTTTCCATTCGCCTTCCCCGCATTCTCTTTGCCGGTATCGTCGGAGCCGCCTTGTCCTCCGCCGGCGTCGTTTTTCAAGCCGTTCTCCGGAACCCGCTGGCCGATCCTTATATCCTGGGCATCTCCGGAGGCGCCGCCGTGGGAGCCATCATCGGCATTCTCATCGGCGCCGGCGCCGTTCCCTTCGGCATTGCGGGGCTGGCTTTTCTGGGGGCGCTGTTGACGATCACCACGATTTTCGGCATCGCGGGAACCCGGACGGACAGCCAGACCAACACGCTGCTTTTGACCGGGGTCATCATCAATGCGTTTTTTTCCGCCATGATCATGTTTCTGGTATCCATCAGCAGCAGCGACCGTTTGCAAAGTGTTTTTTTCTGGCTGATGGGCGATCTGAGTCTAGCCGAAAAGGGTGAAATACTGTTTACAGGTCTGTTTCTGCTGGCCGGATTCATTGTGATGATCATTCATGCCCGGTCCCTGAATCTGCTGTTGACGGGAGAAGAGACGGCCATGCAACTGGGTGTGGACGTCGAAAAAACGAAAAAAATCCTGCTCGTCACCGCTTCCATGACGACGGCTGCGGCGGTCTCGGTCAGCGGCACCATCGGGTTTGTCGGTCTGATCATTCCGCACCTGCTGCGCCTGACGCTGGGTCCGGATCACCGCTTGCTGCTGCCGGCCGCTGTCCTTTTCGGCGCGTCTTTTCTGGCCGCTGCCGATACCATTGCCCGGTCTGTCATGGCGCCCGTCGAGCTGCCGGTCGGCGTCATCACGGCCCTCTGCGGCGCCCCTTATTTCATCTACCTGCTGTACAGGAGGACCGTTTAACCCATGTCGATCCTGCGGGCCGAACACATCAGCTTTTCCTACAACGGCGCGCCGGTGCTTCGGGACGTCTCGTTTGCGGTTCAGACGGGAGATTTTGTCGGCCTGATCGGGCCGAACGGCACCGGCAAGACGACGCTGCTCAACCTCATTGACGGCATCCTGCGCTCCCAGGAAGGGATGATCCGCATTCATGGCGTACCGGTCCACCAGATGAAACGCGACGCCCTGGCCAGAATCATTGCCGTCGTTCCCCAGGAATCCCCGATGATTTTTCCGTTCCTGGTTCAGGAGGTTGTCCTGATGGGGCGGGCGCCGCACCTTGGAAAATGGCGTTTCGAGGGAGAAAAGGACCTGGCCATCGTCAACCGGGCGATGGCAATGACCGATACACTGGCGCTCGCAGGCCGGAGCATGAACCGGTTAAGCGGCGGCGAGCGGCAGCGGGTTCTGATCGCGCGCGCGCTGGCGCAGGAGCCCCAGCTGATGCTGCTTGATGAGCCGACCGCCTCCCTGGACATCCGGCATCAGGTGGAATTTTTCAATCTCATCAAAACGTTGAACATGACACAGGGCCTGACGGTGATTGCCGTCACGCATGATATCAACCTCGCCTCACTGTACTGCGACCGGATCATCCTCCTGAAAGAGGGACGCATCCAGGTGGCCGGCCGGCCCGTTGAGGTGATTACCGAAGAACATATTCAAGCGGTTTATGAAACCCCGGTGATGGTGGATCGGCATCCCATCACGGATTTGCCACGGGTGACGCCTAAAAGAGAGTATCCGTCAGAAACCGGAAGCCGGTGAAACGCCGGCGCTGCCCCGCAACTGTAAGCGGAACGAAAGCCATGCATGTCGCCAATGCCCCGGAAAGTAAGCCGGGAAGGCATGAAGGGCATCAACAGCCGCAAGCCAGGATACGGATCCGACGGAAAAATAACCAAATTCCCGCGGGGGAAGAAGGAGAAACGTCAAATGAAAAAGGATTCAAAAGTCATCAAGGTATTCGTTCTGTTTATGCTGTTCGTTCTGTTCATGCCGGGTGCGGTCTTCGGTGAGGCGAAGCCGTCGGGACCGGAAAAAGCCGTAACCCTCGAAGAGGTGGTCGTGACGGCGACCCGGAACCGGGAGGAAGTTCGCCAGGTTCCCGCCAATGTGTCCGTCATCACGGCCCGGCAGATTGAACAGTCGGGCGCCACCACGGTGGTGGAAGTCCTGGACAAGCTGGAGAGCATTCAGTTCCGTAATTACAGCGGCAACGCAACACAATCGGCCATCGACATGCGCGGCTTCGGCGGGGACAATCCTTTCGGAAAGACCCTGGTCATGCTGGACGGCAGGCGGCTGAACCGGCCTGACATGTCGTCCATCAACTGGTTGCAGATTCCCGTCAATACCATAGAAAGAATCGAGGTGGTGCGAGGTCCCGGCAGCGTCCTGTACGGCGATTCGGCTATCGGCGGCGTTGTCAACATCATCACGAAAAAAGGCGAGGGTCCACTGAAAGTCAACGCCTCCGTCCTGGCGGGGAGCGATGGCCTTCACAATGAACGGGTCGGCGTCAGAGGCGCTGCGGATAAATGGACCTACGCGCTGACCGGGGAAAACAATTTCAGCTTCGGCTACCGGGAACGGTCAAAATTCTTGTCCCAGGGGGGCGGCTTTGATGTGGGGTACAACGCAAGCGATTTGCTCAATGTGTCCCTGGGGGCTTCTTTCAACAAGACGGACTATCAGATGCCGGGAGCCCTGACGAAGGAGCAGATGGAACAGAACCGGCGGCAGTACCAGCCGGCCACGCCGGCAAACTGGGCCAGCGCCGCCCCCGATGACGATGGCTCGGACAAATACACGAACATCAATCTGGGCATCAAGTCACATTTTGGATCGTGGGGGCAGATGGATATGAACTTCCTGTATGGCAGAAAAGATCTCCAGACCAATATGCCATCCTGGGCATTCACCCGCTTCTCGGATACCGGTACGGAAACGTACGGCATTACGCCGAAATATATTCTGGCAAGAGAAATCTTCGGATTTAATAACAAAGTGATTGCCGGGCTGGACTATTACCAGGAACCCTACAGGAAGGAGTTCTTCAGCAACCGGGAGAGATCCACGAAAACAGGCTGGGCCGATCTGACCAGACAAAGCGTTGGATACTATATCCGCGATGAGTTCAGTCTGCTTAAAAACCTGATTCTGAGCGCCGGGTACCGGTCGGAACAGACAGCCATAAAGGGGTCCCATACCGATGTTCTGACGCCGGCCAACAGCTTCGCGGACCAGGAAAAAACTTACCGTGCCGAGGCCTATGAAGCGGGACTGACATGGCTCGTGGGTACGAAATCAAAGATTTTCACGAAGGTTGCCACGGTCTACCGCATCCCATTTCTGGACGAGTTAGCCTCCTTCAATGGTTTTGGAGGCGCGTCGTTTTTAACAAGCCTGGAAAAAGAAAAAGGCATCAGCGTGGAGGCGGGCACGGAATTCCATCCACTGGATAACCTGAAGATCGGCCTGACCCTGTTCAGGATCGATATGGAGGATGAAATCCAGTATGTCTATGTAACACCGTGGACGGGGTATAATCAGAACGTCGGGAAGTCGCGTCATGACGGCGCGGAGATTTCCCTGTCTTATCTTTGGGAAAAGCGGGCCCGGATCTATGGGAATTTCACCTATCACATCGCCACCGTCGAGGAGGGCCCCAACAGCAAAAAGGAGATGCCCCTGGTGCCCAACCGGATGGCCAATGCCGGCGTGGAGATCTATCTGCCCTGGAATCTGACCATCCGTCCCGATGTGCGCTATGTGAGTGACGCCTTCCTGTCCCAGGACTTTGACAACAACGCGGAGAAGCTGGGGGCCTATACCCTCTACAATTTGTATCTTTCTTATAAGCCGTCTATCGGAAAAGTAAGCATGACGGTATTTTTCGGCGTGGAAAACCTGACGGATGTGAAATATGCGTCCTTCGGCTCGGACAATGTCTCGTGGGGGGGCGTCAATACCTACTACCCCATGCCCGGGATCACCTATAAGGGAGGCCTTTCCTTTGTCTTTTGAGGTGACTTTTAAGGGAGATGCGTCTCTGAAAAACCGGTTTCCGTTCCGCCTGGGGACAACGTCGTACGTTATTCCTGCGGACCTGAAGACCAATGTCGCCTTTCTGGCGGGCAAGGTGGATGATATTGAGCTGGTGTTGTTTGAATCGCACGAAATCAGCAATCTGCCGGACGCCGCCACCTTGCGGGTGCTGAAGGAGACGGCGGACCGGCATGACCTGACCTACACGGTGCATCTGCCTCTTGATGCCTGGCTGGGCCACGCGGAGGAGGCTGTCCGGCAGAGGTCCCTGGACAAGTGCCTTCGCGTTATCGAGCTCACCGCGCTGCTGAACCCCTTTGCCTATATCATTCATTTTCACGGAGACCATCGGGGAGAAAGCCCCTCGCCGGACCTGATGCGCTGGCAAGAGGGCCATCGACATGCCGTTGAGCGGCTTGTTCAGAACGTTTCTCCTGAAGACCTGTGCGTGGAGACGCTGGATTATCCTTACAAACTCATTGAAGACATTGTCATGGACTATAAACTGAGCGTTTGTCTGGATATCGGCCATCACCTTCTTTACGGGGTTAAGCCGGAGGAATATCTTGACCGTTATCTGCCGCGGACCAGAGTGCTCCATCTTCACGGGGTGGAAGAGGGGCATGACCACCGCAGCCTGGCCTACCTGCCCGACGGTTTACTGACCGCCCTCGTAAACCGTCTGGGCAGCGGGCCAGAAAAACAACGCGTATTGACCGTGGAGATCTTCGATGAAGAGGCGTTGAACCAGTCCCTGAATGTCCTGAGGCGGGTATTGCAATGAAAATAAAAACACTCCCAAAGGCCGTTGCATATTCTCTGGGCGCCCATGGCCTGGCGCTGGCACTGATTATCATGGCAAATGCCAATGCCGTTACGCCCCGGCAAACCATCGAAAACGTCCCATTCATCACGGCGTCTCTGATTTACGCCATGAACGGCCAGGACGCTCAGAAGACAACACCGCCCGTGCATCGAACAACAGACCGGATCGTCCGCACCGTGAACAAACCGATGGAACCCCGGGCATGGGTCAGCGAAGGGGTTGAAAAAGAGGAGTCCGTGGCAACGGTGGTGGAGCATGTCAGGGCGGAGCAGGCGGGAGAAATGAAAACGGAGGCCCCGGTGTCGCTGTACTTGCCGTCTTTGGGAAGCGACGACTTCGGGCAGGTTGCGTCCCGCGGTGAAGCACACGGAAATCATCTCCAAACCGTGCCGGAGGGTGGATCGGGAAAGTCAGAGGCAGGGCAGATGATTTTGCCCCGCTATCTGAACGCAGCGCGCCCTTCTTATCCGTTGATGGCGCGCATGAGAGGCTATGAAGGCATGGTCCTGCTTGCGGTGCAGGTGCTCACGGATGGCCGCGCCGGCGAAGTCCGGATCAAAAAATCATCCGGCTACGCCCTGCTGGATCAGTCGGCCCTGAATGCCGTCAGGGCATGGCGGTTTGAACCGGCCAGAAAAATGGGTACCCCCCTGGTTATGACCGTGGATATTCCCATCCGGTTCTCTTTGAGTGAACCAGGTTAGGCGTTCTTCATGGACTATTTTTGATTTCCAGGGGTAAACCGCAGACCATCAGAATGACCCGGTCGGCGTCGGCCGCCATGATCTGGTTGCACCGTCCGGCAAGGTCCCGATAACGCCTGGATAAGGGATTATCGGGAACGATGCCCATCCCCACTTCATTGGCGATGAAAATCACGTCTCCCGGAAGCTCCGCACAAACCGAGAGGACATCCGCGCATAACCGGGCGATATCGTCCTCCGTCACCTCCTGCGCCTGCCCTTCCGCCTGATAGAGGAGATTATTGATCCAAAGGGTCAGGCAGTCGATGAGCCGCACGGCACTGCCGCGCGTTGCCTGGAGGGCGCCGGCAAGATCGAGGGGTTCCTCGATCGTCTGCCAGTGGGATGTGTGTCGCTGCGCCCGGTGCTTTTGAATCCGGGCGGCCATTTCCTCGTCCACCACCGGGCAGGTGGCAATGTAAACCCTCGGTCCGGCGATGGATTCGGCCAGTGCCTGTCCATGGGCGCTCTTGCCGCTGCGGCTGCCGCCGGTGATGAAGATGATCCTGGCCATGCGCGAGGCCTCCCTGATTGTAGCGATTCAATTTCCTTGCCTATCGTCCGGCACTGATGATAATCATAGAAACTCAAGGGTTGTCAAGAATATACGGCTTTCAGGGGATCAACAAGGTTGACATCATGAATCAAGAGCTTTGCATAACCGGTGAAAAATGGTTCGCAAGCGGCGAATCAAAGATTTCTCGACTTTCCAGAAATTATATTAAATTATTGAATTCAATCATATTTCAGCATTATAAGCTCTTTAGCGAAAAAGATTTTGAGCCGCAGCGAAGCCATTTTTCAAAGGCCTCGAATCATGTCTTGGTTGCGCTGTTCGTCTGGATCTTTCTGGCCGGGCCCGCCGTGGCCCAGACGCCGGAACGGATCATATCGCTTGCGCCCAATCTTACGGAAATCCTCTATGACCTGGAACTCGGCGAGCGGGTTGTCGCCGTGAGCCGTTACTGCAACTACCCGCCGGCGGTGAAGGCGAAGCCCAAGATCGGCGGCATGTCCAACCCCTCCCTGGAAGCGATTATCGCGATGAAGCCGGAGATGGTTGTTTTGACCGACGACGGCAATCCCCGTGCAATAGAACGCAAACTCCGGCAGCTGGGTGTCCGCACCCATGTCTTCCGGGCGAAACGGTTGGCGGATCTTCCCCGCGAAATCAGGGCATTGGGTACAGCCCTCGATGTTCATGGTCTCGCTGATCGGCGCGCCGCACGGATCGAAAGCGTTATCCGCCGACATGCTGAAAAAACGCAGTCCTCCGCCGGACATCCGCCGCAGAAAGTCCTGTTTGTCGTTCAACCGGACCCGCTGATCGTCGCCGGCCCCGGCACCGCCATTGATGATGTGCTGAAGCTGCTCGGACTGCAGAATATCGCCGCGGATGCGAAGACGCAATACCCGAGGTATTCCCTTGAGGAGGTGATCCGACAATCTCCCGACATCATTTTCATGGGAATGATGCAGGATGCCGTCATGGACCAGTCCCGCCGTTTGCTGGGCAGGTTGAGCCAGGTTGAGGCCGTCCGTCTCGGCCGGGTCCATTATATCGGCGATCCCCTTTTCCGTCTGGGGCCGCGGATCACCGAAGGAATTGCCGAGATTGCCGGAATGGCGGAAAAAACGGAGAAATAGATGATGCTGCGCAATCTGGTCAATCAGACGTTTTAAGAGCTTTGCATAACCGGCGAAAAATGGTTCGCAAGCGACGAATCAAAGATTGTTCGACTTTCCAGAAATTAGATTAGTTTGTTGATATCAGTTATATTTAAGCCTTATCATCTCCTTAGCGAAAAATATTTTGAGCCGCGGCGAAGCCATTTTTCAAAGGTCTCGTTTTATGAAGCTGCAATGACCATTACGCGGCGGCCGATTTCAAAATCTCTCCGCGCAAGCTGATGACCACGACGTTCAGGGGGATTTCCTGACCGGACTGGGCCATGGACTTCCGGATGATTGCCGGCAGACCTTGGCAGCAGGGGACCTCCATGACCAGAACGGTCACGCTTTTGATCGGATTCTGACGGAAGATCTGTGTGAATTTTTCCACATAGGCCGGGACGTCATCAAATTTCGGGCACCCCATAAGCACCGCCTTTCCCGCAAGAAAATCCTGATGAAATCCCGCATAGGCCACGGGGGTGCAATCGGCAGCGACGAGCAGATCGGCATTCTTCAGGAAAGGCGCCGTCGGCGGCACCAGGCGGATCTGCACGGGCCAGTGCGACAGCGCTGAATCAGGACGATCCTGAGCGACCGGCGGCCCGGCTTTTTCGCAGGCGTTTGCCGAAGGAAAGACCTGTACCAGTGTGGACGAACACCCGCAGGGCATGGCTGGTGCGGACGGCAGCAGAACCGGTTTCAGATCCTTCACATGCGCCTCTGCGGCTTCCATGTCGAAGGCTTCCACTTCCGCCTCGATCATGGTCAGGGCGTCCTGGGGACATTCTCCAAGACAGGCGCCGAGGCCGTCGCAGTACTTCTCGGCCACCAGCCGGGCCTTGCCGTCGGTAATCACGATGGCGCCCTCGGCGCAGGCGGGGACGCAGAAGCCGCAGCCGTTGCATTTTTCTTCGTCGATCCGGATGATTTTTCTTTTGATTTTCATTTTTACCCCCTTTTCTCATTTGTCTTTGGCCCTAATATATGCACTTTCCGGAAATCTGCTTTGACGGCTGAGTAACAATCCGGATTTATGGAAGATACTGGAACGCAGGGGAAAATACACATTGACAAAATACGACGGCGTGCATACTTATACGCCATATCAACGGGTGAAGCGCCGCCGGCGCCGCCGCAGAGGGAGGAAAAAATGTTTGAGGTAACAGAAAAAGCGAGTGAGATGATAAAAGAATATCTGAAAAACCGGAAGGAGGCGCCCTCCATCCGGATACTCATGCAGGCCGGGTGAGGGGGCCCCTCACTGGGAATGGCTCTGGATGAGTCACAGGGAAACGACGAAGTGTTTACGGACAGGGGGATCACCTTTCTGGTCGATAAGAAACTTTTGGAAGAAGTCAAGCCGATTAATGTGGACTTCATCGAGTCCGGCAGGGGGGCTGGTTTCAAACTGACATCCAGCCTGGCGGCGGGCGCCGGCTGTGGGTCTTCATGCAGCAGCTGCTGAAATGAAAAGGGTTCGGCGCGCCGCACCCTTTATTTTTCCATGACGAATGAAGAAAAAACTCAACGCTACCGGGCGCTCGTTGAAGAATGCCTGAAGGCGCAACGATTTGAGGAAGCGATCACCTTTTATCGGCAGCTGATCGATCTCAATCCCGGCGATGATTCTTACCGGGTGGGGCTGGCCTGGGCCTATCATGACAGCGGCAGAGCGGAGCAGGCCATCGACTGCTTCGAACAGATCTTCGAGAAGGAACTCCGGGAACGGATCTTTACGGGATTTGCCTTCGACGAACTAGTCAGAATCTTCAAAGAAGACAAGAAGTTCAACCGCCTTGTGGACGTTTGCGAACGTGCCGTTGCGGCCCAGCCGGAGGATATCGCCCTTTTAGGCGAACTGGGCGACGCTTATCTCAAAGCGGGACGGCCGGGCGATGCCGTGCGTATTTTCGAAGAAATGACGGCGATGGAACCGGACTCGTCGGTCTTTTTCTGCAGCCTGGGCCAGGCGCGCATCATGAATCATGACTTTGCAGGCGGTGAAGCCGCGTACCGGTGCGCGATGGCCATTGATCCCGCCGAGGCCGGTTCGTTTTTTAACAGAATGGCCCATGTCTATCTTCATGCGGGTCAAATGGAAAAGGCGGAGGAGGCTTTCCGGCAGGGCCTGGCAGAGCACAAAGACGACCCGATGCTGCTGATGGAGCTGGGGGACGTCCTCATACAGCAGGGAAAACTGTCAGAAGGAGCGGCTGTTTATGAAAGAATCATGGAGTTGGACCACAACGCTGCCGGCGTGTATCTGAACCGGCTGGGACACACCCTTGCCCGCGCCCATTATCACCACGAAGCCGTCGGGGTTTTCAAAAAGGCCATCGCGCTTGACGCGCAGAATCCCTTCTATCACATAGCCCTTTCCGAATCCTATCGGTCGCTGGGCAATACGGAAGCGGCAGCGGAAGCCTTGCGCCAGGCTCAGCGGATCAATAAATGAGAGCTTAGCATAACCCGCTGAAAAATGGTTCGCAAGCGGTGAATCAAATGTTTTCCGCCTTTCCAGAGAGAATGTTAACGGTTTGTCATGGATCATGATTACATCGGGTCGTCTTCTTAGCGGAAAAGATTTTTGAGACGCGGCGAGGCCATTTTTCAAAGGTCTCTAAATAAAAAGGGCGTTGTCCCGATTTATCTCTTCCCCAATTTTTGCAGCGATTCTTTGAAAATCCGGTAAAAAGCGGCGTTTTCAGAGACGCCCCGCTTTATAATGGTTCCCACATCGTCGATGTTCTTCGTATTGATGACCAGATTGACGCTCTTGTTGAAGGCCGCCATATTGTCCATGCTGCGGAACCTTTCCGTGACCAGGGCCACGAACATATCCCGGCGTGTTCCCATGGACAGTCCTTCCAGGTAACGCAGGACGTCATTTTCATCAGGGACGGTCGTGTCGAAACGCTCGTCGAGGACGACCACGTCATAGGTATGAAACCGCATCTTTTTCAGGGCGTCCTTGGCGGAGGTCGCTTCCGTAATCATGTAGCCCAGCGATTTCAAGGCCTCACTGATCTTTTCCCGGATAGACGGATCGGATTCGCAGATCAGGGCCGTCTCTCCTTCCTCTTCCACAAAATCAAAGGGTTTATCGGCGGCATCATACAGGGATTCGTCAACTTGATTTAAAAGGTTTTTTTCCTCTTCCATGATCGTTTCCTCCAATCACTTCGCCCAGGGGGTTTTTTGCTGCTGCTGTTTTCCGTAACTGCTGTCGATCTCGAGCTTGCCGATGTCCGTGGTGGCCTGGCCCTTGGTGCTCTTGACGGAGTCAATTCCGCGCCCCACGACTCCCTTGTTGGAAGCATAGGCCTTGGCCGTCTCTTCGGTGATCAATCCCTCTTCATACAGGTCCACGATATAATCGTCAAAAGTAATCATGCCGAAGGCCTTTCCGGCCTGGATGATCTCATAAAATGTTTTCCCTTCCGACTCGCCGTGCAGGATCGTGTCCTTGACGCGCAGGTTCGTTCCCATGATTTCAAAGGCGGCCACGCGACCGCCGCCTTCCTTGGGCAGCAGCCGCTGGCAGACGATCCAGCGCACCGTATCGGCCAGGCGTATCCTGATCTGCTTTTCCTCTTCCGTGGAAAACATGCCGAGGATGCGGTTAATGGTTTGGCCGGCGTCGACGGTATGGAGGGTGCTCACGACCAGATGCCCTGTTTCGGCGGCGCTGAGATGCCGATTTCCACCGTTTCCCGGTCCCGCATTTCACCCACCAGAATGACCTTGGGCGCCTGCCGGAGCGCGGCGCGCAGGCCGCTGGCAAAGGTATCGAAGTCGCCTCCCATCTCCCGCTGGTTAAAGGTGGCCTTCTTATGGGGATGGGAATATTCCACCGGATCCTCCAGGGTGACGATATGCACGGATTTCTTTTCATTGATTTCATTCAGCACGCCGGCCAGCGATGTGGATTTGCCGCTGCCCGTGGCGCCCGTGACGAGGATAATGCCGTTTTTTTCCTCCGCCATCTTGTAGAAGGCTTCCGGCAGATTCAGTTCCTGGACAGGTGGGGATCTTTGTTTCCAGTTTCCTGAGCACGATGGAATAGTTCCCCCGCTGGGAAAAGATGTTGACGCGGAAACGGGCCTTGCCGGGCAGTTCATAGGAAGAATCGCAGGATCCTTCGGCTAACAGAATTTCCGTCAGGCGGCGGTCCTGAGTTGATGAGATTCAGCGCGAAGATTTCCGTCTGAAAAGGGGTCAGCCTGGTAAAGGGCGGATCAAGTTCCACCCCGGATCAACTGACCGGAACTCTCCACCTGGAAAGGCTTGCCGACCGTAATGTTCAGATCGGAAACATTCTTGTAGGCATCAAGCATCTTTCCCAAAATGTAATCTATTTCCTGTTTTCTCATGGTTTCTTCCTTTCCGTTGGGCATCCCGCTGCTGTTTTCCTGCCGCCGGTCCTGAATCCCCCGGAATCAAAGCTGGAACGTATACGCAGGGGGGCTTTACCCTCCGTAAAATCCGTCGGCGGTGTTTTCAAGAATGGTCGGAACTTGGTCTTATCGTTGCTCTTGTTATAGGCTTCATCGGCGCTGATCCAGCCCTTGTTCAAGAGTTCCATGATGGCATCATCCAGGAGTTGCATGCCGTATTTTTTGCCTGTCTGGATCATGGAAGGAATCTGGAACGTCTTGGATTCCCGGATCAGATTGCGCACGGCCGAGTTGGCAATCAGAATTTCCAGCGCCGCGCACCGCCCCTTCTTATCAACCCTCTTGAAGAGAACCTGGGCGATGACCGCCCGGATGCCAGTCGGCCAGGGTGGAGCGGATCTGCATCTGTTCGCTGGACGGGAAGACCTCGATGATGCGATCGACGGTCTTGGCGGCGCTCGTGGTGTGCAGGGTGCCGAAGACCAGATGGCCCGTGGAGGCGGCCTCGACGGCCAGCGGAATGGTTTCGAGATCCCGCAGTTCGCCGACCAGGATGATATCCGGATCCTCGCGCAGGGCGCCGCGCAGGGCGGCGGAAAAGCTCTTCGTATGGACGCCCACTTCGCGGTGATTCACGATGCAACTCTGGCTTTTATGCACGAATTCAATGGGATCTTCGACGGTAATGATATGATCTTTACGGGTCCGGTTGGCTTCGTCGATGATGGCGGCCAGCGTTGTCGACTTGCCGCTGCCCGTGGGACCGGTCACCAGCACCAGCCCGCGGGGCAGAGAGGCCAGTTTGGAGATCACGGCGGGGAGGCCGAGATCTGACAGGTGAGGATCGTGCTGGGGATTTCCCGGAAAACCGCGGCCACGCCGTATTTCTGCTGGAAAAAATTGGCCCGGTAGCGGGCCAGACCCGGGAATCTCATAGGCAAAATCCACATCGCCCGTTTCCTCAAACTGCTTGATCTTATGTTCCGGCGTAATCTCGTAGAGCATGGCTTTGAGGGCATCATTTTCCAGGACATCGTATTTTATCCGTTCCATTTCCCCGCGAATCCGAAGCGCCGGTTGCTGTCCCGGTACCAGATGCAAGTCCGATGCTCCCTGATCATGCATCAATTGAAAAAACGCGTCAATCTTTGCCATGAGTCTTCTCCTTCAATATTTTTATTTAACAACTTGAGACCTTTGAAAAATGACTTCGCCGCGTCTCAAAAATCTTTTCCGCTAAGAGAACGACCCGATGTAATCATGATCCATGACAAACCGTTAACATCACTCTCTGGAAAGGCGGAAAACATTTGATTCGCCGCTTGCGAACCATTTTTCAGGGTTATGCAAAGCTCTCAACTATTTCTTGACAGCGTCGGAGCATCTCATATATACGGTGCCCGTCGAACCGCAAGGTTTTTTTCCGGACGATCCGTCAAGGCCGGGGATGTAGCTCAACTGGGAGAGCGCGGCGTTCGCAATGCCGAGGTCAGGGGTTCGATCCCCCTCATCTCCACCAGCTTTTCCGCACGGGGACAGGTGCAGGGCCTGTCCCCGTTTCATTTTTCAAACAGGCCGTCGAACCGCCGTTTTTTCCTTTTTTTCCAGTTGCCCCGGTGATAGGCATAACTGGCCATAAGCGGCAGGACAGAGGTGGCTTCGGCGAAAACCATCTGTTCAAAGACCGTGTCCACCTTGCCCCAGGAGCTGGCCTCCTTCAGCGTGGAGCTGGAGCAGGCCCCGTCGCGCACGTCGGCCACCGTGATCTGTACGGCATACTTGTGCATCGGCACGTTCTTGCCCTAAGAGTTCCGCACAGATGACCGTGTCCTGGGCAAAGTTTTTCGGCACGCCCCCCCCGATAATCAGGAGTCCGGTGGACCTGGCCTTGATCTTGATCATGGTCAACTCCCGAAAATCCTTGACGGAATCAATGGAAACGTGATTCCGGGGGCGTTGCGCCTGATGCAGCACCAGACCGAAACCGGCGCTACTGTCGGAAAAGGCAGGACAGAAAATGGGCACCTCGTTTTCGTAGGCGGTCTGAACGAGGGAATCCTTTTTCCGGGCATGGGTGGTCAGATAACGGCCCATTTCCCGGATAAACTCCCGGGAAGAATGGACGCGCGGCGGCAGCGAATCGGCGATTTCCTTGACCGTTCGGTCACAGATCTGCAGGTCTTCCTCATCGATGAAGGTGTCGTAAATCCGGTCGATATAGAACTTTCGCAGCAGCCGGTCGTCCACATGGGGGCTGCCCTGATAATGTTTGAAGCCCAGGGCTTCAAAAAAATCCATATCCACGATGGCGGCGCCGGTGGCGACGATGGCATCCACCATGTTGTTTTTAACCAATTCCGTGTAAATCTGCATGCAGCCGGCGGCGCCGGTGCTGCCGGCAATGGTGAGGATGACGGCGCAATTTTTGTCAGCTAACATCCGGTCGTAAATATCCGCAGCCTTTGCTAAATCACGGGCCGTAAAAGACATGCCGCTCATGGCGGTAATAATGGGGATGGCGTCGAAGGAGGTGATGTCGATGTGCTGTACGGGATGCTTCAGGAAGTCTTTCTTTTTCATAAATGCCCTGGGGCCGTTAGTCCTTCCCTTTTTTTCTGAACTCATAAAGCAAAATCCTCAAAATGTCAAGATAACGATCTCGCAAAAAGCCTTTCAATAAGGGGCGATTCATTCATGCCTTGTCAGAGCGTCGAAATTCTGATACTCCCACTGCCGGCAATATGGATCGAGACCTTTAAAAAATAGATTCGCCGCTCGCGAACCATTTTTCAAAGGTTATGCAAAGCGCTTGGATCATCAATCATGAAAGACATCTGGACGGTATCCGAACTCAATGATCGCATCAAGGGGCTGCTTGAGGAAAGCTTTGAGCTGCTCTGGGTGGAGGGGGAAGTATCCAATCTGCGCCGTCCCGCATCCGGTCACGTCTACTTCACCCTGAAGGATGAGAAAAGCCAGATTCGGGCGGTGCTGTTCCGTTCCCCCTATGGGCAGCGATCCGCCGGCGGGGGTCTGCGGACCCGGTTTGACCTTGAAGAGGGCATGCAGATCATCTGCCGGGCCAGGCTCAGCGTCTATACCGCCCGCGGTGAATATCAACTGGTTGCGGAGGCCGTGGAGCCGAAAGGCATCGGCGCCCTGCAGAAGGCCTTCGAGCAGTTGAAGCAGCGCCTGCAGGCGGAAGGCCTGTTTGATCCGGTCCGGAAAAAACCGATTCCGTTTTTACCCCGGAAAATCGGGGTGGTTACCTCTCCCACCGGCGCCGTCATCCGGGACATTCTGACGGTCACCCGCCGCCGCTTCTCCGGTGTGCCGATTCTGATTGCACCCGTGCGTGTACAGGGCGCGGAGGCGGCGGCGGAAATCGTTCAGGCCATCAGGGACATGCAGAGCGCTACAGAGGTCGATGTGATCATTCTGGCCCGGGGAGGCGGATCGCTGGAGGATCTGGCGCCGTTCAATGACGAAGGCGTGGCCCGGGCGATCTTTCATTCGCGGATACCGGTCATTTCGGCGGTGGGCCATGAGACGGATTTTACGATTGCCGATTTTGTCGCCGACCTCCGGGCGCCGACCCCGTCAGCGGCGGCCGAGCTGGTTCTGCCCCTGAAGCGGGACCTGATCGCTTCCCTCAAAGCACTTTGCCTGAGAATGATTCAACAGCAGCGGCGGCGCCTGGGCCGGCTTCAGGAACAGGTTTGCGCTTTGACCGAACGCCTGAAGGACCCGAAGAGAAGGCTGAACGATATCCGTCTGCGCGCCGATGACGCGCTGGAAAGGCTGCAAAGGGCATTCAGCGGTCAGGCGGGGTTGCGGCGACAGGCCCTGCTCCAGCGGGAAACCCGCCTGCGGCACGCCGGCCCGCGCGTCCGCATGCGGAATGATCACTTTATTCTTGAAAACCTGCGGAAAAATATGATAGCCGGAACGGTCAACGTCCTGGAAAGCCTGAAAAATCGATTTTACGCCCGCATGGCGGTCATGGATTCGCTCAGTCCGCTGGCTGTGCTGAACCGGGGTTATGCGATTGTCCGTCGCCTTCCCGACGGCCGGATCGTCCGGAAGGCAGACGACGTTTCGGAAGAAACCGCGGTTGAGATCAAGGTGGCGTCCGGCCGTTTTGACGCGAAGGTGATAAGGACTTATCAGGATCAGGAGTGATTCATGGCTAAAGAAAAATTTGAAGAGGCGCTGGGACGGCTCGAAGAGCTGGTGAAAAAAATGGAAGCGGGCGATATGACGCTGGAAGAGTCTCTCAAGGCCTTTGAAGAGGGAACGCGCCTGGCGCGCTTCTGCGCGAAAAAACTCGATGAGGCGGAAAGGCGGGTCGATCTGCTGCTCAGGCAGGGCGATGAGTTGGTTACCGAACCCTTTAAAGACGACGTCAGCGAATGACCGTATGGATCTACGCTTGTCTGATTATTTGAAGTTCCGGAAGGAACTGGTCGATGCGGCCCTGAACGAGGCGCTTCCGGGTGAAACGAATTACCCGCCGGTCATCTTTCAGGCTGTCCGTTACAGCCTGTTCGCCGGCGGGAAGCGGCTCCGGCCCATCCTCTGCCTGGCGGCCGCCGACGCCGCGGGCGGCGATTATCGCGCTGTCCTGCCCGTGGCCTGTGCCCTGGAGATGATCCACACCTACTCCCTGATCCATGATGACCTGCCGGCCATGGATGATGATGACTTCAGGCGGGGACGGCCCACGAGCCACAAGGTGTTCGGCGAGGCGATGGCCATTCTGGCCGGAGACGCCCTGCTGACGGAGGCCTTTGCCCTGATGTCGGCAAGCGACCGGATGCCGCAGATTCCACCGGACAGAATCCTGACCGTCATTCATGAGATCGCTCACGCCGCCGGGTTCTGGGGAATGGTAGGCGGGCAGGTCGTGGATATTCAATCGGAGACGGCGGCGGTGGACGAAGAAACGCTCCTGTACATTCACACGCGCAAGACGGGCGCCATGATGGTTGCGTCCGTCCGGGCCGGGGCGATTCTGGCCGGGGCGCAGGCCGGCGTTATCGAAGCGCTGGCGGCCTATGGCCGGCATCTGGGTCTGGCCTTTCAGATCGCCGACGATATCCTCAATGTGGAAGGCGACCCGGCGGCGCTGGGCAAGACAACGGGGAGCGACGACGCCCGCGGCAAGCTGACTTTTCCGCGGTGGATGGGCATGGAGGCGTCGCGGATAAAAATGGCGGACCTGGTTGCACGCGCCCTGGCGGCCATTCAAGATTTCGATCAGCATGCCGAGCCCCTGCGGGCCATCGCCCGGTATGTGGCCGAGCGGAAAATGTAGGGGGTCTCATGGCGTTGCAGAAGGTTTTCATTTGAAAAATCAAAAAGAAATGGGAAGCATCCTGGCAAACGTGAATCTCCCGCAGGACATCCGGGAGCTGGACATTCCGTCCCTGAACCGTTTGGCCGCAGAGATCCGGGAAATGATCATTGAAACCGTCTCGCGCTCGGGCGGCCATCTTGCATCATCCCTGGGCGCGGTGGAGCTGACCCTGGCGATTCATAAGGTCTTTCAAACCCCCCGGGACAAGCTCGTCTGGGATGTGGGGCACCAGGCCTATGCCCACAAGATCATTACGGGCCGGAAGGACCGTTTTCACACGCTGCGGCAGAAGGGCGGCCTCAGCGGCTTCCCGAAGCGGGCGGAAAGCCCCTATGACTGCCTCGACGTCGGCCACAGCAGCACCTCCATCTCCGCCGCAACCGGAATGGCGGAAGCGCGGTGTCTCAAAGGGGAGGATTTCAAGATCATCGTCGTCATCGGCGACGGCTCCATGACCGCGGGCATGGCCTATGAGGGGCTCAACTGGGCGGGCGACCGCAACAAAGACCTGATCATCATCCTCAATGACAATGAAATGTCCATCTCCGCCAATGTGGGGGCCATGTCCTCCTATCTGAACCGGGTCATGACCGGCCAGACGGTGACCCGGTTGAAGACGGAAATCAAACATTTTCTCAAAACGATCCCCTCCATCGGCGGGCAGATGGTTCGCTTTACGCAGCAAGTGGAAGAGTCGCTCAAGTCCCTGATCGTCCCCGGGGCCCTTTTTGAAGAGCTGGGCTTTACCTATGTGGGGCCCCTGGAGGGGCACCGCCTGGATCACCTGATCAAGAATCTCGAAAATGTGCGGACCATGGAAGGGCCGGTTCTCGTCCATGTCCTGACGAAAAAGGGCAAGGGCTATCCCTTCGCGGAAAACGACCCGTCCCGGTTTCACGGCATTGCTCCCTTTTGCGTTGAGACGGGCTCGGCGTCGGCAGATCAGAAGAACCTCACCTACACGCAGGTATTCGGCAGGACCATGGTCCGCCTGGCCCGGGAGAATCCGAAAATTGTCGCCATCACGGCGGCCATGTGTGACGGAACGGGACTGGGTCAATTTGCCCGGGAATGGCCCGAACGCTTCTACGATGTGGGCATCGCCGAACAGCACGGGGTGACCTTTGCCGCCGGTCTTGCCCTGGAGGGGTTCATCCCCGTGGTGGCGATCTATTCGACCTTCATGCAGCGCGCCTATGACCAGGTCCTGCACGATGTCTGCATGCAGAACCTGCCCGTCGTCCTGGCCCTGGACCGCGGGGGCTTTGTGGGCGACGACGGGCCGACCCATCACGGCCTGTTTGACTACAGTTACCTGCGCGCGATTCCGAATATGATCGTCATGGCGCCGAAAGATGAAAATGAACTTCAACACATGCTTGCCACGGCCGTCGCCTGCGGGCGCCCGGCTTCGGTCCGCTATCCCCGGGGTGCGGGGATGGGGGTGACCCTGGACGATGCGCTCTCAGAGCTGCCCATCGGCCGGGCGGAGGTGGTCTGTGAGGGATCGGATCTGGCCATTTGGGCCATCGGGTCCACCGTGTATCCGGCCCTGAATGCGGCGGATCAGCTCCGGCAGGAGGGAATCCATGTCCGGGTCGTCAATGCCCGCTTCGTCAAACCCCTTGATCAGGCGCTGCTGATTGAAACCGCCCGTTCTTTGAAGAAAATCATCACCGTCGAGGAGAATGTGCTCATGGGCGGCTTCGGGAGCGCGGTGCTGGAACTGCTTGAGCAGAATGGCATTCATGATGTTCAGGTGAAACGCCTGGGCATTGACGATGAGTTCGTCGCCCATGCCACGCAGGCGGAACTCAGAAGCCTGTATGGCATCGACGAAGCCGGGATCATCCGGGCGGTGAGGAGCACCCTTGAAAGACACAAAGATCAGGCTGGATAAACTCCTCGTGGACCGCGAACTGGCCCCCAGCCGCGAGCGGGCCAGGGCCATGATCCTGTCCGGGAACGTCCTCGTGGGGGAAGAAAGAAAGGATAAGGCCGGCGCGCTGATCCCCGCCGATGCCGCCATCCGGATCAAGGGTCAGGATCATCCCTATGTCAGCCGCGGAGGGGTGAAGCTCAAGGGCGCCCTGGAGGCATTCGGCGTCTGCGTCCGGGAGCTCGTCTGTCTCGATGTGGGAGCGTCCACAGGCGGCTTTACCGATTGCCTCCTTCAGGAAGGGGCGGCGAAGGTCTACGCCGTCGATGTCGGTTACGGGCAGCTCGCCTGGCGTCTCCGTCAGGACCCGCGCGTGAGAAGCATCGAGCGGACCAATATCCGCACCTTTGACGGCCGGGGTCTTGACGATCCGATTGATCTGGCCGTCATGGACGCGTCCTTCATCTCCCTGAAGCTGGTTGTTCCGGCCGTGCTGAGGTTGATCAAGGCGGATGCGTCCGTGCTCGCGTTGGTCAAACCCCAGTTTGAGGTGGGACGGGCGGCGGTGGAGAAACACGGCGTCGTCCGGAATCCCGACCTGCACCGGCAGGTGATGGAAGAGATGGAGGCCTTTTTCGATCATCTGGGTCTCCATGTTCTGGGGACCGGCGCCTCACCGATCCTGGGTCCGGCCGGAAACAGGGAATTTTTCATTTACGCGCGGCGTAGACAGGCGTCCCCATCATGAGCGTCATTCTGGCCGAAACGGCGGGTTTCTGCATGGGTGTAAAACGGGCGGTGGACCTCGTGCTGGATATCGCCCAGCACAAGGGCAAGGTCGAAATCTATACCTACGGACCCCTGATCCATAATCCCCAGACGGTGGAACTCCTGCGCAACCGGGGGATTATCCCGATCGGACATCTGGATGAAATCCCGGCCTCTGAAAAGGGCGCCACGCTCGTGATCCGCGCCCACGGCATCTCCCCGGAAGAGAGAAAGAAGATCAGGGAAAAAGGCGTCAGGATCATTGACGCGACCTGCCCGAAGGTGGCGCATGTCCAGGCCATCATTAAAAAACACGCCCGGAAGGATGACACGATCCTCATCATCGGCGACGAGAAGCACCCGGAGGTCATGGGGCTTTTGGGATACGCCTACGGGAAGGGGATCATCCTCAACAGCCTCGGCGATGTGGCGCGCCTGCCCGAGCTGGACCGGGTCTGCGTCGTTGCCCAGACCACCCAGAACATCGATCAATTCAACGAGATCGTCGCGGCGCTGCGCGAACGCTTTGCCGACGCGGTGGTCTTTGACACGATCTGTGAATCCACGGACAAACGCCAGTCGGAGGTTAAAAAAATGGCCGCGGTGGCCGATGCCATGGTGGTCGTCGGTGGCAGAAACAGCGCCAATACCATGCAGCTGGCCCGGCTGTCCGAACAGGCCGGAAGCCCGACTTTTCATATTGAAACCGCCGATGAGCTGAAAACATTCCCGATCGACCGGTACCGCAGGGTGGGTGTGTCCGCCGGCGCGTCCACGCCGAACTGGATCATCGACCGGGTGGTGGATGACCTCTCCGCCCGGCAGGAAGACCGCAGCGGGCGGTTTATGGGCCTTTTTCGCGTCTGGGTCTCCACGGTGCGGACGGGTATTTATTCGGCCTTCGGCGCCGGCTGCCTGTCCTGGGTCGGCATGCTGATCCAGGGGCTTCCCGTCCGCCCGGTGAATATCCTGACCGCTGCCCTTTACGTTTACGCCATGCACACGCTCAATCGCTTCATGAGCCGGGAAAAGGCCTTCATTCTGGGATCTTTCCGGGAGGAGTCCTACCTGAGGCACAGGCGGCTCTATTTGGGTACGGCCGTCGCCGCCCTGCTGCTGGCATGGATGGGCGCCTTTCTGGCCGGCCCGGCCCCGTTTATCATGCTGTTTCTGATTTCCCTGCTGGGCGTCCTCTATCATATGCGGGTACTGCCGGACGGGTGGCGTTTCCGGAGCCTGAAGGATCTCCCGGGTTCCAAGAATGTCTCCGTGGCCCTGGCCTGGGCCGCGGTGGCTGCCGTCCTGCCCCGGATCGAAATCCATCTGTCCGTGTCTCCTGCACTGATTGTGGCGATTCTATTCACCTTTTCCATCGTCTTCATGCGATCGGCCCTCTCGGATATCATGGATATTCAGAGCGACCGGCTGATCGGCAGGGAAACGATCCCGGTCCTGATCGGAGAGGAAAAAACCAGGTTGCTGGTGCAGGGCATTGCGTCGGCGCTGTTTATGCTGCTCGCAGCGGCCTATGCGGCGGGCTGGTCATCCTCGTTGAGTCTGGTCCTTCTGATTTGCGTATTTTATGTGTGGATTTGTTTCAAACTTTGTGATAGGAGGTCGGCGTTTTCGGCTGTTGTCCTGGAAGGCCTGCTGGAAACCAATTATGTTATTGCCGGCGTCGGCGCCTTTGGCTGGCTGCTGGCCGCCCGATGGATGGGGTAGGAGCGTCTCGACAGGAGGCATGATCATGAAAAAAAGTGTGAGGCTATATGGTGCGATCGCCTTGTTCCTGCTGCTGATTCTGGGCTGCGGGGGGCTGCGCTACTCACAGGTGGCGCCGGAGGCGAAGGACTTTCGTCCGAAAAAAGTCGGCGTGTTGCCCGTGGACGTAGGGACTTACGAAGAGGCCCGGGGCGTCATGGATGACATCATTGCCGGCGACCTGGTCAAGCGGAAGTGGTTTCAGGACGTGGTCGCGGCGGATAGCATCAGCCGTCAGCTCCGGGCCAATGAAGACTTGAGAAAGGCCGTTGCGGAGTATATGGCCAAGCTCAAAACGGTCAACTTTTCCGATTCCGCGCTGAGCAAAAAAATCGGGGAACTGGCGCAAGTCGACGCATTCCTCGTCGTTAATCTGGACTATTGGCAATACACCATGGAAAACAAAGACAAGCTCGCCAAGGTCGGCATGGGCATCAAAATGATCGACGCCAATACGGGCGTCATCATGTGGAAGGCCAGTCACCACGAGAGCGAAACATACAGGTGGGTAAAGCCGGAGCTTGCAGCCGTGGCGAAAAAGCTGGCGGCCATGATGATCGACGAAATGCCGCATTGAATAGAGAGCTTTGCATAACCGATGAAAAATGGTTCGCGAGCGGCGAATCAAATGTTTTCCGCCTTTCCAGAGATGACGTTTTCGGCTTGTCATGAATCATGATGACGTCTGGTCGTCCTCTTAGCGGAAAAGATTTTTGAGACGCGGTGAAGCCATTTTTCAAAGGTCTCGAATAAAGAACGGACAGGGGGATGATTTTATGAAAGACAGCGTACTCAACGCGATCAATCAGATCAGGCCCAACCTTCAGGCCGACGGCGGGGATGTAGAGCTGGTCGAGGTTGGCGAGGATGGCGTGGTGAAGGTCAGACTGACGGGGGCCTGTCGCGGTTGTCCCATGTCCCAGATGACCCTGAAGATGGGCATTGAGAAGTTCCTGAAAAAAGAAGTGCCCGGGGTCAAGGAAGTTGTTTCTGTTGCGTGAACAGGCGGAGTCTGTGCACGCCGGGGTTAAAAAAAATCAGGTGAGGTGAAAACAAAATGGCTTATAGTATTACGGACGAGTGCATTGCCTGTGGTTCCTGTGAGGATACGTGTCCTGTTGAAGCGATCAGCGAGGGCGATGATAAGTATGTCATTGATCAAAAGCTTTGCACCGACTGCGGCGCCTGCGCCGATCAGTGCCCGGTAGAAGCCATTGTTCCCGGAGACGACAAATAGGTTTGCATCCGACGGTCCGATGCCCAAAGGGGAAACCACCCGGAAACACGGTGATTTCCCCTCTTCTGTTTTGTCCATCAGGCCTCCCCCGGAACGCTCTCATCGATTACCGGGGACCATTTTTCACCGGTCGAGCCATTTTGTTACACGAAATGAGGAATCATGAAAGCGTTCATCACCTTTGAAGGGATCGAAGGCTGCGGCAAGACGACCCAGATCAGGATGGCCGGTGATTATCTGAGGGAAAGACAGATCCCGGTGCTCGTGACCGAAGAACCCGGCGGCGCGCCGCTGGGAAAACACATCCGGAAACTGCTCCTGAATCAGGGGGATTGCCGGATCGACGCGAAAGCGGAACTGCTCCTGTTCGCCGCCGCGCGGGCGCAGCATGTCCAGGAGGTGATTCTGCCCGCACTCTCTGCGGACCGGGTGGTGCTTTGCGATCGTTTTTCCGACGCCACCCTGTCCTATCAGGGATTCGGCCGCGGCCTGAGCCTTGAATTCATCAAAAGCCTGAATGAATTTTCCGCCGCCGCGCTGAAGCCCGACCTGACCATCCTGTTTGATTTACCGGTGGAGGTCGGTCTGAGTCGGGCCGGCGACAGGATTGCGCGCATTGAAGGGGCGCCGCGCGAGGACCGTTTTGAACAGGAGGACCGGGCCTTTCATCGGAGGATCCGGGAAGGCTATCTCTCGCTCGCAAAGGATGAGCCCGGACGCTTTCGTGTGCTCGATGCCTCCCGGAACGTGCAGGCCATCCAGCAGGATGTCCGCGCGATGATCGCGACAGTCATTCAATGAGAGCGTTTCAGAACCGCTGAAAAATGGTTCGCAAGCGGCGAATCAAATGTTTTCCGCCTTTCCAGAGATGAGGTTTTCGGCTTGTCCTGAATCATGATGACGTCTGGTCGTCCTCTCAGCGGAAAAGATTTTTGAGACGCGGGCGTTGTCCATTTTTCAAAGGTATCTCAATATCAATAGGGAGCGCGGGCCGATGGCCTTTAAGGATATCCAGGGCCACGAGAAGCAGATCCGAATTCTGCAGCAGGCCATGATGAGAAACCGCATGGCCCATGCCTATCTTTTTTATGGCATGAAGGGCATCGGCAAAAGGAGCACGGCTCTGATTTTTGCCAGGGCCCTGAACTGCCGGACAGGCCAGGGGGATGCCTGCGACCGCTGTCCGTCCTGCCTGAAAGCAGATCACCGGAATCATCCCGATCTGAGGATCATTGAACCGGCGGGGCAGTTTATCCGGATTCAGGAGATCCGAGATCTCCAGCAGCAGATGACCTTTCGGCCCTTTGACGGGGGCCGGCGGACCTTTATCCTGGTCGATGCGGAAAAAATGAACGGCCCCGCCGCCGCCGCCCTGCTGAAGACCCTGGAAGAACCGACGCCATCCAATATTCTTATTTTGATTTCCTCGCGGCCCTACCTTCTTCCCCTGACCGTCCTGTCCCGGTGCCAGCCCCTGCGTTTCAATCCGCTGAGCCGCCAAACCGTCGAGGGGTATCTGCAGGAGCGCCTCTCCGTGTTGCCGCCCGCCGCCCGTTTATTGGCCGCTTCTTCCGGCGGCAGCATCGGCAGGGCGATAGAGATGAACGACGCGGATTATCTGTCGCTGCGGAATCAGATGCTTGAGCAGGTGATGGGGCCGCAACGGCAGGACCCTCTCCGCATTTTTTCCAGCATTCAAACCTTCGGGCAGGAGCGCAAAGACATCCTGGAACGGCTCGATATCCTGAGAGGTTGTTTTCGGGACGCCCTCGTCTACAAGGAAACGGGCATGGCCCATTATCTCACGAATCAGGACCGCGCCCCCGAGATTCAGTCTTTTGCCGGCGCCTATTCCGCCCCGGATCTGCTGAAACACATCCGGACCGTGGATCGGGCCTGCCGTGCCATAGACCAGAATGCCAATAAATCATTGACTTTAGAGGCGATGATGTTTAGACTTGCTTTAAAATCCTGAACATCCGGGAGCAGAATCTTTTGAAAAATATTGTGGGCGTAAAATTTCGCACAGAGGGCAAGACCTACGACTTTGAGGCGGGCTCTCTGCCGCTGATCAAGCATGACCCGGTGATCGTCGAGACGGACATCGGTGTTGTCCTCGGTACGGTGACCACCGGCGTGAAACAAGAGCCGGCTTCCAGGCTTCCGGTGAATCTGAAAAAAGTGATGCGGAAGGCCAATGCGGAAGATCTCAAAATAAGGGCGGAGCATGAATCGATGGAGCGGCAGGCCCGCGAATATTGCATAGACAGGATTCGCGAGCGCAATCTTCCGATGAAGCTGATCGATGTGGCGTGCCTTTTCGATAAAAGCAAGGTCATCTTCTACTTTACCGCCGGAAATCGCGTGGATTTCCGGGATCTGGTCAAGGATCTCGTGCAGCGGTTCAAACTCCGGATTGAGTTGCGGCAGGTCGGCGCCCGGCAGGAGGCCCGTATCGTCAAAGGCCTCGGCATTTGCGGCCGCGAAGTCTGCTGCGCCAGCATGCTGCACAACCTGGACCGGGTGTCCGTCAAAATGGCCAAGGAACAGAACATGTCGCTGAACCCGGAAAAGATTTCCGGTCTCTGCGGCCGGCTCATGTGCTGCCTGGCCTTTGAATATGACGGCTACGTGGACATGAAAAAGAATATGCCCAAGTGCGGCAAGATGATCCAGTGCGAAGGGGGGAAGGGCAAAGTGATCCGGCAGCATGCCCTGCAGGGCGAAGTTGCCGTGGAGCTGGAAAACGGAAAAGAAATCACCGTCCATATCAGTGAGCTGTAACAGGCCCGACCTGGCGCACAGGCGAGGTATATCGAGACCGCTGAAAAATGGCTTCGCCGCGTCTCAAAAATCTTTTCCGCTAAGAGGACGACCAGCCGTAATCATGACTTATGACAAGCCGTTAACTTAATCTCTGGAAAGGCGGAAAACATTTGATTCGCCGCTTGCGAACCATTTTTCAGCGGTTATGCAAAGCTCTCATATCAGGAAAGGAACTCTCCCATGGAGAAGACCTATTACATTACCACCCCGATTTATTACGTCAATGCCTCTCCCCACATCGGCCATGCCTACACGACGATCGTGGCCGACGTGCTGGCCCGGTATTACCGCCTGGCCGGCTACCGGACTTTTTTTGTAACCGGCACCGATGAACACGGGGACAAGATTGCCGAAGCCGCCCAAAAGGCCGGCATCTCCCCCAAGGCCTATGCAGACCGGATCAGCGCCCAGTTCCGGGCCCTCTGGCCGGAGCTGGCGGTCACGAACGATTATTTCATCCGAACCACCGACCCCAATCATGTGGCAAACGTCCGCCATATCCTGCAGAAGGTCTATGATTCGGGAGATATCTATTTCGGACACTATGAAGGCCATTACTGTGTCGGCTGCGAGCGGTTCTACATGGAAAAGGAACTCGTGGACGGCCATTGCCCGGACCATCAGACCAAACCGGAATTCCGCCAGGAGAGCAACTACTTCTTCCGCATGAGCAAATACCAGGACTGGCTGATCGGGCACATCCACGATCACCCCGATTTCATCCGCCCGGAGCGCTACAAGAACGAGGTGCTGGCTTTTCTGCGGGAGCCCCTGGAGGATCTGTGCATTTCCCGTCCCAAGACGCGACTGACCTGGGGCATTACGCTGCCCTTTGACGAAAACTACGTGACGTACGTCTGGTTCGACGCCCTGATCAATTATATTACCGCTCTGAACTATCCGGACGGCGAAAATTTCCAAACCTTCTGGCCTGCGGCCCAGCACCTCATCGCAAAGGACATCCTCAAACCGCACGGCATTTACTGGCCCACCATGCTCAAGGCTGCCGGGATCGAACCCTACCGGCATCTGAACGTTCACGGTTACTGGAATGTGGACCAGAGCAAGATGTCAAAGAGCCTGGGGAATGTCGTCAAACCCCTCGATCTGAAAGACAAATACGGCCTCGACCCTTTCCGTTATTTCCTATTAAGGGATATGGTGTTCGGTCTCGATTCCAGCTTCAGCGAGGAAAGTTTCGTCCAGCGCATCAACGCCGACCTGGCCAATGACCTGGGCAATCTGGTCAGCCGGAGCCTGACAATGGCTCTGAAGTACGGCGACGGAAAGGCCCCGGCGCCGGACGCGCCCGCCGATGAAGACCGGATTCTGATGGAAACGGCAAAACGGGTCGTTCGGGAAGTGGAAGCCTGCTTTGAGGATCTGGCCCTGCACAAGGCCCTGATGGCCGTCTGGGAATTCATCAATATCACGAACAAGTACATCGTGGAGCGCGAGCCCTGGACGCTGGCCAAAGATCCGGCCAACAAGGCCAGGCTGGCGACCATTATCTACAATCTGCTGGAATCTCTAAGGATCATTGCCGTTCTGATCACCCCTTTCATGCCGTCATCGGCGAAAAAAATCATGGATCAGATCGGCATTGCCGACATGACCGGGCAGAATTTCGACAGTCTCCGCCGGTGGGGTGGCCTGCCGCCCGGAAGCGCGCTTTCGCGCGGTGAATCTCTGTTCCCACGGGTGGAATTCAAAAAGGAAGAAAAAATGGAAGTGAAAAATACCGGAAATGCCCGCGATTAAACCGGAGATCAGCTATGAGGACTTCGAGAAGATCGACCTGCGCGTCGCGAAGGTCCTGGCGGCGGAGGCCGTCCCGAAATCGAGCAAGCTCCTGAAGCTCAAGATCGATATCGGCGAGGAACGGACCATCGTCGCCGGTATGGGCAAGGACTACAAGCCCGAAGATATCGTCGGCAAAAACATCGTTGTCATCGTCAACCTCAAGCCCACAAAGCTCATGGGCGTCGAATCCCATGGCATGCTGCTGGCCGCCGACACGGAAACGGGCCTGACGCTTGTGGGCTTCGACCGCGACCCCAAAACCGGAGCCCGCATCCGGTAGCAATAAGGGATATTCAATATCTATCCCCGTTCAATAACAATTTCGTGAACGCTGAAGGGCTCTTTCAGGGCGGTATGGACAAATTCTCCATATTTTACGAAGTTCGTTTTCAGTCCTTATTATCATGCTATCCGAAGTGACATGAGCATGTATCCTTTTGTAATCATGCAATATATTATTTTGTAAGACGGCGGATCGTGTTATGATGATGTCCAAATTATCGGAAAAAGCGACGTTCGTATATTAATTGTTGGGGCACAATGGATAGATGGATAGAAAGATGGATTCTCGATTTAATTGGAGGCGACAATGAACGAAAACGATTCTGCAGATTGGTTTGACGACTATGCTGAGGGGGCCGATGATCTTCAGGTGGACGAGTACGACATCACTGCCACGCCAAATGACTTTAATGTCATCACACTATATAATTTTGTAGAGTCTGGTGCTGTTCGCATTCCTGGTTTTCAAAGGAACTTCGTGTGGGATCTGAGCCGTGCTTCCAAGCTGATTGAGTCGCTCATCCTTGGGCTGCCGGTACCACAGCTATTCTTGTATGAGCAGGCACGGAATAGGTTTCTTGTCATTGATGGACAGCAGCGGCTAATGTCCATCTACTACTTTATCAAGAAGCGCTTTCCAAAGAAGGAAAAGAGAGTTGAATTGAGAGCGATTTTTGATAAAGAAGGGAAGATTCCCGATGAAATACTACATAACGATGACTATTTCCAGTCATTCAACTTGAAACTTGCAGAGAAGCTCCCTAACCATCCTAACAAGTTCAAGGGATTGAACTACGCCACTCTGAGCGACTATAAAACTCAATTCGACCTACGACCTATCAGGAATGTTGTCGTTAAGCAGAATTCGCCCACAGACGATGACTCTTCGATGTACGAAGTGTTCAACCGTTTAAATACGGGAGGTATCAATCTTCGGCCTCAGGAAATTCGTACCAGTATGTATCATTCAAAATTCTACATAATGCTCTATCACATTAATTCTGACCCTGAATTCCGGCGGATACTGCGTTCTCCTGAGCCTGACCTTCATATGAAAGACATTGAAATCCTACTGAGAGGATTCGCAATGCTGGTAGAGGGTGCCAATTATGCACCGTCTATGGTGAAGTTTTTAAACCAGTTTTCTCGCAAGTGCGAAACACACGACGACGACAAAAACAAGTATCTTGAAAGTCTATTCAGATCATTTCTTAAATCATGTTCTGCTCTTGGGGACGATGCGTTCCTGAACAAAAGGAACGGCCGTTTCAATATTGCTATGTTTGAGGCAGCGTTCACGGTTGTGTGTGAGGCAGCTTTCAAGGAACGGCGTCTACTAACCGGCACTATCGACAGGGCACGGATAGAAACTCTTGAGAATGATGCTGAGTTCGTAAAGGCCTCACTCGAGGGCACCACTCGAACCGCAAACGTGTCCAAACGTATTCAGCGAGCGAGAGACATAGTCGGTGTTTTGTGAAGGGGACGTCAGCATGGATGACACGGTAGTGGATAGGTTGCATGGTGATCTTTCGGCTCTTCTCACCGTTCTTCATGAGAAGCAAGAAATATCCCTTCTGAACTCGGTAGATGATAACTGGCGGAAATCTCTTCTGCTTTCTGCGGCCAGCCATTTTGAACGCAGGATGACCGACTGTATTATGGCATTTGTTAGCAGCGCGACAAGTGGAAACTCTCTTGTGACCTCTTTCGTCAAGAACAAAGCCGTGTCTAGGCAATTCCATACATGGTTCAGCTGGGATGAGGCAGATGCCAACAGCTTCTTCGGGCTATTTGGAGCCTCCTTTCGAACCTTCATGAAAAAAAAGGTCCGAGGAGACGAAGGGCTGTCCGAGTCGATCAAGGCTTTTCTGGAACTCGGAGCAGAACGCAACCGATTGATGCATACGCATATCTTGTTCCTTTTGTTGAACACAACGCTGAAGAGATATTGGGCTGTATAAGAAGGCCCTGCGATTTGTCGAGGAATTTCCACAGGCATTGACTGAGTTCTCAGACATGCAGGGAAAGGCAGATGAAGTGTGATGCCCCAACCAGTCAATCCAGCGGACTCGCTACGCTCACCGCTGATTCCTGCGTTCGGCGGCATTGCACAATGATGTCACTCAGAATCCGTATTGCGTGAAGGGCGCACAAGCATGCAAGAAAAGAAACTGTTGAATACATTCCGGGAGTTTTTACCAGCAAATCGGACGCCACTTCTTGAAGAGGCAATCCGGGCTGTGGAACAGCTTCCGGGGGTTGGGAAATGGATACCTCCGGGGCCTTTTATGGCGAACATGATCCCATGGGAAGTACTGTGGGGCTTTCCACTCACATTTCTATCTGACGTTCCATCTCTGCAACCATTGCGAAAGAAAATTGGCTGTCGCATTGGAAACTCTCAAACACCCAAACCCAGCATCTTTCCGAGGTTAGCGCCGCAGCTTTGGTCAAAGTTCTCGGGGCGCGACAACTTGAGAGCATCAAAGAAACGACTAACAAGACGCCCGATTTCCGTGTCTGGTGGGAAGAGGACCTGATCGAGATGGAGGTGACAAGAGCGGATCAGAAAAAATCGCTAATGACCGCTCGGATGCGGTTAATCGTCTTAGGCATGAGATTGTACTCATTCGAGCGCCAGTGTGACATCGAAGTTCACGTTGCGGATATCCCACACCAAGCAGATCGTCGACATATACTCGAAGCAGCGCGCAATTTGGAGCCTGGTACTCAAATCGAGGAGTACGGAAGATGGCGCGTCCGTGCTGAAATGCCGTGCAGGGAAGGAAACTATTACGTTGCCGCGGGACAGTCGGACCCATTCCCCGCTTGGTGGCCGGAGATGGATGTTGTCAGACTGTTCTCACTTGAACAGCTGGTCGGCGGACCTAATCCTAACTTAGTACACCCGCAAGTACGAGTTCAATTTGGTACGCCATTTACCAGCTACATCAATGCCGGGGCTAGGAAGGCTGACCATTTCCAAGGTACAGGAGCCGTGCCATTTATGATCGTACTCGACGTCATGTCGCTCCCTGGCGCATTCGATTTCTTTCCTCGTGAGTTGCCGAAGTACTTGAAAGACTGGCCGCGAGTGTCGGGTGTATGGTTGATTCACGGGCCTTCGTTCGTATTCCCCAAGATCGGGTGGACCAAGTGGAGGTTCATTGAGAATGATGATGCTCTAAACCGTCTGCCAGAGAAGATGGTCGCGAAACTGCGCGACGAACCGAACTGCAGGACATATGATCTGATGTCGGATTGATGGAGAAAAGGCCGTTCGCAATACTTGAGCCGAACAAATAGCTGCAGCAGGCTGGCCACGCGAATGACGTTTCGTCGTGTCTCAGCGCTTTTGCCGGCGTGAGCCAGCTGCTGAGCTTTGGCGTTGTGCCCAAAGACAGATAGGATTAAGCATGGGGCTCTATCACGAAGGAGTTGAATTGTTCCAGAAACTGAATCTGTCTATTGAATCAGAAATCACTTATTCCGATTTCTGTAAAGACATGCTCCTTCCTTACCGGCACGGAATCAGATTCACAGACAAGGCACTTCTGTTGCTGTATCCACCTCATGGATATATCCTCGAATCATATGAACGGTGGAGAATCGATAGATTTTATCCGGTGGCTAAGATCATAGCTTGAAGAGTCACAGGAAATCAAGAAGCTCCAGAGTATGCAAAAAATACACTGCACTTGGCTCGTAACGATTATGTCACCACGCCTCTCGTATCCATTTCTTAGTGCTCGTCCAGGAAACAATAGCGTATTTAGTTTCTGGAATGCCACGGTCTGAACGAAGACAAGAGGATAAACAGCATGTCTTCAAAAGCAGTTGCAAGCTTCAGGTTATTCGCGGTGCAAGGGCCTCCCTTACCAACTGGTACCAGTGAAATGATCATTCATGTATGTTTCCGGATGCCACCAGAAGGCCTGACGTTGATAGACTATCAATTGCAATTATGGATGCATTTGAAGGGGTGGCCTATGTTAACGATAAACAAGTACGCCACTTACAACCTCGGGTCTTCTCTTCCAATGATGCATACCAGCAGTTAGAGTGTACGAGAGAACCGATGGATCACTTTGTGCTGAAGAATATTCCGTCAGGGTCTTTGTATCCTCTGGCCACAGGGTTACTTGACTACTACGTTGTACGAATAAATCTTATTGGAGAAAAAAGGCTCAACAAAGTCAATACAGCCGATCGCTACGCTCCGGCTGATTTTTTCGTTGGGCTTCATTCTCAGCACAATAGAAACCTATTGACAAGCTGTAGTCACATGGATACACTATCCACATGATTGAAATCCGAAAAACTGAAACCTTTGCTAAATGGCTTGATGAAATACAGGACATCCGGGCGCGTGCTCGTATCCTGGTCAGAATTGAGAGGCTATCGGCTGGAAATCCTGGAGATGTTAAGCCAGTAGGTGAAGGTGTTTCAGAGTTGCGCATTGATTATGGATCCGGCTATCGAGTGTATTACAAAAAGCAAGGGCGGAAGGTGATAATTCTTTTGGCTGGTGGCGATAAGCATTCACAGACCAAGGATATTAAAACAGCTTTACGTTTAGCAAGAAATTTATAGGAGTTTATCATGGCTAAAACTATTACGACTAAATACGATGTCGCCGAACATCTTCGGACCCCGGAGGAAATGGCAGCCTATCTTGAAGCTTGCATTGAAGAAGCAAATGGTGATGCAGCCTTTATTGCTAAAGCACTGGGCGATATCGCACGTGCCAAGGGCATGACACAAGTAGCGCGTGATTCTGGCTTATCCCGTGAAAGTCTTTATAAAGCACTCTCTGGTGAAAGAAGCCCAGGTTTCGACACAATCCTGAAGGTTGTACGGGCACTTGGCTTAAGATTGCATGCAGAAGCAGTTCAAGTGCATTTCTAAACAGCCCAACCAGCCAATCCACCGGACCCGCGTTTCGTTTTTTATGGCGGCGATAACCACATGATGAATCGAAAGGACAGACGGCGCCGTGTCGGATATAATTCTTCGCACGCTTGATTTGACAAAGCGATACAAAAACAGGTTGGCGGTGGATCATCTGAATATCGAGGTCCGGCAAGGAGACATCTTCGGCTTTCTCGGACCGAACGGTGCGGGGAAAAGCACCACCATCCGGATGATTCTGCATCTCATCTTTCCCACGCACGGGGATGTGGAAATCTTCGGCGTGTCGTTGAAAAAGGCAAGACACGGGGCGTTGGGCAACGTGGGCGCCATTGTTGAAAACCCGGCATTCTACAATCACCTGTCCGCCTTGCGCAACCTGGAGATCCTGGGCGGGCTGCAAAGGCCTGTGAGCAGACGTAAAATCATGGAGTATCTGGAGCGCGTCAAGCTTGCAGACCGTGCCGACGACCCGGTAAAGACCTATTCCCATGGGATGAACCAGCGTCTGGGGCTTGCCCTGGCCCTGCTGAAAGAACCGCAGCTTGTGATCCTTGATGAACCGACGACCGGCCTCGATCCTCAGGGCATGAAAGAGGTGCGGGAGCTTATCCGGGAATTATCCCGCGAACAGGGGATAACCGTCCTTCTCTCCTCCCACCTGCTTTACGAAGTGGAGATGATCGCAACCCGGATGGCGGTCATTCATCAGGGCAAACTCCGTGTGGCGGGCAGCGTCCAGGAACTCCTGAAACAGGGACAGGCGGCGGTGCTCATCAAGACGGACCGTCCCGAAGAGGCCTTGCAATTCCTGAAAACGAAGGATGCCTACGGGCCTGCGAAGATCCAGAGCGACGGCGTCAACGTGGAACTGGAGCAGGAGCAGATCCCGGAGCTCAACCGGCAACTGGTCCAAGCCGGTTTTAACGTGAGCGCCCTCGTGCCGCAGCGGTCGCTGGAGACTTATTTCCTGAATTTGATCGAAGGACATGAAGCTTAAGGGTTTTTTCACAAGAAAGCGGAAGAGGTCAGGCAAGCCATGATGCGACTGATCGGATTTGAGCTGATTAAAACCTTCACGCGCTGGCGAACCTATATCGGTTTCATCGCCTTTGGCGTCATTGTGCCGCTGGTTGTGACGGGCCTGAAGTTGGGCGGACAGCAATCATTTGAGAGGAAAGTTTTGTCCCTGCTGCAAAACGACTTCATTATCGGCGGCAATGTGCTGAACGGGTGGTTCTTCGGTTTCTTCTTCATGGGCGCTCTCTGGGTGCATGTCCCGATCGTCCTGACCATCGTTGCGGGAGACCAGATCGCCGGCGAAGGGAATGCCGGTACTTTCCGGTTTCTGCTCACACACGCCGTTTCCAGAGCGCGGATCATTACCGCCAAGTTTGCCGTCACGCTCATTTATACCGCCCTCGTTGTCCTTTTCATCGGCGGCCTGACCCTGGGCCTCTCCCTTTTGGCCTTCGGCGGCGGTGATTTGCTGGTCATCCGCCGGGGCATCCTGGTCATCCCGGAAGCCCAGTTGCCTTACCATTTTCTGGTGGCCTACGGCCTGGCCACACTGGCCATGTTTGTCGTTTCCTCCCTTTGCTTTCTCTTCTCGGCGCTCACGGACAACTCGATCGGTCCCATCATCGCCACCATGGCCGTTATCATCGTAAGCATTATCATCATCAGCCTGCCCTTCGATCTGTTTCAGGCCATCCGCCCCTACCTGTTCGTCAATTATTTCGACGCCTGGCAAAAGGTGTTTGACGATCCGATCCCCTGGGATGTCATCCGGACCAACATCGCCATCCTGGTCGGCTTTATCATTGCTTTTTTTCTGACAACCGTTGTCTATTTCTCGAATAAGGACATTCTTTCATAAATGATACACACCCTGAACGCCAGATCATCGTTTCTTTTAGCGGCCCTGCTTCTGCTTTTACCGGTACGGGCGGCGGCCCAGGACAGGCCGAACATTGCGCCCAGGCAATCCCCGGCAGGTCTTCACCGAGCTGATCAGACCCTATCAGAACATGCGCGACTATACCGTGAAAATACAGGCGAAAGTGGTCATGCCGAATATCAGGATACCGGATTTTACCGCCATTCTCTACTTCAAGAAACCTGACAAGTTTCACATCCAAACGAAGAATTTTGCACCGATTCCCCGCGGCAACGCCATTTTCAATCCCTTCCAGTTCGATCCGGACAAAAACCAGATCACCTTCAGGCAGATGGATAATTTAGAGGGCGCCCCGGCGGCGCTGTATAGAGTGGAGCCCGGCGAAGAGGAAAAGCGCATCCGTTTTTACAATGTCTGGGTCGGCGGGAGCCCCAGGCGCATCGTGCAGGTGGAAAGCCATGCCGTCAGGGGTACGAAAGCGCTCATTCGGCTGACATACCGGCAGGCAGAACAAGGCGCCGACAAATGGCTGCTGCCCGACAAAGTTTACGCCCATCTTACCTTTCCTGAAGGCGTGAACAGCCCGGATAATCTGATTGCGAAAGACAGCCCCTTTTCCGCCGGTTCGGCGAAGATCGAGGCGATGACGGGAGAGGGGGACATCACCATCTCCTACAGCGAGTGGCAGGTCAACACCGGTCTTGACGACCAATTGTTCAAAGATAAATGATCATATGAAAGCTTTGCATAACCGGTGAAAAATGGTTCGCAAGCGGTGAATGAAAGATTTTTCGACTTTCCAGAAATTAAACTAATTTACTGATTTCAAATATATCTGAGCATTATAATATTTAAAGCGAAAAAGATTTTGAGCCGCGGCGAAGCCATTTTTCGATGGTTTCTGGAGTTGTGCAAAGGTTTCTCATGTATGACAGTTTTCTGAAAAATGGAAAATCGTAAGATGTGTTTTCAGCCAACGGGCCTTCAGGCCCCCTGCAGGAACCCCTTTGCCTTTTCCACCTCGAATCGGCTGCCGATATAGATGGGGCTGCGCTGGCCGATATCTTCCACGGAAATCTCCAGGATATTCGTTTTGCCGTCGATAGCGATGCCGCCCGCCTGTTCAATCAGGAAGGCCATGGGCTGAAGTTCGAACAGCAGGCGGAGCTTGCCCGCGGGGCTCTTTTTCAGGGCCGGGTAGGTGAATATTCCGCCGTTCTTGATCAGGATCTGGTTGATATCCGGCACGAATCCGCCGCTGTAGCGCAGCTTGTAGCCCTGCTCCTCGAGGAATTCGACAAAACGCAGATGCTCAGGTGTCCAGTCTTTCCGGAGGCCTCCGGGACTGTAAATGTCGCCCTTCTCCTTGAACCGGATATCTTCCTGGGAGAGCACATATTCGCCTTCCCGGTTCAGGACGAATTCATGGGCGCCCTTGCCGGCCGAATAGACCATCGTAATCAGGGGGCCGTAGGTGATGTAAAGGGCGGCCACCATGGTTTGTCTACCCACCCCCATCATCGATCCGTTGTGAATGCCGATGATGGTTCCGATCGCCAGATTGGCGTCCACCAGGGAGGAGCCGTCAAGCGGGTCCGCCGTGACAAAATATTTTTCCTTGCCGCTTCCGATCCGGACCACGGTATCCTGTTCCTCCGAGGCGTATTCCCGGACAAAACCGGAGAACTGCAACTGGTTTTTAAGAATCTGGTCGGAGCTCTTGTCCAGGGCCAGCTGATCTTCCCCGTAAATATTCCTGAAACCGGCCAGTTTCCGGTTCGATTCGTGAATCTTCGCGGAGATATACTTGCCGGTCACGGCGATCTGCCAGATCAGCCGTCGCAATTCCGTTTCCACGCCGGCCATCCACATATGCCGCCGCAGATCCACGCAGAATTTTGTATAATCAGAGATGCCTTCGCCCATCTTTATATCCTTTCAGCAATTTTGCTGTTTTCTTAACAATTTTCAGTCCCGCTGACAAGCTCATTTTTAACGTTTTCAATTGACAGAAAAACCCGGCTGTGGCTAAGTGACGGCAGGACATCCATCCATCACCATGCCGGGTGAGCTTCACCCCTGGATGATCATCCAAGGAGTTGTCATTGGTTAATTTGGTTAACAAGGATAAAATCAGGGTGGCCCTGTTCGGGCTGTTGATCATCATCATTGTCGGTACTTTTGGATATCACCTGATCGAGGGGTGGAATTTTCTGGAATCCCTCTATACGACGATCCAGACGATTTCAACTGTCGGGTACGGTGACTATACGCCCCAGACCGGGGAGGGGAAATTATTCACCATTATTCTGATCATCTTTGGCGTCGGCACCATGCTCTATACGGTCGGAATGCTGGCGGAAACAATGATAGAGGGACGATTAAGAGCGCTTACGGGAAAGGGAAAACAGGGAAAAATGATCGAGAAAATAAAAAATCATTATATTATCTGCGGTTGCGGACGGATCGGCCAACTGATTTGCCGCGAATTGAAAGCCGATAAAATGGATTTTGTCGTCATTGACAGCGACCCGGAGGTCATTCAGAAGATCGAAGAAGAGGGCTTTGTGTATTATCGAGGAGACGCGACACAGGACAAGTCGCTCCTCGGCGCCGGGATCAAGCGGGCAAAAGGCATTGTCTGCGTTCTTCCCACGGACGCGGAGAACCTCTATGTCATCCTGACGGCCAAGGAGCTCAATCCGAATATCTATGTTCTGTCCCGCTCGGAAGAGGAGGAGTCGGAGCACCGGCTGCTTCGGGCCGGTGCGGATCGGGTCATGTCCCCCTACACACTGGGCGGGATGCGGATGGCCATGGCGATTCTGAGGCCCGCCATGCTTGATTTCATTGAAATCACCACCCGCCGGCAGAGCCTGGAACTCAGAATGGAGGAAATGTCCGTCTGTGACGGCTCGCCTATTATAGGCAAATCCCTGGAGGAGTCGGAGATCCGCCATAACTTCGGGCTCATTATCGTCGCCGTGAAAAAGGATTCCGGGAAGATGATCTTCAATCCGCTGGCCAATTACGTGATCGAAAAAGGAGACAAACTGATCGCCATGGGTGAAGACGACAATGTCAGCCGATTTACGAAAGTCTGTGTCCATTGAAAACGAGAGAGATTTGCATAACCGCCGAAAAATGGTTCGCAAGCGGTGAATCAAAAATTTTGAGCCGCGGCGAAGCCGTTTTTCAAAGGTCTCAATGAGGGCTTTGTGACAGGCTCAAAATAGACCACCTCTGAATCCGGGACGGCTCCGAAAAAATACTGCAAGGGGAGGAACGTTATCGCATGAAAATCAAGTTTATGGGCGCGGCGCGCACCGTCACGGGATCGTGCTTTATTCTCGAAACCGGCGGTCACCGCTTTGCCGTGGATTGCGGCATGCATCAGGGCAACGCGGAAATTGAAAAGCGCAACTGGGATGTGGATATCTATGAACCCGACCGGATCGATTTTTTTCTGATTACCCACGCCCACATCGACCATTCCGGCCTGCTGCCGCGCATGGTGCAGAAGGGGTTCCGCGGGGAGATCTATACCACGGAGCCGACCCGGGACCTGCTGAAAATCATGCTCCTGGACAGCGCCCACATCCAGGAGATGGAGGCGCTCTGGAAAAGCAAAAAGCGGCTGCGTCACGGAGAAAAGAATGTCATGCCCCTTTACACGAGCAAGGACGCAGAGACCACGTTTCCCTTGATCCGGACCGTTTCATATGACGAGTTCTTTGAACCCCTGCCGGGCGTGAACGTCAATTTCAGGGACGCGGGCCATATTTTAGGGGCCTCCTTGATTGAGATCCGGATGGAAGACAACGGCCGTCCCATGAAGCTCGTGTTTTCCGGAGATATCGGTCGTCCGGCCCAGTTGCTCATGGAAGACCCCAGTGTGGTCGGGTCGGCGGATTTTCTCTTCATGGAATCAACTTACGGCAACCGGAACCATAAGGACGAAAACGACAGTCTCAATGAACTGGCAGAGGCCATCGCATACAGCTACGGTAACCGGGAGAAAGTCATTATCCCCGCTTTTGCCGTAGAGCGGACACAGGAAATGATGTACTGTCTGTATCTGCTGTCAAAGGATGGAAGGCTTCCTCCCGATATGCCCGTGTATCTGGACAGTCCCATGGCCATCCAGGTCACGGAAATTTTTCGCCACCACACGGCCTATCTCGATGAAGAGACCAGGCAGTTGATCAGAAAAGGGGAAGATCCCCTGCGTCTTGCTCAAATTCGTTTTACCCCGACGACGAATGAATCCATGGCCATCAACACGCTGTCCGGGCCGGCCATCGTGATTTCCGCGAGCGGCATGGCCGATGCGGGACGGATCAAGCATCATTTGAAGCACAATCTCTGGCGTGAAGGAGCCAGTGTTGTATTTGTCGGATTTCAGGCACAGGGAACCACAGGCCGCAAAATTGTCGACGGCGCCGAAAAAGTCCGGATTTTCAATGAAGACGTGAATGTAAAAGCTAAAATATACACGATCAACGGTTTTTCCGCCCATGCCGGACAGACGCAGATCCTGGACTGGCTCAGCCATTTCGAAAATCGGGCGATGCAGGTCTTTCTCGTGCATGGCGAGTATTCCGCCCAGCAGGTTCTGGCGGGTCTGATCCGGGAGAAATTCGGGTTCGAGGTGCTCATTCCCGACTATCTTGAGGAAAGCACGCTCAAACCGGGTGAGGTTCCCGAGCGGGTGGCCTATCCGGAAAAAGCGGCGCCGCGCATTGATTGGGCCTATCTGCTTGGGGAAATGGATGCCCGGCTGGCCCAGATCCGTGACCGTCAGACAAAGCTGAAAGACCGCGCCTGGTTGGAACAGACGGAGATCAGAGACCGCCTGCTGGAGCTCAACCGCAATCTGACCGAGCTGATTTCCCAGATCTGATGTCTTCGTAAAAAGTCTGTTTTTCCCCTCCCCTGGCGGGAGGGGATGAAGGGGAGGGAATCTTGATTTTTGACGAGTCAATCAGATCTGACGGTTACGAATAAATCGGAGTCGTGAAGTCATGGATCGGGAAACAGACGAGCAATTCATGCGCCTGGCGCTTGCCCAGGCCCGGCTGGCCCGGGATGCAGGCGAAGTCCCCGTGGGCGCCGTGGTGGTCCATGACGGGGAAATCCTGTCCGCCGCCCATAACCGTCCCATTTCCGGGCAGGATCCGTCCGCCCATGCGGAAATGCTGGCCATCCGTCAGGCGGCCGGGCGGCTGGGGAACTACCGGCTCACAGGGGCCACCCTTTATGTCACTCTGGAGCCCTGCATCATGTGCACCGGCGCCATGATCCAGGCCCGCGTCAGCCGGCTCGTGTATGGCGCTGCGGATCCCAAAGGCGGAGCGGTCGTCTCGCTTTACAGGCTGCTGCAGGATGAAAGACTCAATCACCGGGTTGACGGTAACCGGTGGGATCCTCGAAGAAATCTGCGCGGAAATTTTGAGTGGATTTTTCAGGGGAAAGAGGATAACATCGCCACCCATTTCGGGATGAGATCATGCGGAGAGGTACCGAAGTGGTCGTAACGGGATCGACTCGAAATCGATTTGGGGGCCAAAAGCTCCCACGGGGGTTCGAATCCCCCTCTCTCCGCCATTGATATCACAATACGGTTCTCTCTGTTCCCGGCGACCGGACAGGCGCAGAGGAACCAGGCTCGGAATGACCGTGTGCGTAAAGATTAAAGGCTCTCACGCAGACCAGACGATGATGGAGGGATGTCCGAGCGGCTGAAGGAGCACGACTGGAAATCGTGTGTATGCCCACAAAGGTGTACCGGGGGTTCGAATCCCCCTCTCTCCGCCATTTTACGTTCGTGTCTAATGACCCAAGAAATTGATAGCCGGGCCCTGTGCAACGAAGGCGTGTGAACCCCGTCAGGTCCGGAAGGAAGCAGCGGTAGCAATGTTCCGACGTGTGCTGCGGGTAAACCTGGCTATCTATGTATCCCCGGCTCGTCAAAGCAATTGGATCGATCCTGAGGAAGCAATGGAATATCTTGTTTTAGCTCGTAAATGGAGGCCCCAGACCTTTGAAGATGTGGTCGGCCAGGAACAGGTGGTCAGGACCCTCCGGAATGCCATCCTCTATCAGACCGCATCGCCCATGCCTTCATTTTCAGCGGTCCGCGCGGGGTGGGCAAGACTTCCGTGGCCCGGATTCTGGCCAAGGCCCTGAACTGTGAAACGGGCCCGACGCCGACGCCCTGCCAGACCAGTGCACCAACTGCCGGGAAATCACCGAGGGGATCGTCCATGGATGTGCGCGAAATCGACGGCGCTTCCAACGCGGGCATCGATGAGATCCGGGAACTGCGGGAAAAACTGAAATTTTCTGCCGCTGTCGTCCCGCTACAAGATTTACATAATCGATGAAGTCCATATGCTGACCCGAGAGCGCCTTCAATGCCCTTCTGAAGACCCTAGAGGAGCCGCCGCCGCATGTGGTTTTTATCTTTGCCACCACGGAGACGCATAAGATTCCCGCGACGATCCTGTCGCGCTGCCAATGTTATGATTTCCGGCGGATCTCCATTCGCGCCGATTGCAGAAAACCTGGAAAAGATTGCCCAGGCGGAGGGGATTCAGATCACGGAGCGAGGCCTGACCTGGATTGCCGCGGCAGGCGACGGCAGTATGAGGGACGCCCAGAGTATCTTTGACCAGGCGATCGCCTTTGTCGGATCCGACGTCAGGGACGTGGATATTGAAGAATTGCTGGGGCTGATGGACCGGCGCTTCCTCTACGAGCTGTCCGAGGCCGTGTTTGCGCGCGATGCGGGCCGGTGCCTGAAGATCATCGAAGAGGGGTACTATGCCGGGCTGGACATGAAGTACTTTTATCAGTCGCTCCTGGGGCATTTCCGGAATCTGCTGCTCGCGAAAATCACCGGACAGGACAGGGATCTCCTGGATATCGCCGATGAAGATCTGGCCAGACTCAAGACGCAGGCGGGGCCTGTTTCCCGGGAGACGCTGCAGGGACTGCTGGACCTGGTCATGGCCGAAGAGGAAAACGTCCGACGGAGCCAGAATCCGCGGTTGAATCTCGAGGCAATCCTGGTCAGGATGTGCTACCTGGAGCCCATGGTCTCCGTGGAGGAGGTCCTTTCCCGGATGGAAGACCTCGAAAGGCGACTTTCCCCGGACTCTCCGGCGCAGCCGCAGAACGCACCCGCGCCGCGGGTGGATTCTTCCCCTTCTGCGGCGGGCAACCGTGCCCAGCCCTCATCTCCGGCTGCCGCAGGGGATGCGGGATACGACGCACCCGGATCAGATCCTGCGATCCCTGGCGGGCGGGTCCACGAGATCCGGGAGGGCCAGGATTCCGGACAGCTCTGGGAGGCCTACAAGGATTTTGTGAAAAAGAAAAGCCACCCGCTGTGGTCCAAGATTGAACCGGGCAGGATGATCGCATACGAAAGCGGACGACTTCGGATCGGTTTCCCACAGGGCTATGTCTTCCTCGAAAATATAAATGAAGGATCCCAGAAAGAACGGATCGCCGAAATCGCAAGAGATTTCTTTCATGAGGATGTCCGGGTCACCATTGAAACCCTGGCGCCGGACCCCGAAAACGGCGCCGCGGACCGGGCAAACGGCGGCCGGAACGGCCGGGCGCAGGAAATCAAACGGCAGGCGCTCAACCAGCCGATCCTGCAAAAGGTCCTCGATATGTTTGAAGGGGCGGAAATCCGTGAAGTGATTCCCCGGGAAAATCCGGGCTGACCGACGGTTTCCCCTCCCTTGGCGGGAGGGGATGAAGGGGAGGGGGAGGGAATTTTTCATTTTTACGAGTTCATCAATAAAGTGAGGAGGATGTTATATCCGTGCAGAACATAGGCAACATCATGAAGCAGGCAAAGAAACTTCAGGAACGCATGACCAGTCTTCAGAATGAACTGGCCCTGAGAACCGTTGAGGCCAGTGCCGGGGGCGGGATGGTATCCGTGCTCGTGAACGGCAAGCATGAGCTGGTTTCCCTGAAGATTGAAAAAGAGGTCATCAATCCGGAAGATGTTGATATGCTTCAGGATCTTATCATGGCCGCGGTCAACGAGGGGATGCGCAAGGCCCAGGAAATGGCCTCGGCGGAAATGGCAAAGCTGACCGGCGGCATCAACATCCCCGGCTTGACCTGAGCGGGAGGCCTGATCCATGACGGGATACGCGCTTCCGATCAAACGGCTGATCCGGGAATTTGGACGGCTTCCGGGCATCGGTGAAAAAACGGCCACACGGTTGGCCAACCACATCCTGCGCCTTTCCGAGGAAGACGCCGTCCGGATGGCCGAGAGCATCGTGGACGTGAAGCGGAAAATCCGGCTCTGCCGCGTCTGCTTCAATCTGGCGGAATCAGAACGGTGCGAGATATGCCTGGACCACTCCCGCGACAGGCAGATGATCTGCGTGGTGGAAGAGCCCGATTCGTTGATCGCCATCGAGGACAGCGGCAGCTTCCGGGGAACCTATCATGTCCTGCACGGCGTTCTGGCCCCGCTGGACGGCATCGGGCCGGAACACCTGCGGCTCAACGAACTCGCCGAACGGATCAGGGCGGAGGGCGTCCGGGAAATCATCCTGGCGACCAACCCCAGCGTGCAGGGGGAATCCACGGCCCTGCTGATCATGAAGCTTGTCCGGGGTCTGGAGGTACGGGTGAGCCGGATCGCGCTCGGCGTCCCCGTGGGCGGCGATCTGAAGTACACCGACCGGATGACCCTGGCCAAATCCATTGAATTCCGCCGAGGGATGTGATTTTATGCCTTCCTGCCGCGACATCTCCGCCCGAATCATTACCGAAACCGTCAGGGAGCTTTTTATCAAAGCCAATATCGAACTCGGGCGGGATGCCCTTTCCCTGCTGGCGCAGGCGGTGAAAACGGAAACGTCTGAACGGTCCATCCAGGTCCTTGAGCAGATCCTTGAAAACGCCCGGATCGCCCGCGAAGACCGCGTGCCGCTCTGTCAGGATACGGGGCTGGCAATCGTGTTCGTCGAGTTGGGCCAGGAGGTGCATGTGACGGACGGCGATTTTTCCGAGGCCGTCCAGGAAGGCGTCCGCCAGGCCTATCGGGACGGGTTCCTGCGCAAATCGGTCTGCGACCCGCTGGACCGCTTCAACACCGGCGACAACACCCCGGCAATCATCCATACCGAGGTCGTCCCCGGCCGCCAGATCCGGATCAGGGCGATGCCCAAGGGTGGGGGCTCTGAAAACATGAGCGGCGTCGCCATGCTGACGCCTGCGGCGGGAATGGACGGGATCAAACGCTACGTTCTCGACCAGGTGGCCAAAGCGGGACCAAACCCCTGTCCGCCGACCGTGATCGGGGTGGGCATCGGCGGCAACCTGGAAACGGCGGTCATCCTGGCGAAAAAGGCCCTGCTGCGGCCGTTGGGGGAACCCAACCGGCGGGATAAACGTCTGGCAAAGATCGAGGAAGAGCTGCTGCAGGAGATCAACCGGCTGGGGATCGGTCCCCAGGGCTACGGCGGCGCGACGACGTCGCTGGCTGTTCACTGTGAAATGACCCCCTGCCACATCGCCAGCCTTCCCGTTGCCGTGAACATCCAGTGCCACGTGATCCGGCATCAGGAAGCCATTATCTGATCCACGGAGCGTTTCATGCCATGCTGAAACCTTTTGAAATCCGGACTCCCCTGAACATTGAAGTCCGCGCGGGACTGAATGCCGGTGATTGCGTCCTGTTGAGCGGTTTCGTCTATACCGGGCGCGACGCGGCGCATCGCCGACTCTTCGAT
This sequence comes from uncultured delta proteobacterium, assembly GCA_963743175.1. GTDB lineage: Bacteria > Desulfobacterota > Syntrophia > Syntrophales > Fen-1087 > JAPLJM01. The sequence continues at coordinate 9,462 of CAVUOQ010000004.1, read as the reverse complement.
GCGATAGGCCACGGCGAAACCCTTCCGATCAACCTCCGGGACGAGATCATGTTCTACGCCGCCCCGACGCCGGCCAAACCCGGACAGGTCATCGGTTCCATCGGGCCGACCACGAGCGGCCGCATGGACGTCTTCACGCCGCGCCTGATCGAAGCCGGACTGCGCGGAATGATCGGCAAGGGGAGCCGGTCGCCGGAGGTCATCGACGCGATCATCAAACACCAGGCCGTTTATTTCGGCGCCATAGGCGGCATCGCGGCCCTGACGGCCCGGTGCGTCGGAAAGGCGGCAGTGGCGGCCTATGATGACCTGGGACCGGAGGCCATCCTGCGGATCGAGTTTGTCCGGCTGCCGCTGGTGGTCCTCAACGACGCGCATGGCGGGGATCTATATCGGGACGTAATGCGCAGAAATGGTTGACGGCTTCGTAAAAATATCCGGAATTCCCTCCCCCTGGATGGGGGAGGGTTCGGGTAAGGGTGGTAAGTGTCTTGATTCAATCATGTCTTTTTCCCCTCCCCTTCATCCCCTCCCACGGGGGGAGGGGGAAAAATTACTTTTTACGGGGTCGCCAAATTTGCTGTTGACAGACGATTTGATTTCTAATATGAAAGCGCTCTTTAGCAGAGCCTTTTGATTATCGGCAGAGCAATCCAACGCACGGGGAGAACAGACACATGATTGAAGTAAGGTGGCATGGAAGAGGGGGGCAGGGGGCGGTGACCTCCGTGGAACTGCTGGCCCTGGCGGCGATCGAGGAAGGCAAGTATGCCCAGGGTTTTCCGGCATTCGGGCCTGAACGCCGCGGCGCGCCCGTCATGGCGTATAACCGGGTATCCGAAAAGCCCATCAAGATCCGGTCCGGGATCTATCAGCCGGATGTCGTGGTCGTCCTCGATCCGAGCCTCATGACCCTGGTCAATGTAACGGACGGCCTCAAATCCGGCGGATTGCTGATCGTCAACACGGCGAAGCCGGAAAAGGAGATCCGGGAGACGCTCAAGTACACCGGAAAGCTTGCGACGGTGGACGCGACGCATATCGCGCGCGAGGAGCTGGGGATTCCCATTGCCAACACCACCATGCTCGGCGCGGTCCTCAAAGCGACCCATGTGCTGAAGTTCGAATCCTTAAACACCCCCATCGAGGAGCGGTTCGGCCGCATCGCCGCAAAAAACAAGAATGCCCTGAAGCGGGCCTACGACAGCGTCAAAATATCAAAGTAAACCATTGAGGTGTTCTCATGAAACAAAAGAAATGGCCGGAAGCCTGGCAGGAAGTGAACCCCGGATGTATCGTTTTTACCCCGGGCAGCGCCAGCACGTATAAAACGGGCAGTTGGCGGGCCCAGCGTCCCGTCTGGGACAACAACAAATGCATCAAGTGCGGCATTTGCTACATCTTCTGCCCGGAAGGCTGCATTCAGGAGACCGCCGATGGCTTTTTTGCGGCGGACCTGGACTACTGTAAAGGGTGCGGCATCTGCGCCCATGAGTGCTGGCCGCAGGCCATCGCCATGGTTGAGGAGGAGGTATAACATGGGCAAACGCATTGGAATGGAAGTCGGTATTGCGGCGGCGGAGGCCGTCGGCCTGTGCAACATCGATGTGGCGGCGGTTTATCCGATCACCCCTCAATCCCATATTGCCGAACACCTGTCGGATATCGTTCACGATGGCCGGATTGACGCGGAGTTCATTACGGTCGAGTCGGAACATTCGTCCATCAGCGCCTGTGCCGGCGCCAGTGCGACGGGCGCCCGGGTCTATACGGCCACGAGTTCACAGGGCCTGATGTACATGCATGAAATTCTGCCCATCGTCTCGGCCATGCGGCTGCCCGTCGTCATGGGCAACGCGAACCGCGCCGTGTCCGGGCCGCTGAATATCTGGAACGACCATACGGATATCATGCCGCAGCGCGATTGCGGCTGGATCGTGATGCACGCAGAGAACGGGCAGGAAGTCATCGACATGACCATCCAGTCCTTCAAGATCGCCGAACACCCCGATATCATGCTGCCGACCATGCTGAACATCGACGGCTTTCAGCTGACCCACATGATCGAGCCCCTGGAGCTGCCGACCCAGAAGGAGGTCGACAAGTTCCTGCCGGACCGCGTTCCGTTCGCGACCCTGCATCCCGACAAGCCCCTGTCCATGGGGTGCTTCAACATGCCGGAGATCTTCACGGAAACGATGAAAGCCAAGGATATGGCGCTCATTAATTCCAAAAAGACGATCATCAAAATCTGGAACGAATGGGAAAAACAGTTCGGCCGGGCCTATAAGCCCGTGGAAACCTACAAGACAAAAGGCGCCGAGACGCTGATTCTAACCATGGGGTCCATGGGCGAGACGGCGTCGGTGGCTGTCGATGAGATGCGCAAGGCAGGCAAACCCGTCGGGCTCGTGAAACTGAGACTCTGGAGGCCCTTCCCTACGGAAGAGCTGCGAGCCGCAATCAAGGGCGCAAAGACGCTCGTCGTCATGGACCGGGCCATTTCTTTCGGAGGAGCGGGCGGCCCCGTGGCCACGGAAATCAAATCGCTGCTGTTCCACGACAAACAGAGGCCGCGCATCGTCAATTTCATTATGGGACTCGGCGGCCGGGACGTGAAGGTGGAGGATTTTATCGCCATGGTCGGGCGTGCCGCAAAGAAGAAAGACGAATCCTACGAATTTTACGGGGTGAGGGAATGATGAATACCGTGCAGAATTTTGAAATCTTCGTACCCAAGCTGGTCGAAAAAAGAGAATTGTTCAGCTCCGGTCACCGCGCCTGTTCGGGATGCGGGGAAGTCCTGGGATTGCGCCTGATCATGAAGGCCCTGGGAGAGGATGTGGTCGTCTCCAACGCGACGGGATGCATGGAGATCATCTCCAGCGCTTATCCGCACACGGCCTGGCAGACGCCCTATATCCACGTGGCCTTTGAAAACGCCGCGGCTGTGGGCTCCGGCGTGGAGGCGGGGCTCAAGGCCCTGCGCCGCAAGGGCAAGATCGCCGATCGCGACGTGAAGTCTGTGGCCATCGCCGGCGACGGCGGGACGGCCGATATCGGCATGCAGGCTCTGTCGGGCGCCATGGAGCGCGGCCATGACATGGTCTTCTTCTGCCTCGACAACGAGGCCTACATGAACACGGGCATCCAGCGCTCCAGCTCGACGCCGTTCATGGCGGCCACGACGACTTCGCCCGCGGGCAAGGCGATCAAGGGGCAGCGGACGGGAAAGAAAAATATGGCCGAGATTATGGTGGCCCACAATGTGCCCTACGTGGCCACGGCCTGTCCGAGCTACCCGCTGGACCTCATGGAAAAGGTGAGAAAAGCCAAAGAAACACGGGGGCCTGCCTATGTTCATGTCTACACGACATGCCCCACGGGATGGCGGGCCGCCTCCGAACAGGCGATCAAGCTGGGCCGCCTGGTCGTGGAAACAGGCATGTTTCCGCTCTACGAGGTTGAAAACGGCAAATACCGCATGACACTGGAAACCCCGGAGCCCCGCCGGCCCGTGGGAGATTACCTGAAGCTGCAGGGACGATTCCGGCACCTGGATCCGGCGGACATCGCCAAAGTCCAGGCCCGTGTCGATCAGGAATACGCGAAACTCGTCCACAAGGTGAAGACCTCCGTTCCGTGGTCGTGAAAACCGGGACGCTAACCATAAAATACACATAAGGTGGCTTGAGCATGAATACAGTCGCATTCAGCAGTTGGAACGGTAAGATTCTGGATAATCGAAAAGGCGCCGGGGCCAAAGCCGCAAAGGCCGCGGAGCTGAAACTTCCCGTCCGGTATGATGGAAAGAAGATCGCGGCCCTGATGGGGTGGAACGGCCTGGTGGTGATGGATCCGAAGGCGGACGTCCTGTCCCTGACCCTGGCCTATCTCAAGGAGGCCCGAAAGCTGTCCTGTGGCGAATGCTCCGTCTGCATGATCGGCATCGACAAGGTCCTGGCCGTTTTAAAAGGCATGGCGGCCGGTAAGGGGAGCAAGAAGGATCTTGCGGAGATTGAAACGATCGCCCGCGGGGTTGCCGCCAATGCCAAGTGCAATTTCGGCCGCGCCACGTCGCTCACGCCGGTGCTCGATGCCGTAAAATATTACAGGGCGGACTTCACGGCCCTTGCGGAAGGCAAGGCGAAGCCGGTGGAAAAATCCTATGGCGTCGCCGTGACGGCCCCCTGCATGCAGGCCTGTCCGGCCAATCTGGATATTCCGGGCTATATCGAACTCATCCGTAACGACCGCTTCGGCGAATCCCTCGACCTGATCCGCGAGCGCTGCATCCTGCCCGGCGTGATCGGGCGCGCCTGCACGCATCCCTGTGAGAGCGCCTGCGTGCGCAATGCGATCGACGAGCCGCTGGCGATCCGGTTGCTCAAGCGGGCGGCGGCGGACGCGGACCTTGCGGGCGGCGCTTCGGCGCTTCCACCCCCCGGAGAAGCGAAAAAGGACAAGGTTGCTGTGATCGGGGCCGGCCCGGCCGGACTGGCGGCGGCCTATCACCTGCGCCGCAGGGGCTATCCGGTCACGGTTTTTGAAGCCCTGCCCTGCGCGGGCGGAATGGCGACCGTGGGGATTCCCGATTACCGTCTCCCCAAGGACATTCTGAATCACGAAGTGGACCTGATCAAGCGCACGGGCGTGGCCTTCAGGTACAACAGCAAAATTGAAAAAATCAACTGGCCCGACCTCAAAAAGCAGGGGTACAAGGCCCTGTTCCTGGCCATCGGCGCCCATGTGGGGACGAAGATCGGCTGCGACGGCGAGGATGCCGGATACGACGGCTTCATCCAGGGGGCCGAATTCCTGCGGCACTTAAGCTTGGGAGGCAAGGTGACGCCCCGGAAGAAAGTGGTCGTCATCGGCGGCGGCAACGTAGCCCTCGACTGCGCGCGCAGTTGCGCCCGGCTCGGTTTTGAGGATGTCGAAATTCTCTACCGCCGGTCCCGGGCCGAAATGCCCGCCAGCAGCGAAGAGATCCGCGAGGCGCAGGAGGAAGGCATCAAATTCAACTATCTCAAAGCCCCCGTGAAGATCCTGGCCAAAGACGGCAAGGTGACGGGTCTGGAATATATCAAGATGAAGTTGGGCGAGCCCGATCAGAGCGGCCGCCGGCGGCCCATTCCGATCAAGGGTTCGGAAGCGCGCATGAAGGCGGACGTGATCATCGCCGCGACGGGCCAGAAGTCGGACCTGGCGCTGATTTCGGGCAAAGACGGCGTGGAAACGACCAACTGGGGTTCGATCAAGGCCGATCCCGTCACCTTCCAAACCAGCGTGGACGGGATTTTTGCGGGCGGCGATTGCGTGAGCGGTCCGGCGACCCTCATCGAGGCCCTGAACGCCGGCAACAAGGTCGCCCACAGTATCGACTGCGCCCTGCACGGAAAAGCCTTTGCCGATCCGGACCCCTTTGCCGGCGTTGAAACCGGCGCCCAGCGGGAAGCGGGACTTGTCGTCAAAAAGGTCGCCTCAAAGGTGAGTTTCCTCAATGTCGCCAGGCGGTTGGAGGACGCAGCCGAGGTCGAAGGCGGCTTCAGCACCGCCGAAGCCAGAGCGGAAGCGGAGCGGTGCCTGCGCTGTTACCGGCTGATGGTCTGGGAATAGGCCGCCCTGCTATGGAAGCCGGGCAGAAAACGAGACCTTCCTGCGTTTGCAGAATGAAAAATATCAGAAAATAAAGGGGTTTCAAATGGTAAACATGACGATAGACGGCAAAAGCGTTCAGGCGAAAGAGGGCGCCAGCGTCCTGCAGAAGATCCGGGATCTGAGGATCGACATGCCGACCCTCTGTTACCATCCGGAGCTGAAAGCATTCGGGGCGTGCCGCCTCTGCACGGTGGAAGTCAGGGCGAACGGCAAATGGAAGTTGGCCGCTGCCTGTGATGTGCCCGTGCAGAAAGGTCTGGAGATCAAAACGGCGTCGAAGGAGGCCGTGGAGGCCAGAAAACTCGCGGCGGAGCTGCTCTATTTTCAATATCCGACAACGGTGGCCGTCCGCGATATCGCCCAAAAGCTCGGGGTGGCCGTTGATCCGGCCGCGGACGAGAGCCATGACTGCATCCTCTGCGGGCTCTGCACCCGGACCTGCCGGGATGTCGTAGGCGTCTCGGCCCTGACGTTTGCCGACCGCGGCCTGGGCCGCGATCTGGACGCGCCGAAGATCGCATTCACGGCCGACCGCTGCATCGGCTGCGGCTCCTGTGCCTATGTCTGCCCAACGGGTTATGTGAAAATGGAAGCCCTCGACGATAAGCGCATGATCTGGAACAAGGTCTTCAAGATGGCCGCCTGCGGTTCCTGCGGACGCTACTTCGCGCCGGTGGAGCAATTGGAATATATCAGCCGGACGACCGGGACGCCGATGGCCGTTCTGTCCACCTGCGTGAGCTGCCGCTGAGACGTTTTTCGCATATTTCTACAGGACCGCCCTTGACAACGGGGCGGTCTTGCTTTATACAGGCACACTTACCGAACATTCCCCAGTAGCTCAGTCGGTAGAGCAGATGGCTGTTAACCATCGGGTCCGTGGTTCGAGTCCGCGCTGGGGAGCCAATAAAATAAAGGGGTTAGCCGACTGACGGTTAACCCCTTTTTGTTCAGTGATCCTGTCCCCATGTTTGCTTTTCTGGTCGTGTAATAGTTAATGATCCGCATAGAGTCCGGGGGGCAAGGGTCATTTTTCAAACCCGCCACCGATATTACATACACTTCCCCCCTTTAAATATCCGGATTTTGAAAAGGGTTAATCCGGTTTAAGCATACTTGTCTAAAATGTCTTTCTTCCTGAAATCCACAAAACATCAACCCCGGCAAAAATGCTGGATTTCATATCGTTATCAATGATTTCATCCCCTCTATAATTATGATATAAGAGAACAACTCCGTATGTGGCTGGGCCAACGAATACATGTTTAAGTATTGTGCCCCCGTCGGGAAACCAGGTGGCAAACGGAGAAGACTATCCTCAACCTGTTCTCTGGGGAGAAACCGGTCTACACTATTCAAATAGAGGAACGAATATGATTGCTTATCGAATAATATTGACAGTGTGTCTTACAATTTTTCTTTCTTCCTGCGCGTTTAAGCCTGTTCTTACTACAAAGAGCGCTGACATGTCCCGGGAAATTAAACAAAAAGCTCCCGTTGTGCTTAAAGTAGATATTTCTCCGGATGGACGGTATGTTTTATCGGGCAGCAGAGACTCTTTTATCCTCTGGGATATTCTGCAAGGGAAAAAAATACAAACTTTCAGTCATGAAGATTTTATGGGTCTAGGCATTGCGGTCGCTTTTTCGCCTGATGGAAAATATTTTGCTTCCGGCGGCAAAGGAGCAAAACTTTGGGATTTGGCTACAAGACAAGAAGTAATGACAATTGATAGCAATACAGCTCTTTCTATAGCTTTTTCTCCAGACGGAAAATATTTTTTATGTGGGGGCTACGGTTCCTCTTTGCTTATCCCTAAGCCAACCATGAAGATATTTGATGTAGCAACAGGAGGGGAAATCAGAGATTTTAAAATACAACCTTCATATGACTACAGACTTGAGTCTGTTGCCTATTCTCCAGATGGGAAATATGTCTTATCCGGCAGTGTTGGCGGCATCATTGATTTATGGGATATATCGTTGGGGAAGTCTATAAGAACAGTGAAAGTCAATTCCTCTGTAAAAGCACTTTCTTTTTCTTCAGATGGTAAATATGCCTTGTCCGGCGGATACGATAATAGCGTCAGATTGTGGAATGCAAAAAATTTAACTCAGGTAAAGAAATTCGTCGGTCATACAGGTTATGGGATTTGGTCCGTAGCTTTTTCACCAGATGGTAAATATGCCTTATCAGCGGGCAATGATGGTCAGGTGAAAATCTGGGATTTAGCAGCAGGAACTGAATTGAGACCTCTTGCTGGACATATCAGCGGGGGGGTCGGCGGGTACGGCGCTTCGGCTAAATTTTTCCCCAATGGCAAGTATGTGATATCCGCAGGAGATGCTTCTACAAGAATATGGGAAGTGTCTTCAGGAGAAGAAGTTGCTTCCATGATTGCTTTTGAAGATGGAGAATGGATCATTACAACTGCAAATGGCTATTACAACTCCTCACCTAAAGGCGACCAGTATCTTCAGGTGAAGGTTGGTGGCAAAGAATATAGCACGGAGCAGTTGCGGGAAAGTTTCTACCGTCCTGACCTCGTTAATCTTGCGCTTTCCGGCGGGTCATTGAAGGAACTCAAAAAGGTAGCAGATGTAAAACCGCCTCCGGTTGTAGCGATAGTTGATACGCCTAAAAGTATTGACAAAAGCGATGCCGCCATCACCTTAAAAATTACCGATGCCGGTGGCGGAATTGGCGATATTCGGCTTTACCTTAACGGTTCCGCAGTTATGCTGGACAGCACAAGAGGTGTGAAAATTGTCGCGGCCAATCAGAACGAAATCCATAAGACATATAAACTGAAACTTTCCAGTGGTTTGAACTCCATACGGGCTATTGCATTTAATGCCGACAATACCATGCAAAGCACAGACGCTATTTATGAAATCACAGCAGCATTTAAATCAATCGGCAGACCTTCTCTTTATGCTCTCGTCATTGGCATCAACGAGTATAAGAATCCCAAGCTTCAACTTAACTACGCTGTCGCTGATGCTACTCTCTTTGCCGACACACTGAAGAAGGGCGCTTCCTCTCTTTTTGAGAAAGTAGAAGTAAAACAGCTTTCCTCCAAGGAAGAGACGACAAGAGAAAACATCTTAAAAGAACTTAAGGGCATGCAGTCTTTAAATCCTGATGACTTGTTTGTCTTATATGTGGCAAGCCATGGCACAGTTGACGACGGAGAATATTTTCTCATCACCTCAAATGTGGGATCAACGCGGACGGAGAGACTCAAGACCGACGCCATTGGTCAGTCGGTATTCAAGGAACTTATCGGTAATATCCCTGCCACAAAAAAGCTGATCATCATCGACACATGCAATGCGGGGGCTTTGGGTGAGGCAATCCAGGTGGCGATGCTGACGAGAGGTATGAGCGAGGACACGGCGATGAAGATCCTGAGCCGGGCGGTGGGCTCTACCATTCTTTCGGCATCTACTTCTCTTCAGGAAGCGCTGGAGGGATATCAGGGTCATGGATTGTTTACTTACGTACTGGCAGAAGGATTGAAAGGAAAAGCCGACAAGGGAAATACAGGTTATGTGAAGACGACAGAGCTTGCGGATTATGTGGATAATGAAGTGCCTACCCTGGCCGAGAAGATATTTAAGAAAGCCCAGTATCCCACGATATCAATAAGCGGCCAGGCGTTTCCGATTGGGAAGGTGAAGTAAAATGGTTATTGGCAATTGATTGCTCCACGGCAAAATAGTGATCAGACTTACTACGCGGACAGCAAGATTTCATTTCGTAATCATCAAAATCTGGGCTTTTCATAGTTGTTTAGTT
>CAVUOQ010000003.1:30000-304166 GCA_963743175.1 uncultured delta proteobacterium | reverse complement strand
GATTCGATGGGTTTGTTCTTTTGCATCATTCCAGGAATCGTACATGATGATTGCAGCGATCTTATCGTACTGGAGGAGCAGGGTGGTAAAACGTGAGTGGAGATCACGAAATTCATCCGCTGATTCGATGGTGGCTTCATGATCGGCGCCTTTACTGTCAGAGCTTCGCAAGACACTGTTCAGGCTGTCCTGGTATTGAAGAAAGATATGCTGCAATTGATCGAACACCTTTTTTTCTTCAGATCCCAGGCTTCTGAGGTGTATGGTTCGCATATATTCATGGATCGTCCGCAAGCCATCCTTGATAATGATGCGGATGGCCACCTTCCGGCTTTCTGTTTTTGTGGAAAGGTACTCCTCGACCAGGCTGTATACAAATCCGCTTTTAATAATAATATCTTTACTCAGGCTGCGTGCATCTCCCTTTTCCATGACATGTTGCGATACGAGGGTATCAATGGATTTCAACTGATAATAGGAGATGCCGCTGATCAAAAGCAGGATTGCAACCAGGATAAAAAATCCGCCTGCGATTTTGCTGCCTATCGATGAAGGTATGAGATGTTTCATCGTGCGCCCATGTTAATCGGCGGAAAGGTAGCCGGTTATAATCTGCCACCTGCCGTTTTTGACCTCGCCCAATTTCAATTGCTTGCAACCCCTGTGATCGGTAGCGGTAAACGTAACCGGTGCGGTAATCCCGCCTGTACTGTAATTGCGCATGCTCTCCAGGGACTTCCGGATGCCCGGCCCCGACAGATCGTCGCCGGCCAGTCTTACCCCTTCCAGCATCACCTCCGCCGTTGCCCATCCCTGGATGTTGCGAAGGATATAGCCTTCAATATCTATTCCTTTACGCCGGTTGTATTCCATGAATTTTGCGATCGCGGGCATGGCAGGATCTGTAAATTCAAAAGGAATGGCCCCGATGAACCCCTCGGACGCCTCTCCGGCAAGGGCAATAAGTTTCTCGTCGGCGCACCAGTTCAAACCGATGAACCTCGTATCGAGCTTCATTTTTTTTGCATCCTTCAAGATGACTGAAGCTGCCCATGTTGTCTCCTGAAGGATTGCGAAATCAGCCTTTTTTTGCTTTATTCTCAAAAGCTGTTCTTTTGCCTCGCGCGCATCGAGGGAGACGATCTCTTCAGTGACAACTTCTATTCCAATGGATGCCGCATAGGCCCTACCTTCCGGTATAGGCGATTTCCCGAATTCGGTATCGGAGTAGATAAAAGCCACCCTCGGTTTGCGCGATGGGTCCTTCCATTGATCCAGAATAAATTTCAGGACAATTTTCATTTGATCCGAATAGGTGACGCCGATTAAGAAGTTGTAAGGCGCTTCGTCGATGATCCCCAACTTTGAGGAATAGGAAGCCGACATGAAAGGGATTCTGTCTTCGGCTATTCTGGGACGCAAATACTCCGTATCGCCCGTTCCCCAACCGAGGATCACGTGAACCTTTTCATTGATCAACTTTTCATAGGCAACCTTTGCACGCGGGATAAGGTACCCGTAATCCATATCGATCAACTTCACTTTCCGTCCGTTGATACCGCCCTTTTCATTGATGTAATCAACATACCTTCTGATGCCGTCCGCATAAGGCACGCTGATCTCATAGGTCGCCCCGCTCAAATCGAAGATCGCTCCAACTTTTATTTCTTGAAGCGGCCGCTTTTTGTCGCAGCCGGCAAACAATGCAATTGTCACAAGCGCGATCAAGGCAGGGACAAAATACATTCCGTATTTACATTTCATGGGATCCTCCTGGCGTCATTCTCCGCAGAGTGCACAATAACTCCCTTTCCATCGGCCGGCGTACAAGACATCTTTGAAGAACCTTTTAGTATTTTATCCTCGCATAATATGTTTTCTGAGACGCCAGCCGGGCGTCCCTCAGCGTGGTGATTCCGGAGTTGATCAGAAGCGGGATCAGTTTCAGAAAGATTTCTCCCGTGGCAATGGCGTCGCCCAGGGCAGTGTGCCTGCCGATGATATTGACGCCTAACCGCTTGCCGAGGGCTTCAAGATTATGGCTTTCCTGGCCCGGATGAACGACTGCCGACAAAAGAAGCGTATCCAGGACAGGATTGATAAACCGGATCCCGGTTGTTTCTTCCTTCAACTGCAACATTCTCATATCAAAGGCTGCGTTATGCGCCACCAGAATCGTCCCATCTGCAAAGGCATGAAACAAAGGGAGCACCTTATCGATAGTCGGCTGTCCATCCAGCATTTCCGGGCGAATACCGTGAATCCTGACGGATTCCTCCGGGACGAAACGTTTCGGGTCGATGAGCTGATCAAACACCTCGCTTTTAAGCAGGCGGCTGTTGACAATCCGTACGGCGCCGATGGAGATGATCTCATCGCCGCCTTTCGGGTCCAATCCGGTGGTTTCCGTGTCAAACACGGTGAATGTGAGGTCAGTCAGCGGAATTTCGTCCAGATCGAGGGTCTGCCCCGGCTGATTGAACAAATCAAAATCGTAGAATTCCGGACGGCTTCCCAGACGAATCGCGCTCATGGCGCCTACCTGATCCGGTTGCCGAATATGGACAGCCGGCAGAAAAAGACGAAGATAAGACTGGCAAACCGCATCCTCCTGACAGGAATAGCACCAGATTTGAGCGCCGTGATGACCGAGCACTTCCCCGAGTTTCAACGGCAGGCCCGTATTGCCGACTTTGACCTGCTGCTCTTCCCACTTTCTCAATATGTCGATCTTCATCGATTTTCCGATCCAGGAGATATCGATGACCACAAATTTGTCATCGTTGCCGATTTTACAGGTAAAATGCGTCGCATCGGTTTCTTCCTTCAATTGGTTCATGACGAATACCATGGACTGGAGAAAGGAATAACTGTCCACTCTGACCCAATTCTGATGATCGGACGCCGAAATATGAATGCCGATGCCGAACCGTTCCGAAAGTCTGGATTTCAGGGCATCAAACAGATTTTCAGCGGGCATCTGAACAAAGGGCCATCTGGATTTGATCCGTGCGTAATAATGGGCGGAAGTGCCGTCAAGAATGGAACCGATGGTCAGGGAATCATCGTGAATGATCTTTTCGAAAGTGCCTCTCTGGTCCGGTTTCATGTCCGGATAGTCAATGATGGCTTCTATCGCCGCTCTTGTGCTGGCAATGGATGTTCGGATGTTGATCATAAGGGATTGAAGCAGGTCATCAACGTGCGATTCCGATTCCATCTCATCCGTGATATCCTTGAAAACAAGAATGAATCCGTTTAAATGATTTTCGGCGTGAAAGATCGGCGCCGCTTCGACACGCAGCAGTCGCCCGGCTTTCCCGACCACGACAAAAGAGGCGGTTTCATTGGATCTCCGGTTTTTTATATTTTCACCGATCTCATCCAGCACATGGACGATCAGGTCTTTATCCAGGACACTGAAAACAGACCTGCCCAACCCGATAAATCGGCCGGAGACCGGATCTGCGCCGTTCTCTGAGGAATCGGTTTCAAGATACGCCTTGACCTTTTTATTATAAAAGAGGATCTGGCCCTCCGTGTTGCAGATCAATATGCCTTCCGGCAGATCCGAGAGGAACATGGCCAGCATGGTCTTATCCTCTTCAGCCCGGAATTTCGCCTGTTCAATCTTTTGATCTGTCCTGTCTTTCAGAGATTTGAATCGCTGCGCCCCTTCATTGATGATGTCGGCAAGCCGGGAAAGGTCCTTGCTCGCCTCGATCTGAATCCGGTGACCCGGATTGATGAAAGTGATCGTCGCCTCTTCCGCCAAACGGTTGATCGGGGCGATATGATTTTTGAAAAAGGCGTTCATCGCAAGAAAGAAGATCACGGCAAGGATCATGAATGCGCCCAGAAAAAATTCGGCATGCCGGCTTACCATATCGAGAAAAAGGCTGTTTTCTTCAAATCCCAAGATGTTCCAGTAATAGATACTGAAACCGGTTACGAGCACGATGGCCAAACCGGCGTACATGCCGGCAGATATCCAGAATTTCTTTTGGGGATTCATTTATTTAGTCGTTCAGCAGGTCTCTGACTCTTTTTACGACGTCCGCATTCGAAAAGGGTTTCGTAATGTATGCATCGCCGCCGATCGCCATGCCTTTTGCGATATCCATATCCCTGCCCATGGCGGACAGAAAAATGATTTTTGTGTGCTGCTGTTCGGGGATATTTCGAACCGCCTGACACACTTCGAATCCGTCTATTCCCGGAAGCGTGATGTCCAGAAGGATCAGATCCGGAACGAAGGAAAGGATGGATGACATCGCATCTTCTCCGGTAGTTGCAACGGCTACCCGATATCCGTTCCGTTCCATTAAAAATTGCAGCGGAACGACAATATTCGGTTCATCTTCTACAATCAGAATTTTATGCGGCATGGATTCCCTTTTCTTTACGAGCCGTGCGCGGGTTTAAAAAAGGATGAGAATCACCCCCACCCTGCCCTCTCGGACGGGAGGGACAAGGAGAGGAGGGAATTTTCATCTAAGTGGGCAAAATTATAGGAGGTGTATCGTCGATTGTCAATGTATTTCTGGATCGAGGCAATGCCTCCTGTTGCCGGCGTGTTGGCCGGGTGTACCGGGTGCTTTAAGGCGGTTTGTTCCTGGGGGGTTTACCTCTGCAAGGCGACGCACGCCCTGCCGGTTTTTTCTGGAAGTGAAGAAAGAGGTATGGCCGGGCAGAGATGCGGCGACGATTCGCAGAGACCGGGGTGAATGTTATCAATGGTCATTTCATGATGATTGCTGCCGCCAAAGACCCTGTACGGCTGACGATGGCTTCCTGAAAGACGCCCCAGAGCGACTCGAATTTGTCCGTCAGGTCAAAGCCGTAATGTCCGAGCGCCCAAATGTTGACCATGCCCTGAATCATGCCGAACAGCAGCATGGCGCAAGCGTCGAGATCTACGTCCTTCCTGATGAAGCCGCCCTTGATGCCCGCGCTGATGAGGTCCTTGAGCCTTTCGATATAGATCTTGATGCTCTCGTACACCTGCCGGTTGAGATTCCTGTCGCCGAAGCTGATGACCTCCGCGATGATCTGAAAGGACATCCCGCGGTTCTGTTCGATTTTGGACAGATGGTTCTTGAGGATCGCATGCACCGTCTCCAGTGACGGGGACATTTCCGCCGATGTCCGGTCGATTTCATCCAGCATGGATGTCATGATGTGGCTCATCAGGAAGGACAGGATCTCTTTTTTATTCTTGTAATGGCGGTAGATGGCCGCCTCGGAGATGTTCACCTCTTTTGCGATGGATCCGATCGTCAGGTGTTCACTGCCTTTTTGAACGATGAGCCTCCTGGCTGCGTCAATGATCTGCTTCTTGCGTATGGCTGTGCTGATGCGTTTTTGTGACATTCCTGAAAAATATCCCCTGAAGATGTTGATACCCCGGTCGCTGATATTTGTGTCTCTACTAACATGAATCGCAATACCTGTAAAGACAAAAATTATGTTAGTTCGCGTTTACTAATGAATCAGATTAATCAATCTATGAAAAATTGCTGCGGTTTTAAATCATTTATAAAATGACATGTATAGCTTTAATATTGTTATGCTATCTAGTAAGCCGGATCAGTGTGTAGGTTCCCATTAACAAAAGTCTTGACACATAAAAAATCATGAGCTATGTTAGTTACGCAATAACTTATTAAAATATTGTAGCTGCACGAAGGGCCTTGACTTGCCTGCAGGCGCGGGGGAAAACAGGGCTTTTTGAAAAATAGAATAACAGGATGACGGCTGGAGCGGCGGTCTCACTGTTATAAATCATTTCTTAATTAAAAGGAGGTGGCTATGGGGTTCTTATCAGGTGTGTTTGGTCCGGCGTATAAGCAGAAAAATCCGGAGATCAGGAAAGAAGCGATCGGAAGTTTGAAGGACACGGCCATTCTTACCGAGATGGCGGAGAAGGATGTCGATGCGGGTGTCCGTGAGGCGGCAAAAAAGAAGCTGGAGTCTTTAAAAAAATGACGGGGTGATGAAAGGCGAATGCGGATTAAGTCAAAGTCTGAACCAACATAAACACGCAAAAAAAAGGCAGGGCCACTGAGGCCCTGCCTTTTTTGTACCGTGTTTTTTACGGATCGGCGCCCTCAACGTGACCGGCTGTTCCCGGTGCCGCAGCAGGTGCGCCGGGCGCCTTTGCCTTGGCTGGCGCCGGTGCAGGCGAAGGCGTTGCTGCGGGCGCCGGTGCGCGTAGCTGCAGGTGCAGGTGCTGCGGGTGCAGGCGCCTGAACTTTGGGGGGCGCTGCCGGTTTCTGCTCATCTGCCTTATTGCAGCCAACCACTGCAAATGAAATTGTCACGAGGAAAAGCAGGGACAGGACGAGTGCGAAGACCTTTTTCATCGATTTGTCAACTCCATTCATGAATTTTTCGTACGTCTGGACAATTTTTTGTCACCAACGTGACGCCGGGAACATATACGTTTTTTTTATCTTGTCAAGACAAATTTACAGGCCAATTTATCATGAGAAATGATTTCCCGTATCTTCCGGAAACACAGTGTCCATCGATACTTTACGACCTTCGACTCACTCCAGTCATTCCCGTGTGATCCACCCATGAAGATGTCTTACTCCACAACCGTTACGCCAAAACCGGACGGCTCCGGGAAACGGGATTTGACCGGTTTGTCCGTCAAAACCTCCCGGAGCATCCATGGACTCTTCCTTCAGTTGCACGGTGCTGGTTTTTGCAGAAGCCGTGCCGACACCCGCCGTATAGCGGCCTTCGACACTGATAATGCTCTTTACAGGGTATCCTTTTACGTCCTTGATGGATTTACGGATGGGATCCAGAGAGCCGTCCCAGTAACGCAGCATGCCGCTCAAACCTCCGAGACGCACCGCATCAAGCCCCAGTCTCTTGGCCAGCTTTTCGTGAAAAGCACGGTACTGAGCATAACCGGGGACGGCCTCCGATACCCAGAGTTTCTGTTTAACCAGCGTGACGCTCGAAGAATTTTTTTTCACATCAATCGTTTCAAGGCGCAAATCCGCCTCCACAAGACGGCAAATATAGCCGCCTATCTCTTGCTTTTCGGGAAGAATTTTTGACCGACAATACGGGCTCGGAAATCCGATACCGTTCCCTGATAACTTCTGTTGCAGCCTCGTTGGGCCTTTGTACCCTCTTAATCCAGCCAACATCGGACAGCCGCTCAAAGGGGAAAATAATAATCTTGCCTTTGTGATAGTCCATTTCACGGATCTGGTCCTTATCCAGCAAAAAATGGGCGGTCTCTCTTTCCTCTTTGGGTTTGCCAAAAAGGGTTGTCATCATTTCTCCTGTGTGCCGGATCTTCTTGTCAATGAACATCGCCTGATCGGTATAGCCGATCTGTAAATCGGCCTCCTGTTTTCCCATTAAATATTCCATCCCCTTGAAGTCATGAATAAAGAGCACATCTGCCCGGCAGGGGGATGCCAACAGGAGAAACACGGCCACAGCGGTGAGATAAAACACGGAAGTACTGAAGTTTTTTTTCATAACCCGATCGCCTTCTTGTGGATGTAGGAAAATGAAAACATGGTTGTAAGCGGCTCGCACGATACATAATACAGATCGCCCTGTCAATCTGTATTAACTGTGACAAATTTACAGGCCGATTTATCAGGAGAAATTATTTTCAATTTCGAGTCCTATTTTTTAAACGCTTGGCGGATCTTTCTCTTCACAGTGTTAGTGATCGGCGGTTTCGTCCTGATCAGATGGCTGGCTAAAGCAGCATAGAGGTCTATCAGGATCCACTTTACGCTATGGATTGATCGATTTCAGACATTAAAACGGAAGGAGACGATATCCCCGTCTTTGATGACATAATCCTTGCCTTCCAGGCGAAGCCTGCCGGCCGCCTTTGCCCCGGCCAGTGTATTGCCGCAGGCGACGAAGTCATCGTAACTCACGACTTCGGCCTTGATGAAGCCCCGCTCAAAATCCTTATGAATCGCCGCAGCCGCCCTCGGTGCGCGGGAGCCCGCCGGGATCACCCAGGCCTTCACTTCATCTTCGCCGACCGTAAAATAGGAAATGCGACCAAGCAGGGAGAATGATTCCCGGATAATTCGCCTGAAGGCCGGTTCATCAATGCCCAGGTCATTCAGAAATTCCCCCTGTTCGGGTAAGGTCATGCCAATCAACTCCGCCTCAATCCGGCAACTGATGTCGATCGCCGGCAGTGGAAAACCCGCTGTATGACAAGAAGCATTGGCGACCGGCGGATCGTTTTCTCCCATATTGATCACCACCAGTTCCGGGCGAATGGTCAGGAAGGAAAAGCTCTTGATGGAATGAAGCACATCATCGGAGAGGTCCAGGTCTCTCAGGGGCAGCCCTTTTTCAAGATGCGCCTTCAATTCCGGCAGGATCTGCAAGTGGGATTGATCGAGAGGTTTCAAAGCTTTTGCCGGAAGTCTGGCCAGTCTCTCCAGGCGGTTTTCGACAACGAGCAGGTCGGACAGGATCAGGTCATCCTCGAGCTTTCGATAATGGCCGAGGATGTCCTGAATATTCTGCGATGAAAAGCCATCCACGACATGAACCAGACCGTCACTGCCATTGAGCACCTGACGGATCGATTCCCCGGCATTGTCGCCCCTGAAATTGACATCGATAAACGGCACCCGGGCAGGCGATGCTTTCAAAGGCTGAAAAATATCGACCAGGTGATCGAAGCGGCTGTCCGGCACCATCGCCTGCCCCCGTTGACAGGGCTCGCCGTGACTATCCCGGTCGTTGACCCCGGTCATGATTTCAAAAAGCGTACTTTTACCGCTCTGGGGAAGCCCCAGAATTCCCATTTCCACAATCTCACCCCTTTAGAAAAGGGAGCACGCATATCAGCATCCGGAAGAATTAACAAGAAGAAAAGCACAATAACTCCGATTTTATGGTAATATATCAATTGACATAAGAGATCATTCTTCATAAACTCCTGCCAAAAAAATCAATTGCCAAATCGTCGACCTTGACACGCTTATATGGACATAATACTTAATATTATTGATCTATTGATTAATCTTGACAAGCATATCAGCACGGTATTGCTGCATTTCGGCGGCTGGACTTACTTGATTGTATTTCTGATTATTTTTTGCGAAACGGGCTTGGTGGTCACCCCTCTGTTGCCGGGAGACTCCCTCCTGTTTGGTCTGGGAACCTTCCAGCCAAAGGGGACCTGGACCCCTTTCTGCTGATCGTGCTGCTATCCCTCGCGGCCATTGCCGGTGATACGGTCAACTATGCCATCGGGAAATTCGTGGGTCCGAAAATCTTTCACAGAGACGATGTCCGATTCTTAAAAAAAGAGTATCTCGTCAGAACCCATCAGTTTTACGAAAAACACGGGGGAAAAACGATTATTATCGCAAGATTTATTCCGATCATCCGAACCTTTGCACCATTCGTTGCCGGGATCGGGCAGATGACTTACTGGCGCTTTATCACTTACAATGTCGTCGGGGGCATTACCTGGGTCGTTTTTTTCATCCTCGGCGGATACTTGTCGGTAATCTTCCTTTCGTTAAGGAGAATTTCACCCTGGTCATCCTGGCAATCATCATTATTTCGGTTATGCCCGGATTTGTCGAATATATCCGCCAGCGCCGCGAGACGTCTTCAAAACAATTGTAATTATGAAAAAATAAAGGATTACGAAAATCTGAAATTCATTTATGGGGTGAACACATGAGCAGTAAAATCGTCACAGCGGAAGAAGCTGTTAAAGTCATCAAAACAGGCGATACCGTCGCTACGGAAGGTTTGGCGGCGAAACGGTTTTCCTGAAGGGCTGGCCGTTGCCTGGAGAAGCACTTTGTACAAACGGGGAAACCGAAACCTAACCCTCCTTTATGTCGCCGGCCAGGGGGATGGGAAAGAGCGGGGCTGGAACCATCGGCCGAAAAGCATTATCGAGCGGGTGTTGGCGGGCACTGGGATTGGCCCCCAAGATGGGTAAACTGGCCCTGGAGAACAAGATCGAGGCCTATAATCTTCCCCAGGGTTGCGTTTCCCATCTGTTCCGCGCCATCGCGGGACACCGGCCCGGACATATTACCCACGTAGGCCTCAAGACCTTTGTCGATCCCCGGGTCAGCGGCGGCAAGATTAACGCCATGACCAAAGATGACATCGTGGAGCTGATTCACATCGGCGACAAAGAATATCTGCTTTACAAGTCCATGCCCGTCCATATTGCCCTCCTCAGGGGAACCACCGCGGATACCTTTGGGAATACGAGCTTTGAAAAAGAGGCCCTCTATCTGGAAGCCACGCAGATCGCCCAAGCGGTGAAAAATTCCGGCGGGAAGGTCATCATGCAGGTGGAAAGGATTGCCGAGAGAGGAAGGATCAGAGCCAGGGATGTGCGTGTGCCCGGGATTTACGTAGATTATATCGTCCAGTCCGAACCGGAACATCACTGGCAGACATTTGCCGAGCAGTACAATCCCGCCTACAGTGCGGAAATTGTCATTCCTATGGCGGCCATAAAACCGTTACCTCTCGACGAAAGAAAGATTATCGGTCGCAGGGCCGCCATGGAGCTTACTTCTGGGTCCATTGTCAATCTTGGCATCGGCATGCCGGAAGCGGTGTCCATGGTTGCCTCGGAAGAAAAGATCCTGGAGACCATTATGATGACCGTTGAACCGGGACCTATCGGCGGCGTACCGGCAGGAGGATTGAGTTTCGGCGCGTCGTCGAACTACGAATGCGTCCTCGACCAGCCGTCGCAATTTGACTTCTATGACGGAGGCGGTCTGGATTTGGCCTATCTCGGGTGTGCCCAGGCCGATGAGACGGGCAATGTGAATGTCAGCAAGGTCGGTACAAGATTTCCAGGCGCCGGGGGATTTATCAACATCACGCAGAATTCAAAACATCTTTTTTTCGTGGGAACCTTGACCGCCGGTGATCTGGAGATCGCCCTTGAAGACGGTAAACTCCGGATTGTTAAAGAGGGGAAGATCAAGAAATTTGTCAAACAGGTCGAACACATTACCTTCAGCGGCGCCTATGCGAAAGAGGTCAAGCAACCGGTCATGTATATCACGGAAAGGGCCGTCTTCAAGCTGACGCCCAAAGGCCTCCGGCTCACTGAGATCGCCCCGGGCATCGATATCCAGAAGGACATCCTCGACCAGATGGAATTTACCCCCATTATCGAAGGTGACCCGAAGATCATGGACCGCCGTATCTTTGTCGATGAGATTATGGGTTTAAAGTAGACAAAATGAAAGGACTCGCGAATGGATAAGATCCGCGAGCCCTCCATTTTATTGGCGCGCCCAGGAGGATTCGAACCTCCGACATCCGGATTCGTAGTCTGACGCTCTATCCAGCTGAGCCATGGGCGCGTAAAGAACCAGATTAAAGTGGCGGAGAGAGCGGGATTTGAACCCGCGGTACACCTTTAAGGGGCGTACAATCGCTTAGCAGGCGATCGCTTTCGGCCACTCAGCCATCTCTCCGTTTATAATTTGGCGGAGGGAGCAGGATTCGAACCCGCGAACCTTTCGGTCAACGGTTTTCAAGACCGCCGCCATAGACCACTCGGCCATCCCTCCTGAATTTTTTTAATACTATGGTATGGCGGGAATCCTGTCAATGCCTCTCATGTAGGGCCTCAGAACGTCCGGTATGATCACGCTGCCGTCGGCCTGCTGATAGTTTTCCAGCACGGCCACGATTGTTCTGCCGACGGCCAGTCCTGAGCCATTTAGGGTATGCACAAATTCCACTTTGCCGCTTCCCTCACGGCGAAAGCGGATTGATGCCCGGCGCGACTGAAAATCCTCGAAATTGCTGCACGAAGAAATTTCCCGATAGGCGTCCTGTCCGGGCAGCCAGGCTTCCATATCATAGGTCTTGGCGGCGGAAAACCCGAGATCGGCGGTGCAGAGGCTCACCGTCCGGTAAGGAATATTCAGCCGTTTCAGCACTTCCTCCGCATTGGCGGTCAGTTTTTCCAGCTCGTCGTAAGAAGTCTCCGGCGTGGCGAACTTGACCATCTCCACCTTGTTGAACTGGTGCTGGCGGATCAACCCCCGCGTATCCTTTCCGTAAGAACCGGCCTCCGCGCGGAAGCACGGGGAATAAGCCACATATTAAATGGGCAGGTCCTTTTCACTCCAGTATTTCATCCCGGTGAATATTGGTCACCGGAACTTCCGCCGTCGGGATGAGATAGTAATCCATCCCTTCAATTTTAAAGAGATCTTCGACGAATTTCGGCAGCTGTCCCGTCCCCGTCATGCTGTCGCTGTTGACCATGAAGGGGGGCAGCATCTCCGTGTATCCATGTTCCCAGACATGCAGATCGAGCATGAAATTGATGATCGCCCGCTCCAGCATGGCCCCCAGGCCCCGGTACAGCGTGAACCGCGCGCCGGTGATCTTGGCGCCCCGGGCAAAATCCAGGATGTTTGTTTTTTCACCGATCTCCCAGTGCGGCCGGGGCTGGAAATCAAAGCGCCTTTTTTCTCCCCAGATGCGGACGACGGGGTTGTCTTCGGAGCTGGTTCCGTACGCGACGGATTCGTGGGGGATATTGGGAATCGTCATGACAATTTCGCCCAGTTCATCCTCCGTCTTCTTCAGGGCCTCGTCCAGTTCCTTGATGCGGGCGGAAACCTCCCCCATGCGGGCAATCAGCGCGGAGGCGTCCTCCTTGCGCTTTTTCTTTTCACCGACTTCCCGGGAGACCGTATTGCGCTCGCTTCGCAATCTCTCCACGTCCTGCAGGATATCTCTGCGCCTGGCGTCCAGGGCCGCAAAAGGACCGAAATCCATTTCCTGGCCGCGCTCCAGCATTTTCCTGCGGACGATCTCCCAGTTCTGCCTGAGAAACTTGATGTCCAGCATGACGAAACCCTTCTTTCAACATCTTTCCATAAAGGACAATCCGCCTAACATTTTGCCTGCCCGAAGTCAATCATTTTATAGGATGGGGCTGCCTTGAAACCCTTATGAAGGCCCGGCTTTTCTCTTCAGGATGCTGATCATGGCCGTCATCTCCGGTATCTTCAGGACGGCGCAAACGCTGAAAAAAGTTGCGGCGCCGACGGCCATGGCCATAACGAGAAAGGAAAGCCGATCCTGAAAGGACGCCCCGGTCTTCCAGGGGAAAATCCAGTCCACCAGGATAATGGCCATCCACATGACGGCCGAGGCCAGAATCATCCTGAAAACCGCCCTGTAGAAATCCCGATCCATAAAAGAGCCGATTTTTTTTGTCAGGATAACGCTAAGCAGGATGACATTTACGGCAGAGGCGATGGACGTGGCCAGGGCAAGACCGCCGTGCTTGAGCGGGAACATCAGGACGAGGCTGAAGATGACATTGACGACGAGGGCCACAATGGCGGCCTTCATAGGCGTTTTGGTGTCCTGCAGGGCATAAAAGGCGGAAACGATCACCCGGATGACCGAGAAGGCCCAGAGACCGACAGCATAGAAAAACAGGGCCTGGGCGGTGAGGATCGTCGAGGTCGCATCAAAGTGTCCGCGCTGAAACAGGACGGAGATAATCGGTTCCCGCAGGGCAATCAGGGCAATCATGGCCGGGATCGTGATGAAAAGTATCAATCGCGTCGAAAAGGCAAGGGTCTTTTTGAATTCCTCAAAATTCCCTCTGGAAATCTGATCCGAAAAACTCGGCAGCGTCGCCGTCCCCACGGCAATGGCAAAAACCCCGAGGGGAAGTTCCACAATCCGGTCGGCATAATAGAGATAGGAGACGCTGCCACTGGGTAAAAAGGATGCCAGGATGGTCCCGACGAAGATGTTGATCTGATAGATGGCCGCCCCGAAAACTGCGGGCAGCATGAGCAGGCCGATCTTTTTCAGGCCGGGATGGGCGAAGTTGAAAGCGGGCTTCAGCCGGACCCCCATCCGCACCAGGAAAGGCCATTGCATCGCCAGTTGCAGGACTCCCCCGATCATGACCCCGACGGCCAAGGCGACGATCGGTTCCCCGAAAAAATCCCGGAGCGTCAGGGCTGCCAGGATCATGGAGATATTCAGGATGACCGGGGAGAGGGCCGGCGCCGCGAAATGCCGCAGTGAGTTCAGTATCCCCATGCAGAGCGCGACCAGGGAAATAAAAAAAATGTAGGGAAACATCAGGCGGTTGAGAAAGACCGTCAGGTCATATTGTGCGGGGACCTTTGTGAAACCGGGCGCCATGACGGCCACGATGAGAGGGGAAAAAATGACGCCTAAAATGGAGACCACGACCAGAATCATGGACAGAATCGTAAAGGCGATATTGGCCAGCTCAAGGGCCTCTGCCTTTGTTTTTTTATTCAGGTATTCCGAAAAAACGGGGACAAAGGAAACCGTCAGCGACCCTTCCCCCAGCATGCGCCTCAGAAGATTGGGGATCCGGAAGGCCACAAAGAAGGCGTCCGTTGCGAGCCCCGCGCCGAAAAAGGCCGCGACCACCATGTCCCGGAGGAATCCGAATATCCGGCTGAGCATCGTGTATAGACCGACGACGCCGGCGGCTCTGGCGACTTTAGCATTTTCTCCGCCGTGGCAATTTTCCTGTTCCATAATGATTCTTCAGAAGACCGTTTGCATGGAAGATTCAATCACTGCGTTGTTTTTAATCCTCCGAAAGGACAGCCCGGACATCCCCGCATGTCAATCCCGCGATGGAAACCTGTTTGTTTTTCGATTTGTGACCGGCTTCGATGGCGATCCTGTTTTTGCTCACATTAAACAGGGAGGCCAGAAAACGGATGCACGCTTCATTGGCGCGGCCCTCAACGGGCGGCGCCGTGATCCTGATTTTAAGGGCGTCCCCCTGAAGGCCCGCCAGCTCGCATTTCGATGACCGCGGCAGGACACGGATCGCAAACGTAACGCCCTCTTCTGTTTCTCTGATAGTCAGCATGTGCTTGCGGCTACCCGATATAACCGGTCATCTGCATCATCGTTTTGACGAGAAACGTCTGCAGAAAATAAATGATCATGATGACGATGATCGGAGAGATGTCGATCCCCAGACCTCTGATCGGAATCAGCCGGCGGATCGGCGCGAGCACCGGTTCCGTCGCTCGGTATAAAAAGGTGACAATCGGATTGTAAGGATCGGGATTGACCCATGAAATCAGCGCCCTGCCGATGACAATCCAGATGTAGACGTTGAGCGCCAGATCAATGATTTTTGCCAGGGCGACAATAAAATTTTCCAGGACGAACATGGTCACTCCTTTGGTTTGATCGCCTTAAAGGTATCCATGCCCTTCGGATCCAGAGCAAATCAACCGTAAAGCATCCCATCAAGTGGGTAAGGATTCAACAAACGTGCGGAGGGTTTCGTTAAACTCCTCAACATTTTCAAGCATGACGAAATGTCCGGCATTTTTTATCAGTGCCCATTGCGCGCCCGGGATGCGGTCTTTGAGATACCGGGACATTTCCGGCGGAGTCATTTTGTCCTCATCGCCGCATATCACCAGTGTCGGAACGCGAATCGCAGAAACCGTCGCCGTTACATCGTGCTTACTGCAAGCCAGAAAATCGCCATAAA
This sequence comes from uncultured delta proteobacterium, assembly GCA_963743175.1. Taxonomy (GTDB): domain Bacteria; phylum Desulfobacterota; class Syntrophia; order Syntrophales; family Fen-1087; genus JAPLJM01. The sequence continues at coordinate 288,610 of CAVUOQ010000003.1, read as the reverse complement.
GAATATCCGGGTTTATGCCGGACATGCTTTTCATCAGAATTTCAGAAAGACGGACCCGATTGCTTTTCGCCACGGAAATTTTCGCCGCCATCGCGATCACGGTTGCCGGGTCGGTCTTCAGACCGTCGAGGATGGCCGGATTGACGGGCATGGCGGCCCCGCCGCCCACCGGCACGATTCCAGCCAGTGTGTCGCCATAGGTCAGCGCATAGCGCAACGAGATCGCGGCGCCCAGGGAATGGCCGATCAGCACAGGCTTTTCAATGGCCAAGGCCTCCAGAATCTGCCTGACCCACTCCATGTACACCGCAACATCCTGTTCTCCGTGGCCTTCGGAGAGGCCATGTCCGGGCAGATCCAGGGCCGTGATGTTAAATGCATTTTTCAACCGGGTGCACTGGTGAAGCCAGATGGTATGGTCCCCCCCGGAGCCATGAATAAATACCAGCGACTTTTTTTCGGCCTGCCATGGGCGCTGACTGACCCAGCAGGCCATTTTCAATCCACTGACATCCTGAAAATGGATCATATGCGCCTCGATTCGGAGTGTTTAATGGACTTGAGGATTATCACAGATTCATTCGGCAGTGCAAACAAAGATTGACGTCTGTGTAAGAAACTCCGGATGCTGCGTTGCGCTGCATCCTTCGTCATTGCGGCGTACGTAGAAGTACGCCTCATTCCTCTTGATTTGCGCGCCTTGCCTGCTGAGTTTCTTACGCAGACGTCGAATCTGGACAGTTTTTGGACTTTTTACGAGTCCATCAAGATTAACCTAATTTTCATGTTGACAGGAGTCATGAAAAAAGTCATTTAATCCCGACTGTAAAAGTCTTTTGCCCTCCCTGGCGGGAGGGGAGGAAGAGGAGGGAGAAATGGCCATGCTGAAGGGTAAAAAGGTGGGATTTATCGGTGGTGGAAAAATGGGAGGGGTGCTGGCCGGGGGGATTGTCTCACACCGGCTTGTTCCGGCGTCGCATGTCATCGTTGCGGATGTCGTCAAGGAACGTCTGGATGAGCTCGCAAAGACCTACGGTATCGTGGTCACACAGGATAACAAAAGAGTCGCCAGGGAAGCCGACATTCTGATCCTGGCGGTGAAGCCCCAGAACATGGGAGAGGTCCTTGCCGAGCTGGCCCCGGTTGTGGGCAAATCCCATCTGGTCATTTCCATTGCCGCGGGCATTCCCATTAAATTCATCGAAGAGCGCCTGAAAAAAGGCGTCCGGGTGATCCGGGCGATGCCCAATACCCCGGCCCTGATCGGCGAAGGTATGGCTGCCCTGGCAGGCAGTGCAACGGCAACTCAGACCGATCTCGCCCAGGCCAGACAGATATTTGATTCCGTGGGCCTCACGGTCGTGGTGAAAGAAGAGCTCATGAACGCCGTAACGGGCTTAAGCGGCAGTGGCCCGGCCTACGGGTTCATTATTATTGAAGCCCTTTCCGACGCGGGCGTGCGCATGGGGTTGAGCCGGGATGTCGCGCTGAAACTGGCGGCGCAGACCATGCTGGGCGCCGCCAAGCTCTGCCTGAGAGGGGACAAGCATCCCGGAGAGCTCAAAGACATGGTCACGTCGCCTGCAGGCACCACGATTGCCGGCATCAAGGCCCTGGAAGAGGGAAAAATCAGAGCCACGTTGATGGCCGCCGTTGAAGCTGCAACCCTGCGCGCCAAAGAACTCGGAGGCAATTAAAAAATCAAGAGGTCATCTTCCGAATCCGGATCGTATGGCGTCTCACGCTTAACGGTAATTTCTTTGACCGGCTGAGTCTGGGGGCCGGGTTCCTGATCGCCGATGACTCCTGCAGCAAGCGTCTCCACGCTCAGATCAGCCGGCTTTTCGCCGGGCTTTTTCCTTCGGTGCCGGGGTCGGCGGCGTGACTTTTTCTTTGATCGCGCAACAACGGCTTCCGAAGATTCGGGTGCAACGGCGGGCAGGTCAATGACCATGCCCCCTGGTGATACGACAGCATCCGGTTCGGCATCGGCGGCCTCGTCGAAGTCTTCATGATCAAAGGCCATATCTTCTTCCTCCGGCGCGACCTCTGCCGGGTATTCGCGCCCGGTGGATTCGACCTTCAACTCATCCCACGCCAGCTCAGGGCTCCCGGAGATATGAATCGATAGACCAAAGAGGGATTCCAGCTTGCTGATTTCCATGCGCTTCTGGTTGAGCAGGTAACCGGCGATCTCATAGGGCAGCGTGATATTCAAGACGGAGAAAATGCCTTTGACCGCCTGGGATTCTATTTTCCGAAAGGCGCTCAGGGCCGCATATTCCAGAGAAGGCCTGATTCCTCGTCCCTTGCAGAAAGGACAGGTGTTATAGCTGATCTCCTGAATCGTGGACTGCTTTTTCTGCCGTGACAGTTCCAGAATGCCGAACTTGGAAATCTTGGAAAGCTGGATTCGCGCCCGGTCCACGCTCATGGCCTTTTTGAACACCTTTTCCACGTCCGCTTCGTGCTTCCGATCAAGCATGTCGATAAAATCGATCACGATCAATCCGCCCAAGTCTCTCAGGCGCAACTGCCGGGCGATCTCTTCGGCCGCTTCAAAGTTCGTCCGGAAGGCGGTTTCTTCGACGTTTCGCTTATTGGAACCCCTTCCGGAATTGACATCAATCGTGATCATGGCTTCCGTCGGGTTGATGATCAGGTACCCGCCGGACTTCAAGTCCACGCGTTCCTGGTAGATCACGCGGATCTGGTCTTCGAGATTATACCGGTCAAAAATAGGTTTTTTATCCTTGTTGAGCTTGATCATCCGGACGTTCCGGGGCATCACGGCCTTGCAGTAGGCCCGCATTTTCCGGAAGGTGTCCACATCATCGACGAGGATTTCCTCTATTTCCGAGGTAAAATAATCCCTCAGCGAAAGGATCCCGAAATCGCTTTCCTGATAAATGAGCGCCGGGGCGGGCGTCGTTTTTGCGCGCTTCTGGATCTCTTTCCACAGCCGGGAGAGATGCTGATAATCCCGTGCCAGTTCCTGTTTGGTCCGGTTCATCCCCGCGGTGCGAATGATGAAGCCGATATCATCTTCGATCTTGATCTGTTCCATCAGGGCTTTCAGGCGCTTGCGGTCGTCTTCGTCTTCGATCTTTCTGGAGATGCCGCTGCTGTCTTTATTCGGCAGCAGGACAAGGTAACGGCCGGGAAGGGAGATATAGCTGGTCAGCAGCGCCCCTTTGCGTTCGCTGACTTCTCTCAGAATCTGCACCAGCACTTCCTGTCCGACTTTCAGAGACGTCTTGGCCTGGGAAGGGTTTTCGTTTTTCCCGTTTCCCTTGCGCTCCGTAAAGTATTCGGGACTGACATCCCGCAGGGGCAGGAATCCGTCCTTCCGGCCGCCGTAGTGAACGAAAGCCGCCTGCAGGCCGCGCTCGACCTTTTGCACAATGCCCTTGTAAATATTTCCGGTGATGGGTTCCTTAATCGCCATCTGGATGTTGAAATCAATCAGCTTGCCATCATCCACAATGGCCATCCGCTTCTGTTCAGGATGAACAGCATTGATGAACATTTCTTTTTTCATAGTGATCCTTTTTGGTATCCGGAGATCCGGCAGGCTGATCATCCGCGACCGCCGTTGCGGGAGAGGAACAGCTACAACGTCCCCTCAAACCACGTTTTCATGCCCTGCTTTCCTGTCCCCTGGACACCGATGTTTTTTTATATCAAGGCGGATACATCGCCCTTTCCGACACGAATAACGTCCACACAATCATCCACGAGACTGACCACACTGGACTGACCGGCCGCGAGAATCCCCCCGTCAATCACGAGATCCACGCAATGCCTGAATTTCTTTTCAATTTCTACGGGATCCGTCATAATTTCTCCGGCCTCGTTCTTGACACTGGTCGAGATAATCGGTTGGCCCAGCTCCCCGACCAGGGCCTGGCAGATAGAATTGTCCGGCACACGGATTCCCGTCGTCAACCGCTTTGGAAGAATGATCTTCGGAACCAGACGGGATGCTTCGAGAATAAAGGTATAAGGACCCGGCAGGAGGCGCTTCATGGTCTTATAGGCATAGTCGGAAACGCGGGCATAGCGACTGATATCTTTCAGGTCCGCGCAGACAAAGCTGAAGGGCTGTTTCTCGTTTCTTTTTTTAATTCTATAGATCTTCTCGATCCCTTTTTTATTGTATAAATCACAGCCCAGCCCGTACACCGTGTCGGTGGGGTAAATAATAATCCCCCCGCTGCGCAGGATGTCGACCGCTTTTTTGATCAGCCGCACCTGGGGGTTCTGGCTGTTGATGGCGATCAGCATAACGCGTTCTTCCGATTTCAGGAGCCTCAAGTGGACAATTTTCGGGGCATACTTATCAGAAGCAAGCGCTCTTGGCAATGAGCTTCTTTCCGTGCCGATCATCGCTTTTCTTTCCGGTGATTGTTATTGAGTCTATCCTTGCTGAGTTTGTACTGGATGCTGTCCACCAGTGCATGCCAGCTTGCTTCAATGACATTTTCCGAGACCCCGATCGTGCTCCACACCTCGTCCTCGTCCCGGGTATCGATCAGCACCTTCACCAGAGCTGCCGTTCCTTCGCTGCCTTCGACAATCCGGACCTTGAAGTCCACCAGGTGCATGGCGCCGATTTGCGGGTAGAACTTGGTCAGCGCCTTCCGCAGGGCATTGTCGAGGGCGTTGATGGGGCCGTTCCCCTCGGCGGCCGTTACCTCCTGATCATCGCCCACGGAGATTTTAATGGAGGCCTGGGCCAGCGGCGGTTCATTCCCCCGCTTGGAAATCAGGACATGATAGCTTTCCAGGTTGAAAGGTTCGACGAACTCGCCGGTCTGCTTTTTGATCAGCAGAGACAGCGATCCTTCGGCCGCGTCAAACTGGTATCCGCGATCTTCCATTTTTTTGATTTCCCGGACGATCTTTTTGCTGGTCGCCTTATCCAGCCCCAGATCGACGCCGAGCTGCCGGGCCTTGTATTCAATGTTGCTCTTGCCCGCCAGATCCGAAACCAGGACGCGCTGCTGATTGCCCACCAGCTCCGGCCTGATATGTTCATAGGCGGCCGAATTCTTGACAACGGCGCTGACATGAACCCCGCCTTTATGGGCAAAGGCGCTCCGCCCGACAAAGGGTCTTGCATTGAGCGGCGGCACGTTGGCAACATCGCTCATATAGTTGGACAGATTGGTGAGATGGTGGAGGGCCCCATCGGTCAGGCAGCGTTTCTTCATCTTCAACTGAAGATTCGCCATGATCGGGATCAAATCGGCGTTTCCGCATCGCTCCCCGAAACCATTGATGGTGCCCTGGACCATTTTCACGCCCGCATGCACGGCGGCCAGGGAATTGGCCACGGCGACGCCGCCGTCATTGTGAGCATGGATTCCCATCCGCTGCGGGGGAACAAAACCGGATACCTCCTGGATGACGGTGGTGATCTCGTGGGGAAGCGTCCCCCCATTGGTATCGCACAGGACAATCAGATCCGCTCCGGCTGCCAGGGCCGTTTCCACGGTTTTGCGGGCGTAACCCGGATTTTTTTTATACCCGTCAAAGAAATGTTCCGCATCATAAACGACCTCCTTGGCCTGTGCCTTGAGATAGGCCACGGAATCGCGGATCATGGCGAGATTCTCCTGAAGCGTGACCTCCAGAATCTGCATGACGTGGAGATCCCAGGATTTTCCGAAAATGGCCACCGCCGGCGTTTCCGCGTTCAGCAGAGCCTGAAGGTTCGGACAGTCCTCCGGGCGGGTATGCGCTTTTCTTGTGCTGCCGAAGGCGGTGAGGCGGGCATGCCTGAAAGGCGCTGCCTTTGCCAGCTCGAAAAAACGGACATCCTTGGGATTGGAGCCGGGCCAGCCGCCTTCGATATAATGAAACCCCATATCGTCGAGCCGCAGGGCGATCCGCAGTTTTTCCTCGGCGGAAAAATTGATCTGCTCGCCCTGCGTGCCGTCTCTCAAGGTTGTGTCGTAGATCAGGACATCCCATGTTTTTATCATCGCAATTGCCTCTTCCAGTGTTCGGCCGATGGGTCTTCAGGATTTTTTATAGATCTGATTTTTAATGATATAGCGACGGACGTTGTCGGGAACAAGGTAGGTGATGGACTTCCCCTGTCTGGCCCGTTGCCTGATGTTGCTGGCCGAAATGTCCAGAAAGGTCACATCCCGGAAAAAGATGATGTGACCGGTGGGGCCTTTGAATCCCTTCAAGTCGTCGTCATAGACAAACCGGGCGGCAAAATCAGGCGGAACAATCCCTGTCAGGCCTCTGTTTTCATAGTCGGGTCGCGTCATGACGACGAAGTTGCACAGCAGCAGGAGCTTTTCCCATTCCTTCCAGGTCTGGATGGCATGAAACGCGTCCTGTCCGACGATGAAATACAATTCCAGTTGCTTCATGTATTTCTCCAGAAAGTACTCAATCGTGCTGACGGAGAAGGATTTGCCTTCCCGCTGATTCTCTACATCGGAAAACGAAAAACTCGGGTTATCCTCGATGGCCAACCGGACCATCTGTTCCCGGTGATAAAATGACGTGATATCGGCCTCGATTTTATGAGGCGGCCGCGATGCGGGTGTGAAGATAATGCGGTTCAGATTAAAAATCTCCAGAATTTCCTCGGCGCATCGCAGATGGCCGAGATGGATCGGATCGAATGTCCCCCCCAGTAATCCCCATTTCATGTTCTCACCTGTCCGTTTCCATAAATAATGAACTTCGTTGTGGTTAATTCTTCCAGGCCCATGGGGCCATAAGCGTGCAGTTTCGTCGTGCTGATGCCGATCTCTGCTCCCAGGCCGAGCTCAAAGCCGTCACTGAAGCGTGTGGACGCATTGACCAGCACGGTGGAGGAATTCACCTCATTCAAGAAGCGCTGGGCATTCGCGTAATCTTGTGTGATGATGGACTCCGTGTGCAGGGACCCGTATTGTTCGATGTGGGCGATGGCCTCGTCCATATCCGCAACCACGCGCACCGCGAGGACCAGGTCCAGGTATTCCCGATACCAGTCGTCCTCCGTCGCGTGCTCGATATCCGGCAGAATGGCCCGTGTTTTCGGGCAGCCCTTCAACAGGACGCCGGCCTGCCGGAACTTTTCGGCGATGACCGGCAAAAATTTCCGTGCTGCATCCGCATGCACGAGCAGCGTTTCCATGGCGTTGCAGACCCCCGGCCGCTGGACCTTGGCGTTCATGCAGATGGCCGCGGCCATGTCGAGATCGGCGCCGGCGTCCACGAAAATGTGGCAGACCCCCTTGTAATGTTTGATGACGGGAATCCTGGACTGGTTCACCACCGCCCGGATCAACTCTTCGCCGCCCCGGGGGATGATCAGATCGATGTATTCATCCAGCTGGAGCAGTTCGTGAACGGCCGCCCGGTCCGTGACGGGGATGACCTGGATCGCCGCCTCGGGTATCACCGATTTTTTCAGGACATCCTGAAGAATCAGGGCAATGGCGAGATTGGAATGAATGGCCTCGGATCCGCCCCGGAGAATGACGGCATTTCCCGATTTAAGGCACAGCGCCGCCGCGTCGGCGGTCACATTGGGCCGGGATTCATAGATGATGCCGATCACACCCAGGGGGATGCGCATCCTGCCGACAAGCAGGCCGTTCGGGCGCCGCCACATCGACGTGATTTTGCCGACGGGATCCGGCAGCGCAGCCACCTCCCTGATCCCCGCGGCCATCGCCTCGATGGCGGGTTCCTTCAGGGTCAGCCGATCCATCATCGCGGGGGGGAGGCCGGACTGAAGGGCACAATTGAGGTCCTTGGCGTTTTCTGCGATCAGGAAATCACGCCTCTCGACCAGCGCCTCGGCCATCCGCAACAGGACGTTGTTTTTTTCCTCTGAATTGACCCTTCCCAGGGCCGCCGAGGCCTTTTTCGCTTTTCCGGCAATCTCGATGACTTGTGTTTTTATATCCATCAGGCTTCCTGTCTCTCTGCTGAAGGTGGGTCGCGGAGGATTTTCATATCCGTCACCACTTGAATAGGCATTGACAAACCCGCTGTTGTTTGTATAAGGACCGCTGGTCTCTTTTTTAGATCATCCATCACCGGCATTACCTTACAAAACGTGCCGGTCTCATGTCAAGGTGATTTGAGAGCTTTGCGGAACCGCTGAAAAATGGTTCGCAAGCGGCGAATCAAATGTTTTCCGCCTTTCCAGAGATGACGTTTTCGGCTTGTCATGAATCATGATTACATCTGGTCGTCCTCTTAGCGGAAAAGATTTTTGAGACGCGGCGAAGCCATTTTTCAAAGGTCTCGATTTGCAGGGAATTTGTCCCGGAAATTAAAAGTATGGACTCCATAAGGATTAAGGCAGGACGGAAAGCCTACCGGCTGATCAAGGATGGCGGTTTCCATTTTGATCAGGTCGCCGGTTATTTCGGGCCGGCGGCCGGTCCCCGCTGGCTGGCGGCGAGCGGTTTTGATCTGGCCCTGATAAAGCATGGCGTGCTGGGACGGTCCCGTCCGGTGTCGCTTATCGGCGCCTCCGCCGGCGCCTGGCGGTTTGCCGCCTGGGTCCAGCCGGAACCGGAAAAGAGTTACCGGACGCTGATGGAAAAATATATCACGACCATCTACACGCGAGCGGATACGGCCGCTACGGTCCTGAAATCCTTGCACACCATTATCGATTCCTACCTTGAAGACGATGCGCTTCCCTTCGCGATGGCCAACAAGCAGTACCGGCTGGCCGTGCTCACGGTGCGGTCAAAGCACCTGGTTGCTTCGGAGTTGAAAGTCATCCAGGCCCTCGGACTCGGCTTGTTCTTTCTTTTCAATGCGCTGAATCGTCGGGCCATGCACCGTTTTTTTGAGCGCGTCGTTTTTTACCAGGGCGCAAAGCCCCCGCCTTTTTGCCTGGCAAAGACATTCCACGGGAAATTCGTGCCGCTGACGGAAGTCAATTTCAAGTACGCCGTCATGGCATCCGGGGCGATCCCCCTCGTGGTCGGCGGCGTCAAAAATATTTTCGGCGCGCCGACGGGCGTCTACCGGGACGGCGGGATGATCGATTATCACATCAACCAGTCCTATGCGGCCAAAGAAGACGAGATTATATTGTTTTTTCTCCATCAGGAGCGGATCGTCCCGGGATGGATGGATAAAAAACTCAAACGCCGCCGGCCACCGGATGGTTTTCTGGACAATGTGCTGATGGTGCATCTGTCCGACGAATTTGTTCAGAAACTGCCCCACGGAAAAGTGCCGGACCGGAGCGATTTCAAAACCTTTATCGACGATCCGGCGGCCCGCATCCAATACTGGCGGCAGGCCGTCGAACAGGCAGCCCCTCTGGGAGAGCAATTTCTGGAGCTGGTCGCCGGCGGCAGGATCAGAGATGTTGTGGAGCCGCTTCTGTTGAAATGAGCTTTGACAGAATCACCTGCCACTACACAGAATCAGAGCGCAAAAAGCTTATTGATTATCAATCGAAACATGCGAAGGCCGCTTTCCGATGTCAACGACCTGTTTCCAGGGTATTAACGGACTTCGTTTTTTTCTGCTCATACATCCGTGTGTCGGCCCGGGATATCAGATCGTCGAGTGAGCAGGGAACCTGGGGATCATAAACGGTCGTTCCGATACTCATCGAGATTTCATAGAGTGCGATCCGGAACGGCATTGTAAAGACCAATCTGCTCTGCAAAACGCCTGAGTACGATTTCCGGACTCTCTGCGGCATCGACGGCAAGCACGGCAAACTCGTCTCCTCCCATGCGGGCCAGAATGTCCGACTCCCGGAAGGTTTGTTTCAAGATCGTTGCCGCACTGACCAGCGCCCGGTCTCCTTCCTCATGTCCCCAGGTGTCGTTGATCTGTTTCATGCCGTCGAGATCGATGAACAGCAGAGACATCTTTTTGTTTGTTCTGGTGGCCGCTTTGATCTGCTGGTCGGCCAGGGCCATAAAGCCTCTCCGGTTGTATAAACCAGTAAGAATATCCGTAACCGCAAGGATCCGGATTTCTTCCTCCCTTTTTTTGTTTTCCGTGACATCGTCATAGATGGCCACGACTTCCCCGGAAGGGAGCTTGTAGACATAATTTTCTCTCCATCCCTCGATGCGGCCGTCTTTGTATTGACTGACCGGATGGTGCCGCGGATGGCCGTCCTTCCAGACGCTTTGGAATATCTCGAACAGCCCGAATTCCTTAACGCCCTGGAAAACCTGCAACACGGACTTTCCGACCACGTCCGCTTTCGATATCTGTTCGGTGTTTTCCGCGGCGCGGTTGAAGTCCCGTAAAATGAAATCCCTGCCGCCGTCGATGGCCTCGTAAACCGCCACGCAGCTTTTCATATTGTCGAACAGCTCCCGGAAGCGGTTTTCACTGTCGCTGAGGTCAACTTGAGCGGCCTTCAACCGGGTCCCGCCGAAGGCGACCAAGACGATGAAAAACATCCAGACGATCCCGTGCATCAGCGACAGACGTTTGACGCCCGTTTCCATCAGGGCGTAGAAAGGCTTCATGGCGATGGAAACGCCGATACCGCCCCGGATGTCGCCCGCCTTGTAACCCTGTCGGGCGTGGCACTTCAGGCAGGATTGGTCCGTGACAAGGGGCCGTATGAGGCGCAGGAAGTCTTCCTCGCCGATCTTTTCGATGCCGGAGACCTCCTTCACTCCCCGCTCGAAGGCCTGCAGGGCATTCCTCTCCCATGGATCGGGGCTGTTGCCGGGACGGATGGGGTTGAGGCTTGTGAGGTGCCCGTAGGAAGCGCCGGCCTTTGCCGCCATTTCATTGACCTGACGGGTCATGTAGGAGGGATTCACTAAGGTCAACGTCTGTCCGGAGGATGTTTTCACATCGCGGTCGGGTACATACAGGTAGGGGTTCGGCGGCGTTCTTTCGCTGACGGCCACGTAAACCCCGCCCTGGGAAGCCGCCCACCGGCGGTAAAGAAGATCCTTCTCAAGGGTCAGATGAGCCTGGATACCGGCGGTCTTTAGAATTTGCTCCTTCTGATGACTCAGGTTCCACCACAGGGATGCGGCGGCCAGCCCTGTCCAGAGCAGCAGGAGCATGATCACAAAATGGCTTATCTTCATGCCTTTGCGTACAACCATCTTAAAAAATGCCTCCGATCAAGTGAGACGATACCCCTTTTCATGAAAGAGTTTCAGGCAGTTATCCGCCACTTCCTGATCATAACCCGGTAGCATCCTATTGCAAAACAATTTAAAACAAGAGATGACCACGCGGTTAAAGTTTATCAATTAACATTTAAAATCAGGCCCTTATAAGTTTATAACCTCTTTCTCGAAATAATCTCAGGCAGACATCTGCAACAGTATCGTCATAAAGGATTCCCTTGTTTTTTTCGATCTCTTCAAGGGCCGGCTCAATACCCAGGGCCGGACGATAAGGACGGTGGGAGGCCATGGATTCCACGACATCGGAGACGGCCATAATACGGGCCTCCATCAGAATCTCATCCCCTTTGAGATTTCTTGGATAACCCGAACCATTCATCCGCTCATGGTGCTGGTAGACAATCTCTGCCAGGGGCCAGGGGGATTCCACGTCCTTCAGCATCTCGTACCCTTTTCGGCAATGCTCTTTTATCAGGGAAAACTCAATGTTTGTCAGTTTTGTCGGCTTGGACAATATTTCCGCCGGGACGGATAGTTTCCCGACGTCATGGATGGAACCCGCCATTCGGATTCCATCGATATTCTCCTGAGGCAATCCCATCTCGGTGGCAATGCAAAGGGCAAGATCCGACGACCGGATCTGGTGACCGGCCGTATAGGGGTCTCTTACCTCCACAGCGGATACTATGACCTGGATGGTAGCGTTTACCGCCTTACTGAGCCTCTGGAGGGTTTCCTGCAGGCGTTCCTCAGACCGCTTGCGCTCTGTAATATCGACGATCGCTCCCCTGAGACCCACAGGTTTGCCTTTATCGTAAATTACACTTGAGATGACTATGGCAGGAAAGACGGACCCATCCAGCCTCTTTAATACATATTCAGTGCCTCCTATTTGCTCCCCCTCCAACAGCCTTTGAATATTCTTGGCGGATTTATCAACTTCTTCAGGTGAAAGGAGCTGCCATCCTTTAAAGCCTTTCTTTAAATCTTCTTCTGTACCTCGAAAAGTTTCATAAATAGCGCGATTAACAGAAGTCATGTTGGCTTCAAAATCCATTTCATAGACCGGGATTGGCAAAAAATCAAACAGCTCACGATATTTCTTTTCGCTCTCCTGCAGCGCCTCCTCCGCACGCTTGCGGTCAGTAATGTCACGGGCAACGGAAACGATCCCGATGATCTTGCCTTCATGCGTCAGGGGGGCGCCACTGACTTCACCAAACTTTCTTGTTCCATCTTTGGCGATAAATTCATAAACTGTCGCGAGAATCGTGTCACCCTGCAAGATCAGGCTGATATCGGCAATCGCCCGCTCAAAAGACTCAGGCGCAAGGATGTTTTCAAAATCAGATACGGATCGGCCGATGAAATCCTGCGGCTTGTACCCCAATATTTTCTCCATGCTCGGAGAGAGGCTCAAAAGATTGAGATCCTTATCTATCGTATAAATAACATCCGACACATTCTTGAAAGACAGGCGATAACATTCCTCCGATATCCTCAGTTTCTGATTTGCAATTTCCAGATCCAGCATTTTCTTTTCAAGTTTTTTGAAAAGGATTTCATTATGCCGCCTGAAGAACTCCATTTCTTCGCCGAGCGGCTTCGTTAAAACTTGTCTTACCGTATATTTTTCTTCCAGCACTTCTTTCAACAGATTCATCAACTTATCCGGTTCCTGGGGCTTGAGAATGAATCGGTCCGCCCCGAGGCTCAAAGCGAACAACTCATCTTTGGCTTCGGTATAAGTGGCCGTGTAAAGAACAAAGGGGATCTGCTTGAGGGTATCATCGGATTTCCAGTGGCGACATAATGTATAGCCGTCCATCACCGGCATCAGAATATCTGTGACAATCAGGTCCGGAGGATTGAGACGGGCCTTATCCAGTGCATCCCGGCCGTTTTCCGCAGAAGTCACTTCAAACCCGTATCCCTTCAGCAGAGTCTCCAGCATGTATAGATTGGTCGCACTATCGTCGACAATTAAAACTCGTTTTTTCACTGTCGCTCACCTCTCATCCTTACGGGTAAATGTTGTTCAACGTTTGCCGCAAAGGTATCCGGATCGATCGGCATTTTGATATAGCCGCTGCAGCCCGCTTCAACCCAGATACGTTGAAACATCGACGCTGTCGATCTGTTCAGGTTTGAGATAGCGCTCGGCATACCGCAGGTACACGCCCGAACGGAGAAACAGGTCGAACAGTTCGGGATCGATATGCTTGTCTTTCTTGAAGAAGGAGAGAATCTTCACCGACTCGGAGAGCGTTTTGGCTTTTTTATAGGGGCGATCGGAGGCGGTGAGTGCTTCGAAAATATCGGCAATCGCCATGATGCGAGCCGGAACCGAAAGATCGTCTTGGGTCAGGCGGCGCGGGTACCCTGATCCCGCCAGCGTCTCGTGGTGGGTCCCGGCATATTCGGGAACCCTCCGCAGTTCCTTTGGAAAAGGCAGTGCATCCAACATGACGACGGTCTGGATGATGTGCTCGTTGATCTTGAAACGCTCCTCTTCTGAAAGGGTACCCCGTTCCACGCACAGGTTGAGCACCTCGCCGAAGTTGTAGAGATGTTCCGGCACCTTTACCTTGAATCCGTACTTGGGATCGAGCGCTTTGTCGACGCCTCGAGGGATGATGTGGCAGGGCTTGTCGGAGAGCAGGTTTTCAACCGCAGGCAGCTCGGAGACAGGCATGCTTTCATATCGCCGTAATTCTTCGTGTGACAGGCCAAGACGGTCGTCGAAATGGCGCAGCCACGTCTGGCCGGCAATCTTCTTGATCCGTTCGATGCGCTCCGGCGCCATGAACTCGCCGCCGACGTTACATTCCGCCACGAAGGTGAAATCGTCAATCAACTGCGCGCGTCGCTCATGGAATTCCTGCGCAGTCGCAGCGGAATCGGCGCCGCTTTGGATTGCCTTGAGAGATGCGATCTCGGCATCGCGCAACAGGACCTCGAAGCGCGTGCGCACTTCATGAATGCGGTTGTAGATCGTCTCGATCTTGGTTGCTTTGTCGACCACGTACTCCGGGGTTGTCACTTTGCCGCAGTCATGCAGCCACGCGCCGATCCTGAACTCCCGCCACTCTTCGTCCGAATGGAAATTGAAATCGGCGAACGGTCCCTCTTTCACCTTGGAAGCTTCCTCCGCCAGCATGATGGCCAGCTCCGGCACCCGCTCGCAATGGCCGCCGGTGTAAGGACTCTTCGCGTCGATTGCGCCCGCCACGAGCTGGATCATCGAATCCATCAGCGCCCTTTGCGCCTGCAGCAGGTTTTGGTTCTCCAGCGCGACCGCCGACTGGGAGGCCAGCGCCTCGACGAAACCCACCAATTCCCTCGGAAACGGAATAGCCTCCCCGGTGTCCGGATTCAGTGCGTTCATGAATTGCAGGACGCCGATGACCTCGCCTTCGCGCGGCGACATGGGCACAGTCAGCATCGATAAGGTGCGATATCCGGTTTCGTCATCGAAGCGGTGCGATCCGCTCATGTCGAACCGTTTTTCGGCATAGACGTCGTCGATGACGACGGTTTCGTTATGGAGCGCTACGTAAGTCGATACGTATTTATTGTTTGGTGCGCCGGTGGCCGGGTCCGTCAGCGGGATCTCAAACGAGGGCAGTGCATCGTCCTTGGTGCGCAGCGCAAACGCAAGAGTGCCCTTGTCGGTTTTCAGGTACATTGTTCCGGCGTCGCAGTTGCACAACTGCTTTCCGCTGAACAGGATGTGCCGGAGCAGCGTCTGCCGATTGTGCTCCCGTGACATCAGGATGCCGTTCTCCACCAGGCTTGCCAGTTTCTGCTCGGCGATCGTCAGGGCCTGGGTGCGTTGATGGAGGGTGCTCTTCATGACCTTGTGGGCCTGACCCAAGGCGATGACTTCATAAAGGATGGTGGGAAGATGCCCGACCTCGCCGGAAAAATCCAGGTTCGTGATTCGCTCCGCGTCCTTGGCGAGAATGGAGAGAGAGCGCCCGACCCGGCGCGCACCCGCGACGGCAAGGGGGATCACGACCAGCAGAAAGGCGATCGTCACGAAGATGACCTGGTTTCGCGCCGCGACGATCGGGCCGGAGAAGTCGCGCATCGGCGCGAAGGCGCCGATGCGGAACTCGGTGCCCGGTGCGGCAGGATACGCGGTGTATGCAAAAACGAATTTTTCTCCCCCGACATCGACGACCCGTGCATGTGCCTTGTCGCCCCCGTTGTTCCAGGTTTCCAGAACGGCGAGATGGGGACTTCCAATCTGGGAGATCGGCGTCAAGGAGGCCACGTCTTTCAAGTTGTAGGCAAGGGACGCGCTGTGGTGAGCCAGAATCCGATTATGGTGGTCGAGAACCACGATCGCGCTGGCCGGTGTCAGCGGAATTTTCGCCAAAAAATCCTGGAGCGCCCCCAGGCTCAGGTCTACGCCAAGCACTCCGATCCCTCCCCGGAGCGGACTGGAAATTGTAACCCCCGGTTCCCGGGAAGAGGCAAAAATATAGGGACTCGTGATCGCGACAGGCGGATTCTGTTTTGCCCCTTCGTACCAGGGCCGCTGAGTCGGGAAATACTGGGTCTGTCCCTCTCTCGAGCCGACCATCTGCCGGTCGGAGGACCAGAATTGCCAGGTTTCCGCACGCTTCCCCCCCTCCGTCCGGACGATCTTCCGCAGGGCGAACCGGGTGTTCCCCGGCGCCGCCAAGGAGGCAAGCAGGTGCGGGTTGCCCCTGGTATTGATGACCTGGAAGAAATCGTCGTTCTCGAGCCCGAAATAGGCGGAATAGAGGCTTTCCTCGCTCTCCAACTGGGACATGAAGGTCACCACCATGTCCCGGTCGTTCAAGCGTCCGTTCTCGGTGAAGCGTTCTTGCCTGGCGCCTGCCTGCACCGCGGCTTGGCGGCTTGTTCCCCCGATGAGGGTCCGCAGCCGCTCCACGCCGGTCTGCGCAATGAGGAAGAAGCGCTGCCTTGCATTGTCTTCCGCCATGGCAGTGAATTTGGTGATGACAACGGCCAGGACCGAGGCGGTGAGCGCAAAAACGAAGCAGAGCAAAGCGATGACGGCCCAGTTGTGGAAACGTAACTTCAGGCCGGAAATGAGAGCCATGGTAACTCCTTTCGACGGAATCCGTCGTCCATGCCCACCCCACTCGGGCAGTGCATCGCCCGGAGCCGATAGGCGCGGGGTTATCGAACGGTGATTTCCACCCGGCGGTTTTTCGGCTCCGGCGTGTTGTCCGGCGTGGCAACGAGAAGATTCCTCTCGCCATGGGAGGCGATGGTCAGATCATGCACCTTCAAGCCGGCACCTCGAATAAGTTCCGCAACCGACTGCGCCCGCTGTAGCCCAAGTTGTTCGTTGGTCTCAATCGTTCCCATGGTGTCGGTGTGGCCGATCACCGACACATCGGGCGCCGGATGATTCCTGGCCGCATCCAGAATCGCCGGAATCAGGGCCTGCGACTCGTCTGTCAGCACCGTCCCGCCGGCCTTGTAGTAGAGCATGAAGCTGACCGGCAATGGCGGCTGCGCGGCAAGCGCCTCGCCGAAGTCCCTGCTGATCCTGCTTTCATCCACCCGGTAAGGTACGCTTGAGGAACCATCCAAATCAACGCCGGAGCGGGCCTCGTTCAGCAGGACTTCTCCTTTTGCCCCACTCACCGACAACCGCCCCACGGTTCCGTCCGTATTGTCCATCAGAACGACGTAGGACTTCGGCGCCTGGGCGGCCGGCGGGGTCGTGGCGCAGCCCATGGCAACGATCAGGACGGCACAGACGACGAACCAGGTTTTCAGATTTCGAATCATGGCTGTTTCCTCCCGTTCTGCGGCTCGACTTTGACGAGGAAGCGGGTGCCGCGGATTCCGATCGTGCCCGTGGGTGTCTTCATGGTCGAGGAGTTCGGCTTGAGCTTGGCGATCACGCCCGAGACGACCTGCAGGGAACCTTTCGACAGGCGTGTGCCGAACTTCAGGCTGTCTTTCCCCGGCGCATAGAGGTACTCGTCCACCGTCAGCTCGGTGTCCGGCCCGAAGGACATGACGGTATTGTCCTTGAACGTGACGCCCAGGGTTCCCTTGGGTCCGGTCTTCAAGGTGTTTCCTATTTTAATCGGCGTACCGACCTGGGCCTCAATAGGCTTCCCGGCATCGATTACCGCCGCGCTTCCCGAAACCGTTTTGACGAATCCAATCGCATCCTGGGCCCATGCCGGCGATCCGGCCAGGAGCATCAGGATGAGTCCCATGATAAAGTGAGTCATTGTTCTTCCTCCTTTCTTATGCCGTTTTGTATCAGTGTCAACGCACATTCCGTTCCACATGACCCCATGCACACCCTCAGCTGAATGATGTCGTTTTCCGGCAGCCGGCGTACTATCCCTGCGTATCCGTCTCCTTTTGCCGTATGGACGAACCCGTGTCTATTTCTCTTCAAGGACGATGGTATCGCCTTGCTTGCCTGCCCGCAGCCGCTCCAGATGAAGCAGAACGAGCGGGTCTTGTGGCCGCTCTTTTACCAGTTGTTCGAACGCATCCCTTGCAGCCGGGCTGTGTTGCTGCAGCAATTCAAATGCCGTCTCGTAAGCTGCGTCGCGTTGTGCTTCCATGTTGTTCCCGCCCGATCCCGTGACCGGTTCATAGACCATCAGGGGCCGGGTCTTGCCCTTCAGCACCAGTGACCCTACGGGCCGGACGATCGCGCCGGGGCAGCCGGAGAGGGTCGCTTCGGATAGGCAAATCAGGGTGCCCAGGTGCTTATTCACGCTTTCGAGCCGAGCAGCCGTGTTGACCACGTCACCTAAGGCACGGTAATCGAACATAGTCGAGCCGCCGAAATTTCCGACGATGACCTCGCCGGAGTGGATGCCGATGCGGGTCTGCCCGAAGGCAATGCCCTTCTCGTTGAGATCGTTCGCATATCGCGTCGCAAAGGCATGCATCTCCAGGGCGCACTTCAACGCCTGCCTGCGATGATCCGGCTGTATGACCGGCGCCGAGAACATGATCGCCACCGCGTCCCCGACAATCCGGTCGAGGGTCCCGCCGTTACGAAAGGCGATTGTGATCATCTGATCGAGATATGCATTGAGGATCGAGACCGCCTCGGACGGGTCCATTTTTTCCATAAGGCTTGTAAAACCGGCGAGGTCCGTAAAGATGAAACTGCACTCCTGACGTCGTCCCCCCAGTTCCAGTTGGTCGGGGTTGTCGACGAGATAATCGACGCGGTTGGGAGATACATAGCGCGAGAAAGCCTCCCGCACCCAGCGCTGACGCCTTTCGCTGGTTCGATGATGAACGACGCTGCCCAGGATGAACGTGATCAGGAGCGCCAGCGAGGGCGTGACGGGGTCCAGCAACAGGCCGTAATGCGTAAACGCGTTCCATGCGCCCCATCCAGCGGCGATAAGAACCATGGCGGTGATGCCGGCCGAGACGAGAGCCGATGTGGAAAGAGCGATGATCCCAAGGACCAGGCCCCCGACCACGATAGCCAAGGCCTCAATGGCCCCCGCCCAGGAGGGTCGCATCAGGTACGTCTCCGTGAGGATCTGCTCGATCGCCTGGGCGTGCGCTTCCACGCCGGGGATGATGATTCCCATCGGGCTGAAGCGGAGATCCATGAGGCCTTGTGCCGAGGTGCCGACCAGCATGATATGGCCCTCCACCTGTTCCCGGGACACCTCACCCGCAAGCACTTTCCAGGCCGGAAGGTAACGGTCCGGGACAGGCCGCGTGTAATGCACCCAGATTTCACCCTGGGGCGTCGTCGGCACAGTGATCCCGCCGATCCTGATCTCCTTCACACCGGTCCCTTTTTGTTCCTCGGACTTAACGATGTAATTGGCTTGTCCCTGGGCCACTCTCAGCGATTCGGCGACGAGGGAGGGCATCACCTGATCTTGAAGGCGGACTGCCACCGGTACGCGGCGAACGACGCCATCCGAATCCGGGACGAACGTCAATGCGCCGTTTCCCGCCGCCGCGCTCTCCAGCAACGGAATCGACGTCACCGCGCTTGAAAACGGGTGAAGGAAGGGGAGGGGGGACTCTCCCGAAAAAACTACACGAAAGGGGCGTGCCGGTAGCGGGCGTTCCGGACCTTCACGCTCGACTGCAAAGCCGAGGATCACGGACCCCCGGCGCAAAGTCAGCGCCAGAACCTCATCATGATCGGGAATACGTTTCAGACGCCGGCGGAGATTATCGGGCAGATTCCAGGTGGCCGACATCGACTTCGGCGATGTCCGGTCCGGCTCGGCAAATACGATATCCAGACCGATAGCGGCCGCACCGGCTGTCTGCAGCCTTTCGATCAGTTCAGCGACCCGTGTGCGGGGCCAGGGCCACTGGCCCAGGCGTTTCAGGCTTTCTTCGTCGATGTCGATGATACGAACGGGAACGGTCTGATAGGATCGCGGGTGCCAGCGCTGGTATTGATCGAAGACGGTGTTGCGCATCACTTGGAGTGGCAAGGGTTCAAAGAGAAACAGCACGGCTCCAATGACAACGGCGACAAAGGGCACCAGGGTGCCTGGGGTAAGTTTTTGTAGAAGCCTCATCGGCCCTCCTCCGAAATAACGGGCTCGTGTGCACACAAGAGTCGACGATTTTCAGACCAGCCTTGAGGTGAAGAATATGGCTTGAAGTCAAACTCCTTCAAGTTGAAACCCTTTTTCCCGGAATAATCTCAGGCAGGCATCGACAACAGCATTGTCGTATAGCATTCCTCTATTCTTCCTGATTTCCTCTAAAGCTATATCAAGACCTAAGGATGGACGATAGGGCCGGTGAGATGACATAGATTCCACAACATCGGAAACAGCAAGAATGCGGGCCTCCATAAGAATGTCTTCCCCTTTGAGATTTCTTGGATAACCCGAACCGTCCATCCGCTCATGGTGCTGGTAGACAATCTCCGCCAGGGGCCAGGGGGATTCCACGTCCTTCAGCATTTCGTAGCCCTTCTGGGGATGTACTTTAATCAGGGAAAACTCAATGTTTGTCAGTTTTGTCGGCTTGGACAATATCTCCGCCGGGACGGATAGTTTTCCAATGTCATGAATGGAACCCGCCATGCGGATGCCTTCGATTTTCTCCTGGGGTAAGCCCATCTCCGTGGCAATGCAACGGGCAAGGTTTGCAGACCGCATCTGGTGGCCGGCCGTGTATGGATCTCTTGCCTCGACGGCGGACACCATAACCTGAATGGTCATGCCAACGGCCTTCCTGAGACTTTCAAGAGTCTTCTGGAGTTGTATCTCGACTTCCTTGCGCGCGGTGATGTCGCGAGCCATACCTTTGAAACCGAAAGGCTTGTCATTGCTGCCACGCATAAGACTGGCCCAGGACTCAAAATATTTTATCGGTCCATCCTTCGTGATGACCTCATAATCAAAAAGCCTCACGGTCTGGCCTGTTCTGTATATTTCCGAGAAAACCCTCGAAACGGGCTTGCTCGTCTCGGGGCTTATGAGCTGTCTATAGTTCATGCCTATGAGTTCTTCACGGGAATAACCGGTTTTTGAAATCAGAGCTTCGTTGAAGAAAACAAAATTGCCGTTCAGATCAAGTTCGTAGTATGCATCATCCATGTTCTCCAAAATACCGCGGTACTTTCCCTCGCTCTCCCGCAGCGCCTCCTCGTCCCGCTTGCGCTCGGTGATGTCGCGGGTTACACCCAGAATGCCCACTGATCGCTGATTCTCATCCCTGATAAAGGAAAACTTAACCTCCGTCCAAATGGTGCTTCCATCTTTTCGCAACATTTCCAACTGAAGCGTCCGGAATCCGGGGATCTCTCTATGGCCGGATTTTTCAAGCTCCATGACCTCAGACACGGTCTTCGCGGCAAGATCCCAGGAGGAGGGCGTCAATGCCTTATCCGGTGAGTGTTTCAGCACCTCTTCCGGTTCGTATCCCCTGAGAAATTTTACGGAAGGGCTGACATAAGTGTAGTTCAGATTCATATCCAAAACGAAAATGACGTCATTGACATTTTCGGCAAGCAGACGATATTTACTTTCACTTTCCTTCAAAGCCTCCTCTGCCTGCTTGCGCGCGGTGATGTCACGGGCGACGGAAATGATACCGATGAGTTTGCCATCTCGCATGAGAGGAGATCCACTGACTTCACCATACTTTATCGCTCCATCCTTTGTGATAAATTGATAAATCACCGCCGAAATGGTTGCACCGCTTAAGACCAGACTTATATCAGCCACAGCCCGCTCAAGAGATTCCGGCGTAAAGATGTGTGTCAAATCAGAAACAGACCGGCCGACGAAATCCTGTGGTTTATACCCCAATATTCTCTCCACGCTCGGAGACATGCTTATAATATCGAGATCCGTGCCGATCGCATAGATAATGTCCGACACATTCTCAAAAGATAAACGATAACTCTCCTCCAATAGCCTCAGCTCCTGATTGGCAATTTCCAGATCCAACATTTTCTTTTCAAGCTTTTTGAAAAGGATTTCGTTGTACTGCCTGAAAACCTCCATCTCTTCCTCAAGCGGTTTGGCCGCCACCTGCTTGGCCACATAGCTTTCTTCCAACACCTCTTTTAAAATATTCATCAGGATGTCCGGTTCCTGGGGTTTGAGAATGAATCGATCCGCCCCGAGGCCTAACGCAAAATCCTCGTTTTTAGACCCGGTATAGGTGGCCGTGTAAAATACCAGGGGGATATGTTTGAGTGTATCATCTGATCTCCATCGCCGGCATAAGGCGTAGCCGTCCATCACGGGCATCAGAATATCCGTGACAATCAGGTCCGGAGGATTCAGGTAAGCCTTTTCCAGCGCTTCTTTGCCGTTTTCCGCTGAAATCACCTCAAAACCGTATCCCTTCAGGATGGTTTCCAGCATGTACAGATTGGTCGTGCTATCGTCGACAATCAAAACTCGTTTTTTCACTATCGCTCACCTGTCAACCTTATGGATAAATGTTTTTCAACTTTTGCCACAAAGGTATCCGGATCAATTGGTTTTTCTATATATCCATTGCAGCCGGCCTCCATGACCTTTTCCCGGTCGCCGGTCATTGCATAGGACGTCACGGCAACAATGGGCGTATCTGCAAGTTCCGGATTCCGCCTTAAATTGCGGGCGACGGCGTAGCCGTCCATGACGGGCAATTGGATATCCAGCAGGATCAGGTCCGGTTTTAGCGAAGCCGCCATTTCAATGCCCGCTTTACCATCCAGCGCGGCGAAGACTTCATAGTTGCTCTGCTCAAGGATGAACCTGACAAGATACAGATTCTGCTCATTGTCTTCGATTACAAGAACTTTTCCTTTCATACATCTTTCCTCTCTTTCGGCAGGGAAAAACTGAACGTGCTTCCCATCACCCCACATGCTTGTCACCCGGATTTGACCCCCCATGAGTTCTACGAGTCTCTTGCTGATGGACAGGCCCAGACCCGTCCCTTCATATTTCCGGGTCATTCCCGAATCGATCTGCCTGAAGGCTTGAAAAAGGGTTTCTAAGTCTTCCGTCTTGATGCCGATGCCCGTATCCACAACCCTTATCGTTACGTTGTCCCCTTCCGGTTCGCATTCTATTTTGACGGAACCTTTTTCCGTAAACTTTATGGCATTGCTGATCAGATTCAGAAGAATCTGCTCAACCCGCCTTCGGTCGCTGTTTATGGTTTCAATTTCGGGAGAGACTGCACAGGTGAGTTCAAGACCCTTTTTGCCGGCAAGCGGACGCGCACTTTCCACAGCCTTTACTATCGTGGAACGAAAGTCAAAGCTTTCATAGGCGATCTGCAGCTGTCCCGCTTCGATCTTGGATAAGTCGAGAACATCATTGATCAACGAAAGCAGGTGTTGTGCACTGCCGCGTACCATGTTCAGCTGTTTTTTCTGCTCATCATTCAAGGGTCCGACGATTCCCTGCAAAATGATGCCGGTGAAACCGATGATCGAGTTCAGCGGCGTTCGCAGTTCGTGCGACATGGTCGCCAGGAAGGCGGATTTGATCCGATCGGCGTCCTGAGCTTTTTCCATGGCATTTGCCAATTCGGCCGTACGCAGCTTGATACGCTGCTCCATTTCCTGGTTGATTTGTCGAAGTTCCCGTGTGCGCGCATTCACCTGAACCTTTAACAGAACACCAGCAACCAGACTAATGAGCAGCGCAAGGCCGGCAATGAGTGCCAGGGTCTTCATCCATGCCGGAAGTTTAAATACGGTTTTTTCGGTTGTCCACCGCTTCAATGACTCGTAATAGAGTGACTGAGAATCATTCTTTAGTTCCAGCAGGTGTTTATCAATGGTTTTCAACAGTTCATCCGGAGCCCCTCGGGGCGCTGCAAAAAAAAGTTGAGTTGGATGGAATATAACCGCTGTCTCTTCAAGCCCCATCTTATGCGCATGCACCAACCCGTAGAAACGATTGGTAATGGCGGCGTCGGCCTCCCCTCTGCAACCACCTCGAAGGCCTGCTTGTAATCCGGCAGCGAAATGAGGGTGATTTTGAATCTGAAGTTTTCAGCGAGCTGCCTGAAAGCTTCCTGTTGAACCGAACGCTCCAGAACGACTATTTTCTTTCCATCCAAATCCACGATCGAACGGATTTGCTTGTCTTTGTTGGCATAGACCTGAAACCAGTCGGACAGAACCGGTTCCCTGTGAAAGGAGAACACTTTTTCGCGCTCCAGGCTATATGCCACATCGGGCATCAAGTCTATCTCGCCTTTGGACAGGCGATCCAATCCCTCCCCCCACGTACCGGGCACATAGCGCAAGGTCCATCCTTCGCTTTTAGCGATGTGCTCGATGATATCGATAAAGATGCCTGCGGGTTTGCCGGACTCGGAAATAAACACCTTGGGAGCGTTTTCGATACACGCCCACACGCACGACGTGATCTTTGCCCGCCGCCGATAAAGTATCAGGGTAAATCGGTATCAAAAGCACCAGAAGCGGGCATAAAATCAGCCATCCGTAATAAAGGACAAACAATTTTATTTTGAGTTTCATTTTCGACTTACCCTCAGTCAGTTAAGAATTGAGGTGAGGATTCCCGTTTGAACTCAAGCCTTCAAGCTTAAAACCTTTTTCCCGAAATAATCTCAGGCAGGCATCTGCGACAGTCTTGTCGTAAAGGATTCCCCTGTTCTTCTCGATTTCCTCCAGGGCCGCATCAATGCCCAAGCCGGGACGATAGGGCCTGTGTGAGGCCATGGCTTCCACCACGTCGGCAACAGCGAGAATGCGGGCCTCGATCAGAATGTCATCCCCCTTCAGATTTCTTGGATAGCCCGAGCCATCCATCCGTTCATGGTGCTGGTGGACAATCTCCGCCAGCGGCCAGGGGGATTCCACATCCTTCAGCATCTCGAATCCCTTGCGGGCATGTTCCTTGATCAGGGAAAACTCGATTTCAGACAGTTTGGTCGGCTTGGACAATATCTCCGCAGGGATCGATAGTTTTCCGATGTCATGGATGGAACCGGCCATGCGGATGGCGTCGATTTTATCCTGGGGCAATCCCATCTCCATGGCAATGGCACGGGCAAGATCCGCCGACCGGATCTGGTGACCGGATGTATAGGGATCTCTTGTCTCCACAGCGGATACCATGACCTGTATGGTCGCGCCAACCGCCTTCCTGAGACTTTCAAGGGTATCGTTGAAGTTTTCTTCCGCCTTCTTGCGCTCGGTGATGTCACGGGTCAAGCTGAGTATCCCAACGGGACGTTGGTCCGCATCGCGCAGGAAGGACAGGCTGGTCTCCACCCATACCGTTGACGTGTCTTTTCTATATTCTTCCAGTTCGATGATGCGAACCCTGTCGGGATCGGCCGTCCCGCATGATTCCAGTTGCACCTCCTCCTCATAGCTCCTGTAGGCAAGCAGCAGGGATTCCGGTGTCATGACCTGTTCGAGGGACTGCTCCATCACCTCTTCGACCGTAAACCCGCGCAGGCGTGTGATCGACGGACTGATAAAGGTAAAGTGCATATTCATGTCCAATATCGCTATAACGTCCGTCATATTTTCCGCGATCACGCGATATTTGTTTTCACTTTCCTTCAAAGCCTCCTCCGCCTGCTTGCGCTCGGTGATGTCGCTAAGGAAGTTTAATGTGGCTGGTTTTCCGTTCCAGTTCACAAGACAGTATTCAGTTCTACCCACCTGATGCTTCCGTCCCTGCGGATAATCCGAAAAGAGTAGATGTGAGGAAGCTCCTCGCCCTTTACTCGCCTCACATGCCGGTCGAGAACCATATCCCGGTCATCCGGATGAATGAACTCAATAAATGGCCTTGACATGAGTTCCTCACCGGAATAACCGATCACCTCTGGCGGTCCTCGGATTGATAAAATACCAGCTTACCGTCCTGAGCCACAAAAATCGCCTCGCTGGCGTTCTCAACCAGCTCGCGATACCGGACCTCGCTCTCCCGCAAGGCATCTTCGGCGCGTATGCGTGACTCCAGATCGAGGAGAACAACACAAACCAGGAGTGTCCCCAGAGGGTATATGAGGATGACCGGTATTGCGATGTTTGACAAAACTTCGTACTTCATGCTGGACGGCAGGGTCATGGTCAGGGCCAACATGCAGATGTGGACGATGATCCCAAATCCGATCAGGTGCAAGGGGGTGACCATGTGAGGTCTGCGGCGACGGATGTAATGATAGGCAATACCGATGGCGGCGGACGAAGCAATAACAGAAACCCCCATGATTGTCCCCGGTCCGCCAAGCCAGGTTCGATAGATAATGCCCATCAGGGCGGCAATCAAGGCGGTGACCCAGCCACCGACAAACCCCGCTATGCTGATGATAATGGAGCGGCCGTCAAAGATAAGGCCCGGTGAAATAATGAGTGGATTCATCATGCCGACAACGGCAACCGCACCAAAAAGAAAACCGGAGATCGCTTGGCCGGTGCGCGACCCATATTTCCATCGACGAACGATGAAACTGATAGAGAATGCTCAACGAAATGATGAGGGTGATATTATTGATCAGTGCCGAAAAAATCATGATAAAGCAATGCCTCTGCCAATGACTCGGAAAAATTCATGTATGTTTAATACCCAACCTGAAAATTCAGTCAAATGCCATAAGCGATTTGCCCATACCACAATTATCCTGTCACATCAATGATTTGTTTTGAAATCAAGCATCTTCGTCGAGGTTAGCAATTTGTGAAGGAAGTTAGAAGTCCTGATTGTCAACCCATGACGATGGGTCAATATGGCCTCTATGAAGTATGTATCCAATCGGGAAAATTTCCGCCATATTTACTTCAGGCATTGAAATACATCCATACACCACAGACAGACGCCGCAGGGTTCGGTGTTGATGTAACAATCCTGCTCAAAGTCGCCGCCCTCGACGTAGTCGCACAGGGCAAAGCTACAGTTGAAACAATATGGATAATCGTAGCGGAGGACGTTCCGCCGGAAGGAGACGAAATGGGGATCATTCCATATATCCAGGATGCCTCTTTCGGATAGATTGCCGAACACCCGGGGCTTTACAATTTTTTCCACGCCGTTTATGTAACAACGGTAATTGTGCCACAGAAAATAGCAGGGATGGACATTTCCATCCCAGGAAACAAAGATGCTGCCTTCCTCCACGAACTCGCACCGGCGGGCGCTTTTGGGGATAATTTCCGGTAAGCGGAGTTTGATCCCCATCTCGGTCCCGACGGACCGTGCCCTGTCAAAGACCTTTTCCATCTTTTCTACCCAGGCGTGATCCGTCGAAAACAGTTTCTGCAGATTCAATGAAATTCCCTGTCGTAAGGCATCCGCCACTATTGATTCCACAAAGGTAATTATTTTCTTTTCGTCAGCGGATTTTTCATATTTCATGAACACATCGTAATAGCGCCTGATGTCAATGCCCTCTTTTTCGGCTCTGCTCATGTGTTCATGAAAAAGAGACACAGAAAGGTCCAGGTTGGCGTCGTATGTCGTCTGGGAAACAAGGGCCCGATGATAGGGGAAAAGTTGTGTTACAATAACAAAATCGGCGCCGCAAGATCCGGCCCAGTGAATGGTTTCCGCCAACTCGTCGATATTGTCGCGCCTCAGGACGAACTCCACCCCGATTTCAAGTCGATCGTTGTATGTTTTTTTTGCTGCATGGAGCATTTTAAGCGCTCCCTCGACGTTCCTGAATTCTCCTCCTTGGCGGATGTTACTGAAGGTCGCGGGGGATACGGCATCAACAGAAATGCATATCCGGTCCACTCCCGCCCTGACCAGAGACATGGCCCGCTGCCTGTCTATGAGCAGACCATTGGTCTGGAATCCTATCCAGGCGTTTTTGTCCATTTTCTCTTTGGCAATCCGGATGAAATCATCAAGGCGGGGATGGAGGAGAGGCTCGCCGATACCGTTCAAGACCAGGGCCTCCAGGGTTGGCAGCGCCGGCGACAGGGCCATGAAAATATCCGCAGACATATCCCCTTCCAGAAACTCTGCATCCTGTCTCTGTTTAAGGCACATGGGACACTGGAGATTGCAGCGAGTGGTTGTTTCGACGAACAGCTTGGCTGGATAAGGTCTCAGGGCCGGAGATTCTTTGGTCGGCAGGACATTCATCGGCTTCAAAATGTGATTTCTGTAAATTCCGGATCGAGTAAGTTCAGCGAAAGCATCTTTCCCCTTAATGTTGAGCCTTCCCCAAGCAGGATCTTGACTATTTCGGCAACTTCAATGCTCGCGATCATGGGAACGACGAAAGATAGATTCCCCAGGTCCTTTTCGATGCCCCGCTCGCGATGATGACGGGAATAGATTTTTTGCAGCGTGTATTCTCCCGGAAATTGGGTGGTAACTTGACCATACCAGCCGCCGACGCTTCCATGGACCAGCGGGATGCCGCATTTTTCGCATACCTCAGCCAATTCGAGACGCCGCGGAATACTGTCGAGGGCGTCTGCCACAACATCAACTTTCTCGATAAGCCCCCTGCCGTTTCCGGCTGTGAAGGCATTCTGCACCGGTACGACGGTTACGGCGGGGTTGATCTCTTTTATCCTGCCGGCGGCGACGGCCACCTTTGGCTGGCCCAGGTTGTCAAGTTTGCAAAACAACTGGCGGTTTAGATTATGCTCCTCAAACGTGTCGG
This sequence comes from uncultured delta proteobacterium, assembly GCA_963743175.1. Classification (GTDB taxonomy): domain Bacteria; phylum Desulfobacterota; class Syntrophia; order Syntrophales; family Fen-1087; genus JAPLJM01. The sequence continues at coordinate 260,393 of CAVUOQ010000003.1, read as the reverse complement.
GATCGACTGCGGTGATATGACCGACGCCGAGTCGCGCCAGTTCCTCGATGATATAACCTCCCAGGCCGCCGCAGCCGATCACGGCTACCTTGCCTCGGAACAGGGAGAGCTGCTGTGGGCAGGAAAGACTCCGTTGATTTCGCTGGTAGCGCGCCGGCAGCAGATTCAGCGCCAGGATGGCCTCCTCTACGGCTGGAAAAGAAAGCCCGAAACTTTGGACCGCCCCCATCTGGTCGGAAAGATGGATCAGCCCATTTTCAGCACGGGCCAAAAGGCATTCCTTGAGACTTTCCATTTCAACCGCCCCCTACAGGCGGAAAGATCGCCAGCAGGTCCCCCTCCCTGAGGGGAGAATCAGGTTCCGCATGGCGGCCGTTGATGAAAATGATCGCCGCCTCCTTTTCAGGGATATGCAAGGATACCAGGATGTGGCCTACCGTAACGCCCTCCTGGTAATCAAAGTCGTCAACGGCAAACCGATCCTTTCGCAGGGAAGCGAATAATTTGACGGTAACTTTCACCTGAAAATGCCCTTCAAAAAATTCCCATGAATCCCCCTTTGACAAAGGGGGATTTAATTGTGACGGACTCGCAAAAACTCATTATTCCCCCTCCCCTTGCGGGAGGGGAGTAAGGGGAGGGGGAAATGTTCACCAATCAAACAGACTGTCCAACTCTTCGTCCTTGACCATGAAAGTGACATTATGAGGAAGCACGGGGTCCGTGTAGAAAAACCGCGGCAGGCGGTCGTCCTCTTTGGTGAAGCCGGCGCGTCTGTTGAAATCGCGCTCTGTCTTCAGGACCTTCTTCCCGAGATCGGAAACACTGTCTGCCGTGAGCTCCAGACCGTAGAAGGAATTCAACAGATCGAGGAGGGATTGGAAGGTGTCCGGTTGATCAAGAATGGCAAAGGCGATAAACAGGCACATCCCTGTCGAGTCGATGGCGGCGGTTGCAACCTGCAGGTTCCGGGACAGCGCTACCTGGCCCTCGGGCTTCAATGGGTCGACGAAGCCGCCGCTCTTGAGGATGTTGGTCGCAATGCTGTAACCTGCCGTGTGGTCCGCGCCCATGGGGCTCGTGGCATAGGTGACGCCGATGCCCTGCACGGCCCGGGGATCGTAGGCGGGCATTGCCTGCCCTTTGACGACGGGCACTTTTTCCACGCCGAAAACCTTGCCGGTGACGGCGGCGCCGCTGCCGAGAATCCTGCCGAGGGGTGTTCCCCTGCCGATTTCCTTGACAAGATTAATGGCGGCCTGGGCGTCTCCAAACTTCGCTATGCCGGCCTGCATGGCCACACCGATGGCGACCCCCGTCTCAATCGTATCGAGCCCGTAGGTATCATCCAGGAAATCGAGCATGGCAATGGCGTCGGGGTCGTCGATACCGCAATGGCCGCCGTGGGCCCAGACCGTTTCATATTCCGGTTGTTTGGAAAGGAAATTACCGTCCTTGTCGTTGTAAATGCCCGAACAGCGGATCACACAGCCGCGATGACAGGCATGGGTTGGTCCGGCGCCGCGTTTTGTTTCCAGTTCCGCAATGGTTTCACCGCTGATCTTGGCAGCCCCGGCAAATTGTCCTTCCTTGAAGTTGTAAGTGGGATAAGCGCCGGCCTCGTTTAAGATATTGGTCAATACGTTGGTCCCATAGGCGGGAAGGGCCTGGCCGGTGACGGGGTGACGGGACAGTCCCTCCACAAATTTTTTGTTGGCTTCCCTGAATTTTTGGAGATCCTTGGGTGGGCGCGCCTTGCAGCCACTGTCATCAAGGACGATCACCTTGACGCCCTTCGCTCCCATGACCGCCCCTACGCCCCCACGCCCTGCGTGTCTGGACGGTCTCTGCTCCGGGTCCGTGCAGGCGATGGAGGCGGACTGCATCTTCATCTCTCCGGCCGGTCCGATGGAAATACAGGTGATTTTATCACCGTACTCCTTTTTCATCCTGATGACGAGATCATAATTGGTCATCATCTTGAGACGGTTATCCACTTCAATCTTGGCCCCGTCTTTGTTAATGATGACTTTGTATAGATCGTCCCCTTGAGGCTTTCCCTCCAGGATGATTGCCCCATACCCGAGCCTTGCCAGTACCTGGGCCGGCTGCCCCCCGGAATTGGCTTCTTTGATGCCCCCCGTCAGAGGACTCTTGCAGCCCACGGATAAGCGTCCCGACATGGCAGCGCCGGTTCCGGAAAGGAGACCGGGGGCAATGACGAGCTTATTCTCTCCGCCCAAGGGGTGGCAGGATGGCGGCACTTCCCTGGCTATAACGGAGGAAGTCATCGCCCGCCCTCCGAGTCCGGCATATTCGCCGAGAGATTCTTCCTTTATCTTCGGGCCGCCTTCGGCCCCCATATTGATCCTCAGAATCTTGTCCATACACGCCTCCTTCTCAGGTATTGAATTGTTACTGTGCCAAATTCACATTTATCAATACTCCCGCCTATCCGTCTATGGTTCGTCCGGTGAACAATCTCGCCCACCCCGATCCTCCAAAGGAACCAGTAGTGCCAGCCTTGATTCTTAATGCCTTGGAAAGGATATTGTATATTAAAAATAACATATCGGCGTTCTCCCTGTGCGTCAAGGAGAAATACAATGCTGCCCCCATCAAGAGCAGCGCTGAGCATAAAATATTGATGCACTGCATAAAATATTTATCCGTGTGGATTCTATCAGGGGGCTATAGCGGATTAAAATGAACATAAATAATTGTAATTACTATAGATTATTGTTAAGATGATCTATCAACGAAGAGTTAAGGTAATGATGCAATGCAACATATTTCTTGACAAACCACAGTCTCGGTATTATACTACGCAAAATAAAAGAAGGGATATATGAAAAATGGATTACACGAAGATGGCACAGCAGATGACCGGTTTTTACAAAAGCACCATTGACAACAGCATCAATGCGATGTCTGTGATTCAGGAAAAGACGGAGAGGATGGTCAGTCTTTCTTTGGAGCAATCACCCTGGTTTCCCGAAGAGGGCAAGAAGTTTGTCTACGCCTGGATGAAGGCTTACAAGAAGGGGTATGACGATCTTAAGGTAGCCGCAGACGGGCAGTACGAGAAATTAGAAGCATTCGTCAATCTGCAAGAAAAGAGCTGATTCGGCCGAGAAGGCTGCAAAGGTGAAAAGGGCAAATTAAGTTAAGGGGATCTTTTCAAAAGGAAGGGGCTTTCCGCAGGGGGCCCCTTTCTTATTTATCCCATTTTTCAAACCCCTTATACGGGGATCAGTGCGCAATTCTTTATAGTTAGAACAATATGAAGGAGGGGATTTGTTAATGTATAGTGTGGCGGCTAAATTTATGGCGATTGCCATGGACCAATATACAAAAGCAGCTTGGCTGCCTTGGGAAATCATGGCGAATAAAATGGAAGACGGGCTAAGGTTTACAAACGACGTTTTGAGAACAGATCAAGCCAGGAGATTAGTACGTACAGGGATTGAAAGTGCATTATCGCCCTCGTTAAAATACGGATTTTCTGATTATGCCAATCCTGCCCTCACTCCGCTGAATCTGCTGACCGGCGGGATTAAGAATCTTAACAGAGGAATGGATGCATTGATTTATATGAAGGATACAGCCGTATCGGCGCCGGCAAAGCTTCTTGATAAGCTACAAGCGGAGCGAGACAGGCCGGCAAGATATGTGGAAGTGGTATGCAGGGATGTTCCGGAGCCGGCATGGGTCTCCGATAATCAGGTCATTGACATCCCTGAATTGAAAGGGGTTATCTTAAGATACTTTCCCGCGCCGGGGGCAACAAAGATGGATTCCATGCCTACCCTTCTTGGGCCGCCCATGGCTGGCCATGGCTCGCAGATCATTGATTTCAAGAGAGGCCAAAGCCTGGTAGAAACAGCACATTCAGCGGGCGTTCATTCCGTCTTCGTGCTCGATTGGCAGACCACAACAAAAGAAAGAAGCCATGAAACAATTGATGACTACATTTCCAAAAACAAGATTTGCGTTGATGTGATCAGAGACAAATTTTATCAGGGAAGGAAGGTTCCTCTTAATTTTTTTGGTTTTTGCCAAAATGGCTGGCAGATGACCATGTATGCGGCAAAATTTCCGGAGGATGTCCATGCCCTTGTCACCGCAGGCGCACCCATAGACCCTCAGGCCGGGAACAGTGATATCAAGATGTATTGCACCATGTTTCCGCCTGCATTCTTTCGCGCCCTGATCAATCAAGACGGCGTTTTGGATGGAAGATATCTTGTCTATGGTTTCATCATGCTCGATCCTGTAGGTCGGGTAAAAGATTTTGTCGACTTGTCGCACTTTGTCTACGATGAAAAAAAGGTCGAAAGGTTTGAGCATTTTTCGAATTGGTATCATCACAATGTCATCATGATTCCGGGCGCATTTTATAGTCAGACGGTTGAAGAGCACTTCATCGGAAGCAAGCTTGTGCGTGGCGAGATGTGCATTTTAGGAGAGAACTTAAACCTGATGAATATTGGCCCGCACAAAGGCCATTTGGTGGTTACAATTGGCGGTACGGCGGATAATATTACCGATGCCATTGAAAACCATTGCCTGGCGGATTATGTGTCGGGAAATGGTGGAACGGGAATTAAATCGGGCCGGGATGGCAGGTATCTGGCTCATCATGAACATGAGATTCATGCGATCTTAAATGAAATCGACAAAAAGGTCCCGCAATTCAATGCCGATGAAGGCCATTTGGGGCTCTTCATCTCCAGCAAGACGCTGAAGTCCATCTATGAACCTTTATTCAGAAAGATTAAAGCCGTAAGCGACCAGCGGAACCCAAGTCGAGACCTTTGAAAAATGGACAACGCCCGCGGCTCAAAAATCTTTTCCGCTAAGAGGACGACCAGACGTCATCATGATTCATGACAAGCCGTTAATGTAATCTCTGGAAAGGCGGAAAACATTTGATTCGCCGCTTGCGAACCATTTTTCAGCGGTTATGCAAAGCTCCCCTGTCTCTATTCTTGATGACTCGCAAAAAGTGGTCATTTCTTTGATAAGAACTCCCTAAGTCTCCTGCCGGTTTACGAAATAAAGAGATCCCGTGTGGAAAAATTGGGTTCGCTGGTCAGGTTCACGCCGAGGCGCCGCAGGCCCGCTTCGTCGCCGGGAGTGGGCATGTGGGTCATGTGCACTTCGCAGCCACGGAGGTCCTTGAGCTTTTCGATGGCCAGTTGCGCCGCTCCAGTTTATTTTTAAAGAGTTTCGCGGCCGGCTGATCATCATAGCGCGTGATCACCACCCCCAGGACATCGATGTCCCATCCCCTCAGATCGTCAATGAGCTTGAGGGCGTCCGAATCGTAAGTAATGCCGAAATCGGCCCTGATTTTCTTTCTTTCAATGTCTCCGGCATAGATGCACAGCAGAATATCGGCCTTGTCTTTGAGTTCCCGGATGAGTCTCATTTTCACATTGGCATCATAACCGGGCAGTACCCTGGCCGCGTGAAAATCGTAGAGCAGCTTGCCTCCGAATTCGAGATAGAGTTTGTTGTCGAATTGACGCACCCTTTCGACAATTTTGGCCGTCTGTTCCCGGATATAATGCTCGTTGTCAAATCCTTTTTTATCGCTCATGGATGCTTGCCGTTCCCCGATGATGAATGATGATGAATGGGGACAGATTTCAAATCTGTCCCCATTTGACTGCTCAGCGAAAGAAATGCGGCGCGGGCAGATCCTTGACCGTCGCAAGACCGGGCCGGGCGCCGATGACGGCCGGAACTGAATTCACGAGCACGGCCGCCGTGGCCTGATCTCCCGCCACGCCGCCTTCGATGCGGAGCCTGATCTCCGGTGTTCCCAGGATATGAACCAAATCGTGGGGCTCCTCGCACCCGACAAACATTCTCAGTTCCAGCGAGATGATCGTTTCACCGTTTTTGATTCCCTCCGCCGTGTGCTTGATCCCGGCCACATCGCCCGGTTTCAGCGAAAAATACGCCGTGTTCACGATTTTTTGAGCCATGACAGGTTCCACGGCCTCATGTACATCGTCTAAAGACAGGTCCAGCGTTTCGGCAACAAGATAGAGCGATTCGAGCAGCCCCACATGTCCCATGGTTTTGTTCGCAATCTGTTCCCGGAAGGCTTCCTGAGTCATGCCGGCGCCGACTTTCTTCTGCAGCGGATACCGTCGCGTTCCGGCATCGACGTGCCGCTCGACATGGACTTTCCTGACATCCTGGCACACCGCCGTCATAAACAGAGGCAGGGCGTCCATGACGAATCCGGGGTTGACGCCGGCGCCGAGCACCGTGACGCCATGGTCTTTCGCAAGCGCATCCACGCGCTGCAACAGTTCGGCATTTTCCTTCAGGGGAAACAGCAGCTCTTCCGACGATGAAACGATGTTCAGGTCCGCCCGGATGATCTCTTCGAGTTCGGGGTAGATCTTTCTGATCCGGGAACCGGTTGTATGCAGAACCGCATCGGCTTCGGTCTTTCCAAAAAGCGCCTTTCCGTTGTCTGTTACCTTAACGCCGAGTGCTTTCTCCAGCCCTAGGATCTCCCCCAGATCCCGGCCGACCAGATCCTTCGAAATGTCGACGGCCCCCACGATTTCCATGCCGGATTTCCTTGTGACAAGCCTGGCCGTTTCAATGCCGATGGGGCCGAGTCCATACTGGATCACGCTGAGCTTCTTATTTCCCATTTGAAACCTCCCATGTTGACTTGGATACGTCCTTCTCTCCGCCCATGATCCGTTTCTTCCTCGCCCGCTGGATGAGAAACACCGCCAGCAGGAGCGCGCCTCCGATGTAATCCGTATAGGTTTCGGGGATGATGAGAAACGCCGCAGCGATTCCCGTCATGATCCTTTCCGGGATCGTGGAGTTGTACTTCAGATAGCCGATCATCGTCGCCCCCAGGGCGATGACGCCCAGGATACAGGTGATCAGCACCTGGATGAACCACGCGAAGTCGAAAGGGGTTTTCCCGTCCAGAATCGTGGGCATCCAGAGGATGATCGGGGCGGCGACGAAAACATACGGCACGATCATGCCTGCAAAGGAGAGGCGGAAGGCGGTCAGTCCCGTCCGGAAGGGGTCCGCCCCCGAGATGCCCGAGGCGGCATAAGCCGCCAGCGCCACCGGCGGCGTCACATCGGCCAGAACCGCGTAGTAGAAGACGAACATGTGCGAAACCAGCGGGTGGATTCCGAACTGCATCAGCGCCGGCGCGGCGATCATCGAGGCGACGATGTACTGGGCGGTCGTGGGAATGCCCATCCCGAGGATGAAGCAGGCGATCATCGTGAAGAAGAGGGTGAAGAAGAGCGTCATCCCGTGCATGGTCAGAAGGTGCAGGAAATCGAGATGGAGCAGGGCGGAGGCGGTCTCCTGGGCCAGGTTGATGACCGTGGCGGCGAACTTGAGGCCGAGGCCGGTCAGCGTTGTTCCTCCGACGATGAAACCCACGCAGGCGCAGGCGGCGCCGATGGCGATCGCGTTCTTCGTCCCCCATTCCAGGGCGCTCAGGATGTCGGGGACCCGCATCTTGCTCTCTTTGTAGAAGACCCCGACGCCGACAATCATCATGTTCGTCCAGAAGGAGCTGAGATAGGGGTCCACGTTGTAGAGGAGCTGAGCGGCGAGAAGAGCCGAGATGACGAGGGAGGCGATCCAGGCGACCCGGTCGCTGTACCGGAAGGTGATCGATCAGGCCGGTGACCAGGACAAGTCCCCAGAGGAGCAGCGACCGGCACCGAATGGATCAACGGGTTGATCTCAAAAAGGATGGCCGGGATCGACAGGAGAATGGGGATCAGAAAGGAGATCGTCCGCACGTGGATCTGGCCCATGGAGACCGAGAGGATGATCCCCCAGAAGGCCGCGAGGAAGGGGCTCCGCCCCGAGATGAGCAGATAGACGATGATGACGAGCGGCGCCACCAGGAGTCCGCGCTCCTTCAGGACCGTGGAAATCCGGGGGAGCATCTCCCGCGGGAGGCCCAGCAGGCCGGTCTTGAGCGCCTCGAGGTGGACCATCCAGCCCACGGCGAAGTAGTACAGAAGCGCCGGAATAATGGCGCAGGTGGCGATCTTGATGTAGGCGATCCCCAGGAAGTCCGACATGATGAAGGCCGCCGCCCCCATGACCGGCGGCATGATCTGGCCGCCCGTGGATGCGGTCGCCTCGACGGCCCCGGCAAAGACCGGCCGGTAGCCCACCTTCTTCATGAGCGGGATCGTGAAGGAGCCGGTCGTGACCGTGTTGGCGACGGAACTCCCGCTGATCGAGCCGAACAGGCCGCTGGAGACGACGGCCACCTTGGCCGGACCGCCGGCAGTTCCGCCGGTGATCGCCATCGCCAGGTCCATGAAGAGCTGTCCCAGGCCCGTCCGGGAGATGAACAGGCCGAACAGGACGAAGTGGAAGACGAAAGTGGCCACGACGCCCAGCGGGATGCCGTAGATCCCCTCCGTGCCCAGGTACATGTAGTCGATAATGCGGGAGACGGAGTAGCCGCGGTGGGCGAAGAGCCTCAGGCCCGGGATATCCTGAAAATAGGGCCCGAGGTAGCAGTTGATGAGGACCAGGATCGCGATGATCGGCAGGGGGGCGCCGATGCTGCGGCGCGCGCCTTCCAGAACGAAGAGGATGGCCATGGCGCCGACGATCAGGTCCGCCTGCGTCGGACTCCCGGCCCGCATGCCGATGTTGTGGAACTCCACGAAGATGTAAATGGAGACGAGCGAGGCCATCAGCGCGAAGAAGACGTCGAAAAAGGGGATATTATCATGGTCGTACCGGATGGCCTGGCCGCTGAAAATCATCCGGATGCCCATGATCCATTGCAGAACGAACAGGGCCAGGATGCTTAAAAAAATCCCGAGCAGAAAAAAGCCCCAGAAGACGAGGGCGACGTTGAGATCCGCGAACCAGGTCAGGAAATGGAGATCGGAGAACTCCAGATAAAAAGTGTATACGATTCCCAGGATCATCGCCGTGAAGACCGGGAAATCGATCCAGGCGACGATCCGGTCCGGGAGGTAGTCCCGCCGCTTGAAGTACAGGCACAGCAAGAAGGTTGCCAGTGCCAGGATGGACGACGCGATCGGAGAAAGACTGAAAAGCTCCCGGCACATCGTCGTGACGAGGGCGCTGCCGGTGATGCCGTAGAGGATGTCATACACGAGGTATTTTTTTCCCTCCGCCTTGCTCTTGCGCATGGTATAGAGAAAAAAGACAAGGGGCAGCACAAAGGCCAGGTGGAAGGTCCGGTGGCGCCATTCCTGCAGGACCCCGAATCCTGCCGTATAGATATGAAAGATGGACAGGATCAGCGTCATCGCATACATCAGTTTCAGGGCAAGGCCTGAAAGCCTGCGGAAGCGCAGTTCGGGGTCGTACTTGGCGATTGTGTCGATATCTTCGACGATCTTTCCGTCCAGCGGGAGGGTCTCATTTGTCGATGATTTGTCGTTCATCTCATTCCCTTAGCAAGCAAGATAAAATACGAATGCAGTTTGTCGGAGGCAAATTTTGCCAGGATGACTTTTTTTGATTGGAGCCGAAGCAGTGTGTTTCCCGCCAGTTCGGGAAGATTGACCTTCTGTGTGCCGAACATCAGGGTGTTGTCATAGCGCCGGTCCACCCACATCTCAACGGCGGGGAGGACCCGGCGCATGTTCGAGATGCGGTACCCGTTTTCCCCCCGGGAAAGGCGCTCGCCGTCGCCGAGCACCGCGGGCAGGCCGGTATTGGACGACGGGAAGACGGTCTCATCGAGGACAAGACCGTACTTCCCGTCGATCTGGAAGTGATCCCATACATGGCACAGCTCGACAGAGTGCCGGTACATCAGGGTAAACCGGTCTCCCGGTTCCAGTAAACGGCACCAGACAACCGTCCCGCTCCTTGCATCTTCACGACCAGGACATGAACCGGCCAGACCAGAACCATCAGCACAAGCGCCAAAAGCAGGTAAGGCAGGCCTTTTTTCATATAACCAGCCGTTGCAAGCGAGGAACCTGTTCGTTCCCCATGCGGGTCCTATTTAATCAGGCCCTTTTCCTTGTAATATTTAGCCGCGCCCGGATGCAGCGGAATCGCCATCCCGCTCAGGGCCGTCTTGAGCTGCACGTCCTTACCCTTGGCATGAACCTTGGCCATGACATCGGCGCCGCTCTGTCCGTCCTTGCTCTTTTCCCAGAGGGCCTTGGTCAGACTGTAAACCAGCTCATCGGGAACCTGTGCGTCCACCACCCACTGGGCCATCGTGGTGATCGTGGCCACGTCAGCTGTCATCCCCTTGTAGGTGCCCTTGGGGATGACCACCTTGCTGTAGAAGGCATGCGTCTTTGTGATCTTGTTGATCATGGCCTCCTCGATGGGGACCAGGACGATGTTGGTGGACATGGCAAGCTCGGTGATCGCCGCCGTCGGCCAGCCGGCCGTGGTGAAGGTCACGTCCGCCTGTTTGTCCTGCAGGCGCTGGGCCGCTCCGGAGAACCCGAGCCAGTCCACGCCGGCAAAGTCTTTGTAGGTCAGCCCATAGCTGGTGAGGACATTCAGCGTATCCACCTCAGTGCCGCTCCCCCGGTCGCCCGGGATCAGCTTCTTGCCCTTGATGTCCTTGAGGCTCTTGATGCCAGAATCGGCCCGGGCCACGATCTGGATCGTTTCCGGATAGAGCGAGGCGATGCCCCGGAGATTTTTCACGGGTTTCCCCACAAACTGATCCTTGCCTTCATAGGCGCTGTAGGCCACATTGTTCTGGACGAACGCCGACTCGATCTGATGGTCCTTGATCAGGTTGCAGTTGGCGACCGATGCATTGCCGGCCTGTCCGGTGACCACGACATCAGGAACCCTCTCCGTCAAGGCCTGGGCGAGCAGCCCTCCCAGCGGATAGTAAGTCCCGCCCGTACCACCCGTTGCAATAGCGAAGAACTTCTTTGCCGCGAACGAATGGCCGGCAAAGACCAGCGTCAGCGCAATCAGAACAGACAATACAACCAGCAAACGTTTCTTTTTTGACATAAGCCCCTCCTTGATGATGATATTTGAATGTTACTATTCAGGATAAAAAACCTTGTATTTCAAAGATCTTGACCCTGTCTCAAGCGGAGACGTAAAAAATTTCACACCCTGAGTCCCGCCCGCAGCCCGCATAACTAAAAGATTAGGCGATGAATGTCAATGTTTTTTCCGCTGCATGGACCAAAGTCCGGGACGGATTGCCGCTCCTCTTTAAGGACGATTTCCCGGTTATCCCCACAGGACCAATCCTGTTTCCTGCCGGGAGGCCAGGTTTTTATTGTACGGCAGGACCCGCAGGCCGTAACTGTGCGGTCCGTTTTCCCGGATGACGTATTCAACGGAAAAAGTGAGAATCCCGTCTGCGCCCTTGTTTGCAATACGCATCGGCAGATATTCCGGATGGACGACCATATCCTGCCCGTCCCGGTGGCCGATAATCAGTTCCGCCATGATCTCATGGGGTTCAATCTTGCCGGGATCAATCCGCACGGTCACGGTCAGGGGTTCATTGACGGGGATGTTATCGCCATGAATCCCTTCCACGGTCACGTCCAGAAGTTTCAGGGAAGAGAAGCGCATGGGGAGCTTCCGTTTCCAGTCGGCCAGCGTCCTGGCCAGCGCGAAGGCATCCCGGGCCAGTTCCTGCGCCCGGATGGCCGTGGGAAGATACATGCCCTGGCAGTATTCCAGCAGCATGCGTTCCGTGTTGAATCGGGGGATCAGGCTTTCCATCGACCGCTTGATCATCGCAATCCACCGCTCCGGGATACCCGATCCCTGGCGGTCGTAGAACAACGGCACGACGGTGTTCTCCAAAAGCGCATAGAGAGACTGGATGTCTTCTTCATCGGCATTTTCAGTCTCGGCGGAATAATTGCGCAGGACCGGTCCGATGGTCCAGCCGTTGGAGCCGTCATATCCCTCACACCACCAGCCGTCGGAGACGCTGAGGTTGAGGACCCCGTTGGCCACCACCTTGATCCCGCTCGTGCCGCTCGCCTCGTAGGGCCGCCGGGGATTGTTGAGCCAGACGTCCACGCCCTGAACAAAATGCCGGGCGACACGGATATCATAGTTCTCGATGAAAAAAATCCGTCCCCGAAAACGCTCGTCCTTGCAGACGTCAATCACGTGTTTGAGGATGTTTTTTCCTGCCTCGTCATTGGGATGCGCCTTGCCGGCGAAGAGGATGTGTACCGGACGGGTTTCATGATTGACCATCCGGGACAGGCGGTCCAAATCCGACAGGAGCATATCCGCTCTTTTGTATGGGGCAAATCGCCGCGAAAATCCGATCAGCAGAGCCGCCGGATTGATGCGTGAATAAAGTTCTTCCCGCCAGGCTTTGGAGTAACCGTACTTGGACCAGCTGCGGGACAGATAATCCCGGAGCAGGTCCATCGTTCGTTGTTTGATTTCATGACGGGTGCGCCACAAAAGGGTATCCGGAATATCGTAAACCCGTTTCCAGCGCTCCGTATCGGTCAGATGGCTTTCCCAGTTCATGCCCAGGTAAGCGTCCAGAAGCTCTTTCATGCGCGGCGCCAGGTAAGAGAGGATATGGGCGCCATTGGTCACATGGCGGATGGGGATATCGTCGTCATGATAACCCTTCCAGACATCGCGCCACATGTGGCGGGCAAGCTGCCCATGGACGAGGCTTACGGCATTGCGCTGATGCGTGAGTTTGAAGGCCAGGATATTCATGAAGAACGGTTTGTCCTCGCCGCTCTCTTTCCGTCCCAGTTCCCGGAACTGCGACCAGGACATTCCGGACCAGTTGACAAAGCTGCTGAAGTAATGTTCCAGAAGGTCCTTGGTAAAGCGTTCATTGCCCGCCTCCACGGGGGTGTGGGTGGTGAAGACCGCGCTGCCGCGGACGACCTCGCTGGCCTCGTCGAAAGACAGCCCATCCTCCGTCATGTGATTGGCGATCAGTTCAAACAGCAAAAAGGCCGAATGGCCTTCGTTGATGTGATAAACGTGCGGCTTGATCCCCAGCCGCTTCAGCAGGCGGACTCCGCCCATTCCGAGCAGAATCTCCTGTTCAATGCGTGTCCGCTGGTCGGCGCTGTAAAGCCGCGACGTGATTCTGCGATCCTGCGGCGTGTTTGACGGCACATCGGAATCTAAAAGATACAGGGAGACGCGGCCCACCTTGACTTCCCAGATATTGGCATAAAGGGTCCGCCCCGGCAGTTCGAGGGAGATCTGCACCTCATTGCCGCGGTCATCCCGAACAATCTGCATGGGCATATTGGAAAAATCGTTTTCCGGATACTCGGCAATCTGCAAGCCGTCTTGATCAATAACCTGTTTGAAATAGCCGTTTTTATAAAGCAGGCCAATACCGACAAGCGGCAGATTGAGATCGCTGGCCGTCTTCAGATGGTCGCCGGAAAGCGTGCCCAGGCCCCCTGAATAGATGGGCAGGGACTCATGAAGCCCGTACTCTGCTGAAAAATAGGCAATCGGAGACGACCCTTTGATATCCGGGGCAAATTCTAAATTCTTTGGCGGTTCCCGGTCATTCAAATAGTCGTCAAACTGTTTCATGACCTGTTCGTAAAGGTGCATATAACTCTGGTTTTGCGAGGCCTCCAGCAGGTGTTCGGGGGAAAGGGTCTCAAGCATCATGATGGGATTGTTATCCATTTGCGACCAGATTTTCGGATCCAGCGATGCATAAAGATCCAGGGCTTTCGGATGCCAGGCCCACCACAGGTTATAGGCAAGTTCCCGGAGGCGGGAAATCCCGACCGGCAGGGTGGCCACGGCCGTAAACGTTCGAAAGTGCGGTTGGGTGGAGGCCGTTCCGGCAAAGGTAAATTTTGTCTCGGCCCGTTCGTCGGATAGCGCCAGCGTTTTTGAGCGATTGTCGGCTGCAAAAATGGCCTTTTGATAGGCCAGCAAATAACTCTGGAAAAAATCTCTCCAATTGGCCTTGAGGGCAATGGCCCGGGCTGCTTTGCGTCGCCTGGCAAGCTCGGCGTCTTCCCATCGGATAAAATCCACGAAGATGTCATGGAGGTGGTCCTCAATGAGCTGGAACGGTTTTCCCTTGCGATGCAACAGGATGACGCCGCCGTCGGCGCCGGCGGTATTCTGGACCCACAGACCGAATCCGGCCTGGTCCGTCGTAACCGTAGGAACCCCATAGGCCACACTTTCCAGGGGGGTATAGCCCCAGGGTTCGTAGTAGGAGGGAAAGACGCCCAGATCACATCCGGACAGGGCTTCATAGTAGGTCATATTGATCAGGCCATCGTGTCCGTTCAGATAGGCGGGACTGAAGATCACATGCACCCGGTTCCGCGGCAGATTTTTAAGTCCCACACGGTCACAGGTCTGCAGAATCGGATCGGACGCCTCATTGTGGAGGCGGTGGGTCGCAATGGGCGGATTTCCGGACTCCCATTTACTGTCGTCTCCCTGCAGAGAAGGAATCAGGTCCGTATATCCGCCGATGACAAACAGAAAGGCCAGGACCGTCTGGCTTTCTGCGATCTCTTTGTCCAGGCGGCCCAGAGCTTTCAGAAAGACATCCATCCCCTTGTTGCGGAATTCATAACGACCCGAGATAATGATTATTTTCGTATTTGAGGGGAAGTCCTTCCGCAAAAAACGGCCGGCCGCGGCCAGCAGCTTTTCCCGGGATTTCATCGCCGGTTCGCGATTTTCGGTCAGATCCGGCACGTGCTCCAGATCCAGGCCGTTGGGTGCAATGACATCCGGGCAGCGGCCGAGGAAATTTTTTGCCTCTGTCGCGGTAATCTCACTGACGGTCGTAAAACAATCGGCCTCCCTCGCGGCGGTCGCCTCCATGGAATATTTCGCCGCGATGTTATGGGCGCTGGCCTCCCGTTGCGGCGCGATGTGCTCCATGTCGGCATAGATATCCATCCCCGCCCCGGCCAGGCATCTTCCCAGGATCGTCGCATGGGTCGTAAAGACGGTCGCGATTTCGGGAGCTTTCTTCTTCAGGGCCAGCAGGCCCGCGCCGCACATCCATTCATGAAACTGAGCGACTGCCGGCTCTCCCTGCGGCCGGACCAGAAGATTGTAGATGGTCGCGATGACTTCACCGCAGGCATAGCTGAACATGACCGGTTCCACATAGTCCCAGCCGCCGGCGATGGAATCGACGCCGTAGTCCTCCCAGAGACGGAACAGCAGTTGATCCTTGTCGTATTTCTTCCCAAATCCCACAAGGATGACCTTCGGTTCGCCGGGAATCTTCCACCGACCGAAACGGCAGGGGAGCTCCTGGATCGCCGTCCCCTCGCGCAGGGTTGCCCAGCAGGATTCGTCGGTTTCCTCAAATTCCAGATTGGTCTTCAGATCCGGTCCCAGCAGAAAATAACGGTCGCCATAGGCCGCTATGGCTTCCCGGGCCTTGCTCGTGATAACCGTATAGATTCCCCCGACCTTGTTGCAGACCTCCCAGCTGGTCTCAAACAGATAACCATATTGAGAACCCGTCATGCGTGCTCCTCCTCATTTGACGACTTCGTAAAAAGTCCGGATGCGGCGCCTTGCCTGCGGAGCTTTTTACGAAGCCGTTAATTTCAGCTCATTTTTTTACTTTTTGCAAGTTCGTCTCATTTGAACCCGTTGATTTCCGTTTGACCATTTTTGAGAAATCATCAAGGATATTCATATAGTTGATATATGCATCATAGGGCGATGGATAGGGATTGAAGTATCGATGCACATCGCCGTCGGCGGACCATTTGGTGCACATGTAATAAAAATGATCGGACGTCTGAAGCATCCGCCAGGTCTGCATATGTTTGTCCTCATGCCGTCGGCGGACGCAGGCTTCCAGCCTGTAAAGGGTTTGAATGGCGTCTTGCTGCATAGCACTTCCCAGCCAGGCGGTCAAGTCCCGCTCCTGATCGGCCCAGGACAGGGTGTCCGGCGCATTCAGCGCCGCCACAGGATCATGGCTTGCCGCCGCCTCCCCGGGCGTTTGAAAACAAAAGCGGGGATTCTTCAGGATTTCTGAAGCAAAAGACTCAAGAAAGTCAAAAATACCGCTATCGGCCCAATGATGCTCGCCGAAGGTTTCATAGTCCATGAAAAGGTTGACAACGGCGTGGTCTGCATCGATGCGGTGAATCCAGTGGGCAAATTTTTGCGCCGTCAGCGGATATTGCGGCCAGGCCCGATCTGAAAAGCGAAAGGCAATATCGTCGGAAAGCCGGTAGTTTCTGAGCATGAGCTTCAATGTCCGACAGCCGGCAGGCCGATAAACGCAATCCGGAGACTGCCCCTTGAGGATCCGCCCGGATCCTTCGGCCAGGATCGCGCGGAACCCCATCTTTTCGATCATACGGGCCAGATCATTGTCATAGATAAGTTCCGTGTTGCGAAAGGTCGTCGGCGTCTGGCCAAAGAGGGTTTCGATTTTCCGTCTATGCTGCAAAACCTGTTGTTTGAATTCCTTTCGTGAAAACAAAAAGGCAAGCGAATGATGGTATGTTTCGTTGAGAAACTCCACACACCCTGTATCCGCAAGTTCCCTGAAGCTGTCCAGCACATCCGGGCGATTTTGTTCGAGTTGCTCCAGCAGGACGCCGGTCAGGGAAAAGGCAACCCGGAAGGCGCCGGCGTGGCGGCGGATCTGATTGAGCAGAATGCGATTGGCCGGCAGGTAACATTTTTCGGCCACCCGGTTGACCAGCAGGCGGTTTGCCTGAACGTCCTCGTAGGCATGAACATGGTTGATGTCAAAAAAGGTATAAGGCCGCAACCGGCGGGGCTGATGGGCCTGAAAATACAGGCAAACGACGGGCATGGTCCGACATCCTCAAGTTTCGGGAGAAGGGGATAGAAGCGAACGATAAATGTTCTCGATTTTCACGGCGGCGCCTTCCCAGTGAATCTGCTGCAGCGCTTCCCGTGATCGCTCAACCAGGTCCGCCGTCAATACCGGACGCCGCAGGACGGCGATCATTTTGTCAGCCATTTCAGATACATTCCAGAAATCAACCTTCAGGGCGTGGTGCAGGATTTCCGACACGCCGGACTGCCGGGAAATAATGACCGGGACATCGCAGCGCATGGCCTCCAGGGGTGTGATCCCGAACGGCTCCGAAACCGAGGGCATCACGTAGAGATCACTGACGGCATAGAGCCGCTCCACCTCTTCACCCGTCAGGAAACCCGTAAAGTGAAAGTTCCCGCCGATCCCCAGCTCCGCAACCCGTTCGACCATACGCGGCATCATGTCCCCGCATCCGGCCATCACGAAAGTGACCTCCGGCAGTTCCTTGAGGACCCTGACCGCCGCTTCGATAAAATAATCCGGCCCTTTCTGCAAGGTGATCCGGCCGAGAAAAAGAACGATCTTGCGCGCGGGATCCCTCCGGCGGCGATCGTCCGGCAGGGTGTCGTTTTTGATCACCGCATTGTGGACGACCGAGACCTTTGCGGGGTCCAGACCGTAACGATCGACGATGGCGGTTTTGGTATAATGACTGACGGCGATCACCTGATCCGCCGCCTCCATCCCGTGGCGCTCAATGTCATAAATGTCCTGATTGATGTTTTCGCCCGAACGGTCAAATTCCAGGGAATGGATATGCAGAACGAAAGGCCGTCCACTGACCGTCCTGGCCTCAATCCCGGCAAAGACGGTCATCCAGTCGTGGGCATGAATGATATCAAAGCGGCGTTCACGGGCGATGACGCCGGCCGCTTTTCCGTAGCGGACCGATTCGGAAATCAGATCATCCTCGTAAGCCCCGGTGATATTCAGTAGTCCGGAGCCGGATTGACCGGTCGGGAGGGCGTGGTCATGGCGGTCATTTAAATAGGGCCGCAAACGGGAATGAATGGCGCGCAGGGTCAGGCCCTTCCAGGCGGGAGGCGCTTCACGCCTCTCCGTCGGCAGCGGAATCCGCGAAGCCGCGACCACTTCACAGATACCGGGCGGCGTTGCACCTTCCCAGCGGGGCATGACAAAAACGATCTCGTGGCCCAATCCGGTCAGGGCCCGGGTCATACCGAAACAGGCCGTCCCCAGGCCGCCGCTGATGCGAGGGGGAAATTCCCACCCAAACATGAGAATTTGCATGGTGTCGTCGTCCCGTCAGGATTTAAGGCCGGTTTAAGATCGGATGACCATGATGACTTTCCGCAAATTCGCCTTCATGGCGCTACATTGAAGATTTCCACCCCCTGCGGCGGTTTGAAATGAAATAACGATTCCGGCAGTTGATTGTTGGTTCTGATGTTCTGAAAACGGATGCGTGTGAGATTGCCATAGGCATCGGAAAAACGGCATTGCACAATCTGGAAACTGTTCCGGTCAACCGTCAGGTGCAGCCGATCGATCCCCAGATCGGCCTTCTTCGGCGTGAGAACCAGCAGGTAATGACCCTCTTTATCCGTCGCCTCAGGCGCCGCATATTCGATTTGAAAATCCTCCTGGAGCTTGCCGATGCCGGACATAAATCGAATGATCAGTGTTGACTTATACATCGCATCCGCGTCCTGGATATAAACGACATGATCTTCCGGAACATAGAGCCAGGCCTTTTTGGGATTGACAACGAGCTTTTTGGATTTCGGCCGCGTGTATTCCCAATACATCCGTTTGGGATTTTTGATGTAAACGGTCCCTTCCTCCCGTTCCGTCTTTTTAATGGACTGAATGGTCAGCTCCTGAACGAATGTCGCCTTGAGGTCCTGTGTTTTGTCATACGTTTCCTGCATTTTTGCTGTCAACTGTTCCAGGGGAACCGTTTCGGCGGCGACGGCGCAGGTCATCGACGGGATGGTCAGAAGAATGACCGCCGCCAGCATGGATAAGACAAAAAAAGGTGAATTACCCTTTAAAATTCTGAAATTATAACACCGGGAAAGCGCAAAAAACTGGCACGATTTTTTCAAGGGGTTCATAACTCCATCCGGGAAACGGCATAAGTGGCAGAGATTACTCGGTGGTATTCTATGTACATGTTTTCATTGATATTTTATAATGCTTAAACGGGGTGCATTACGGTATATGATCGTCTCTATTGAGCACTTACAACAGTTATCCACAACCTTATCCACAACATTTTCCACATGCCTGTGAAAATCAACCTTAAGTGTCCGGATCAAGTGAAATTTCGTTGAGCACAACATGCCGCCCGCCTTAATTAATCCTGATCCGCCAACCGAAGGGGTCTTCTTTTTCTCCATATTGGATCTGAAGGATTTCATGATACAATTTTTGCGTCAGGGGGCCGATTTTCCGTTCATTGATGACGTAATCCGTGCCCTTGTAGAACATCTGGCCGACGGGGGAGACGATCGCCGCTGTGCCGGACGCGAAAGCTTCCGTCAGTGTTCCTGCGGCCAGGGCGGCCAGAATCTCATCCATTGAAAGGGGCCTCTCGGACATCCGGATTCCCCAGCTTCGGGCCATCTGGATGACGGAATCGCGCGTCACACCGGGAAGGATCGATCCGGCCAGGGGGGGCGTGATCAGTTCATCCCCGATCAGGAAAAAGATATTGCTCGTGCCCACCTCTTCCACATATTTCCGTTCAACGGCGTCGAGCCACAGGACCTGCGTATACCCCTTTTCCATGGCGATTTTACTGGCGAAAAGACTGGCCGCGTAATTGCCCGCTGCCTTGCAGTATCCGATGCCGCCCCTCACGGCACGGACATAGTCTTCGCTGACATAGATCTTTGTCGGGCTGAACCCCTCGGAATAGTAAGCGCCCACCGGCCCGATAACGATAAAAAACAGGTATTCGCTCGCCGCATGCACACCCAGAGCCGCCTCTGTGGCGATCATGGTGGGACGGATATAAAGGGAGGTTCCTTTGCCCCTGGGAATCCACTCCCTGTCAAGAATGACGAGTTTTTTGATCGCCTCCAGAAACAGCGCCGGATCGACCGTCGGCATGCAGAGCCGCTGGGCCGAAGCATTCATGCGTTCAATATTTTTCATGGGTCTGAACAGATAGATTTCGTCCTGACGGCCGCGATAAGCCTTCAGCCCCTCAAAAATCAGTTGACCGTAATGAAGGCATAGCGCCGTCGGATCGAGGGAGATGGTGCGATAGGGTTCAACGACCGGGTCATGCCAGCCACGATTTTCATGATACGTCATGTTGAAGAAATGATCGGTAAAGATTTTCCCGAAACCGAGGCTGGATTCGTCCGTTGGAATGGGTTTTCTTTTGTTCGGTGAGCTTTCATGAACCTTGATATCCATGCGCCTGTCTCCTCTCATTTAAAAAATTTGTCTGATAACCTTATCATCAAATTATTCTTCGATCAAGGTTTCTGTACTGGATGGCCTCGGCCACATGCGAGGTGCGGATCTGCTCCTCTTCTTCGAGATCGGCGATGGTCCGTGCCACTTTCAGGATTCTCGAATAGGCCCGGGCGGAGAGCCCCAGTTTGTCGATGGCCATTTCGAGAAGCCGCTGGGAGTCCTCGTCAATGATGCAGTACTGCCTGATTTGCTTGTCGGACATACGCGCATTGCAGAACGTATCCTGGGTCTGGAAGCGATCCTTCTGCCGGCGCCGGGCGGTATCGATGCGGTCCTTGATGGCAGTAGACGATTCGCCACTGTGTTTTCCCTTGAGTTCCCGGTATCTGACGGCCGGCACTTCAATGTGAATATCGATCCTGTCCAGCAGAGGACCAGAAATGCGGGCTTGATACTGGCGGATTTGCTGGGGTGTGCACCGGCAGGCCTTGTGCGAGTCGCCGAAATGACCACAAGGGCATGGATTCATGGCCGCCACGAGCATAAACCGGGACGGATAAGTGGCTGTCATGGCCGCGCGTGTGATCGTGACCCGGCCGTCTTCCAGCGGCTGTCGGAGCGCTTCGAGAACATTTTTCCGAAACTCCGGCAGTTCATCCAGAAAAAGCACCCCGTGGTGCGCCAGGCTGATCTCCCCGGGCCTGGGGATATGTCCGCCGCCGATCAGACCGGCATCGGATATGGTATGGTGAGGCGAACGAAAGGGCCGCGCGGCTATCAAGCCGCCCTTCTTGTTCAGCAGGCCGGCGACGGAAAATACCTTTGTTGTTTCAATGGCTTCTTCAAAAGAGAGGTCGGGCAGAATCGAGGACAGGCGCTGGGCAAGCATGGTTTTGCCGCTGCCGGGCGGCCCGATCATGAGCAAGTTATGTCCCCCTCCGGCGGCAACCTCCAGTGCCCGTTTCGCCTGTTCCTGTCCATGGATTTCGCTGAAATCAAAAGGATACTGCAAACTGCTGCGGAAGAGGTCCTCCGCATCGACTTGCACCGGCTCGATGGCCCTCCGTCCGCTGAGAAACTCGACCACATCGGACAGGTTATCCACGGGGATCACATTCAGTGCTTTGACCATCCCGGCTTCCATGGCATTTTCCCGCGGTACGATAATGCCCCGCAGCCCCATTTCGCGGGCTTGGAAAGCCGCGGAAAGGGCGCCGCAAATTCCCTTGACGGCACCGTCCAGGGACAGCTCGCCGATCAGAAGATAGTCCCGGCACAGATCCGGTTCGACCAGTCCTTCCGCCGCCAGGATCCCGACGGCAATGGGAAGATCAAACCCGGTGCCCTCCTTTTTGATGTCCGCCGGCGCCAGGTTCACCGTAACGTGGGTGGGAGGAAACCGGTAACCGGAATTTTTGACGGCGGCCTTGATCCGGTCCTTGCTCTCCCGCACGACGATGTCCGGAAGCCCCACCGTGGAAAACTGGGGCAGCCCCGGGGAGATGTCGATTTCGACCTCCACTGGATAAGAATCAATGCCGATAATCGTGCTGCTCATCACTTTCACAATCATATCGCAGAACTCCTCAACATTTTCAGTCTATTATAAAAGAAGCCTTTGCATCGCAAGATATATTTTAAAAAATCCCCGTAAAAATTTTTTAACCGGCTTGACGGAGAGGGTTCCATGTGCTAATGGCTGTGCAGAATTTGCCTGGTTTATTGTTTTTCATTCACGAAACAGCCGATCATACACCCTTATGACAAACAAGCTGTCCCATCTTGACGAAAAAGGCCATGCACGCATGGTCGACGTGACCCGCAAGGCGGCGACGACGCGTACGGCCGTTGCTCGGGGAAAGGTTCAGATGCAGCCCGCTACGCTGGCATTGATCGAAACCGGCGCCATGCAGAAGGGCGACGTCCTGGGGGTGGCCAGGATCGCCGGGATCATGGCGGCCAAACGGACCAGTGAGTTGATCCCGCTGTGTCATCCCTTGGCCTTGAC
Organism: uncultured delta proteobacterium; assembly: GCA_963743175.1. Taxonomy (GTDB): domain Bacteria; phylum Desulfobacterota; class Syntrophia; order Syntrophales; family Fen-1087; genus JAPLJM01. The sequence goes on along the minus strand of CAVUOQ010000003.1, from coordinate 238,146 downwards.
CGATATTGACGTCCAGTTTTCCCCCCTTCATTCCAGGGGTGAGTTGACCATCGAAGCAACCGTCCGTACGGTGGGAAAAACCGGGGTGGAGATGGAGGCTATGACGGCCGTCGGCATCGCGGCCCTGACCATTTATGATATGTGCAAGGCGGTGGACCGGCAGATGATCCTTTCGGATATCAGGCTGGTGAGCAAAAAGGGCGGAAAAAGCGGTGTCTTTAAAATGGATGAGCGGATTGACCCATGACCGCACAACTATTTAAAGTCCGGCGGGAACTTATGATTCCCTTCGGCATCTGCGCCGGAGGGATGCTTTGCCTGCTGGTTCTGGCCTTGCTGGTCAAGGGTTCCGGTCTGGAACGGGTTCTCCTCGCTGTGATCACCCTGATCACGGTCGCTTTCTTTCTAATGGCCCGGGACCGCAGGATCACGATAACGGATCAGGGAATCGTCGTCAGAAAGTTTTTCAAGATAAAGGAAATAAATCGGGACGATATCAATCATGTGGGTTGTTTGATCCTGCGCAAAAGAGTCTATCTGCTGCTGACCACGACCAGGGGATTTATCATCCTGTCGAACGCCTATGAGAATTTTTCCGTCCTCATCCGCAGCATCGTCGAACAGGTCGGCCCGGAGAAAGTGGAAGAAGAGGTCCGCGCTTTAGGGGAAGGCCCTGCTAAAAACCGGGCGGACGTTATATCCCTGTGGTTCGCCGTGGTGGTCATTTTCGGCCTTATTATTTTGAAACTGTCATCAACCTAACCATGCTGTATCAAAGACAACGGGGGAGAGAAGATCTTGTCCATGAATAAAAAGCGCCCTAAAGTGCCATTGACCGGGAGAGACAAGAACAAAAGCGTCTCTTCCGTTTTAGAAGAGATTCTTGAAAAAAAACTCGAGGATATTTCTACCTTGCTGTGTTCCGCGGGCAACAAAAAGAGCAGCGTCTATGAAGATGTCATCTATATGGTGGAAAGAAGCCTGTTTAAAATTGCCCTGAAACGCTGTAATCATGTGAAATCCTCATCAGCCGCCTATCTGGGAATCAACCGGAATACCTTTCAGAAAAAAATGGCCAAATTGGACCTGGATGAAGAAAATGACCGATGACGCCATCCATTCGCAAGTGTCGGCATCATCGAAAAGCGCCTGACGACCTGTTCGAGATCGCCATGGAAGATCCTTCCGAAAGTTTTTATAAATGAATTCGATCGAAATGGTCAAAAAATATGGCATCCGACTGTTGAAGATTTCAAGACGTTGGAATATTTATGCGGGTGTCGATCCTGAACGGGTCACCGCCCCGGCCTTGATCCTCTTTCCCTGCCGCAGCAATATCCTGTGTTGCGGACTGGCAGGCATCCTGACCATCAAACGGGCCCAGCGACCGGAATTTGCCGATCCGGATAAACGCATGGAGGCCCTGTTCGAAATCATCAGCCGGGAGAATATAAGGGGAATCCTGGATGGCGTCATCCCATCCGGGCGGTATCTGAATGGACAGGACGCGCTCGCCGTCCTGGAACAATGTGTTTCGATCTTAAAGCAGGATGTTTCCTTCGAACGTCTTTTTTATGACCCCCCAAAAGCCGCACAACTGACGGCCCTCTCAGAAAAGATGAATGTTTTCCTTGCGGAAGAACAGACCGGACTGGAAAGCCGGGCCGCTCATTTTTCGACGGGTGACCTGGAAATCATCAACAGCCGGTTGACCCGCATGAAGGATATTCATTGGGCCCTGGAGAGAGACATTCTCGATAATATCGACAGAATCCTCAGGCTTGCCGGTTCCGAAAGGCCTGAAAATCTGGCGCCGGAAGCCTTCAGAAAATATCGGAAAATCAATTTTCTCCTGAACGGTCTTGATCGTCTCGAAGTCCGGGGACGGGACTCTGCTGGAATCCAGATTTCCTTTACACTGTCCACCCCCCGGGACCTTGCGGATGTCCTCGAACGGCTCAGGGAAAAGGGGCTCCATGATGATTTCAGGCAAAGAACGGCTGACGGCGACCTGGTCAACGGCTCCATAGAATGTCCGGAAGCCAGACCCTTTTTATCCTTCACTTATAAAACCGCTTCGATCGTCGGCGAGTTGGGCCGGAATGTCGGGGAATTACGAAAATTTGTTACGGAAGACGCCGTCTTTCGCGAATTTGCAGTCAAAGAGGCCGCCTTTGAGACGACGCTTGCCCACACACGCTGGGCGTCGGTGGGTTCCATCACCGAGGATAACTGCCATCCCATCAACAATCACACGCTCAATAAAGGCATCCGGCGCTATCCGGCCTACGGCGAAAGGAACGGAACGATCAGCGTGGTCCTCAACGGCGATATCGACAATTACCAGGCTCTGCGCCGGCAGTTCGAGAGCGGACGGGAATCCTTCGTTCCCGAGGTGACCACGGACACCAAGATCATCCCCCTGCAGATCGAAAAATATCTTCGGGAAGGAAACGACTTGACGGAGTCTTTCCGGCGCGCCGTCTACGATTTTGAAGGATCGCACGCCATCGCCATGACCAGCTCTGTGGAGCCCTCCCGGACGTTCCTGGCGCTCAAAGGCAGCGGCCAGACGATCTATGTGGGTCTTACGCCTGACCGGTATATCTTCTCTTCGGAGCTCTATGGCCTTGTGGAAGAAACGCCCGCTTTCATCAAGATGGACGGAGAGAAGCTGTCCATTCCCGGTGATCCCGCTTCCGCCGGTCAGATCGTGATTCTGGATCAAAACTCTCAGGGGGGGGTTCCCGGGATAAAATCGTTTTACTACAACGGCTTGCCTTTGGCATGGCGGACAGCGGACATCCAGCAGGCCGAGATGACGACACGGGATATCGACCGCGGCACATACCCCCATTTTTTTCTCAAGGAGATCAGCGAATCCACCCTTTCCGTGCATAAGACACTGCTCGGTAAGTACCGGGTCACAACGGGAAAAGACGGAAAAAAGCAGGTTCGTTTCAATCTCGGGCTGGACATCATTCCGGAAAAAGTCCGTCTGTCGCTGGGGCGCGGCGAGATCCGCCGCGTGATGGTCATCGGCCATGGCACGGCGGCGGTGGCGGGTGCTGTCGTGTCGGATTCCCTGGAGCGGTATCTCCGGGGTGCACACATGAAGATCGAAGCGAAAATTGCCTCTGAACTGAGCGGCTTTCATCTGCAGGAGGACCTGCAGGATACCTTGGTTATCCCGATCACGCAATCCGGCACCACCACGGACACCAACCGCGCCGTGGCCATGGCCGTTGAACGCGGCGCGTCGGTCATTGCCGTTGTGAACCGGCGTCAGTCCGATATTACCGGTAAGTCCGACGGCGTTTTTTACACCAGCGACGGCCGGGATATCGAGATGTCCGTGGCCTCCACGAAGGCCTTCTATTCCCAGATTGTCGCCGGTCACATTCTGTCCCTGTATCTTGCCCAGATACTGGCAACGCTGTCCGATGAAGAGATCGCCCGGGAACTTGAAAATCTGGAACGGGCGCCGGCGTTGATGAAGCGTGTTCTGGAGCAGAAGGAAAAGATCCGTCAATCCGTCCGGGATTGCGCCGGGCAGAAGAAATACTGGGCGGTTGTCGGCAACGGTCCCAACAAGGCGGCCGCCGATGAAATCCGGATCAAGCTAAGCGAACTCTGTTACAAGACCATCTCCTCCGATGTGGTGGAAAACAAGAAGCACATCGATCTGTCGGCGGAGCCCCTTATCCTTGTCTGCGCCTCCGGTGTCCCGGAAACGGTCACGAGCGACATCGTCAAGGATGTGGCCATCTTCAAGGCGCATAAAGCGGACGTCATCGTTTTTGCCGATGAAGGCGAAGGGCGTTTCGACCCCATTGCCGATTCGGTGATCGCCATTCCACGGGCCCGTATGCCCCTGCCGGTCATTCTCAATACCGTGGCCGGCCACCTCTGGGGCTATTATGCGGCCTGCAAAATAGATGAGGAGGCCCTGTTCTTCCGGGAGTTCCGGAGCCGCCTGAACCTGACCGTCACTGATGCGGGAAGGCATCAGGCCTTGTTTTACGAAAAGATCTCGGACAGGCAATTCCACCAGATGATCAGGGACTTTTCGACATCTTTGCATGAACGGTTGGCCGGCGGCGGGTTTTCACTGTCCAGCGTCAGCACAATCTCCGATCTCGTGCTTCTGTTAAAGTATGTCGTCGGCAAGATCCCCCTCGAAGACTTCTGGCAGGATTTTCGGGATGAAACCATTTCTCCCATTGACCGTCTGGATACCTGCCTCGGTCATGCCATTGATGAGCTGTCAAGACCGATCGACACCATCCGTCATCAGGCAAAGACGGTAACGGTGGGAACCAGCCGCAGAGAACAACCCTTGGAGGGCATTGTTTTTGAACTGCTGAAGGAGTTGGGAGTCGCGCTCAGGCGGCTCACTGGAAAGAATATCCTGGCCATCAGAAATGTCCAGCAGGCCATCTCGACAATCAGGGGTTATACGCTGTATGAGATCGACAACCTCGACCAGGAGGGGAATCCGCAGGATGCTTCCACCATCACCATCAGGCAACGGGGCGGCATTGCACTGCAGATGAAATCGCGCGTGGAACAGTCCAACCTGCTCATAGGGGCGAAAAAAACCATTGTCAGCACGGGCCATGTTTATCTGGGCCGCGGCAAAACGGACGGGGTGCCGATTATGATCGTTCCGCTGCTCGGCGAAGGCATGGGGGTCAGAAATCTGTTGTTGATCCACATCCTCTTCAATGAATCTCTGAGCCTGCCGGAAAAAATTAACGTGTTGGGATACCGGTTCAATGACATCCACAATCTCATCAATGAATACAACCTTCCCTGGAACGACCGGTATCTGGCGTCCATTTCGCTGGAGGCGCTCTTCAGTGAACCCGTCGAAATCATTGCCGGTCGGATCAAATCAACCCTTGAAAAAATGGGACATCCCTGAGAAACTCGTAAAAGGTTCTTAACCTCAAAAATTTTATTGACCGGCAAGCCGATAGCTGCTAAAAGTCATCAGTTTTTTGTACATTCCCGAGCCGTTTCCGTCAGGAGCATAAAATGGAGCTGAGGCCGCGATCCGATGAGAAGATACGCCAAATGCTGCATAAAGGAGTGGCCATTCCCAACCCTCTGAGCCTCGATGTCGGCGAAGAAGTCAATATCGATCAGATCTCGTCAGAAGGCGTCAGGATCTATCCGGGTTGCCGAATCTATGGCGAGAAAACGGTGATCTCGGCCGGCTGCCGGCTCGGGTACGAGGCGCCCGTGACGATTGAAAACTGCCAGATCGGGACCAAAGTTGAACTCAGGGGAGGTTTCTTCAGTCAATCCGTCTTTCTGGAGAAGGCAAGCATGGGTCTGGGTGCTCACGTGCGCGAAGGCTGCATTGTCGAAGAAGAGGCCAAAGGCGCCCACTGTGTCGGATTGAAACAGACTATTCTTTTTCCCTTTGTGACGCTCGGAAGCCTGATCAACTTCTGCGACTGCCTCATGGCCGGGGGCACCAGCCGCCAGAATCACAGCGAAGTCGGAAGTTCCTACATTCATTTCAACTTTACACCCGACGCCGACAAGACAACGCCCTCCCTGATCGGCGATGTGCCGAGGGGCGTCATGCTGAACCAGCCCCCGATCTTTCTGGGTGGGCAGGGAGGCATCGTCGGTCCGGTGCGACTGGGATACGGCAATGTCGTCGCGGCGGGCTCCATTCTGAGGAAGGATTATCCACAGAACAATAAACTGATCTTTGCGCCGGCGCCTGCCGGGAGCGTGCGGGACTTTGTCCTGGCGACATACCCCAACATGAGGCGCATTGTGGAGAATAACATTCTTTACCTGGCAAACCTGGCGGCCCTCGAAGCATGGTACACGCGGGTGAGAAGATCTTTTTTTGAGACCCGGGAATTCGGCCCGCTCCTGTATGACGGTGTCATGGGCCAGCTCGTCCTTGCAAGGAAGGAACGCCTCAAAAGGCTCAAGGCCATGGCTCAAAAAGCCATCGCCCATGTCTCACGTGAAGGGAAGCGGAAACCGGTCAGGTCAAGACAATCATTTTATGAACAGATGGAATCCATTGAAAGCGTGTTCAGCGGAAACGATCTCAACGATGAAACACAACGATCCCGCGATGCGTTTCTCGGGGATTTTCAGAAAGCCGCCGGAAGCGACAGAACCCATTATATAGAGACGATTCGACATCTCCCGCCGGAGGTTTCGTTAAAGGGCGTCGAATGGCTCAAAAGCCTGGTGGATGATCTTTGTGAAAGAACGGCAACAGCCGCGCCATTGCTGAGTTTATTCAAGAAATCAATCTGAATCATCATGATAGAAGAGAAAATCGATGGGTAAACTATTTGGAACTGATGGGATAAGGGGCGAAGCGAATCGCTATCCCATGACTGCGGAGATCGCCTTTGGCGTCGGGCGGGCCGTGGCGCATGTGTTTAAAAAGAACGGTCACCGCGCCCGGGTGATTATCGGGAAGGATACCCGGATTTCCGGGTACATGCTGGAAAGCTCTCTCGAAGCGGGGATCACCTCCATGGGAGGACACCCCTACCTGGTCGGTGTGCTGCCCACCCCCGGCATCGCCTTTATCGCCCAGAGCATGCGAGCCGATGCCGGCATCGTGATTTCTGCTTCCCACAATCCCTATCAGGACAACGGGCTCAAGATCTTCAGCGGGAACGGCTTCAAGCTGACCGATGAAGAGGAAGAGACTATCGAAGACCTGATCCTCAACAACAAGCTCATCGATTTCCTGCCTGCGGCAAAGGGGATGGGAAAGGCCTTCCGCATGGAAGACGTCCAGGGGCGATACATCGTCTTTCTAAAAAACACATTTCCCCGTAATCTGTCCATGGAAGGGCTGAAAATCGTGCTGGACACGGCCAACGGCGCCACCTACAGGGTCGCGCCCACAGCATTCACGGAGCTCGGCGCCGAGGTGGAAGTCATCCACAATAACCCGAACGGCCTTAACATCAACGACCAATGCGGCTCACAGCACACCGATGACCTGAAGAAAAGAGTGGTGGAGACCGGAGCGGCCATCGGGCTGGCTTTTGACGGGGACGGCGACCGTCTCATCGCCGTGGATGAAAAGGGCAATGGAATCACGGGCGATCAGGTGCTCATCATTTGCGCGAATATGCTCAAAAAAGACGGTAAATTGAAGAAAGACCTGCTCGTTACCACCGTGATGAGCAACCTGGGATTGAGGATGGCCTGCAAGAAATACGGCTTCAGACACCACGCCTCCAAAGTGGGCGACCGCTATGTCCTCGAAGACATGTTGAGCATGGGAGCGATCATCGGCGGCGAGGAAGCGGGGCATATGATCTTCCTGGACCACCACACCACCGGTGACGGCATCGTTGCAGCCATGCAGCTCATTGCCGCGATGATCAGGGAAGGCAAGCCCCTGTCCGAGATGGCGGCCATGATGGACATCTTTCCGCAGAAACTGATCAATGTGGACGTCAAGCGCAAACCGGACATCGCCACAATCCCCCGGCTTGTGGAGGCGATCCGGCAAGCGGAAAGAGAACTCGGCAATGAGGGACGAGTTCTGGTCCGCTATTCCGGTACCCAGAACATGTGCCGCGTGATGGTGGAGGGGCCGTCAGTAACAGTGACGGAAAAGTATTGCGGACAGATCGCCGATGTGGTTCTCAGCGAACTCGGCTGAAGGTTTAAAAGTAAAGGTCATGCAAGAACACTAAAATTATGAAAAAGACAAAATTCATCTTCATCACGGGCGGCGTGCTTTCTTCCCTGGGCAAGGGGCTTGCGGCGGCTTCCATCTCGGCCCTGATGGAATCCCGGGGGCTCCGGGTGACCAATCAGAAACTGGACCCCTACATCAATGTCGATCCCGGCACCATGAGCCCCTTTCAGCACGGCGAGGTTTTTGTGACCGACGATGGGGCGGAGACCGATCTGGACCTGGGCCATTATGAGCGCTTTTGCTCCACCTGCATGGGCAAGGGCAACAACCTGACAACGGGTCAGGTCTATTTCTCCGTCATTTCCAAGGAACGGCGGGGCGACTACCTCGGCAAAACCGTGCAGGTGATTCCGCATATTACAAATGAAATCAAGGATTTCATAAAATCAACGGCCGCAGGCTTCGATGTGGCCATCGTCGAGATCGGCGGCACCGTCGGCGATATCGAGAGTCTCCCCTTTCTGGAGGCCATCCGGCAGTTCCGCAACGAAGTGGGCCGGGAAAATGCGATCTTTATCCACCTGACCTGGGTGCCCTTTATCAAAACCGCCGGCGAAGTGAAGACCAAACCGACGCAGCACAGCGTCAAGGCGCTGCGCGAGATCGGCATTCAGCCGGATATTCTGCTGTGCCGGACGGAGAATTTTCTCTCAGACGACATCAAGGGCAAAATCTCACTGTTCTGCAACGTCGAGGTCGCGGCCGTCTTTACGGCCAAGGACGTGGGATGCATCTATGAAGTCCCGCTCGTCTTCAACCGGGAAGGTCTCGATCAAAAAATAGTGGATCTCCTGAATATCTGGACGGGCCGGCCCCACCTCGAGGCCTGGCAGGATGTGGTGGAAAAGATGATCAATCCCGTCCATGACGTATGCATTGCCATTGTGGGCAAGTACGTCAACCTGACGGATTCCTACAAGAGTCTCAATGAGGCGCTCATGCATGGCGGAATTGCCAACAACTGTCGCGTCAATCTGCGTTTTGTCGATTCCGAGAAGATCGAGAAAGAAGGACTCAAGAATCAGCTTGATGACGTGGGGGGGATTCTCGTCCCCGGCGGGTTCGGCGACCGCGGGATCGAAGGCATGATTGTCGCCATTCGGTACGCCCGGGAAAACGGTATTCCCTATTTCGGGATCTGTCTTGGAATGCAGATGGCCGTGGTGGAGTATGCCCGGAACGTCTGCCGGATGGGCAAAGCCAACAGCACCGAGTTCGACCCGCACACGCCCTATCCCGTCATCGACCTTTTGCCCGAACAGAAGCACCTGACGGAAAAAGGGGCGACCATGCGGCTGGGGGCCTATGCCTGCGTTCTGGACAGGGACTCCAAGGCCTATGCGGCCTATGGCCAGGAAGAAATCCGTGAACGGCACCGGCACCGCTATGAATTCAACAACGATCTCAAGGAATCGCTGACCGGCAAGGGATTGCGGATTACGGGCGCCTCCCCGGACGGCCGCCTGGCGGAAATCGTGGAACTCAGCGATCATCCCTGGTTTCTGGGTTGCCAGTTTCATCCCGAATTCAAATCCCGGCCGACAAAACCCCATCCCCTGTTCAACCGGTTCATCGAGGCGTCGCTCAAACACCGGTCGGAAGCCTGCTGAATCACTGCCTCTAAAACACGCACGGAGCGGTGCTTCGCATAACACCTGAAAAATGGTTCGCAAGCGGCGAATCAAATGTTTTCCGCCTTTCCAGAAATAACGTTAACGGTTTGCAATAGATCATGATGGCGACTGGTTGTTCTCTTAGCGGGAAAGATTTTTGAGCCGCGGCGAAGCCATTTTTAAGGAATGAGGCGCTCTCACTCTTATTCAAACAGGACGGAGATAGAGATGGACAGCCTGATATTCGGTCTTATCAGCACGATTCCTCTGATCCTTCTTTTTACGGGACTCACGGCCACGAAATTCAAGTCTCACTCTGTCACGCTGGCGGCCCTGATTGTCACGGCGCTCCTGGCCTGTTTTGTCTGGAAGATGGCCTCCGCTCGGCTCATCTCATCGGTGCTCGAGGGCGGCCTTATCGCCCTGATCCCCATCATCTGGGTCATTCTTGCCGCCGTCTTTACTTATTTTGCCGGAGTCGAGTCGGGCGCCATGGAAACGGTCCGGGCCACTCTGGTGACGCTCTCGCCGGATCGCAATATCCAGGCCGTCATCATCGCTTACTGTTTCGGGGGGTTTCTGGAGGGCGTGGCGGGCTTCGGGACGGCCGTCGCGATCCCCACAGCGGTCCTTATCACGATGGGCTTTGCACCCATCACCGCCGCCGTAATCGCGCTGGTGGCCAACTCGGTGCCTGTGGCCTTCGGCGCCCTTGGCATTCCCGTCATTGTGCTCGCCCAGATCACCGGGCTTGATCTCGTGACGCTGACGCACAATGTGGCCTTGCAGCTTTTGCCCTTCAGCATCCTGGTTCCCGTGGCGATTGCCCTGATCAGCAACGGAGGGCCAAAAGGCCTTGGCGCTTCCCTCCCGGAGGTTCTCGTCCTCGGAGTCCTCTTCGGCGGCATCCAAACCCTCACGGCCTTCTTCCTCGGCCCCGAACTCGTGGCCGTCATGGGCTCTCTTGGGTCGCTTGCCCTGTATATTCTCTACAAATCCGTCAGCGGGAAATGGGAAGCGGATGTCGATCAGAGGAAACTCCTCCTGGCGCTGGCATCTTACATTATCCTGCTTGCCTTCGTCGTGATCACGCGCCTCCTGCCGCTCGATTTTCTGAAGCGCGCCCCCTTTGTCTTTGCCGTGCCCGTGGGCACAAGCGCCGTGAGGGTCGACTGGCTCACCACGCCGGGAACGCTTCTGTTTGTCTCGGCGATCGCCGGATCGCTCTTGCAGGGACTCTCGCCGAAGACGGTCGGTCGGGTTTTCTTCCAGTCGCTGGACCGGATCAAGTGGAGCGCCTGGACCATCATCAACATCGTGGCCCTGGCGAAGGTCATGGGCTATTCGGGAATGGTGGCATCCACGGCAACCCTGCTTTCGACGGTCTCCGGGAAGGCCTATCCCCTGCTTGCCCCTGGTTTGGGCGCTATCGGAACATTCGTGACGGGAAGCGACACCGCTTCCAACATTCTGCTCGGGGAGCTCCAGCGGGAAACGGCAAAGCAGATCGGCGCCGACGTTTCCTGGATCGTCGCCTCCAACACGTCGGGGGCGACGGCGGGGAAAATGATCTCGCCGCAGAGCATCTCGGTCGCGGCCGCCACGGTGGGGCTGCAATCGGAGGAACGGTCTATCGTCCGCAGGACGTTTCTGTACTGCGCGGTCTATTCGGCTGTCATGGGGTTGTTCGTTTACGTCGTGAATCTTCTGCTGACTTGATTAACAGGACTCGTCCACGCCGGCCATGCTGCTGGACTCGCAAAAATTCAGATGATTGTCCAAATTCGTCAATGCCGCTTGTGCGGATGTAAGTCGTCTGGTATAGGGAAGTCAGGACGTGGTGGGTGCTGTCAATGATTCCCCGGGGCGTGTGCTGAATGATAAAGAAACATCACCATCAGGATCGACTCCACGAAACAGCAGAATACGAATGTAAGTGGGCGGATGAACTTATCAGCAATGGCGAGCAGTATCTGCACAGCGTCATCGGGAGTTCGCCCATTCCGGCTTTTGTGATTGGAAGAGACCGCAAGGTTATCTATTGGAACAGGGCGCTGGCGGAACTCAGTGGGATCAGGGCCGAAGAGGTGATCGGAACCCGTCAACACTGGCGGGCATTCTACGGCGCCGAGCGACCCTGCATGGCCGATCTGCTGGTGGATGAATCCCCGGAGGCGATTCTCCGCTGGTATGCAGGAAAGTTCACAAAATCCACACTGATCGATGAGGCTTACGAGGCGACGGATTTCTTCCCGGACCTCGGCGACAGGGGAAGATGGCTGCGCTTCACGGCGGCTGTCATCCGGAATGCTAAAGGTGCGCTGGTCGGCGCCGTCGAAACCCTGGAAGACATCACCGAGGCAAAGCAGGCGGAAGCCGCCCTGTTGAAGGCCTATGGAGATCTGGAATCCAAGGTCCGGGAGCGGACACGGGAATTGGCCCGGGCAAACAAAGCGCTGCAGGCGGAACTCCGGGAGCGCGAACGGGCGGAAAAGGCGCTCAGGGAAACGACGGAACAGCTTTCGCTCATTTTGAAATCACTGCCGATTGTTTCTTACACCTGCAGCGCCGACAAGCACTTCAAGACCACCTTCATCAGCCATACCATCAGCGAAATGACCGGGTACACCCCGCAGCAGTTTATCGAAAATCCATTCTTCTGGCAGGAGCACATCCATCCCGATGATCGCGAAAGGATCCTCGCGGAACTGAAAACGGTCGTCCGCAAAGGGGCTTATCAGAGTGAATACCGTTTCCAGGCTGCCGACGGGTCCTATCGATGGTTTTCGGATTCCCGGCGCTTGATTCGCACCGACAATCGGTCCCGAAAATACATGGTCGGCGCATGGCGGGATGTCACGGAGGACCGCCGCATCCGACAGGAGGGAGAACTCCGCCTTCAGCAGATGATTCAATCCCATAAATTGACGGCACTGGGTGAGGTTGTGGCCGGCGTCGCCCATGAGATCAACAACCCCGTCAGTTTTATTGCCTACAATATTCCCCTGCTGGAAGAAATGTGGAAAGCCATTGAGCCGATTCTTGCCAGTGACGGCGCCTCCCATCCCGACTGGGGCGATAAGGGAATCCGCTATGTAGAAGTCTGCATGAATATGAAGGAAATCATTGAGGAGTTCAAGATTGCCGCCCAGCGGATCAAACGCGTTGTTTCGGGCCTGAAAGAATTTGCCCGATCGGATGAATCGGCTCAGAAGAAACCCGTTCAGATCAGTGAAGTCATCCAGGGTGTGCTGATCCTTGTGGGCGCTCAAATCCGGAAAACGGTATCCCGTATCGATCGTTATGTTGACAGCAATCTGCCGCCCATTCACGGACACTTTCAGAAAATCGAACAGGTGATTGCCAATCTGCTGATCAACGCCCACCAGGCCATTCCCGCCGACCGGAAAGGGCGAATCATTATTACCGCAAGATACCTTAAACGGCTCAAGGCGATCCTGATCGAGATCGAGGATAACGGCACGGGCATGGAAAGGGACGTGCTGGATCATATTTTTGAACCCTTCTTTTCCACGCGCAGGGACAAGGAGGGGACCGGCCTGGGACTTTCCATCTCTTACGGCCTGATCAAGGATCATCAGGGCCTGATCGGGGTTCTATCCCGACCGGGATTGGGAAGCCGGTTCTCCATATTCTTGCCCGTAGACGGCCAAACCCGCATTGATATCCGTCCGACGATGTTCTGCATTGATCATGACCATGCCTTTTTGAATGAACTGAAGATGAATTTCATCGATGCCGTGGGCTGGTCCCCGGGTCTGGATGATACCCCTGAAGACATCATCACTTATCTGGAAGATTATCCGGAAGTTGATATGGTGATTTCGGAGATCAAACTCCCGGGGATGGACGGGTGGGACCTCCTGAAAAGGATCCGGGAACGATTCCCCCTGCTGACCGTGATTCTTTATTCCTCTGAATCTGCTGTTTATGGGCAGTCCGGCAAGACGGCCCCCAAGGCGGACCTCCTTCTGAAGAAACCTTTTAGCCTGTTGCAATTAAAAAACTTTATTCGTGACGTGGGAAGGCAGAGATTATGAAAATCCTCATCGTCGATGACGAAGAAATCTCTTTAAGTTCGGTCAGGCGAATCCTGAGATGGCGGGGCATCCGGAACGTGGAGGTCTGTGATAATGGCAGGGACGCCATTCGGAAAATCAGGGAAATCGAATTTGACATCGTTCTTCTCGATCTGCTCATGCCGGATGTAGATGGGTTACAGGTGCTTGAATCCGCAAAACCTTACCGTCCCCATACGGAATTTATCATTCTCACCGCCGTCGACGACATCCCCACCACCGTGAAGGCCATCCGGCTGGGCGCTTATGATTATCTCGTCAAACCGGTGGACAACGACCTCCTTTTCCGGGCCATTGAACGTGCTTATGAACGCCGGGGGCTCCTCATCGGGCTGTCGGTTTCAGCCCGGGATGCCCATTTGGACGTACCGGATGCCTTCTCCGAAATTATGACCCAGTGCCCCCGGATGCTGTCTCTGCTTTCCTATGCCCAGGTCATGGCCGGAAGCGGCAATCCTGTCATGATTACCGGCGAATCGGGAACCGGCAAGGAACTGGTTGCCAGGGGGATTCACCGGGCAGGCCCCGCGCCGAAAGGACCTTTCGTTGCCGTGAACGTTTCGGCCATTCCGGTTACGATGTTTGAAAGTCAGTTTTTCGGTCATGCCAAAGGGGCCTTTACGGGCGCGGAATCTCCTTATCGGGGCTATTTTGAGCAGGCGGACGGAGGGACTCTGTTTCTGGATGAAATCGGGGAGCTGCCGGTCGGTCTGCAGGCGAAGCTGCTGCGCGTGCTGGAAGAAAAAACCTTTTTCCCGCTCGGTTTGACCAAGCCGATCCGGGTCGATGTCCGTGTCGTTTCCGCCTCCAACAGAAACATCGACATCGCCTGTCAGGAAGGGAGCTTCCGGCTGGATCTCCTGTACCGTCTGAAATCGGTCCACATCCACCTGCCTCCCCTGCGGGAGCGGATGGGCGATATCTCCCTGCTGGCGTCTCACTTCCTGTCGAAAGCGTCCGAGCGCCACAATAGAAATATCAGGGGGTTTCATCCTGAGGCCATGGATACTCTGTGTCGCCGGGATTATCCGGGGAATATCCGCGAATTGTCTCAGATTGTGGAAAATGCAGTCCTGCTGACCGACTCAGACCTTATCTATCCGCAGCATCTGGGTGTGCCGCCGCTGCCGTCCTCTCATTCCATGCGACAGTTATGTACGCTGAAGGAAAATGATGATGACCATGTGGCCTATGTTCTGAGCCATACCCCGGGCGACCGCAAGGAGGCCGCCCGCGTCCTCGGCATTACGGTCCGCCAGCTCCAGCGCAGAGTCGCCCGCATGCGGCATGATCCGCGCTGGGCGGGAACGCTGCATTGAACGGAAGAGCCCCTGAAATCCCAGCTATTTTTGAGAACTTCCCCAGATTCCAAGGGGACTTTTAATTTTTAACGATTTGAATTTTTCTTCGATTTCCCTTCGGAGCAGTTCATCGTATTTCAGAGCGAGGACGTACGTCGCATAGTCAAACATCAGAATCGTACGGTTCAGGCTTTCTGCGGCATGATGGTGTTCGACTGCGGTCATAAACGTGGCCTGAAATTCGGCATAGAGCCACATATGGCGCCTCATGAGCGTGAGCGCGTAGATGGCCTGGGGCAAAGGGATACGAGCCATATAGCTGTCTTCCGCAAGTTTGGCAAACAGGATATGCGCGTCCTCGAAGGGGTTATCTGAGAGGAACAGTTTTCCGACTTTGCTGTAAAAATTCATGGCCTGCTGGATGGCCTTACTTTCCGGCATTGTATGATAATATGGCGTTTTGGGATTCATTTTGATGTTGTTATACCATTGCTGGGCGATGGCTTCCGCATGTTTCTCCGTTATCTCTATTAATTTTGTGGCGTGTGATCTCATCATGATGGTCTGACCTCCTTGATTCCCGCTAAAATATTCGGCTCCTGTTCAACAGGTCCGCTCAACGGACGTACGCACGGTGATAAAAGAATTTAATATTTCTTCAGCGCACTTCCCTTCAGTTCGGCCTCAGCCGATTTTTGATCCGTGATGTCTTCGAGGGTCTCAACGGCCCCAACGAGTTCTCCCTGGCTATCCCGGATGACGGCAGCCGTAAAACGAAGCCAGCGCCCTTTTTTCCCCAATTCAGGGAAGAAATCCGTTGCTTCGAAGGCATCTTCGGCGACATCGAATTTCCGATATTTTCCCGAATACCACCTGGAAATGTTCTTTACGGCGCTGTCCACAAGCAGATCGGCCATACAGGGCCTCTCTTTTGCGTAGAAGGCCTGCCAGTGCTTATTGGTCCCGATCATTTCTTCGGCCGGTATTTTGCTCAATTTTTCCAGCGCCCGGTTCCAGAGAATGACCTTGTGGTCCTTCCCGATCACAAAAGCAGGGATGGAAAACCCCTCAAAAATGCTGTTGAGCCTTTTTTCGCTCTCGATCAGCCTTTGTTCCGCATATTTGCGCTCGGTAAAATCTCCCAATGTCTCGATAGCTCCAACCAGGGCTCCCTGGGAACTACGGATTGTCGCTGCGGTGAACCAGAGCCAGCGCCCTTTTTCACCCAGATCGGGAAAAAATCCCTCGGCTTCGAAGGTCTCATCAAGAAGCTTTGATTTAGAAACGCCCCTGTACCATTCCGGGATGGTTTCGAGGGATTGATCCACGAGAAGATCAGCCATGCAGGGCCGTTCGTTGGCATAAAAAGCGCGCCAGTGCTGACGGGTTCCGATCACCTCTTCCGCCGGAATTCTGCTTAATTCTTCCAGGGCACGGTTCCAGTAAATCACCTTGTGATCGAGTCCGATGACAAATGTCGGAAAGGGCGATCCCTCTATGACGCTGTATAGCCGCTGCTCGCTTTCCCGTCGCGACTCTTCGGCACGTTTGTGTTCCGTGATGTCTTCCAGTGTCTCAACGGCGCCTATGATCTTGCCTCCTGAATCCCTGACGGCCGCAGCCGTAAAGCGAAGCCATTTGCCGCCCTCCCCGAGATCAGGGAAAAAATCCGTCGCCTCATAGGCCTCTTCCAGCAGATCGGATTTGGTGTATTTCCCTTCATACCATTTTGGAATCCGCTCTGAAGCCCCATCGATCAGAAGATCCGCCATGCAGGGTCTTGCCTCGGCATAGAAGGCCCGCCATTGCTTGTTGGTGCCCACCACCTCACTCATCGGGATTTTGCTCAGTTGCTCCAGTGCCCTGTTCCAGTAGATCACCTTGTGGTCCCTTCCGATCACAAAAGCGGGGATGGAGAAGCCCTGAACGATGCTTTGCAGCAGATGCTCCGATTCGTGGGGGCTTTCATGCAAATTTATTTTCTTTATCACTTTTTTGCCGCTCCTGCCCGTATCACTCTTCTTGACAGTTTTTCCTTTCATAAATACACCCTCCTTTTATAACCCTGACATCCTGTTGAGCGTCTGATATCTTTTGAAGGTCCTTCCGTTTCCACGTGCAGCGTACATGAACAATGGAGAAAAAGTCAATCAATTATGCCGTGTGTGTTGTCAATAAAAAAAGTTGAACAGAAAGCCAAAGAAGTTTAAGATGACGCCGTTTTCGGCCGCCCCTGACCGGTTTTTAATAAAAATGAACAGAGAGGAGTGTATCGGCTATGCTGAATAAGATCAGAACCCTTTTGGGAAAGGACGCGGAGGCGTTGCTGCAGCACAAATGTATCTTTCCCCGTAATCAACTTCATCTTCCGGGGCCGGATTTTATCGAACGGATCATGGCGCCCTCGGACCGGCCTATCCAGGTTTTGCGCAACATGCAGATCCTGTTTGATCACGGTCGCCTGGCGGGTACGGGCTACCTGTCCATTCTGCCGGTGGATCAGGGAATCGAACACAGCGCCGCGGCGTCTTTTGCGCCGAATCCCATCTATTTCGATCCGGAAAACATCGTGAAACTTGCCGTGGAAGGCGGATGCAGCGGCGTGGCATCCACGCTGGGGGCTCTCGGCATGGTGGCCAGAAAATATGCGCACCGGATCCCTTTCATCGTCAAAATCAATCACAATGACCTGCTGGTTTATCCCGAACGGCACGACCAGATTCTTTTCGCCAGCGTCAAGCAGGCCTTTGATATGGGCGCGGTCGCGATCGGGGCCACGATTTACTACGGATCGGAGGGAAGCAGCCGGCAGATCCAGGAAATCACGGAGGCCTTTGAAATGGCGCACGACCTGGGGATGGTGACGATCCTCTGGGCATACCTGCGCAACAACGCTTTCAAAAAAGACGGTGTCGATTACCATACATCCGCCGACCTGACCGGACAGGCCAATCACCTGGCCGTGACGATTCAGGCCGATATTGTCAAGCAGAAGCAGCCCGATTGCAACGGCGGCTTCACGTCCGTCAAGTTCAGCAAGACGAATCCGAAAGTCTATACGGAGTTGACCACCGCGCACCCCATCGATCTGACCCGCTATCAGGTGATGAACTGTTACATGGGCCGCACCGGCTTGATCAATTCGGGCGGGGCGTCGGAAGGGGCAAACGACCTGGCGGAGGCGGTCCGCACGGCGGTCATTAACAAGCGGGCCGGAGGCATGGGGCTGATTACCGGCCGCAAGGCATTTCAGAGGCCTATGGCGGAAGGCGTCGAAATTCTGAACGCCGTCCAGGATGTTTACCGCTGTAAGGATGTGACCATCGCTTGATTTTACACCGGGGCAGACAATAAACCAGACCGGGCAGCTGTTCACGACGCGCACAGACTGTTACGTGCTGATTATAGGGACAATATTGACGACAGGATGAAAACCTGTTGCAATTTTCATAATAATCCGATAGAGGGCGCGCAAAGATTTTGCCATCCCTTGAAAGGGATGGCAAAACCCCGCTTCAATGTAGACGTTTTATTGGAGGATGGTTCTGATGCGATTCATTCCCAGAGAAGAAAAGTTTTTTGACCTTTTTGAAGAACTGGCGGACAAGATCGATGAGGGGGGCAAACTTTTTCTGGATATGCTTCTCCATTACGATTCTTTTGAATCACGCCTGGCCAAACTCAAGGAAATCGAACACGAGGCAGACGTCATCACCCATCGCACCTACGAGAAGATGCATACCACCTTTCTGACGCCGATCGATCGCGAAGATATTTATGCCCTGGTCAACAAGATGGACAGTATCCTGGATATGACGGAGGCCGCCGCCATCCGGATGTCCCTGTATAAAATCAAAGCGCCGAAAGAAGAACTGTTTCAGCAGGCCAGGATTTTAAACGAGGCCACGGCAAAAGTGAAGATGATTGTATGCGGGCTCAGAGACATGAAAAATGCCAAGATGATTCTGGATGCCTGCGTGGAGATCAATACCCTGGAAAACGACGGCGATCAGGTTTTGCGAATGACGATGGCCAAACTGTTCGAACATGAAACGGATCCCTTTGAATTGATTAAATGGAAGGAAATCTTCGAACGGTTTGAAGAAGCCTTGGACATTTGCGAGGATGTTTCGAACATTGTAGAGGGCATCGTCCTGAAAAATGGTTGATTCTTTTGCATTTGTCGTTTTCCTGGTCCTGGTGGCCCTGGTTTTCGATTACATCAATGGGTTTCACGATTCGGCAAACTCGATATCCACCATTGTTTCCACCCGTGTCCTCTCTCCCAGGCAGGCGGTCCTTTGGGCCGCTTTCTTCAATTTTGCGGCTGTTTTCTTTGTGGGCGTCCATGTTGCCAAGACCGTCGGTACGGGCATCATTCACCCGGATATCGTAGATAATTTTCTGATCCTGGCCACGTTGGGCGGCGCAATCATCTGGAATCTCATCACCTGGTGGCTGGGCCTACCCAGCAGTTCATCCCATGCCCTGATCGGCGGCCTAATCGGCGCCGGGGTCATGAAGGGGGGAACGCAGGTCCTGGTCTGGGGTGGGATTACCAAAACGACTGTCTTTATCATTTTGTCGCCAACAATCGGCATGATCCTCGGTCTGGCGTTGATGATCCTGGTTTTGAATCTGAGCAAACACTCGAATGTGGCCAAGTCTCAAAGGGTATTCAAGAAGATGCAACTCCTCTCCGCTGCCGTTTACAGTTTGGGACACGGCATGAACGATGCCCAGAAGACCATGGGGATCATTGCCCTGATTCTTTACAGCAAGGGACTCATCGGAAACACTTTCCATATCCCCATTTGGGTTGTGATTAGCTGCTACACGATGATTGCATTGGGAACCATGGCCGGCGGGTGGCGCATCGTCAAGACGATGGGGACCAAGATCACGAAACTTCAGCCCATGGGAGGATTCTGTGCAGAAGGGGCAGCGGCGATCGCCATTATCGGGGCATCCCTGGCCGGTATTCCCGTGAGTACGACCCATACGATCACGGGAGCCATCGTGGGGGTGGGCGCCACGAAACGGTGGACCGCCGTTCGCTGGGGCGTGGCCGGAACCATCATCTGGGCATGGGTGCTGACGATTCCTTTGTCTGCGCTTATGTCAGCCATTATCTATATCGGCCTGGAGATCATTTTTTGATGGCCTCGTAAAAAGTCCGGATGCTTCGTTGCGCTGCATCCTTCGTCAAAGCGGCATACTGCCAGGTATGCCGCTTTCCTCGGGGAGGGGGCTTGCGTGCCTTGCCTGCGGAGCTTTTTACGAAGCCGTCGTATTCGGCTCATTTCTTGATTTTATGTGAATTTAACAGGAGGGTTGCCGGATGCTGGCTAAAATTAAGTGGCTCGGCCATGCGAGCATCAGAATTGATGCGCAGAAAATCATTTACATAGACCCCTGGAAGATCAAGGGCGGCCCGAAGGCCGATCTGATTCTGATCAGCCACAGCCATCACGACCATCTGTCGCCCGCCGATATCAGGAAAATCCGGAAAGAAGACACAGTCATTGTCGCGGCTCTCGACGCCGCGGCGCAACTCTCCGGAGATGTGCGGGCGCTCCAACCCGGCGATAAAGTAACGGTCCAGGGGGTAACCGTTGAAGCCGTTCCGGCCTATAATATCGACAAGCCTTATCATCCGAAGGCCAATCAATGGATCGGCTTTCTCCTGACGGTGGAAGGCACAACGATCTACTATGCCGGGGACACCGATTTCATTCCCGAGATGAAGACAATCAAGGCGGATATCTGGATTCTGCCGGTTGGGGGAACCTATACCATGACGGCAAGAGAAGCAGCTGAAGCCGTCAATATGGTCCAACCGAAAGCCGTCATCCCGATCCATTGCGGTGATTTTGTCGGCACGCTCGCAGACGCCACAACGTTCAAGAAACTCTCAAAAACACACGTGGAAATCAAGCCAGTCTCATCTGATTAAGACAACATTCGTTGAAAGTTTTGCATAACCGCTGAGAAATGGTTCGCGAGCGGCGAATCAAATATTTTCCGCCTTTCCAGAGATGACGTTAACGGCTTATCATGAATCATGATTACGTCTGGTTATCCTCTTAGCGGAAAAGATTTTTGAGACGCGGCGAATCCATTTCTCAAAGGTCTCTCATCTCCAAACCATCAATAAAATTCTTGACAAGATATATTTGGTATGCAAAATATACGCATACCGAACACTTCAAAAAGGGCAGGCCGATGATCACCGATGACCGTTTGATTTTTCTCGTTTTTTCAGCTCAGCAGAAATTGAAAATGTATCTCAACAGCGCCCTCGCGGCGTCCGGTGTCCGGGTTACCGCCGCCCAGGCGGGGATCCTGTTCCTGCTGAAACAGAAAGACGGTCGCACAATGACGGAACTGAGCCAAATCCTCGGCATCGACAACTCGACCATGACAGGGCTTACGGACCGCCTTGAGAAAGCCGGCTTTCTCAAGCGGCACGCCAATCCAGGGGACCGCCGCACTTCTCATATCCATATTACGCCGCAGGGCTTTGCCGAGGTGGACGGGGCCAAGGCAGTTATTCGCCGCGTCAATGAAGAAATCAAGACTGGATTTTCCGAAGAGGAAATAGAGGCATTCAAGCGGGTACTCAACGGATTTTTTCTTAAATTTCAGCGAAACGGAGCCGTAAAAAATCAGCCGTCCGCGCCTTTGTCTCCAGCCGTAGCGGGCGGGATCGACGACGAGATGGTTGTGGAGGAACAGGAAAAGTAATCATGGCGATGCATCTGGATGAAGAACGACAAAAGCGACAGCAACAGATAGACCTCTTCGTAATAAAGGAAGCGGCTTCAAGTTTGAACGGAACCGATGCATTTCCCGTTGCGCTCTGGCGGAAAATGGGAGAGGCCGGGTTGCTCGGTCTGGGCATTCCCGCCGCTTACGGCGGTTCGGGTGGGGACTGGCTTTCCATCCAGGCGGCCGGCGAGGCCTTTGTCAGCCGGAGTCATAATCTGGGCATGGCCCTGTCCTGGCTCATTCATCTGATCGTGTGCCGATTTGCCATTCTGGGTTTCGGCACCAACCAGCAGATCGAACAATGGCTGCCGCGACTGGCCGCAGGAAAAATCACGCCGTCGCTCGCGATTTCCGAGCCAGGGACGGGGGCGCATCCAAAATATCTGCGGACATCCGCCCTCCGCGAAGGTGAGGACTGGATCCTGACCGGTGAAAAATCCTTTCTCACCAACGGACCCCTGGCCGGCCTCTTTGTGGTTCTCGCCGTTTCGGCGACGGAAGGCGGGAAAAAACAAATGACCGCTTTTCTTGTCCCCCGTAAGACTCCCGGCCTTTCTCTGACCGATCCGCTCCGGCTCGATTTTCTGAAGCCCTCTCCCCACTGCGGCATCCGGCTTGAGGCCTGCCGGATTTCTTCCGACCAAGTGCTGGGAAACATAGGGGACGCTTTTGAGCGGATATCCAAACCCTTTCGGGACCTGGAGGACGTCATGCTCATGGGTCCGGTCGCAGGCGGGATGCAGGTCCAGATGGCCGCCCTGCCGGTCCTGATCGCAGGACAGGAGATCGGCCCCACCGATGATCTGAAAACAGCGCTCGGCGAGCTGCAGTTTCGGCTCGACGCGCTGAGAATTCTGGCCTATGAAGCCGCCTCCATGCTCGACAGCGGCTGCCGCCATCCCGAATTCCCGTCCCTCCTGTTGTCGTTCCGTTCCCTGGCCGGGCAGTTTCAATCCCGCCTGGCGCAGGTTATCGAGCAAGCGGGGATACAACCCGACGCGGCGTGGGAGACGCTGGCGAAGGATCTGACCATGACCCTCGGCGTGGCGGGGCATGTCGCGCTCATCAAGCAGAAGAGAATCGGAGAAACCATTCTCCTGAAGAAAGGACAGGATAGGAATCATGCAGACCATTCACGATGAAAAATTCGCGTCTCCCGAAGCCATCGGGCGAGGATTCAAGGAACAGGGATTTATTGCCAGCCGCCAGATCACAACGACGGCCTTCCTGGCCTATCACCTGGGCAAACCGCTGCTTGTGGAAGGCCCCGCCGGCGTCGGCAAAACGGAACTGGCAAAAACCACTGCGGCCTTTCTCGACCTGCCCCTGATCCGGCTGCAGTGCTACGAGGGGCTTGACGAATCGAAGGCGCTCTATGAGTGGAAGTACGGCAAGCAACTGCTCTATACGCAGCTCCTGAAAGACAAGCTGGACAGCATCATCAACCGGGAAAACGGTTTTGCCGAATCCATCGACAAGCTGCATCGCTATGACGACATCTTTTTTTCCCGCCACTTTCTCGAACCCCGGCCGCTCCTGAAGGCCTTGCAGCAGGAAGGGGGGGCCGTGCTGCTCGTAGATGAGATCGACAAGGCCGATGACGAGTTCGAGGCTTTTTTGCTGGAGATCCTGTCCGATTTTCAGGTTTCCATTCCCGAAATCGGCACCGTTCAGGCCGTCACGAAGCCGATCGTCTTTCTCACCAGCAACAGCACCCGGGAGCTTAGCGAGGCGCTCAAACGCCGCTGTCTGCACCTTTTCATTCCCTTTCCCGAACCCGGCCTGGAAAGAAATATCATCCGCATCCGCGTGCCCGGCATTTCGGAAAAGCTCGGCCGGCAACTGGTTGCCTTCATCCAGGCGGTGAGACAACTGGAGGTCCGGAAGGCGCCGTCCATCAGCGAAACCATCGACTGGGCGAAAGTCCTGCTGATTCTGCATGCCCAAGAGCTGAGTCCCGATCTGGTGCGGGATACCCTCAATATATTCCTGAAATTCGAAGAGGATATCGCCGTGGTGACCGAACGCCTGCATCCGCTCACGGCCGGCGCCGTCAGGGCGGCGGGAGACTGACGATGGACCGGGTCCTGAGCGACTTTATCGTTTCTCTGCGGCACGCCGGCGTCCGGATTTCCGTTTCGGAAACCCTGGACGCTCTGCAGTCCGTCCGGCTTGTCGGTTATAACGATCGGGAAACCCTGCGGGACGCGCTGCTGGCGGCGCTCCCCAAATCGGCGCCGGAAAAGGAGATTTTTGCCCGGTGCTTCGATCATTTCTTTTCCTTTGATTACTTCGCCGATGCCAATGCAACCGCAGAACCTGACCCGGTGCTTGTCGGGGCGGCAACCGACTTTTCACTCATCCGGACGCTGCTTTCCGGAGACCAGACAGCGCTTGTCATGGCCATGCGGGAGGCAGCCCGGGCGGCCAACCTCACGGATATCCAGTTTTTCACACAGCAGAGCCTGTATACCCTGCGGATTTTGGACCGGATGGGCCTGCCGACGCTGGATGCGCAGATCCAGGCCACGCAGGCCGCCGGGTTGCCCGGTGCGGCGCAGCAGACGGCTGCGTTGGAGAAAGCGAGAACCTTTCTGGTGGACAATGTCCGGCGGTATGTGGCGCAGCAACTGACCCTCAACACCCCCACGGCGATGGAGAACTTGCTGACGTCCTATCTGCGCCATGCCAAACTGTCCACGCTGGAACAGCAGCATTTCCAGGACATGCACATCATTATCCAGCGCATGGTCAAACGGTTGAACGACCTGCATTCGCGGCGGCGGAAGGCCTCCCGGCGGGGACAACTGGACTTCAAGAAAACCCTGCGTAAGAACATCACCTACCAGGGCTTCCTTTTCGATCCGAAGTGGAAAAAACGAAAGATCGAACGGCCCGATCTTGTGGTCATCTGCGATATCAGCCGGTCTGTCATGCGGACGGTCCGGTTTCTGCTGCTGTTTCTGTATGGACTGAACAAGGCCATCGTCCGGATCAGAACGTTTATCTTCTGTTCAAACCTGATTGAAATCACGTCGATTTTTGATGAATACCCCATCGAGGTGGCCGTTGAGAAGATCCGCCTGGGGGCGGACCTGCCCATTCTCATGGGCCGGACCGACTACGACCAGTCCTTTCGGGACTTCAAGGCGAACCACCTGGACAGCGTCTCGCGGAAGACCACCGTGCTCATTCTGGGCGATGCGCGGAATAATTATGCGGAGGCGCAGACAGGCATCCTCAAGGCGATCTATGAGCGCAGCAAACGGCTGATCTGGCTGAACCCGGAGACGCCGTCCTTCTGGGGGACGGGGGATTCGGAAATGAAAAAATACATCCCCTTCTGCAGTACAGTGAAGGAATGCAACACCCTGCACCACCTCGAAGGCGTCGTCACGTCGCTGGTCCATCGCCGCCATTGAAAGGAGAAACGACCATGGACTGTAAGAAACCATTCGACAACGCTTCCCGGAAAGATCAGGATCAAGCCTGCCGGAATTGCTTTTATTACCACCGGGAATCCGATGATCCGCAGGAGCACTGCGCCCGCTTTGCCCGTTTCGTGGATCACGTAATCAACCGGACTTCCCGGGATTGCGACTACTGGTCGCCCGCCCCCTTTCCGACATAACCGCCTGTTCGAAAAAAATCACTTGAAAACTTGACACAGGGCAATTCATGTTTATTATATGGCAGAATTAGGCGAGGGAGAGCTATGATCGTCTTTAAAAATCTAAAGTATAAGGTTGAAAGGAGAGGTTAAGGTATGAAAATCAGACCGTTACAGGACAGAGTCATCGTAAAACGGGTAGAGGAAGAGTCAAAAACAAAGGGAGGCATCATCATCCCGGACACCGCCAAGGAAAAACCCATGGAGGGCCAAGTCATTGCCGTCGGCAAGGGTAAAACGACGGAGGACGGCAAGCTCGTAAAGTTGGACGTGAAGGCGGGCGACCGGATTCTCTTCAGCAAGTACGCCGGTACGGAAGTCAAGATTGACGGCGACGAACATCTGATCATGAGAGAAGACGATATCCTGGGCATCATTGAAAAGTAAATGAATAAACATATAACAAGGAGGATTAAGTAGAATGGGAGCAAAAATACTTCTGTACGATGAAGAAGCAAGAAAAGCGATTCTCAAGGGCGTAAACACCCTGGCGGACGCTGTCAAAGTGACGCTCGGTCCTAAAGGCAGGAACGTGATTATCGATAAAAGCTTTGGTTCACCGACGGTGACAAAGGACGGCGTAACCGTAGCCAAAGAAATCGAACTGGAAGACAAGTTTGAAAACATGGGCGCTCAGATGGTCAGTGAAGTGGCCAGCAAGACCAGCGATGTCGCCGGTGACGGCACCACGACCGCGACGATTCTGGCCCAGGCCATTTACCGTGAAGGCGCCAAGACCGTGGCCGCCGGCAGCAACCCCATGGATGTGAAACGCGGCATCGAAAAGGCCGTGGAAATCGTCGTTGCTGGAACTGAAAAAGCTGAGCAAACCCACTAAGGATCAGAAGGAAATCGCACAGGTCGGCACCATTTCCGCCAATAACGATGAGACGATCGGCAACATCATTGCCGAAGCGATGGGCAAAGTCGGCAAGGAAGGCGTCATTACCGTGGAAGAGGCCAAGGGCCTGGAGACGGAACTGGAGATCGTGGAAGGCATGCAGTTCGACCGCGGATATCTGTCTCCCTATTTTGTCACCAATGCCGAAAAAATGAATGTCAGCCTGGAGGACTGCTATATCCTCATCAATGAGAAAAAAATCAGCAGCATGAAGGATCTCCTTCCCATTCTGGAGCAGATTGCCAAGATGGGCAAACCCCTCTTGATCATTGCCGAAGACATCGAAGGCGAAGCGCTGGCGACCCTGGTGGTCAACAAGATTCGCGGCACCCTGCATGTGGCGGCCGTCAAGGCGCCCGGATTCGGCGACCGCCGCAAGGCCATGCTGGAGGACATCGCCATCCTCACCGGTGGCAAGATGATTTCCGAAGATATGGGCTCCAAACTGGAGAATATCACGCTGGAAGATCTGGGCCGCGCCAAGAAGATCATGATTGATAAGGACAACACCACCATCATCGACGGCGCCGGCAAGCGTGCCGACCTCGAAGGACGAGTGAAACAGATCCGCGCCCAGATCGAAGAGACCACCTCCGATTATGACCGGGAAAAGCTCCAGGAAAGACTGGCGAAACTGGTCGGCGGTGTTGCCGTGATCAAAGTCGGCGCCGCAACAGAAACGGAAATGAAAGAGAAGAAGGCCCGTGTTGAGGATGCGCTTAATGCGACCCGCGCTGCCGTGGAAGAAGGCATTGTTCCCGGCGGCGGTGTGGCCTATCTCCGTTGCCTGCCGGCCCTCGAGAAGATGAAGCTCGAGGGGCGACGAGCAGGTCGGTGTGGCCATCGTCAAGAAGGCGCTCGAAGAGCCGATGAAGATGATTGCCGCCAATGCCGGCATGGAAGGCAGCATCGTTGTCGAGAAGGTCAAGGAAAAGAAGGGCGCCTTTGGTTTCAATGCCCGGACGGATCAGTATGAAGACATGATCAAGGCCGGCGTCATCGATCCCACCAAGGTGACCCGTTTTGCCCTGCAGAATGCCGCGTCAGCGTCGCAGCCCTGATGCTGACGACGCAGTGCATGATTGCCGACAAACCCGAAGAGAAGGGCGCGGCGGCGGTATGCCCGGGATGCCTCCCGGAGGCGGCGGTTACCCCGGAATGGGATGTAAGATTGCTTCACGATGTAACCCGTTATGAAATGAGCCCCCTGCCGATTCCGGCGGGGGGCTTTTTTTATCTTGAAAGTGTGCCTTCTCTGTGGTAGCTCTGCCAAATCCGTAAACAAATGTTAAGGAGCGTCCATGGACTACAAAGACACCTTGAATCTTCCGAAAACCGATTTTCCCATGAAAGCCAATCTCGCCAAGAAGGAGCCGGAGATGCTCAAAATGTGGGAGGAGATCGACATGTATCGATAAAATCCGGGAGGTTTCAAAGGGCCGCGAGAGCTTACATCCTGCACGACGGCCCCCCCTATGCCAACGGCAACATCCATCTGGGGACGGCGCTCAATAAGATTCTCAAGGATATGGTGATCAAAGCCAAGAACATGACGGGCTTTGACAGCGTTTATGTGCCCGGCTGGGACTGCCACGGCCTGCCCATCGAACATCAGGTGGACAAGGAACTGGGCGAGAAGAAGAACGACCTGTCCCAGACGGAAAAGCGCCGCTTCTGCCGCATCTATGCAGAAAAATATGTGGATATCCAGCGGGAGCAATTCAAGCGCCTGGGCGTCTTCGGCGAATGGGAGAATCCCTATCTGACGATGACCTATGATTATGAGGCGGCTACCGTGGCCGAATTCGGGAAGCTCTTCCTTAACGGCAGCGTCTATAAGGGGAAAAAGCCCGTTTACTGGTGCGCCTCCTGCAAAACGGCCCTGGCGGAAGCGGAAGTGGAATATGCGGACCACCAGACGCCGTCCATTTATGTCAAATTTCCCATCATTTCCGATATTGCGGCCATCCGCCCGAAACTGGCCGGTAAAAAAGTCAATGTCGTGATCTGGACGACGACGCCCTGGACGATCCCGGCAAACCTGGCGATTGCCGTCCATAAGGACTTCATCTACGCGGCGGTCGAAGTGGAATCAGAGGTGTTGATTCTCGCCAAAGACATGCTCGATTACTGTCTTGACGCCTTCGGCTATCGCGGAAAACAATATGAAATCATAGATGAATTCACAGGTGCAGTCCTGGAGGGGCTCAAATGCCGCCATCCGCTGGTCGACCGCGAGAGTGTGCTGATTCTGGCCCCCTTTGTCACGCTGGAGGCCGGTACCGGCTGCGTGCATATCGCTCCGGGGCATGGCCAGGAGGACTATGAAATCGGCATGAAGTACGGCCTGGACAATTACGCCCCCGTGGACGACGACGGCAAGTTTACACCCGATGTTGAGGAGTTTGCCGGACAGTTCGTCTTTGACGCCAATGACACGATCAACAAAAAATTGAAAGAAATCGGAGCATTGATGGGCCTTGTGGAGATGGAGCATTCCTATCCCCACTGCTGGCGCTGCAAGCAGCCGATTATTTTCCGCTCCACGGAGCAGTGGTTCATCTCCATGGAAAAAAACGATCTGCGAAAAAACGCCCTGCGGGCGATCGAAGAGGTCAAGTGGATTCCCGCCTGGGGACGCGACCGGATCTACGGTATGGTGGAAAACCGTCCCGACTGGTGCATCTCGCGCCAGCGGCTCTGGGGCGTTCCGATCACCATCTTCTACTGCGGGCAATGCGGCCGGGAGCTGATGACCCAGGCCATGATGGATCATATCGTGGCGCTGGTCCGGCAGTACGGTGCCGACGTGTGGTTTGAAAGGGAGCCGCGGGACCTGATGCCGGCCGGAACGCTCTGTCCGCATTGCGGCATGATACGATTTACGAAGGAGACGAATATTCTGGATGTGTGGTTTGATTCCGGCGTGAGCCACGCCGCCGTTCTGGAAAACTGGCCCGATCACCGGTCGCCGTGCGGATCTGTATCTGGAAGGGTCCGATCAGCATCGCGGCTGGTTCCATTCATCCCTGCTGGAGTCCGTGGGAACGCGCAGCCGGGCGCCTTACAAGAGTGTTCTCACGCACGGTTTTGTCGTGGACGGCGAGGGCAAGAAGATGTCCAAATCCGTGGGCAATGTCATCGATTCGCAGGAGATCATTGAGCAGTACGGGGCGGAAATCCTGCGGCTCTGGGTGGCCGCGGAAGATTACACCGAGGATATCCGAATTTCCGATGAGATCCTCAAACGCCTCGTGGAGGCCTACCGCCGGATCCGCAATACCAGCCGTTACATTCTGGGGAATCTCTATGATTTTGATTGTCAGCGGGATGCGGTGGCGTCCGAAGACATGGAAGAGATTGATCGTTGGGCCCTGCACCGGCTGCAGGAGGTGATCAAGCGTGTCCGCGAAGCCTATGACAGTTATCAGTTTCATGTCGTCTACTACACCCTTTACAATTTCTGCACCGTTGATCTGAGCGCCCTTTATCTGGATGTCCTCAAAGACCGCCTCTATACGGCCAAGGCGGCCTCAAAGGCACGACGCTCCGCCCAGAGGGCCATGTATCTCATCCTCGAGGCCATGACCCGGCTGCTGGCGCCGATGCTGACCTTTACCGCCGAAGAGGTCTGGGCAGCCCTGCCGGCTTATGCCGGTAAAGAGGCGAGCGTCCATCTGACCCAATTCCCGGCGGTCAATGAAGCTTTCCTGAATCCTGATTTGTCAGAACGCTGGAAGACCCTCATTGCCGTCAAAGGTGAGATTTCCAAGGCCATTGAAATCGCGAGGAAAAACAAGGTGGTGGGGCATCCCCTGGATGCCGCCGTTGCGGTTTGTCCGCCGGAACAACTCCGGTCTCTTCTGGATACGCACATCGAGGATCTCCGGGCGCTGCTGATCGTGTCGCAGGTCAGTCTCGTGCCGAAGGATCAGATTCCGGAGGCCTATCAGAGCGCCGAGGTTGAGGGTCTTTCAGTCGGCGTCTCCAAGGCCGGCGGCAAGAAGTGCAATCGTTGCTGGATCTACAGCGAGAATGTCGGAATGAATCCTGAACATCCGACGGTTTGCGAAAGGTGCCTGACAAATCTTGAATAAAAAGGTCCTCCTGCTTGGCGTGACGACCGGCCTGATTCTCCTTCTTGATCAGATCACCAAGTTTTATGTCGATTCATCGATGCGGCTGCATGAATCCATCCCCGTCATTCAGGGATTGTTCAGCATCACCTATGTCCGCAATCCTGGAGCGGCCTTCGGTTTTCTGGCCGACGCCTCGCCGCTGTTCCGTTCCATCTTTTTCGCGGCCGTTACGGTCCTGGCGATCATCTTGGTCGTGCATTATATCTGGAAAAGCAAGGCGAAGGAGCCGTTTCTGACGTTTGCCCTCTCGCTGATTCTATCCGGCGCCGTCGGAAATCTGATCGACCGGGTTCGTTTAGGGGAAGTGATTGACTTTCTGGATGTTTACATCGGCTCCACCCACTGGCCGGCCTTCAATGTGGCCGACTCGGCCATTTCCGTGGGTGCGGTCATCCTGTTTATCGAACTCACGAGACGCGGCAAGGAAAGCCAGACCGACTCCAAGGGATGACGACTTCGTAAAAAGTCCGGATGCTGCGTTGCGCTGCATCCTTCGTCATTGCGGCGTACCTAAAGTACGCCTCACTCCTCAGGATTTACGCGCCTTGCCTGCGGAGCTTTTTACGAAGCCGTCGAATTTGGATAGTATCTTGATTTTTTACGAATTCGTCAAGGGATCATAGCCATGAATATTCCGGTTCATCTCCGCACTTTTGTCGCCAGACAACTCCCACCTGGACGGATTTTCATTTTCAGTTTTGCCGCTGTGATTCTGGCGGGGGCGTTCCTGCTATGGCTGCCCTTTTCCGCCGGCCGGGGACAGCTCACTTTTGTGGATGCCCTGTTCACGTCGGCCTCGGCGGTGTGCGTCACCGGTCTGGTCACGATTGACATCGGCACGGATCTGTCTTTCACCGGACAGGTCATCAGTCTTTTTCTATTTCAGATCGGCGGTCTGGGGATTGTCACCTTTTCCGTCGTGTTCTTCGGGATGATGGGCCGCGGGGTTTCCTTCAAAGAACGGGAAATCGTGCAATCCAGCATTCCTGCATACGCCGCGGCGGGATTTTCGTCGTCATTGCCAAATGGGTCCTTCTTGTCCACATTTCTCATCGAAGGCATGGGTACGTTGCTGCTTGTTTGTCCGTTTTTCTCATGATTTCCCCATGGCGCATGCCTCTTTATCAGGCCCTCTATCACGCTGTCTCCGCCTTCAACAACTGCGGTTATTCCCTCTTTGCCGATAATCTCATGAGCTATCAGGCTGACTGTGGTCGTCAACCTGACTATCATGAGACTCATTATTCTCGGGGGGATCGGCTTTATTGTTCAATATGAAGTTTTCGCGAGATTCCGGGGATTACAAAAGAAACTGTCCATCCACAGCAGGGTTGTCCTGGTGATGACCGCGTATTCTGATCATCGGCAGGGGCTTTGCTGTTTTACCTTTTTGAAATGAATCACATTCTGCTAGGGAGCGTCCGTGAAACGCAGATTCTGACCTCCTTCTTTCAGTCCGTTGCGGCCGCGGACCTGCCGGTTTCAATACCGTGGACATGGTCAACTGACCAATGCGACCATCCTCGTTCTGATCATCCTCATGTTCATCGGAGCATCGCCCGGACTCGACCGGCGGCGGCATCAAGACGACCAGTTTCGCACTCCTCCTTGTCATGATCTGGAATCGGATCAAGGGCCAGGACGAAGTCAACATGTTCAACCGGACCATCCCGAAGGAAATTCTCGGCAGGACCATGGCCATCGTTTTCGCATCGGCCTTTTCGATCTGTCTGATTACGTCGATCCTTCTGTTTTGCAGGCGGCCATGCCGAAACGCCGCATCCCACACAGAGCCGCCATTTTTTTGTGGAATACCTTTTTGAAACCGTATCGGCTTTTGGAACCGTGGGCCTGTCCATGGGCATTACGGCAAACCTCAATGATATGCAGAAACTCGCCATTATTCTCATGATGTTCGCCGGGCGGGTCGGTCCCCTGACGCTGGCTTTTGCCTGGAGTGCGCCGAAGCGGGGACTCACCTACGCTGAAGAGCAGGTCATGGTGGGTTGATAAAAAAGGAGTGAAAAAATGAAAAGGGCCATCGTCATTGGTTTGGGGATCTTCGGGATCAATCTTGTCAGTGCGCTTTACGAGGGCGGCTTCGAGGTTATCGCCATCGATAAAAACAAGGACGCCGTCCAGAGGGCGAGGGATTGTTCCACCAAGGCCATTGTCGCCGACGGAATCGACAAGGAGGTCATGGAGATGATCGGGGTTCAGCAGGACGATGTGGTGATCATCTCCTTCGGCGAGGATCTGGCTGCCAGTACCCTGATCACGCTCCACCTGAAACAACTGAATGTCAGGAACATCATTGTCAAGGCTCCCAATGAGGAACACAAGCTGATCCTGGAGAAGGTCGGGGCGACGGAGGTTGTCATTCCGGAAAAGGAAATGGCCCGCAAGGTGGCTAAAAGCCTGATTTCACCCAATGTGCTGGATTATCTGCCCTTGTCCGACGACTACATGATTTCCGAATTGGCGCCGCCGAACAGCTTTCTGGGCAAAACGATTGCGGAACTCCAGTTGCGCGGGAAATATCATATCGAAGTCATCGCGATCCGGGATATCATCTCCGACCGGATTCACATGGTTCCCCCGGCGAATTTTGTCATCAAGGACGGCGAGGTTCTCATCGTGGTCGGCAAGGAAAAGGACATCCAGAATATAAATTGAGCAAGCGTTTGAAAAATGGATTCGCCGCTTCAAGAACAATTTTTCAAAGGATGATGTACGGCTCCCTGACCTGCTACCCGAGAATAATCGTGGCATCCACCGCGACAGCCCCCGCCGCACCGACAATCAGTGGGTTGATGTCGATTTCCTGAATACGGGGATAGGCCAGCCCGATGGTTCCCAGGGTCACAAGCATCCGGGCAATCTCCTCCCTGTTCACCGGCGGGTTTCCCCGGAAGCCGTCCAGCAGCTGCTGCCCCTGAAGGCGACCGGTGAGTGCCAGCGCTTCCTGATGGTTCAGCGGAGCCATGGCAAAAACCGCATCCTGGAAGACCTCGGCCATGATGCCGCCCAGGCCGATCATGACGCAGGGGCCGAACTGGGGATCTCGTATCAGCCCCAGGATCAGTTCGACATGGCCTTTCACCTGCTTCTGGATCAGGACCCTGCCACGGCCGCCCATCTTCCTTGTGAGTGTTTTGAAGGTTCTCATTGCCGTCGATTTGTTGCGGATATCGAGATAGACCAGCCCCATCTCTGTTTTATGGACGCCGCCCTCTTGCAACCCCTTCATGACGACGGGATAGCCGATCCTCGCCGCTGCCTGCAGGCATTCATGGACATCGGTGGCGATGGCTTCATCCACCGTGGGGATATCGTAAGTCTTCAGAATCTGCTTTGAAATGAACTCGTCCAGCGGGCCGTTGACCTCCGCAAGCAGTTGTCGGAATTCAAGTGCTAAGGGCAGACATTTGCCGGCTTTATTAGCGAAAATGGCCGATGTGGCCCGCTTTTCCCGGCGCATGACGATGGAGAGACATTCCACAGCGCGATGAAGTTCCTGGAACACCGGCACCCCCTGCTCGCGGGCTGTCATCTGAAACTGATACGCCTCATCCCGCCTGCCCAAAAGCCAGATGAAAACGGGCTTGCCGGCAGCCCGCGACTGCTGCGCCAGGTCCGGCAGATTGATCCTGATCCGGAAATTGCCGACAAAGACGTGCAGCAGCACGGCAGCGACCGCCGGGTCGGCCAGAACGGTCTTCATGGCCTTGCTGTATATATCCACATCGGTCGCGGCGTTTTTTTCCATGGCCGGCCACAGATCCACGGGGTTGGCCACGGGCATCCATTCGGGAAAGACAGCCTGCAGACTTTTTTTTGTGTCGTCGGCAAAATCGGCCACGGTGAGGCCCATCTCTTCGAGAAAGTCTGAAGAAACAATGCCCGCGCCGCCGCTGAAGGTTAGAATGGCAACACCGCCTTTCAATTCATCGGCTTTGTTCGGAACCATCGCCAGGGACCGGCAGAGATCCATCATCTGCTTGAAGTCGTAGGCTTCGATCACTCCGGTCTGCGCGAGCGCTCCGGAGACAATCCGCCGGTTTCCGGCGAGACTTGCAGTGTGGCTCATGGCCGCCTGGGCGCCTCTGGGGCTTTTGCCGCCCTTGAGGACCACAATCGGTTTGGCGCTGCTGCGGCAAATATCCGCAAAGCGCCGGCCGCGGGCGATCGTCTCCAGATAGAGTCCGATAACGGCGGTGTCGGGATCTCTCAACAGCCAGGGCACAAGATCGCACTCGTCGACGTCCATTTTGTTGCCCACGGAGCAAACCTTGCTGATCCCCATGATGCCGTGTGTCATGATGTCAACCAGGAAACCGGCGGACAGCATGCCGCTCTGCACCACCAGGGAAACATTGCCCGGGACGAGGCCTGCCTGAAGCGCTCTGGGGTCGAGGAAGGAGAAGACACGGCCATGAACCGCATCCACAAGGCCCATGCAGTTGGGTCCCCACAGCCGGATGCCGGCCCCCCTGGCCCTATCGAGAATCCGCTGCTGCAGCCGCCGGCCCTCAGTGCCCGTTTCAGCAAAGCCGCCGGACTCGATGATGACGCCGGAGACGCCCTTGCGGATGCAGTCTTCAATAGCGTCCGGCGTCGCCTGTGCCGGCACAAAAACGATGGCCAGATCGACCGGACCGTCAACGGCGTTAACGGACGGGAAGGCGGGCAACCCTTCGATTTTGTCATAACGGGGGTTGATGGGATAGATCCTTCCCTGATAACCGGCGATCAGGTTTTTCAGAATCGAACAGCCTCCCTTGAACGGGTTGGGCGTAGCACCCACCACGGCGATCGCTTTCGGATTGAAAAAGAAATCCATCTTTGCTCCTCCGGTCGTTTCTTCAAAGGATTTTCATTTCATTAAGCTGGGCAGGTACGTCGCAATCTGAGGAAAGAGGATCAACAGGATCGCCGTGACCAGCAGGGCCATGAGCAGGTGGGTCGCGCCTTTGAAGATAATGTGCAGGGGAACATCCCGCGCCACGCCGGCGACGACATAAACATTAATGCCCACGGGCGGTGTGATGACGCCCATCTCCGTGACCAGAACAATGATCACGCCGAACCAGATGGGATCATAGCCGAGGGTGGTCACGACCGGAAAAAAGATGGGAATCGTGAGCATGATCATGGCCAGCGAATCCATCAGGCAGCCGAGAACCAGATAGACCAGAAGGATCAATCCGATGATAACGGGAGGCGGCAAGGCAAGCCCTGATACCCAGGTTCCGATGTTTGCCGGAATGCCGGTTACGGCCAGGAAGTGCCCGAAAACAGTGGCGCCGGCGACGATGACGAAGATCATACAGGAAACCCGGGTGGTTTCATCCAAAGATCTGATTAAACCCCGCCACGAAAGATTGCGGCCGACCAGCGCAATGAGGAGCGTTCCAAAAGCGCCGATGGCCGCCGCCTCGGTCGGGGTGAAAAGGCCCACGAAAAGGCCGCCCATGACCATGACAAAGAGAATGAAGGTTTCGATCACGCCCGTCAGAGAGGCGATTCTTTCTTTCCAGGTGGACTTCGGCGCTTTTTCACAGATGTCCGGGCGCAGGTGTGTCCAGATGACAATCGTCAGAATAAAAAGCAGGGTCAGGAGGATGCCGGGCAGGACGCCGGCCATGAACAGTTTGCCGATGGACTGTTCCGTCATGATACCGTAGATGATAAAGATCGTGCTGGGCGGAATGAGGATGCCCAGACTGCCCCCGGCGGCGACGACGCCCGTGGCCAATGCGGGGTCGTAATTGTATTTTTTCATCTGCGGCAAGGCGACCGAGGCCATGGTGGCCGCGGTCGCGCTCGTGGAGCCGCAAATAGCGGAAAAACCGGCGCAGGCCCCGATGGTGGCGATGGCCAGTCCGCCGGGGAGGTGTCCCAGAAACTTGTGGGCGGTATTGAAAAGCCGGCCGCTCATGCCGGAATGGTGAGCCACCTGTCCCATGAAAACGAAGAGCGGGATGACGGTCAGATTGTAGGAACTGAAAACGGAGAAAAAATCACGGGCGAGCAGACTCAGTGACGCATCCCAGGAGATCAGAAGTCCGAACCCCGCAAATCCCACGATGGCCATGACAAATCCCACCGGGATTTTCAGGAACATGAGCAACACGAGAGCAACAAAGCTCGTTAACCCCATCATGGTCGGCGTCATACTTCCAGTCCCCTTTTCAAGGATCTGATGAAATCGATGAGCAGAACCAGCGCCAACATGCCGGAACCGAGGGCGATGCCATAGACAAAGGGATAAACCGGCATCTGGAGCGTCAAAGACACTTCCCCGCTGTGTCGCAGGTCCGTACCGTAAGTGAGGCTCTGCCAGGCCATGAGGCCGAAGAGGGCGGCGCCGATCAGATTGCCACCCGCTTCAACGAAGCACTGTGCCCGTGGAGGCAGTTTTTCAAAAAGCAGTTCCACCGCCACATGCCCCCGCTGCAGGGAGGTATAAGCAAGTGCAAAGGAGACAATCACGGCGCCCAGAAAACCCACCATTTCATAGGCGCCGGGGATGGGGGCGCCGAAGAGCCGTAGGGCCACATCGGCGCAGGACAGCAGCATCATGACGACAACGGCCAGGCAAGCGGCATAATTGAACCAGCGGCTCGTCACCGTGACGGCCCGTTCCAATCGAAGCATAATCGATTATCCCTTCAGCAGGACCTTCTATTTGTACAGTTTGCCATACTTCTTAATTAAACTTTCGACTTCCTTGACGGCCTGCTGTCCGTTCAGACCCTTGGCGTTTGTTGTTTTGATATAGTCCTGGATAATCGGGCTGACCGCTTTTTTCCACCGGGCATTTTCCTCTTTGCTTAATGAGATGACTTTATTGCCGAGACTCAGTGTGTACTGGCGGCCTTCCAAATCCAACGTGTCCCACGTTTGTCCATGAACGTCAACCCACTGGCCGCTGACCGCTTCGAAGATGTCCTGGATGTCTTTCGGCAAGGCGTTCCATTTTTTAAGGTTCATGACCACGAACATGGCGGTCGTATAGCCGACACCAGATGAATCGGTTGTATATTTGACAACTTCGGCCTGCTTCCAGCCTTTCAGGGTTTCAATGGGGGTGAATGTTCCATCCACGACCCCTCTTTGCAGGGCCTCATAGGTTCCCCCCTGCGGCATCGCCACCGGAACGGCGCCCAGCATTTCGACCACCTTCGCGCTCAGACCGGTAGAACGGATCTTCATGCCCTTCAGATCCCGCAAGGACTGGACCGGCTTTAAGGTATGCAGGAGCCCCGGTCCGTGGGCATGGATATAGAGAACTTTGACGCCGTCAAGTTCTTTGGGTTTGAATTTCGTGAAGAAATCGTTGGCGACACGCGTTGCTGTGCGCCCGTTGGGATAACCCATTGGAAGGTCAAGAACTTCCATGATGGGGAAGCGTCCCCGGGTGTAGGCAAAACAGGACATGCCAATGTCGGAGATTCCCTTGACGACACCGTCATAGGTTTGATCCGCCGGGGTGAGGGTCCCGCCGGAAAACACATTGATCTTGACCCGGCCGTCGGTCCGTTTTTCGATCTCTTTGGCCCAGTCGGCGGCGGCTTTGCTCTGCCCATGGGTCGGCGGGAAGAATACGCTGTAGGTCAGATTGGTGGTTGATGCTTCCAAAACTTTCGACGAACCGGCTATGCCCCATCCGGCTGCCACGAGAAAAGCAATCCATATAAATATTTTCTTTTTCATTTTGGTCTCCTTATGGTGGTCATTGTTTATGGGTCTTGTAAATATTTACGTCGTTGTCCTGCCTGCTTCCCGGCAAGCGAAACATACAGGCATCAATAGCCATATTTGGATGAAAAAAAGTAATAAAAATCGTCGATAATGTAAAACATGGTCAAGTCCTGCCGAATAAAAAAATAATTTTTGGAGTAAATGATGAAATCTAGAAGGCCTGCTTACCCATAAAGACATGGGCAGCAGGCATCAATACATGTAGGGGGGATGATTGGTGGCGCGCAAGGATATTCTGAATTTCAGTTTATTGACGATCATCTCATTAACGACCAAAATTTTCTGTGCGGGCCATCCCTAGTTTATTTTTTTTTAACTGTCAAGTGAAATTTAATACTTCAGGCGTCCTTGCCGGACTTTGCAAGTTCTTTTAACCGTTCAAGCTCTTCCCGATACTGTTCAGCCTTGGCCCGGACGATCTCCATTTCCTCCCTGGTCTTATCCAGTTTTGCGTCCTGCCGCACCCGTTCCTCACGCATCTTATCCTGGATATCATCAAATCCCACGTAAATAGCCAGGATGCCGCCCAGAAGCATCGCCAGAGGGACGGCCCCCTTGAGAATGATCAGAAAGTCATTCCACCAGGCCATGAGGCCGATCAAACCCAGAACTGCCGATACGGCGCCGGCTATGAGCAGTGACATGGTTTTACCTCCTCGATCCGATGTTTATATGAAAATGAAGGCGCAAAAATAAAAAAATCGCGGATATTTTCTATCACAAATGTAAGAACGAGGCAAGGTGAATATGCAGGCGAATATGCCTGAAAAGAAATAATGCTTGATAAAAACGGATTCTTAAATTAGCATACGCCGCCTGGAATAAGTGTTGAAAGAAGACATGATTTAATGTTCGATCCCGATTTTAACAAGGGGGGAGGTCTGCTCCCCGCGATTGTTCAGGACGATGAAACGGGCGAAGTGCTGATGCTGGCTTACATGAACCGCGATGCCTGGTTGAGAACGCTGGAAACAGGCAAGGCGACCTTCTGGAGCCGGTCCCGCAATACCCTGTGGCTCAAGGGGGAGACGTCGGGACACGTTCAGCTTGTCCGGGAGGTGCGGATCGACTGTGACGACGATACGATTTTGCTCAAGGTCCATCAGTTGGGGGGGGCTGCCTGCCATACCGGTTACCGGTCCTGCTTTTATCGAAAGCTGGTCGACGGGCGGGTTGAAAATACAGGGGTGAGAATTTTTAATCCGGAGGACGTCTATAAAAAATGAATAAACTGAAACTGGGTATTCCCAAAGGCAGCCTGGAGGTCAACACGGTTGAGCTTTTTAAGAGAGCCGGCTGGCGCATCACCTATGATAGCCGAAGCTATTTCCCGGATATTGACGATGACGAAATTGCCTGCAGTCTGGTCCGGGCCCAGGAAATGTCGAGATATGTGGAAGATGGGACCCTGGATCTGGGGCTGACGGGAAGGGACTGGGTCATTGAAAATGACTCAACGGTCGTAACCGTGCAGGACCTTGTCTATTCCAAGACCTCAACAAGAAAGGCGAGCTGGGTGCTCGTAGTCCGGGAAGATTCACCGATCCAGTCTCTTGAAGATATGCAGGGGAAACGTATTTCCACGGAACTGGTCCATTTTACGAAACGCTATTTCCGGGAAAGAAATATTGATGTTCATGTCGAATTTTCCTGGGGGGCGACAGAGGCAAAAGTGGTGGAGGGCCTGGTGGACGCGATCGTGGAAGTCACGGAAACGGGTTCCACGATCAGGGCCAACAAACTCAGAATCGTTTGTGAATTAATGCAGACCAATACACAGCTCATTGCCAATCCGTCTGCCTGGGAAAATCCCTGGAAGAGACAGAAAATTGAGCAAATCAGGACGCTCCTGAATGGTGCGCTCCAGGCGTTGGGGAAGGTGGGTTTGAAATTGAATGTGTCCAAGGAAAATCTTGGGCGGGTTGTCCTTTTGCTGCCGTCTTTGAAGGCGCCGACCATATCCAATTTATATTCCGAAGAGTGGTTTGCCGTAGAGACGATTGTCAGTGCCGGCATCGTCAGAGATTTGATCCCCCTGCTGCAGGAAGCGGGTGCAGAAGGGATTATCGAGTATCCGCTGAATAAAGTGATCTGAAAAGGATGAGCCCCATGGACAGAATCTCGAAAATATACAGAAAGACAACGGAAACAGAGGTATCTCTTGAAATCAATCTGGATGGATCCGGCAAGGCGGATATTGTGACCACCGTTCCATTTCTGGATCACATGTTTCATCTTTTTGCAAAACACGGTTTTTTCGATCTGTGTGTCCAGAGTCAGGGGGACACATCCGTTGATGAACACCATCTTGTGGAAGATCTGGGAATTTGTTTGGGGACGGCCGTCAAACAGGCACTGGGGGGCAAGGAGGGCATCGCACGTTACGGGCAATCGCTGGTTCCCATGGATGAGGCGCTGTGCGGGGTGGCCATGGACATCTCCGGCCGCCCTTATCTGATTTACAATGCAGCGTTCGGAGAAGCGAAAATCGGTACCTTTGACCCGGCCCTGATTAAGGAGTTTTTTAAATCTTTTTCAGACCATAGCGGAATAACCTTGCATATCAACGTGCATTATGGCAGGAACAACCATCACATGGCCGAAGCCATCTTCAAGGCCTTTGCACGCGCACTCAATAAAGCCGTGACCCTCCACGGGCGGATCGAGGGTGTCCTGTCAACCAAAGGGAGCCTGTAGCAGTCGTGAAGCTGAAATCATATCGGAAAGGATCCCCGTTCGGAATCCCCTGGAAGGAGGCAAATCTGTATAAAATCATAATTTTATGCGGGTTATCCCTGATCATCCTGGGGATCACGGGATGTTATAATGGGAGTGGTTCGGGGACGACGCTGCAGCAGGGCGGCAAGTTGGTCTTTCAACGTTTGGCCATAGCGCCTTTTCAGCAGACCACACCGGAACAAACCGATATTAATGCGGCCGATTGCAGCCGTTGCGTGTTTTTTACCAGGGCGGACGGACCCCCTGATCGTTCGGAAGCAATTATTGAACGGATCTTTATCGAGAGGCTCAACGCAGGCTATAAAGTCGATGTCATCCCTCCGGACCGGGTGGCCGGAATATATGAGCGCTACATCGGGGCCTTTGATAAAGTCACGCCGCTGGCCCTGTTGAAGAAGGTTGGAGACGATCTGGAGGTGGACGGGATCATCTTTGGTTATGTCTATCGTTTTCGTGAGCGTCAGGGCACGCCCTATGCCGCCGCGAAGCCCGCGTCGGTGGCTTTTGAAATCTACCTTTTCAGAGTCAGCGACACGGCCCTGGTCTGGAAAGGCCGTTTTGACAAAACACAAACATCCCTGATGGAAAATGTTCTTCAGGCTTCCGCCTTTCTGAGGGGTGGCGGCAGGTGGGTGACGGTAAGGGAGTTGTCCGAAGGAGGGATGGACAATATCATGAATAACTTTCCTGCCCTGTCCAAATAGCTTCATCCGGTTATTGCAGCGAGAACAGTCGCACCTTCGGAATTTCATGTAGCGGGGATTCCGATTTTTCTTTTGGAGAGAGACGTGATTGTCATACCGGCGATTGACTTGAAAGATGGCAGGTGTGTCCGGCTGGCGCAGGGCGATTTCCGGCGGGCCACCGTTTATTCGGAAGATCCCGTGGATATCGCCGTACAATGGCAGGCGCAGGGGGCCCAGCGGATTCATATCGTTGATCTGGATGGCTCCCTGGCAGGATCGCCCCGGAACAGGGCGGTGATTCTGAAGATAGTCAAGGCCGTTACGATCCCGGTTGAACTGGGCGGCGGTATCCGGGATATGGAAACGGTTGAATTTTATATTGAGCAGGGGGTGCGATGGGTCATCCTTGGGACCGCCGCGCTGAAGCATGAAACATTTGTCCGGGATGCCTGCCGGCAATTCAGCGGGTGTATTATTGTCGGGATTGATGCGCGTAATGGCCTGGTCGCAGTCCAGGGTTGGACGGAGAAAACGTCCGAACCCGCTGCGAATATCGCCAGACGGTATGAAGACGATGGTCTGGCGGCTATCGTTTACACGGACATCCAGCGGGATGGCATGGAAACCGGCGTCAATATTGAAGCGACCCGCATCCTCGCAGAAGCGGTGAGCATCCCCGTTATTGCCTCCGGAGGGGTGGCCGGCATCGGAGACATTGAACAGGTGCTTGCGCTTGAGCCCGCAGGGGTCATAGGGGTCATTGTCGGCAAGGCCCTCTATACAGGCGGGCTGAATTTGCAAGCGGCAATCGACAGGGCGAAGCGGTAACGGATGTTTTTCAGGGGGGGCATATGATGGATGACTGTATTTTCTGCAGGATCGTGAGTGGTCAAATCCCAAGTTCCAGGGTTTATGAAACCGATCAGGTTTTGGCCTTCGATGATATACATCCCATGGCGCCCGTGCACGTGATCGTGATTCCGAAGACCCATATTCCAACGCTGATGGATCTTAGCGATGAACGGATGAAGGAACTGGATGCCCTGATTGCCGCGGTCCAGGAAGTTGCTAAAGTCAAAAAAATGGATCAAAAAGGTTTCAGAACGATCATCAACTGCAGAGAGGAGGGGGACAGGTGATCTTTCATCTTCACCTCCATGTGTTGGGCGGCGAAAAACTCAGAGATGACCTGAACTGATTTTTTCGGGAGGTCTGTTGACAAACGGCAGAAGCGGTATAACATAATACGGTAATAAAGATAAGCGAAGGTACAGTATGAAATTTAAAACAAAAATTGATCAGGATATGGTGGTCGCGGCCAAGGAAAAGGATAAAATCACCCTGTCCGCCCTGCGCCTCATCAAGGCGGCCCTGCACTATCGGGAAATCGATTTGAAGCGGGATTTGAATGATTCAGAATTTCTGCAGACTTTGTCCAGCATGGTGAAGCAGCGCAAAGATTCCATCGAACAGTTTGCCAGGGGGGGACGGCCGGATCTTGTCGAGAAGGAGGAGGCGGAACTGAAGATTATCCAGGCCTTCATGCCTCAGCAGTTGTCTGAAGAAGATATCCTCCAGGAGATCCGGAAGGCCATTGATGAAACAGGCGCCCTGAGTGTCAAGGACATGGGAAAAGTCATGAAAGTTCTGATGCCGAAACTCACCGGCAAAGCCGATGGAAAGCTCTTGAGTGAAAAGGTTAGAACGATCCTGTCAGCTTAGCCATATAAGCTTCCATAATAAAAGCTTGCAGGTTTATCGGGTCGATCCGTCTTGAGAGGGCACGATTGAAGGGTTATATACCGGACATCAAGGTTGAGGAGATTAAAAACCGCGCCAACATCGTTGAGCTGGTTTCAGAATATGTTACGCTGAAAAAGGCGGGGCGGAATTTTGTCGGCCTTTGTCCTTTTCACAAGGAAAAAACGCCCTCGTTTACCGTCACACCGGACCGCCAGATGTTTTACTGTTTCGGATGTGGCGAAGGGGGTAATGTTTTTGCTTTTTTGATGAAAATCAGCCAGATGACCTATCCTGAGGCCATCCGTCACCTGGCGAAAAAAACAGGGGTCATCATTCCGGAGCGGATTTCGCAGAAGGAGAGGCAGGAGGCCAGCCATCAGGAGCAGTTGATCAGGATCAACGAAATGGCGGCCGACCATTATATCAGAAACCTGGCCACATCCTCAGGGAAAGAAGCCGTTGCTTATCTTAGGCAACGGGGAGTCCGGGAAGAAGTCGTCAGGGAGTTTCGTCTCGGTTTTGCCCTGAACAGCTGGCGTCACCTGCGGGACTTTTTCGAAAAGGAAAAGGCGTCTTTGGCAAACGCCGAACAGGCGGGGCTCCTCATCCCGGGAAAGGACGCCTCCCCATATGACCGTTTCCGGGGCCGATTGATGTTCCCCGTCGAAGATTTCAATGGCCGCGTCATCGCCTTCGGGGGAAGGCTTATTGGCGATGGAGAGCCCAAGTATCTCAATTCCCCCGAATCGGGTGTTTATGTCAAGGGGAGGAATCTGTACGCACTCAACAGGGCAAAAGAGGCCATCCGCAGGCAGGGTTATGTCATTCTGGTGGAAGGGTATTTTGACCTGATTTCACTCTGGAGTGCAGGCATCACTCATGTCGTGGCCACGTTGGGGACCGCACTGACGAAAGATCAGATTGATCTGATCGGCCGTTATACGACACATGTTGTGGTTCTCTTCGATCCTGATGAGGCGGGTCGCAAAGCCCTGATGAGAAGCCTGGAACTGTTCCTGGCAGGCAACCTGAGTGCCCGCGTCCTCGTGCTCCCTGAGAATCTTGATCCCGACGATTACGTCCGGACTTATGGCGGGGATGCCCTGCTGGATCTGATCAACCGCGCTCCCTCCTTGGTCGATTACTATATTGATCATGTCCTGGGAGATCGAGGTGGTTTTGAAAAAGATCGGGATTCGTTCCGAAAAGCCGTTGCTTTTATCAAACAGATTGAAAACGTCATCGACAGGAATCTCTTCATCAAGCGGGTCTCGGAAATGCTGGGCATTGACCAGGAACTTTTGAAAAACGAAATTTCCCATACGCTGCCCGCCATAACAAACGCCGGCGCAATCCGCAGAAGCCGTGTGGAGGAGATCGATAAGCTGGAACTCAATTTAATCCATCTGTTACTGATCCATCCGGGAATATGCAACCATTTGGCGCAGACAAAAATTCTGGGTTACTTTACGAACATGGAGCTAAAAAAATTCGGGAAGATATTACTGGACGCTGCCGCCGGCTTACAGCCTTTAGATGCGGTCGAAGCAATAAGCCGCTTGGACCCGGGACCCCTCC
Source organism: uncultured delta proteobacterium (assembly GCA_963743175.1). GTDB lineage: Bacteria > Desulfobacterota > Syntrophia > Syntrophales > Fen-1087 > JAPLJM01. The sequence continues at coordinate 193,427 of CAVUOQ010000003.1, read as the reverse complement.
GGGAAGGCCTGATGAAAAAGCTCATGGAGGCGCGGCCGTTTGAGGAAGAAAAGATACTGGATCGGCTGGTCGTCGATACCACGCGACAGATCAGGCGGCGCTGGTACAAGGAAAAAATTAAGGCACTGAATCCGGACATTAAAAAGGCACAGGAAACTGGCGATACGGATCGGTGCGGCCGGCTTTTGGTGGAAAAAGACCGCCTTTCTAAAGAAGAAAAAATGCTGGGGATTTAAGCCCGTTTGGCAAGGGGATAAAAATTCGTTCCGGGAGACAATGACATGGCGAAAGAAATACCGACAGATGAATTTAAGAAGCTGATATCCTTGGGGGAGGAAAAGGGTTTTCTCACCTATGACGACGTGAATGACCTGTTGCCGTCGGACATTATTTCTTCCGATCAGATTGACGATATCATCATGCTTTTCGGCGAGAAGAATATCGACATCATCGATACGGACAAGGGCGAAAAACTGATCGTTAAGAAGCCGACGGATGAGCTTGCCGGCACCAAGGAAGAGGAAACGCTGGGGCTCGCGCCGCTTGTCGGAAAGACCGGGGATCCCGTCAAAATGTACCTCCGTGAAATGGGCCTCGTTTCGCTGCTCAGCCGGGAAGGGGAGGTTGAAATTGCCAAGAAGATCGAAGAAGGCCTGAAAGAAAGCATGGATGCGGTGTTTGGTGTCAACGTCTGTATCAAAAATGTCGTGGATATCGGCGTCCGGCTGAGAAATGAGGATCTGCGCGTCAAGAATGTCGTGGATAACCTTGAAGATGAAGATGGCTACGTAGAGGAAGATCTCCACAGGGAACGCTTGCTGAAGCTGATTGACAAGGTCACAGTCCTGGATAAGAAGAATGATATCCTGCGCTTGAAACTGAAAACGAAGGGCCTGCTCGATTTTCAGAAGGAAATTCTTCGCAGCGAGCTGGATGAGAATACGAAGCGTATCATCCAGCTTTGCCGCAAAGTCAAATTCAGCAAGAGGCAGATTGACAGGATGGTCGCTCTTCTCAAGGGCTATCTTGAGGAGATCGAGCAGGTGGAGAAAGATGTTCAAGCCTGCAAGGATCAGACGGGCCTTTCCCTGACACAGATGGAACAAGCATGGATATCCATGAAAAAATCAGCGGTGGATGAAAAACGTGTAACCCGGAAATTGAATATCAGCAGAGAGACATTGAAGGCCTGTGAAGCGACCGTCAGGGAAGCCAACCGGACAATCAAGAAAATTTCCCAGGAGGTCGGGCTGTCGGCAACCGCCGTGAAGAAGATGGTCGATTCCATCGAGTGTGGCGAGGCCAAGGCGGAGATTGCCAAAAGAAAGCTGGTAGAGGCCAATCTTCGCCTGGTTGTCAGCATTGCCAAAAAATATACGAACCGGGGCCTGCAGTTTCTGGACCTTATTCAGGAAGGAAACATCGGTTTGATGAAAGCGGTGGATAAATTTGAATATCAGCGGGGCTATAAATTTTCCACCTATGCCACCTGGTGGATCAGACAGGCCATCACCAGGGCGATCGCCGATCAGGCCAGGACCATCCGCATTCCAGTTCATATGATCGAGACCATCAATAAACTGATCCGGACCTCCCGTTATCTGGTTCAGGAGTTGGGACGGGAGCCGACGCCGGAGGAAATTGCCAATAAAATGGAATATCCCCTGGAAAAGGTCCGAAAAGTATTAAAGATCGCCAAGGAACCCATTTCCCTGGAGACCCCGATTGGTGAAGAGGAGGACAGTCACCTGGGTGACTTTATCGAAGACAAGAAGATCATTTCCCCTTCGGAAGCGACGATCAGCATGGATCTGGCAGAGCAGACGCGGAAAATATTGTCCACCTTGACGCCTAGAGAGGAAAAGGTCCTGCGGATGCGTTTCGGTATCAGTGAGCGGACCGATTTGGTCTCTGAAAAGAAACAGGAGGCAATGGAGCTTTTGAAGGACCATCTGCGATCCGCAGATGCGAACGCCGTGCGGAAACTGAGGAATCCTTCCAGAAGAAAAGTCCTGAAACCTTTGTTGAAATAGGGATATGTGCAATGGCTTCTTGTTGGTTCAGTAAATTAGAATGTTGACAATAGGCCGTACTCGGTGTAGCAACAGTGTCAAGTGAGGCATCACAAGTTCCAGTCGTGTACGGGCCCATAGCTCAATTGGTAGAGCCACCGGCTCATAACCGGTCGGTCCCTGGTTCGAATCCAGGTGGGCCCATTATCACTTCCCGGCAGGGATTTTAAATCAAGAATATCGGGGATGGCGTTGATGGTGATTCAGCGGATTTATTCAAATGAGTGGACAACAGATTCGGGAAGTCCGGACTTCCTCTGAAAAATGCACCTGCCCAAGGGTGCATTTTTTTTGCAATGTTATAATGAAGGGAGGGGTGCGGTTGGGAGCACAACGACGATTGATCATTGATTTACAGAAGAATGATACAGAGATCATCAGGATTAATAACCGTAAAAAATTGCTGCCGAGGGAATTGGCAAAACTGGATGGAGCGTTCCATGCTTTTTGTGCTGATTTCGAAAAAGATCAAGAGACTCTGGAGGATTTAAACAAAACCCACAAGGAGAGGGAAGAGAAACTCAAGCGGGGATTTGAGAACCTGAAAAAAGCCAGAGATCGTCTGTCTGAGGTCAAGACGAACAAGGAATATCAGGCGATGCTCAAGGAAATTGAAATCACCGAATTGAAAAACAACGGCCTGGAGGATGAGATTCTCATCGTCATGGATAAGCTTGATCAGGTCAGAAAAGTGGTCAGGGTGAGAGAAAAGGAACTGGATGAAAACCGGCGTGATCACGAATCCCAAAAGCAACAGATTGAGCAGGAACTGACAGCCCTGGATGCGGAGATTTCTATTTATCTTGAAAGGGATTTGCTGCTGAAGGAGCAAATAACGCCGGATCTGTTGAAAAAATATGAAACAATAAAACACAGGAGTCATGGTCTGGCGGTGGTCGCCGCCTGGAAAGAGATTTGCAGGGGCTGCCATATGAATATTCCGCCGCAATTGTATATTGAACTACAAAAAGATGACGATATCAAATATTGTCCCCATTGCAGCCGGATCATTTACTGGGAGGATCAGAATAGAAAAGGCGAATAGCCTGAATACAAACAGCTGGTTCTTTTTCGTTTTATGGTTTATAACAAGCAAAAATGGAGGTGTTGGAGTAGATCAGATGATCGCTGGTCCGGATGTATCCGGACGGGAGGAAAGTCCGAGCTCCACAGGGCAGGATGGTCGCTAACGGCGACTGGGGGCGACCCTAAGGAAAGTGCCACAGAAAATATACCGCCCGGCCATGGCGGGTAAGGGTGAAAAGGCGAGGTAAGAGCTCACCGCTTCCCTGGTGACAGGGAAGGCATGGTAAACCCCATCCGGAGCAAGACCGAATAGGAGAACATTTAAGGGTGGCCCGCCCGACGTTCTCGGGTAGTGTCGCTTGAGGCCGCAGGCAACTGCTGTCCCAGATGAATGATCATCGCCGCCTTCCGGGTGACCGACGGGCGGAACAGAACTCGGCTTATGATCTGGTTTGACACCTTTTAAAAAAACAGCGTTCAGCGCATGTATATCCGCGCTGAACGCTGTTTGCTTTCTAACGGCGGCGAATCGGACTTACGACTCGCTGAGCGATTTTTCTGTTTCCAGAATCTCCACCGTCGTTTTAATAACCGTATCGGAATTAAGGGATATGCTGTCAATCCCGCATTCAACAAGGAATCTGGCAAATTCAGGATAATCACTGGGCGCCTGACCGCAAATGCCGATTTTCTTGCCCATTTTGTTGGATTTGGTGATGGCGATCCGGATCAGATCCATCACGGCTTTGTTTCGTTCATCGAAGATGTGGGCAACTTCCGCCGAATCCCTGTCCAGACCGAGCGTCAACTGGGTCAGATCGTTTGAGCCGATAGAAAAACCATCGAAGATCTTGCCGAAATCGTCGATCAGGACGACATTGCTCGGGATCTCAACCATCATGTAAATTTCAAGACCATTTTCACCCTGAACAAGTCCCCTGTCTGCCATGACCTTGATGACTTTTTCCCCTTCCTCCACGGTCCGGCAGAAGGGAATCATCAGTTTCACATTGGTCAGCCCCATTTCGTTTCTGACCTTTTTCATGGCCTCGCATTCCAGGGCGAAGGCGGCACGATATTTATCGTCGTAGTAACGGGAGGCGCCTCGGAACCCGATCATCGGGTTTTCTTCATGGGGCTCGAAGAAGGCCCCACCAATCAGATTGGCATACTCGTTACTTTTGAAATCGCTCATCCGGACGATAACTTCCTTCGGCCAGAAGGCGGCGCCTATTTTTGCAACCCCCTGGGCGAGTTTGTCCACGAAGAAATCCCGCCGGTCATTGTAGCCTCTGGTCAGTGTTTCAATCTTGCTGCGGACCGCCGCATCGGTGACCTTATCGAACTGAATCAGGGACATGGGATGGATGCTGATGAACTGGTTGATGATAAATTCCAGTCGGGCAAGCCCTACCCCGTCGTTGGGAATCGCGGCCAGCGTAAAGGCATTTTCGGGATTTCCCACATTCATCATGATTTTAGTCCTGGGACGGGTCAGGTTCTTGGCGTTGATCCGCTGAACTTCAAACTTCAGGAGGCCGTCATAAACCTTGCCTACTTCTCCTTCCGCACAGGATACCGTAGCGTGGGTCACCCCCATCAACGCCTTTGTTCCTTTTCCTGTCCCTACAATGCAGGGCACGCCCAGTTCCCGGCTGACAATGGCGGCATGACAGGTCCGGCCTCCCTTGTTGGTGACGATGGCCGCGGCAATCTTCATGACCGGTTCCCAGTCAGGGTCGGTCATGTCGGTAACCAGAACCTCCCCTTTTTTGAAGTTTCTGATCTCATCCACGGATTTTATGACCTGAACGGGTCCGGCCCCGATTTTTGCGCCGACGCTGGTCCCGGTGACCAAAGGTTCCCTGGATTCGAGGAGGACATAACTTTCCAGGACATTGACGTCCTTCTGCGACTGGACCGTTTCCGGTCTGGCCTGCAGAATAAAGAGATCACCGGTCCGGCCGTCCTTTCCCCATTCGATGTCCATGGGTTTGAAATAACCGGCCTCGGCGGAATAATGATCCTCAATGATCGTGGTCCAGCGGGCCAGCTGGAGAATTTCGTCATCCGTCAGACAAAACCGCTCGCAGTCTTCCCGGGGAACAGGAACGGTTTCAGTGGCGTCTCCTCCCACTCCTGTCGCATAGACCATTTTGATTTCCTTGGTGCCCAGCTTTTTTTGAATAATCGGCCGATGTCCGGTTTTCAGTGTGGGTTTAAAGACGAAAAATTCATCGGGGTTGACGGACCCCTGGACCACCGTTTCTCCCAGTCCGTAAGACCCGGTGATCAGGATAGCATCCTTGAAGCCGGATTCCGTGTCGATCGAAAAGATGACTCCGGATGTCGCCAGATCCGAGCGGACCATTTTCTGCACCCCGATGGACAGGGCAATGGACAGATGATCAAACCCTTTGTCAACCCGGTAGGATATGGCCCGGTCCGTAAACAGGGAAGCGAAACATTTCTTGCAGGCTTCGAGGAGGGCCTCTTTCCCGGTCACGTTGAGATAGGTCTCCTGCTGTCCGGCGAAGCTTGCGTCAGGAAGGTCTTCCGCCGTGGCGGAACTGCGAACGGCCACGTCTGTATCAGGTCCGTATTCCTCGCAGAGCTTCCCGTACGCCGCGATGATTTCATCTTCCAGATCCTTTGGAAAAGGCGAATGATAGATGAGTGATCGAATCTGCCGTCCCCGGTTTTTCAGATTCTCCATGTCGTGGGTGTCCAGGTCCGAAAGAATCTGCTTCATCTGCTCGACAATGCCGGATGATTTCAAAAGATAACGGTAAGCATTGGCTGTCACAGCGTAACCATCGGGGATTCGGACCCCTTTGGGAATCAATTCTCTCCTCATTTCACCGAGTGAGGCATTCTTGCCGCCCACCTGCGGAATGTCGGCCAGTTCAAGTTCATCGAACCATAAAACCATTTTATCGTCTTTCATGAATATCTCCTCCTGCATGATTTGCTGTGACGGGCAATGTCGTTTGGAATTGCGTCAGTTTCCTATCAAATCGGTCCAGGCAAGTCAAACGGAAAGATCGTGACAAAATCTTCGCACAGCGCGCAAGGCGGCTCGTGACCTTTGGAAAATGGCTTCGCCGCAGTTCAAATATCTTTTCCTCCAAGAGGACGACCAGACATAATCACGATATCCGGCAAACCGTTAACGTCATCTCTCGCAAGGCGGAAAAATTTGATTCGCCGCTTGCAAACCATTTCTCATCGGTTATACAAAGTTCTCGTTTCGTGAAGGATAGGCTGGGGTGGATAGGCAGGTCGATGGAATAAAAATAGGCCGGAAGTCGAAGCTTCCGGCCTATGCAGATTTATTTATCGTCTTCTTCTTCGTCCTCGTTGAAATAACCTTCCCCTTCGGAACCCTTCGGAACCTCCGCTTCGATGGAACGGGTGATTCCGCGGGCCAGAAGGGCCAGGATGAGGAACAGAATGATAACGGAGATCGTCAGAATCAGAATGATCGTCGTTGTCCACGCCTTTGCTTCTTTATCGATGTTTTTCGTTGTCGAGATAGCCAGTTCGTTGAATTTCTCCACATCAACACCCATGCCGATCCATCCGAATCCTCCCGGCTCAGGCGCGTCTTTTGTAAAGAATCTGATGGGCGCATAGGCGACAAATTTTGTATGTCCCGCAAACTTGTACATTTTAATGCCTGATTTTCCAGTTGCCGCATCCCTGGCCACTTCCGGCAGGTTCGGATCCATGAAGGAAAGGAGATTCAGATTCAGGACCTCTTCGCCTTTTTTGGCCAGTTCTGCCGAATTTGTCTGCGTGAGTGCGGGGACCGGCATTCCGTTGGCACGAAGCCCCCTGATATGGTAGTCGCTAGGATGAGAAATGACATACCCTTCGTGGTCGACCATGTAGGCATAATTTCCCGTTGCAGCATCCGCTTCAAAAACAGACGCTGCCTGCGTGGGAATAATATGGTCCGTATAACCGGCAAGGTGACTGTAATCAAGGGCCAGGCTGATGATCCCGGCAAATCCCTCTGGTCCGAACAGGGGCGTGGCGAATCGGACAATGCCCGCAAACCGCTTGCCTTTTTCGAACTCCGTCCGGTTCACATACCAGCCGGTGACCGGGGAGACATAGACCTCTCCCTTGTTCAATTTTCTTGTCCTGGCAAAATAGTCTTCGTTTTTATAAGTTGTATTGGCCGGGGCGCTGACATTGACCAGTTTCGCACTGGGGACGATCTTTCCGTTGGAGACCTTGATCCTCTCATTGCCATTTTTATCAATGAGGGAGATCTCGGTGTAAAGAGGCGCCGAGATCTGACGGATTTTGTCCTTTTCCTTGACCCAGATGTTTTTCCTGTTTTCATTGACGAAGTTCCTGAACACGGGTTCAGATGCCGGAATAATCGTGGCAATCAGGATATCCTTCTTGCGTTCCGTGAGGAAATTAGTGACCTCATCCGCCGTGTTCATGGCACGAACTTTGATTTCTTCCTGAGATTTCTGGTCAAGAGCAGTCACTGCTCGTTCTTTGACTGTAACCCCTAATTTAAAAATGCCGTTGGCGATTAGAATAGCCATCAGTGATAAGGGGATTACGATAAGCAGGAAGAAGACTCTCGCTACAGTGAATAACTGCTTACCTTTATTAGTTTCTGACATGCGCGTTTCCCCCTAACTGTTGTTATTTTGAAGTTAATATTTGATTCAAATTAACCCAAAAAATAACGCATGTAGGGGTTTGCATACAGGAGGATCAACGAGACAACCAGCGCATAGATAGCGACGGATTCCGCCATGGCCATGCCGACCAGCATGACCGTCATGATCTTTCCCTGTACCCCGGGGTTTCTGCCGACTGCCGCACATGCACCGCTTGCCGCTGTTCCGATTCCCAAACCGGCTCCCACGGCCCCGACGCCGATGGCGAAGCCCGCTGCAAGCATCGCTCCCACGGCAAAAAGAGCCTTTGTATAGGACTCACCGGCTCCCGGAAGTGCCTCAGCCGCGTAAACAAGGGGTGATGACACCAGTAAAACTCCCGCTGCGACAAGAAGTTTTAACAATTTTTTACCAAATTTCCCTGACATCTTTCTTTCTCCTTTCCTGCTTGATTAAATTTTTCTCTCTTACCCGTAACACAAAAATCACACCCGGGAAAGAGGAATTTTTTCATGGTTTGCGCGGTGCATCTGCAACACATGTGCCACTTGCCTGACTCTGGCCTGTTATCGCGCTAACACCAGATAGCTGCTTGCTTATTTTCTTCACAGGCAGAATATTTTTGTCTCGATGGGTGCTGATATCGTTTAACATCCTATTCAACAAGCGGGGTAAATTGAACGAAAAGTAAAATGACACTACCCATATCAGAGGCCCATGAAATATTTTATATTGAAATTTTCTTGCGGGGTCGTTAGTATCGCCCTGCATTTCGCGTCGGGTGATCAAATACGCGGCTTGCGACGAACGTCTTTTTGAAAAGAGGGGATTAAGTAATGCAGGAAATATTAACGGCGATCACCTATCTTGTGGTATGGCTGATCTGTCAGCGGGTCATCGGCATTGAAAGCGGGTTAACAACCCTGCTGATTTCGCTGGCGTCAGCCTTTTCCGTCTATGTCCTCTATGCCATTGTGAGTTATCAGATGAAGAAACGCAGGGGCAAATTTCAAGAGTAGCTCATTTATCGCTCGGGTGAAATCCCCATTTTCAATAGAACAAATTGTTCGCCAGGACAGGCGAACCGGGAGGGGCATGGATCAAACCGGCAGTAAGAGCAGAAAAAGGCGTTGTGCATGAGGGCTTCCACCTGGTTGATGTTATTATCGATCGTCGTCCTGATCCTTTTGGCCGTCCTGACTGTCACGCATTCCCATGACAGGAACATTGCGGAACGTGATGCGCTGGTATTAGCGGTGGTCGTTGCCAGCCTGTCGCTCGCGTACGCGGGTTGGCGGCAGATCCGCATCAACCGGGAGTGGAGGCGTTTCCGGGAGAGTGAAAACTGGCAGGACAAGCTTTTCCGTGAAAAGAGTACCATTGAGGGCATCATCGAGGGATCGCCGATTCCGACGTTCGTGATCGGCAGGGATCACAAAATCATGTTCTGGAACAAGGCTTGCGCCGATCTCATGGGTTATGACGCGGTGGAGATGATCGGCACGGACAAGCAATATTTACCTTTTTATCAAGAGAAACGTCCGGTTATTGCTGATCTGATTGTGGACAACGATATCGAAGGACTGGAAAAGTATTACGGCAAAAAGCGGGTGCAAAAATCCAAAATGATTGAAGGAGCCTACGATGCCAGCGATTTTTTCGAAAATCGCAGCGGGGTCAGGCGGCACCTTTATTTTCTGGCGGCGCCGATTTACGATAAAAAAGGGGAGATCAGCGCTGCGATTGAAACGCTCCAGGATGTTACGCGGCAAACGGAACTGGAAAATGATTTGAAGCGATATACGGAGACCCTCAAGAGCGAACTGGATAAAAACATTCGGCTGATTAAGACCATCGAGGGCGTCATTGAGGGATCGCCGATCCCCACGTTTGTCATCGGCAGAGACCACCGTATCATGCTCTGGAACAAAGCCTGCGCCGAACTTGTGGGGTATCAGGCCGGAGAAATGATCGGTACGGACAAACAATACGCGCCCTTTTATCCGGAAAAACGCCCGGTCATTGCCGATCTGATCGTGGATGATGATATCGAGGGACTGGAAAAATATTACGGCAAGAAGCGCGTGCAGAAATCAGCCGTTGTCGAAGGCGCCTACGAGGCCAGGGATTATTATAAAAAGCTCGGCGGACGGAGCCGGTATCTCTATTTCCTGGCGGCGCCGATCCGTGATGAGAAGGGGGCGATCATTGCGGCCATAGAAACGCTTCAGGACGTGAGCCGGGAAGAGGAGATGGCCGCGAATCTCAAGGAGTATGCCGAAACCCTGCAGAACGAACTTTCGGAGAATGTCCGACTCAGGCAGGAGATTGAAGGGGTCTATAATTACCTGCGGTCGATCGTGGACAGCTCGCCGGACACCCTGTTTGACCTCAGCAGCGACGGCATCATCAACTATATCAGCGGTAATCTCCAAAAAGGAAAGGGTTTCATTTTCAGAGAAAGCAAAGGGAAGCCTTTTACGGAATTCGTGGCCCCCGAACATCGGACATTGGCCCTGGCGGTCTGGGAGGATGTGAAAAAAGGAATCTATCAGCCGTTTGAAATCGAAGCCACGGAAAAAGACGGGTCGAAAAGAAGCCTGCTGATCACTCCCCGGCCCATTGAGGGAACCGGCCGTTATGTTTTTGTCCAGCGAGATATAACGGAGTTCAAAGATCTTGAAAAAAAATTCTATGAGAGTGAAAAACTGGCGGCCATCGGCCAGTTGTCAGCCGGGATCGCGCATGAGGTGCGCAACCCTCTGTCATCCATCAAGATGAGCCTCCAGATTCTGGAAAAGCGCATGCAGCCCGAGGGAAATGATCTCAAGCGCTTCCGGATCGCTCAGCGGGAAGTGGAACACCTGGGGGAGCTCGTCAATGACGTGCTCATATACGCCAAGCCCGCCGTTCCCAAAAAGGAACCCTCCGATATTCGAAGAATTGTTGAGAATGCCCTGGCTCTGGTGGAAAGACTGGTCACGGACAAGAACATCCGCATTCACACCGAGATTGAAGATTCGCTTCCTTTTCTGCAGGTGGATTCAGCGATGCTGGAGCAGGCCTTTCTGAACATTTACCGGAACGCCGTGGATTCCATGGAGATGGACGGCATCCTGCGAACCACGGCCCGGCGAACGGGAAATGATCCGGCACAGCTTCAAATCACGGTTGAAGATAACGGCTGCGGGATCGAGGCGTCGGATATGCCCCATATTTTTAATCCCTTCTTCACCAAGAAAAAATATGGAACCGGCCTGGGGATGACGCAGGTCAAGAAGATCATTGATCTTCACAGGGGAAGCATCGAAGTCAGCAGCAAAAAAGCAGAAGGAACCCGGGTGATGGTGACATTCCCGCTTAATCAGGAAGGATAACGGCATGCCGAAGATTCTCGTGATCGATGATGATGTCTCGATTTCTGAAACGCTTGAACTCTACCTGACCGAGGAAGGCTATGACGTGGTGACGGCCCATACCGGCACCGAGGGCTTGAACAAGTTCATCCAGCACACGCCCGAGGTGGTCATTCTTGACATCCGCTTGCCCGATATCGACGGCTTTGCGGTTCTGGAGGATTTGCGGGAAGAAAATGAAAACATCAAGGTCATCATGATTACCGCCCACCATGACATGGATTCAACGATCAGGGCCATGAAAGAAGGCGCATTTGACTACATCCATAAACCCATCAATGTCGATGAGCTGGATATCGCCATCAAAAAGGCCGTCAAAACGTATGAGATGGAAAAGAAGATCGACGGTTTGCTCATGGAACCGTCCCGGCACTTTAAGGTCGGCGACATTATCGGCTCCGGTCGGGAAATGAGCGAGATTTTCAAGACGATCGGCGTTGTTTCACAGAGCCGGACGACCGTATTGATCGAGGGCGAAAGCGGAACCGGCAAGGAACTGATTGCCAAGGTCATTCATCACAATACAGCGCCGGACGAACCCTATATTGCCGTAAACTGTTCTGCCATTGTGGAGACTTTGCTGGAGTCGGAATTGTTTGGTCACGAAAAGGGATCCTTTACGGGCGCCATCAGCCGCAAACAGGGCAAGTTTGAACTCGCCCGTTACGGGACCGTCTTTCTCGATGAAATCAGCGAGATGTCCCTGAATCTCCAGGCAAAACTTCTCAGGGTTCTGCAGGAAATGGAATTCGAACGGGTGGGCGGCAAGGACCGCGTCCGGGTCAATGCGCGGATCATTGCCGCCACCAATAAAGACCTAAAAAACATGGTCAAGGAAAACAAGTTCAGGGATGATCTTTATTATCGCCTGAATATCGTCTCCATCCGGATTCCGCCCCTGCGGGAGCGTCGCGAGGACATCGCTCCCCTCGTGGATTATCTGCTGGCCAAAATCAACAAGGATCTCCATAAGCGGGTTATCGGGGTGTCTGATGAGATGATGGAAGTATTTAAGAAATACAGATGGCCCGGGAACATCCGTGAACTGGAAAATCTCCTGGTCCGGGCACTGGTGGTCGCCAAAGGGCAGGTTCTGGTCCGGGGTGATTTTCCCGAACTGATCGATGAACGCTGCGAGGAGGAAAATCCGGAGCAGCAGGCGAACGGAAGAGAAACGACCGGAAAGCTCCTGACCCTTGATGAGGTGGAAGAACAATATGTCCGGAATTTTCTGAAAAATAACAGTACCCTGAATAAAGGAGAAGTGTGCGATATTCTTGGGATATCAAGACCAACTCTCGAGCGGAAGCTGGAGAAGTACGGCATCGTTTTCGAAAGGGAATAAACGGGAACTTTGCCGTTGCCATTTGCTCCGGGAATGAAAGAGGATTTTCGGTGGTCGCTGACAGGTATGCCCGATGAAAATCCTGTCTGCAGAATTCATCAAGAGCGCCACCGAACCGTCACACTATCCCGAAGGCGTCCTTCCCGAGGTGGCCTTTGTGGGCCGATCCAACGTGGGCAAGTCTTCACTCATCAACGCGCTTGTCCGTCGGAAAAATCTTGCCAAGACAAGCAATACGCCCGGCCGCACGCAGCTTATCAATTTTTTCCTCATCAATCATCGCTATGCTTTTGTTGATCTTCCCGGATACGGTTTTGCACGGGTTCCCGAAGCGGTCCGGCGAAACTGGGGTCCCATGGTGGAAACCTATCTGAAAGAAAGATCCAACTTGCGTCTCGTCATTCTGATCATGGATATCCGGAGGGATCCTGCTGCGCATGATCTGGACCTCCTGCAGTGGCTCAACGATTGCCGTATTCCGGTCCTGCTGGTCCTGACGAAAATAGATAAGCTTTCAAAAAGCCAGGTGTGGTTCCGTGCCCGTCAGATCGAAGAGATGCTGATCAAAGGGGCAGATTTGAAAACCGCAACCGGTCCTGTTCTCTTTTCAGCCAAGACGGGCGAAGGAAAGGATGTCCTGTGGTCCGTTATCGAGGCGTTATGACAGACGGCTTCGTAAAAAGTCCGGATGCTGCGTTGCGCTGCATCCTTCGTCACTACGGCGTACGCACAAAGTACGCCTCGCTCCTCTTGATTTGCGCGCCTTGCCTGCGGAGCTTTTTACGAAGCCGTCATTTTCGGCGTATTTTTTGACGTTTTACGAGGGCGTTATGACGGACAATGAAGTCGAAAGGAAGTTTTTGGTGAGCGGCGATGGCTGGCGAAAGGGCGACCGGGGGACCTTCTGCCGGCAGGGATACCTCGTTGCTTCTCATGATCGTGTCGTTCGTGTACGGGTAGCGGGAGAGAAGGCCACTCTGACCATCAAAGGTCGGAAAACGGGCCTTTCCTGCCCGGAATATGAATACCCGCTGCCGGTGGACGAGGCGAAGGATTTGCTTGAACGGGTCTGCCTGAGGCCATTTATTGAAAAAATAAGATACGTCCTTGATTTCAAGGGCATGAGCTGGGAAATAGATGAATTTACAGGAGAAAACGAAGGATTGGTGGTTGCCGAGGTGGAGCTGACACAAGAGCGTCAGGCCATTGAGCTTCCCGAATGGGTGGGCCGGGAAGTCTCTCTCGATCCGAAGTACTGGAACATGAATCTGGTGAATCACCCCTATGGACGATGGTCACCGGAGATGAAAATCCTTTGAAAAATAGCTTCGCCGCGGTTCAAAAATCTTTTCCGCTAAGAGGACGACCAGACGTCATCATGATTCATGGCAAGCCGCTAACGTGATCTCTGGAAAGGCGGAAAACATTTGATTCGCCGCTTGCGAACCATTTTTCAGCGGTTATGCAAAGATTTCTAAAAGTAAAGGAGATGGATATGTTTGATTACATGCTGACAAAGGAACAACTCAAAATCAGGGACGAGGTGCGGGATCTTGTCAAATGGGTGCCGAAACAGATGATCCTCGATATGGACGCGGACAAGATCAAGTTTCCCAAGGAATTTCTCCGGGAAGCGGGCCGGCGCAATCTCATGGGCTGCCGTTATCCGGAAGCATGGGGCGGCCGCGGCATGGACTGGGTGACCACCGGCGTGGTCATGGAGGAGGTGGGCACGCTGGGGTATGAAATGGCCTGCGTCTTCGGCGTCGGAGCGGAGCTGGTCTGTGATGCCATCGTTCAACACGGGACGGACGAGCAGAAGGAAAAATATGTCAAGCCGTTGTTGCGCGGCGATCTCTTTGCGGCGGAGTGTCTGACGGAACCTCGCGGCGGATCGGACTTTTTCGGCGCCGCCACGAAGGCTGAAGATCATGGCGATTATTTCCTGATCAACGGCCAGAAGCGGTTTATCGTGGGCGGCGAAGGGGCGGATTATTTTCTGCTTTATGCCAGGACCAATTTCGCACCGGATGCGAACCCGCAGGAATCCATTACGGCGTTTATCGTGGATCGGGGACCGGGGGTTGAAACGAAGTACCTCTATGGACTCATGGGTTGCCGGGGCGGTGGAACGGCCCGGTTGGTCTTCAAGGATGTCAAGGTTCCCCGCGAGAATGTGTTGGGGCGGGTCAATGGGGCTTATGATGTTTTCAACACCATGATGATTCCGGAACGCTTGGGAACGGCAATAATGACCATCGGCGCTGCCCGTCCGGCACTGGAAATTGCCACAAGCTACACCTCCCGGCGCAAGGCCTTCGGCCAGGTGATTGCCCGGTTTGAGGGCGTGAGCTTTCAGGTGGCCGAGGCGGTCATGCTGCTGGATGCTGCCCGCGCCCTGGGCTACGCCACGGCCCGCGCCGTGGATGCCGGGGTGGAGATGAACCGGGTGCGACGCATGGTTTCCGAATCCAAGAAGTTCATCACCGAATCCTGCCAGAAAGTGGTGCACAATGCGATGCAGGTACTCGGCGGAATCGGCTACACCAATGTTTTCCCCGTTGAGCGCATTTTCCGGGATATCCGCCTGGCCACCATCTGGACGGGCACGAGCGAGGTCATGTCCATGATCGTGGCCCATGAGTGGTACCGGGAATTCCTGAAGGCCAAGGCCAGAGGGCTTGCCCGCGACTTTGAGGCTGACGCCGAGGAAGCCCATGCAGCGGACGAAATCATTTATGAATGACGGCTGTGTAAAAAGTCTGGATGCTGCGTTGCGCTGCATCCTCCGTCATTGAGGCGTACGTAAAAGTATGCCTCATCCCTCATGATTTGCGCGCCTTGCCTGCGAAGCTTTTTACGCAGCCGTCGCTTTCGGCTCATTTTTTAACTTTTTACGTGTTCGTTATGAATGACGACTGCGTGAAGCGAAGTCGTCACACGATTTCCCCGAAAAGGTCGTATTCTGCGGCGTCGGTGATGATGCAGGTCAGAATTTCGCCAATGGTTAAATTTTTACCCCTGAAGTAAGTCATGCCGTCGATCTCCGGGGATTGACGGCGGCAGCGGCCATAGAAAGGATAATCCGGCCGATCACTTTTTCCTTCGATGATGCATTCCTGCCGGGAACCGATCAGGGATTGGTTGATTTGAAGAGAGACGACGGACTGTTCCTCCATGAGCAGATTTCTGCGTCTCAGTTTTTCTCTTTCCGAAATTCGGCTGGACAAACCGGCGGCCGCCGTTCCCTCTTCCCTCGAATAGGTGAAAACCCCGAGATGATCAAAACGAATATTCCGGATGAGATCCACGAGGCGATGAAAGCGGACGTTTGTTTCCCCGGGGAAACCCGTCATGAGAGAAGTCCGCAGGGCCACATCCGGGACGAGCGCCCTTGCTTTTTCAATCACGGCAAAGATCTGCTTGCTGCTGGTCCGGCGGTTCATGGCCTTCAGAAGGGTGTCATCGATGTGCTGGACGGGGATGTCGAGATACCGGCAAACCTTTTCCTCTGCGGCCATCAGCGTGAGGACATCCTCTGTAAGATGGCTGGGATGGGTATAGAGCAGCCGGATCCATCTGATTTTTTCAATGGCCGCAAGTTTCTGCAACAGCAGGGCGAGCCCCTGTCTGATTTTCAGGTCCCGTCCATAAGCCGTGGTATCCTGAGCAATCAGGATGATCTCCTTGACGCCTTTTTCAGCCAGACCGGACGCCTCCTGAAGGATGTCATCTGGATGTCTGCTGCGCGCCTTTCCTCGAATGGTCGGAATAATGCAGTAGGCGCATCGATTGGAGCATCCGTCGGCGATCTTCAGGTAGGTTGTCGCTGTGGAGGGGGGCAGCAGGCGGGAATGCTCTGCGTTCATGAGAAAATCGGGTTTACTGATAATGCTGCGGCAACGCATCGACGGACCGGATGCTAAATTAAATATATACTTAGTGATATTAGGTATTTCGGATATTCCAAGGAAAAGGTCCACTTCCGGGATTTCTTTTTCCAGGGCTCTGCCGTAACGCTGGGGGAGGCAGCCCGTTACCACCAGATATTTCAGGCCGCCCGTTTTTTTATACCGGGCCATGCGGAGGATCTCGTCAATGGCCTCTTCTTTGGCGGGGAGGATAAAGGCACAGGTGTTGATCAGGATCACCTCGGCGGCCTGCGGCTCCGGGGTGATTTGGAAATTCTGGCCGGCCAGGATGGCGGCCATCACCTCAGCATCCACTTTATTTTTCGGGCATCCGAGGCTGACGATATGAACGGTGCAGTCTATCACTTTGGATGTTTTCCGACCAGGACTTTCCTGGGTTTTACACCGTCGGAGCGTCCCACAATTCCCTCCGATTCCATGCGTTCAATGATCCGGGCTGCCCGGTTATAGCCTATTTTCATATAGCGCTGCACGAGTGAGATGGAGGCCTGCCCCAGATCTGTAACCAGTTCCACCGCCTCGTCATATTTTTCATCAAAATCGGTTTCCGCCTTTTCTCCCTCCGGAGATTCGTGTTCATATTCGGCGATGGATTGATCGTAGGCCGGCGTGGCCTGATTGCATATGAAGGCGACAATGCGGTCAATCTCCTTGTCGGAGACATAGGCTCCGTGGATGCGCACCAGCTTCGACGTGCCGGGGGGGATAAAAAGCATGTCTCCGGCCCCCAGCAGCTTTTCGGCGCCATGCTGGTCGATGATGGTCCTGGAATCCACCTTGGACGAAACCTGGAACGAAATACGGGTGGGGAAATTGGCTTTGATCACTCCCGTGATCACATCCACGGAGGGACGCTGGGTTGCCAGAATCAAGTGGATTCCGGCCGCCCTGGCCATCTGTGCAAGACGGGCCAGGGATTCCTCAACATTCCGCTGGGCCACCATCATCAGATCGGCCAGTTCGTCGATCACGATGACAATGTAGGGCAATTTATGACGATTGGCGATATCGGCAGGAAGCCTGGGGGAGGTGGGCTGCAATCCCTCATGGGCATAATCCGGATCTTCCTGAGCCTTTTCCCCCGGCGACAATTTGATTTTTCCCTTTCCACTGCGGGCCTTGTCGATGAGGCGGTTGTACGAGTCGATGCCTTTAACCCCCAGCTCACTGATGGCTTCGTATCGGCGTTCCATTTCTTCTACGGCCCAGCGGAGCACGAGGGAGGCCTTCTTGGGGTTCACCACCACGGGATGGAGGAGATGGGGGATCCGTTCATAAGCGGACAGCTCCAGTCTTTTCGGATCGATCATGAGAAATTTGACGTCGTCGGGCGGCGCCTTGAAAAGAATGCTGCAGATCATGGCATTGAGACAGACGCTTTTGCCCGAGCCGGTGGTGCCGGCAATCAGCAGATGGGGCATCCGGATGAGATCGGTAATCACGGGACTGCCGACGATGTCCACACCCAGGGCAATGGGTAGCTTGAGCGATGACTGGAGGAAGGCTTCATGGTCAAGAACATCCAACAGCTGCACCGGTTCACGGGCGTTGTTGGGTATCTCGATACCGACGGCTGCCTTTCCTGGAATCGGGGCGATGATCCGGATGCTCGGCGCCCGCAAAGCCAGCGCCAGATCATCAGATAAATTTGTAATTTTATTTATTTTTACGCCAGGGGCCGGTTCAAGTTCATACAGGGTGATCACCGGTCCCGGCTTGACTTCCACGACCTTTCCCTCCACGCTGAAATCCGCCAGCTTTGTTTCCAGAATCCGGGCCGTGGCGATGAGGCTGTCACGCTTCATCCTCGTGTCCTTGCGGGGGATCTGGTCGAGAAGTGTCAGGGACGGCAGGTTGAATTTACCGCCGCCGTTTCTGACAAAATCGAAATGCGTCTGTGACACTTTCACAGGCCGGACGATCTCTGTTTTGACGGGCGTCTCATCAATGACCGGCTCGGTCACTTTCTTCCTCTTGGTTGCGGGAATCATGTTTCTTTCCTTGAGCTTTTCAACGAGTTTCATGAAAAGGTCTGAGCCCCGGCGCCATAAGGCCTGCACACGGTTTTTTAATTGCGTGATGAAGGATACAATGGATAAATCGATCAGGATCATGAGAGCAATGATGAGAATAACGACCAGGACAATGTAAGTGCCAATATTGCTGAGAAAGGCGTTCATGAACCGGTCCAGGAGATGACCCAGAAGTCCGCCGGAACGGAGTTTAATGCCATAGATCGATATGTCCGCCAGTGCCACAGTGGCAAGACCGGATGTGGCCGTTAGCAGTCCGATAAAGGCGTTGATACCGGCGGCTCCGAGACGAAAGTTTACGTCGAGGAAATATTTAAAGGCGATGACTGCAAAAAAGATCGGAAACCAAAGGGCGCCGACACCAAAAAGCCTTAAAAGGGAATCAGCGCTGTAAGATCCGAATGAACCGATCAGGTTATGGGTTTTTGCGTCTCCTGCGAAAAAATGGGTAAAAGAAGGATCCGAGGGATGGTAGGAAGACAGGCAAAGCAGCAAAAAAATGGCAATCGCCAGGTTGATAACCCCGGCGATTTCTCTTGACCTTTTGAAACCTGATGGCGTGATTGTCATGTTTTTTATCGCCTGAGTGGATCCGGCTATATCTCGCGGGGGGTTGCGGGGCCCCTTGCCGCCCGTGAAGACTCAATCGTTGCGGATGGTATTCCCCGGTCGTAATTGTTCACAATCACGTTCCTCACCCGTTCAATCAACTGTGCACGGTTTTCAACGGTGTAACCGGTCACATCGATGGGTTTGTCAATAATCATGGTAACTTTGCCCGGATTGATCCGCAAGGAGCGCTTGGGCATGATCGCACCCGTACCAATAATACAAACGGGGACAATGGGGACCCCGGCTTTGATGGCCAGGTGAAACATGCCCTGCTTGAAGGGTTTGATGAGGCCCTCCTTGCTTCGGGTCCCCTCGGGAAAGGTCATGACGGATTTTCCCTCCCTGATTTTCTGTGCTGCAATATCGAGGCTCTTCAGTGCTTTTTCATGGTTCTGCCGGTCAATTTCGATATATCCGGCGTTTCTCATTGCACCCCCAAAGATGGGGATCTTAAAGAGTTCTTTTTTGGCAATCCAGCGGAATTGCCCGGGAACGAAACCGAGAACGACGAAAATATCAAAATCACTCTGGTGGTTGGACATGAAAATTTGCGGTTTTCCGATCAGTACGTTTTCTGCTCCGACCACCTCCACACGGGTGCTCGACAGCAACAACAGAATTTTTGCCCAGATCTTTGCGATACGGTGTATTTTGTTTTCACCAGGCGAGATCAGGCCGAAAAAAATGACACATGCCGATACATAACCAGTGACCGCCACACCGAGCATCAAGATGATAATTGAACGGAGCATAATAATATAATCCAAGAATAATGAAGTGATTTCAGACGATCGAAACAACGTTGATTCTCTAACCCATGCCGTGATTGAAGTCAATAAGGATTATGGGCTGATGCCGGTTATCTTTTCCAGAGGCACTCATTCGTTATATAGAAAAGCATTGACAAAAAATGGTTATAGGAATAAGATACTTAATTCATACTTGAGGCTGTGTATGAACCGCTCAAGTGATCGACTTCATCTATGATGTGCAGGTGGGTGGAAGGCATGACAAAGATCCTGAATCATAAGAGGGCCCTTGAAATTATTGACCGATTTTCCCAGGCAAGGGTCCTGGTTATGGGCGATCTGATGGTCGACCATTTTATCTGGGGGAAGGTTTCGCGGATTTCACCGGAGGCGCCTGTGCCCGTGGTGGAGGTTGATGCAGATCAATTGCTGTTGGGCGGTTCGGCCAACGTTTTGCATAACATTTATGCGATGGGCGGCAGGGTTTACGTATCCGGCGTCGTTGGCGCCGACAGGATGGGGAAAAGACTGATCAGTGAATTTCGCAAACGGCAGATTGACACCCGGGGGGTTGTTGTGGAGGCCAATCGTCCGACCACATTGAAAACAAGGATTGTCGCTCACAGCCAGCAGGTGGTGCGGTTTGACCGGGAAAGCCGCCAACCTGTGGACGGAGACAGTATCGAGCGGATGATCGCCTATATCCGCGCCTTGCGGGATGAGCTTGGCGCGATCGTCATCTCCGATTACGGCAAGGGGGTGATCACGAAGGCCTTGCTCGACGGTATCCGGGATCTGGTGCGGGACCGAAAAATCATCGTCTGTGTCGATCCGAAGAAAAGTGATTTTTCACTATACGAAGGGTGTGATATCATTACGCCCAATCATCACGAGGCGGGCCGGGCGGTCGGCGTGGATCGGGTCAGCCGCGAGAATCTGGTTGAGGTGGGGACGACCCTGCTCAGCCGTTATCGTTATCAGGCTCTCCTGATCACGCGCGGTGAAGAGGGGATGGCCCTTTTTGAAAAAAATGACCGCATCAATCACACTTTATTGCCGACCCAAGCACGAGAAGTTTTCGATGTCACCGGGGCTGGAGATACGGCCATCGGGGTATTTGCACTCTGTATGGCATCCGGGGCAACCTTCAAGGAAGCCGCTTTTCTGGCCAACCATGCCGCAGGGATTGTGGTCGGTAAGGTCGGTACGTCAACGGTTTCACAGGCGGAACTTAAAAAAGTGCTATGAGCAGACCAACACGGGCAGAGGCGGTCAAGCTTGTGATGAGCGTCATCTCTGCAGAAGGGGATATCTTCCGTGATGTGGTGCAAATCCTGACGGTGCATTTCGGCACGCCCGATTTTATCAGCGCGCAGATGCCCTTCGGCTATACGAGTTATTATGAAAAAGAAATGGGAAAAGCCTTGGTCCGGCGTATGGTCAGTTTTGAAAAACTTATCCCGCCCGAGTCCCTTCCCGATGTCAAGCTGATGACCAACCGCGTTGAGGATCAATTTTCCGGGGAAGGGCGAAGAAAGATCAATATCGATCCGGGCTATATTTCAGCAGCGCATTTGATTCTGGCTACAGGGAAGGGATATACGCATCGCCCCTATCTTCGGGACGGCATTTACGCCGATCTGACCCTGGTTTTCACGGAAGGTGCGTTCCGCGCCCTCTCCTGGACCTATCCGGATTATGCGGGGCAGGAAGTAACGACCCTGTTGCATAAAATTCGCGGCAAATATCTTGAGGCATTGAAGGCCGTATGAAAGGACAATGAAATGGTTCGCAGTATGACAGGTTACGGCCGTGCCGAGGCCGTCCTG
Organism: uncultured delta proteobacterium; assembly: GCA_963743175.1. GTDB lineage: Bacteria > Desulfobacterota > Syntrophia > Syntrophales > Fen-1087 > JAPLJM01. The sequence goes on along the minus strand of CAVUOQ010000003.1, from coordinate 171,764 downwards.
GACGGTCAAAAATACACCGTGGAGATAAAGTCCCTTAACCACCGCTTTCTGGAAATTTCTTTGAGGCTTCCCGCTTCTCTGTCCGCGCTCGAAGTGGAGATTAAAAAAAAGATCGGCGAACCGCTGCTCCGCGGCAAAATCGATGTGAGCATCCGCAGGGATGTCCAGAGCAGCGCTGAAAATGGCCAATATCTTGCATTAAATCTGCCACTGGCCCAGAATTATTTTAACCTGCTGATGCAATTGAAACAGTCTCTGAACCTCCAGGATGACATCAGGCTGGAGATGATCGCGGGTCAGAAAGATGTATTTCAGATGGCGGAGTTGCCGCAGGATGACTCGGCACTCTGGCAGGGATTGGCAGCGGTTCTGGAGGAAGCACTTGCCGGTATGATGGAGATGAGGCGACGGGAAGGGGAAATCCTTTCACGGGATCTGTCGGCCCGTCTCGATCTGATGGTGCAACTCTTAAACAGGATAGAGGCGAAGGCGCCCCAGGTTGTTTTGGAATATCAGAAACGCCTGACGGAGCGTGTCCGGGAACTGACCAGCGGGCTGGTGGTTGACGAGAGCCGGTTAAGTCAGGAAGTTGCTGTTTTAGCTGAAAAAAGTGATATTACAGAGGAGATTGTCCGCCTCCGGAGCCACTTCGGGCAGTTTTTGGAAATGCTGGACCTTGAAGAAGCGATTGGCAGAAAAGTCGATTTCCTTATCCAGGAGATGAATAGGGAGGTCAATACGATCGGTTCGAAAAGCAGTGATGCCGATATATCAAAACAAGTTATTGAAATAAAAAGTGAACTGGCAAAACTCAGGGAACAGGTGCAGAATCTTGAATAAATCTGGAAAACAGCAACCGGATCCCGTAGAGGCCGCCCTGTTCATGGTGGTTTCGGCGCCGTCGGGGACGGGAAAGACATCCATTTGCCGTGAATTCCTCAAGCTGTGCCCGGATATCCGGTTTTCCGTTTCCTCGACGACCAGGCCGCCCCGCCCTGGTGAAAAAAACGGTGTGGATTATTTTTTTATCTCTGAGGAGGCCTTTCGGGAGCAGATCCAAAAAGGGGCGTTTGCTGAATGGGCTGAAAATTACGGGCACTATTACGGAACGGCCAAGGAAATCATGCAGAATCTTCTTACCGCCGGCTGCGACCTGCTCCTGGACGTCGAACCCGAAGGAGCAAAGGTCCTGAAAAAGAATTATCCGGGTGGTGTCTTTGTCTATATCCTTCCCCCATCTCTGGAGGATTTGAAATCCAGATTGAACAGACGGGGAGAGATCCAGGAAGTCATGCAAAAGCGGCTTGGAAAAGCCATAGATGAAATCCGGGAGGTTATGTGGTATGATTATGTTATTATCAATAAGGAGATTGAGGATGCTGTCGACTGCCTCAGGTCCGTCTACATTGCGGAAAAAAGCCGGCGGGAAAGGGTGATGGAAAAAATAAGACCTTTTTTTGGGATAAAGGCCATTCGTCCCATTGGACGAGGCTCAGCTCGATAACTGAAAATATTTGTAGTCTAACGGAGGTATAAAAATATGGCAAGAATTACCGTTGAAGATGCTTTACGGCATTCAGCGAATCGCTTTGCACTCGTGATGTTGACGACAAGGCGCGCAAAACAGCTTTTAAAGGGCTCACAGCCCCTGACCGATGTTAAAAACAACCGGGAGATCGTTGCTGCCCTCCGGGAAATTGCTGCAGGAAAAGTAGCGCACGCCCATCCGGAATATCTGGTGGGTGTCCGGGAAATATACCGTTCGACCGGGGATGAAACCGAGTATATCGGCGATGAAGAATATACCGAATAATGATTTGAAACAAGGGGCGATCGATCGACTGATTTTCGCCCTTGATGTCGGAACGGGGCTCCCTGAGGCCCTGTCCTGGGTTGATCGCTTGCAGGATCGCGTCGGGCTGTTCAAGGTCGGCAAGGAATCGTTTACCCTTTACGGGCCTGAAATCGTTCGGCAGATCCTCTGTCGGGGCAGCAGGGTATTTCTGGATCTGAAGTTTCACGATATTCCCAACACCGTCGCCAGGGCTGCGGAAGGCGCCGTCAACATGGATGTTTCCATGCTCAATATTCATGCTTTGGGCGGAAAGAGCATGATGGAAGAGACCGTTGTCGCCGTCCGGAGGCGGTCGGAGGCGCTGTATAAGCCCATGCCCGTCATTTTGGCTGTCACTGTGCTGACCAGCCTGAATGACGAGGATCTCCGGGGTCTGGGGTTTCGCTGTTCTGCGGACACGCTGGTACTGACCCTGTCCAAAATGGCCCAAGACGCCGGTGTGGCCGGCGTTGTGGCGTCAGCGCAGGATATTGGTGCGATTCGGAAGGGGTGTGGTCAGGATTTTATTATTGTTACTCCCGGCATCAGAGCCACCGATACCGTACGGGGCGACGATCAGAAAAGGACAATGACACCCGGGGAAGCCATTCGCAGCGGAGCTGACTATATTGTGGTCGGCCGACCCATCCGCATGGCCGAGGATCCGATTTTTACCGCGGAAGAGATCATTGGGGAAATTTCAGCCGGTCTTCAGAAGCGAGGGCGCTGAAAAGGGTTGTCATAAACGGAATCATGCCATGGAGATCATTTACGGGATTAATCCGCTTGCCGAGGCACTGAGGATGGAACCCTGCAGGCTTGTGAAAATTGCCGTCGTGAATGCGAAAGGGATGACGAAGGAAACGCTGCATTCCATTCTGAATCTTGCTGGCACAAAAAACATTCCCGTCACATTCAAGGAAAAACGGGAGATCGACAAGCTGACAGGTCATGGGTCGCATCAGGGGGTCGTCGGCTTTTATCCGTCTTTTGCCTACGCGGATCTGGATCAAATCATGAAGAATCGTCATCCGGCGTCCTTGTACCATCTGATTCTCCTGTTAGACGGGATTACCGATCCGCAAAATCTGGGGGCCATGATCAGGACGGCCCACTGCCACGGCGCAAATGGGGTGATGATTCCCGAGCACCGGACCGCCACGGTTACGGCTGCCGTGATCAAGGCATCTGCGGGAGCGGCCTTGCTGACGCCGGTTGTACGTGTCGCTAATTTATCACGGGCGATGGCTGACTTGAAGAAACAGGGATTCTGGATATATGGCGCCGATACCCATGCAGGGCAGAAGATTCATGACGTGACTTTCCAGGGGGATATCGGCCTGGTGATGGGTTCTGAAGGCCGCGGCATGAGACCGCTGATCCGAAAGCAATGTGATTTTCTCTTGTCCATTCCCATGCGGGGGAAGATCGATTCACTGAATGTCTCCGTAGCCGCGGGGATCATCCTGAATGACATTGTCCGTAAATGGGCCGATATGGAAGGAGTGGAATGATGCCGATATTTGTATGGGAAGCCCAGACCCGAAAGGGCGAAATCAAAAAGGGAGAAATGGAAGCCGCCAACGATGTGTCACTGCGTGCTATTCTGCGCAGGCAAGGACTCCAATCAATCAAGATCAGGACGAAACCAAAGGATTTGGCGGAGTACCTTCCCTTTCTTAAACAGAGGGTGAAAGAGAAAGACGTCGTCGTTTTCGCCCGGATCTTTGCCACCATGATTAATGCGGGACTCCCGTTGATTCAGTGTCTTGAACTGCTGGCACAACAGGAACAAAATAAAACCTTCAAAAAAATAATCACCTCCATCAAGGAGGATATCGAAGGGGGATCCACCCTCTCCGACGCCCTGAAAAAGTATCCCAACGTCTATGACGACCTTTTTGTCAATCTGGTTGCCGCGGGTGAAAGCGGGGGTATCCTCGACGTCATTCTCCAGCGTCTTTCCAGTTATATGGAAAAGGCCATGAAACTCAAAAGCAAGGTTAAGGGGGCGATGACCTATCCGGCCAGCGTACTCGTCATTTCGATCGGTGTTGTATCGCTTCTGCTGCTCAAGGTCATCCCGGTTTTTCAGAAGATGTTTGAAGGCATGGGGGGAGAATTGCCCGGCCCCACGCTGTTTCTGGTTAATTTGAGTGATTATGCCCAGAAGTACTTTATTGTCGCCATTGTCGTGGTCGTTGTTGCTTTTATTGCCTTCAAACGGTTCTATAAGACGGAAAGGGGGACACTGATCATTGACGATCTGATTTTAAGGTCTCCCGTCTTTGGCCCGCTGTTGAAGAAGGTCGCCGTGTCGAAGTTTACCCGCACCATGGCCACCATGATGTCCAGTGGCGTTCCGATTCTGGACGGTCTTACGATTGTCAGCAGGACATCCGGCAATAAGATCATTGAAAACGCCTTGATGAAAGTGAGAAAAAGTATCAGTGAGGGAAAGACCATTGCCGAGCCATTGCTGGAGACGGGCATTTTCCCGCCCATGGTGGTACAGATGATCGCCGTCGGCGAGGCGACCGGCGCCCTGGATACGATGTTGGCAAAGATTGCTGATTTCTATGATGATGAAGTGGATGCCGCCGTGGATGCGATGACGTCATTGCTGGAGCCTTTTATGATGGTTTTCCTGGGCGGCGTCGTGGGTGGCATGATCATCGCTATGTATCTGCCCATCTTCAAGATGGCATCGGTTGTGGGTGGTTAAAGGCGGACCGGAAGTATGAAAATGGTCGGGATGGCGCGATTTGAACGCGCGACTCCTGCGTCCCGAACGCAGTGCCCTACCAGGCTGGGCCACATCCCGACTGCGGGCACGATATAAAATTTGTGATTGTTTGTCCACCATTATTTTAAAGTGAAATGGAGAAAAAATCGGAGGCGCCACCGCCAATGATCATTTACGATCTTAAATGTAAGAAAAATCACGAGTTTGAGGGCTGGTTCAAAGACAGGGCGGCCTTTGAAGAGCAGAAGAAACTCGACCTGATCACCTGTCCCGTCTGCGGGGGGGTGGGTGCGGAACTTGTTCCCTCGACACTGGCCATCCTGGGTCGGGATCTGAAGACATCAGAGAAAAAACAAAGCAGGGCGATTGCTCCTCTGAAGGCGATGCAACTGTTGAATGAGTATCTTGGGAAGAATTTTGATGACGTGGGCGAAACGTTCAGCGAGGTGGCGATGAAAATCCATCATGGTGAAGAAGAAGCCAGAAATATCAGGGGGACCACGACCCACCAGGAAGAGGAATTGCTCCGGGAAGAGGGGGTTCAGTTCTTTAAAATCCCGGTCATAAAGCTCGATAGTTGAACGCTGCATATTTTTTCATGGTGAAATAAGTTTGCGTAACCGTTTCTCAAGCAGTCAATCATTTTTCAAAGTTCTGGTTGAATTCGAATTATTCTAACTTAAGGAAGAACTTTTGAAAACATTTTCTAAAAGTATCTTGGATACGATCGGCAATACCCCTCTCATTGAGATTTCAAGGTTGAATCCGAATACAAAAGTAAAGATTTTCGCGAAGATGGAGAGTTTCAACCCCGGCGGCTCCATCAAGGACCGGGTGGCGCTTTTTATGATTGAAGGGGCTGAGAAGCGCGGTGAACTGACGAGGGAAAAGATCATCCTGGAAGCTACCAGCGGCAATACCGGCATTGGGCTCGCCCTTGTTGCCGCGGCAAAAGGCTACCGGCTGTGTCTGACCATGTCCGAAGCCGCCAGCGAAGAACGGAAAAAAATACTTAAAGCCATGGGGGCCGAATTGCACTTTACACCGGCCGCCCAGGGAACAGATGGTGCAATCGAAATGGCCTATGGCCTGATGCGAGAGCATCCGGGCAGGTATTTTGGCGCTGATCAGTTTAATAATACGGACAACGTTGCTGCCCATTATCATGGAACGGCTGAGGAAATATGGCGTCAAACCGATGGCAGGGTGACGATGGTGGTGGCAGCTCTGGGGACGACAGGAACGGCGATGGGAGTTTCCATGCGGCTGAAAGAATTGAATCCGCAGATCACGATCATCGGGGTCGAACCCTATCTTCAGCATAAGATTCAAGGTCTCAAAAACATGAAAGAATCTTACCAGCCCGGAATTTATGATCGGAGCCGTCTGGATGAAAAAATAAATATCCTTGATGAAGATGCTTTCGAGATGGCCCGACGAATGGCCCTGGAAGAGGGCGTCCTCGCGGGAATGAGCTCTGGCGCGGCGATGCATGTTGCCTTGCAGAAGGCCAAGGAACTGGATGAAGGCCTGATCGTCGTCATCTGCCCGGACAGCGGTGAGCGATATCTCAGCACGGGACTTTTTACGGATAAGGCTCAAACGACCCTGCGTCTCTTCAACACCCTGACACGGGAAAAAGAATTTTTTAAACCCATCAATACCGAGGAGGTGCGCATTCACTCCTGCGGGCCGACGGTCCATGTGGTGCCGCACATTGGCAGCTACCGTCGCTTTGTTATTTCCGATATGATCCGTCGGTATCTTGAGTTTAAGGGATACAACGTGCAGCATGTCATGAATATCGTCGACCTGGCAGACCGTTCCATCAAAGGCGCTGAGCGCGTCGGACTCGACCTCCATGCCTTCACCGAACGGAGCATGACTGCATTTCTGCGAGACATCGATAAACTGAATATTAAGAAAGACAAAGATTATCCAAAGGCCAGTGAACATGTGGAGGATATGCTCAAATATGTCGAAAAGTTAATGGAGCGGGGTTATGCTTACGAAAAACTGCGGTCTGTCTATTTTGATATCTCCAAGCTCCATGACTATGGCTGTTTGTCCCGTGTCGATCTTGGCAAAGTGAAGCAGGGCAGAACCGTCGAACAGGATGATTATGAAAAAGACAGCCCCGTGGATTTCACCCTCCTGAAAAGATCAACCCTGAGTGAACTGAAACGGGGCATCTATTTCAAAACCCGCTGGGGCAATGTCCGGCCCAGTTGGCATCTGGAATGCGCCGCCATCTCCCTGAAATATCTTGGTGAAACATTTGATATTCATGCCAGTGGCGCGGATATTGTTTTCCCCCATTGTGAAAACGTCATGGCCATCGGGAAGGCCGTAACGGGGAAAAGGATGGCTAATTACTGGCTGAATACGGAACTGTTGATGATCGACGGCAAGAAAATGTCCCGCTCCCTCAATAATGTGCTCACGATAGAAGATTTGGAAATGCGGGGATATCATGGACCGGAGGTACGTTTTTTTCTGCTGAGCGCCCATTATCGTAAGCCACTGAACTTCACCTTCGGTGCTCTGGACACGGCAAAAAATACGGTACGCAAGTTAAATGGGTTCATTCAGCGCCTGATCCGCTATCGCCCCGGAGATGGCTTTTCTGACACAGACCAGTGCATCTATGATGTCCACCAGTCGTTCATTGACGCCATGGATGATGATCTGAATATTTCTGCGGTGTTGGCCTCTCTTTTTGAATTTGTCAAGAAAATCAGCATTCCCCTCTCGCAGTCCCGGCTGAACGAAAAAGAGAGGGACAATATTCTTGCGATGATGAAAAAAATGGATGGTGTCCTCGGGGTGATGAATTTTGAGGAAGAGGTTATCGGCGAGGAGGTCTGGAAACTATTGCAGGAAAGAGAAGCCCTGAGGCTGGCCGGCCAGTGGAAAGCATCGGATGATATCCGAGACAGACTCTTGACCATGGGCATTGAGGTTTCCGATACACCCGAGGGAATGGTGTGGCGTTTGAAATAAAAAAATAAATCTTGACAAACATCCGCATAGAATCTAAAGAGCTTAATTCGCATTAATCATGCAACGGGGTCTGTGTTTGCTTTTTTTCGGGGAATATCGTTTTATCTGTAATGAAATTGAAGGCTTAGCGCCTAATTCCGGCTGGCGTAGCTCAACAGGTAGAGCAGCTGATTTGTAATCAGCAGGTTGCGGGTTCGAGTCCCATCGCCAGCTCCAGATGTTTGATCAGATTTGGGAGGGGTTCCCGAGTGGCCAAAGGGAGCAGACTGTAAATCTGCCGGCGTAGCCTACGGAGGTTCAAATCCTCCCCCCTCCACCACTTTTTATCCGGCCTGTGGCACATGGTCGGGATGGAATCAGAGCCATTGGCTGTATGTTGAAGCGGGAGTAGCTCAGTGGCTAGAGCGTCAGCCTTCCAAGCTGAGGGTCGCGGGTTCGAATCCCGTTTCCCGCTCCATAACAAGATAGATAGAAGGACCTGTCATCAGCCCACGTAGCTCAGTCGGTAGAGCACATCCTTGGTAAGGATGAGGTCACCAGTTCAATCCTGGTCGTGGGCTCCATAGCATTTGAAGGGGTGATCATGCGTAATATTATCACTTTGGCTTGTACGGAATGCAAACAGAGAAATTATACAAGCACGAAGAATAAAAGGACCATGCAGAATCGTCTGGAGTTAAAAAAATTCTGCAAGTTCTGCCGGGGACATAAAGTTCACAGGGAGACCAAATAGTTCGCCCTTGCGTAAGGACAAACCGTTTGGAACAGGCCAGTAGCTCTAATGGATAGAGCGCCGGACTCCAAATCCGGATGCTGGGGGTTCGAGTCCCTCCTGGCCTGCCATATTTTCTTTTACAGCTCTGGATTAGGATTCTTAAATGGATAAACTTAAACTGATATTTGAGAAGGTCAAACAGTTCTTAAAAGATTCAAAGACTGAACTCAGGAAGGTTACATGGCCGACGTCGAAACAGACTTTGGCCTCAACGTCCGTCGTGATTATCGTCGTCGTGATTATCTCTGTTTTTTTGGGGGTTGTTGATTTCGGACTGAGCAAAATTATCAGAATGGCTCTGGGTTAAAGCAGATGGCTTTCAAGTGGTATGTTGTTCATACATATTCCGGTTTTGAGAACAAGGTCAAGGTTTCCCTCCAGGAGAGAATCTCTGCGGCGGGCATGCAGGATTATTTTTCGGATATTCTGATTCCTGAAGAAGATGTTGTCGAACTGGTTTCCGGTGAAAAAAAGACCTCCAAACGGAAGTTCTTTCCCGGGTACATCCTCGTCCACATGGAAATGAGTGATGATACATGGCATATCGTCAACGATACGCCGAAAGTGACCGGTTTTATCGGAGGCAAAGACAAGCCGACGCCAATTCCTGACAAAGATGTGGAAAACCTGAAGACCAGGATTGACGAAGGGACGTTGAAGCCAAAACCGAAATTCACATTCGAAGAGGGTGATCATGTGCGGATTATTGACGGTCCCTTCACCAATTTTGATGGTGTGATCGATGATGTGAAACCTGAAAAAGGCAAGTTGAGGGTGATCGTCAGCATATTCGGCCGTTCCACGCCGGTTGAACTGGATTTTATCCAAGTTGTGCAGAATTAGTGTCGAGAACCAGGTTTAAGGATTCAGTAATCCTGTGTCCTAAGCCGGTTTATTCATGTAGATAGGGGATCATTATGGCAAAGAAAATAATCGCGAACATAAAGTTGCAGATCAAGGCCGGAAAGGCGACGCCCTCGCCTCCCATCGGACCGGCCCTGGGCCAGCACGGCGTCAATATCATGGAATTCTGCAAGGCCTACAATGCCATGACGCAAAACCAGGAGGGGACGGTGATTCCTGTTGTGATCACGGTCTACGCGGATCGGTCCTTTACCTTTGTGACAAAAACGCCTCCTGCGTCGGTTCTCCTGAAGCAGGCCGCCAAGATTGCCAAAGGTTCAGGAAATCCGAAAAAGGATAAGGTGGGAACGGTCAGCGCAAAACAAATTCGGGAGATTGCAGAGCTGAAATATCAGGATTTAAATGCCATTGACATGGCGGGTGCAATCCGGATCGTTGAGGGAACGGCGAAATCCATGGGGATCGAAATAACGGCATAGGCGGTGATGAGGGGGCATTCCGGAATGATCCGCAATGGACAGCCGGGAGTGTGTTATTTAAGAATTATTCATGGGAGGAAGCCCCGTCCTGACGGCGGATCGCTTCATTTTGAGGTTTGATTATGTCCAGAAAAGGGAAGAGGATTTTAGAATCCAAGCAGAAAGTCGAATCAGGGAGGCGCTATCCCCTGAAAGAAGCCATTGAACTGGTCGTTTCGACATCAAAGGTGAAATTTGACGAAACGGTTGACGGTGCGATCCGCCTTGGAGTCAACCCCGCGCATGCGGATCAAATGGTCCGGGGCAGTGTGGTGTTGCCTCACGGCCTTGGAAAATCTGTCCGGGTACTTGTTTTTGCCAAGGGCGAGAAGGAAAAGGAAGCCCTGGAGGCTGGCGCCGATATCGTCGGGTCTGATGAAATTATTGAAAAAATCAAAGGCGGCTGGCTCGATTTTGACAGGGTGGTTGCGACCCCGGACATGATGGGCAGTGTCGGAAAGTTAGGAAAAGTTCTCGGTCCGCGCGGATTGATGCCAAACCCTAAGGTTGGAACGGTAACCTTTGATGTGGCGAGAGCCGTCCAGGATCTCAAGGCGGGCAAAGTCGAATTCCGCGTCGAGAAGGCCGGCATTGTCCACAGCCCCTTGGGAAAGGTATCCTTTGGCGCCGAGAAGCTTCAGGAAAATACGCTTGCCCTCATCGAGACCATTGTTAAATTGAAACCGGCCTCCAGTAAGGGAACCTACTTGAGAAGCATTTCTGTATCCACAACGATGGGACCCGGTGTCAAGATCGATCCACTGGACGTCAAAAGTATTTAGGCGAAAATAGCGGGATATTGAGTGATTTGAGAAGTCTGAGACAGCAGGTACGCCGGTTTAAACGATGTGCATCGGCCTGCCGAGATCATCATTATTTTTCTTCGGATATAACCATGATCACAACGTCGTTTCCTGTATGCCGATCTGTTCTCAGACTTTCTTTATTTTCAGGATGATGACAGTCAAACAATTTAGGATGTAAATAAAGGAAAGGAGGTTTTAGATTGGATCGGAAAACAAAAGAACTGATCGCACAGGAGCTTCACGCGAAATTAAAGGATTTCAACCTGGCGGTTCTGGCCCATTACAGCGGGTTGAATGTGGAAAAATTGACGGCCCTCAGGAATGCGCTTCGCAAGGCAGACACCGAATTGAGAGTGGTGAAGAACACCCTCCTGAGAATCGCTTCAAAAGAGACCGACCTGAGTCTGTTGGAGGATTATTTCAAGGGTCCCATCGCGATCGCGCTGAACCGTAGCGATGTGGTGGAAACCGCAAAGGTCCTTGTTGACTTTGCCAGGAAAAATGCCGAGCTTGAAATTAAGGCAGGCCTGCTCCAAGGCAAAGTCATCAGTCGGGAACAGCTTAGCGCCTTAGCCGCATTGCCCTCCCGGGAAATTCTCCTGGGCAAGCTCCTCTCTGTATTTGTCGGAGTACAGACGGGGTTGGTGAACGTACTGAGCGCCGTTCCCAGAAGTTTTGTTCAAGTTCTCGATGCCTATCGAGCAAAAAAGGAAGCAGCCTAATCTAAAACATACAGGAAGGGATGAAGGATATGTCAAAACAGATTACGAAAGAAGACGTTGTAAAATTTATCGAAGGAATGACCGTTCTTGAACTGTCTGAGCTGGTCAAGGAACTGGAAGAGAAATTTGGCGTGTCGGCGGCAGCGCCGGTCGCAGTAGCCGCCGCTCCTGCGGGTGCTGATGCCGCAGCCGCGGCCGAGGAAAAAACAGAATTTGACGTGGTTCTCACCGGTTTTGGCGAACAGAAGATTCAGGTGATCAAAGTTGTGCGGGCGATCACCGGCTTAGGCCTGAAAGAAGCCAAGGATCTCGTGGAAGGTATTCCGAAGGCGATAAAAGAGGCGATCTCGAAAGACGAGGCTGCCGATATCAAGAAGAAAATTGAAGAAGTTGGCGGGACCGTCGATGTGAAGTAGTCCCGTCTCAATAAGTCTAAGCGCGGTGAGCCGGTCTTTTGCAAGTAGACATGGAGAGATCGAAGCCTGGGTAAAAGGGCATCCCGGTAACTCGGGATGGGCGGATAGACGAAATTAGAATATTAAGGATATTATGGGCGAGCTAAGAAAAAATTTTGGCCGGATAAGGAAGACTGTTGTTGATATTCCCAATCTGATCGATATTCAGACCAAGTCTTACGAGAAATTCCTGCAAAGAGAGACAGATCCGGAACGACGCAGGAATTCCGGCCTGCAGGGTGCGTTCAAGAGCGTCTTTCCGATTTCAGACTACAGCCGCAAGTGTTCGCTTGAATTCGTCAGCTACAAGATCGGGGATGTTCGCTATGATATCAAGGAGTGTGTGCAGAAAGGGATGACGTATGCCGCGCCCCTGAAGATTGTCGTCAGGCTCGTGGTGTTTGATACCGATCCTGGTTCCGATCAGCGTCAAATCCGTGATATCAAGGAGCAGGAGATATACTTTGGCGAGATTCCTTTGATGACCGAAAACGGGACGTTCGTTGTCAACGGGACCGAACGGGTTATCGTCAGCCAACTCCACCGGTCACCGGGTATCTTTTTTGATCATGACAAAGGGAAAACCCTGGCCAGCAGCAAATTAATCTACTCGGCCCGTATCATTCCCATCCGGGGTTCCTGGCTGGATCTTGAGTTTGATTCGAAGGATATTCTCTATGTCCGCATTGACAGGAGAAGAAAAATGCCTGTCACGATTCTGCTCAAGGCGATGGGCTATGCTACGGAGCAACTCCTGAGTTACTTTTACAAAGTGGAGGCCATCACCCTGGAGGGGGATAAACTCTACATGGTGCTCGATGATTCTGTCGTCGGTGAAAAAGCACCGGAGGATATCATCGAGCCGAAAACGGGTGAAGTTATCATAAAAAAAGGAAGAAAAATCACCAAGCCGCTTTTGAAACGCATGGGGGAACTCCATATCAAGCGGGTTGCGGTAAACGACTTGGATGTGCTTGGGAAGATAGTAGCTTCCGACGTGCTTGCCCCCCGGACAGGCGAAGTTCTGTTAAAATGTAATGATGAATTGACGGTTGACGGACTTGAAAAAGTGCGTGAGCGGGGCATCCGCCAGATCCACATTATTTATATCGATGAAGACCGGGCCAATGCCTCCATCCGGGATACCCTGCTGACAGACCGGATCGAAACAAAGGAAGAGGCGATTATTGAAATATACCGCAGACTCCGGCCCAGCAATCCCCCGACACCGGAAACGGCCAACACCTTTTTCCGGAGCCTCTTCTTTGAACCGGAAACATATAATCTGTCCGATGTCGGCCGGGCGAAGATGAATTACAAACTCCGCCTGGACGTGCCGACAGACGTTACCGTATTGATGCATGAAGATATCCTGACGGCGGTCAAGTACCTGATCGATCTCAAGAATGGTGTAGCAGAATGCAATGTGGACGATATTGATCATCTGGGCAACCGACGTGTCCGCTCTGTGGGGGAACTCATTGAAAATCAATACCGTATCGGACTGGTCAGGATGGAACGGGCCATCAAGGAGAAAATGAGCCTGCAGGATTTAGAAACCATGATGCCCCACGATCTCATCAATGCAAAACCTGTTTCTGCTGTGGTCAATGAGTTTTTCGGGTCCTCTCAGCTATCCCAGTTCATGGATCAGACGAATCCTCTTTCAGAAATTACGCATAAGCGCCGTCTTTCGGCGCTGGGGCCTGGCGGACTGACCCGTGAGCGGGCAGGGTTTGAAGTCCGGGATGTCCACCCCACTCACTATGGCCGCATCTGCCCGGTGGAGACGCCGGAAGGGCCTAATATCGGCTTGATTGTCTCTCTGAGCACCTATGCACGTGTCAATGAATTCGGTTTTATTGAGACGCCTTACCGAATGGTTGAAAATGGACAGGTCCAGGAGGAAGTTCGTTATCTCACGGCGATTGAAGAGGAAGACTTCATCATTGCGCAGGCTGATCGCCCGCTGGATAAGGACGGACGGTTCATTGGCGAACTCATCTCGGCCCGAAAGGGAGGCGACTTTTTGACCGTGTTGCCCGAAGAGATCAGCATGATGGACGTATCGCCCAATCAGCTGGTCAGCGTCGCGGCCACCCTGATTCCCTTTCTTGAGCATGATGATGCCAACCGGGCGCTTATGGGATCCAATATGCAGCGCCAGGCCGTACCCCTGATGAAACCCGCCGTTCCCCTTGTTGGCACAGGAATGGAATCCATTGTGGCGAGGGATTCCGGAGCAGTTGTCGTCGGCAAGCGATCAGGCGTGGTGGAAAGCATTGATGCATCACGTATTGTCGTTAAGTCTGACGGCGCCGAGCAGGACGGACTGGATATCGGCGTTGATATTTACAACCTTATCAAATACCAGCGCTCCAATCAGGATACCTGTTTTAACCAGAAACCGATTGTAAGCAAGGGGGATCGGATCAAGAAGGGCGATATTATTGCGGATGGACCGGCTACGGACAATGGCGAGTTGGCGCTCGGACGCAACGTGATGGTGGCCTTTATGTCCTGGGGGGGGTACAACTACGAGGATTCCATCCTGGTCAGCGAAAGGATCGTCAAGGATGATGTTTACACCTCCATTCACATTGAGGAATTTGAAACCATGGCCCGGGATACCAAGCTGGGGAAAGAAGAAATTACCAAGGATATCCCAAATGTGGGGGAAGAAGCCCTCCGGAATCTCGATGAAAGCGGAATCGTCCGCATGGGGGTGGCCGTCGAGCCCGGCGACATCCTCGTCGGAAAAATTACCCCAAAGGGCGAAACCCAGCTGTCTTCTGAAGAGAAGCTTCTGAGGGCCATCTTTGGCGAAAAGGCCAGTGACGTGCGTGACACCTCTCTGCGAGTGCCGCCCGGCGTTGAGGGGACCGTTATCGATGCCAAGATTTTTATCCGGAAAGGGGCCGAAAAGGACCATCGTTCGCAGATTATCGAAGAGGAAGCTTTTGCGCTGCTCTGCAAAGATCACGACGATGAAATCCGGATCATTACGGAGGCGGTTAAAGAGCGGGTATCCGGGATGCTCATCGGCAAAACTGCTGCTGCCAAACTGGTTGATCCGAAGAAGAAGAAAATCGTTTTGAAAAAAGGCGACCTCATTACCAAACCCATCCTGGAGATGATTCCGTTCCATCTCTGGAAAGACATTTGTTGTCTTCATGAGGAAGCCCTTGAAGAAAAAGTCCGGTCCCTGCTTGAGAATCTTTCCCGGAAAATTGACTTTGTAAATGCCTTGTTTGATGAGAAGCAGGAAAAAATGAAGGCCGGCGATGAACTTCCACCGGGGGTGATCAAACTCGTGAAGGTCTATGTTGCCATCAAGCGGAAGCTGTCGGTTGGCGATAAAATGGCCGGCCGCCACGGAAACAAAGGCGTTCTGTCCCGGATTCTGCCCGACGAAGATATGCCATATTTTAGCGATGGAACGCCGGTGGATATCATCTTAAACCCGCTGGGAGTTCCTTCCCGCATGAATGTGGGGCAGATCCTTGAAACCCATCTGGGCTGGGCGGCCAAGGGACTGGGCGAAAAAATCAATGGCCTGCTGGATAAATATTACAGCATCGATGACCTGAAAAAAGAAGTTAAGAAGCTTTATGCGTCACCGGAGGCGGATCGTTTCGTAGAGGGGGCGACGGAAGAAGAAATTAGAAGGTTTATCGGACGTTTGAAGACGGGCATATCGGTGGCGACGCCTGTTTTCGACGGGGCCGATGAATCTGAAATTCAGGATATGCTCAGGCTGGCGAATCTTCCGGAAACGGGTCAATCGGTCCTGTTCGACGGAAGGACCGGTGAGCCCTTTGATCAGCAGGTGACGGTGGGGATGATTTACATGCTGAAGCTCCATCATCTGGTTGATAACAAGATTCATGCGAGGTCCATCGGGCCTTACTCACTCGTAACCCAGCAGCCGCTGGGCGGGAAGGCACAGTTTGGCGGCCAGCGGCTCGGAGAGATGGAAGTATGGGCGATGGAAGCCTATGGAGCAGCCTATTCGCTTCAGGAATTTCTGACGGTAAAATCCGATGATGTGGCGGGTCGGACGCGTATTTATGAAACCATCGTCAAGGGCGAGCATGCGCTGGAGCCCGGACTGCCGGAAAGCTTTAACGTCCTGGTCAAGGAGCTGCAAAGTCTCTGCCTGGATGTGGCGCTTATTGAAGATGAATGATCAGGAAAATTTTAATGGAAGGTGCAGCATTCAGTCTTTATTGAATCATGCAGATTGACGTTTTAATTTTTCGAAGGAGATAATGATCCATGGAAGATGTTTTCAGTTATTTTGAAAAACCGAAAGATCCCATTCGGTTCAATGCCATTAAAATGGCCATTGCCTCACCGGAGAAGATTCTTTCCTGGTCCCATGGAGAGGTAAAGAAACCTGAAACCATCAATTACAGGACCTTTAAACCGGAGCGGGACGGCCTTTTCTGTGCAAAAATATTCGGTCCCGTCAAGGATTATGAATGTCTCTGCGGCCGTTACAAGCGGATGAAGCACCGCGGTGTTGTCTGTGAGAAATGCGGGGTGGAAGTCATCCAGTCCAAGGTTCGCCGGGAGCGGATGGGTCATATTGTGCTTGCCACGCCTGTCGCCCATATCTGGTTTCTCAAGAGCCTGCCCAGCCGTATCGGGAATATCCTGGACTTGACCCTCAAGGAACTCGAAAAGGTCCTTTATTTCGAGTCATGGATTGTCCTGGACCCAAAGAACACCCCCCTGCGGAAAAAACAGCTACTGCTTGAGGAAGAACTGATTGACCTGAAGGAACAATACGGCGCCGACGCCTTTAAAGTCGGAATCGGCGCTGAAGCCATCCGGACGATTATGGAGGAGATTGATCTGCCCAAACTGGATGATGAGCTGCGGGAAGAGTTGAAAATCGCCGTTTCGGACACCAAACGCAAGAAACTGATCAAAAGGCTGAAGGTGGTTGAAGCACTCCGAAAGTCCACCAATAAACCCGAATGGATGATTCTGACCATTCTCCCCGTCATTCCTCCCGATCTGAGACCCCTGGTCCCGCTTGATGGCGGTCGTTTCGCTACCTCGGACCTGAACGATCTTTACCGGCGCGTGATCAACCGGAACAACCGTCTTAAGCGGCTGCAGGAGCTCAATGCGCCGGAGATCATCATCCGCAATGAAAAAAGGATGCTCCAGGAAGCTGTGGACGTCCTGTTTGACAATGGCAGGCGGGGGCGTGCGATTACCGGTTCCAACAAGCGACCCCTTCGATCGCTGTCGGACATGTTGAAGGGAAAACAGGGGCGCTTCAGGCAGAATCTGCTCGGCAAGCGCGTCGATTATTCAGGCCGATCCGTGATTACCGTGGGGCCGGATCTGAGATTGCATCAGTGCGGCCTGCCGAAAAAAATGGCTTTGGAACTTTTCAAGCCTTTTGTTTATAACCGGCTCCAGGATAAGGGTTATGTCAACACGGTGAAAAGCGCCAAAAAGATGGTCGAGAAGGAAACGGCGGAAGTGTGGGATGCCCTGGATGAGGTGGTTCGCGAATATCCCGTCATGCTGAACCGGGCGCCGACCCTCCATCGGTTGGGCATTCAGGCCTTCGAACCCATCCTGATCGAAGGCAAGGCGATTCAACTGCATCCCCTGGTTTGCACAGCGTTTAATGCCGATTTTGACGGCGATCAGATGGCCGTCCATATTCCGTTGTCCGTTGAAGCCCAGGCAGAAGCCAGGGTTCTGATGATGTCTACCAATAATATTCTCTCTCCCGCGAACGGTAAGCCCATTATTATTCCCGGTCAGGACATTGTCCTGGGCATATATTATCTGACCCGGTCCAGGCCGGGGGTTATGGGCGAAGACATGGTCTTTGCCGACCCCGCCGAAGTCCGCAGCGCTCTGGATGCCGGGGTGGTGGACCTTCAGGCCGTAATCAGGGTCCGGATCCAGGGTGAGATGAAGGAAACCACCGTCGGGCGGGTCATTCTGTACGAAATTATCCCGAAACAGATCCCCTTTGATTTGGTCAATAAAGTGATGAATAAGAAGGAGCTGTCCAATCTTATTGATCATTGCTACCGGTCCTGCGGCGATAAAACAACGGTTTTACTAGCCGACCGTCTCAAGGATCTGGGTTTCAAGTATGCCACGATGTCTGGCGTTTCCATTGCCATCCACAATATGGTCGTTCCTGCCAACAAGAAGGACATCGTCGCCCGGGCGGACAAGGATGTCCTGAAAATTCAGAAGCAGTACATGGATGGGCTGATTACCGATGGGGAGCGTTATAACAAGGTGATCGACATCTGGGCCCAGTCGACCGAGAAGATTGCCGTCGAAATGCTCGCCGGCATCGGTATGGAAGAATCGGATGAACCCGGAGGCGGAAAGAAAAGGGTGGAGAGTTTCAATCCGATTTATATGATGGCGGACTCCGGAGCCAGGGGCAGCGCAGTGCAGATCAGGCAGTTGGCCGGCATGAGAGGTCTGATGGCCAAACCGTCGGGAGAGATCATTGAAACCCCGATTACAGCCAATTTCAGAGAGGGATTGACCGTGCTGCAGTATTTTATCTCAACACACGGAGCACGGAAAGGACTGGCCGATACAGCGCTGAAAACAGCGAATTCGGGTTACCTGACCCGTCGGCTGGTCGATGTCGCCCAAGATTGTATCATCAACGAGGATGACTGCGAAACCCTCGATGGCATCAATGTTTTTGCCTTGATGGAAGGGGGAGAAATTATTGAAACAGCGGGTGAGCGGGTTCTCGGACGGGTTGCCCTGGAAGAGATCAGGGACCCCTTCAGCGGTGAAGTGATGGTTCAGGCCAATCAGGAGATTGATGAGTTGCTTGCTGATCAGATTGATCGGGTTGGTATTGAAAAAGTCAAGATCCGGTCCGTTCTGACCTGTAAATCCCGGCATGGGGTATGTGCCCGCTGCTATGGCCGGGATCTGTCTCACGGACACCTGGTCAATATCGGTGAGGCTGTCGGAATCATTGCCGCCCAATCCATCGGCGAGCCGGGGACCCAGCTGACCATGAGAACCTTTCACATTGGCGGAACGGCAAAATTTGAGGAACATTCAACGCTGCAGTCCCGGCACGACGGTACGGTCAGATTTGTGAACCTCAATACGGTCAAGAGCAAGATCGATGCATCGTCTTCGTATAAAGTCGGAGATCTCGTGGTCATGAACCGCCATGGTGAATTGCATGTCCTTGATGAACAGCAGCGAAGCCGCGGGAAATATACGGTTCCCTATGGTGCCCATCTGAAGGTTCGTGACGGCAGTATTGTCCGCAAAGGGGATTTGATGGCAGAATGGGACCCTTTCTCAATCCCGATTCTGGCCGAAGTCGACGGCACGGTGAAGTTCGGCGATATCATTGAAGGAAGAACCATGCAGGAGCAGCTCGACGAGGTGACCGGTCTTTCCCGGAAAGTCATTGTGGAATTCCGTGGAAGTGATCTGCGTCCGCGAGTGTCTCTCAAGGACAAAAAGGGGAAAACCGCGAAAGTGCCGGGCAGCAACGCAGTCGCCCGTCATCTCTTGCCGGTTGGCTCCAACCTCGTCGTCTCTGAAGGTGATGTGGTCGGCGCCGGCAGCATCCTGGCAAAAATTCCCAGGGAGACGACCAAAACCAAAGACATCACCGGGGGCCTTCCCCGGGTGGCGGAACTTTTTGAAGCTCGTAAACCGAAAGATTTTGCCGTGATCAGTGAAATCGACGGCATCGTGTCCTATGGAAAGGATGCCAAGGGCAAACGAAAGATTGTCATCAGCGCGGAAAGCGGCGGAGAGAAGGAATATCTGATTCCCAAGGGGAAACATGTCCGTGTTCAGGAGGGCGACAGAATATCAGCGGGGGAAGCGCTGATGGATGGAGTCAATAACCCGCATGACCTGCTGACCATCAAAGGGGAAAAAGAACTGGCCCGATATCTGGTAGATGAAGTTCAGGAAGTTTATCGGTTACAGGGTGTCAAAATCAATGACAAGCATATGGAGGTCATTGTTCGTCAGATGCTGCGCCGGGTAAAGGTGCTGGATCCGGGTGACTCTTCCTTTATCACCGACGAACAGGTGGAACGCTACCGCTTTCAGGAGGAGAATGAGCGGGTTGTGGCCAGAAGTGGCCGGCCGGCGATTGCGAAACCGATCCTGCTGGGCATAACAAAGGCTTCCCTGAGTACCCAGAGCTTTATTTCAGCAGCGTCCTTTCAGGAGACGACCCGGGTGCTTACGGAAGCTTCAATGGCCGGCAAAACTGACTATTTACGCGGGCTCAAGGAAAATGTGATCATGGGGCGGCTGATTCCGGCGGGGACGGGTCTTTCGATATATCGGAAGCTGGGTGTTAAAATTACCGATGATCAGGGTTCTGGTATGGTAGAGTCGGTCATGGATGAAAATAATGATGAGAAAATACTTGACACACAGGCGGAAAATTGATAGCTAAGCAATCTTTTGCTACACCGGTAAAACGTATCTGAAAGATACACTTCAGGAGGAAGAATGCCGACGATAAATCAGTTGGTTCGTAAAGGCCGGAACAGGAGCCAGAAAAAAGCGGCCACACCCGCCTTGGCCAGTTCACCGCAACGGCGGGGAGTTTGTGTCAGAGTTTACACGACGACGCCAAAGAAACCGAACTCCGCATTGAGAAAGGTGGCAAGGGTTCGCCTGACCAGCGGTTATGAGGTAACATCTTACATCCCCGGCATGGGGCATAATCTGCAGGAGCATTCCGTGGTTCTGGTTCGGGGTGGGAGAGTCAAGGATCTCCCCGGTGTGCGGTATCATATCGTCAGGGGAACATTGGATGCGGTGGGTGTTCAGGACAGGAAACAGGGTCGATCAAAATATGGGGCGAAGAAGCCGAGTTAACTGGAGAAGGTCGCATGCCGAGAAGAAGGGAAATTGCAAAACGGGAGGTCCTGCCGGATCCCAAGTATAACAACAAACTGGTAGCCAAGTTTATTAATAGTTTGCTGAAGCGCGGCAAAAAGAGCGTCGCTGAGTCGATCCTCTATGGATCTTTCGATATTATCGGGAAAAAAACCAAAGAATCACCTGTTGACATCTTTGAAAAGGCGGTAAACAACGTTAAACCCGTCATAGAGGTTAAATCCCGGCGGGTCGGCGGCTCCACCTATCAGGTTCCTACGGAAGTCGTACCCTCACGAAGGCTGGCTTTGGGAATTCGTTGGCTGATTCTGCATGCAAAGGAGCGGACCGAAAAGACGATGAGGGAGAAACTGGCCGGCGAAATCCTTGATGCCGCGAATAACCGGGGTGGCGCGATCAAGAAAAGAGAGAGCGTTCACAAGATGGCAGAAGCGAACAAGGCTTTTGCGCATTATCGGTTCTAGTGTCTTCCCGAGCAGTCCGTTTGTCCGGTTTGATGGGAAACGCAAACACCGTTGAGAAGGGTTTTTAAAAGAGCAAAGGGCAAAAGATAATAGACAAAAAGTGAACCATTCAAAGTTTAAGGAGGTAGAAAGAAATGGCTAAGAAAAAATTTGAGAGGACGAAGCCGCATCTCAATATCGGGACCATTGGGCATGTGGATCATGGTAAAACCACATTGACGGCCGCGATCACGAAGCACTTGGCCAAAAAGGGGCTGGCCGAGTTCAGGCCCTTTGATTCGATTGATAATGCCCCCGAAGAAAAAGAAAGAGGCGTGACCATCAATATTTGCCATGTGGAGTATCAGACAGTGAAAAGGCATTATGCCCATGTTGACTGTCCCGGCCATGCGGACTATATCAAAAACATGATTTCCGGAGCGGCGCACATGGATGGTACGATCCTGGTGGTCGCGGCCTCCGACGGTCCCATGCCTCAGACCCGAGAGCATATCCTCCTTGCCCGACAGGTTCAGGTGCCCTACATCGTTGTCTATATGAACAAGGTCGACCTGGTTGATGATCCGGAACTTCTGGATCTGGTAGAGCTTGAATTAAGAGAGCTGCTGACGGCCTATGAATTTCCGGGGGATGATATTCCGATCATCCGTGGGTCGGCATTGAAAGCGTTGGAAAATGATGACGATAACGACCCGGATGTACAGTCCATCTTTAAGCTGATGGATGCGGTCGATACATATATCCCGGAGCCGGTTCGCATTCTTGACAAACCCTTCCTGATGCCCGTCGGGGATGTTTTTTCCATTGCCGGCCGTGGGACTGTTGTCACCGGCAGAGTAGATCGGGGGATCATCAGAACCGGGGATGAGGTAGAAATTATTGGCATTCGGCCGACGTTCAAAACGGTTTGCACCGGCGTCGAGATGTTCCGTAAAACCCTTGATGAAGGACGTGCAGGCGACGATATTGGTGTGCTGCTCAGAGGAACCAAGCGTGAAGAAGTTGAACGGGGGCAGGTTTTGGCAAAGCCGGGATCCATCACCCCGCATACCAGGTTTAATGCCGTCGTCTACATCCTGACCAAGGAGGAAGGCGGCCGTCATACCCCATTTTTTGCAGGCTATCGTCCCCAGTTCTATTTCCGAACGACGGACGTGACGGGCGTCTGTACCCTGCCCGAAGGCGTGGAAATGGTTATGCCTGGCGATAATGTCAATCTTGAGATTCAACTCATCACCCCGATTGCCATGGAGGAACAACTCCGTTTTGCTATCCGTGAAGGCGGAAGGACCGTTGGTTCAGGTGTGGTCAGCAAGATTATTGAATAAAAAATAAATACGGATGTGACGACGACAACAACCATGAAAGACCAAAAAATTAGAATCCGGCTTAAGGCATACGACCATAAGCTGCTCGATCGTTCTGTTGAGGACATCGTTGAGACGGCCAAGCGAACAGGCGCCCGTGTTGCAGGTCCAGTTCCCCTGCCGACGGAAATCAATAAATATTGTGTCAATCGATCTCCCCATGTGGACAAGAAATCGAGGGAGCAGTTCGAGATCAGAACGCATAAGCGATTGATTGACATCATCGAGCCGACCCAGTCAACCGTGGATGCGCTGATGAAACTGGATCTTTCGGCCGGCGTGGATGTCGAGATAAAATTGTAAATCGACTGATTATGGGAGATGAATGAAAATTTATCTCCCGTCTTTTTGAGAGAGGCGTGTCTGGTTGCAGACGGCGTGAAGACGATGGAAATGGGTATCATAGGTAGAAAACTGGGCATGACCCAGGTCTTTTCTGACGATGGCGCAGCGGTTGCTGTCACGGTCGTGGAGACAGAGCCATCTGTCGTGATTCAGAAAAAAACCATGGAAACGGATGGATACGAGGCCATTCAGCTGGGATATGGACGGATCAAGCGGAAGAATGTCGCTAAGCCCCTTCAGGGACACTTCAAGAAAGCCGACAAGGGC
This sequence comes from uncultured delta proteobacterium, assembly GCA_963743175.1. Classification (GTDB taxonomy): domain Bacteria; phylum Desulfobacterota; class Syntrophia; order Syntrophales; family Fen-1087; genus JAPLJM01. The sequence continues at coordinate 148,691 of CAVUOQ010000003.1, read as the reverse complement.
AATTTTAGGTTTTTACGTGAATTTAAAGCCGCCACAGGTGATCACGTTGTCGGCCAGGAGTTGAATGCGGATCTTTTCCAGGCCGGTGAGTATGTGGATGTGGTCGGGACCTCTAAAGGGAAGGGATTTGCCGGGGTCATCAAAAGGCACGGTTTCAGCGGGGGGCGGGCTACCCATGGTTCCATGTTTCATCGGGCGCCTGGGTCCATCGGCGCCAGTGCGGATCCGTCCAGGGTCTTCAAGGGGAAAAAATTGCCCGGTCACATGGGGAGCGAGCGGAAGACCATACAGAACATGGTGGTCTGGGCCGTAAGATCTGACCAGAATCTGATTCTGATCAAGGGCTCCATTCCAGGCGGCAAAACGGGGATGGTTCTGATTAAAAAGGCGAAAAAGAGGGTTCGCAGTTAGGGCGGGAGTGATTATGCCGGTTTTGGATGTATATGATATCGATAACAACAAAGTATCGCAACTGGAAGTAAGCGATGCCGTATTTGGCGCTGAAGCAAACGAGGCTGCACTATATGAAACAGTCAGGATGCAGATGCGTTCACGGCGCCTTGGAACGGCCTCAACCAAGGAGAGATGCGATATCCGGGGCGGCGGGAAAAAGCCCTGGCGTCAAAAAGGGACAGGCCGCGCCCGGGCGGGAACCAGCCGATCACCGCTTTGGCGGGGCGGTGGGACCGTCTTTGGTCCGCATCCCAGGGACTATTCCATCAGAGTACCGAAGAAGATCCGAAAATTGGCCCTGATTTCCGCTCTGAGCATGAAAATGAAGGAGCAGAGGATCATTGTATTAAGAGATTTTCCCATGGAAGAGATCAAGACACAGAAATTCAAGGCGGTGTTTGACCGTTTCGGATTGAAAAAGGCCTTGTTTGTTCTCGATCAATCAAACGCTATTCTGGAAAAATCATGTCGAAATATCCAGGGAGTCAAGCTGATTAGAGCAGAGGGAATCAATGTCTATGATCTGTTGAATCATGAGCATGTGGTCTTCCTGGAACCCTCGGTAAAAAAGATTGAAGGGACATTGACGTCATAATGGAAGCATATCATGTCATAAAGAGAGCGCTCATTACCGAAAAGAGCGCTATCGCAAAGGATGAAACCAATAAATATACGCTCGAGGTGGATCCGAGGGCCAATAAGATTGAGATTGCCACTGCCGTAGAAAAGCTTTTTAAGGTCAAGGTTCTAGATGTGCATGTGATGAACGTGGCGGGCAAGAAGAAACGGGTGGGTAAGGTTGTCGGTCGGAAACGTTCGTGGAAAAAGGCCATTGTCACCCTGTTACCGGGCAGTCGCATTGAAGTATACGAAGGCGTATAGAAGAGAAGGATTGTAGGAATGGCGATCAGAAAGTATAAACCCACATCACCGGGACGGCGGTTTCAGACCTGTTCTGATTTCAAGGAAATCACCACGTCTGATCCCGAAAAAAGTCTTTTGCGGCCCCTGAAGAAATCGGGCGGACGTAATTGCCATGGAAGAATTACCGGTCGGCATATCGGCGGCGGCCATAAACAGAAATACCGCTTGATTGATTTTCGTCGCGATAAAGCCGAAGTGCCGGGGAAAGTGGCATCCATTGAATACGATCCGAACAGAACAGCCAGGATTGCTTTGGTCCATTACAGTGACGGCGATAAGCGATATATTATTGCCCCGAACAAGGTCGGTGTCGGGGATGTGGTGATCAGCGGTGAAAAAGTCGATATCAAGCCCGGGAATACGGTGTCCCTGAAGAATCTGCCATTGGGCTCTCTGATCCATAACCTGGAACTCAAAATCGGACGCGGTGCGCAGATGATCAGGAGCGCCGGAACCTATGGACAGCTGATGGCCAAAGAAGAGGGATACGCGCAGGTAAGACTTCCCTCCGGAGAGGTGAGGAAAGTGTTGCTGGCCTGTAAGGCGACGGTCGGTCAGGTCGGGAATATTGATCACGAAAACGTCAGTATCGGCAAAGCCGGAAGAACAAGGTGGCATGGCAGACGCCCGAAAGTTCGCGGTGTCGCTATGAATCCGGTCGATCACCCGATGGGCGGCGGAGAAGGAAAATCTTCCGGCGGACGTCACCCCTGTACCCCTTGGGGTGTGCCGACGAAAGGTCATAAAACAAGGACGAATAAGAGCACGGATAAATACATTGTGAAAAGAAGAGGTTAAAGTGGCGCGTTCAGTCAAGAAGGGTGCATATATTGAGGAAAAGCTTCTTGAAAAGGTCAGGAAGGCAGAGACTTCGGGAAGCAAAAGTGTCATTAAAACCTGGTCACGGCGCTCAACGGTGGTTCCTGAATTAATCGGACAAACCTTCGCCGTCCACAACGGCAAGAAATTTGTTCCGGTTTTCGTGACGGAAAACATGGTGGGTCATAAGCTCGGTGAATTTTCGCCGACAAGAACATTCTACAGCCACGCCGGTGATCGAAAGTCGAAAGTACGCAAATGATCTTTTGGCATTAAGATCATACTCTGGAGTTTATTAAGATTATGGAAGCAAAAGCAATTGCTAAATTTATAAGGATGTCTCCGCAGAAGGCAAGACTTGTGGCGGATTTGGTCCGGGGGAAGAAAGTTCAGGAGGCAGAGAAAATCCTGATTTTTACACGAAAATATGCGGCGGGTGTGATCGGGAAAGTTTTAAAATCCGCGGTTGCCAATGCCAAGCAGAATCCGAATATCGATGATACAATTCTTTACGTAAAAAGTATTTTTGTAGACCAGGGACCGTCATTGAAGAGATGGCGGGCTCGGGCGCAGGGAAGGGCTGCTGCGATTAAAAAGCGAATGAGCCATATCACAATCATCCTGGATGAACAGTAAGCATTGAGGAGGTGACAGTTTGGGGCAGAAGGTTAACCCAATCGGGTTAAGGCTGGGCGGCATCAAAACATGGCAGTCGCTCTGGTTTGCCGATAAGCATTATAAAGGATTTCTTCATGAGGATATCAAGATCAGACGATACCTCAAAAAGAAATTATTTCATGCCGGTATCTCTCGCATCGAGATAGAGAGGGCGGCAACCAAGGCCAAGGTGAATATCTACACGGCCCGTCCGGGAATTATCATCGGCAAAAAGGGGTCTGAAATTGATAAACTCAAGAAGGACCTTGAAGAGAACGTTACCAAAAGTGAGATCATCATCAATATTCTCGAGGTGCGGAAACCGGAAATTGATGCGCAGCTGGTTGCAGAAAATATTGCCCTACAACTGGAGAGACGTGTTGCCTTTCGCAGAGCAATGAAAAAGTGTGTAACATCGGCGCTCAAGTTTGGTGCAAAGGGTATCAGGGTCGGTTGCGCCGGCAGGCTGGGAGGGGCAGAAATGGCCCGCTCAGAGTGGTACCGCGAGGGAAGGGTGCCTCTGCATACGCTCAGGGCCGATATTGATTGCGGTTTTGCTGAAGCCCACACGGCTTACGGGCTGATCGGCGTGAAAGTGCTGATCTTTCATGGAGAAGTTCTGCCTGTAAGGAAAGAAAAGGAGAAATAGACCAACCGTCCTGTCAAAGGACATTGGGAGCAAATACTGGGGTTCTCATCATATGCTATCACCGAAGCGAGTTAAATATAGAAAGTTGCAGCGAGGACGCATGGGGGGAAAGGCGATCCGTGGCAGCCAGGTCACCTTTGGTGAATTTGGTCTGCAGGCAACAGAATGCGGTTGGGTCACTGCCAGGCAGATCGAAGCAGCCCGTGTTGCCATGACGCGCCATGTCAAGAGAGGCGGCAAAATATGGATCAGAGTTTTTCCTCACAAGTCCGTTACCCGGAAACCGGCAGAAACGCGCATGGGAAAGGGGAAGGGAGCTCCGGAAGAATGGGTGGCCGTGGTGCGGCCCGGATTTGTTCTCTACGAGATGGAGGGCGTGTCCAAGGAAGAAGCCCGCGAGGCGTTTCGGTTGGCCTCCCACAAGTTGTCCATATCCACGAAGTTTCTGACAAGGGAGTTGTCTGATGAAAATTAAGGAAATCAAAGATTTGAATGTGGACGAATTGAACCAGAAGCACAGAGAAATGACGGAGGAGATGTTTCGCCTGCGCCTGCGTCACTCGACGGGTCAGCTGGAATCGCCAGCCATGTTGAATCGTGTTCGCAGAGACATTGCCCGTATAAAAACGGTTCAGAGGGAAAAGGAGGTTCGCACGTAATCCATGGTTAGTCGCGGCAACAAAAGAACCATCAAGGGAATCGTGGTCAGCAATAAAATGGACAAGACCATCGTCGTCCGGGCGGAGAGACTCGTAAAGCATTCGGTTTTCCGTAAATATATCAGAAGCTATCAGCAGTATAAAGCACATGATGAACTCAATCGTTGTCATGTGGGTGATCAAGTTATTATCGTTGAATCACGTCCGTTGAGCCATGATAAGCGCTGGCGGATGCGTGAGATTCTCGAAAAAGCAAAATAGCAGAGAAGGCAGTCAGATAGGCGGGGTTTTTTATGATTCAGATGCAGACTGTTTTAAATGTGGCGGATAATTCCGGTGCAAAAAAAGTTGCATGTATAAAGGTTCTGGGTGGTTCGAAAAGAAGATATGCCGGCGTGGGGGATGTCATTGTGGTGTCCGTCAAAGAGGCCATACCGAATTCGAAAGTCAAAAAAGGAGATGTCATGAAGGCCGTCATCGTGCGGACAGCCAAGGAAACCCGCCGGCCGGATGGATCCTTTTTAAAGTTTGATGATAACTCAGCGGTGCTGATTAACAATCAGATGGAACCGGTCGGCACGAGGATATTCGGGCCCGTCGCCCGCGAGCTCAGGGCGAAGCAGTTTATGAAAATCATCTCTCTGGCGCCAGAAGTTCTGTAATGGGTTTGCGGGCCGCTCCATGAACGTACCGGTGGGGATAATACAAAGGACTCAAAAGATGCAGAAAATAAAGCTGAAAAAAGGCGACACCGTCAAGGTCATTGCCGGTAAGGAAGAAGGAAAGACCGGCAAGATCATGAAGATGATCGGCGGGGGCAAAAAAGTTGTCATTGAAAAGATCAACTTTATCAAGAAACATCAGCGGCCTGATGCTCGAGGCAAGGGTGGAATCGTTGAGAAAGAATCACCCCTGCAAATATCGAACGTCATGTTTGCATGCAGTAAATGTGACGTTGGTGTCCGGATTGGCTATAAGCTTCTGGATGATGGGAAAAAAGTCCGCGTCTGTAAAAAATGCGGCGAAATCTTGGATGCATAGGTCGAAAAATGGCAAGATTAAAAACATATTATGAGAAGGAAGTCGTACCAGCCTTAATCAAGGCTTTCAAGTACAAGAACCGTATGGAAGTGCCGAGAATTGAGAAAATTGTCGTGAATATGGGGCTTGGCGAGGCGATCCAAAATATCAAAATTCTGGATGGCGCCGTTCAGGAGCTTGCGTTGATCACGGGACAGAAGCCGGTTATTACGAAGGCCAGAAAATCCATCGCGACCTTCAAACTCCGTCAGGGTATGTCGATCGGGTGTTGTGTGACCCTGAGAAGTGAGCGGATGTATGAGTTTTTTGATCGGCTGGTCAATGTGAACCTTCCCAGAGTCAGGGATTTCAGGGGTATTTCTCCAAAATCTTTTGATGGAAGAGGCAATTTTGCCATGGGTCTGAAGGAGCAAATTATCTTTCCGGAAATCGACTATGACAAAATCGATAAAGTCAAAGGGATGAATATTGTGATTACCACCTCGGCGAAGACCGACGAGGAGGCCAGGCAGTTGTTAAAGCTTATGGGTGTGCCCTTTAAAAATTAAAGTTTGAACATTACATGATCGGCGTTTGGAGGCATTGGTTTGGCAAAAAAATCTTTGATCGCGAAGGCAAAAAGATCGGCAAAATATCCAGTTCGAGACTATAATCGTTGCCCGCTCTGCGGTCGGCCTCGGGCCTATTATCGGAAATTTGATATGTGTAGAATATGCCTAAGGAATCTATCTCTGAAGGGCGAGATACCGGGTGTCATTAAGTCCAGTTGGTAGAGAGAATTTTCAAGGAGTCTATTATGGGAATGACTGATCCGATTGCAGACATGCTGACCAGGATCCGAAATGCAAATCGAGGGCATTTCAAGAGCGTGGATGTCTTATTGTCGCGCGTGAATCTTCATCTGGCGGAAGTACTGAAGAAAAACGGTTACATAGGTGGTTATGACACCAAAAAGGAGAGCGGCGGTTTCGGAATGTTGCGGATCTATCTTAAGTATGCGGATACGAAACGTGCCGTCATCACCGATATCCAGAGGGTGAGTAAACCCGGGCGGCGCGTCTATGTAAGAAGCGAAAAAATACCAAAGGTATTAAATGGGTATGGAATGGCCATTCTTTCTACATCCCGAGGTATTGTGACGGACAAGGATGCCAGGCAATTGAACGTCGGTGGCGAGATTCTTTGTAATGTCTGGTAGATGGCAGCTTCAGAGCGTGCAAAATAAATGGAGATTTGTTCATGTCAAGAATAGGTAAAAAGCCCATTTTGATGCCGTCCGGTGTCAAGATCATCCGGAACCAGGCGAATCTCAGTGTGCAGGGGCCAAAGGGGACACTGTCCATGGAGATTCCGCAAGGCGTTGAAGTGGCCCTGGAGGATAATGCCATCATTGTCAGAAAAACGTCCGACGACCGGAGAGCCAGATCCTTTCATGGGCTCACCAGAACGCTGGTGAATAACATGATCACGGGGGTGAGTGCGGGCTTTGAAAAAAAGCTGGAGATATCCGGTGTCGGTTACCGCGCAGAAGCCATCCAGGACAAGCTCAGGCTGGTGGTCGGATATTCCAGTCCGTCGGAGTACGCCATTCCACAGGGAATCGCGATCAGGGTAGATAAGCTGGTGAATATCGTCGTGTCCGGCATAGATAAGCAACTGGTAGGGCGCGTCGCTTCTGAGATCAGGGCCTTGCGGAAACCGGAGCCTTACAAGGGCAAAGGGATTCGGTATGCCGGTGAACAAATCAGACGAAAAGTGGGTAAATCAGTCGGGAGTTAATCGTAAAAGATACCAGGCTGATGGATCATGAGAGTGATCCGCAGGCTGGTGCGATCATATGGACGAGGTAGAACATTGGCATCGAAGAAAATTGAAAAGATCAGAGCGAAGCGGACAAAAAGAGTAAGGGCCAGGATGTTTGGAACAGACACAAAGCCGCGCCTTTGTCTGTTCAGAAGCGCTAATCATATTTATGCGCAGGCCATTGCTGATGATTCGAAAAAAACACTCGCAGAGGCCTCAACCCTGAGTAAAGATTTGCGTGAGATGCTGCCCGGTTTGAAAAAAGTGGATCAGGCCAGGGAAGTCGGTAAATGCGTATCGAAACGATTGCAGGCGATAGGCGTAGAACACGTCGTATTTGATCGGGGACGTTATCTCTACCATGGACGCGTGAAAGCGCTTGCGGAAGCGGCCAGAGAATCGGGGTTAAAATTTTAGAGAAGGCTTTCTTATATAACGAGACGGTGTGAAGGAAATGATGGCTGGAAAAGAAAAAATGGAAGAATTTGATCTACTTGACAGGGTCATCGCGATTAACAGAACCGCTAAGGTGGTCAAAGGAGGACGGCGTTTCAGATTCAGTGCCGTTGTGGTTGTTGGCGATGGCAGTGGCGCCGTCGGCGCCGGACTCGGTAAAGCCCACGAAGTGCCGGAGGCAATCAGAAAGGGCACGGAGCAGGCTAAAAAAAATATGACCCGAGTGGCTGTTTCGAACAGAACCATTCCCTATGAAGTCATCGGACAGTATGGAGCCGGCAAGGTTCTGCTGAAGCCGGCCTCAGAGGGGACGGGACTGATTGCGGGCGGGGCTGTTCGTGCTGTGCTCGAGGTTGCCGGTGTGCACAATATATTAACCAAGTGCCTTGGATCCCATAATCCGCACAATCTGGTCAAGGCAACCATCGATGGTCTCCGCCAGTTGAGAGATCCGAATGATATTGCAATGATGAGAGGAATGCGCCTCGCAGATATAAAACGTGCTGAATAGATGAGGTGGTTTGTGCCAAAAAAACTCAGAATAACACTGATTAAAAGTCATATCGGGCGGCCGGAGTCACAGCGAAAGGTTCTGGCGGGAATGGGGCTCGGCAAGCTGAATCGTTCGGTTTTGTTGGAGGATACCCCCGAGGTCAAGGGGATGGTCAAAAAGGTCTGTCACCTGGTCTCCATGGAAGAAGCCAAGGGGGATAAGATATGAATCTGAGTTCATTAAAGCCGCCAGCAGGTTCCAGGAAAAAGCGGAAAAGGGTTGGTCGCGGGGACGCCTCCGGACATGGGGGGACGTCCTGCAGAGGCGCCAAAGGCCAGAATGCGCGTTCCGGAGGCGGGACGAGACCGGGCTTTGAGGGAGGGCAAATGCCTTTGGCAAGAAGACTGCCGAAAAGGGGCTTCCGCAATATCTTCCGTAAAAATATTATTGCCGTTAACGTTGAGCAATTAAATAAATTTCCCAAAGGATCTGTCGTCGACGCGGAGAGTCTGATCCGGGCCGGTCTCGTAAATAGAAAATTCGATGGGATCAAGTTACTGGGCAGGGGGATCATTGATTATCCCCTATCTGTGAAGGTGGACATGGTCAGCCAAGGGGCCAGAACCAAAATTGAAGCCGCCGGCGGGTCAATTATAGAGGTCATCTGATTTGTTAGGCGGATTAAAAAATATTTCCAAGATACCGGAGCTGCAAAAGCGGATTATTTTTACCTTTCTGATGCTTATCGTTTATCGAATCGGCGCTCATGTCACGACGCCGGGGATAGATACGGCAGCTCTTGCCGCTTTTTTTGCGCAGGCTAAGGGATCCTTGCTGGGGCTCTTTGACATGTTTGCCGGCGGCGCTTTGAGCAATTTGTCCGTCTTTGCGCTGGGGATCATGCCCTATATCAGCGCATCCATTATCCTGCAGTTACTGACGGTTGCTTTTCCCTACCTGGAAAAATTATCCAAGGAAGGCGAGGCCGGCAGAAGAAAAATCACCCAGTACACGCGTTATGGAACGGTTATTCTCAGCATCGTACAGGGATTTGGCATTGCCATAGGTCTGGAAAACATGGCCGGCCCGACCGGGGTGTCCATTGTCATTGATCCTGGCTGGGCCTTTAGAATGATGACGGTGATTACCCTGACAGCCGGTACGGCCTTTATCATGTGGGTCGGAGAACAGATCACGGAAAAGGGGATCGGCAACGGTATATCCCTGATCATATTTGCCGGGATCGTTTGCCGAGCCCCGGAGGCGATTATCAGCACGTTCTCCTTGATGTCTGCAGGGGAGATGGGCATTTTTGCCATCCTCATCCTCAGTGTCATGATGATCACCGTGGTGGGTGTCATCGTGTTTGTGGAAAGCGGTCAGCGGCGGATTCCGGTTCAATATGCAAAGCGGATTGTGGGAAGAAAGATGTACGGCGGTCAAACGACCCACCTGCCATTGAAAGTGAACACGGCAGGGGTGATTCCGCCCATCTTTGCATCTTCCATCATTATGTTTCCCGCCACCATCGCGAATTTTATTCCCCATCCCTGGATGAAGGCCGTCGCAGATGCCCTGGTACCGGGACGCGTCGGGTATGAACTGCTCTATGTCGCCTTTATTGTTTTTTTCTGTTACTTTTATACGGCGGTGACTTTCAATCCTGTCGATGTGGCCGACAATATGAAAAAGTATGGCGGTTACGTGCCCGGGATCCGGCCGGGAAAGAAGACGGCGGATTACATTGATGATGTGCTGACCAGGCTGACGTTCAGTGGTGCGATTTACGTTTCGGCAGTCTGCGTCCTTCCCAGCATTCTGATCAGTTATTTTAACGTGCCCTTTTATTTTGGAGGCACGGCCCTGTTGATCGTTGTCGGAGTTGCCCTCGACACAGCGGGCCAGATCGAAACACACCTGCTGACCAGGCAATATGAAGGATTTATGAAGAAAGGGCGGATTGCCAGACGACGCTGAATGACGCCACCAGAGAGAAGGTTATATCACGATGATTATCCTCAAACGGCCTGAGGAAATCGAAAAAATAAGAGAGAGTAACATCATCGTCTCGGAAATACTCAGAGAGCTGAAAGAAAAAATAAGACCCGGTATAACGACGCTGGAGCTCAACCGTGATGCCGAGGAACTGGCCAAAAAAAAGGGAGCCAAACCGGCTTTTAAGGGGTATCGCGGGTATCCTTTTGCTCTTTGCACATCCGTTAATTCGGAAGTCGTACATGGAATGCCGTCCATCCGGGTCCTCAAAACCGGAGACATTGTCAGCCTGGATTTCGGTGCTTATTATCAGGGATTTTACGGGGATGCCGCTATCACGGTACCCATCGGCGATGTTACCGAGGAAGCCCGGCTGCTGCTGCAGACGACGGAACAGAGCCTTTATGATGGAATTCTGCAGGCCCGGGCGGGAAACAGGTTGGGCGATATTTCCGCAGCCGTTCAGAGTCGTGTCGAGGCGGCAGGATTCTCCGTTGTCAGGGACTTTGTCGGTCATGGCATCGGTAAAAACCTGCATGAAGAACCCCAAGTTCCCAATTATGGGGTCAGCGGCAGAGGGGTTGAATTAAAAAGCGGGATGGTCCTGGCCATTGAACCCATGGTGAATGCAGGAACCTATAAGGTCAGGGTCCTTTCCGACGGATGGACGGTCGTCACCGAAGACGGTCAGTTATCGGCGCATTTTGAGCATACGGTAGCCATTACAAATGAAGGTCCGGTCATCCTGAGCTTGAAGAATTAAAACAGGGATGCTTTATGGCGAAAGAGGAACCTATAGAAGTTGAGGGGCGTGTTGTTGAGCCCTTGCCCAATGCCATGTTTCGCGTGGAGTTGGATAATGGGCATCGCGTTCTTGCCCATATTTCTGGGAAAATGCGCATGCACTTTATTAAAATACTGCCGGGAGACAAGGTGACGGTTGAATTGTCGCCCTATGACTTGACCCGGGGCAGGATTGTATACAGGACGAAATAAACGGCTATACGGGTATATGACAGGCGACGAATCCCCGGCCCCATGGCGATTCGCAATCGGTTTGAGGAGCATGCATTATGAAAGTACGGTCTTCCGTTAAAAAAATATGTGACAAGTGTAAAATTATCAAGCGCCGTGGCGTATTGAGAATCATTTGCGAGAATCCCAAGCACAAGCAGAGACAGGGATAGGGATAGGAGCGGTTCATTTAATCAGGAGGATGGCAGGTGGCAAGAATTGCAGGGGTTGACTTACCCAAAAACAAAAGAATGGAGATCGCACTGACCTATATCTATGGGATAGGACGGTCAAAGTCTAAAGACATTCTTCAAAAGGCAGGGGTCAGTGCGGATACGAAAACGGATCATCTTGCCGATACGGAAATAACCGCGATCAGAAATATTATCGACAGAGATCACAAGGTTGAGGGTGATTTGCGTCGTGATATTTCCATGTCTTTAAAACGGCTGATGGATGTCGGTACGTATCGGGGGTTGCGGCACCGGAAAGGGCTTCCCGTCAGGGGCCAGAGGACCAGTACCAACGCCCGGACGCGAAAAGGACCCCGGCGGTCCATCGCAGGGAAGAAGAAATAAATCGCAGTGATCGGGAGGATCCATGGCTAAGCCAGTCAGAAAGACAGGGAAGAAGAGAGAGAAGAAGAATATTACCGAAGGGGTTGCCCATATTCAATCGACTTTCAACAACACGATTATCACCATAACTGATCTGAGCGGCAATGTGATCGCATGGGCATCTGCCGGGATGCAGGGGTTCAAGGGGTCGAGGAAAAGCACGCCCTTTGCCGCACAGATGGCGGCGGAAGACGCGGTCAAAAAAGCGAAAGAGCATGGTATGCGAAGTGTCCAGGTGTATGTGAAAGGTCCTGGCTCAGGGCGTGAGTCTGCCCTGCGCTCTCTCCAGTTGGCCGGGTTGAATATCAGCCTAATCCGGGACGTCACCCCCATTCCCCACAACGGTTGTCGCCCTCCGAAGCGGAGAAGGGTGTAGGCCTTTAGAGATTTGATGGAAAACATTTTTTAACGCATTGAAGATAGAGTTCAATCAGGGAGGCATCGTTGGCAAGATATAGAGAATCCGCATGCAGGTTGTGCCGTAGAGAGGGTCTGAAGCTGTTTCTTAAGGGAGATCGCTGTTACAGCGAGAAGTGTGCCTTTGAACGGCGGGGTTATGCTCCGGGAGAACACGGACAGATTCGGAAAAAGCATTCAGATTACGGTGTTCAGCTCAGGGCCAAGCAGAAGCTAAAAAGAATGTATGGTCTGCAGGAAAAGCAGTTCCGGGGTTATTTTGAAAAGGCGGACCGGCAAAAAGGCATCACCGGGACGAATCTGCTGTTATTCCTGGAAAGACGGCTTGATAACATGGTGTTTCGTATGGGATTTGCCAATTCAAGGAACGAGGCGCGGCAGCTTGTCAGGCATAACCACTTCCTGGTGAGCGGCAAGCCGGTGAATATCCCCTCCTTCCTGTTGAAAATAGGCGATGACATCCAGGTCCGGGAGGGCAGCCGAAAGGTGGAACGGATTCTGGAGGCGGTAGAAACAGTTGCCAGGCGTGGTGTTCCTCCATGGCTCGAATTGGATAAGGAGAACTTTAAAGGCACGGTGAAAGTCCTCCCGGTAAGGGACGAACTGACCATGCCGGTTCAGGAACAACTGGTTGTTGAACTTTATTCAAAATAAATTGATCAACGCAGAAATAGCTGTATCAGGACCCGAAGGGTAGGGAATGATCATTATGCAAAGAAATTGGCGCAGTATGATAAGACCGAAGCGAGTCGAGATTGATGAGGCGACCCATACGCGTTTTTACGGAGAGTTCATTTGTCAACCTCTGGAGAGAGGTTTCGGCATTACATTCGGTAACGCGCTCAGAAGGGTTCTGCTGTCGTCCATCCAGGGCGCGGCAATCGTTTCGGTCCGGATCGATGGTGTTGTCCATGAATTTTCGGCTGTTCCCGGTGTGAAGGAAGATGTAACCGAAATCATTCTCAATCTGAAAGGCGTCCGTCTTAAACTGCACCAGGATGGTCCCCGGATCGTTCGACTCGACATGTCTGAAGAGGGCATGGTGACGGCGGGTGACCTTATCTGCGATCCAACGGTTGAGATTTTGAATCCGGACCATCATATCGCGACCCTTTCCGGGGGGTCTCCTTTCAAGGCGGAGATGGCTGTCAGGACGGGCAAGGGCTATGTTCCTGCAAAAAAAGAGAGGGATGATGAACAACCCGAGGGGACGATCAATATCGATTCGGTCTTTTCTCCCATTAAAAAGGTCAATTATACGGTGGCCCATGCCCGGGTCGGGCAAATCGCCGATTACGACAGACTCATCATGGAAGTCTGGACGGATGGCAGCGTATGGCCTGAAGACGCCCTTGCCTTTGCAGCCAAAATCTTGAAGGACCAAATGGACATCTTTATTAATTTCAATGAATCAGAAGAGCAGGGAGAACAGCCGGACCCTGAAAAAAAGGATTCCGTTAATGACCACCTGCTGAGACATGTGGACGACCTGGAACTGTCTGTCAGATCGGCCAATTGCTTGAAAAACGCCGGGATTAACCTCATCGGCGAGCTTGTTCAAAAGACCGAACCGGAGATGCTGAAAACAAAAAATTTCGGCAGGAAGTCCTTAAATGAGATCAAGGATATTCTGCAGGATATGGGTTTGAATTTCGGCATGAAACTGGATTTCCCACCCTGGAACAGGGATGAGATAAAGGAAAACTCGGAGACGACGGCAGGGGAGTGACAGGAAAAACCGTTTACAGGAAAGGAAGATGATCGATGCGTCACGGAAAAGCAGGAAGTAAGCTCGGCAGGACAACAAGTCACAGAAAAGCCATGCTGAGGAACATGGTTACTTCCTTTTTAAAATATGAACAGGTCAAGACAACCGATGTCAAGGCCAAGGAACTGAAAAAAGTTGCCGAGAAAATGATTACCCTGGGTAAGCGGGGAGACCTCCACGCGAGAAGACAGGCCTTGGCGTTTGTCAGAGATCCTGCGATAGTGGGAAAGCTGTTCAGTGAACTGTCGGAGCGCTATAGTGGCCGCGCAGGGGGATACACAAGAATCGTGAAAATGGGTTATCGGACGGGTGACAATGCGCCCCTGTCCGTCATAGAGTTCGTTGATGCTGTACAGAGACAAAAACCCAAGAAGAAGGCGAAGGCTTCTCCGGCCGCATCATGATACCATGACGGGGTCCGGATAGCAGAGATGATCGTCCGGACAAGGGATTGACCGTAAAGGCAGGATTTTGAAAAATCCTGCCTTTTTATTTGTTGGTTTGTCATTTCTTCTTGTTTTTTTCCACAAAAAGATATACTTTCTGCCCGCAATGGTTTTCGGCATGTCTTGTCTTTCTAATTGTTTAAATCATCGGGAAGGAGGTCATTATGGCGGAAGAAAAAATTGGTGAAGTGGTAAAATTTTTTGCAAAGCCGTCTGTAGCGGCGATCAAGATCACCGAGGGTGCATTACACGTCCGGGATACGATCAAAATCTTCGGTCATACTACGGATTTGACCCAGGTCGTTGATTCGATGGAAGTCAATAATCAGAAGGTTGACGAGGCCGTGGCCGGCGACTACATCGGAATCAAGGTTGCCGATCGCGTTCGTCCTGGAGATGAGGTGTTCAAGGTCGTTGCCTGACCGGTTTTTTGCGTTGAAGGTCCATGCCATGGGTTGAATGGTGTTTCAGCCGGCCCATGGCTTTTTTTGGTCTCAAGCGGACGGGATTAAATGGATAGGGCCGTGGCAGCGATGGATTCTCTCGCATACCTGAATGATTTGAGCGGTCGGCCCATCCGACTGGGGCTTGCCCCCCTCCGCCGTCTCCTGATCACGATGAAGCATCCTGAAAAAAAATATCCAAGCATCGTCATTGGTGGAACCAACGGCAAGGGATCCATCGCAACGATGGCGGCCACCATGCTCACCGCCGGTGGTTTTCGCACAGGCCTTTATACCTCGCCCCATCTTCTCGATATCCGGGAGCGGATCCGGATTGATGGAAGCATGATCGCCGCGGAAGACCTGCGGGCATGTGCGGAGGCGATCAGGAGGCAATTGCGCGAGGACCTGACCTATTTTGAGTTTCTAACCGCCACGGCCTTCCATTTCTTTGATGAAAAACGGGTGGATATTGCGGTCCTCGAGGTGGGGATGGGAGGAAGGCTGGATGCGACGAACGTTGTCGAGCCGGCCGTTTCGGTGATATCGAATATTTCCCTGGATCATCGTCATTATCTGGGAACAAGGATCGAGCAGATTGCCAGGGAAAAGAGCGGGATCATCAAAAGAAACGGTTGCTGTCTCACCGCCGCCGTGCAGAGACAGGCAATCGGAATGATTAAGGAAGCCTGTCAGAAAAAAAAAGCCCGCTTTTTCAGGGTGGGGGATGAGATCAAAGTCAGGAGGCAGGCCGGGGGGTATTTTTCATTCCGGGGCCTCAACAAACGGTATGATCATCTTTACTGTCCGCTCAGAGGAAGGCATCAGATTGATAATGCGGCTTTGGCGGTGGGTGCGGTGGTGCATCTGGCTGAACACGGCTTCGCTGTCAAAGAAGAAGCCATTCGCCAGGGATTGAGAGAAACGCAATGGGAGGGACGTCTGGAAATCCTTCAGGAGCGCCCGATGGTTCTTGTTGACGGAGCCCATAATCCGGCGGGTATTTCCAGCCTCTGCGCCGTCTTGAAAGAAGGTTTTTGTTATCGTCGCCTGACCGTCATTTTCGGTGTTCTTGATGATAAGGATCACCGAACCATGCTTAGAAAACTGTCGCCGCTGGCGGACAACCTGATTCTCACCCGACCGGAGAGTGAAAGAGCTTTGTCTCCGTCAATGATCCTGCAGGTGGCCAAACAGTATCACCGGGGCGTCATCATGACTGAAAGGCCGGAGGAAGCTCTGCGGATGGCGTTGGCTGCGGCCGGTCCGGACGATCTGATCTGCGTAACCGGTTCTCTTTATCTGGTTGGCGCCGTCAAACGTTTTTTTAGCGAACGACATGGAGCGTGATGCGCACCAGAATGGAACTATCAATCATTATCCTGTTGCTCCTGTTTTTTCAGGCGATGCAGGGTCTTTGCGCTGAGAACCGGTCATCAGACGCTACGTCCGGCGATCCCGTGACGATTGAAGCAGACAGCATTTCCTATGATTATGAAACGGATACTTATCACGCCGAGGGACAGGTCGTTATTACTTATGTCAAGGGCGTTTTAACGGCAGACCGTGTCTTCCTGGAAAAGACCCGTAATCAAGCCCGCGCGGAAGGAAATGTCGTGCTCAGGAGCGGTCAGGATACCCTGAAAGGGGACAGGATTGACTTTGACATCAGGTACAAGACAGGCGTCGCTTACCAAGGCCGGGCGTTTTTGGCCCGGAATCATTTCTATCTTGATGGTGACCGGATCAACAAGACCGGGGAGTCCAGCTACGTGGTGGATGACGCCAGAGTGACGACCTGCGACGGACCGTGCCCGGACTGGCAGTTAACCGCGGACAGGCTTGATGTCACGGTTGAAGGATATGGCAAGCTGAAGCACACAAAGTTTTTGGCAAAGGGCATTCCGGTCCTGTATATTCCATATCTTATCTTTCCAGCAAAGACCAAACGTCAATCCGGCTTGCTTCCCCCTTACTTTGCCTTTTCCGACAGCAAGCTGGGTATGGATGTGGAGGTTCCCTTTTTCTGGGCTATTTCGGATGATATGGATGCGACCCTCTACCAGCGTTATATGGACAAAAGGGGATACAAACAGGGCGCCGAATTCCGCTACTTTACCAGCCCCGATAACTTTGGCACGTTTTATGGCGATTTCATGATTGACACCGGCCGTGTGACAGAGACGGCAGGCGGCATCAGCCGGGATTGGCAGTCGGATCATCAGCGATGGTCCCTGTACCTGAATCATCAGACCCAGTTCGATCCCAGTTTTTATTTCCGGACAGATATCCGGAAAGTATCCGACAGCTGGTATTTTAAGGATTTCTCCTCCCACAACTATTATTTGAGTAACTACGCTGCGACCGAGAATCAACGATTTCGGAAAGTACCATTTTTGGGCAATGATACCCTCGGGGCGCTGGAGTCCACCGCCCGGCTCGTGAAAAACTGGTCTTTATACAACTTAACGGTTTCAGGCAGTTCTACAGACAATTTTGCCGTTGTTTCTAATGAAGCCACCCTGCAGAAATATCCGGAGGTAACCCTGACGGGGGTCAAACAAGCGCTCTTCAAGTCGCCGGTTAACTTTGAATTTACATCAACCTATGATTATTTCTACCGGGATGTTGGACAAAAGGGACATTTCTACGAACTCAAACCCACCCTGTCGCTCCCCATCAACCTTGGCGGATATGGAACCATGACACCGGCATTGACCCTATCGCAGGCTCTGTGGCGGAGAGAGGATCAGGAGCCGGGACCGTCGGATAAGCAGGGTACCCGGAATTTGTATGTGGCTTCATTGTATGCGAATACGGAAGTGAGCCGGGTTTTCAATATCGGCGGCCAGGCGATGGAGAAAATCCGGCACAGCATCATACCGGAGCTGACCTATACCTATGTACCCAATGTGAATCAAACGGACCTGCCTAATTTTGTTACACCCGTCAGCGAACAGCAGACCATTACCTACGCCTTGACCAACAGCTTCATGACCCGATGGAAAGGCAAGGACGGCAAAACGAATTACCGGGAATTACTCCGCCTGAAATTGGCGCAGTCTTTTGACATCATAGAATCGTACAGGGATGTCGCCACGACCGGCATTGTCCGTAAACATTTCGGCGATGTGGAGCTGGAAGTCGATTTTAAACCCATTCAATATCTTTCCTTCCTGGCCAGGAATAAGTACGATGTCAATAGCGACGACCTGGAGACAGGCCAATTACGATTTAGCCCTCAGCGATGCCCGGGGTGATACGGCCGTTCTGGGTTATCGTTATACGCAGAGTTTAATTGAGGAGATTAATCTCAATCTGAAGGCAGTGGTTACGAAATCCTTCGATCTCACCTATCATCATCGACGGAACCAATTGATCCAGAAAGACTCTGAGAAAAAACTGGGGGTCAGCTACCATAGGCAATGCTGGAAGGTGGAATTCAGTTATGCCGAGACATTAAATACCCAGATCAATCAGTACGGCATTTCCACACAGGGTGATAAACTTGACCGGACCTATATGCTGACCCTTTTCCTGTATGGCCTTGGAACGTTCGGCAGTAAGTGAAAAATGCGGACATCCCTTTATTTTAACTGGTGTTTCTGTGCCATGATAAAATTTTATTTTCCTTGCATGTTTTTCTTGACAAAGGATGGGAAATTGCGTAGTTTCCATAGTTCAATTCAAGGGGTTGGTGGTCTATGAAAACATTTCAGGCAAAAAAAGAAAATGTCGAGAGAAACTGGCACGTCATCGATGCAGAGGGTAAAGTTCTCGGAAGGCTGGCCAGTGAAATTGCAAAGCGGCTGCGCGGCAAGGATAAACCCGTTTATACGCCTTACGTGGATACCGGAGATTTTATAATTGTTGTCAATGCCGGAAAGGTCCAGTTGACCGGCAGGAAGTTGACGGATAAGATGTATTACCATCATTCCGGATATCCTGGAGGCATCAAGCAAATAGCCGCGGGGAAAATGCTTCTTGAAAAACCGACGGGAGCGTTGCGTATTGCTGTCAAAGGGATGCTTCCGAAAAATTCTCTGGGTCGGGCGATGTTGAAAAAACTCAAAATTTATGCCGGCAGTGATCATGGTCACGCAGCGCAATGTCCGCAAATACTGGAATTATAATCGGAAAGCGAAAATGAAATAAAACAGGATCGGATCATCCTGATGATGGGGAGAGGAAGATGACGGTGACGGATAAACGCTTTTATGCCACGGGTAAGAGAAAATGCGCGATTGCGAGAGTGTACATGAAGGAAGGCAGCGGCCTTCTGAAAATCAATAAAAGGAATTTTGATGATTATTTTACAAGGGACAGCCTGAAAATGCTGATTCAGCAGCCCCTTGAGATGACCGGCAAGAAGGATAAATTTGATTTTTTCATCAATGTGTGCGGTGGCGGCGTTGCCGGACAGGCTGGCGCCATCAAGCACGGGATCTCCAAAGTTCTGGTGGAATATGATCTGGCGTTGCGTTCAATCCTGAAAAAAGCGGGATTTCTCACACGGGATTCCCGGATCAAGGAAAGAAAAAAGTATGGCCAGCCCGGAGCGAGGAAACGGTTCCAGTTTTCAAAACGATAGGATTGATCAGGGGGGCTGCGGCCTCCCTTTTTTTTACAGATTTTCAGGGTTGCGTTTTCTTGAGAGGTTCACGGCGAAGGACGTGACGAGGAGATGATGCGATGATCAGGGTCGGCGTTTACGGGGCCAGCGGGTATACGGGGCTGGAGCTTTTAAGGCATCTGCTTTTTCATCCGGCGGTGGCGGTTACGGCCATCACGTCGCGGCGGTACGCCGGTGTTCCACTGGCGGATGTCTATCCTGTCTTTCAGGGTTTAACGGATCTCACGTTTATGAATGCTTCGCCCGATGAGGTTTCCCGGCTGGCCGATGTTGTGTTTTTGGCGCTTCCCCACGGAGTTTCCATGACCGTGGCACCGGCGTTCTTGGCAGCCGGGAAAAAAGTGATTGACCTCAGCGCCGATTTCCGTCTGCGGGATGCCGGCAGCTATGAGCAGTGGTATGGAAAGCATGCGGCGCCGGCGTTGCTGGCGGATGCGGTCTATGGCATTCCTGAACTTTATCGCGAGACGATCCGTAAGGCCAGCCTTGTTGCCAATCCGGGATGCTATCCCACCAGTGTTATCCTGGGGCTCGCCCCCGTGCTCAAGGCCGGCTGGATCGACACGGCTTCTATCATTGTGGATGCTAAGTCCGGCGTCAGCGGGGCTGGACGGGAACCGCAGGTTGCCTCCCTGTTCTGCGAGGTCAACGAAGGATTCAAGGCCTATAAAGTCGGCGGTCAGCATCGCCATATCCCCGAAATGGAGCAGGAACTCACCACGCTGGCCGGGTGCGAGATCAGGATTTCTTTTACGCCCCATCTGTTGCCCGTCAACCGGGGCATTTTAAGCACGATCTATGGATCTCTGCAACGGGATGTGATGCCGGCCGAATTGACCGACCTCTACCAGCGGTTCTATCGGGATGAAACATTCATCAGAATCTGCAAGTCTGGAATATTTCCGAATATTTCTTCCGTTTGCGGGTCGAATGGCTGTGGCATCGGGGTGACCGTGGACACAAGAACAAAACGGGTTATCATCCTGTCGGCCATTGACAATCTGATTAAAGGGGCGGCCGGTCAGGCCATTCAGAATATGAACCTTATCTGTGGATTCAGCGAAGAAACGGGACTGACCGGAATTTCCCGTTTTCCATGATGGCTGGTAATCCCGGTGCTTCATATCGGGGTGATAAGATGAGACCATTTTTCACCGGCTATGCAAAGTTCTCAAGATGTGAGCACAGGAGGTTCCATGACGATCAAGCTGTACAACACGCTCACCCGAAAGAAAGAAGAATTCCAACCGATCCATGAAGGGAAGGTCGGTATCTATGCCTGTGGTATTACCGTCTATGATGTCTGTCATGTCGGCCATGCCCGTTCAGCCGTTGTCTTTGATACGATCACACGGTATTTTCGTTACCGGGGATACGAAGTGACCTTTGTGAAAAATTTTACCGATGTGGATGACAAGATAATCCGGAAGAGCAATGAGGCCGGAGTTGACATCGCGGATATCTCCGAGCGCTACATTCGTGAGCATGACGAGGATATGGACCGGCTTGGCGTGGTTCGTCCCTCGTTTGCCCCCAGAGCCACAGGGTACATCCAGGGCATGATCAACCTGATCCAGTGTCTCATGGAGAAGGGGCTCGCCTATGAGGTCGATGGTGATGTTTATTATGCCGTGGACCGTTTCCCGAGTTATGGAAAACTGTCTGGCCGGAATCTGGATGAGATGATGGCCGGCGCCCGGGTGGATGTGAGTGATAAGAAAAAGAATCCCCTCGATTTTGCCCTCTGGAAAGCGAGCAAGGAAGGGGAGCCCTGGTGGGAAAGCCCATGGGGAAACGGGCGGCCCGGGTGGCACATTGAATGTTCCGTCATGAGTCAGTATTTTCTGGGTGACACCTTTGACATTCACGGCGGCGGAGAGGACCTGATTTTTCCCCACCACGAAAATGAGATTGCCCAATCCGAAGGGGCGACAGGAAAACCCCTGGCCCATTACTGGGTGCACAACGGCTTTGTCAGGATCAACGCTGAAAAAATGTCGAAATCGCTCGATAATTTTTTTACGATCCGGGACATGCTGAAGGCTTATCACCCCGAGGTGTTGAGACTGTTTCTGCTGCAGAGCCATTACCGGAGCCCGGTGGATTTTTCAGAGGAGTCTCTGGGCGAGGCCAGGATGGGCATGGACCGCTTTTACAATACACTGAGACAGATCAAGGACCTCTTGGCTCTGCCGTCTGCGGATGCTGCGTCGGATCCGTCTGGATTATCCGGAAAGAACATGGGGCTGTATGAAAAGCTGTCATGCCTGCCCGCTGAGTTCGTCGAGGCCATGGATGATGATTTCAATACGGCCAAGGCGTTGGGTCATATCTTTGAAACGGTTCGGCTTATGAACGGGTTTATGGCCGACAGGGCCTTCGCCCGCTCGCCGGAGACCGCTTTGATCCTGAGGACTGCTCAGGACCTCCTGATTGATCTGGGAGGTGTGCTGGGCCTTTTTCGTACGGACCCCCACGACTATTTCCGTCAGGACCGGGACCGGGAAGCTGGGAAAAAAGACCTTGATATTGCTGAGATTGAGACCCTCGTTGCCGCAAGGCAGGCCGCCCGGGCGGCCAGAAACTGGCAGAAGGCGGACGAGATCCGGGATATCCTGGCCGTAAGAAAGATCATCCTCGAGGACTCCCCCCTGGGAACGGCCTGGAAATTCGAATAGGGACGAAGTCGTCATTCTTCCCGGGGGCTTATCACTGTTGAGGATTCAAGACTGCTCTTCAGATCATCAATCGTGTAAGGCCGAACGACAGCGCCGCTGAACCCTTGCGACCGGAACTCTGCCAATAGCGGATGATGGATATCTTCGCCGGCGATAATGGTTTTGACCTGTGGATTCATCTTCAGCAGCGCCAGCAGGATGTTTTCCACACCCTGTTCCCCGGGAGCGGTTGAATCCAGGATGACGGCAGTATAGGGCCGATTCGTCTCCCATGCCTTCCGGTAATACCGGAGGGCTTCCTCATGGTCGCGGGCAAAGTCACAATCATAGCCCAGGAAATGGAGCATGATTCCGGCCGCATCCCGCATGACCTCCTCATGATCCATAATCAGAATCTTCTCTCTGCTGACCGCTGACTCATCTGCATTATTGTTTTCCAAATAACCGTTCATCCGCGCCGCGGGGAGATAGACATCCACAATCGTCCCCACCTGGGGTTCCGATTGCACGGTGATAAAGCCGTCATGCTTCTTGATGATGGCGTAACACATGGCCAACCCAAGACCGATCCCGGTGGAATCGCTTTTCTGTTTCGTTGTAAAATAAGGTTCGAACAGTTTTTCCTGGTGTTCCATGGAAATGCCGACCCCATGATCTTCCACGGACCATTTGACATACTTTCCTTCTCTTAGGGGAAGCTTATCGCTTGCGGAGATGACGATGTTTTTTGCGCGAATATGGACGATCCCTCCGCTTGGCATGGCTTCCCGGGCATTGCTCAGCAGGCTCTGGACAACCTGTCTAATCTGACTGTCGTCCATATCGACGTACCAGAGATCATCGGACAGATCGAATTGACACTGGATAGTTATATCTTGAATGGTCATTGCCGCTGCCTCCCGCAAAAGCGGGGCGAGTAGGGTTGCTTTGCGGATCGGATTGCCGCCCTTGGCAAAGGTAATGAGCCGGTTGGTCAATTCCTTTGCCTGGAGACTTGCTTTCTCGGCGATTTCCAGGCCCTGCTCCAGAATCTTGTCTTCATCGGCGACGGAAATTTTAGCCAGAAAGATATTGCGCAGAATGGCGGATAAAAGGCTGCCGAAATCATGGGCGATTCCATCTGCGAGAATGCCGAGGGATTCCAGCTTCTTGATTTTGATCAGCTCTTCTTCCGCTCGCTTCTGTTCCGTGATGTCTTCCAGTGTTTCCACGGCGCCGATCAGATTGCCCGAGGAGTTTCGGATCACGGCGGCCGTAAAGCGCAGCCATTTCCCTTTCTCCCCCAGGACCGGAAAGAAGTCCATCCCCTCATAGGCCTCGTCGATGAGCTTGGATTTGCTGCAGGCGCCGGCATACCATTGGGGAATGGCATCGAGGGACTCATCGACCAGCAGATCCGCCATGCAGGGCCGTTCCTCATTGTAAAAGGCCCTCCAGTGATGGGTTGTGCCGGTCACATCTTTGGCCCTTATTTTACTGAGGACTTCAACAGCCACGTTCCAGTAGATGACCCGATGATCCTTTCCCAGGACGAAGGTCGGAATCGGGGAACCCTGAAGGATGCTGTACAGTCTCTGTTCGCTTTCCCGCAATTCCTGCTCTGCCCACTTGCGCCAGACAAGCTGGTAAAATTTCCCGACGCAGATCATGACCGCCAGCAGAAAAAGACCGATCATGAAAAATGGTTCTGTCCTGAAGACCTGATCGATCCGGTAACCCAGATAAAGAAAGATAAATGAACTGATGACCAGGGCAAAGCCCCAAATGACCAGATAGAGGGATTCACGGTTTCGGGGAGCCCCCTGATTATTCTGGTTTTTCAAAATCATGGCACAAGCCCCGTGGATGAAGTCATCATTCTTTAAACGTCATCTTGAGTTCATAGATTCCGTCGAGAATCTTCTTTTCGAGATCAAAACCACCCTGCTCAAATGTATGCAGCATCGGTTTGTTTTCCACGAGAACTTCGGCGGTGAAACCCAGCAGACCCTCACGCTTGGCCAGATAGGTCAGATAGGACAGAAGTTCCGTTCCGATGCCGCGCTGATGATGATCATCGCGCACGGCAAAGGCTACTTCCGCCGTATGCAACTGATCGTCAATATAATATCTTCCCACCCCCAGAATGTTCTCTTTTCCTTCATGGGATGTCACGGCCAGAATGGCCATTTCCTTGCTGTAATCAATGACGACCAACTGCTGCAGGCGCTCGTGAGGCATGTCTTTCCGCGCGGACATGAACCTGCGGTACATACTCTGATCCGAAAGGGAATAAACAAAGGTCTTCAGCAGGGATTCATCGCTCATTTTGATGGGCCTGAACAGGATGCTCAGGCCCGCCCTGGTCGTCCGCCAGGTCTCCATGTGCTCCGGATACTCGCCGCTTTTACCGGGCATGAAGGCCTGGTCGCCGTAAATCAGACCCAGCTTCTTGGCTTCCTCGATCAGCCAGGGTCTGAATTTGGGATGGGCGATCCCGATCAGTTCCATGGCTCGTTCCCGCATATTTTTACCGTGCAGATAGGCGATGCCGTATTCCGTAACCACGTAGCGGATATCTCCCCGGATCAGGGTGATTCCGGCGCCCTGCCGCAGGGACGGAACAATCCGGGACACCACATCGGACGCGGCGGTGGACTGCATCGTCAGGATGGCTTTGCCCCCCCTGGCCAAAATCGCTCCCCGCATAAAATCCGCCTGCCCCCCCACGCCGCTGTGGGACAGGGTCCCGATGGACTCTGCCGTTGCCTGGCCTGTCAGGTCCATCTCCAGGGCGCTGTTAATGGCGACCATGTTGTCCTGACTGGCGATGATCAGAGGGTTGTTGGTATAATCAATGGTTCTGAACTCGATGGAGGGATTGTCGTTGAGATAGTCATAGGTTTCCTTGTGCCCCATGCAGAAGGTGGCCACTGTTTTACCGCGATTCAGGGTTTTTCGTGAATTATCGATAACCCCTTTTTGCATCAACTCAATAATGCCGTCGGTAATCAGTTCCGTGTGAATGCCCAGATGTTTTTTGTCGGAAAGGTGCGACAGCACGGCATTGGGAATCCGTCCATACCCGACCTGGATCGTGTCTCCGTCCTCAATCAACCGGGACACATATTTGCCGATTTGCCGGGCGATGTCCGTATCCGCTTCCGGCTGGTACTCCAGGAGCAGTTCGTCATAGGGGACCAGGAAGTCCACCGCATCGATATGAATAAACGTATCACCGTGAACACGCGGCATGTGGGTATTGGCCTGTGCCACCACCACCTTCGCCTTTTCTGTCGCCGCTTTCACGATGTCCACGCTGATGCCAAGACTCATATAGCCATGATTATCGGGCGGCGATGTCTGGATCAGGGCGATGTCCACACGGGCCAGACCGCGGCTGAAAAGATCCGGGACCTGGGAAAGAAAAATTGGAGTATAATCCGCCAGACCCTTGTTGACGGCATCCCGGGTACTGTCCCCGATAAAGAATGAGTTGTGACGGAAATTCTGCTTGAATTTTTCCGTGGCATAGGGCGCCACCCCGAGGCTCCGCACATGCAGGACTTCCGCGTCGAAAAAGGCCTTGGGATTGGATTTGACATAACGGATCATCTCTTGAACGAGATGCTGAGGCTCGGCGCAGGCGGAACCGATAAAGATGGTGTCGCCCCGGCGAATATGGCTGAATATCGCGTCTAATTGTTCAAATTTACCTGGAAATCTGCTTTTCCAGTCGCTCAGCGACATACACGCTTGCCTCTCATTGTCCGTATGCAATTTTTCAGAAAAAGGAGGAACTGTCAAGATGAAAGACAGTCGCTGTTTCTGCCCATCTTTCAAGCTTGACAGTTCCCATTTCCTTCGTGTAAGCGAAAAGGCGGTTTGGGGGGTTCTGCCGCAGCCCTACTGCCGAACTTTTTTTTGCGAAGCCGGCTTCTTTTGTAAATATTATAAATTATGTCAGTAACTTATAGGTCAAGGTGATGCAGTCTGTGCTTCTCATTCATCCGCCGCTGGTCAAACCCAGTGAGCCGCCCGCCGGCCTGGCCAGGCTGGCGGGAGCGCTGAAGCGCCACCAGATTGCCTGTACCATTGTTGACGCCAATCTGGAGGGTTTGCTCTATTTGCTGAACCGGAGGGCGTTCGGGGCAGAAAGCGATGCAGGTGACGTTGACGATACCTGGACAAAGCGGGCCTGCCGTCATCTTGACGCGCATCTTCGCCTTTTGAGAAATCGCAAGGGTTATATCAGTACGGATCGCTATAAAAGGGCAGTGCTGGATATAACCCGGGTTCTCGGAAAGTCGGTTCCTGCTGACGCTGTTCGCCTCAGTCTCTCCGACTATGAGGACCGGCGCCGTTCTCCAGTCCGCAGCCCGGATCTGATCGCGGCCGCGGAGATGCCGGCGGACAATCCCTTCTTCGGGTATTTTAAAGCGCGATTCCCGATCCTTCCGGAGAAGGAGCAACCGTCCTGGATCGGATTTTCCCTGAATTATCTGAGTCAAGCCCTGTGCTGTTTTGCCATGATCGGCTTTATGAGGGAGATTTTTCCCGCCGCAAAAATCGTTCTGGGAGGCGGACTGGTAACCTCCTGGATGCAGCGGCCGGACTGGCGGAATCCGTTTAAGGGTTTGGTCGATGAATGGATTGCCGGCCCCGGCGAAGCGCCGCTGCTGGCATTTTTGGGCGTCGCCTGCAATGGGACGCCTGCTGCGCCGGATTACAGCGTCTTTCCTTTACCGGATTATCTGTCACCGGGGTTCATCCTTCCCTACAGCGCCTCCTCAGGCTGTTACTGGCGGCGATGCGCCTTCTGTCCGGAGAAGGCCGAAGCCAATGCTTACAGACCGGTTTCGGATGACCAGGTCATCAACGAGCTGGCGCAATGGAATGTTTTGCATGATCAGGGGAAGACAACCAGGCCGGTGCTGATCCATCTGCTGGACAACGCCATTCGGCCCTCTCTGTTGCGGAAAATGACTCTGAATCCACCGGGCATTCCCTGGTATGGATTTGCGCGGATATCGAAGGACCTGACGGATCCTGAATTCTGCCTGGCCCTCAAAAGCGCCGGTTGCGTCATGCTGAAACTGGGCATCGAATCAGGATCACAGAGGGTTCTCGATGAACTGGAAAAAGGGATTGATCTAAAAATGGCGGAAGAAACCCTGAAAGCCTTGCATCAGGCGGGAATTGCGTCCTATGTTTACCTGCTCTTCGGCGCCCCTCCGGAACAGGAACCAGACGCCTTTCAAACCCTTGATTTTGTGATCCGGCATCAGGAATGGATCGATTTTCTGAACGTGGCCATTTTCAATCTGCCCGTAAACAGCCCGGACGCGGAGAATTTGAAGACCGGTGAATTTTATGAGGGAGACTTGTCGCTTTACCGGACCTTTAGTCATCCCTCGGGGTGGGACCGGGCCAAAGTCCGGCAGTTTCTGGACCGGATTTTCAAACGCCATCCCGCCGTGGCCGCCATCCTGAAACGCGATCCACCCTATTTTACCTCCAATCACGCCCCATTCTTCGGGCTGTATCGGCACGGACAAAGATAATCCCTGCCTTCTCAAGACAGTCGGCAGCATCGGCGCGGCACAGGCGATTGAAGTCTATTGCACCCAGGTTCTCAGAAAATCACAGTGGACGTGCGCCTCCACAAATGGGGCACCCGCAACGACAGAGGCATCACCGCCATCATCGCCGGCCACACCCACCGTGCGGTATTCGAGAACCTGTCATTGTCGGAGATACATCTGCAAACAATCAGGTTCAAAACCGTAGACGTCGACCATTTGGAGGCCAAGCGCGATCCTCGTTATTACAACACGGGATCCTGTGTGCACCCACTGAGTATTACCGGTCTGGAAATATGGTTCGATAACGAAATTCAATACAGACTGGTCAAGTGGCACTGCGACGTGGATAGGAATATGCTGGCCGTAAAAAGAGTAGTGCTTTAGGTGTAATTTGTTCAAGACAGGAATAACCTCGTATCCCTTAACGCCGCCGCAGATGGTACAATCATCAATAGTGCCCTCCTGACGAGTCTGTCGAAATGATCCTCATTGAAGAATAGAATTAATGCATTTCCTGGATGATCCCCATCTTTCGATCAGATCTCACCTAACACGTAAGTATGTTAATAGCGACGCACGCTCAGTTAAAGAACTCGCCTCGATCTCCTGAAAATTAACATATTCTAAAGATTTTATTACCCACAAACTGCATATTGAGCCTCTTGTATATTGATAGCCAATACCTCCAAACCCTTTCAGGCCTTCAGGGAGCCGCCTGTAGGGAATCCCGGTGAGAATTCGGGTGTTGGCATAATTATCTCCACAATCAATCCTTTCAGGCCTTCCGGGAGCCGCTATAGGGAATCCCGGTAAAATTTTAGAAGGAGGATTTTATGTCACGGACAAGAGGAAATACAAAAAAATTGGAGTTCTTGACTCTTGAGGAAGCGGTCAAGAAGTACATGCACAACGGAATTGCATGTGCTTTCAGCGGCTGTACCGGGTTTAATAGAAATCCGGTAGCTTTCGCTTGGGAAACAGCGAGACAGGGTTTTAAGGATATTCACGTCATTGACCGCCATGGGAGTCAATGCACATGGATTCTGAATGCTGTCAATGCCATTGGAATCTTTGAAACTGACTGGATGGGCTGGGCCGAAATGGCGGGTAAACTGGACCTGAATATGGAGCGACTTTACAAGGCCGGTAAAATAATCCTCGAAGATTACTCCCACGGTTCAATGGCTATGAGGTTCCTGGCGGGTGCTATTGGAGCGCCCTTTATTCCGTATTACGCGCCGCTTGGCTCAGACCTTTATAATCCCAAATATGATGCTCTTGGGCGTGCGGGTTTGAGAAATGGCATGAACCCAAGGATTGCGAAGAAAAAATTTATTCAGATTGAAGAACCTTTTTATGGTGATGGTGACGTTGTCCTGTTACCGGCGGCGAGACCCGAACTTGCAATCATCCATGTGCCCCAAGTCGGCAGCAAAGGAACAGCTCGATGGAGAGGTGTCAGCGCAATTGATAAGGAAATCGCTTTCGCATGTGACAAAGTTGTCATTGTAGCGGAAGAGATCATTCCCGAATCTGAAATTAGGAATTATCCCGAGAATAATCAGATTCCCTTTTTTGTCGTTGATGCTGTCGTTGAATGTCCCTGGGGTGCATTTCCAAGTGCTGTACCATACTATTACGATTACGATGCATCTTTTATGCGCGAGATGGATACCGCATCGAGAAACGAAGCCGACCTCCAAAAATGGCTCGATCAATGGGTCTATAGTCCGAAAAGCTGGGAGGATTTTATCATAAGGCTTGGAGCTAAGAGATTCCTTGACCTCAGGGCGGACAGCGTCACCGGTTATAGTACCAGGATGATGAGAGGGAAAAGGCCGGCGCCTAGAATGAAAATGCCTTTATCCGTTGCAAGAAGCGGTTATTAAAGAAAGGAGATTATAGAACATGACAAAAACAACAGAGGAATTGATGAGATTGATAGACAGAATTCCGGATGAACCAGCAAAGCCGGGTGAATTTATTCTGCCGGAGTTAATGGCTATAGCCGTTGCACATGAAGTGCAAAATGACGATATCGTATTTGCCGGTACGGGTCTGCCCATGATTGGAATCATGGCAGCCAACTTGTTAAATGCACCTCACGCCACACTTATTTATGAATCGGGTATCTGTGACGGGAAAACAATGCATGTTCCCATGTCCATCTGTGACCACAGAGCCGCCAACATGACTTCTGCGCTGGGAGGACTTGTTGACACCTTCGGGTACTACCTCCAGCAAGGGTATGTAACGTTGGGATTCCTCGGCGGCGCTGCCATCGACAAATATGGAGGCGTCAATGTCACCTCAATGGGAGATTATTTTAAGCCGTCCCATCGTTTTACCGGGTCCGGTGGCAACTCTGATATCGGTACGATGGCAAAAAGAACGGCCTTTATTATTCTCCAGGAAAAAAGACGTTTTGTGGAGAAAAATGACTATACAACGACACCTGGCTGGTGGTGCTGGGATTTTAAAACGGACGAGTGGAAACCCAAGAAAGAAGTCTGGAAAAATACTCCTTTTGCAGATTGTGGTCCTTCGGTCGTCGTTACCAATATGGCTGTTTATCGTTTCGATAAAGAAGGGGTCATTTACCTTGAGACACAGCATCCGGGTGTCAAGATTGAGCAAATCAAGCAGAATTGTGGATTTGACCTCAATGTTGCCATGGTGAAAGGCGAAACACCTCGTCCGACTTATAGAGAGCTGTTTGTTCTGAGAGAATTCGTCGATCCCGAGCTTATTTTCCTGCCCCAGAAGGTTGAATACCCTGCAGCGATAAAGGCGATTATTGATGCTTAATGCCTCAAGAAGTTGGGGAGTCGGGATAACCGACTCCTTAACCCTTTATTTATGGAAGTTGATAACTGTGATCCTTTCTGGTCGCAAAGTTAGTATTATCCAGAGAACGATAGGAGGAACGGGAAAATGAAAGTTGAATTAGTGAAAAAAAATGAAACTACTCCGGATCCCTCGAAGAGGGAAGCTGAAATAACCCTGGAGACTAAAGATCAAAGCGCAGACACAAAACGTTCCACAAACCATGAAAGTTTCAATACCACAGAGATTTTTTCTTATTATGGTCCTTAAGCCTGTCCGGGATTGAACATTCCGGCACGGCGATGTCGCGGTCCTCAAAACTTAACAAAACACCTATCCTCCGAGTTATTTCTCACCTATCTCGGAGGTATGTTAATCATCAACATTTCTCTTATCCTGAATCCATCTGACTTTCCGAGATATGAAACAATCCTAATAACTCTAACGCCCCCTCTGATGGATTTATCCATTATGTAAAATGGCCATAAATTTTTTCAGAATTCTTTAAAAATGATGAAAGGAGGCGCCAAATGTACTTTACAAAAGAATTACTGGATCAATCCAACCGACTCTGCATGAAGGGGGAGAACGAGGAAATCTTGGAAGCTACGGCAAGAAAAATGTCGCGCAGTTGTCTGTTACCACTGACCGATGATCTCTGGGTGTTGGGGATTTATTATTTTAATATGTATCTTGTTTGTGGCAGAAATGCCACAGCCCTAATAGAGATGGGCGTTTCGGCGATTGCAGACGAAGTCATACAGCAGCTTGAGACACTGGATATGGCGCCGACATATTTAATCATAGCCCATCCTCACGCCGATCATGTCACCGGCCTGGAAGCGTTGCGGGCAACGATACCCTGATGCGGTGGTCGTTGCGGGTGAGGGAGCTAAGACATTTTTAATGCATCCAAAAATACAAGAGACCATGCTGAAAGAAGACCGTTTCATGTCAAACAGGCTGTCTGTATTGGGCTTTAGGCCCGGCCGTCCACCCATCGTCGACATTTGAATTTCCGAATGATCACATCGCCGTGAGAGAAAGGCATGACATTGACCTTGGCGGAATTTCATTACGCTGTGTGAAGGTTGGAGGGCACGCGCCTGGAAACATCGCCGTTCATATCCCGGAGATAAGCGCCCTGATGGTTTCGGACTCTCTCGGGTTCCATTTTCCGGGTCAGGAATTTCTGCCCCTCTTTCTAACTGATTTCTCAGACTATATAAACACCATTGATTACCTCAAATCGCTCAACCCACATATTTTGGGGCTGGCTCACCAGGGACCACTGATGGGGCTTGCCGCAAGAAATGCCTTCGGATTATCTCGTCGGGCAGCATTCGATATGTTGTCCAGGGTCATGAATGAAGATAAGAAGGCAGATGTCCTGGCTCAGGAGATCTTCAATGAATGTTATCGGAATGAATTCACATTATACAGCGAAGAAAATATCAGGAGCGTGGGACATCTGTTGGTTCGCAGGGGACGTGAGACTCTCATAACCCGCCGCATTACCCATTGAATATTTTATGGCAGTGAGTGAGAATCCTTTAAAAAGGATCGCCTTTCCCCCGCATGTGCGTTATTATTCTTTTACAGGCGATGCAATATTAAAGGGAAGAGCCGTTCTTTGAAAAACGATGCCATGATAGAGAACAGTTAAACAAGGGGAATTTGACTCATGTACTTCGCAAAAGAATTGCTGGATCAATCAGGCAGACTTAAAAAAAAGTGGGAAGAAGAGGTCCGCAGGAGTGTTGCCCGGAATCACAGCGAAAAACCTCTCTGGACGACCATTTCCGGCATGGAAATAAGGAGGCTTTATACACCTGAGGATACAAAAGACATGGATTTTGTCCGCGATATCGGATGCCCGGGGCAGTATCCATTCCTACGCGGGAACCAAACGACAGGCTACCGCGGGAAGTACTGGACATACAGGATGTTGTCAGGGATGGGCACCGCCGAGGAAACCAACAGGAGATGGCGTAAATTTCTCAAGGAAGGACAAACGGGTCTTAGTATTCCTTTCGATTTTCCAACTCTCATGGGCTATGATACGGACTCGCCGAAAGCCCGCGGAGAATGCGGAAAATGCGGTGTCGCCGTTGATTCACTGGAAGATTTTTTAGTCCTTCTCGATGGAATTCCCATGGACAAGGTGACAACCTCCATGACCATCAATCCGCCTGCAACCGTCATCTGGGCTATGTATTGCGCTGTTGCCGATTTGAAAGGTATCCCGCTGACGAAGGTATCCGGAACCATTCAAAACGATATGCTCAAGGAATTCATTGCGCAAAAAACCCTGATGTGCCCTCTCGATCCATCAGTTAAACTTGTCTGCGATGCTGTGGAATTTGGCGTCAATTATGTCCCGAAATGGAACACGATTTCCATCAGTGGATACCACATCAGAGAAGCGGGATCTACGGCTGTTCAAGAACTTGCCTTTACCTTGCGCGATGGAATTGAATATGTCAGCTTCATTAATCCGGAGAGAAGGGGCTTGAAGTTGATTCATTTGCATCGAGACTTTCCTTCTTCTTCAACTCCCATATTGACTTCTTTGAAGAGATTGCGAAACTTCGGGCAGCGAGGAGGATGTGGGCAAAAATTATGCGTAACCGCTTCAAGGCGAGAGAGCCCCGGTCTTGGTGGATGCGCTTCCATACGCAGACAGCAGGTTGTTCTCTTACTGCTCAGCAGCCATACAACAACCTCGTGCGAACCGCACTGGAAGCCCTTGCGGCTGTCCTAGGAGGAACCCAATCTCTTCACACAAACTCATTGTATGAGGTACTCAGCCTTCCCTCCGATCATGATTTGCAACTCGCCCTCCGGACCCAGCAGATCATCGCAGAGGAAACAGGGGCAACCAATACAATCGACCCGCTTGCCGGTTCGTACTTCGTGGAAGCGCTCACAAACGAATTGGAACAACAGGCGTGGGAATATATCCACATAATCGACAGAATGGGCGGCATGGCCGTCGCGATTGAAAAGGGTTTCCCACAACTGGAGATAGCTGACGCGGCGTATAATTTTCAGAGGCAGATAGACTCCTGTGAAAAGATTATGGTCGGGGTGAATAAATATACTTCAACCGAGAAAGTATCCATTACGCCGGTTGAAGTATTAGACACTCTGGAAATCGAGCAGAAAAAACGTCTGAACACCGTACGAAGGAAACGGAACAGCAAAGCCGTGAAAAAATGCCTCAAGGATCTCAAAAATGCCTGTGAGAAGGGCAAGAATGTGATGCCCTACTGTATTGAAGCGGTGAAAAACCTTACAACCATCCAGGAGATTTGCGATATATATCGTGAGGTCTACGGAGAGTATCCTGATCCGGGTTACTATTGACAATGTCTTCTATTTTACTATAATCTGAAAATATATGGCTCACGATTATGGCTGTTTTCGACGTGATAAGTGAGGAACATCTGAAAACGCCTTTTTTGAACATATTGGGAAAATACCTCGCTTCGACTGTAATGGAAGCATGATTATTTCTCATCTGCCTTATAGTGACTATAATGACTAAAACATCCAAAAGACAGAATCACGATTTTCCACCTCATTTTGATGTCAATAATAGACCTGACAGTAAGTTAGATCATGAAAACAATAAACTATCCATTCCAATAAGCCCCTTGATCCATTCTGCGCTACGAGCTATTTATGCAGGCGGTCCCAAAAAAATGTGGGAGTCTGACCTATATGGTCGCCCATTTTACAAATACGAAACAAGAGCTGGGCATGTAATGTTCTTTTTTGCACCACCACCCGATTTCGGGAATCGCTTTCATCATTCCATAGCGCTATACTACACACCGCGCCTTAATTTCATCTATTCTGGGACCCTGCAACATGCAGTACACAATTTATCGGTTGAGACTGCAGATGTATTCTTGATTCTCATGTCGCGTATTGCGGAACTGAAGGATCCTAAGAGAGGAATCGCCAGCATTAGTCTTGATGACATTGCTCAATTGCGTGGCGTTCGTGTCCGGCATGGCAGCAGGCAGAATCTCTATGAAGACTTTAAACAGGAGGTATTGAGACTTGCCGACATGCGACTCACCATGACTTGGCGAGATTATAAAACCGGAGGGGAAGTCACTTTCGGAAACGAACGACCGGACAGGCTCCTAGACATATTGGATATAGAATATAAGCGTGGGGGGGGGAAGTGGACATCTTTTCGCTTTCGTTGCGGCCAGGCGCTGTCACATTTCCTCGATCCTGAGGGACTGTTCTGGATCGGGTATTATAGTAAGTCTCTGTTACACCTGAGCCCTTATCATGATGCCATGACGAAAAAGCTGGGTACATACTGGATAATAGTTGGTACGGTAGCTGAAAAAAAAGGAACGCTGCCCAGTGCCACACCGAAGACTATTCTAAATTTTTGCGGTGAAGACATAAACTGGAGGCACCCCGGACAGACGGTTGATGCGTTTATCGAAGCCCATCAGCGTCTCGAAGACTTAGGTGTGATAGAAAGTATTCCAGTCTTAGAGCCAATGGCGCGTAGCAGGGGATACTTTAACGACTGGCTTAATACGGCGCTCACCGTGAAATTATCGGAAGACCTCTGGCAGGTAGCCGATGTCAAAAAAAGAACTAAATTACCGTTTCGGCAAAAACGTCTGGTTCAGAGGAGAAAATACCGGCAGGAGTCTCCCTCTTCTAACATTCCGAAAACTTTAGATGATCTGATTGCTAATCAAGCGATTATCAGGCAATTCAGGGCTGATCACTACTTGCGTCAGGAAGAGCTGGCCAAGGCATTAGGTGTGACGAGGCAGACCCTCTCCAACTACGAAAGGGGACTACACCCACTGCCTGAGGACAAAGCCATAAGAGTTCTGGATATCTGGCATAGGAAGGCGCAAGAGTAATCTCCGCTGCAAATGTCGACTTTTGCCCCAGCGCCCTATCCACATTCAGTGAAAACCCACCCAATCCCTACGTAATTTAAACCCATTCAGTAAGTTTGTTAACGTTTATAACTAATCAATTTCAGCAGGCAAGGGACATTCCCGTGCTGTTAACATTGCTAACAATGTTCAATCAGTCAGGTTTACGAGTTCGATTATTTGCTATTAAGGCAGTAAATAAAACATATAAAAAAGGGGGCCAGAAACCGTCCTCGTGGACACATGGAACCATGAGACCAGTGTAGCGCGGGACTTTAGACCTGCAGATAACGGCAGACCCGAAGGTCTCCGCCACATTTTGCAAAACTCTCATATTTTATCAAAAAGGAGGTGTCTCCCATGAACCGAGAAGATCGAATCAGAATCCTGCAAGATAAACTGGGAGGACTTGGGTTGTGTGGGGCGTTGCTCTTCTATTCCAGAGATATATTGTATTACACAGGCACGGCACAGCCATCGTACCTCGTCATCTTGCCTGATGATTATTTTCTATTCGTCAGGAGCGGAATTGATTTCGCTTTGAACGATGTCTTTATCAACAAAGAGAAAGTAAGAGAGGAACGCCGTCTGGGGAATATATTGAAAGAGATTTTCTCCGGTCCGGAAGCAGGAAGCAAAAGGATCGGTACGGAGCTGGACATTCTAACGGCAGAACAATTCCAGGAAATCAAGAAGACCTTTGCCGGTTTTGATTTCGTGAACATCTCGCCCGTTGTCCTGGAACAGAGAAAGACGAAAAGCGCCTCTGAGATAGAAAAAATCAGGCAATCCTGCGACGCAATCCATCGGGGACATGAAGCGGTGCTCTCAACTCTGAAGGAGGGCGTTACGGAGCTTGAACTTGCCGCAGCCGTTGAAAATGCCCATCGACTCGCTGGGCATGAAGGAATATTTTTCATCCGGCAACCTGATTTTTTTATGAGCAGAGGCCCCATCTCCTCGGGTGCCAATCTCTTCAAGATCAGCGGCGTCGTATATACCATTACCGGTGTGGGACTCAGTGCATCGGTACCCGCTGGGCCTTCACTACGGAGGATAGCACGGGGGGAGCCTGTCATTGTTGATATCCCCACGCTTGTCGAAGGGT
Organism: uncultured delta proteobacterium; assembly: GCA_963743175.1. Taxonomy (GTDB): domain Bacteria; phylum Desulfobacterota; class Syntrophia; order Syntrophales; family Fen-1087; genus JAPLJM01. The sequence goes on along the minus strand of CAVUOQ010000003.1, from coordinate 112,300 downwards.
ATCATGCGGACCAGACAAGAACGTATTGTGTGGGCAAGGCTTCAGAAACGATCAAATCCATGTATAAAGATCTGAAAACCATAGCGGACCATCTTATCAGTCATACCAAGCCGGGTATGAAGTGCAGCGAAATATATAAAGCTGCCGTCGAAAAAGCCAAAGAACTCGGCAGGGCGGATCAATTTCAAAATTTTGGCAGAGGGAAGAAATCCCGTATCATTGGTCACGGCATCGGTCTGGAACTGAACGAGCCGCCCGTTCCTTCCGAATATGACCACACAGCAGTTGGTGAGCATTATGTCATTGCTTTAGATTTGCACATGATGGATGAAGCTGCCGGGGTTGTAAAGCTCGAAGATATGATACTGATTGGACATGGAGGTAATGAAATTCTCACCAAAAGCCCAAGGGAACTCTTTGAAATATAAAGCATATGTATGCAAAGGAAGGATTGAAATGTATTCTGCAAAAAAGACTTACTTAGGCAAATCAATAAGAAACATAAAGGGGTGAGCAGGCGCCGCGCCAGGGCATTCCTCTGCTCCAGCCCTGTCACGCCGCCTGCATCCTTTCATTGCCGTGCTCAGGCAAGGGCGTCGCCGGCCATTTCCGCTGCCCCATGGACCGGCGCCGCCCTTGCGATGCCTCGCCCGGCCTTCCATCACCCCCTTGCCATCCCCTCAAGGGGGTCCCGGCCACCTGCCCCCATAAGGTGCCTCCTCTCTCTATCTCGTTCCAGTATAGCACGGGCTTATGTCTCCGGCCGTCAAAGGTGATACGCCATTCCCAAAATCCCCAAAATTCTTGACATTCTGATCGTTATCATTCATCATGCAGACGTCTTTATGTCATTGAATGATTGCTGACGGATGCATAAAAGAGGAAGTCAATGAGAGTTTTTACCGCCGTTGTTGAGAAGTGTCCCGATATAGGGCTTTATGTCGGTTATATTCCAGGTCTGCGCGGCGGCCATTCCCAAGGGGAAACCATGGATGAGTTGAATCACAACCTCAAAGAGGTTGTGAAATTGCTTCTGGAGGATGGGGAACCGAAGCTGGAAGCTGAGTTTGTAGGGACGCAGAGTGTCGTTGTGGCTTGACTATGGGATTACGCGCCGTCAAAAGATAGCAGGGATTTCCCCCTTTCCGTTGTGACTCTTTACTATCGTCTGATCCTCAGGAAGTATGATTATAATGCGCAATCTGTCACAGATATTCAGGAACCAGGCCGGTAAATACAACAATCGCCTCGCCGTGGAGAAGCGTCAGCAGGGTGTATGGCATGGATGGAGCTGGGCAGAGTATTACAACACGGCGAAGGCCGTCGGGCTTGGCCTCTTCAGCCTTGGTATCCGCAAGGGGGACATGGTTGCGCTTCTGAGTGAAAACCGACTGGAGTGGCTTGCCGCCGACATGGGCATCATCGGGATCGGCGCCTGTACGGTTCCGATTTACGTCACCCTTCTGGCCCCCGAGGTTTCCTATATCATCAGCAATTCCGGGTCAAAAATCTTCATTGCCGAGAACCAGGCCGCCGTCCGGAAAGCCCTGGATGAAATCGATACATGCCCGACCCTGGAGAAAATCGTTGTCATTGAGACCGAAGGATGCGACCTGTCGCATCCGCTGCTTTTGAGCTTTGAAGAACTGCTTCGTCTTGGCCGGGCCCGGGACGCTGAAGCACCGGGGCTGTTCCATACACTGACCGATGCCGTTGGTCCTGATGATCTGGCGACCCTTGTGTACACGTCCGGCACCACCGGTCCTCCAAAAGGCGCCATGATCAGTCACGGCAATATTCTGGCAGTCTTTGCCGGTCTGGATGCCGTTGTCCCGGCCTACGAAACGGATGAAACGGTGCCCTTCCTGCCGCTATGCCATGTTTTCGAGCGGATAGCCGGCCATTTTTACGGCATGAAAGTCGGCGTTACCGCTCATTATGCGCAGGGCCTCGATACGATCGTCGAAGACATTAAGACCAAGAAACCGACGATTATCCTCGCTGTCCCGAGGATTTGCGAAAAGATCTATGCGCGAATCGTCTCACAGGTCAAGCAACAACCGGCCTGGAAACAGCGCGTCTTTGCCTGGGCCGGTCATATCGGCGCCCGCGTTGGCGTCCTGCGGGAGCGCAAAAAACCCGTGCCGCCACTCCTGGCCTGGCAGCATAAACTTGCCTTTAAGCTTGTTTACAAAAAGCTCAACGAAGCCCTGGGCGGACGCGTCCGCTGGATGACGGCAGCCGGCGCCCCGCTTTCCCGTGAGATTGCGGATTTTTTCAACGCTTCCGGCATTTTTGTTATTGAGGGTTACGGTTTGACGGAAACCACGGCCCCGGCCACGCTTAATGTCATTGACGACTACCGCTTCGGCACGACCGGCAAGCCTCTGCCCTGCAATGAGGTCAAAATCGCCCCGGATGGTGAAATACTCATCAAAGGCGGGAATGTCATCCGGGGATACTGGAGAATGCCTGAACAGACGAAGAATGTTTTTACCCCGGACGGCTGGCTCATGACCGGCGACATCGGTCGCCTCGATGAGGACGGCTTTCTCGCCATTACGGATCGGAAAAAGGATCTGATTATCACGGCGGGCGGCAAGAATGTCGCTCCCCAGAACATTGAGGGTCTGTTTCTGAAGGATCCCTTATTTGAAAATGTTCTCGTCATCGGGGATCGGAGGCGGTATCTGACGGCGCTGATGACGTTGAACTTCGACGAAGCGGGCCGCCTGGCCCGGGAAGCACGGATTGATTTTGAAACAAAAGAAGAGTTGTTGGGACGACCGGATTTTCTGGCCGTTGTGGACCGGCACGTACAGGAGCGGAACCGGCATCTGGCCCGGTATGAAACGATAAAGACCTACCGGATCCTTCCTGAATCCTTCTCTGAAAAGACAGGGGAACTGACGCCCTCGCTGAAACTGAAAAAAAAGGTGATCATGGATAATTACAGAGACCTGATTGAGAGCATGTATCCGCCGGAAGTTTGACGGCTTCGTAAAAAATCAAGAATTCCTTCCCCCTCTCCTTCATCTCCTCCCGCCAGGGGAGGGGAAAATGGACTTTTTACGGAGCCGTCAGGTTTGACCTTTATAACGGTTCAGCCAATCTCCGCCAGGGCCTGCCGGGCGAGGCGCTGCTTGCGGATCTTCGGGGCATAGATGGGATAGACGAGGCCGGTGACCTCGTCAAAGCCGTTGATATAATTTCTCCTGGTCTGCGACCTTCCGTAGAGGCTGATCTGGATGGTGGTCTGCTGTGTCGGATTTCCCGTTTTGTGAATGCTTTCAGAACCGCAAACCCAAGTCGTTTCCCCGGGTCTGAGGATCCGTCGGCCCGTCTCGGCGAGTTGCGCGCAGTCCTGTTTTGATCCGTCATCCTCCCGCAGATAATTGACCACTTCCAGTTCACTCTGCACCGGACTGATCACGCCCCAGGAATTGTGATCATGGATGGGATCGTATTCCCCCGGTCCCCGGAGGAACATCCGGATGGAAAAAAGCCCGGTGGGATCGCGGTAGAGGATCACTTCGCTGTCAAACATGGTGGCGTACCGCAAGTCCAGGTAATCATCGCCCCTTACCATGCCTTCCAGAATCTCCCGGAAGAGGCGTTTATCGGAAACGATGCCGGGTAACAGGTGGTTGACAAATCCGATACAGCCTTCCGGTTCGGTTCTTTCGGAGAGGCCTCTGGCACAGCTTTCACAAAAATCGATCAGCTTCTGAGGCATGGGCGAGGTATGGTTCATGATGCTGTTTTGTTCTCCTTCTTGATTTTCTCCGCGACCGACCGGAGGTCGCCCAGCGACAGAGCGTCCCGATCCTCAATTCCGCTGCCATGCGCCCGTATATGCGCCCAGCCGCGGTAATAGGGGTCATCCGTATCCAGGGGCGCTTCTCTTTCCCTTGCATAATGGCGCAGGGTCTTCTCGCGTCCGTATAACTTCCGGTCTTCTCCGACGGGACAGACCTTAATGCAGATCCCGCACGGGTAGCAGCCCCTTTCGGTCAACGCCCGGGCCCATTCGGCACAGGCCCGGTGGTGATAGGTCGCAACAGGAATGTTGGGGTCGGCAAGGTCATTTTTACTGATCTGCAAAGCCTGGACGGGGCACAGGCGGACGCAGGCGCCGCAGCGGATGCAAAGCCGCTCCGCCGACACTGTTTCTACCGGTAGAAGCGCATCCGTGAAGACGGAGACAAAGCGGACCCGCGGGCCGAAGGATCGCGTAAGGATCGTATTATTGACGCCGATATGACCCAGCCCGGCATAGTAGGCGGAGAAAATGTGGGCAAAGGCGGCCGCGGGCTTCCGGATCAGAATGTGAATGTTGGCATACCCGTCGCGACTCAGGGGAATGGCGGCATGGCCCTGCCGGTTCAGCCGGCGGGTCAGATCGAAGGCCAGATCGTCCAGCCGTCGATTGCAGGTTGTGTAGAGATCACGGTGCTGGACGGATGGCGTTGTTTCGACGATCGGCAGGGGCATTTGCAGGCCGATGACAATGACCGATCGGGCGGAAGGCCAGATCGATGCCGGCCGGTAAGCGTCGCCGACACGGCCATCCTGCACCCATTGCACTGAGGACGCAAACCCGGCCAGATCGGCGCCACGGTCCTGCAGATAATCGGCGATGTCTTTTTTCAGATTCGTGCTCATACTGTGATTTCAACATCCTTTTCGTCAGATGTTCCCATAGCATAATGTCGAAAATGTGTCCATTGCTAATGCACGACCGGATTCATGAAAAATCGTCTTGATGTTTTGCAGTTTTCAGAATATCTTTCGTCACGTTCCTTGATTGACCGGCAGTATTCCCCACACTGGATGGAGGGTATCAATGAGGGGCGCCAAAGACGGTGAATTTTCAAAGGGCAGGTATGGCCAATTCTGAGTTTACGATATACGCGACAGCGGACCTCCATGGACATCTCGACCGTCTGGAGCTGATCGAGAACAACGTAACCGCTCTGAAACCCGATGCGCTTGTGATTGCCGGCGATATCACGGGTCATCGCGAAACCGCCGCCTATCTCCGGCGGCTCAATGACCTGTCCGTCCCGGTTCTGACAATTCGCGGCAATATGGATGCACCGGAGATTGAAAGGCTCATCGCATCGTGTCCCAACGTCATCTCCCTGCATCAAAAGGAAGTGAGCATCGATGGGGTGAGGTTTGTTGGTATGGGCGGGACAATTCCCGTTCCTTTCAGTTCAAGGATCTGCTTCCGGGAAAAACAGATGATCGAAGCGATGGATCATCTGATTAAAACGGATTCGGTCCTCGTGGCCCATCCGCCGCCCTACGGGACGTTGGATGAAGGTTTTGGAAATCTTCACGCCGGGAGCCGGGGCCTGCGCCGGCTCATCCTGGAAAAACAACCCAAGATGCTCATTTGCGGTCACATCCATGAAAAGCCTGGTTGGGCCTACGTCGAAAAGACCCTGGTGGTGAACTGCAGCATGGGGCGGAGCGGGGCGGGGGCGCTGATTACGCTCAGCGGTGACGCCATGCCGATGGTCCGGATGCTATAGAGACGCCAGTCAATCCCCGAAAAACAGCACATTTCAATTGAATTATCCATCTAACTTCATTATCATCCGTCAGCGAGACATTTGAGAAGCGATAGCAAAATTCAGAATGTGAGGTGACGAAATGACGGTCAATCATGTGGAAGGCGAAAACAAGGGGCATGTCATACTTTACGGCTTAAGCACCTGCGGTTGGTGCAAGAAGACAAAAAGTCTCCTGGAGGAGTTGAAAGTGGATTTCTATTATATCCATGTGGATCAGCTCCAGGGCGAAGAACGGACAGAGGCCATCGAAGCCGTCAAGAAATGGAATCCCCGTTGCTCTTTCCCCTCGCTTGTCGTGAACGACAGTCAGTGCATCATTGGTTATGATGAGGCAAAAATCAAGGAAGCGCTGACATGATCAAAGACGAAGAGGTTGACAAGACCTATGAGAAGCTCAGGAAAGAGGCGGAAGCCGCCGGCTACCGTTTTACGCCGGATGCGGCCTTTGCCCGAGAACTGATCCAGGGGCTGCTTGCCAATGAGGAGCGCTACGGCTACCGGGCCTGCCCCTGCCGGCTTGCCTCCGGGAACAAGGAGGACGACCTCGATATCATCTGTCCCTGCGATTACCGGGATGCCGATTTGGAGACCTATGGGGCCTGTTACTGCGCGCTTTATGTGTCCGATGCGGTTTACAGCGGGGAGCGGGCCGTCCCCGCGATTCCCGAACGTCGCCTGTCGCCGGAGGAGCGAAGCAAACCGATGACAGGGACCGCCGCAACGATGATTCAACGACTGCCTTACCCGGTTTGGCGGTGCAAGGTATGCGGCTATCTCTGCGCCCGGGAGGAAGCGCCCGGAACCTGCCCGATCTGCAAGGCCAAAAAGGAGCGCTTCGAGCGGTTCATGTAAGACTTTTCGGCCTAACCGGCCTTGTTTAAGAGCTCGCTATGCACTTTTTCGTGCAGGGGCACCGGGACGCCCAGTTTCTTACCGGCGGCGACCATATAGCCCGTAAAGATGTCGAGTTCCGTCGGCCTGCCTTTCTCGAAGTCCAGCAGCATGGAGGTCTTCGTTGTCGCCGGAAAGGATGCCGCCTTGGCCATTGTGGCTGCAACGATATCGTCCGGGAACGGAACGCCCTGCGCCCGCGCCACAAGCTCCACTTCCTTCATGAGCCCTTCCAGCATGATGCGGTCGATCGGGTTGTCCAGGATGGCGCCGAAGGGTTTGCCGAGCAGGGAGGTGAGTCCGGCCAGCGGGTCGATGAAGATATATTTGGTCCACAGGGGGACGGCGATATCGCCGGCCAGTTCTGCTTTTATTCCCGCCTTCCGCAGGAACGCTTCGATCGGACGATACTTTTCCACGTCATTTGCCTGATCGGGACCAAAAATCAACTGGCAGGAACCACCGACCTGGCGGACAATGCCGGGACTCTCAATACGCGCGCTGATATAGACGCAGCCACTGAGGATTCGGCCCTTGGGCAGGATGGTTTTCAGGCGGTCGGCAATGTCCACGCCGTTGAGCAATGGAATGATTACAGTCTCACTGTGAATGTTGTCTTTTATCTGGCGGGCCGCCTCTTCCAGTCCGTAACTCTTGACGCAGACAAGCACGAGATCAAACAGTCCGGCGTCGCGGGGATTGTCGGTGGCCAGTGCGGGGAGAGCCGTAAGGTCATCCTCGACGGTCATGAGCCGGAGCCCCTGCCGCTGGATCGCCTTGAGATGTTCACCCCTGGCGATAAATATAATTTGATGTTCCTCGGCGCCAGCATATTTTGCCGCCATTTTACCGCCGTAATATCCGCCGATGCCGCCGATGCCGATGATCGCTGCTCTCATGGTCACCCTCCCCTTAATCCCCTCCCCTCAAGGGAGGGGAAACAAACTGTTGTGATCTCCCCTTAATCCTTTTCCCCCAAGGGAGGGGAAACATCCGTTCAGTCAGTCCGTCTCAGCGGCACTGCCGCAGAATGTCGGCGATGACTTCCTTCGTATAATCCTTCAACTGCCAGACTTGCGCCAGAACAGCGGCGTTTTCCGCGATTTTATTAATGTCCTCATCGGGGATACCGGCCCCTTTCAGGGAGGTGGGGCTGCCGATGGCGGCGAACCAGGCCTTGAGCCGCCCGATGCCGGCGATGGCCGCCAGGCGTTCATCTTTTTCGGAAATCAGGAAGATCTCCCGGGCCAGCCTTGCAGAGCTTGCGGGCATTCCGATCCAGCGTGTACCGCATCCAGCCCGGCAGGACAATGGAGAGGCCGGCGCCGTGTGCGATATCGTAGATGGCGCTCAGGGAGTGCTCGATCATATGAACGGGAAGGCTGATCATGCCCATGCCCGCCGACGTCAGACCGTTAAAGGCCCAGGTGGTCGCCCACATCATGTCGGCCCGCGCGGCGATAGTGGGTCGGTTCTTTGAGAATGATTTCCGTACTTTCCATGATGGTCCGCATCAAACCTTCCACGAGCCGGTCCTGGAAGGGGCTGTCGGGTTCCGTATTGTTGAAGTAGGGTTCCAGCATGTGGGCAATGGCATCGACGGCGCTGTAGGCGCTGTATGCCGGCGAGAGCGTAAAGAGCGCCGTGGGGTCGAGGATGGACACGCGGGGCTGGATATGGGGCGAACGAATGCTGAATTTCTGCAGGCCCTCCTCCCGGGTCATCACGGCGGCCGCGTTCATTTCGGAGGCGCTGGCGGCAAGGGTCAGCACCGTCAACACGGGCAGGGCGCTCTGGACGGGTTTTTTATAGGTAAAGAAATCCCAGACGTCATGATCGGCTCTGACGCCGGCGGCGATGGTTTTAGCGGTATCGATCACACTTCCTCCGCCGACGGCCAGGACGACTTCCACCTGTTCGCTTCGGGCTAATGTAATTCCCTTCAGGGTATGAGAAAGCACGGGGTTCGATTTGACCCCCGGGAATTCCACGATATTCAAACCGGCTTCCCGCAAAGAGGACACTACCTGATCGTATACGCCGTTTTTTTTAATGCTTTCGAGACCATAGACGAGTAAAACCTTCCGGCCGAAACGGGCGACCTCCTTCCCCGCCCGGCTGATCTGTCCCTGGCCGAAAATAATTTTTGTGGGATTTTCGAAGATAAAATTTTGCATGGTCTGTCTCCTGTCAAAATGGACGGTTGAGGGGGGACCGGTGAAAAATCTTTCATTCGCCGCTTACGAACCATTTTTCACCGGTTATGCAATGCTCTCATATCAGAATTTACATGAGTCCTGACAGGAACGTCCTGAATGCCTCGTAGTCATTGTCCATCAGGATCGGTTCGCCGGTTTTTTTCTCCAGATCTTTCATACTCTGCGGCAACTCCGGCTCGACGCTGATCGCACTTTCGACGGCTTCGGGGAATTTGGCCGGATGGGCCGTCTCCAGAGACACGCACAGGGCGCTGTCTCCCGTCTCGTTCAGATAGACCTCCAGGCCTCGCCAGCCGACGGCGCCATGAGGCTCCAGAACGACGCCATAGCGATCATAGACCTTTTTGATGGTTTCACGGGTTTCCTGGTCGGATACACTCACGGAAAAAATATTTTTCCGCATGGCCGTCCGGTCGGGGCAGGTATGCACCCTGCCATTGCGGTCCACTGTCCCGCCGTAAAGATCAAAGAAGCGGGCCAGATTGCTGGGATGCCCGACATTCATGGCATTGGAAAGACAAGCGCGCGAAGGGGAAATCTTTTGGTAGCGGCCTGTTTCCAGAAAACGGGGAAACTCGTCATTCTCATTAACCGGCATGACCAGTTTTTTTACCGGAAGGCCCATGCGTCGGGCATATTCGCAGCCCAGTGCATTGCCGAAATTGCCGGAAGGAATGGAAAAGACGATCTCTTCGCCGGGCGCCGCCAGTTGAGAGTAGGCATAAACGTAATAAATGATCTGGGGCAGAATCCGGCCGAAATTAATGGAATTGGCCGAGGTCAGATTGAGTCTGTGCAGTGACCGGTCGGCAAAGGCCTGCTTGACCAGATTCTGGCAGTCGTCGAATTTTCCGGCCACGGAAATCGCCTGGACGTTTTCGCCGATGGTATCGAGCTGCTTTTTTTGCCGTCCGCTGACTTCTTTCCGGGGATAGAGGATATAGACATTGATTCCCGCGACCCCTCTGTATGCATCGCCCACGGCGCTTCCCGTGTCTCCCGATGTGGCCACCAGGACGTTCAGCCGTTTTTTATGACCCTTCATGAGACCCATGAGCCGGGCCATTATCCGGGCGGCAAAATCCTTGAAGGAGGCCGTTGGTCCCTGATCCAGCCGCATAATATATTTGCCGGCGTCGACTTGCTCCAGCGGGACGCTGAAATTATAAGCACTCTGGATACAGGTGTTCAACTTTGTGCGGGAAATGTCGTCCGTGGTCAGAAAGGCATTCATGACAAGCCTGGCGGTATCCCCATAGGGCCGGCCCCGAAGCGCCGCCAATTCCTCCCTGGAGAGGGTCGGAATCCTGTCCGGCATGAACAGACCCTCATCGGGCGCCTGTCCCATCAGGAGCGCCTCCCGGAACGACACGGTTCCGCCGAACGGGATCATGTCTTCCGCCCGCTCAAGCTTCCTGTTCGTGCTGTAGTATCGAATCGTATTTGACATGATTTCATCCCCGTTGTGTCAGCTGCCGCTTCCCATAACACAACAACTTACCATAATCAATGAAGAAAAGGAGGAGGTAGAACCCCTTCGCAGCATGAACCCTTTTCATGAAAAGTGCAACGCGCTTATGGTAAAAAAAAGTTTGACAAATGGTGCAAAGCAAACAATAAGCGTATTGCCGTTTTACGGCGGTTGCAGGACAAACCCTGCAATTAAGAAACATAATAGGGGAAGTGTTTACTCACCATGTCCGATCCAACGAAAATCCGGCTGACGGAAACCGTCCGCGGCGCCGGCTGAGCCTGTAAAATAGGTCCGGAGGACCTGCACAAGGCCCTGCAAGCGCTGCCGCTTATCTCGCATCCCAACCTGATCGCAGGGATGGAACATGCCGAGGATGCCGGGGTTTATCGTCTGACGGACGATCTTGCCATCGTCCAGACGGTCGACTTTATCACCCCCATCGTCGATGATCCCTATACCTTCGGCCAGGTGGCGGCCGTCAACGCCCTTTCCGATATCTATGCCATGGGCGGACAGCCCCTGACGGCCATGAATATCGTCTGTTTCCCTGTCAAAAAAATGGACATTGCGATCCTGCAGCAGATCCTTCTGGGGGGGCTCAGTAAGATGCGCGAGGCCGGCGTGCTCTTGGTGGGCGGGCACAGCGTGGAAGACGACGAGTTGAAATACGGCCTGTCCGTGACCGGCGTCGTCCATCCGGACAAAGTCCTGAAAAACAGGGGCGCCCGGGTGGGTGATCGATTAATATTGACGAAACCGATCGGTACGGGAATTGTGAGCACGGCCCTCAAGGCGGACATGGCCGGTGAAGAGCTGTTGGCAAAATCAATCCGCTGCATGACGACCCTGAATAAAGTCGCAGCGGAACTGATGACGGCAACCTCCGGCGTGCATGCCTGTACCGACATTACCGGTTTCGGTTTCCTCGGTCATGCCTGTGAAATGGTGGAGAACAGCGGCGTGGGCATGACAATCAACGCCGCAGCCGTCCCTTTTTTTACGGGAATTCGTGATCTGGTGGAGGATGGAATCGTTCCGGCCGGATTGCACCGCAACCGGAACTTCCGCATGCCCATGATCCATCGGGCAGCCGGTTTTCCGGACTGGCTCGTGGATATCCTTTTCGACCCGCAGACGGCAGGAGGGCTCCTGATCGCCCTGACTGCGGATCAGGCAGAGGGGCTGGTGGAGAAAATGCGCGCGCAGGGGTTGTCCGATGCAACCATTGTCGGTGACATTGTCGCCGAATCGGCCGGCAGAATTCAATTGTTATAGGAAATCAGCCATAATGATTGTTGAAATGGGGGATTCTTTTTGATAGAACAGCGCCCATGCGGAAAGAGAGCCTGTGCATCGACGGAATGCGGCCCATGGAGGCCGGTTCGTGATCAGGCAAAGCATCCAACCCCGGGGGAAACTTTTTCATGAAGCGTATTAAATCACTCCTCGTTGCGAAAGAGGAGACAGCCCTGAACGTTTTCAAGCTGAAGGCCATGGCCAGGGGCAAGGAGTCTCTGGCCATTTTGATGTATGGCAGTCCCGATCCCGATGCCGTTGCCTCGGCCATGGCGCTTCAGGAAATCTTGCGACAGACGGCCGGAATCAGCGATTGCACCCTTATCTCCACGGAACCCGTGGCCCGTCAGCAGAATCGGGAATTCATCCGGGCCATGAAGCTCGATATTCAACTCCTGAACAAAAAAGATTTGAGCCAGTATGGCCTGATCGCCCTGGTGGACGCCCAGCCCACGTTTTTCGGTCAAACCCTGGAAAACATCCACATTCAACCCCAGATCGTCCTGGACCACCATCCCTGCACCACCGTCTGGCACGCCGAACTGGCCGATATCCGGCCCGCTTATGGATCGTTGTCAACCATGATGATGGAGTACCTGCTGGCCGCGAAGGTCAAGATATCCAGGAAACTCTATACCGCCCTGTCTTACGGCATCAAAACCGATACCAATAATTTTGAGCGGGAGTCCAGCCTGGAAGACATCAGCGCCTATTATCTTGCCTATTCCCGCGCCAACCGCCCGCTTATCCGGCGTATAGAACTGAATCAGATTCCGGAGCGGTTTCTCAAATATTACGACTTCGCCTTTCACCACAAGCGACGTTACCGGGACCGGATCGTTTGCTTTCTGGGGAAGGTCGAAAGCGCCGATACCTGCGTCCAGGTGGCCGACTTTTTTCTTCGCCTGGTGGGGGTTTACTATGTGGTTATCGCCGGCATTGTCAAGGACCGGCTCATCATCGTTTTCAGGGGCGATGGCTATCGTCAGGATTGCGGCGCCACCGCCATCAAGGCCTTCGGCGGCTACGGCAGCGCCGGCGGTCACAAAAGCGCCGCGCGGGTTGAAATTTCCCTGGAAGCCCTCAGAGAACCCCTGCAAGATGATTTTTCCCAGGAAACCATCGATCAGTTCCTGGTCCAGCGCCTCCACCGGAAGCGCAAAGTGCTGACCCACACCAATAACAGCAAGGCGTGATTTTTTTCATTCCATCCAACCTTGAGGCCAATGGTTATCTATGAAGAAAAGCTGAAACGGACAGCAGGGATCTTGTGTGCCTTGCTCCGGATGCCTAAAAAAAGGGCAGAGCCGACTTGGCTCCGCCCTTTCCGATCGACCAGCTGTCTTTATGGCGTTAAAGGGATTTGTTTTTTCTTATAAAGGAGAAAACATCCTGTTCGATCCATTTGCTCCAGTTCCTCTTTACTTGCTTATTCTTTTTCTTCATGGCCCTCTGCTCCTTTCCTGTCTTGTATGGTTTCGCCGTCTGAAATCTCTGTTGCCCTTTTCCACCCCTATACGCGGCCCAAGAGTAATGCGTTGCGATCCGTTAAACAATCGGCGGAACGCTTGATAGTCGATAGGAGAAAACGGACAATGACATAGGACAAGCCATACAGAGCGTATCGGTCTTTGTCCTATGACTCCACTTTTTGCGAGTTCGTCAAGTGTGAGGAAGACGGGACTCCGGCCCTTTCATCAGACAAACACCGAGCGCCTTCCCGCCGTTTATCCTAAAGGGATATCTTCGAAAATCCGACCTCAAATTCAGTGTCACGCCGATTGTTCCCACCCCTTTTTTACTTTAGATTGCCTGCAAAAGATCGAAAAATCAGGGATACTCGTCAGGAGGTGAAAAAATGATGATCACACAGAACAGGACGAAGGAACGGATCTACGTGAGGCCGGACGTCAATGCCCTGGGCGAAAGAGAACGCAGAGCATGGGAAGGCGTCCGGTGCATTTCTCAAAAATTGGTTCTATGCCTCTAGCGGCAGCGAGAAAGGCCGCCTGGCATGATTCCGGGTCGAAGATATGATATGGAGGTGCAACGATGAAAAAGACAATCATGGCTAAAAAAAAGGAACCGGTAGAAGCGAAAAAGAATCCTGACGGAAAAAACCGGTCAGATCCGATGAGAGGCCCCTCCTTTCATACATGGGGTTTTGATCTCTTTAAAGGCATTTAACAGGCCTTCAGAAACGGGTTGCCTCCCGTGAGCAACCTCTCTTTCGTAGTCCCGTTGTCAAAGCCTCTGCTGCATGAATCCGGAAATCGCCTTGACATACGGGCAAGCCTTCCCTTATACTCCACTTGACTTTTTCGCAACCTGCGAGCTCGAACCTTTCTGCAATTCCGACGCAATGTTCCAGCAGACGTAAGAAACGGAAGCACGATGGCATATCAGACCAAATCGAAGGCCGAACTGATTCAGGAAATGGCCGAAATGCGCCGGCATATCCGGATATTGAAGCAAACCGGGACCGACGATCTGCCCGAAGAGGGGCTTTTTCGAACCCTGGAGAACAGTTCGCGGGCGGGCATTTATGTCGTGCAGGGCGGCCGGTTTCGGTTTGTCAACGCCCACGCAGCCTTTAACTGGGGCTACAGTAAGGAGGAACTCATCGGCCTGGAATCCATGAGCCTCGTGCATCCGGATGATCGTGAACGGGTGCGGCAGGACGCCATCGACATGCTGAAGGGAAAGCGAACCTCTTCCTATGAATTTCGCACCATCGCCAAGGACGGCGGCGTTCGGTGGATCACAGAGACCGTCACGCTGATCCCCTGGGCGGGCGAACGGGCGGTGCTGGGGAATTCCATGGACATTACCGAGCAGATCGAGGCCCGCAAAAAGCTCACAGAGATGGAAGCGCTGGGGGCGTCCATTCTGGAAGCCATTCCCCATGCCGTGATCGGCCTGCAGGACCGGCGCATCATCTTTGCCAATGACGGCGTGGAGGCTGTCTTCGGATGGAAGGCCGGGGACCTCATCGGGGAGAGCACCCGTGTGCTTTACCAGACCGATGAAGATTATGACGCCATCGCCAGAGATCTCTATTCCGCCCTTGAAAAGAAGCGGACCTTCGTATCTGAATTTCCCTGCCGCCGGAAGGACGGGACCGATATCGAGTGCATGGTCAGCGCTTCGCGGATCGGCAAGAAATTGGAGAAGAAAAGCATTGTCATTACCTATGAAGACATCACGGATCGCAAGCGGACAGAGGCGGAGATTGAACGGTCCCGGGAGCAATTGCGCAAACTGTCCGCCCACCTTCAGTCCGTTCGGGAGAAGGAACGGACCCGGATTGCCCGGGAGCTGCACGATGAACTGGGACAACTGCTGACGGCCCTGAATACGGGGCTGGTTTTGCTCAGCAAGAAAATTCCTGAAGAACAGACATCCGTGCGCGATCAGACGGGTTCCATGATCGACTTGGTGGGCATGACGATGCAGACCTTAAAGCGGATTTACATGGATTTGCGTCCGGGCATGCTCGATCATCTGGGACTGGCTGTCGCAATCGGCTGGCAGGCCGGGGAATTCGAGAAACGGACGGGCATCCGCTGCAAAGTCAACGTCGATCCGGAGGATCTGGTGCTGGATTCGGAGCTTTCCACCACCATTTTCCGTATTTTTCAGGAGACATTGACCAATATTACCCGTCATGCGGAAGCCACAAAGATCGCCGTCCATCTGAGAAGGAACGCCAAAGGCATCGAGTTGGCCGTTCGTGACAACGGAAAAGGCATTACCGAAGAGCAGCTGAAAAAGCCCGACTCATTCGGATTGCTGGGAATCAGGGAACGAACCCACTACTGGGGCGGCGACGTCCAGATCACCGGGAAGCGCGGCAGGGGGACGATGGTGAAAATCTTGATTCCTGTTCGGGAAAAAGAGGATAAGGGGAGAAACAAATGAAAAAGATAAAGATTCTGATTGCCGATGATCATCCCATCGTGCGGGCGGGATTCAAGCAGGTCATTTCTGACATGCCCGATATGCTGGTGGCCGATGAGGCCGGGAACGGGCAGGAAGCGCTCAATTATATCCGGAAGAAGGATTACGACCTGGTGCTGCTGGATATTTCCATGCCTGGCCGCAGCGGCCTGGAAGTCCTCAAGGACCTGAAAAGCGAGAAGCCGAAACTTCCCGTGCTGATCCTCAGCATTTATCCGGAAGAACAGTACGCGATTCGGGCGCTGCGGGCCGGGGCTTCCGGGTATATGACCAAAGCCAGCGCGCCTAATGAACTGATCGCTGCGATTCGAAAAATATCGGAAGGGGGAAAGTACATCAGCGCTTCGCTGGCCGAAAAACTAACCTACTATCTGGACGGCGACGCTTCCAGACCCCCCCAGGAAGCCCTCTCGGACCGGGAGTATCAGGTCATGCTGATGATCGCCTCCGGCAAGACGGTGACGCAGGTTGCCGACGAACTCTGTCTGAGCGTCAAGACGATCAGCACCTACCGCACGCACATTCTGGAAAAAATGAAAATGAAAAACAACGCCGAAATAACGCTTTACGCGGTTCAGAACAAGCTTGTCGGGTGATCGGGGCGGCGCCCTCGTGCTCTGAGTTACGTACGGGATTTTTCCGGTGACGCCCTCCATAGACGCCTCCTACGCCTGGATGCCGCTTTTATATGAACGGTCTGAATTCAAGATGTTTGCGACTTTTTTACGGGCTCGTCATCCTTGCCTCATCGGACAAATGAGGATGGCAGAAATGACTGTTGTCTGAAGGAAAACAAAGCAGGCGGCTGATTGATTATGATTAACCATTTCCCTATATTGGGCGCAACCGAAGCGACATGACATCGCCGTCAGGCGAGAATAAATCAAGGGAGGTGGGATCATGAAGGTAAAAAGAGGGAAGAAGACGTTGACCAAGGCGGAGTACGCCCGTTTCCTGGAAGCCCTGAAAAATAATTCTCTGGCTGTCCTGATAGAAGGCTTTTAGAACGGCCTCCCCGGCGGTTTTATGCTTTTAATCGCTGCTTTCCGTCGTTGCGCTGGACGTCTTTCCGGACGTATCCGGGGCCGGATCGCTTGTTGAAACGGCGGACGATTTCACCTCGCTCGCCGTTTCAGTGGCCGGTGCTTTTTTTCCGCCGTAGTCCGTAGCGTACCAGCCGGATCCTTTCAGATGAAAGGTCGTTCTGGATATCATTTTCTGTGCCGGGCCTTTGCAAAATTTGCAGGATGTCCGGGCAGGATCCGTAATCCTCTGGAATATCTCGTATTCCTTCCCGCATTTCTTGCATTTGTATTCGTAAATGGGCATTGCCTCTGTACCTCCGGACGTTCTGAATATTATTGAAACCGTTGGCGCCTGTTACTGATATAAATCGCCAAGCTGATAACGGCCGCTGAAACACTCCAGGACCAGATTCAGTTCTGCACCCGCCAGACTGCTCAGCATGTCCCGGGTGATCTCGTGAACCTTCTCCTCTTCCCGCTGCTTCTCCGCCAGCGGGGCGTCAAAATCAATATATCCGCCGTCGAAACGGACGACATGCACCAGCTCATGTGCTGCGATATAGAGCAGAAGAGGGTTCAGCTTGATAAAAGGACCGGCCCTGTCCACCGCGTCTAAAATCCGGTTATCCTGCAGGCAGATCCGGTAAAAATGCAGCCCCTGCTCCAAGCCCGCCTTGTCACTTTGATGACAGTGATACTTGCACAAATGCGCGAAAGCCTGGCTGTTGACCTCGTGCCGATCCAGGTAGGCCAGGGTTCTGATATCATAGCGATGCGCCTTCATCGCTTCCGGACTGATCCGGAAGTAGCGGCCCGCCAGCTTCTCGGCGTGCTGGAAGGCGCTATCCGCAAGGGACATCTGTGAAGCATTGAAATACATGACCCAGCGATATCTCCTCTCTCTCGGCACGGTCACCCCGGACGTGGGGTTAATATATAAATCTATTCCCCATTGTCAAGTCCAAAGGTCTCACTTCGGGATCGGGGTTGAGGTGAGCAGGTATTTCCAGGAGCATTGTCCTTCCCGTTTCTTCAACATAATGTATCACGGTCCTGCCGATATAGTCGAGAGCTGCAGCAAGGGGCCTCATTTACAGGGGGCCTTTTTTCTGAGCGTGCGCATCCAGAGCACACTGAATCACCCGGTCGATCAGACCCGACTGGGTAATGCCGGCCGCCGCCGCCTGGTGAAAAAGGACGGTAGAGGGTGTCATTCCCGGCAGGCTGTTCGGTTCGAGCACGACCACACGTCCTTCCGGGGTGACGAACATATCGATCCTCGCATAACCTTTCAAATCGAGACTTTGGAAGGCCGCCACGGCAACGTCCCGGATTCTCCTGAGCGTTTCCTCGGGCAGACGGGCAGGCGTCTTGTTTTCGCCCTGTCCGTAGAGGAACTTGTCTTCGAGGGACAGGATCGCCGCTGTGGGGATCGTTTCGGAAGGCGTCAGGGCCTCGGGATGGTCGTTGCCGACGACGCCGCAGGTGACCTCCATCCCGGTCAGGAATTCCTCCACCAGGGCTGTATCATCCCAGATAAAGGCATCATCCAGGGCCGCCGGAATGTCGTCCCGGGAAACCACCTTGGTCACGGCCGTGCTGCACCCTTCCCGGGTTGGCTTGACGACGCAGGGAAAACCGATCCTGACGCTGATTTCTTCCAGGATCGTGGCACGCGCTGCGGACATCCATTGCCGTTTGAAAACCGGCAGTGTGCGCGGGACGTCGATGCCGCTGATGGACAGGATCTTCCGGCCGGTCCATTTATCCATTCCCAGGGCCGAGGCCAGTACGCCGGAGCCGGTATAGGGAATACGCAGAAGTTCCAGGAGTCCCTGGATACAGCCATCCTCGCCATATTTGCCGTGCAGTCCCAGGCAGACCAGATCCACGCGCGATTTCAGGGTCTCATAGGGGATCAGCGTCGCCTCGGCGTCGAGGTCTTCCTCAATATCGCGCGTGCTGTTGCGCATCAGCAGTTTCAGGGGAATTTCCCAGAAGGCGGCCTGGCTGTCCATGAAAATGGGGATGGGATCATACTTATTCCGATCGAATTTGCTGAAAATATTCCTGCCGCTCTCCAGGGAGACTTCCTTTTCCGAGGAGACGCCGCCCATGATGATGCCCACTTTAAGTTTCACCCTTGCCGCCGGTCCTTCCGTCATGATTTTCGTCCTTTACAAAAAGATCGTTTCATAAATAACTCCTTCGGTGAAGATCATGGATTGGTGGATTGAGAGGGGCTTCCCCAACGCTGCCGTGCAACATGGCAAAAAATCACAGGAAGTGCAAGTAAAAATTACGGGAAAAATCCTGCGATAAGGCCGGGAACCCCCGATTTTACAGGGGACCGTGCTTTTCCGCGTGGATTTTTATGGCGCTTTCAATCAGTCGGGATAAAATCATGGCGGGCAACATGTCCGCGCAGGCGGCCTG
Source organism: uncultured delta proteobacterium (assembly GCA_963743175.1). Classification (GTDB taxonomy): domain Bacteria; phylum Desulfobacterota; class Syntrophia; order Syntrophales; family Fen-1087; genus JAPLJM01. The sequence continues at coordinate 93,417 of CAVUOQ010000003.1, read as the reverse complement.
CTCAAAAAAGAATGAGGAGGGGGCCATCCCCGACGAGGAGTTGGGATCGGTAATCAGAATCCGGTCGTCTTTGAGGATAAATCCGTCGATTCGGCCGTAGGACCTGAAGCCGAGGGCATGGAAAGCCCTGATGACGGATTGCTTGATTTCATCGGTCTTTTCCGGCGGAATATTTCTGGGAGGCGTGAATTTTCGGCAGCGTCCGGGCATATACTTATCGTCATAGGTATAATAAGCGCTCTGTGGATAGATTTCCGTCACCCCGAGCGTTCTGGCCTCGCCGTTTTCTTCCATAACGATTGCAGAGAATTCGGTGCCGTCCAGATACTCCTCGACCAGCACGGCATTGTCCCATTTCAGGGCCTCGTCAATCCCTTCCGTCAGGGTTTCTTCACCGATAACCTTTGTAACGCCGACACTGGAGCCTTCCCGTGTTGGTTTGGTGAAGCAGGGAAAGGAGAAACGGGTCAGGACGGCCTTCCTGACGGCGGATGGATTTTCGCCCCAGTCCGCGGCGCGGATCAACATACTGCGGGGAACGTCGATGCCCTCTGCCTCGAGGACTTTCTGCTGGAGATACTTGTCCATTCCCAGTGCCGAGGCCAGCACTCCCGGGCCGGTATAGGGGATTCTCAGGAGCTCCAGTAATCCCTGAATGCAGCCGTCATCGCCGTATTTGCCGTGCAGGGAAATGAAGGCAAAGTCGATCTCTTTTTTCAGATCTTCATAGGCAATCCGGCGGGCATCTCTCTCAAGATGGTCGGCAATATCCACCGTTGTGTTCTGGGAGACGAGCTGCCATGGAATGATCCATAGCCTCCCCTCGCCATCCATGAATATCGGAGTGGGCTCGTAGCATTCACGGTCCAGGTTGTCGTAAACGTTTCTGCCGCTGTTGAGCGATACCTCCCGTTCGGAAGACATGCCGCCCAGAATGATGCCGACGCGCAATTTATTCATAAGTTAAAAAACTCCGGAAAAGTGTTATCGTAAATCCGTTCAATTCCATCAGGAAGATTGTTATTCCGGGCGTCCTACTTCGGATCCCAGATGAAGGTCACGCCGCTCGTGGGGAAAATCCACTCATCGTCGCTGATTCGAAGCCGGATGGATTTCTCCTTTTCCCGAATGACCCCCGGGTCCGAATGCCGGCCGGCAAAGAAACTGATATCCCGGACATTCTTGATACGGGCGTCCTGGTAATTGAAGGTGATATCCAGTCCGCGGGTCGGATAGACCAGATAAACGGAGAAAAGATTGTTCTGTTTTGATTTCCGGGTGACAATTTCAATGGAAAATCTGGCCTGCCGGTTGACTTTTTTCTTCAGATCCTCGCTGCCGCACCAGACTTCGTAACCACGATCGGTCGCCTCCGTGCGGATGATCGGGATCTCCTCGCCGTCGATTCGCACACGACTGACATGGAAGTCTTTTTCCGTGATGCTGTCGTCCCGTTGACCGAGGAGCCACCGGTATTCACAGCGCTTGTCGTCGAAGAAAGACGCCAATTGTTCGTTGTTCGCAGCGCAGCCGATCATGAAGATCGGGTGGCTGAGGGTTTTGGTATACTCGATGAGGGTCGTGACCCGGAACTCCTTGCCGGCCAGGCGGTCGGTGCGGATTTCTTCCTCGGTGAATTCGGCCACGTGAATGTTGTAGCGGAAGTTTGTCCGCAGCTCGAGTTGCCGATCTTCCTTGCCGAAGAGGGTTTCAAACATCTCGTAATAAATGGCGTCGCCCAATTCCTCGTTCCTCGCCCTCGTATGAAAGCAGTGCCGGATGATATTGTCGATCCGCGCGATGGATTTTTCCTCATCGGGGATAAAGATCCGCCGCAGACGGGGGGCCACGCTGTCCGTTTTTCCTTTTTGCAGGAAAACCCGGGGCGATCGCTTTCCGAGGTTGCACAGAACCTCGTAACTGATGGTTTTGATCCGGTCGGCGATCTCGTTGGCGGTGATCGACTCGTCGCCCTGCCTGCCCATCATAACCACTTCGTCGCCCACCTGGCAGTCGGGGATATCACTGACGTTGACGGTGCACATGTCCATGGAAACCCTGCCCACGACGGGGGCGCGCTTCCCCCGGATCAGCACTTCGCCCTGGTTGGACAGGATCACGCCGTAACCGTCGCCGTAACCCACGGGGATGGTGGCGATCCGGGTGGATTTGTAGGTGATGTAGGTCCGGTTGTAGCCGATGCTGTAACCCTCGGGGAATTCCTTGATGAGCACGACCCGGCTCTTAAAGCTCATCACCGGGGTCAGTCGGGCCTTGTCTCTCGTTTCCGGGGACGGATAGATGCCGTACGACATGATGCCTGGGCGGACCATATTCAGATGGAACTGCGGATAGTTCAGAATGGCGCCGCTGTTGGACATGTGCTTGACGGGAATCTCAATCTGATGGGCCGCCAGTCGATCCAAGAGCTCCTTGAAAAGATGCCACTGCCGCTGATTGTACTCGATCGGCGCCTCACTCGCGGCCAGATGGGAAAAGATCCCTTCGATGATGATATTGGGAAAAGTAAGAATTTCATTAATCATATCAAATGCTTCGTAATGAATCGTGCCGCCCCGTCCCATGCCGGTATCGACCTCGATGTGGATGGGCGCCCTCAGAGCGGCTTTTTTAAAGCGTTTCTGCAGTTCCCGGGCGAAGCCGATGTCGGAAACGGAGGGGATCAGGTTGTATTTAATGATCGGGTTGATCTCGGAATCGGGGGAGGGGCTCAGGATGATGATGGGCGCGTCGATGCCGCCGACGCGGAGCTGAACGCCTTCATCGGCGTTGGCAACCCCGAGGCAGGCCGCCCCGTTTTTCATCGCCACATGGGCGATTTCTATGGCGCCGTGACCGTAGGCGTCGGCCTTTACGACCTGCATGATCCGCACGTCCGGCCCCACCAGGCGTTTCATTTCATCCCAGTTGCGGGTGAAGTGATCCAGATCAACCTCCACCCAGCTTCTATATTGATGTTCCTTAGCCAATATCGACCTCCCGTTCATTTCTTTGTCATCTCAAAGACGCCGTCCCAGGGGAGGGGCGGCGGATTTTTCTTCAGGTCTTCGCAGCGCCTGATATAAAGCTCGGACGCGGGATCGCCGGGTCTAAGTTCCAGAACCTGCCTGAAAACGGCAATCGCCTTATCCCACCGGGCCTGTTTGTATTTTCCCAGGCCCGTTTCAAAGAGGCTCACGAAGGCTTCGTGCGTTGCGGCATCTTTCTTTTCGCAGAGCAGTTCATAAATCTTGACGGGTAGCTTCTTGCCCTTGACCCGGACCGAGTCCAGCTCACGGCAGGTCATGACATCCCTGACAGCAGCATAGGTATATTCACTGATGACGATGTTCGTCCCGTACTCCTTGTTAATGCCTTCCAGTCGGGAACCCAGGTTCACGCTGTCGCCCATGACGGTATAGTCGAAGCGCATCTGGGAACCCATGTTGCCCACCACCATGTCGCCGCTGTTGATCCCGATACCAATATGGAGGACCGGGCGGCCCTCATCGGACCATTTTTTCTGAAGGTTTTTCAACTCTTTGAGCATATCCAGGGCCGTCAGGCACGCACGGATCGGATGATCGGGCTGATCCAGGGGAGCGCCGTAAACCGCCATGATGGCGTCGCCCATATATTTGTCCAGGAGACCATCGTATTTAAAAACGATATCCGTCATGGCCGTCAGATATTCATTGAGCAGATGGACCAGCTCCTCCGGCGTCAGCTTTTCCGAGATCGAGGTAAAACCCCGGATATCCGAGAAGAGGACCGACAGCGCCTTTTTGTCGCCGCCGAGTTTCAGTTTTGTCGGATCCTTCAGCATTTCGTTGATGACGGAGGCCGTCAGATAATACTGGAAGGCGCCCCGGATCTTTTTCTTTTCGCGTTCTTCGGTGATGTAGCGGTAAACGGTGATCGCCAGATAGACGGTCATCATGGTCAGAACCGGATAGATCAGGTTCAGCCAGGTGTTATAACGGGCAAACAGATAGGTGTTCGTCCCGGCGAAGACGGCCAGCAGGACCAGAATGAGCAGCACACCCGGGGCGGCCCTGACCCGGGGCACGGCGACGCCGACGATGAATCCCAACAGGATGATCATGCAGATGTCGATGAACTTTGTCCAGCCGGAGTGAATCAGGAAGTTTTGGTGCAGGATATTGTCAATCACCGTGGCGTGGATTTCCACGCCCGGATAGACGGCGCTGAAGGGCGTCACGCGCATGTCGTAAATGCCGGTCGCCGTGGCGCCCACAAGCACGATTTTATTTTTAAAAAGGTCGGGTGGGAGCCTCTCATGCAGGATATCCGAAACCGAATAGTGCGGAAAGGTCCTGGCGGGCCCCATAAAATTGACCAGCAACCGTCCCGCCTCATCCGTCGGGATGACCAGATCCTCCAGCCTGACCGACTCTACGCCAAAATCGGCCATTTTGAGAGACAGCATGGGCCATTCCAGGTATTGAAGCAGGATGGAAATCGGCAGAGATGAATAGTAATCGTCCTGAAATTTAATGGCCAGCGGCGCCCAGCGGATGACGCCGTCACTGTCCGGGAACGCGTTAAAATAACCGCTGTTTTCAGCTGCATCCGTCAGTTGCTTGATATTGGTAACGGCTGAATAGGCATGGACGAAAACGTGCTCGTCCACTTTTTCCGGGGCCCGGACCATCTGATAGCGGGCATTGGCGATATCGGCGGCGCTGGCCTTGATTTGTTCAGGGGTTAAATGGCCCACCTCTTTTTCGGAGATATGGAAGAAATAACCCAGTGTTACATTTTTTGCCCGCTCAATGGATCTGGCCAGTTCCGCATCCGTGTCGGCGTCGCCTCGTTTCTTATCGAGGAGTCCTTTTAGTTTTGCATCCTGAATCCCGATTCTTTCGACCTCTCTGGACAACTCGGTAATCGTTTTGAGGTTGGCGTTATCATCGGGTTCCGAAAAGATGACATCAAAGCCAATCGCCCTGGCGCCATAAGCCTTAAGCCGGTCCACGAGTCGGGCCATCACCGTGCGCGGCCAGGGCCAGCGCCCCAACTCGCTTAAGCTCTTCTCATCGATGGCGACAATGACCGTTTCCCCGCCGGATGCAACATTGCCCCGCGAAACCATGCGCAAATCAAGGGCTTTCAACTCCATGAATCGCAGGAAGGCGACATCTACAAAGAACAGGATCAAGGCGAGGATCACGATGAACAGGGTGATTTTCAGGGGTGATAAAGCGCCCCATTTTTTTAACCGCTGTCTCATCGGCACCCCTCCTTTGCTGGCGTTCGCGGGATCATACCAGAGGATTTCAGGAAGTCAAGAAAGCGATGCGGCGCGAAGGGCAGGGCATGACAGAAAGTTCCGAAATAGGCCTTGACAGAGGTGATAAATCATGATAATCGCCCGCTCTGTTTGGCCCCCAGCCCTCATTTTGCGGAACAGCAACAGAGACCCACGTTCTTTAATAGATAGAACCCTTTAGGAGTGATCAGGTGTTGAAAGATAATGAAAAAGTTGGTGCAGTAATGGTCGTCGGGTCGGGTATCGCCGGTATCCAGGCGTCCCTGGACCTTGCCAATTCCGGAATGAAGGTTTATCTCGTCGAAAACGGCATCAGCATCGGCGGCGTGATGGCCCAGTTGGACAAGACCTTCCCCACCAATGACTGTTCGGCCTGCATTCTTTCACCCAAACTGGTGGAAGTCGGGCGTCATCCCAATGTGGAGATCATGACCCGCCGGACGGTGGAAGCCGTGGAAGGTGAACCGGGCCGCTTCAAGGTCAGGCTGACCAAAGCCCCGCGTTTTATCGATCTCGACAAGTGCACGGGTTGCGGGGACTGCGCCAAAGTCTGCCCCGTGTCCGTCAAGTCCAGTTTCAACGAAGGCATGGACGAAAGAAAAGCCACCTACCGTCACTTTCCCCAGGCCATTCCGAGCGGCTTTGCCATTGACAAGCTCGGCACGTCGCCCTGCAAGGCGGCCTGTCCCACGCACATCAGCGTCCAGGGCTACGTCGCCCTGATCTCGGCGGGCAAGTACAAGGAAGCCCTCAAACTCATCAAACAGGACAACCCCTTCCCCTCTGTCTGCGGGCGCGTCTGTAACCACCCCTGCGAAGAAGCCTGTATGCGGGGCAAGGTGGAGCAGCCCATCGATATCATGCACCTGAAACGCTTCGTGGCGGATCTGGATCTCAATGACGAGACCCGGTATATTCCCGAAGTGAAAGAGAAAAAGGACAAGAAAGTTGCCGTTGTCGGCGCCGGTCCGGCGGGGCTCACGGCTGCCTATTATCTGGCGGCGAAAGGCTACGGCGTGGATGTCTTCGAATCTCTGCCCGTGGCGGGCGGCTGGCTCGCGGTGGGGATCCCCGAATACCGCCTCCCGAAGGACGTCCTGAAGGCGGAAATCAAGGTCATCGAGGACCTGGGTGTCAAGATCCACCTCAATACCAGCGTCGGCAAGGATATTCCTTTTGATAAACTCCAGAAAGATTACGACGCCGTTTTCATCGGTTGCGGGACGGTCCTCTCCAGCAAGCTCGACATTCCCGGCGAGGAGATGCAGGGCGTCATTCACGGGGTCGATTATCTGCGACGCGTCAATCTGGGCGAAAAGGTTTTTCTGGGCGACCGCGTGGCCGTTGTCGGCGGCGGGAATGTCGCCATGGACGCCGTCCGGACCGCCGTCCGCACAGGCTCCAAGGATGTTTTCGTCCTCTATCGCCGCTCGCGCAAGGAAATGCCGGCATCCCCGGAGGAAATCGAAGAGGCCCTCGAAGAGGGCATCAAGATGGAATTCCAGGTGGCCCCGGTCCGCATTGTCGGCAAGGACGGCAAGCTCACGGGAATTGAGTGTCTCCGGATGGAGCTGGGAGAACCGGATGCAAGCGGCCGCCGCCGTCCCGTGCCCATTAAAGGTTCCGAATTCATCGTCGAGTGCGACGCGGTCATCCCGGCCATCGGCCAGGCGGCGGACCTTGATTTTGTGCCCAAAGAAAGCGGCATCGCCATCAACAAATGGAAAAGTTTCGATGTGGATCCGGTGACCTTCCAGACGAACGTTCCCGGTGTCTTCGCCGGCGGCGACGTGGTCACGGGTCCCGCCACGGCGGTCAAGGCCGTCTTTGCCGGAAAGGAAGCGGCGGTTTCCATCGACCGTTACCTGAAAGGGGAGGACCTTGCCGCGGGCCGCGCCAAAGACTGGACAAAAGACCTGGCGGACAAGGGGGACACCTCCGGCGTCGCCAAGGTGATCCGCGAGAAATATCCCCACATGAAACCGGACGAGCGGAAAACCACTTTCCAGGAAGTCGGGATCGGCTTCAGCGAGGATGCGGCGGTCCGGGAAGCCAACCGGTGTCTGGCCTGCGGCATCTGTTCCGAATGCTATCAGTGCGTGGAGGCCTGTATCGCCGGGGCCGTCAACCATGACGATACCTTTGTAGAAGAAAACATTGATGTCGGCGCGATCATTGCGGCGCCGGGCTTTGAGCCTTTTGATGCGGGCCTGCGCGGCGAATACGGCTTCGGGACCTATGCCAATGTGGTGACGAGCCTCCAGTTCGAACGGATTCTGTCGGCCTCCGGTCCTTATTTCGGCCATGTCCAGCGGCTCTCCGACGGCAAGGAACCCCGGAAGATTGCCTTCATCCAGTGCGTGGGCTCCCGCGACACCTCCTGCGACAACAGCTGGTGTTCGTCGGTCTGCTGCATGTACGCCACGAAAGAAGCGATCATCGGCAAGGAACACGCCAAGAATCTGGAACCCACCATCTTCTATATGGACATCCGCGCCCACGGCAAGGATTTTGACCGGTTCGTCAACCGCGCCAAGGACGAATACGGCATCCGCTACATTCGCTCCATGCCGTCCACCATCAAGGAACTCCAGCAGAGCAAGAACCTGCTTCTCAAATATGTCCAGGAAGATGGGACCCTCGTGGAAGAGGAATTCGATATGATCGTCCTGTCCATCGGTCTGACGCCGCCCAAAGATGCGGCCGGACTGTCCAGGGCCCTGGGAATTGAGCTGCAGGAACACGGCTTCTGCAAGACCACTCTGGAAAATCCTGTTCAGACCAGCCGGGAAGGCGTCTTTGTCTGCGGCGCCTTCGGCGGCCCCAAGGACATCCCCGAAACGGTCATGGAAGCCAGCGGCGCGGCCGCCTGCGCCCAGGGTCTTCTCGCATCGCGTCGCGGAACGATGACCTGCGAGGCGTCAGTGCCCCTGGAAAACGACATCCGCGGCATCGGCCCGCGGACGGGCGTCTTTGTTTGCCATTGCGGCATCAATATCGGCGGCGTGGTGGATGTGCCCGCCGTTGTGGAATACGCGAAAACCCTGCCCAATGTGGTGTATACCGCGGACAACCTCTTTACCTGCTCCCAGGATACGGCCGTCAAGATGGGCGAAGTGATCAAGGAATACAACCTGACCCGCGTGGTTGTGGCCTCCTGCTCGCCCCGGACCCATGAAGGGCTCTTCCAGGAGAACTGCGAAAAAGCCGGTCTGAACCGCTATCTCTTTGAGATGGCCAACATCCGCGACCAGAACTCGTGGGTGCACATGCACGAACCCGAGGCCGCCACGGAAAAGGCCAAGGACCTCGTCCGCATGGCCATCGCCAAGGCCCAGTATCTGAAACCCCTGAAGCCGGGACAGCTCAGCGTCAACCACGCCGTGCTGATCATCGGCGGCGGGCTGGCCGGCGTCACGGCGGCGCTGGCGCTGGCCGATCAGGGTTTTGAATCCCATATCGTGGAAAAGCAGTTTGAACTCGGCGGCAACTACCGCCATCTCTATTACACCCTCGAAGGCCTGGATACGAAGAAGCATCTGGCCGGGCTGCTGCAGAAAGTCAGGGACAGCAAGCTGATTCATGCCTATACGGGCGCCGATATCAAAAAAATCGAGGGCTTCATCGGCAACTATAAAACCACAATCGAGCAGAAGAAGGAAGGCGAGACCCAGTTTGAGCACGGTGTCGTGATCGTCGCCACGGGTGCCTATGAACTGGAGAATAAAGAATATCTTCAGGGGCAGTCGGCCCAGGTCGTTCCCCAGCGTGAACTGGAAAAGCTGATCGCCGAAAAGGACGCCAAAGTGTCCGCGGCAAAAAGCGTCGTCATGATTCAGTGCGTCGGCTCCCGCAATGCCGAAAGGCCCTACTGCAGCCGTTACTGCTGTTCCGAGGCCGTCAAGAACGCCTTGAAGCTCAAAGAGGCCGATCCGGAAAAGGATGTCACGATCCTCTACCGGGATATCCGAACCTTCGGTCTGAAGGAAGACTACTACAAAAAAGCCCGTGAGCTGAACGTCAAATTCATCCGTTATGACGAAGACCGGAAACCGGAGGTCCGTCAGGACGGAAATCAGATCGCCGTCCGTGTTTTCGATCCGATTCTGAACGAACAGGTGGAACTGAAAACCGATCTGCTGGCCCTGAGCGTGGGGACCGTTCCCAATCCCGCCAATGAAGACATCGGCAAGATGCTGAAGGTGCCCACCAACCAGGACGGTTTCTTCCTCGAGGCCCATGTGAAGCTGCGACCCGTTGATTTTCAAACGGACGGCGTCTTCATGTGCGGCATGTCCCACGCGCCGAAACTCAGCGAAGAGGCAGTCACCCAGGCCTTTGCGGCCGTGTCGAGGGCCTGCACGATTCTGAGCAAGGATTATATCGAGGCGGAAGGCAAGACCGCCTATGTGATCAAGGAGCGGTGCATGGCCTGCGGGCTCTGCGAGATCAATTGCCCCTTCAGCGCCATTGCGGTGGATGCCAAAGAAGGCTGCGCCGTTGTCAACTCCGTTCTCTGCAAGGGCTGCGGCGTCTGTACGGCCTCCTGCCGCATGAACGCGGCGGATCTCAACGGTTTCAACAACGAGGAAGTGCTGGCGCAGATCTGGGCGCTGTAGAGATATCAGTGTGAACATTGAGCAATTCAGGAAGAAGGAGAAGATATGGCTGAAAATCAAGCAAAAGAAGGCTGGGAACCGAAAATCGTTGCCATTGTCTGCAACTGGTGCACCTATGCCGGGGCCGATCTGGCAGGGATCAGCAGGATCCAGTATCCGCCCAATGTCCGCATCATCCGCGTTCCCTGCACGGGCAGGATCAACCCCTTTTATGTCATGAAGGCCCTTCAGGAAGGCGCCGACGGCGTTCTGGTTTCCGGTTGACATCCGGGTGAATGCCACTATTTGTCAGGAAATTTGGTGGCGCGGCGCAAGTTTGCGACGTTAAAAAGTTTCCTGAATTACATTGGGGTAGAAGGCGACAGAACCATATTTACGTGGATTTCCGCTTCCGAAGGTGACCGTTTTGCCCAGGTCATCAAGGGGGTGACTCAGGCCGTAAGGGAGCTGGGTCCGGCCGGCAAGCTGGTAAAGAAGTTATAAATAACGAACGAGGAATCGGGAACTGTGGAAAATATCGAAAAGAAGCTGCGGGAAGAAGCCAGGAAACTGCTGATCGAGAAAAAGGTGGACGTCATTGTCGGGTACGAAGATGGAACCCTGCCTCTGACGGCCACGCCCTGTTTTATCACCAACCCCGACGAAGCGGATAAGCTGGTCTGGAACCGGTTCTGCACGCAGAACCTCGCGAAATTCGTTCATGACCTGGTCATGCAGCACAAAGAATCACAGAAACGGGTCAAACCCGAAGACCGTATCAAGAAAGCCTTTGGCATTGTGGCGAGGGGCTGCACCTCCCGCTCACTGGTCATTCACCTGCAGGAGTTGCAGTATGATCGCAGCGAATGCGTGATCATCGGCGTTCCCTGCACCGGGTATGTCGATAAGAAGAAACTGGCCACGGCTGTCAACCAGGAGGAAATTCTGGGCGGATCCGCGACGAAGGATGAGCTGATCGTCAAGACGGCTGACGGGCGAAAAAAAGATCGCCCTCAAGGAGGTTCTGGCCGACAACTGCCGCACCTGCCGGTTCAACAATCCCGTGATTTCCGACTGTGATGATCGGCGAACCGGCCCCGCCCATGGACGCCGCTTCGGAATATGCGGAAGTGGACGAATTTGAAAACCTGCCCATCGAGAAACGCTGGGCTTATTTCACCAAGGAAATGGCAAAATGTATCCGCTGCGACGCTTGCCGGAACACCTGCCCGTCCTGCTACTGCCGGATCTGTTTTGTCGAGCAGAGCCAGCCCCAGTGGGTCGGCATCGGCGACGATCAGTCGGACACGCAGATGTTTCAGTTGATGCGCCTGTATCACATGGTGGGCCGCTGCGTGGACTGCGGGTCCTGTATCAGCCGTCTGCCCCATGGGCGTGGACCTCAGAAAGTTCCTGAAAAAACTGGATAAAGACGCGTTTGAACTCTTCGAGCACCGGGCCGGCGCATCGCTCGACAGCCCGGCGCCGCTGAGCACGTACAAGGAAAACGACAAGGAAGACTTCACTTACAACCCCGGCGGGGGTGAGTCATTAGGAGTGAACATGCAAACCTTTTTAGAGCAAGTCAACGAGAAAATCGACGGTGTGCCCCTCCAGCGGTGCTATCACTGCCGGAAATGCACGGCTGGTTGTCCCCTGACCTTTGCCATGGAATACAACCTCAACAAGGTCATCAAGATGATCCAGATGGGCCGCAAAAATGAAGTTTTGAACAGTTCCACCATCTGGCTCTGCGTCTCCTGCGAGACCTGCATCACCCGCTGCCCCAACGAGGTGGACATCGCCCGCATGATGGATGTCCTGCGGCAGATGGCCATCGAATCGGGCGTGGGCGCGAAGGAAAAGAACATCCTGAAATTCCATGAATCGTTTTTGTCCAACATCAAAATGTTCGGCCGGATCAACGAGCCCATCATGATGGTGCAGTATAAACTCAAATCCGGGGATCTCTTCTCCGATATGGGCATGGGCATCGACATGTTCCTGAAGGGCAAACTGTCGCTGTCTTCCCCGAAAACGAAGGATCTCGGGTCCGTCAAGAAAATTTTCGAGAAAACGAAGCAGGCTTGAAAAGCGTGAATAGACATAAAGGAGGCTATCGTTGAAAGTTTCATATTATCCGGGATGCTCTCTCCATGGCACGGCCAAGGAATATGACCAGTCGGTCAAGGCGGTAAGCCGCGCGCTGGGGATCGAGCTCAAGGAAGTGGACGACTGGTCCTGTTGCGGCGCCACCTCCGCCCACAGCACCAACTTCAAGCTGTCCATCGCACTGCCTGCCCGAAATCTCGTGGCGGCGGAAAAAGACGCCCTCGATGTGATGGTGCCCTGCGCGGCCTGTTTCAATCGTTTCAAAACGGCAGAACATCATCTCAAGGCGGACAAGCAATTAAAAGGCGAAGTTGAGGAGATTATCGGAGGCAAATACCACGGCGGGATCGCCATCCGGAATCCGATTGATATCATTTTCAAGGACATCGGTCTGGATGCCCTGGAGGGCAAGGTCAAAAAGCCGTTAAAGGGCCTGAAGCCGGTTTCCTATTACGGTTGTCTGCTGCTGCGTCCGCCGGAGATCTGCGAATTCGACGATTATGAAAACCCGGTCATTCTGGACAAAATTCTCAACACACTGGGGGCCGATGCGCGTCTCTGGTCGTATAAGACCGACTGCTGCGGCGGGTCGCTGACCATCAGCCGGACGGATATCGTCGCAAAAATGGTCAATAAGATCATGACCATGGCCAGAGAAGCCGGCGCCAACTGCGTCGTGACGGCCTGTCCTGTCTGCATGGCGAATCTGGACATGCGGGCGGGCGACAATGTCCGGCTGCCCGTCTTCTACTTTACCGAACTGATTGCCCTGGCTCTGGGGCTGCAGGGACCGGACACTTGGTTCAAACTGCACAACGTGGATCCGCGGCCGCTCATGAAGAGCCTGACTTTGATCTAAGGATAAGGGGTTATAGGGAAAATATGGAAACGAGGTTAATCAAAGAGGATAGGCTGGCCGGGATCATCGGGAAGATGTCGCAGGACATGCCGGTTTTCGCGCCCGTGAAAGAGGAAGACAACGTTCTCTTCAAGCAACTGGAAAAGGGCCAGGTGCCGCTGATCCGTTTTGCCAATTCCAAAAATGCTCCGAAGAATTTCTTCTTTCCGCATTCGGAACAGATGATGAAGTACACGCGGACGGAAAACGGTATGGCATTTGCCGGTGCGGCCGAGGCGGCAAAGGAATCGGTCCTGTTCGGGGTTCGGCCCTGCGACGCCCATAGTTATCTGCTGCTGGACATGCTCTTCGATCAGGAAAAATACCGGGACCCCTTCTATATCGACAAACGCGAAAAGACCATCGTGATAACGCTCGCCTGCGCCCATCCGCCCTATACCACCTGCTTCTGCACCTCCGTGGATGGGAGCCCGACCTCAGCAGACGGCGCCGATATTCTCCTGACGGAGATCGGGACGGACTATCTGGCCGAGTTTATCACGCCCAAAGGCGAAAAACTGCTGAAATATTTTGCCGATGCGCCCAAGGCGGACGACCAGGCGCTGGCGGCGAAAAAGGCCATTGCCGAAAAGGCCGCTCAAGAGATCAAATCACACATTCCGGCAAAGGCCATCAAGCCCATCCTGGACGTGAACTTCGAGCATCCCTTCTGGAACACGATTCATCAGAAGTGCCTGGCCTGCGGGACCTGCACGTATCTGTGCCCGACCTGCCACTGCTTCGACATCAGCGACGAAGTCAAAGCCAACGACGGGATTCGCCTGAGAAACTGGGACTCCTGCATGTTTCCCCTGTTCACGAAGGAGACTTCCGGCCACAATCCCCGGTCCAGCCAGAAGGAACGGTGGCGTCAGCGGGCGATGCATAAATTCAAGTATTTTGTGGACAATTTCAATGCCATTGCCTGCGTCGGCTGTGGCCGGTGCGTCATGTATTGTCCCGTGAATATCGATATCAGAAAAATCGTCGAAGATATTTCGAAACTATAACGTCGGGAGTCGTCATGGAGAATCCATACATACCTTATCCGGTCAAGGTTGCAAAAATCATCACGGAAGTGGACACGAAGGACATCAAGACCTTCCGCCTCGAGTTTGTCAACAAGGAGGATGAGGCAAAGTTTGCCTATATCCCGGGACAATTCGGCGAACTGTCCATCTTCGGCAAGGGTGAATCTCCCATCGGGATCGCCTCTTCGCCGACGCAGCCGGGTTATATCGAATTTACCGTCCAGAGGGCGGGCGTCGTGACGAGCGCGCTGCATGACATGGAGCCGGGAACGCTCATGGGCGTCCGGGGGCCTATGGGGAATTCATGGCCGATCGCGTATCTGGAAGGCAAGAATATCGTGATCGTCGGCGGCGGGTTCGCCTTTACCACATTGCGGTCCCTGCTGAATTACATGATCCATGAATCCAACCGGGCCCGCTTCGGAAATATTACGGTCATCTACGGCGCGCGGAATCCGGGGCTCCTCATTTACAAGGACGAGCTGGATGTCTGGGCGAAACGTTCGGATATCAATCTGAACGTGACCGTTGACAAGGGTGATGCGGGCTGGAAGGGGCGCGAGGGATTTGTGCCCACGGTCTGCAAGGAAGTGGCGCCCAGTTCCGAAAACGCCGTAACGGTGATCTGCGGGCCGCCCATCATGATCCGGTTTACGCTGCCGGTTTTCTTCGATCTGGGCTTCTCCAAGGAAAACATTATCACCTCGCTGGAAATGCGCATGAAATGCGGCATCGGCAAATGCGGACGCTGCAATGTGGGCAGCAAGTACGTCTGCAAGGACGGTCCGGTCTTCTCTCTGGCGGAACTGGATAAACTGACCAAGGAATACTAACGAAGCCGTTCCAAATCCGAAGTTTTTGGTGCTGTTATTGGGAGCCCTCCGGCTCCCTCATTTTTTCAGAACCGGGTGCTCTGAAAATTGTTTGTCAAAAGCTCGAGACCTCTGCAAAATGGCTTCGCCGCGTCTCAAAAATCTTTTCCGCTAAGAGGACAACCAGACGTAATCATGATTCACGACAAGCCGCTGATGTAATCTCTGGAAAGGCGGAAAACATTTGATTCGCCGCTTGCGAACCATTTTGCAACGGTTATGCAAATCCATTTGGCCATAAAATGATCAGGAGAAAACAGCTTGAATAAAATTGTTGAAAAAGTCGCTTTGTCGGAAAACGTCGTCAAGATGATTCTGGAGGCGCCGGCGATTGCCAGGAAGCGCAAGGCGGGTCAGTTTATCGTTCTCATCATGGATGAAAAAGGGGAGCGGATTCCCCTGACCATCGTCGATTCCGATCCGGAAAAAGGAACGATTACGATTATCTTTCAAGTTGTCGGCAAGACGACAGCCGCCATGTCCAAGATGAAGGTGGGCGACGAATTCATCGCCGTTCAGGGACCTCTGGGCAATCCCACGGACATTAAGAAAATAGGGCAGGTCGTCTGCATCGGCGGCGGCGTGGGCGTCGGTGTCGTTTATCCATTGGCCGCGGCCCTGAAGCAGGCGGGCAACCGGGTCATTTCCATCATTGGCGCCCGGACGAAGGATTTGTTGATTCTGGAAGAAGAGATGAAGCAGGTCAGCGACCGGCTGATCGTCGCCACGGATGACGGCAGTTACGGCTTCCACGGATTTGTCAGTACGGTCCTGCAGAACCTGATCGATCAAGGCGAGAAGATTGAAGAAGTCTTTGCGATCGGGCCGGTTCCCATGATGAAGGTGATTGCTAATCTGACGCGGCCCTACGGGATCAAGACCATAGTCAGTCTCAATCCGATCATGGTGGATGCGACGGGTATGTGCGGCGCCTGCAGGGTTTCCGTCGGCGGGAAGACGAAGCTCACCTGCGTCGATGGTCCCGAGTTTGATGGCCATCAGGTGGATTTTGATCTGCTGACAAGCCGCCTGCGCATGTACTGTGAACAGGAAAGCGTTGCGGTTGAAAAGCATAGGTGTGGATGGAATGGAAACTGAAGCCAAGAAGGATAAGAAAGAGAAGATTCCCCGGCAGCCGATGCGGGAACAGGACCCGGCTGTCCGAGTAACAAACTTCGAGGAAGTTCCGCTGGGATATCCGGAAGAGACGGCCATAATGGAGGCGAAGCGTTGTATCCAGTGCAAGAAACCCGGGTGCATCGCCGGGTGCCCCGTGGAAGTCCGGATTCCGGAATTCATCAAGGCGATTGCCGATGGGAACTTCATGGAGGCGGCGCATATTCTGAAGGAGACCAACAGCCTGCCCGCGGTCTGCGGCCGCGTCTGCCCCCAGGAGGAGCAGTGTGAAAAGGTCTGCATCCTCGGCAAGAAGGGCGACCCGGTGGCCATCGGTCGCCTGGAGCGCTTCGCCGCCGATTACGAACGGGCGAGCGGACAGATTTCTCTTCCCGAACCGTCGGTGCCCAACGGCAAAAAAATCGCCGTGGTCGGCGCCGGACCTTCGGGACTGACCATCGCCGGCGATCTGGTCAAGTTGGGCTATGCCGTGACCGTCTTTGAGGGTCTGCACAAGGCCGGCGGCGTTCTGGTTTACGGTATTCCCGAATTCCGTCTTCCCAAGGCCATCGTCGAGGCGGAGGTCGATTATCTGAGAAAATTGGGCGTGAAGATCGAGACCAACGCCGTCATCGGCCGGATCGCGACGATCGATGAACTCTTTGCCGAAGGCTATGACGCCGTTTATATCGCCGTCGGCGCCGGCGCACCGGTGTTCATGAATATCCCCGGGGAAAATCTCAGCGGCATCTATTCGGCCAATGAATATCTCACGCGCTCGAACCTCATGAAAGCCTATCTCTTTCCGGAATACGACACGCCCATCGTCCGCGGCAGGAACGTCGCCGTCATCGGGGGCGGCAATGTGGCCATGGACTCGGTTCGGACGGCGCTGCGGCTGGGCGCGGAAAACGCCTATATCATCTACCGCCGCACGGAAGTGGAAATGCCCGCCCGCAAGGAAGAAGTCCACCATGCCCATGAGGAAGGGGTCCAGTTCAAACTCCTGACAAATCCCGTCGAATATATCGGAGATGAAAAAGGCTGGGTCACGGGCATGAAGTGCATCCGCATGGAGCTCGGCGAGCCCGACGCCTCGGGCAGACGCAGCCCCGTTCCCATTGAGGGATCCGAATTCGTCATCGACGTGGACACCGTCGTGGTGGCCGTGGGCACCATGGCCAACCCCATCGTCCCGGCGACGACGCCCGGTCTGGAGACGAACCGCCGGGGCTATATCATCACCAAAGGGGAATCGGGAGAGACCACCCGCCCAGGCGTCTATGCCGGCGGCGACATCGTCACCGGCTCCGCCACGGTCATCCTGGCCATGGGCGCCGGCAAACAGGCCGCACGGGCAATTCACGCATACCTGTCGGGAAAGTAGCGACGGCGCCCGATTCCGGCCGGGATGTCCCTTTCGATAAATCTGTTGCAGGCTACTGAAAGCCTGACTGCCTTAGCCGGCGGCGGTCGCCTGTAGGCCGATCTATGGGTTAATCACGCGGATTTGGAAGACGCTGGCCGCCGTCCGGTATTCCATTAATGCCATTCGCGTTTATGTCCATCACTTCACCTCTTCATGGCTTTTTAGATACTTATCAAGCTTATAAATATGGGATAAATCCACATCAGCACTGCCCTTGCCGCCGGTTTCAAAAGGATTGTCCATATCTTTTATCAGCATTAATATCCCCATGATAAGAAAAGTTACTGTAAAAATAATGAACATCCCTATCAAATAAGGGTCAACGATGGCGAACAACAGTATAAGCATAACCAGCAAAACCGCTGTTTGCGATAAAGCATAAGCCGAGGGAAGAAAATTAGTTTCTTCTATCGTGTCGATCCTGTTTGAGATTTTTTCTATGTTGCTAAGTTCATTGCGTATTTTTATTACATATGCCGGCGCCATGTTCTTTGCGGCCATTTCCCTTATTTCGTCGTCTATATTGTCAATTATTTCCACAATTTCCGACTGCTTCCACTTGTTCGATTCGAACTGGTTTATTATAACACTAATTAAGCTGTTTAGGTGCATAAGCGCACTGTCAACTTCCTTTTTTGCCGCAAACTCCAACAGTTCAAAGTCCTTGTGAAGCGCCTTGATGGATGCCGCCAGTTCTCCCGGAATTTTCTCACTTTCCTTAAAATCAGCCATTACTCCGGTTAATAAAATCGCCATCGTAAAGATAACGCCGCTTATCAATGCTGAAATTAGGGAATCGATCTGAATAAATTCAAGATTTAAGGCGTGGAGGCCGAATTTAACGCCTGCCAGAACCGCTGCCACAGCCATTGATTTGATTACTATCATCCATTTGTTCATGTATTTTCTCCTGCCTTTATTTTTCATTTCTCGCCCGCCACTCCCGTATGGCTTCAAACGCCACCGATCAAATCATAAGCTTTTTATTTTCTGCCTTTCTTGTTCCGGCAGGAGGCATCCCTCGATACATTTGTCAACACAGTCGCTGTCGCAGGGCTCAATATGGATGGTCACGGTCGTTCCCGGGAATTGCGCCCTGATCTTTTTCTTTAATACTTTTGTGATATCGTGGGAATCCATCACCGACATATGGGGGTCCACTTTCAAGTGGAACTCGACAAAACGGAAGTGTCCCGCCTTGCGCGTCCTCAGATCGTGAAATCCTCGAACAACGGAATTGTGATCGAGAATACACTGACGGATCCATTCCACTTCCATCTTGGGAAGATGGACATCCAGGAGGTCCTTTGCCGATTGGGCGGTCAAATCATAAGCCGCCTTGATAATGAGCAAGGCGACGCCCAATGCGGCGACAGGGTCCAGCCAGAAGAAATCCTTGCCGGGAAAGACCCATTGGGCGATCCAGATCAGGGCCAGACCGCCCATGACCCCGGCAGAGGTGTACACATCCGTTTTCAGATGCCAGGCATCGGCCTGCAGGGCGATGGAATCCGTTTCCCGTCCGACCTTGAACAGCATTTCCGATACGACGATATTGACGACTGCTGAAACCAGCATAACACCGACGCCCCAGCCGATTGCCTCCATCGGCTCCGGATGCATGAGCTTTTTCGCTGCCTCAAAGATGATCCAGATCGCGGCGACAAAGATCAGCAGGGCCTCGATCGTGCCGGAGATGTTCTCGATCTTGCCATGTCCGAAGGGGTGCTCGCTGTCGGCCGGGATACTGGATGTTTTCACCGAGAACAACGCGATGATGGCCGCCAGCAGGTCAACCCCGGAGTGAATCGCCTCCGATATGATGGAGACAGAGCCAATCATAAGGCCGGCAACGACCTTCATGACCACGAGCGTCATGTTGGAGACGACGGAAAGGGCGGCGACCCTTACTTTACGGTGTTGCGCGTCCATAAATCTTTATTTTTATTCCTTTAGTCGAATAAATCGTGCAGAAACCCGCGTTTCTTTTTATGATGATCGCCGTTTCGAACAATAATCAATCTCTACACCCTGACGTTCTGCTATCGTCAATGGGATATTACAAATGTGACAATTCGTGGTTATTTCTTCTCGTGGGTTAAATCGTTCATGGATATCTATGTTTTATGAACATCCGCAAAACCAACAGATCGGACTTCGGCAGCTGTCATTCTGATAGAGTTTCAGTGGTTTGCTGAATTAAGATCTGAACGGGGGAGCTTTATTGGGATAAGTGACTGCTATTTGAGAATCGATGAAGACGGTTTGTTTGTCAGGTAAAATGCCGGATAAACACGGACAGGTTGTAATCAACAAAAGATGAAGACCGGCGACGGCAGGGGCGAAATCGACCTTGATTTTACTGAAGGTCCCGGAGAGGGATGTTTTGACCTTACAGATGGAGCAAGTGGCCAACGAAAACGACTTGTCATGGTAATGTAACGAGACGGCCATGACGGCCAGGAAAAAGCCGAACAGCGAAAGAAAAATAATTTTTTTGACCAGGGGATGATGCATTGTTTAATGGCGCCTTGTCGTCTTTATGAAGTTGGGCGCCCCTACCATTATTCCGAGAGGTTTGTCAAGGGTATTAACTGGAGGCCATAATCAAAGTTACCCTATTTCTTAACGTAACGATCCAATGCTGAGCAAAAAGGGGGCAAATTTATTTTTCCAGATATTTTATTGCCTCCTCAACGCAGACAGGTGCAGTCGAAGTTTTGTAACGATAATCTGCATCTTTGCTGAGACAGGCAGGTTAAGGACTTGTGCTATAAGGTTGCTCGCTATCTGGTTTTGATCTCATCCTTTATCATGAAAGTACGCATCAACCGGATTGTGATCGGTTGGAAAAAATGGACACCAATGTTTGGGTAAGAGACCACCTGTCCCGGCGTTTACGCCGGCGGCGACATTGTTACCGGTTCCGCCACGGTCATCCTCGCAATGGGCGCCGGAAAACAGGCCGCCCGGGCGATTCACGCATACCTGTCGGGAAAGTAGCGCCGATTTATCAAAAAGACAGCCGACGCGAGACATCTCTTGCACAATGAACGGCAACACATCCCATATTTTGTGGTCAATATTCCATTGACACACAAAATCCTTCTTCATATACTCCCGCCGCGAGAAAGCGATACCTTATCAATCACTATTTTCGAATAGAACAGGGGATGAACGTGAGGCAAGAAAGGGTAGCGATTATCGGCATCGGCGCCGTGGAGGTCGGACGATATCCGGAAAGGCGGGAGAGCGACCTGGCCCTCCAGGTCATTCGCGACGCCCTGAGAGACGCCCAACTGTCCAGCAAGCAGGTCGAGGGCCTCTTTACGACGCCGGATCTGCAGGGCAACATCGGCCTGCAAACCAACCTGCTTTGCGAGTACCTGCGCATTTCGCCTAAATCCATGGCGGAGATTTGCTGCGGGGCCATCGCCGGCGGGTTGACGCTGAAGTATGCCGCCGACGAAATCCAGGCCGGACGCATCAAGACCGCTCTTTGCTACGGTGCGGTGCGCGAGGCCTCCATCGGATGGTTTAAGAACCTTTCCCAGGGCAAGGGATGGGCGATGATCGAACCCACCGCCCTCCAGCCCTATGCCGCTTACGGGATCATCTGGGCCTATGCCCTTTCGGCGAGGCGCTACATGCACGAGACCGGCGCCACAGAAGAAGACTTTGCCATGGCTGCCGTCCGGAACCGCAAGAACGCCGCGGGCAATCCGTTGGCAGCCTTTAAAAAACCCATCGCCGTCGAGGATGTGCTGCGCTCCCGCTATTTGTCTTCTCCCATCAAGCTCCTCGATGCCGCGGCTTCCCTGGACGGCGCCGCAGCCGTTGTCGTCGCCTCCGAGGACGTGGCACGGGATCTTTCCCCTCATCCTGTCTATCTTCAAGGCTGGGGTCTTTGTCATGATAACTCCTGCGTCATTCCGACCGACGACTGCTCAAAGTCCATCAGCCATTTCACGGCAACCCGGGAAGCGGCGCGAAGGGCTTTTCAGGCGGCTGGGATCAAACCGGACGACGTGGACGTGGCTGAGATTTACGCCCCCTTCAGTTCCCACGAGTTGATTATCCCGGAGGACATCGGCTGGTTTGAAAACGGTGAGATGGTGAAGGCTATACGGAACGGCGAGACGGACATCGGCGGAAAAATCCCCATTAACACCGACGGAGGACTGACCTCCCGGGGGCATCCCTGGGCGGCAACCCCCTTGTACGAGACGATCAGTCTTGTCAGGCAGCTCCGTGGAGCAGCCGGGGCCATCCAGGTCAAGGACGCAAAGGTCGGGTTGATGCATTGTGAGGGCGGGATGATGAATAACGGCCTGGTCATGATTTTCGGAAGGGATTGATATGACATCCAAACCCAACTTTCTCATGCCGACGAACGTTGAAAGCCCCAGCGTCAGCCCATTCTGGGAGGGACTGAAAACGGGGAGATTCCTTGCCCCCCGGTGCAGGGATTGCGGCGAAATCTTTTTCCCGCCCCGCAGCCATTGCCCGGAATGCCTGGGTGACGTCTTTACCTGGGAGGCATTGAGCGGAAAAGGGTATCTCTACAGTTGGACGGAACTCTTTTTTGCGCAGCCCGAGTTTGACCTCCCTTTCCTTCTTGGACTGGTGGACCTTGACGAGGGAATAGGAAGGATCGCGGCACGGATTTCCGGAGCAACGCCGGAAGAGCTCTCCATAGGGATGCCGCTGGAGATCAGGATTTCGAACTCCGGGGAAGGGCTGGCCCTTTATTACGTCGAACCTTTCCGCATTTTGTAACCATCCCCCATAAACAACGCTGAAAACCGGGAAAACCAGCCCGTACAAAATCAGGCGGTGGATTCCCACAATTTTCCCAAGAATACATAAATCGTCTTTTTTATTGACACGCCACGTGTCTACACGTATACTACACGTGTAAAGGAGGTGTGTCATGCAGAAGAAATTAACCATAACAGTTGATGAAGAAGTATACAACGGTCTCCATAAAATCATAGGACCCCGCAAAATCAGCAGATTTATCCAGGAAATAGTTCGTCCTCACGTTGTTCGTCCCAATTATGAATCCGCCTACGCCGAAATGGCAAAAGACAAAAAACGGGAGAATGAAGCATTAGAGTGGGCGGAAATTACCTTTAAGGACATGGATCATGAAACGATGTGAGGTCTGGTGGGTCAATTTCGATCCTTCTGTTGGTGGGGAAATCAAAAAGAAGCGGCCTGCCGTTATCATCAGCAATGACGCATCAAACAAATTCCTCAATAGAGTTCAAGTTGTTCCCCTTACCAGTAAAACAGATCGTCTCTATCCCAGTGAGGCGATAGTGGATTTTGAAGGTAAAGAGAGCAAGGCCATGGCGGATCAATTGGCCACCGTAAGCAAGTCAAGGCTTTTTAACCGCGCCGGCATTCTTTCTGAGGCGGATATGCGCAAGGTTGAAGAAGCCGTTAAGATACAACTTGGTATTTATTAAGAGCGGGACAATCGCCTATCGGCAATCATAATGATGACGCCGGGTCTTCGTGATCGAAGATATAGCCCACGGATCGGAGGCTCCGGAAATAAACGGGCTGTTGGGGATCGTCCTCAAAGTATTTGCGGAGGCGCACGATGAAATTATCCACGGTGCGCGTGGTGATGACCCCGGTGTATCCCCAGCCGATTTCGAGGAGCTGCTTCCTGGTGAGCGGTTTTCCCCGGTTGGCGATAAACAGCTTCAGGAGCTTCACTTCCTGTTCCGTCAGCGTGATCCTGCCGGCCCTGCAATCGGCCGTGGAGGTGCCGAAATCGATCCGGTTGCCGCCGAAGGTGTAGGTCCGGGGCAGCACGGCCGACTCGGTATCGCCCGTTTCCCCGGCCCAGGAGACGCGGGCCAGGAGCCGTTCCACGCGCAGCAGGAACTCCTCCAGGTTAAAAGGCTTGGCCAGATAATCATCCACGCCGTAGCTCAGCCCCTTGACCCGGTCTTCAGAGCTTCCCTTTGCCGAGAGGATCAGAATCGGCAGCCGCTCATCCTCCAGACGAATACTCTGTAATACCGAAAAGCCGTCGATGCCGGGCAGCATGATGTCCAGGACAATCAGGTGAGGCTGCCCCGTTTTCCACTTCTGCAAGCCCGAAACCCCGTCCGGGGCGATGTCCACTTCATAGCCCTGAAGGGACAGGTTCAGCTTCAAACCCTCCGCGATATGGCTTTCGTCTTCAATAATGAGAATCCGCTTTTTTCCCGAATCTTGCATGGTTGTCTCTCCCTATCAGGCGTGCTGAGGACGGAAAGGAAGGATCAGCGTAAAAACCGACCCCTTTTCATCCTGCCGCTTTTCCGCAATAACCTTTCCCCGGTGCATGCGCGCAATATTCTGGACCAGATACAGACCCAGTCCGCTGCCTCTGGGCGAGAGGCTGTCCGCTCTTTTCGCCTGGTAAAATTTCCGGAAAATCTTTTTCGCCTCCGCTTTTTCAATACCGATGCCGTTGTCTTCAAAGCGGATGTGCAGCCGGCCGTTTTTCTGCAGAAAGCGGATGTCTATTCGGGGGTTTTCACTGTCATTGTATTTGATGCCGTTATTGAGGATATTCATCACCAGCATTTCAAAGAGAGGCGGGTTGATGCTGTAGAAGAGGGGTTGTCCGGATGGATTGTGGATTTGAATGTCGCAGCCTCCGAAGAGATGGCGGTTGTTCTCATGAAACCGCTGAACGGTTTCCACGAGGTCGGCCGGGAGAAAGTCCCCGCCATAGGTCTTCGTCTCGATCCTGGCCAGGTTCAGGATGCGGCTGATGTTGTCCGCAAGGCGTTCCACATCCTGAAGCATGTAACCGATATATTTTGCCTGTTCCTTCCGGGGCAATTCATGCTTCAGGAACGTTTCCAGGTAGAGCTTCAGCGATGTGACCGGGGTCTTCAGTTCATGCGTGAAATTGTTGATGAATTCGTGCTGCAGCGGTTGAGGCGCACCATCTTCTGGCTGTACACGAAGATAATGAAAATCCCGACCAGAATGATCCCGACCAGGATTGACAGGACGAGAATGACCACCCAGGTTTGGGCCTCGAGGAACTGTTGCGGATCGAGATTGTAACGGCGCACGGCGGCCTTGAGTCCCGCGCTGACCTCGATATACCAGTAAATATAGAGAAACAGAGAAGAGGCCAGGGCCAGGATGGAGAAGACAAATATAAATACCGGGTGGAAAAACCACTTCAATCGAGAAATCATGGCGCATTTTTACACAGGCGATCCCAAGAGTCAACCGCAGACCTTCGAAAAATAGCTTCGCCGCTCTCAATCCCCTGCCGCAGGTAAACGGGGCCTCTCCCAGGACTGGTTTGTAAAACTTTTGTAAAACGTAATATATTGCTTTCATTCAGTAATTTTATGTTTTAGGGTCGTTGCAAATCACGCACGCAGCACTTGAAAAGTGTGTAAAAATACAACAGCCGGAGGCAAGCATGCAGCAGAAGATCACCCGTTCCCCCAAGGGAAGGCAGACACGAATTTTATTGTCAAGCGTCTTCGGGCCCTATGCGCAGGATGACGAATACGGAAGCCGGGCCATCAATCCCATGGAACTCTATCAGAATCAGGTGACGCGCGTTCAGGGCGGCTTTTCCCTGAGGATGTTTCATCGCTCCTTCGGGCTGATGATGATTCAGGCCAATATTGATGCGCCCTGCACGCTGCTGGATTTTCCCTCCCAGGAACGTTTTATCGAAGAAATTCGGGAGAATGACTATGATGTCATCGGGATCGGCGCCATCATTCCCAATGTGGGGAAGGTGAAACGGATGTGCGAACTCATCCGGCAGTACCGGCCGCAGCGCCCGGATTGTCGTCGGAGGCCATATTGCCGAGCAAGGACGACCTTCGTCAGACGATCGATGCCGATGTCATCGTCAAGGGCGACGGCATCCGCTGGTTTCGCCGGTTTTTAGGAGAAGAGGAAGACGCCGCCGATCCGCCATCCGGCGGTCCTTTCCGGATTCGGCGGCCGCGATCATGGGCATCGGTCTTGGACAGAGGCCGGGCGGGACGGCGGCGATCCTGATCCCATCCGTCGGCTGTCCCGTGGGCTGTAATTTCTGTTCCACCTCGGCCCTCTTCGGCGGCAAGGGAAATTTCATCAACTTTTATGAAACGGGCGATGAACTCTTTGCCGTCATGTCCCGCATTGACGAAGAACTCAAAACGCAACTCCTTTTTTGTCCTGGACGAAAATTTTCTGCTCCACAAAAAACGGGCGCTGCGTCTGCTGGAATTGATGGAAGCCCATCAGAAAAGCTGGTCTCTCTATGTTTTCAGTTCGGCCCGTGTCCTGGAATCCTATACCATTGACCAACTGGTCGGCTTGGGGATCGGCTGGGTCTGGATGGGTCTGGAAGGCGAAAACAGCGCACTATCAGAAGCTCCAGGGGGTGGATACGCACGAGCTCGTTCATCGTCTCCAGTCCCACGGGATCCGGGTGCTGGGTTCATCCATTATCGGCCTGGACGACCATAGCCCCGAAAATATCGATGCCGTCATCGATCATGCCGTGAGCCATGACACCGTCTTTCACCAGTTCATGCTCTATATGCCGAACCCGGGAACGCCCCTGTACGAAAGCCATCGCCGCGAGGGGACGCTGCTTTCCGAGGATGAATTTCCCGTGGCCGACGCCCACGGCCAATATCGCTTCAGTTACCGGCATAAAAACATCCGGGACGGCGAGGAGGAACATTTTCTCCTGAAGGCTTTCCGGCGGGATTTTGAGGCCAACGGTCCCAGCCTGGCCCGCCTGATCGCTGTCCCGCTCAGGGGCTGGCAGCGCTATAAGAATCATCGCGGAGCGCCGGGTTCGGGATCGCTTTGCCCGCGAGGTTTTTCCCCTGCGCTCGACCTATGCGGGCGCCGTCTGGGCGATGCGAAAGTGGTATCGGGGCAACGAGCGGCTCGCCGGAAAGATGGATGTGCTCCTGAAGGAAATCTATGCCGAATTCGGCTGGAAAACCAGAATGATCACTCCCCTGATCGGGCGATACGTCTACAGGAGCCTGAAAAAAGAAGAAGCGCGTCTGGCCGGCGGGCTGGACCTATGAGCCGGTCTGCACCTATGAGAAGAATGCCGCCGCCCTGGCCCTGGAGAGCCGCAAACCTTCAAGCGTGAAAGTCCCCGTAAAAAAAGTTCCATGGGTTTCCGGAAGCCCCGCACCCGCAATGGCCAAATCCGCTTGAGTCATTGTCTATAACCGATGAAAAATAGCTTCACCACTTTTCGAGACCTTTGAAAAATGGCTTCGCCGCGACTCAAAAATCTTTTCCGCTAAGAGGACGACCAGACGCATCATGATTCATGACAAGCCGTTAACGTAATCTCTGGAAAGGCGGAAAACATTTGATTCGCCGCTTGCGAACCATTTTTCAGCGGTTGTGCAAAGCCCTTACTCCATCTATTTATCGCATTTTCATTCCTGTTGTAGTAAACTCTCCCGGCAAGAAACCATGATGTTTTATTTTCCATTTCATGATGAAATCAAGAATCGGGGAGGCATTGACAATCCATGACGGCTGAGATCAACAAGGTCATCTACTCCATGATCGGAGTGAGCAAATACCATGACAAGAAAGCGGTATTGAAGGACATCTACCTGTCCTATTTCTACGGTGCGAAGATCGGCGTCCTGGGACTCAACGGATCGGGCAAGAGTTCGCTGTTGCGCATCCTGGCCGATGTGGACAAGGACTTCAACGGCAAAACGATCCTCTCGCCGGGATACACCGTTGGTTTTCTCGAGCAGGAGCCGCTCGTGAATGAAGAAAAAACGGTGCGCGAGATTGTCGAAGAGGGCGTCCGGGAGGTGGTCGATCTGATCAGCGAATACAACCGGATCAACGAACAGTTTTCCGAGCCCATGACGAATGAGCAGATGGACGCCCTGATCGAGCGCCAGGGGAAAGTGCAGGAAAAACTCGACGCCCTGGACGCCTGGGATCTGGACTCGCGTCTGGAAATGGCCATGGATGCCCTGCGCTGCCCCCCGGGGGATACGCCTGTGAATATCCTGTCGGGCGGTGAGAGAAGGCGCGTCGCCCTCTGCCGGCTGCTCCTTCAGAATCCCGACATCCTGCTTCTGGACGAACCGACGAATCATCTGGACGCCGAATCCGTCGCCTGGCTTGAACATCACCTGCAGCGATATGCCGGGACGATTATCGCGGTCACGCACGACCGGTATTTTCTGGACAATGTGGCCGGCTGGATTCTGGAACTCGATAAAGGCCAGGGCATCCCCTGGCAGGGCAATTATTCATCCTGGCTCGAACAGAAGCAAAACCGGCTTCGCCTTGAGGAAAAAAGCGAGACGGAACGCCAGAAGACCCTGCAGCGGGAACTGGAATGGATCCGGATGTCCCCCAAGGGACGGCACGCGAAATCAAAGGCGCGCATCAGTTCTTACGAGCAACTGCTGGGACAGGAAGGGGAAAAACGTGCCGGCGAACTGGAGATATACATCCCCCCGGCCCGAGGCTCGGCAGGATGGCCATCGAAACGGAAAATTTAACGAAAGGATACGGCGACCGGCTCCTGATGGAAGGGGTTTCATTTTCGCTGCCGCCCGGCGGGATCGTCGGCATTATCGGTCCGAACGGCGCCGGCAAGACAACCCTCTTCCGGATGATCACGGGACAGGAAAAACCGGATTCCGGAACCATCCGGATCGGCGAGAGCGTGAAGCTGGCCTATGTGGACCAGAGTCGCGATGTTCTGAACCCCGACAAGACGATCTGGGAGGTGATTTCCGAAGGACAGGAGATGATCCAGCTCGGCAGCAAACTGGTTAATTCGCGGGCCTACGTGTCCCGATTCAACTTCTCCGGCGCCGATCAGCAGAAAAAGGTGGGCCAAGTATCCGGCGGCGAACGCAACCGCGTCCATCTGGCGCGCATGCTCAAAGAGGGGGCGAATGTCCTGCTGCTCGACGAACCGACCAACGACCTCGACGTCAACACCATGCGCGCGCTTGAAGAGGCGCTGGAAAATTTTGCCGGTTGCGCCGTGATCATCAGCCATGACCGGTGGTTTCTCGACCGGATCGCGACGCATATCCTTGCCTTTGAAGGGGAGAGCCGCGTCGTCTGGTTTGACGGAAACTACTCGGAATACGAAGCCGACAGAAAGCTGCGCCTCGGCGCCGCTGCCAGCCAGCCGCATCGGATCAAGTATCGGCATCTGACAAGGGGATAGGTCGATACCAATATATATTTATTGACATCATAAATAAATAGAGAGTAGACTGCGTTAAAGTTTCCAACATTTTGCGACTCGAGACCTTTGAATGTCTCGACAAAATAGTGGAATTGCGACGTTCCGCGCTATTTACTTATGTGTCGTAGAGCCTTAGTTTGCAAGCCAGAGAAATAAATAATTAATTCTGAATTTATAGAGAGCCTGTTTCATGGAACCCAATATGGAACCCAATATCGATCAGAAAAGAAAAATGGAAAGGTTTCCGGTCCAATTGCCTGCCAGTATTATCTCTGCTGTTGAGGAACATAGGGAAGCGATGAACTTCCTGACCAGAGATGCCTGTGCGGGTGGCGTGTTTATCCAGACCGATAACCCTTTGCCGCTTGGTGCCGAAGTAAAGATAGAATTGGTCCTGCCGCTCATTGAGGTAAAGAATTTTGAGGGGAAAGGGGCCTTGCTGAAGGTTTCGGGAGCGGTGGTAAGGGTTACTGATACAGGGATGGCCATCGGTTTCAATGAAGACTATCATATTTGGCCTTTGCCAACTTAGAACATCCGCGTCACCACTTCACCCCTCCCCTCCTGAAGCACATCCGCCGTCTTTTATTTTGCCAGCTCAGAGGGGGGTTTTTTTAACAGGCTGAGCAGAAGGGTCAGCACAATGTTTATGATGCCGATGGAAAGGCCGATCAACAGGCCGACCACATCGGCGTTTGTTTTGGTGATGATAAAGTAGATAATGACGGCCGAAACGAAAAAACGGATGTAGTAACGGAACATGATGGCCGACTGCGCCCGTCCGGTCAGATTCCGGAATACCGCCTTCAGATCCCGTTGCCGCCACGTAAAACTGACGATACTGATGAGGCCGCCCAGCAGAATGCCGAGGGTAAAATCGGGAGACCAGAACAACAGGCTGATTGCTATAAAAAAGCCCAGGGTAATCCAGTTGAGTATTTCAAGCTTTCGCAGGAGGGGGTCTTTTTCTATGGGGTTCACTCTTTAAACTCTTAATAACGGGTTCTTCGTTCTTGAAATTCCGCAGAATCACACTGTAAATATTTTTAAAACCGGCGACGACGCCGATGATCAGAAAGATAATCGTGAAATACGGCAGCGTTCCGAACTTTTTGTCCAGCCAGTTGCCCAGAAAGAGGCTTCCAAAGATCATTAGTACCATGGCGATGCCGATGCTGCTGGCATAGGCCATCTGGAGTAGAGATGCTCTATCTAATTTAACCATTGTCGACGCGCCTCATAGCACATACAAAAGAAGGAAGTCAACCCCGCTGGTTCCCTTTTCACGATACCTGATAGTATTCCCGATACCAGGATACAAATATTTTTATCCCCTTTTCGATGGAAGTTGCCGGTTTAAAGCCCACGGCGGCCATTAAGTCGTCCACATCGGCGCACGTGGCCGGGACATCGCCCGGCTGCAGGGGAAGAAAGTTCATGGTCGCTTTTCTGCCGAGACTGTTTTCGAGGGATTCAATAAAGTAAAGTAATTCAACGGGATTGTTGTTGCCGATGTTGTAAATCTTACAGGGCGCGAAGCTCGTGGCCGGGTCCGGGCGGTCTCCCCGCCAGTCCGGATTCGGCGCCGGGATTTTGGCCGAAACACGGTAAACGCCTTCCACGATGTCATCAATGTAAGTGAAGTCCCTCTGCATGTTGCCCTGATTATATACGTCGATGGGTCGATTCTCCAGGATGGCCCTTGTAAAGAGAAAAAGGGCCATGTCGGGTCGGCCCCAGGGTCCGTAAACGGTGAAGAACCGCAGACCCGTGCAGGGCAGATTATAGAGGTTTGCATAGGTATGGGCCATCAGTTCATTGGCCTTTTTCGTGGCCGCATAAAGGCTCAACGGGTGATCGACGTTGTGATGCACGGAGAAAGGCATCCGGGTATTGGCCCCGTAAACGGAACTGGACGAGGCGAAAACGAGATGACTGACTTTCTGGTGCCGGCAACCTTCAAGAATGTGGATGAACCCGACCAGATTGCTGTCCACATAGGCATAGGGATTGATGATCGAATAGCGGACGCCGGCTTGTGCTGCGAGGTGAACCACGATATCGAAGGGCTCTTTGCGGAAGAGGTCGGCCATGCCCTCGCGGTCGGCGATGTCCATCCGGACAAAGCGGAACAACGGGTGATCCTGCAGCAGGGCCAGACGCGCTGTTTTCAGGTTCATGTCGTAGTAGTCGTTCATATTATCGATACCGACGACGGTATCGCCGGCATTCAGGAACCGCCTTGACAGATGAAAACCGATAAAGCCGGCGGCGCCTGTGACCAGAATCTTTCTCATCCGGATTTTCCTTCCCCCATGGATCCGTTTGTGTTCAGAACAAAAAAACGATTCACAGCCGCCAGTAAAGAATCCCCAACTTTCGGGCTTCCTGCGGATCAAAGATGGCCTTCACATCGACGATAATCGGCTGATCCGTGGCAACAGAGACCGGCGATTCCGGCGATTCCGAGATTAATATAATCCTGATGGGCAACGGCGACGATCACCGCGGCCGCCCCTTGAATATCCTGAAACGGCGTCATGGTCAGGCCATAGTGGTGATCCACTTCGGCCGGCTCGGCCAGGGGATCATGAACAAGCACGTCGACGCCGTAATCCTTGAGTTCCGTAATGATATCGATGACGCGGGTATTGCGCAAATCGGGGATATTTTCCTTGAAGGTCATGCCCAGGACGGCCACACGGGCATTCCGTACCGGTCTGCCGGTGTTGATCAGGATTTTAATCGTGCGCTCGGCGATATATTTCCCCATGTTGTCATTGATGCGGCGTCCGGCCAGGATCATTTCCGGATGATAGCCCATGCTTTCCGCCTTGTAGGTCAGGTAGTAGGGATCGACGCCGATGCAGTGGCCGCCCACGAGCCCGGGACGAAAGGGCAGAAAATTCCATTTGGTGCCGGCAGCCTCCAGCACTTCCAGCGTATCAATGCCCATGCGGTTGAAGATGATGGACAGCTCGTTCATGAGCGCGATATTGATGTCCCGCTGTGTATTTTCAATCACTTTGGCGGCTTCTGCGACCTTGATGCCGGATGTTTTATAGATGCCGGCCTTGACGATGGCGCCGTATATTTGTGACAGGAGTTCCAGCGTCGCCGGGTCTGACGCCGAGACAACCTTGGTGATGTTATCCAGGGTATGGACCTTGTCGCCGGGATTGATCCGTTCCGGAGAATAACCGACGGTGAAGCCTTCGCCGAGTTTCAATCCCGATTCCCTCTCCAGGATGGGAACGCAGACGTCCTCGGTGACGCCCGGATAGACGGTGGATTCAAAGACGACCGTTGACCCCGCCGTCAATTGCCGTCCCACGACGACGGCCGCGTTTTTCAATGAACGAAGGTCGGGGATGCGGGAATCGTCGATGGGCGTGGGAACGGCGATAATGATCATGCGGCAGATCGATAAAACCTCAGCCTCCGCAGAAAAAACAATGGCAGCCCTCTTCAACGCTTCACCGGGGATTTCAAGGGTCCGATCGTAACCCTGCTTGAGTTCGGCAATCCGGCTCTTCTTGACGTCGTAACCGACAACGGAAAAATGGGCCGATAAATGGACCGCCAGCGGCAGGCCCACATAGCCCAGGCCAACGACGGCGATACTGTGCCGGCGCTCCATAAAGGATTCAAAAGCAGGTGTGTCCATGATGGGATTCCTCTTTCATCCTTACTGCCGTAAAAAACCTGTCCCTGTCGCTCGTTTCCATGCGCTAAAGCGCTTTCAGGGTTTGCGCACAGGCATTCAGGGTCATTTCCACATCATCCGGGGTATGGGCGAAGGAGAGGAACGCCGCTTCAAACTGGGAAGGTGCAAGATTGACCCCGTTTGTCAGCATCCCCCGGAAATACCGGGCAAACCCTTCGGTATCGCTTTGGCTGGCCGAGGCGAAGTCAAAAACCTCTTCCGGGGTAAAAAAGAGGGTAAACATCGAACCTGCCCGGTTGATCTTCACGGGCAGCCCCTTCTGTTTGAAGAGCGCCAGAATCTCGTCACAGAGATGGAAGGTGCGGCGGTCAAGCATCTCGTAGGCATTCCGGTTATCCCTGAGGATCTGCAGCGTGGTCAAGCCGGCGGTCATGGCGATGGGATTGCCCGAAAGCGTGCCGGCCTGGTAAACCGGGCCGGAGGGGGCCAGTTTTTCCATGATCTCCCTGCTGCCGCCGAAGGCGCCGACAGGGAGGCCCCCGCCGATGATTTTTCCCAGGCACGTGAGATCCGGTTCGACATGGATGAGATTCTGATAACCGCCGTAGGTCAGGCGGAAACCCGTGATGACTTCATCGAAGATCAGCAGGATGCCCTGCTCCCGCGTGATATCCCGCAGTTTTTCCAGAAATCCCGGTTTCGGCAGAACCACCCCCATGTTTCCCGCAACGGGTTCGACGATCACGCAGGCCAGGTCATCCCCGTGCTGTTCAACGGCCGCTTCCATGGCTTCGATATTGTTGAAGGGCAGCGTGATCGTTAGTTCTGCGAGCGCCGCCGGAATACCGGGGCTCCCCGGGATGCCCAATGTCGCGACACCGGACCCGGCCTTGACGAGCAGCGAATCGGCATGCCCGTGATAACAGCCCGCGAATTTGATGATTTTGTTTTTTCCCGTATAACCGCGGGCCAGGCGGATGGCGCTCATGACGGCTTCCGTGCCGGAACTGACCATGCGGATCATTTGCAGGGAAGGAATGGCTTCGATGATGATTTCCGCCATCTCCACTTCCAGTTCAGTCGGCGCTCCATAACTGGTCCCCCTGCCGGCGGCCTGCCGGATCGCCTCGGTCACGAACGGATGGCTGTGGCCAAGAATCATGGGGCCCCAGGACATGACGTAATCCACATATTCCCTGCCGTCAGCATCCACAATGCGGGAACCATGCGCCTCGCGGATAAAAACAGGCGTTGCCTGCACCGAGCCGAAGGCCCGCACAGGGCTGTTGACGCCTCCGGGGATGATTTTTTTCGCCTTTTCAAAAAGCGTCCGGGATAATGAACTCATGCAAAGTATTCCATACTGCTTTTTTTGAACTCCTCTTCACTCGTGAGGATCAGATAATCCTGTATCCCCGTCGCTGCGGAAATCGCTTCAATCTTTTCTTCGATGCCCTGTTGACGCAGGTGGATCATACTGAAAAGATTGTATTTTCCTTCAAAGGCCGGTGATCTTTCATAGCAGTGGGTGATTTCGGGAAAAGACGACAACACCTGCCCCACCTGTTCACAACGATCTTCCGGGACGGTCCAGACGACCATGGCGTTTCCGGTAAAACCCGCCTCCCGGTGGCGGACGACTGCGCCGAATTTCCGGATCAGGCCCCGCTCCCTCATCTGCCTGATCCTGTTCAGAACTTCCTGTTCCGTCATGCCGGTTTGAGCGGCAATCTCCTGATAAGGGCGCTTGGTCATGGCAATATCCCGTTGAATGAGCCTGCCAATTATTCGTTCTTCATCCGTCAGCATCATTAAATCATCATAAATTTTTGCAGTCCCTATAACATATATCGCCGTGGCTTTGCCAAAGAATTAATGCTCCGATCAAGCCGTCAAATTATCTCTTGACAATTTATTTCTTTACAATATAGAAGTCCTCAATTGTTTTCATGATCGTCTCGCTCGGGACGCGGCGCTGGTATCGGAAAGCATATTGTCACAAACCCGTTTTTCAGCGCCTGTTTTTAACGTTTCTGGAAGGGGGGTGGGAACGGCAGGAATCGAATCTTCGCAGCAGGTCGTGTTTAATCAAAGCCACAAAAACTCAAGAAAGGAAGGTAATAACAGTTATGGTAAAATCCGCAAAGGTGTTCGTTTCGACAGTCATCGGTATCCTCTTCGTGATGTTATTTGCGTCGCTTGCTATGGCGGCTGAGCCTGCCGCAGGTTCAATCGACTATACCAAAGCAATCGTCCTGGCCTCCAGCGTTATTGCTGCCGGTTTAGCCGTAGGTTTCGGTGCAATTGGTGCGGGCATGGGTATGGGACAGGGATTGGGTGGTGCGACCACCGCCGTTGGCAGGAATCCTGAAGCGCAGGGTAAAGTCTTGCTCACCATGATGGTCGGCCTGGCGATGATCGAATCTCTGGCGATCTATACACTGGTCATTGCACTGGTTATCATTTACGCCAATCCGCTTTTGAAGCTGATCCAGTAAAAAAGTCATTGGTATTATAAAAAACAGGGAGGGGAAGCGATAAAACGACTTTCACTCCCTATTTTTTTTAAATGTGCCACCTCGGTGACGGCCCATGAACTGAAGGCGTGGTTTGACAAAACTCGGGGCAAATATTTATGATGTGCGGGCAGGCCGTATGCGGCGGTAATTTCGGCGTAAACTGACTTGCAGCGAATCCAGGTACGTATAGATCACCGGGGTGATGTAGAGCGTCACGATCTGAGAAAAAATGAGCCCCCCAACCACGGCCAGGCCCAGGGGTTGACGGGATTCTCCACCGGCGCCCAGGCCGAGGGAGATGGGCAACGTGGCCACCAGGGCCGACATGGTTGTCATCATGATGGGGCGAAAGCGCGTCAGGGCGCCCTGGTAAATCGCTTCTTCCGGCTTCTTCCCTTCCTTCCGTTCCGCGTCCAGGGCAAAATCGATCATCATGATCGCGTTTTTCTTGACAATGCCTATGAGCATGATGATGCCCACCAGGGCGTAGAGGTTGAGGTCGATCCGGAAGATGAGGAGCGTCAGGAGGGCGCCGAGGCCGGCAGAGGGCAAGCCCGATAGAATCGTCAAAGGATGGATGAAGCTCTCATAAAGGATGCCCAGGACGATATAAATCACGAGGATTGCAGCCAGGATCAGCATCCCCAGCCCCACCATGGAGGACGCGAATGCCTGGGCGGTTCCCTGGAGGGTACGGGTTATCGTTGCGGGCAGGACGGCCTGGGCCGTTTTTTCCACCGTATTCACGGCGTCGCCCAGGGATGCCCCGGGGGCCAGGTTGAAGGATAGGGTCACTGCGGGAAGTTGGCCCAGATGGTTGACCGTGAGCGGCCCGACTGTCCAGTCCATGGTCGCTACCGTATTCAGGGGAACCATGTTCCCGGAAGAGGAGCGGACATAGAGAAGCAAAAGCGCCGAGGGATCCGTCTGGTACTGCGGATCGAGTTCGATGATGACGCGGTACTGGTTGTTGGGTGCATAAATCGTCGATATCTGGCCGGCGGAGTAGGCGCTTTCCAGGGCGGCCTCGATCTGACCAACGCTGAGCCCGAGGACCGAGGCCTTGTCTCTGTTGATGTTGATGGAGACCTGGGGGCTCTTGATCTGAAGGTCGCTGGCCACATCCTGTAATTCCGGCATGTCTTTAAGCTTTGCTTCCAGAAGTGGGGCGTATTTATAAAGTTCATTCATGTCCGGACTCTGAAGGGCATACTGGTACTGGCTTTTCGTCTGATAGCCGCCGATCCGGATGGGCGGCGGGTTCTGCAGATAGACCTGGATTCCGGGAATCGCGGCCAACTGTGGCCGGAGCTTCTGGATGATTTCATCGGCGCTCTGGCGCCTTTCCTGGCGATGTTTCAGGCGGATCGTCAAACGTCCCGTGTTCATGGACGAACCGCCCCCCGACCCGACGCGCGACATTACCTTCTCGACATTCGGATCCTTCTCAATGATTTGGACGACTTTTTTCTGGTGCTCCACCATGGATTCAAAGGATATGCCCTGTGCCGCTTCGGTGAAACCGGTGATCTGGCCCGTATCTTCGCTCGGCAGGAATCCCTTGGAGATGAAGGCGTAGAGGCCGGCGGCGACGACTAAAAAAACAAACGAGAGGACAAGCGTTGTGAGCCGGCGCCTCAAGGCCCATTTCAAAGTAGTGTCATAAAGGCGGAGCATGCCTCCAAAAAACCGCTCGGACAGCTGATAGATGCGACTGTGCCGCTGTTTCCCGGCAGGCCGGAGGAACATGCTGCAGAGCATCGGCGTCAGGCTGAGGGATACGAATCCGGAAATGAGGACGGCGACGGTGATGGTGACGGCAAATTCGTGGAGCAATCGGCCGACCATTCCACCCATGAATAACACCGGGATGAAAACGGCAACCAGGGAGATGGTCATGGAGAGGATCGTGAAGCTGATCTCCGCCGAGCCCTTGAGGGAGGCTTCCAGAGGATTTTCACCCTTTTCCATGTGTCGCACGATATTCTCCAGCATGACAATGGCATCGTCGACGACAAACCCCACGCTCAGGGTCAGGGCCATCAGCGAAAGATTGTCGAGGTTGTATCCGGCTAAATACATCGCCGCAAAGGTGCCGACGATGGAAATGGGCAGGGCGAGACTGGGGATGACCGTTGCCGAGAGGTTGCGCAGAAAGAGAAAGATGACGAAGACGACCAGGACCAGGGCGATCAGGAACGTAATCTGCACATCCCGAACGGATTCTTTGATGGAGATGGACCGGTCATAAAGGATATCCAGATTCACGGACGCCGGAATTTCAGCCCGATATTGAGGGAGAAGATCCTTGATGGTCCGGACAACCTCGACGGTGTTCGTGCCCGGCTGGCGCTGAACCGCCAGCACAATGGCCCGGTCGTTGTTGAGCCAGGAAGCCACCTTGTCATCTTCAACGCCATCCATAACGGTTGCCACTTCGCCGAGCCGCACGGGCGAATTGTTCCGGTAAGCCACGATGAGTGGCCGGTAGGCTGCCGCGTCCGTCAGCTGTCCCGAGGCCTGGATGGTAAAGGCACGGTGAGCCCCCGAGAGGTTGCCCGTAGGCAGATTGACGTTTCCCGACTGTATGGCCGCTACGACCTCATCGATGCCGATGGAGCGGCTGACCAGCGCCTTCGGATCGACGCGGACACGGACGGCGTACTTCTGTGATCCATAAACCTGGACCTCGGCTACGCCGCTTAGCATGGAGATGCGCTGCGCCAAATGCGTGTCGGCATATTCATCGACCTTGGAGAGGGGCAGGGTGGGCGAACTCATGGCCAGATAGAGAATGGGCTGCTCTGCCGGATTCACCTTCCGATAAGCCGGGGCCGCCGTCATGTTTTGGGGCAGGTGGCGGGTCGCCGCTGCGATGGCCGTCTGGACATCCTGTGCTGCGGCGTCAATGTCCCGGTTCAGATTGAACTGGATGGTAACCTGGGTGACGCCCATGGCGCTTGTGGACGTCATGGAGTCGATACCGGATATTGTTGAAAACTCCCGTTCGAGAACCGTGGCCACAGCGGAAGCCATCGTTTCCGGGCTTGCACCGGCAAGATTCGCCGAAACGCGGATCGTGGGAAAATCCACCGTTGGCAGCTCGCTGACGGGCAGGGCTCGATAGGCGGCAAGGCCCACGATGAGGATCGAAACCATGACCAGCGTTGTCATAATGGGACGGAGGATGAAGATCCTCGAAATATTCATGCTATTGCTCCGTCGCCATTTCAGGGCGTCTCTTTAATGCTGACCTTGGCTCCCGGAATCAGCCGCAACTGCCCGTCCGTCACCACCTTTTCTCCTGCCTGCACACCCTTGAGAATGGCCATTTCACCCCGGATCGTGGTCCCCGTCGTCACGGGCCTCATGTCCACGGTATCGTCGGACTTGACGACGAAGACATATTGGCCCGCCTGGCCCTTCTCCACAGCCTGCGAGGGAACCATGATGACGTTCGGTTCCATGTCCAGCGTCAGCACCACATTGACAAACTGGCCCGGCCAGAGCCGCTTTTCCCGGTTTGCAAAGCTCCCCTTGAGGGTGATCATGCCGGTTGCCCTGTTGACCGCGTTATCGACGAAGGTGAGCTCCCCTTTTTCGGGACGCCCGTCCCCGGGGATGATGGCATCGACGGGGAGTTGCCGCCGCGACTGGTAAGTCTTGATTGTAGCCAGTTCCTTTTCGGGAACGGTGAAGGTAACATAGATCGGCTGTATCTGATTGATCACGACCACTTCCACATCGTTGAGCTTGACGATGTTTCCCCGGTTTACTTTCAGCGATCCCGTCCGGCCGTCAATAGGGGAATGGACGGAGCAGTACTGAATCTGGACGCGGTTGCTTTCCACGATGGCCTTATCGGCGTTCACCGTCGCTTCCAGGGCGGCCCAGTTCGTTTTGATCTGGTCGTACTGCTGTTTTGCCACGTAGCCTTTTTCCACCAGGAAGGCGTAACGGCTCAACTCTTGCTGGGCATTCTGCATGTGGGCCGTGTCCCTGATCAGATTAGCCTCCGCCTGCTTCAACATCTCCTCATAGGTGCGGCAGTCCAGCGTGAACAGAGGGTCACCTTTTTTCACGTCCTGGCCCTCTTTGAAATAGACTTGGGTAATCTGCCCCGTGATCTGGGTTTTTACGGAGATGGTCTGATAGGGTTCGACAGCGCCGATCGCCTCGATCTGTATGGGAATGGTCTTCTGAACAGCCGCGGCCACGGTGACAGGAACGGGACGTTTGGCAGGGGGCGACTTTGGCGAGGAGCAGGCAAGAAGGAAGATCAGCAGGGCGACCGGCAAGATCAGTCCTCTGAGAAAAGGATTTCTAAATAGAAGCTTCATGAAATTCTCTCTGCCTTCCGATTCTATAGGCATCTATGACAGCAAATATCCAAAAGCAAACCATAACGTAGAAAACAGCATCATGATAGGGATCCGTGGTTAAAATTTTTGATCCGACAATATCTGAAAGCTCTTGCAGGTTCGCGGTACCACCCTGCACCTTAACCATAGCATCGTCAAGGCCCTTGAGTGCGGATACCGTGGCCGACCCGATCATGTAACCTGAACCGGCAAAGACAAAAAACATGATAACCAACCCCCTCCAATACCTTTTTAAATAGAGCTGGCCAACGCCGGGAAAGACGAATGCGGATAGAAGCGCGGCTTTATACGATGCCTTCATTTTGATGCCCGTTAACGTCGTCCTTGCACTTTAAACAGGCTATGCCGTTGTGCAGATCTCCGCACCGTGATTGCTATCAAGGCTTTCTTTTGGGCTGCTTATCAATCTTGTTTTTTGATTTTTGTTTCTGTTTTTCGGTGTGCTGTTTCTGACCCTTTTCCTTATCTTTCTTGCCGCCCTTGTCTCCCATTTACGTCTCTCCTTTTCCTGTTTTCAAAAACGTCTTCTCTCCGTGTGGTTTCCTGTTGCACCCGCAGCAGGCCCATCATTATTAGTTGAAATCTTGCATACTTTTCAAAGTCCGTCAATTACGGCTTTCTGGAAGAAACAAATACTTCCCTGTTGTGCTTCATAAACGTGATCCGGCGGCAGGTCCGGCCGCCCGGCCGCTTCCCGCGACAAGGCGTCGCAGCGCTCGTTTTCGGGCGTGCCGGCGTGGGCCTTGATCCAGGTAAAGGCGACCCGGTGTTTGTCGCACAGCTCCAGCAGTTCCTGCCAGAGGTCGGGATTCAGGGCTTTATCGGATTTGTTGCGCTTCCAGCCGTTGGTCTGCCATCGCCTGGCCCACCCGTTCATGACGGCATTGGCCAGATATTGTGAGTCCGTGTAGATGGTCACGGCGCAGCGGCCTTTCAGCGCCCGGAGTCCGGCGATGGCAGCCATGATCTCCATGCGGTTATTGGTTGTCAGGCGATAGCCGCCGGAAAGCTCCTTCCGACGCGCGCCGTGTAGAAGCACGGCGCCGTAGCCTCCCGGACCGGGATTGCCCAGACACCCGCCGTCAGTATAAATCGTCACATCTTTAAGCTTTTCCGTCATCCCGTTTCTCGCATGCCTTTCCCTCACCCGCCCCCTACCCCTCAAGCAGGGAGGGTAAATAATTTTGAATTCGCTTACTTTTTCTTCACCCTCCCCTTAATCCCCTCCCGTCAAGGGAGGGGAAAACAGGCAGGGCCTCCTATCAAGGGAGGGCGGTTGTTTCTCCAGACGGCCCGACGCCGTCAGGCGGAAGAAGAATTGCGCTCCAGCAACGCCTGCAGGCCTGAAAACTGCGCCTGATCCTGATTCCATGCATAGGGGAGAATATCGATGTTGAGTTTTCTGAACTTCGCTACAAGGGCGGCGTCCGGTTTCTCCGGAACAACAAGGATCAGGCGGGGAGGAGGCGTGCAGCGAAGGCTGTTGAGCAGCAACTGGGCGGCGCCGGCATGCAAACTCATGGGTGTGTAGGCGGTTTTGATCTGAAAAACGGCGGTCATTTCCCCTCTATCGTTGGCGAGGAACAGGTCATGAAAACCGTCGTTGCCCACTTTCATTCCCCGACGGCGCAGGCAGTCCGCCAGATCCTTGACCACCAGGCCCTGATCGCATTCGGCATCCTTGTCCTTTTCGAGATCACAGTATCTTTCTCCGACCAGGGTCTCGCGAAAGGTGATGGTTTCGAATTTCATTTCCAGTTGCGATGCACGGTAGGAGGCGGCCTCCTTGATTTTATCAATTTTATGAATGTACTGGGCGATCTGGCGGGCCAGCCGCGGGGAGTTCAACGCGCCGATCAGGGCTACCGTGGTCTCCTCGTCCCCGTCTTCCATGATTTCCCAGACGCCCCGGTAATGATCAGCGAAGAGGGACTTGCCGATCCCTTTCTTGCCGCCCCCGATTTTGCCCCGATGGACCACAAAGATCCGGCCTTTCCGGTCTTTTGCCAGGGCGCCGCCGATGCGCCGGTCGATCCCGCCCGCAGGAAAATTGATTTCGCAGGTGATGGAGATATGGGCGCTCTTTTTCGGCTTGCCGATCCCGAAGGCGTTCCAGTGGCGTCCTTCCTCTGTTTTTCCGGAGTACAGCCAGATCCCCAGACGGCCGGACCAGAGCACTTTCGCTTCGGTACTTGCCCCCGGGTGTCCCAGATGGACGGGGACTTTTTCGTCCACGAAGGGTTTGAAGCTTCGAATGAACTGCCGCTGATATCTGCGGA
The DNA here is from genome assembly GCA_963743175.1 of uncultured delta proteobacterium. Lineage (GTDB taxonomy): Bacteria > Desulfobacterota > Syntrophia > Syntrophales > Fen-1087 > JAPLJM01. Next base: position 51,973 of record CAVUOQ010000003.1, on the reverse strand, counting down.
TGGCTGCTTCTTCCTGGATGATTTTCAGCATCGCTTTTTTCCTCATAGGGTCTGCAACAGACCCTTAATCCAACCGCTTCCGGAACCGCGCGATGGCCGCGGCAAATACGATCAAACCCAGAATCGTCATCGAAACGTACTGCGGCCAGAGCACTTGCAGATCCACGCCCTTGAGAAAAATGCCCCGGATGATGACCAGAAAATACCTCAAAGGATTCAAATAAGTCAACCATTGAACGAATTCCGGCATATTTGCAATGGGAAAAACGAAGCCGCTGAGCATGAAAAAGGGCAGAATGAAGAAAAAAGTCGTCATCATGGCCTGCTGCTGCGTCGTGGAGATCGTGGAGATGAACAGACCGACCCCCAGCGTGCTCAACAGAAACAGACAGGCGGCCAGCATCAGCAGCACGACGGAGCCGGCCAGCGGCAACTCGAACCAGTAAATGGCAAAAGCGGCCACGGCCATCATCTGGGCCAGCGAGATGAAGATATAGGGAATCGTCTTGCCCACGATCAGCTCGGTGGGCTTCAGCGGCGTTACGATGAGTTGCTCCATGGTTCCCGCTTCTTTTTCCTTGATGATCGCCATGGAGGTAAAAAGCAGGGAAATCAGCATGATCAGAAAGGCGATGATGCCGGGCACAAAGAAATTCTGGCTGTCAAGATTGGGGTTGTACCAGGTCCTGATCCGCGCATCGATCTTGCCGTAATCCAGTCGTTGCGGATAGAGCTCCCGTAAAAGCTGCCGATTCAGCCGGTCCAGGACCGACAGCGTGTAGGCGATCCGGACGGAGGCCATATTGCTCATGCTGCCGTCGGCCAGGATCTGGACGTCCGCCGTCTGTCCCTTGCGAATTTTCTCGCTGAAATCGGGCGGGATCTTTAAAACCAGATCGACCTTGCCCGCTAACAGGAGTTTGTCCGGCTCTCCGGCGCCTTCTGAAAAATGCGTCATTCTGAAAATTTTATTGGCCCGGAAGGCGTCGATGAGCATGCGGCTTTCATGGGTGCGGGCCTGATCCATCAAGGCCACCCGGATGTCCTTGACATCGTAATTGACCACATAACCGAAGACAAGAAGCTGGATGAGGGGCGCGATGATCAGGATGGGCCGGTTTTTTTTGTCCCGGAAAAGCTGGATGAATTCCTTGCGCACCAGTTCGCGGATCCTGAGCCAGTTCATCTCAGAGCCCCTCCTTTTTCATGAAGACCATATTCAGGAGCATCAGAAACACAAACATGCCGGTCAGAACGAGATAGTTCGGCCACATCTCGGCCAGCGTCAGGTTTTTCAGGTAGATGCCGTTTAAGATCTCAATGTAATAGGTCGCCGGAACAACGCAGGTCAGCAGTTGCAGAACCTTGGGCATGTTGACCACGGGAAAGACGAAATTCGACAGCAGCAGGGAGGGGAGGTAGGTGATCAGCACGGCGGCCTGGTTGGCGACAAGCTGCGACTTTGTTACGACTGATATCAGCAGGCCCAGCGTCAAGGCGACAAGGATATAGATGGACGAGGCAAGAATCAGCAGCAGGAATCCGGCCTTCATGACCACGCCGAAGAGGATCTGCCCCATGAGCACGGCCACGAGGACATCGGTGAGCGCGATAAAGAAGTAGGGGATCGCCTTGCCGATCATGAATTCATGGCCGGAGACGGGCAGAGACCGGATGGTCTCCATTGTGCCGTTCTCATACTCCCGGGCGATGACCAGCGACGTCATCATGGCGCCCACGATCATAATGATGATGGCGATGATGCCGGGAATGATGAAGTTCCGGCTTTCGAGATTTTCATTGAACCATACACGAATGCGTCCTTCCACGGGCGGCCTGATTTTCTCGATTCCCTGTCGATTAAGGAATTCGATCAGCGCTTTCTGATTGTAGCGATCGACAAAGGCGGTGATGTATCCCCGGGTGATGCCGGCGAAATTCGGGTCGCTGCCGTCCAGCAGCACCTGGAGCGGGGCCTCCCGATCCGACCGGATTGTCTGCGTCCATTTCGGCGGAATGATGACGGCGAGCGTCGCCCGCGAGTGGTCCAGATATTGCGTGACGGCCCGGTCGTCGGGCAAGTGGGCGATTACGGTAAAATAAGGAGAGGCATCGAGTTGGCGCACGAAATCGCGGCTGAGGTCGGTCTTGTCGTGATCAACGATGACCGTCTGGATATTATCCACATCAAGGCTCAGTGCATAGCCGAACAGCAGAATCAGCAGCAGCGGAATCGCAAAGGCCAGATAGAGGCTGCGCGCATCCCGGATCAGGTGATAGACTTCCTTGCGTGTAATCGCCAGTATTTTTCTGAGGTTCAAGGTTTTATGCTCTTTTCCTTCATCAGCACGCCCGCCTGGCCATCAGCGTGACGAAGGCGTCATTCAGGTCGGCGTCGGGTTTGTCGGGGCAGGACTGGCGGATGATGTCCGCCGGGCTGCCCGTCGCAACGATCCTGCCTTCGTTGATCATAACGATGCGTCCGCAGTGGCGGGCCTCGTCCATATAATGCGTGGTCACAAACACCGTAATGCCTTCCGCGGCCAGTTGGCCGATAAAAGCCCAGAAATTGCGCCGGGTGATGGGATCGACGCCCGACGTCGGTTCATCCAGAAAGAGGATGTCCGGCCGATGCAGCAGGGCGCAGCCCAGGGCCAGCCGCTGCCGCCAGCCCGGCGGCAATTCCCGGGTCAGCCGGCGGCTGACGTCCTGAAGCCGCGTCATATCCAGAACCCAGGCGATGCGTTCCTCCCACTGCGCCGGCGGGACGCTGTACACGCCGAGATAAAAACGCAGATTCTCGTACGGATTCAGATCCTCGTAGAGGGAAAACTTCTGGGACATGTAGCCGATGGACTGTTTGATTTCTTCGCTTTCCCGGAAAATATCGTGGCCGGCAACGACGCCCTGGCCGGAGGTTGGGGAAATGATCCCGCAGAGCATGCGGATGGTCGTGGATTTGCCGGAACCGTTGGAGCCCAGAAAGCCGAAGATTTCTCCCTTTTTCACGGAAAAGGAGATTTTATCGACAGCAACGAAGAGGCCGAAGCGCTTCTCCAGGTCGTTCACCCGGATGACGTCATCGTTTGAAGGTGTCATGAACCAGTTCCTCATCGATGGCCTGAATGCGGGCGATGACGGCCTCTTCCAGGCTGGCAAAATGCGACCGGATCTCCGCCGGCGGCGCCTGGTCCAGCAACTGTGCGCGGTGCATCAGTCCGATGCGGTTGCACTTTTCTCCTTCGTCGAGATAGGCCGTGGAGAGCAGGATGGTCATGCCGTTTTCGCGCATCTGGTTCAGGATATCCCAGAACTCTGCGCGTGAGACGGGGTCCACGCCGTTGGTGGGTTCGTCGAGGATAAGCAGCTGTGGTTCATGCACCAGGACGCAGGCCAGCCCCAGTTTCTGCTTCATCCCGCCGGACAGATTGCCCGCCTGGCGGTCCAGGAAGGGAAGCAGATTGGAGAAGCCCAGATAGCGTTCCTTTCGTTTTTTCCGCTCATCGCCGCGGATGCCGTAGATATCCATGAAAAAATCGATGTTTTCATCAACGGTCAGGTCCTGATAGAGCCCGAAGCGCTGAGGCATGTAGCCGATGCGCCGTTTGACCTGTCTTTTTGCAGAAACCACATCAAGACTGTCAATCCGGATGGCGCCCGATGCCGGTTTGATCATCGTCGCGATCATCCTCAGCAGCGTGGACTTGCCGGCGCCGTCGGATCCCACGAGGCCGAAGATGGTTCCCCGTTCCACGGTGAAGGACACATTCCGGACGGCGGCCGTTTCGCCGAAGTGCACGGATACGTTATCGACAGAAACAAATGGCGTCATATTTATCGCAGCCAGGCATCAGCGGGCATGCCGGATTTCAATTCGTAATTCGGGTTGGGGATGGATACTTTCACCAGATAAACGAGCTTCACGCGTTCCTTTTTTGTCTGGATGATTTTGGGGGTAAATTCGCCTTCCGGAGAGACGAAGGCCACGTGACCCGTATAGACCTTGTCGGGAAAGGTATCGATGCGGACTTCGGCCTTCTGGCCGGGCTTGACCTGCCCGATGGCCGTTTCGTCGACGAAGATTTTGAGGTCTACCCGGGACAGATCGGAAAGGGTCATCACCTCGCGGCCCGGCGAAACCACTTCCCCGGGTTCCACATTGCGGCTGGTAATGACCCCGCTGATCGGAGCCTTCAGCAGGGCATAGTGCCGCTGAATATCCGCCTGTTCCAGCGCCGCTCTGGCAGCCAGGACCTGGGAACGGGCAGCGGCGACATCCTGCCGGGCGGCGTCGATTTTTTTCAAATTACTCCGGGCCACCCTCAGGCTCGCCTCCGCCTCGGCGAGCCGGGCGGCAGCGGTATCATGGTTGAGCTTTATCAGGTCGCGTTCTTTTTCCGACACGACGCCCTTTTTATAAAGCTGCTCGTAACGCTGATCGTTTTTCCGGGTATCCTCCAGGGCAAAACGGGCGGAGGCCACGCCGGCATCGGCGCGGGCCACCTCGGCGGGCAGGGTGTGGTTGTAGAGATCCAGCATCGCCTCCAGCTGCTGCTGATTTTTCAGGGATTTATCGAGGTTGGCGCGGGCCTGCTCCAGTCGGGACTCCAGTTCGGCGCCGTCAAGCTCGGCCAGAACCTGATCTTTAACGACAGCGTGACCCTCCCTGACAGAGACGGTCTGCACGCGGCCGGAGGTCTGGAAGGCGAGGTTGGCCTGCGTGGCTTCAATCGTACCGGAGTAGTAAAGTTCCCCCTTCTGCGTTTTCTGTTGTCCGAAATAGACAAAAAGAGCGACACCGATGAAAAAGACGATGAAAGCAACAATAATAATCCGTTTTTTCACGACACCCCCTTTTCTTCATCCCCTGCTGCAAGGAGAGAAGAATGGACTGCATGGTTATTTTTTCGAGGAAATGGTGCCCATTGCCCGCTCGAGGCGGGCATGGCTGATATGATATTCGCTGAGGGCATTGGCGTAGTCGGACTTCGCTCGTGTCAGGAGGGTTTGTGCGTCCAGCACATCCGTGGACGTGGCCACCTGTTCGCGGTAACGCTCCTGATTGATCCGGAAATTCTCTTCCGCCTGTTCGATCGCCTTTTTTGTCACCATGACCTGCTTTTCCGATTCCCGCATAAGCAGGTAGGCGTTCTTGACCTCCAGCGTGATCTGGTCCCTCGTGTTGTTCAGAAGATCGACGCTCTGGTTCTCTCTGCTGCGGCTGGCGTCCACGCGGTTTTTCGTCTTACCCCACTCCCAGAACGTCCAACTGGCCACGCCCATCACATACCAGCTCTCTGCATCTTTGAAGGCGGTCCCGGAAACGCCAGGCGTGTCGCCCACCCGTTCATAATGCCCCACCGCACTGACGGTCGGGTAAAAATCGCTCCTGGCCAGCTTCACCAGCGACTTTGCCTGATCCACTTTCAGGGCCTGGCTTTTGATTTCCGGACGGTTCTCCATGGCTGCTTTGAAACAGTCCTCGATATGCAGGTCATATGGGCGGTAGGTCAGAATATCCTCAACCTGCACGGGGTCGTTGATGTTGCGCCGCAGGACGGTGTTGAATTTCGATTTGGCCAGTTCCACGCCGTTTTCCGCCCGGATAAGAGACTGCTCGCCGTTGGCGACCTGAACTTCCGACTGGAGAAGTTCATTGCGCGGGATCAGGCCGACATCGAAAAAATTCTGCGCCACATGGCGGTGTGCCTGCAACTGCTCCAGAGACTGGCGGGCGACCCCCAGCAGCTTTTCCGCCTTCAGAATATTGAAATAAGAAACCTTTACCTCCTGAACAATGTCCTGCACCGTGGCGGCCTTCTCCATTCGGGAAATATCATGCCCGATCTTGCTGGCTTCGTAATTGGCCAGGATCCCGCCGCCGGCAAACAGGGGCTGTTTTGCCTCTACAGCCCAGGTATAGTTGTCCTGTGTACCCACCACCAACCGGCTCGGAATGGTCGTCAACGGCGGCAATGGCGGCATCGTTGAATAGGGTTCCCGGTTGAGCCACGTGTAACCGTAGGAGGTGTTCAGCTTGGGAAGAAATCCCGTCAAGGCCTCCTTTTTCTGGGCCTCCGCCCCCAGCACGCCTTCCTGAGCGGCATGGATCAGGACGCTCTGCTTGAGGGCCGTCTCGATGCTCTCATCGAGGGTGAAGACCTTCTCTGCGGCCGATACCCCCGGCGCCATGATAAAAAATACCAGCATCAGCCTGATCCAGCGACATGTGCCTGTGCTTACTTTCATTTGTGCTGCTCCTCCTGATAAATGAGGGACGGGTTCATATTTTCAGTCATGTCATGTCTTTTCAATGGCGATCTTCAGAACGTCCAGCATTTCATCCACGAAATGAAATTCGATCTCTTTCTGAACTTTCTGCGGAATGTCCACCAGGTCTTTCTTATTCCATTGGGGAAGGATAATCGTTTTGATGCCCGCCCGGTGCGCAGCCAGCACTTTTTCCTTGACGCCCCCGACGGGCAGGACCGTTCCTCTCAGGGTAATTTCGCCGGTCATGGCCAGGTCTTTTTTGACGGTTCTGTTCGTCAGCAGGGAGACGAGGGCGGTCAGAATGGTAACGCCGGCCGATGGGCCATCCTTGGGAATGGCGCCCGAAGGCACGTGAATATGGAGGTCCACATCCTCAAAAAAGTCCTTGGGGATCCCGATCGTTTCCGCGTTGGCCCGGATGAAGCTCAAGGCCGCCGTGGCGGACTCCTTCATGACGTCGCCCAGTTGCCCCGTCAGCGTCAGCCCTCCCTTTCCCTTCATGGCCGTGGCTTCGATGAAGAGCAGATCGCCGCCTGTCGGCGTCCAGGCCAGCCCCATCACGACCCCCGGCTTGGAGGTTCGGGCGGCGGCTTCGGAGGTCATGCGCACGGGGCCGAGATACTTGTGAAGGTCCCTGATTTTGATCGCGGCGGACAAAATCGTCCCCTTCGGCGACCTGGCTCGCCACGCCGCGGCAGATCGTGGCGATTTCTCGCTCCAGGTTTCTCACGCCGGCTTCACGGGTGTAACCGGTGATGATCGTCTGCAGGGCAGCCCTTGTAAATTGAATCTGATCGGCACGGAGCCCGTTAAAATCAATCTGCCTGGGAATCAGATACCGCTCGGCGATTTTGAGCTTTTCATCGAGGGTGTAGCCTAGAAGCTCGATCACTTCGAGGCGGTCCCTCAGGGCAGGGGGGATGGTTTCCAGCATGTTGGCGGTGGTGATGAACATCACGTGCGACAAGTCGAAGGGGACATCCAGGTAATGATCCGTAAAGGAGAAGTTCTGCTCCGGATCGAGCACCTCCAGCAGCGCCGAGGAAGGATCGCCCCGGAAATCACTGCCCAGCTTGTCGATTTCATCGAGCATGAAAACGGGATTGTTGGACTCCGCGCGCCGGATGCCCTGGATGATCCGTCCCGGCAGCGCCCCGATGTAGGTGCGTCGATGCCCGCGGATTTCCGCCTCGTCCCGGATGCCCCCCAGGGCGATGCGGATGAATTTTCGGCCCAGCGCCCGGGCGATGGAATGGCCCAGAGAGGTTTTCCCTGTTCCCGGCGGGCCGACAAAACAGAGAATGGGGCCCCTGCAATCCGGCTTCAGCTTGCGGACCGCCAGATACTCGATGATGCGCTTCTTTGCCTTTTCCAGGCCGTAGTGATCTTCATCGAGAACCTTTCTGGCCTTTTTGATGTCCAGGTTGTCTTCGGTGCCCTGCTGCCAGGGAAGTGCCGTAATCCAGTCCAGATAGGTGGATGCGACGGTATACTCGGCAGACGAAGGGTGCATCCGGGCGAGCCGGTCCAGTTCCCGGGTGGCCTCCTTTTTCGCTTCTTCCGACAGATTCCCCTTCTCAATTTTTTCGCGATACTCGTCGATTTCTACCTTGGACTCATCCGCTTCGCCTAACTCCTGCTGAATGGCCTTGAGCTGCTGGCGCAGATAATATTCCCGCTGGCTCTTATCCATGTCGTTCTTGACCTGGGACTGGATCTTGCTGCCCAGTTCCAGGATTTCCACCTGGTGATTCACGAGTTTCGTTGCTTCTTTCAGGCGGTCCTTGACGTTGAGTGTTTCCAGAATCAGCTGCTTTTCCCCAACAGTGGCGTTGATGATGGAGGCAATCATGTCGGCCAGCGTTCCGGGCAGCGTGATGGATTTGGCCATCGCCCCGAATTCCTGGGGCAGAAAGGGCGACAATTTTACGATCCGGTCAAAGAGGCTGACGAGATTGGCCATCAGGGCCTCGACTTCCAGGTCCTTGCCTTCCTCATCTTCGATGTTGGCGATTCGCGCCTGGATATAGGGTTTGCCCTCGATGAATCCCTTAATGCTGAAGCGGCTGATGCCCTGCACGAGCAGTTGCGCCTTGTTGTCCGATATCTTCGCCATTTTCAGGATGACGCAACTGGTGCCGATCGTGTGAAAATCATCCGGCGCCTGTCCGGTTTCCAGCGGAGATTTTTTCGACAGGACCAGCCCGATCAGGCGGTCTTTGGCCATGGCTTCATCAACGAGCGTCATCGCCTGATCACCGAAAATTTCCATGGGAAACATCATCTTCGGAAACACCAGGACATTAAATAGGGGAAGAATCGGCAATATCTCAGGAATTTTAATAACTTTTAGTTCTTCGGGGGCGGGCTGATCCGGCATGTGCTCCTCCTCGGAATGACTTAACCGTTCTGAACGTGGATTTTGCGTGTAGTATCGACCGGCAATTTTGTCATGCGGATTTGCAGCAGGCCGTCGACATAAGTGGCGTCCACGTGGTCCGCGTCAATGGGCGCCGGCAGGACAAGGCTGCGTTCAAAATACCCGTAGGGGATTTCCACAAGCCGGTAACGGGCGTCTTCGGAAAGCGGCCGGACGCGGCGCCGTCCTGATATTTTCACAGTCTTACGGCCGATTTCCACGTGCAGGTCTTCCCGCTTTGCCCCTGCAATTTCGACAACGAGGATGATCTCGCCGGGGGATTCATAGACATCCATCTGCGGTCGCCAGATCCGGTGGCAGGCATTGTACCTGGGATTGACCAGGTTGAACATTTCATCGATGATCCTGCGGGGATCGCTGTCCGGCTTGCCGGGGTCCTCGCCAAAGCGAATTCTAATCATGTGCATGGCTTGCTCCTCTTTAAGCGTAACAGTCCGGGAAAATAATATTTTTTCATCGTAGCCTCTTCTACACATTTAAAAAAAACTTGTCAAGACTAGGGAACCTTGTTTATGAGGAGGGGATGCCAACCACAGAGAGGTGAAAAATAGAATGAACCCTAAACCCTGGACCATTATTAACAGCAACCTTGACAAATCCTACCGCGTTTTCAACCTGCGCACTGACCACGCCCGCTCGCCGCGCACCGGCCAATCTCATGATTTCTTTGTGATGGAGTCTTCATCCTGGGTGAATATCATCCCTCTGACGTCGAAAAAGGAAGTGGTCATGGTCAGGCAGTATCGCCACGGCACGCGGGAGATCACACTGGAAATTCCCGGGGGGCTGGTGGAACATCAGGATGATCCTGAAACGGCGGCGCTGCGCGAACTCCGCGAGGAAACGGGTTATACGGCCGCCTCCGTCACACCTCTGGGCTATGTTCACCCGAACCCCGCCATTCAGAACAACCGCTGCTATACCTTTATGGCGGAAAATTGTATGCCGGCAGGGGGCCAGCAGCAGGATGAAAAGGAAGATATTGAGGTTATCCTGATCCCGCTCCATGACATTCCCCGCCTCATCCGGGCGGGCGTCATCACTCACGCCCTCGTCATAGCGGCTTTTTATCGTTATTATATGGAGCATACCGTCACCGTTCATGATAGATAAATCGGCGGGCGGACTCATGTCGAAACGGCCGCTGGCCGAGGCCGCCGCCAGCTGGCAGGAAATGAGGCAGGCGGCCGGAAGACTGGGGTGTCGCCTCCAGGAGCCCTTTATGGGCCTTTCTTTCCTGGCGTTGCCCGTGATCCCCGATCTGAAGATCACCGACCGGGGCCTTGTGGACGTCGGCCGGTTTGAACCCGTCGCGCTTTTTGTGTAATTCCGACCCCCTCCAATCATGTCTTCCTGAAATGTTATTTTTCTCAATCAGTTCATTCATGCACCATTACGATCGGGAATCAGTGACAATCGCCTTATAGAGACCTAGACTACTCCTGAGATGAAGATATCTGTACATGACGCCTTGAACATTTTAAAAGAGAATCGTCTGCCAAAATCTCCCAGGGCAGGGGTCGTATCCTCCCTTTCCGCAACTTTTCGCTCAGCGTTCCCAATTTTACTGCTAAATTTCCCTTGACATACAAACTTCCCTTACCTTATACCCCAACCGTCAAAGTCAAGATATGTATTTCCGGGTTCGCTCTTCGATTGACTTATCGCGATGATGAAATTATGTTGCCCTCATGGAAATTCAATCCCTTCACAACGCGCGTTACGACAGCCATCTCGAAGCCAAGAGACGACTCCGACTATTCCCGCTACTCATCCTGATTCTGATCGTGGTCTGCAGCATGTTCCTTTGGTCCTGTACAGAAGAAGGCGAGCCTGTCAACAAACCGGATCAATTCAGCTGTGTATACGAGGCCAAGGAGAAGTTTGTTCTGCTGGCCATCGCTCAAGTCTTCAATGAGAATAACCTTGGGCAAGCCACCATTCATGCGGACGCACATGAAGTAACATCAGACTACTTCGTCCAGGGTGAATGGAGAACGCGGAGCTTCGCTCGTGTCCGTCAGGTCAACTCGGAGGAATGTGAGGTGAAACTTACCATCATCACCGAGAAGAAGACGCCAACAGGATGGGAGATGAGACGGCTACTCGGAAAAGATCAATACGAACGGGTTTTCAAAATCATTGAATTCCAGATCTATCGGGAGATGTACAAAAGCTGAACGGCTGCAGAAAAGGACATGCGCCTCGCGGGGTCAACTTACGGATGGAGTGCTGAGGGAAGATCCTTTTAGTGTTCAAGTCCTGGCCTTGTATAAAAACTGGAATACGGGATTCAAGAGACCGGCGGGGCTGAAATCATGGCACGATCCCTGTGGTTTGTTCGACTACTCAAGAAAACTTTTTCGCAGCGGTTCTTCTATGCCCGGCTCAGTAAGCTGCCGATCCTTGGAAGCATGATGGATCATCTGCTCTTTGAGGGCGATGACATCATCTACCTGCCCAAGAACAGGTCCATCGCGGTGAATGAGGACGTCCCGCCGCCCGGTAATGCGGTGCTGCCTTCTGCCGTCGTGGATCACTTCATCGAAACAGCCAGTTACCACTGGGTGATGAATGAATGCATTTGTCGGGCCGCGACGAACTGCAAGGACTATCCGCACGATCTGGGATGCCTGTTTCTGGGGGAAGCGGCCATCGGAATCCATCCGGAACTGGGACGCCGTGTCACAAAGCAGGAAGCCAGAGAGCATATCCATCGGTGCCGGCAAGCGGGGTTGACGCATCTGGTCGGACGCAACAAACTTGATACCATCTGGCTGGGCGTTGGTCCCGGCAATAAACTGCTTACGATCTGCAATTGCTGTCCCTGTTGTTGTCTTTGGAGAATCCTTCCCTATCTGACCGACAGGATCAGCGGCAAAGTTGCGAGAATGCCGGGCGTGGCCGTGACAGTCAGTGACCGGTGCACCGGCTGCGGCATCTGCCAGGATGGCGTATGCTTTGTAGATGCCATTCATCTGGTTGAAGGTCGCGCCGTTCACACGCAAGCCTGCCGGGGATGCGGCCACTGCGCAACTGTCTGTCCCTCAAGCGCCATAGAAATCGCATACGAACATGACAATATCGTTCAAGATTCTATTGAACGTCTCTCTCGCCTCGTCGATCTTTCGTGACGGCAACATACAAGAGCATATGCCATATCTGCATTGGTCTGCCTATTCCACTGGCACAGAAGAGTACTCTACGGAAAGCCACCAGGAACGAAACCGAACAATACGAAGTTGAAACACCATGAAGGAGTACTATAATTTTACATTCTTCCTTCTCGATCACACATCGATGCAGGCCGGGCAGATGGCCATGCAGCGGAAACATTCATACTGGAATCCAATGAACGAGGCCTGGTAGAGGTTCAGAAACTGGGGATCCATGACCATGGCCTTCTGTTGTTCCGGCGGCGCAGCCGTGAATTTTCGGATGAACCCGATGGCGCCGCCGATCCCGAAAGGCTGGGAGTTCCGCAGGCACTTCAGATCTTCCGTCTTGCCCTCCTCGTCCAGGGCGCGGGCGGGACACGAAGCGACGCAGAGACCGCACTCGTCGCACAGGACTTCCGTAACGGGAGGGTCGGAGGCCAGCACCATATCCGTAAGAATCGCCGTAAAGAGGATGCGCGTGCCGAAGCGGGGCGAGATGACGAGATTGTGACGCCCGAAATTCCCCAGCCCTGCCGCCACGGCGGCATGCCGAAGGGAAATATCAGCTACCAGGCCCATGAAAGGCGCCGCCATGTTCAGGGGATAGGACGCCAGAATCGGCGCCGCCCTGACCTTGTAGCGGTCCTCGATGGCCTTGGCCATGCGGAATGTGCAGCTTTTGGTCTGGTCCATCTGGCCGAGGCGGCTGTGCATGCTGATGCGGCCGAAATCCGATGCAAGGCCGCCGTCCAGTTCCCGAAATCCCATCACGACCATGGAACGGATGCCCGGAAGGATGGTTTTCGGATCGGGCGCCCGTTTCGATTTGTAGTCCTCGACGGCCGCAAAGCCAACAACATCCGCCCCTAAAGATAAACCCGTCCTGCGAATCTCTTCCCTGTTCATGACGCCTCCTGGTAGCGGATATGCAGATTTAGTGTTTGAAATGCCGGACACCCGTAAAGATCATGGCCAGGTTGTGTTCGTCGGCCGCCTGAATGGCTTCCTCGTCCCGTACGGAGCCGCCGGGCTGAATGATGGCGGTGATTCCCGCCTCGGCGGCCATATCGACGCCGTCGCGAAAGGGGAAAAAGGCGTCCGAGGCCAGCACCGCGCCCTGCGTGGGCAACTGGGCCTTCATCTTCGCGATTTTCACGGAATCCACCCGACTCATCTGGCCGGCGCCCACGCCGACAAGCTGATCCTTTGTGGCGTAAACGATGGCGTTAGACTTGACATGCTTGACGATCCGCCAGGCGAAATCGAGGGCTGCGTATTCCGCCGCCGTCGGCTGCCGTTTTGTGACCACTTTCGCCTTGAAGATATCGAATGCCTCACGATCCCGGTCCTGAACCAGCAGGCCGCCGACAACGCGCCGGAAATCGTAACCGGCCGAACCTCTTGCAGGGGCGATCGGAATTTCCAGAACCCTGACATTCTTTTTGGAAACCAGGATGGCTCTGGCCTCGTCATCAAAAGAGGGGGCAATGATCACTTCGAGGAAGGTCTTCGCCAGTTCCTCTGCCGTTTTTCTGTCCACGGGCCGGTTCAGGGCGACAATCCCGCCGAACGCCGAGACGGGGTCCGTTTCCATGGCTTTCCGGTAGGCTTCGGCCAGATCGTCTTCGGTGACGGCGGCGCCGCAGGGATTGGCATGCTTCATGATGACGACGGCGGGTTTTTCAAAATCCGATACTGCCTGCCAGGCCGCGTCGGAATCCATGATGTTATTGTAGGACAGTTCCTTGCCCTGGAGCTGCCGGGCGTTGGAAACCGCCGACAGGAGGGGGTCGTTTTCGCGGTAGAAGGCGGCCGCCTGGTGGGGATTTTCGCCGTAGCGCAGATCCTGGGCGCGTGTGAACTGCACGGTGAACGTCTCGGGGAAAAGGTTCATGACGTTGCCGTCGGCTCCAAGCTTGCCCAGATAATTGGATATGGCCCCGTCATAGCGGGCGGTCAGTTGAAAGGTCTTGACGGCCAGCCGGAAGTTCGTCTCCCCGGAAATCTTTCCGCCGGTTTCCTTCATTTCCTTCAGGATCGCGTCGTAATCGGCTGGATCGGTGACGACGCTGACAAACGGGTAATTTTTTGCCGCGGCCCGCAGCATGGTCGGCCCGCCGATATCGATGTTCTCGACGGCTGCTTCCAGCGTGCAGCCTTCCTTCTCCACCGTCTTTTCAAACTGGTACAAATTGACGACCACCATGTCGATCAGGCCGATCCCGTGTTCCTTCAGGGCGTTAATATGTTCCGCATGGTCGCGCAGCGCCAGCAGTCCCCCATGAATTTTCGGATGCAGCGTCTTGAGCCGGCCGTCCATCATTTCCGGAAAACCGGTATAGTCCGACACATCGGTGACGGCAAGGCCGCTGTTCCGGAGCTGCGCCGCCGTCCCGCCGGTGGAAAGAATTTCCACCTGAAAATCAGCCAGTCCTCTGGCAAAATCGACGATTCCCGCTTTATCCGTAACGCTGATCAGTGCCCGTTTGATTTCATTCAACCGCATTTTATCTCCTTCTTAATATTCAATTTATTTTCAATGGTTGATAGTCCAAAGTTGACGACTTCGTAAGAAGTTCATTTTCCCCTCCCCCGTCGAGGGGAGGGAATTCTTGACTTTTTACGATGTCATCAGAGTTCTCCGGGATTTATTCTCCCCTGATTGCCTGCATATGCCGGACGCGCTTTTCAATCAAGGCCGACGTGCCGATATCCGGGCGGTGGTCCACGGGGCCGTGAATGGCCCGGACTGCTTTTTCCGCCATTTTTTCAGCGTCTTCGAGACGATCGGCGATGCCGACGACGCCGATGGCGCGCGAGGTCGTCATGTAAAGGCCGTCTTCCCTTTTGTCCACGGAGGAGTAATACAGACGCGCCTGACCCACGTCTCCCACCTCGATCCGGGCGGAGGTGGAGCGGGCGTCGGGATGATCCTTGGGCAGACCATAGCCACGGGGGACGACATACTTGCAGACGGTCGCCTTCTTCTCGAATTCGATGGGGAGACGTTTCAGGGTTCCGTCGATGATCGCCCGGCAGATATCCACAAAATCGGTCTTCAACAGGGGCAGAATATTCATGGCCTCCGGATCGCCGAAGCGGGCGTTGTATTCCAGCAGCCGGATGCCTGATTTGGTCACCATGAACCCGCCGTACATCACGCCTTTGTAATATGCGCCCGTTTCCCTGTAAATCGCCTCTGCCACCTGCTGGGTAATCGCCAGGCCGGCGGCGACATCTCCCGGATGGATGAAGGGCAGGCTGTGGTCTTCGCAGGAATAGGACCCCATACCGCCCGTATTCGGTCCCTTGTCGTCGGCGAAACGCCGTTTGTGATCCTGGACCGGCGGCGTGGCGACCACCGTTCTGCCGTCGCACAGGCACTGCAGCGAGAACTCCTCGCCTTCCAGCTTTTCTTCGACGGTGACGCTGGCGTGTTCCCTGAGAAAATCCGTGCAAAAGGCCAGCGCTTCCTGTTTTGTCTGAAAATGATCGCCCTGCACCATGACCCCCTTGCCGCCGGTCAGGCCGTCCGGCTTGACAACGATGCCGTCAAGTTCATCGAGAAATGCCTCGATCCCGTCCGGGGACGAGAAATTCCTGAAGCGCGGGTTTCCGGGAATCTGATATTTTTCAAGCAGATCGCGTGTGAAGGATTTGGAAGTTTCCAGGCGGGCCAGGCCCTGTGTGGGACCCACAGAAGGAATCCCTGCCTTGTTCAGGGCGTCCACGACGCCGTTATTCAGGGGGTCCTCCGGACCGACGAAGGCGAAATCAATCCGGGAGGCTTCGGCGAATGCCACAATCGCAGCCGGTTCGCTGTAACTGCTCATGAATATCTTTTCGGACAGCGAAGCAATGCCGGGATTATTGGCTTTCATGCAGGCAAAAAGTCGTGGCCGATGTCCCGACCGCATGATCGCTTCGGCAATGGCGTGTTCCCGCGCCCCGTTACCGATGATCAGAATATTGAGCATTGCCGGTTCTCCTGTTTTATGAATTTTCCCCCTGGCGAGACATCCAAGCGGGGAAGGCCGAGTCTTCAATATCGAAAAAAATGGTTCCCGTCAAACAAATCTGAAGATAGCATCATACAGACTTGAGACGGAAGGGAAATGATGTTTTATTTTATGACAAAATCTGATAGATCGAAACGGAACAGGCGGAAAAGGAAGGGCGTTTTGACAGAAAATCTTTTCAGGATTCAATGTGAATAGCCATAAACACTTAAGCACCGTCATCCTTGCCGCCGGCAAGGGGACGCGCATGCAATCCGACCAGGCCAAGGTCCTTCACCTCCTGTGCGGAGAACCGTTGCTTGCCTATTCCCTGACACTGGCCGAAACAATCCACTCGGAAAAGATTGTCGTGATCGTGGGTCATCAGGCCGAGCTGGTTCGCAGGGCTTTCCCGTCACCGGAATTTATTTTCGTTGAACAGCGTCCGCTGCTCGGGACCGGACATGCCGTGCTTCAGGCCCGGGACCAATTTTCCGATTACGCCGGAATGATCCTGATTCTCTGCGGCGATGTCCCCTGCCTGAAGATCGCCACGGTAATGTCGCTCATCGAGCGTCATTGCCGCCAGCAGGCGGTGGTGACGGTGATGACGGCCGTGTTGGATAACCCCGGGAGCTACGGACGCGTCATTACCGGTCAAGACGGCGATGTGCTGAGAATCGTGGAGGCGCGTGATGCGACCGATCAGGAAAAGAAAGTGCGGGAAATCAACACGGGCATCTACTGCGCCGACAGCCGCTTTCTTTTCGAAGCTGTTGCACAAATCAACAACGACAATAGCCAGAAGGAATATTACCTGACGGATATCATTGAAATCGCCTGTAAAGCTGGTTGTCGCGTCCGCTCCTTTATTGCTGCGGATCCTTTTGAGGTCATGGGCGTCAACACCCTGGAGGACCTGGAAAAGGCGCACGACTATCTGTCCTGCCGGTGAGATCCGGTTAGCCTCATGAAGATCGGCACATTATCCCTGAAAAACGAAATTGTTCTGGCGCCGATGGCGGGGATTACCAATCTGCCTTTCCGCCTCATCAACCGCGACTTCGGCGTCGGACTGACCTTCACGGAAATGATCAGCGCCAATGGCCTCATCCGGGGCATGAAAAAGACGCTGCGATATCTGGACTTCCGTCCCGAAGACAGCCCCTTGGGTGTCCAGATCTTTGGATCGGATCCCGCGATCCTTGCGGAAGCGGCAAAAATCATGACGGATCTGGGTGCAGATCTATTGGACATCAACATGGGATGTCCGGTTAAAAAAGTCGTGAAAACCGGCGCCGGGGCGGCTTTGATGAAAGATCCATTGCGGATCGCGGCGATTCTGAAGGCCGTTCGAAAGGACACACATCTGCCCTTGACGGTCAAGATGCGGGCCGGCTGGCAGCCGCAGCGTATCAACGTTCTGGAAGTAGCTAAAATTGCAGAGGAATATGGTGTTGATGCCGTTATTGTCCATCCCCGTACGGCAAATCAGGGTTTTAGCGGGCAGGCGGACTGGCCACTCATTGAAAGGGTGAAAACACAGATCAATATTCCGGTTATCGGCAATGGTGATGTCAAAAATGGGGAGGATGCCGCCAGGATGATGCGGTCAACAGGATGTGACGCTGTGATGGTGGGACGCGGCTGCCTTGGCAACCCCTGGATTTTTGAACAGATCGATGCGCGCTTACAGGGTCGTGTCGATCCTTTGCCGCCCTCTCTATTGCAGCGCGAACTGATGATCAGGCGCCACTTGACGCTCGAACTGGCGTCTGCGGGGGAGACAGCCGGTCTGAAAATTTTTCGGAAGCATCTGCTGTGGTACACCAAGGGCCTCAAAGGGGGATCGCAATTCAGACAGATGATCGGTGCCGTGGAAGATAAAACCCTGCTGCTCGAAAAAATCCACGCGTTTTTTGCATCTTTAGCTTCCGGATCCGATGCCGTGGACCAATCCCCTGATAAATAAGGTCTTGACTTTTCCTGGGCGGCTTGGCATACTTGACCCGAAGCGATGGGAGCATGGCGCCCGTTGCGGACGGACAGGCGGAATCAAATACAAAAAAGACAAAGTGATTTCATGGAACTGATAAAGTTTAAGGAACTGGAGAGTAAATTAAAGAATCTGCTAGATGAATATGCATCACTCAAGAAAAAGAATTTGGAGTTGGAAACAGAGGTAAAAAATAAAATTGCGGAGTTGGAAGAAGCAAGTAATAAACTAAGGGGATTAAAAGAGGAGAAGGATTCTGTACGCACGAAGGTAGATTCGCTTCTGGAATTGCTTCAGGATATCGGTGTTCCCAAGTAGACGTTGAGGATTGACGTTGAAAAAGCAATATAAAATCAGAGTGCTGGGGCAGGACATTTCAGTTTTAAGCGATTCTGGGGATGAGCATGTTGGAGCTGTCGTTTCTTACGTCAACGATAAGGTAGCGGTAATACAGAAAAATACGAAGGCAATGGATATCTTGCAAGTGGCCATTCTGGCCGCCTTGAATATTGCCGATGACCATTTCAAATTAAAGGGAGCAAAAGAAGACATCTATCATCAGATGGAAAGCAAGTCCGAACAGTTGATTCATCTTATTAATGAGATGAGACAGTAATTTAGATGTATTATCCCCTGCGATGTGCGTGATTAACATTCGTTTTTTGAGCCAACACCTTGGAACCGGGGGCCTTTCCTTGTTTGCGGTGAGCATGTCTGCGGTTATCCTTAAGTCCGGAAGCAGAAAGCCTAAAGCAACAATACTGGGCGCCCACTTTTTCAAAAGGTTCAAAAAGGTGGTTAACACGGCATAGGCGGGGGTTTTCTTTTTTTATATCCAGGTGTGAAGCACCTGGGCCGCCGTTCAAAAGTCCTTTCCCCGATTGGTTATCCCCTTAATTGACTTGAATCCCGCTTCAACCCAGCTCCCTTGAAGTTTGACGATTTCATGAATCATCTTGCCGTCCGTGTCCTAAGGCACGGTTGTTTAATATAAGGAGGTGAATGGATTTGACCGATAATAGCATAATGATATTAATTATTTTCGGCTCTATCGTTTTTGGCTTTTTGTTCGGCTATGTTCTCCGTGAGAGGCTTTTTAAGAAGAGCTTGACGGCAGCTGAGAATCTTTCTGCCCGTATTGTGGACGAAGCGAAAAAAGAAGCGGAGACCATTAAAAAAGAGGCCGTGCTTCAGGCGAAGGAAAATCTCCTCAAAATCAAAACGGAGTTTGAAAAAGAGTCACGAGACAGAAAGCTTGAGCTGGATAATCTGGAAAAGAAAATCCGGTCCAAAGAAGAGAATCTTGATAAAAGGATCGATCAGCTGGCGCAGAAAGAGGCCAATAGAGAAATCAGGGAAAAATCCCTTGTCAGCCGGGAGGCGGCTTTCAGCAAAAAACAGGAAAATCTCGATCGCATGTTTGAGGAACAGAGAGAGAAGCTGGAAAAAATTGCCGGCATTTCTTCGGAAGAGGCAAAGAATTATCTGATCCAGACATGGAAGCGGAGGCCAAGCGTGATGCGGCCGTCATGATCCGAAAGATCGAGGAAGAGGCGAAGCGCACAGCCGATAACAAATCACGGGAGATCATTGCCTATGCCATTCAGCGCTATGCCGGCGATTTTGTGGCCGAAAATACCGTTTCCGTCGTCACCCTGCCCAACGACGAGATGAAGGGCAGGATCATCGGCCGCGAAGGGAGGAATATCCGGGCCATCGAAGCGGCGACGGGGATCGATCTGATCGTCGATGACACGCCGGAGGCGGTCGTTCTTTCCAGTTTTGATCCGATCCGGCGCGAAGTGGCCCGACTCTCACTGGAGAGACTGATCACCGACGGTCGGATTCATCCCGGCCGGATCGAGGATATCGTCAAAAAGGTCAGGACGAAGTGGATACGATCATCAGGGAAACCGGGGAGCGGACTTCCTTTGATGTCGGCGTTCATGATATTCATCCGGAGATCATCACCCTGCTGGGAAGTCTCAAATTCCGGACCAGTTATTCGCAGAATGTTCTGCAGCATTCCATAGATGTTGCCTATCTGACCGGGATGATGGCGGCGGAACTGAAGATGAACGTCAAAGAAGCCAAACGGGCGGGACTGCTTCATGATATCGGCAAGGCCATCGATCACAAGATGGAAGGGACGCATGCGGCCATCGGCGCCGATTATGCCAAGCGGTTCGGTGAATCCCCCAAGATTGTTCAGGCCATTGCCACCCATCATGACGACGGCCGGAACAATACCTTGCTTGGGGTTCTGGTCCAGGCGGCGGATACCCTTTCGGCGGCCAGGCCGGGCGCCCGGCGGGAGATGCTGGAAACCTACGTCAAGCGTCTGGAAGAACTGGAAAATATTGCCAATTCGTTCAACGGGGTGGATAAATGCTATGCGATTCAGGCCGGACAGGGAAATCCGCATTCTGGTGGAAAATGAAAAGATATCCGACAATGACGCCGTCATGCTCTGCAAGGATATCATCAAGAAAATTGAAGCAGAACTGACCTATCCCGGGCAGATAAAGGTGACGGTCATCCGGGAAACGAGGGTTTCCGATTTTGCACGATAGGACGGTTTAACTTATGAAGATTCTGTTTATTGGTGATATCGTTGGCAAGCCGGGGAGGCGGGCGGTTCGGGAACTTGTTCCTGCGCTTATCGAAGACAACCGGATCGATTTCGTCATCGCCAATTGTGAAAATGCGGCGGCCGGTTTCGGCGTGACACGGGAGATCGTCGAAGAGCTGTACCGTTGTCGCATCGATGTCCTGACCTCCGGAAATCACATCTGGGATAAAAAAGAGGTCATCGAGTTTGTTGAAGATTACGAAACGCTGCTCCGGCCGGCCAATTATCCGGAGGGCGTCGCCCGGGCGGCGGAAGCGTCGTGATGCCGTATCCTTCCGGGGTCCAGGTGGGCGTGATCAATCTGGTCGGGAGAGTTTTCATGCAGCCCCTCGACTGTCCCTTCCGAACGGCAGAGAGGGAAATCGAGAAGATGAAGAGAAAGACCCAATGATCATTCTGTGGATATGCATGCGGAGGCGACGTCGGAAAAAAAGGCGATGGGCTGGTTTCTGGATGGACGGGTCAGTGCGGTCCTGGGAACCCACACCCATGTTCAGACGGCGGACGAACAGATCCTGCCGCAGGGGACCGCCTACATCACCGATGTCGGCATGACCGGTCCCTTTGATTCCGTCATCGGGATGAAGAAAGAGGCGATCCTGGAGCGATTTTTCATGCAGATTCCCAATAAATTTGATGTGGCCAAAGGAGATGTCCGGCTTCAGGGCGCGTTGATCACGGTTGATGAAATCACAGGCAGGAGCCTGGGGATTGAGAGAATCAGTTTGCAGGTAAAAGATTCAAAAGATTGATATTTTATATGATTTTCGCAAACGGCTGAAGAATGATGTCCAGGAGAGGCCCGGAACCGTGAAGAGCGTTTATGATGTTTTTCCGGAGAGGGGATTTATTGAACAGATCACCGATGAGGCTCTTATCAGAGAGCTCCTTCAGAATCGGAAACAGTCACCTGCTATATCGGTTTTGACCCGACGGCGGCGAGTCTGCATATCGGCAGCCTGGTTCCCATCATGGCGCTGGCCCATATGCAGCAGTGCACGGCCACCGGCCGATCGCCCTCGTCGGCGGCGGGACGGGTCTTATCGGCGATCCCAGCGGCAAGACGGAGATGCGCCAGATTCTCACGCCGGAGCAGATTGATCGACAATGCGCGATGCCTGCAGAAGCAACTCTCCCGATATCTCGATTTCGGCGAAGGGAAGGCCATTCTGCTCAACAACGCCGACTGGCTGACAAAGCTCAATTATATCGAATTTCTCAGAGATATCGGGCGGCATTTCAGCGTCAACAAGATGCTGGCGGCCGAGAGCTATCGGATCCGCCTGGAAAAGGGCCTCAATTTTATCGAGTTCAATTACATGCTCCTGCAGGCCTACGATTTCCTGCATCTCTTCAAGCATCACGATTGCCTCATGCAGATGGGAGGGAACGATCAGTGGGGCAACTATGGTGGCCGGCATTGATCTGATCCGGCGGGTGGAGGGGAAGACGGCCTTCGGCATGACCTTTCCCCTG
>CAVUOQ010000003.1:0-22500 GCA_963743175.1 uncultured delta proteobacterium | reverse complement strand
CGGCCGCGCTGAAAAAAGTCAGGTTCAGAGCATGGTCAAAACCATGCTGAATCTGACGGAGCTGCCGCCGCCGGATGCGGCCGATGCCATGGCAGTCGCCATCTGTCACGCCAACTTTTTAAAGGTCGACGTCACCTGAAATGATTGCACGCATCAACGGCATTCTCATCTACAAGTCGGTAAGTCACGTGATTGTCGATGCCCACGGGATCGGCTACCGGATATTCGTTCCCTTGACCACATTCTACGAACTTCCGGAGACGGGCCAGTCCGTGAGCCTCAATATCTATACCCATGTCAAGGAAGATGCCCTGCACCTGTTCGGTTTTCACACCCCGGAAGACCAGGGCATTTTTCAGATGTTGATTTCCGTTAGCGGCATTGGTCCAAGGCTCGCCCTGAACATCCTTTCCGGAATTCCGGCCCGGGAATTTATCCGGGCTGTGACGCAGGGCAATCTGAGCCGGCTGGTGGCCATCCCCGGGGTGGGCAAAAAGACAGCCGAGCGGATGGTGCTGGAGTTGAAGGACAAATTTCTTAAAATGGACCCCGGAGGAATCATGGCGGAATCCTCTACGGGCAGGGAAAGGGAAGAGGCCATGAAGGAAGACGCCCTGTCGGCGCTCGTAAATCTGGGTTACAAGAACGCCACGGCCACTAAAGTCATTGACAAGGTCGTCGCCGAATCGACCGCAGAGCTGAGTCTTGATATTCTGTTGAAGGAAGCCCTGAAGAATCTATCCGCCTGAAATTAGTGGCGACAAGTTCGGACAAAACCGATTGCGAAAGAAACCCCATGACAGATAAGGTCGTAAAAAATCCCCTGATCAGTGCGGTCAGCCTGGAGATGGAACCCGAGATTGAGCTGTCGCTCCGTCCCAAAAACCTGAGCGAATATATCGGGCAGGACAAGATAAAAAATAATCTGGCCATTTTCATCGAGGCCGCAAGAGGCCGGAAGGAATCGCTTGATCATGTGCTCCTCTATGGGCCTCCCGGACTGGGGAAGACGACGCTCGCCTATATTATGGCCAGGGAAATGGGTGTGGATATCAAGGTTACCTCCGGCCCGGTTGTCGAACGGCCCGGGGATCTGGCGGCCATCCTGACGAACCTCCATGAACACGACGTCCTTTTCATTGATGAGATTCACCGGCTTTCTCATGTCGTCGAAGAGATCCTCTATCCGGCCATGGAAGACTACCATATCGATATCCTGATCGGCCAGGGACCCTCGGCGCGTTCTATGAAACTGGAGATCCCCAAATTCACGCTCATCGGCGCCACGACACGAGCCGGGCTTTTGACGTCGCCACTCAGCGACCGGTTCGGTATGAGTTTCCGGTTCGGTTTTTACAGCCCCTCGGAACTCTCCATTATTCTCAAGCGGTCGGCGAAAATCCTATCGGTGGATCTGGATGAAGAAGGCGCTTGGGAAATGGCGAACCGGTCGCGCGGAACGCCCCGGATCGCCAACCGCCTGTTGCGGCGGGTCCGGGATTTCGCCCAGGTCAAAGCCGAGGGAAGGATTAATAAAAAAGTGACCGTGGATGCGCTGAATTTACTGGAGGTGGATTACCGGGGGTTTGACCACATGGACCGCATGATTCTCCTGACGCTGATCGATAAGTTCAACGGGGGGCCGGTGGGTATCGACAATCTCTCCGCCGCCATCGGCGAAGAAAAAACGACGATTGAAGACGTCTACGAACCCTTTCTCATTCAGGAAGGCTATATTCAGCGAACGGCCAGGGGCCGAATGGCAACCCGGATCGCCTATGAACACTTTGGGAAACCCTGGGTGGGGGTAAACCAGAAAGATCTTTTTTGACGGCTTCGTAAAAAGTCCGGATGCTGCGTTGCGCGGCATCCTTCGTCACTACGGCATACTGCCAGGTATGCCGTAGTCCTCGGGGAGGGGGCTTGTGCGCCTTGCCTGCGGAGCTTTTTACGCAGTCGCCGTTTTCGGCTCATTTTTCGACTTTTTAT
Organism: uncultured delta proteobacterium; assembly: GCA_963743175.1. GTDB lineage: Bacteria > Desulfobacterota > Syntrophia > Syntrophales > Fen-1087 > JAPLJM01. The sequence continues at coordinate 20,511 of CAVUOQ010000003.1, read as the reverse complement.
CTTCGTTTTTTTAAGCTGCCGGGTCTACCATGAAAATTTTGCTGCACATTTGCTGTGCGCCCTGCCTGATCTATCCCTTGAGAATCCTGAGGCTCGGGGAGAATGAGATCACGGGGTGCTTCTATAACCCCAATATCCATCCCTGCCGCGAATATCAAATGCGTCTCAATGCGCTTGCGGATTATGCGGAACGACAGGAACTTGAGGTCATCTGGCCGGAAGGTTATGACATGGAAACTTTCCTGCGCAGCGTGGCCTTCCGGGAAGCGGACAGGTGTCAGGCCTGTTATAAACTTCGGTTGAGTTACACGGCAAAGATGGCGAAGAGCCAGGCCTTCGACGGATTTACCACCACGCTTCTCTACAGCAAATATCAAAAACATGAACGGATCAGAAGCATCGGAGAGAGCCTGGCAAAGGAATATGGGGTTTCTTTTTATTATCATGATTTCAGGGCCGGCTGGCCGGAAGGGGGCAGGGTTTCAAAGGAAACAGGAATTTACCGGCAATCTTATTGTGGCTGTATTTACAGCGAAAAAGAACGCTACTGGCGTTGAAATCCGGCCGGATGAGTCCGTCGGCATTTTCCCCCCTGAGGGTGTGTCCATTATGACACAAATACTCGCCGCCAAGATTCATTCGGCCGTGGACCATCAGGGCCTGCCAAATAAAAATCAAGCATTTTATAAGCTTAAAAAATGAAGGAGGATTAATCCGAGACATGGATAAAATGGTACACATATTGCTGTAGTACACAAATCTTGACGAATCTCTTACGGGGCGGCGTTTGCGTGTGCGGTTTGCCCTGAAAAAAGGTTGGGATTTGCCCCTTTGTGTCTATACCATTGGCTAATTAAAATTCGGGATAAAAACGTTTACCATGTACCTCCAGAGAACCCTTCGCGATGACATTGAATGCAAGAGTACCGGCTTACACTCCGGTCGCAAGGTCAGCATGAAGATCAGGCCCGCCGGTGTGGACGAGGGGATTGTCTTTATTCGTACGGATTTGCCTGGTGATCACCGGGTCAAAGCGGATATCATGAATGTCTGCGATACCACGCTGGCGACGACCATCGGCAACAACGGTACCGCGGTTTCCACCATTGAGCACCTGATGTCTGCATTCAGCGGTATGGGGATCGATAATGCCATCGTCGAAGTGGATGCGCCGGAAGTGCCGATCATGGATGGCAGTTCGCTGCCGTTTGTTCGGATGTTGAAAACGGTAGGTACCAGGGCCCAAGGTAAATGTAAAAAATTATTGGTGATAAATGAAACAGTATCCGTTGAGGATGGTGTGGGATCGGCGATGCTCTTGCCCGCATCGGAATTCAAGATTACGTATAAGATTGATTTCGAGCACCCCGCCATCGGTCAACAGACCTATCATCTGACTTTCTCCGATGCCAACTACGAGGACGAGATCTGCGCCGCGCGCACCTTCGGTTTTCTTAAGGATGTTGAGTACCTGCAGGCCAGGGGGCTGGCGCTCGGCGGGTCTCTGAAAAATGCCGTTGTCCTGAACGATAAGAAAATCATCAACAAAGAAGGTCTGCGTTGCCCGAATGAATTTGTAAAGCATAAAATCCTTGACGCTATCGGCGACCTGTCGCTTCTGGGAATGCCCATCATCGGCCATTTTGTTGCCTATAAATCGGGACACCGGTTAAACAACCAACTGCTTCAGGAAGTTCTCGCCCGGCCTCAAAGCTGGTCTATCGTTCACCAGTATCGGCAGCAGGACCAGGAAAATACCACCCATCCCTTGCATGTACCTGCCTTTCGCATTCTTGACGTCATCAACTCGTAACGGCAGCCCTGCCTCCCCGCAAATAGCGCTTGCAATTTAATCGTCGCTTCCTTAGTATAAGCCCAAGATATAAATAATGAGAAAATCTGTGCTTTTATAGGACGGAAGTCCGGCATCCCCGCATGAAAAAAAGACGATTCATAACCATTGTTCTGTTTATCCTTCTTTCCCTCCAGTTATTTCCATTATTTCCTTCCCCGGTGATGGGCAGTGAAGCTGCAATAAAGGATGTTCTTGTGACGCAGAGTGTTGATTATATTCAGCTATATGCAAAAGTTAACAATGCGATCAGCAAGGACATGGACACGGCGATCCTGGCCGGCGTACCGACGACCATCACGTTTCTGGCCGACTTGTACCAGGAGCGGTCCCTGTGGTTTGACAGGAAGGTCGCCGGTGTTGTCATCAAGCAGACCATCAAATACGACAAAGTAAAAAAGACCTTCTACGTATGGCTGCCTAACAGGCAGGAACCGGAAGGTTTTCAGGACTTTGCGAGCGCCAAAAGGGCCATAACGGAATTAAACGGCGTTGTTGTAGCGCCTGTGATGCAATTGCAGCGATATACGCCGACATATATCATGATCAAGGCAAAGCTGGATAAGGCTCGTCTGCCTTTGGGAATGGAATATGTTTTCTTTTTTGTTTCTCTCTGGGATTTTGAAACGGACTGGTACAAGCAGAGGTTTATGTTTTAAATGGCTGAAAGAGAAAAAAGTGCGGCCGGCCTCAATACCGCAGAAATCATGCGACGGAAGCGGGAACGCATCATCATCGTCATCACCGTTGCGGTTGTCCTGGTTCTTTCCTTTCTGGAGTACCATCTTTTCCGCGAGGAAACCATCCTGCCCGCCTCGAGCAATGTTCTGATTTACGGTCTCATCAACATCAATGCCATCCTGATCATCCTGCTTATCTTTCTGATTGTCCGGAATGTGGTGAAGCTCATTTTTGAAAGAAGACACGGAGTCATCGGCTCAAAGCTCCGGACAAAACTCGTGGCAGCCTTTGTCGGTTTGTCCCTGATTCCGACCATTGTGCTTTTTATTGTTTCCATCGGTTTTCTTTCCTACAGTATCGATACCTGGTTCAGCATGAAGATCGGAGATGCATTGAATCAGACGATCGAACTGGCTCAGCTCTACTATCGGCAGACGGCGGATCATGCCAAATTCAATGCCAGACAGATCAGTGAAGATATCACCAAGAATCGACTCTATCAAAAGGACAGGGGGCTCTACTTGAAGACGCTGATTGAACAGCGCCAGAAAACCTTCAGACCTCACATCCTGGAGGTTTATCTCGACAATCCCCAACAAAGGCTTATGGTCAAAGACGAAGGCAATCCCGACTTAGACGCGGTGCCTTTATCGCCGAAAGCACTTGAAGATATTTTTCTCGGCAATGAGGTCTCCACGATCAGTCAGGTCGGCACCGGTGATCTGGTCAGCGGGGCCGTGCCCATTTACTCATTTTCCAGTCCGCAGGAAGTCATCGGCGTGGTGGTCGTCAGTTTCCATCTTACAAAGGCGCTTATTGATAAAATATCAGTTATTTCAAATACATCTGAGCAATACGGGCAACTGAACCTTTTGAAAAATCCCTTGAAATTCAGTTATATCATTACATTATTTTTAGTGACCCTCCTGATAATTTTTTCCGCAACCTGGTTCGGACTTTTCTTGGCCAAGGGGATTACCGTGCCCATCCAGGATCTGGCTGACGCCACCCATAAAATCGCCCAGGGAGACCTGGATCACCAGATTGATATCGTTGCCGATGACGAAATTGGCGTCCTGGCGGATTCATTCAACCGGATGACCCGTGATCTGAAAAAAAGCAACCAGCGGCTGGAACGGGTTAACCTTGACCTCGAACAACGGCGGAAGTACATGGAAACGGTACTCCGCAACGTATCGGCGGGGGTGATTTCCATCGATCAGGACGGCGTGATTACCACGATCAACCGGGCAGCGGAAAAAATGCTCAACATCAGGACTGAAAGAGTTTTGGCGAAACGATATACAGGATTACTTGACGCGGAACATTTAGCCATGGTGGATGAAATTCTCCAGGAACTCAGCGAAAGCAGTGAGGGTTTCATTGAAAAACAGATCGAATTGACCATCAAGGACAGTGTTCTGACCTTCCTGATGGCCACCACAGTGATCAGCGATGATGAGGGCAATGACATGGGCATGGTGGTCGTCTTTGAGGATTTGACGCAACTCCAGAAGGCGGAAAGGGCGGCCGCATGGCGGGAAGTTGCCCGGCGCATGGCCCATGAGATCAAAAATCCGCTCACCCCGGTCCAGCTGTCCGCGCAACGGCTTCAGAAAAAGTTTGGCGGGCTGGTGGGCGAAGATAGCGGTGTCTTTCAGGAATGCACGAATACCATTATCAGCCAGGTGGACGTGTTAAAAAATCTGGTGGATGAATTTTCCCGTTATGCCCGGATGCCGGTGACGACGCCAACCATTAACGATTTGAACGATGTCATAACCGAAGCCGTTGTCCTGTATCAGGATGCCCACAAGGAGATCGACTTTGATTTTCAAAAAGGCGGGGACATCCCCAGGATGAGCCTTGATGCGGCCCAGATTAAACGGGTCATGATCAATCTGCTGGATAATGCAGTGGCCGCGGTGAATAAATCGGATGGTCGCATTGAAATCCGGACGTCTTATAACGGCAGCCGTCACCGGGCTCTGGTCGAAGTGGCCGATAACGGGAGCGGCATTCCGATGGCATACAAGGGGAAAATGTTCGAGCCCTATTTTTCGACAAAACGCTCGGGAACCGGTCTGGGGCTGGCCATTGTGAGTTCCATTATTGCCGATCATCACGGTAATCTGAGCGTTCGTGACAACTGTCCGCGCGGTACGATTGTCGCCTTTGAATTACCGGTTGCGGAAGCTTGACGGCTGCGTAAAAAGTCCGGATGCTGCGTTGCGCGCTATCCTTCATCGTTGCGGTGTACGCCCAAAAGTGCGCCTCACTCCTCAGGATTTGCGCGCCTTGCCTGCGGAGCTTTTTGCCGAAGCCGTCGTACTCGGTTCATTTTAAATTTATTTACGAGTCCATTAAAAAGAATAAGGATGTCGAAATTCTTATGCAGAAAACGATTCTGATAGTTGATGACGAGGAAACCATCCGCCAATCCCTGGGCGGCATTCTGGTCGACGAAGGGTATGAGATTTTGACGGCCGAAAGCGGTGAGCAGGCCATTAAAATCGTTGAGGATGAATTGCCCAGTCTCGTGTTTCTGGATATTTGGCTTCCGGGCATGGATGGACTGGAGACCCTCAAGACGATCAAGTCGGAATATCCGTCTGTTTGCGTGGTGATGATGTCCGGTCACGGCACCATCGAAACGGCCGTCAAGGCGACCAAACTGGGAGCTTTTGATTTCATTGAAAAACCTCTTTCTCTGGAAAAAGTGATCCTGGTGGTGAACCATGCCCTGGAAAAGCTCCAATTGGAAGAGGAGAATAAACTTTTACGACATAAACTCTCCCGGGAATATGAGTTAACCGGAAACAGTCCGCCGGTTGTGGAGCTCAAGGAAATGATTTCGCTGGTGGCGCCGACCAATGCATGGATTCTCATTATGGGGGAAAACGGTACCGGAAAGGAACTGGTGGCCCGTTCCATTCACAGGCAAAGCAGGCGGGCCGGCAAACCTTTTATTGAAGTGAACTGTGCAGCCATCCCGGAAGACCTGATTGAGAGTGAATTGTTCGGCCACGAGAGGGGCGCCTTCACGGGGGCTACGATGAAAAAGAGAGGCAAGTTCGACCTGGCCCATGAGGGGACGATTTTTCTGGACGAAGTCGCCGATATGAGCCTGAAAGCGCAGGCAAAAATTTTAAGAATCCTGCAGGAGAAGAAATTTGAGCGGGTCGGTGGTACAAAGCTGATCCCCACGGATGTGCGGGTGCTGGCCGCGACGAACAAGGACCTGGAAAAAGAAATGGAGGAGGGCCGTTTCCGTCAGGATCTGTTTTATCGCTTGAACGTGATTCCACTGAGAATCGCCCCCCTGCGGGAACGCAAAGAGGATATTCCTTTGCTGGTCGAGCGCTTCCTGCAGGAGTTTTCCGTCAAGGAAGGAGAGCCGGCAAAGTCCATGACAGCGGAAGCGGTGGCCCTGCTGATGGAACACAACTGGCCGGGCAATGTCCGTGAATTAAAAAACACCACCGAAAGGCTTTTCATCATGACACAGGTGAACGCGATCGCTGCCGGCGATATTCCCGCGTTATTCAGGGAAAGCGATCAGGGCGCGCCGGATAAGCTCATGCCTGTTTCGGACTCTTATAAAGAAGCAAAATGGAATTTTGAAAAACGCTACATTGAGAAGAAATTGCGGGAATTTGACGGGAATATATCCCGAACGGCAGAGTCCATCGGCCTGGAAAGAAGCAATCTTCACCGGAAAATAAAAAATTATGGGTTGGACGTTAAATCCGTAGATGGTGATGCCTGATGGGTAGACAGGGCTTCCTTCTTCATATCGGCGATGGAAAATTTATTGAAGGGAAGAAAAATAATTCCCAGGGCGATGACGATGCCGATAGAGAGGAAATGATAGATAATTGCAAATGTGAGGGCTTCTGACTTAGAGACGTCGAAGAGGGTGAGGCCAAGGATACAGGCGTAATGCCAGTTGCCGATGAATCCCGGCGCCGTCGGGATGGCGATGCCGATCAACAGGATGATCATCAAAACAATTGCGGCGGCGAAGGGCAATTGGAATGCAAAGGCATGAAACAACGTATAAATGGCCGCCGCATTGATCAGCCAGACGACCACAGACAGCAGGATGACCTGAAGCAGCAACCTGAAATCGCTGAAAATTTTAAACCCATCGATCAGCTGGTGAAGCAAGCCATCGATTTTCCCGGCAAAACGTTCGGGTAGGCGATTGATCAACGGTGAAAATATCTTCAGCGCGGCTTCCCGCTTCATGAGCATGAAGACCATGACCGCCAGAAAGACGCAGGTCAGCAGAGATACCAACAGGGCCGATCGGACAATCCACGGGGGTAAAGAAGGGATAAAAAACAGGATGACGGCAAAGATTGCCAGAATGGAGATACTGTCACAGACCCGCTCGACAAAAATCGTACCCAGGGCGGCCGTCATCTTGATTTTGCTTTTTTTGGTGATCAGATACGGTCGGGCCAGCTCGCCCAGTCTGGCCGGAAGGGAGATGATCGCTAAAAAGCCGACGCTGGTCACGGAAAAAAGAGAAATTTGATCGACTTGATCGAGGGGGCGCAGCATCAATCCCCAGCGAAATGACCGCAAGAACTGGATACAAAAGACAATCACCAGGAAAAGCAGGACATAATCCAGCCGGACCTGCTTGAAACCATCCGCGACTTTCTGGAAATCAATCCCCTGGAGCGACAGGTAGATCAGGGCGATGCCTAAAACGATTCCCGCAATCAATTTTTTCATTGCCGGACCCTGCTGCAGGCAGTCACGGGCAATCTTTCATGGTTGCGGGAAGGCGCCACTTTTAGCGATGTTATCATAAACCTTGTCATGCAGAAGCTGGGAAGACAGCTTGTTGCCCAAGTAGCCGACCCGAACGCCGACGCTGGTCAGATTTTTGTTCTTGTAGGTTACTTTGAATTTTACATTCTCATCGTTAATCACGGTTTGAATACTGCCCATGCCGATTTCCCGTTTCGGCTTGACGTCTTTTCCACGCATATCCGCGACGGTTTTTTCACAGGCGCCCCAAACCTTGTCAAAGGGGGCGCTATAGTCGGTCACCAGTTCGCCATCGATATAGTAGTACGTCCCCGCGCCTGAGCCGACGATGCCTCCTATGATCAGGATCTCCGGACCGCAGGCGGAAATCAGGAAAAAACCCATTACCAGCAACCACAATCGCATCTTTTTTCTTAACATGGCTTCTCCTTTCCTATCCAGGTTCTTTTCCTTTATTATCTACGAGACCCACTTCTCAGCCGTGATGGATAGCCCTCTTTATGAAATTTTCGATACTTTTGCAAGTCAATTGATTTCAGGAGTGTAATCCCTGCTCGCTGCTGAGCTGTGCAAACTCCCGAAGCAGCTCTTCCTGTTTCCGATTCAACTGAGCCGGTATTGTTACCACCGTTTCAATGATCTGGTCCCCCCGTCCGAGACCCCGCAGGTGGGCAATGCCCTTGCCCCTCAAACGGAACGTCTTGCCGGATTGGGTTCCCCTCGGGATTTTCAGCTTCTCGTTACCCATAAGCGTGGGCACTTCGATCGTGGCGCCCAGGGCCGCCTGGACGAATGAAATGGAAACGCGGCAATAAAGGTCTGCGCCGTTTCGCTCAAAGAATTCATGGGGTTCCACGTGAATGAATACATAGAGATCCCCGCTCGGCCCGCCATGACTCCCCTGTTCTCCCTCACTGCGCAGTCTTAAACGGGAACCCGTTTCAACCCCGGCCGGAATCTTGATATTGACGGTCCTGGTTATTTGTTTGCGGCCTGTGCCCGTGCAGGGCCGACAGGGTTCTGTGATAATACGTCCCTCGCCCCGGCAACCCGGACAGGTGCTGCTGATACTGAAGAATCCGCTGGACTGAGTCACCTGTCCGCGGCCCTGGCAGCGGCGGCAGATCTCCGGACTGGTGCCGGCAGCTGCGCCTGTTCCCCGGCAGTCGCCGCATGTTTCGTATTTGGGGACTTCGATGTCCCTGGCCAGGCCAATGGCTGCGTCCATAAAGGATATTTTCATATCGTAGCGCAGATCGTTGCCTGCACGCGCTGCCGTTCTGGACCTTGATCGTCCGTTGCTGAATCCGAAAACATCTTCAAAGATACTGCCAAAGCTGGAGAAAATGTCCTCAAACCCGGAGAAACCCTGAAAACCGGTGTTTCTGAGCCCCTCATGGCCATAGCGGTCATAAATGTCCCTTTTCTCCCGATCGCTCAGGACTTCATAGGACTCGGCGGCTTCCTTGAACTGCTCCTCTGCCTCCTTATCGCCTGAGTTGCGATCGGGATGGTATTGCATGGCCAGTTTTCGATAATTTTTTTTAATATCCTCTTCAGTGGCGTTTCTCTCCACGCCGAGGACTTCATAATAACATCGTTTTATCATGTAATATTTTGTATTTACTCCGATATGATATTTTTATGTCCTTGTAACAACACCTCAAGGACATCCAGTAAGATAAGCCTCTTGCATGGGCCTGTCAAGGACCGACGTCCTGTTTAATCAGTCGCCGAAGGGCTTCTTCGTATTTTTCTTTTGTTTTTAGAATGATACCCGCTGGGAGGGCCGGCGCCGGCGGCTTCTGATCCCAGGAGATTGACAGGAGATAGTCCCGGAGGAATTGTTTGTCGAAGCTTTTTTGCGCCCTTCCGGGCTCGTAGTCATCCTTTGGCCAGAAACGTGACGAATCCGGAGTCAGCAGCTCGTCAATCAGGATGAGTTCACCGTTGACAAGACCGAATTCCATTTTTGTATCGGCGATGATGATCCCGGCGGCATCGGCGATGCTGAAGGCGCGGCTGTAAATCTTCAGGCTGATATCGATCACCTCTGCAGTCAGGTCGGCGCCGATCAGCTTTTCCATCTCCTGCTGTGTGATTGACTGGTCGTGTTCACCGGCGGCCGCTTTGGTGGAAGGGGTAAAAATGGGCAGGGGCAGCCTGTCCGATTCTTTCAATCCGCCAGGGAGGCGGATTCCGGAAACCATACCGGTCCGACCGTAATCCTTCCAGCCGGAACCGCTCAGATAGCCTCTGACAATGCACTCCACGGGCAGAGGCTTCGCTTTTTTCACCAGCATGCTTCTTCCCCGCAACAGGTCGCGATAGGATGAACAGGATTCCGGATACGCGCCCGGATCGGAGGCGACCAGGTGATTCCTGATGATGTCCTGCGTTTTCCTGAACCAGAAGGCGGACATCAGAGTCAGGATTTCCCCCTTGCCGGGGATGGGATCAGACATAACGACATCGAAGGCAGAAATTCTGTCTGTGGCGACGATAAGCAGATACTGATCCAGATCGTAAATATCCCGGACCTTTCCTCTGCTGGCCAGTGTCAGGGCGCTGAAATCCGTTTTGATGATCTCATGATTTTTCATGATTGGAACCTTATCTCAGGAAGGGATTGGATGTTTTTTCACGGCCGATGGTAGACGTCGGCGCTCCGCCATAGTTATGTCCCGGCATAACCTTCGTATCGTCGGGTAAGGTGCAGAGTTTTTGCTGGATGGAACGGGCCATGATCTGCGAGGAGCCTCCGGGAAGATCGGTTCGCCCGACACCGCCGACAAACAGTGTATCCCCCGTAAAGACATATCCTTCGGTAAACAGCGACATGCTTCCCGGCGAGTGTCCCGGTGTATGCAGGACTTTCAGGGAGATTCCGCCGACCGAGATGATATCGCCATCCCCAACGGTCCTGTCTGCAGTCGGGGACTGTTTGGCGCCGAACATTTTCAGAATCATGGCCGGGGTGGATGTGAGCATTTCCGCATCGCTTTCGTGAATGATGATCTTTGCCCCTGTTTTATTTTTCATGTCCAGGTTGCCCGCGATATGATCCACATGGCCGTGGGTATTGACAATATACTGGATTTTAAATTTGTTTTGATCCGCCTGGGCGATGATTCCGTCAATATTGGCGGCCGGATCGATGACCAGCGCTTCTCCCGTGGAGGTGTCGCCCAGAAGATAGGCGAAAACCGCCATGTTGCCCACCTGCATCTGTTTCAGAAACATGTTTTTCCCCTAAAAAAAGATTCAATAAACGATGGCGCCACCCCTACCATTTTAGAATCTTCAAGTCAAATAAAGATAAAGAGGGTGGTTTGAAAAAAATCCCTTACTCCTGCCTGGCCTGCCAAAAAAAGGCGATCTAACCAAAATGATTATGTCATTAAGGACATCAGAGCGTGAACGCCGCATGGTCCTGAAGCATCAAAAGCGGGGGTGTTTGTCGGCGATGATCCACGAGGTGAAACGGTTCCCCCGCTCGATCTGTGCATCAAGTCCGGAGGCGGCGATCATGTTAAGGATATCCGTCATGGTGTGAATGTGGCTGCGCATAATGGCCATTTTTTCTGCGACCGCCAGCAGTTTGATGATCCAGTGCTGCCGGTCCGGCTCCTCGATCACGAGGCGTCCTCCCGGCTTCAGGACACGAATGAGTTCCCGGATCGCCGCTTGCTGGTCGAAGAAGTGATGGAGGGCGTCGATGATCATCACGCGGTCAAAGAGGCCATCCCTGAAAGGAAGTTGTTCAGCCCGCGACTGCGTCACGTGAATCCCTCCTTTGGCCTGCGCCTGTCTCAGCATGGGAAGGGAAAAATCACAAATGACGAGTCTGTCGACCATCGGGCGAAGATGAAAAGACGAACGGCCGGTGCCGCCGCCGGCGTCGAGCAGGATCCCGTCCCTTGGCAATTTGAGCAGTTCTGTGAGCCGGGGTGAAACGGGAAGGCGGACGATCCGGTCGTACCAGGGGGCTATAAAGTCAAAATGATCAAACATATTCAGCGATTGTCCGAGAGCGCCAGGTCGGGATAGTTGGTAAACACGCCGTCCACCCCCATTGCCCGCATGCGCTTCAGATCGTCCCGGTGGTTGACGGTATAGACAAAGACTTTAAGACCGCGCCGGTGGGCATCGTCCACAAAAGCCCGATGGACAAAAGAAAGACCCACGTGAACGGATACAGCGCCAAGGTCTTCGGCAAATTCGGCATCATCTCGCGGTATGCCGCGCACGAGTACGCCAATCGGGATGTCCGGGGTTAAATCCCGGACTTTGATCAGTTGGCGGCGGTTGAAAGAGGAGACAAGGATCTGGCCGTAATCAAGGCCCGGAAGCCCGTTACATTCATCAACGAGTTTCATGACGGGCTCCGCGGTTTCGGGGCCCTTCAATTCCACATTGACGCCCACCCGGCCGTCCACGAGATCAAAGACCTCGCGCAGCAGCGGAATCCTCTGGCCCTTACCGGCATCGAGAGATCTCAGGTAGGCCAGGGAGTGTTGCGTCACATAACCGGCACCGTTGGTCGTCGTCTCGAGCCGATCGTCATGAATGACGACAAGTTCGTCTTCCACGGCAAAAACGTCGATTTCAATCCAGAGGGCGCCCATCGAGATGGCCTTTTCAACGGCCAGCAGCGTATTTTCCGGTTCGAATCCGCTGGCGCCCCGGTGAGCGAAACAGACGAACCTGGAGGAAGACAGCGCGACAGGTTTGATCTTCATTTCATTCTTGCGGCCATGCGGTAAAAGCTCATGTCCTGGTCGGAATGCTGAGCAGAACATCCGTCAACTCCCGCGGCAGGGTCCACATGGGATGATGGCCGGTATTCAATTCATGATAGCCCCATCCTGCGGCCTTTGCTCGGTCCGCAGATCGTATAATGCCCTGTGCGCGCGGGCCCATCTCCTGTTTTTCGGTACAGAAGATATAGGTCCGGGGCAGGGCCGCTGCCGTCTTGCTTTTCAGCTGCAAGGGATGAACAAACGTTTTGAGGGGGTGCGCCGTAAACCGCGCGTCTTCGGCCACTGCTGTGTCTTCAGATCTGCCTTTGCCGCCATTCAGGTAGTGTTCAGCCAGAGCGTCAGCCACTGGGGGATCATAGAGATCCTTCACGGCCTCGCCATCCTGTGGAACAAAGGCGTCCAGATAGACCAGGTGAGACAGCCTTTCCGCACCCCGCTGAGCAACCCCCGTGATGACAGCGCCGCCATAACTGTGTCCGACCAGAATGACATGATACAGATCCTCGAACATGAGGACATTGAGGATGTCCAGGATATGGGTTTCCATGGTAATTTCCGGATTGAACAGATGCCGGCGTTCTCCCAGTCCTGTCAGGGTCGGGGTATAGACATCGTGTCCCGCCGCCCGCAGAAGCGACGGGACGGACCGCCAGATCCAGCCGCCGGCCGTGGCGCCATGCACGAGGACAAATGTTGCCATGAAAATTTCTCCATCAATTTATACAGATCACGAAAATAAACCCCCGCCTGGCTTCACGGTATTTTATCAATTGAAACTATTGCATTAAGGTCAACCTGTCAAGCTGTTTCCGGCCCAGCAGGAGTTTCCGGGCCATGCGGATCACATCCGGGGTGACAAAAGGGGTTGACAGAAACAGGAGCTTCTGATTTATGGATGCCGTCTGATAACGACGATTCATTGTAAAAAACGCAAAAGGGAGACCATTCATGTTCAGGACGGCCATTACCGAAATGTTCGGGATCAAATATCCCATTATCTGCGGCGCCATGATGTGGCTTTGTAAACCCCGCTTCTGCGCCGCCGTCTCCAACGCCGGGGGCATGGGCAATCTCACGGCCGGAAACTATGAGACGGAAACGACGTTTCGCGCCGCCATTCAGGAAACCCGGAAACTCACGGATAAGCCCTTCATGGTCAACATCACGCTTTTGCCGTCTTTGCGCATTACGCCGGAGCACCATCAGATTTACATCCGGGTCTGCGCCGAGGAAAAGGTGCCCGGCATCGAATTTTCCGGAACGCCCGTTGACAAGGCCTCCGGCATGGAAGCCATCGAGATGCTGAAAAAAGCCGGCGTTAAAATCTTCCATAAGGTCGGCGCGGTCCGCCACGCCATTCATGCCGAGCGTGTGGGTTATGACGGCATTTATGCCGCCGGTATTGAAGAAGGCGGCCATCCGCTCAACGACGATGTCACCACCATGGTTCTGACGCCCCGGATCGTGGATTCGGTAAAGATTCCCGTGGTGACCGTCGGAGGCATCGCCGATGGCCGATCTGTGGCCGCAGCGCTCGTGCTCGGGGCCCAGGGGGTCATGATGGCCAGCCGTTTCATCGCCACCCGGGAGTGCGAGGTGCACGACAATATCAAACAGGAACTTCTCAAACGTCAGGAGTATGAAACCACCATGTTCGGGAAGTCCATCGGTTTGCAGGGAAGGGCGTTGAAAAGCAAGGTCATCGATGAGGTTTGTGCCATCGAAAAACGAGGAGGCGGTTTTGCGGAACTCATTCCGCTGCTCTCCGGTCAGCGCATCAAGGATGCCTGGGAAACGGGCGATGTGGACTATGCCCCGCTGATGGTCGGTCAGTCGATCGGACTGATTCAGGATATTCCGACCTGCCGGGAACTGCTCGACCGGATGGCCAGGGAGGCCGTCGAGCATCTTGCAAGAGCGCGTAAACTGGTTCAGTAAATCCCCGAACCGTCCCTGCCGTCGGATGAATGCGGGGTAGCGGGAGGATGGGTCTGTTGAAGGGGGGCAAGACGGCATGATCGAGGAAAAATACAAGGCCCTGGCGGGCTATGTGGAATCGGGCATCGAAGGCATCCGGCGAACGGGCCTGAAGGTTCTTTCTCTGCGCGACCGTTATGTGAAACTCCTGATGCCGCTACAGGGAAATATCAATCACGTGGGGATCATGTACGCCGGTTCCCTGTTCACGATCGGCGAAGTCATGGGTGGCGCCATCTTCGGCGCATCCTTTGACATGGGCCGGTATTATCCCCTCGTCAAGGAGGTGCAGATCCGCTTCCGGCGCCCCGCCCTGACGGACATCACGCTGGAAACCGAACTGAGCGAGGAGCGGGTGGCTCAAATACGGAAAGACCTGGAAGAGAAGGGGAAGGCGGACTTTACGCTTGACCTTGAACTGATCGATACCCAGGGAGAGGCCGTCTCTCTGGTGCAGGGCGTCTGGCAGGGACGGAAAATGACGCCGGAGCTTACAGCGCTGATGTCCCGGGTTTCCGGGTGAGAGATTGAAATCGCGGATAGACGGAAACGTATGAGGTGACAGTATGGCAAAAGAACAAAAAAAGACCCCGGAACAGATGGACAGAAGGCTACTCGACTTTAAACTGTTGAGAGGTCAGATGAGCGAAAAGCAGCTTTCGAAATATTTGGAGACACTACCGGATGTCTCTGAAAATGCTGAAGAAATTGCTGTCGTCATGGAAGAAAGAAAGTAAGGCAGGAAAATAACATCTGATGCTGATCGATTCCCACGCCCATCTGGAAATGCGGGAGTTCGACCATGACCGTGACGAAATCGTGCGCCGGGCGAAAGAGGCCGGCGTTGATTGCATCGTGACTGTCGGGACGAATCTGCAGGATTGCCGGAAGGCCGTGGCCATTGCCGCTCAATATGAATCTGTTTATGCCGCGCTGGGCGTTCATCCCCATGACGTCAAAGGTATTGACGAAAAAACCTATGACGCCATCAGCAGGCTGATCAGTCAGCCAAAGGTCGTGGCCTATGGAGAAATCGGTCTCGATTTTTTCCGGAACCGTTCTCCCCGGGATGTCCAGATCCGGTGTTTCGGTGAGCAACTGGAAATGGCTGACGAATTCGACATGCCCGTGATCATTCATGATCGCGATGCCCATGCGGAAACCCTGAAGATGCTGGGCGCCTGGAAAGGGAAAAAAGGCGGTGTCGTTCACTGTTTTTCGGGTGACGCCGCAATGGCGAAAAAGTGTCTCGATATGGGCTTTTACATTTCCATTCCCGGACCGGTGACCTATCCCAAAGCGGAAAAACTGATCGAAGTGGTCCGGCAGGTTCCCCTGGAGCGGCTACTCGTGGAAACCGACGCCCCTTATCTGACGCCGCAGCCGCACCGGGGCAAGCGCAACGAACCTGCCTACGTGGTCCACACCGCTAAAAAAATCGCCGACGTCAAAGGTCTCACCCTGGCGGAAATCGGCGCCGCGACATCACAAAACGCACGGACTGTTTTCGGTATCAAATAGGATAGCACTTCCTCATTGACACAAAAGATATTTCTTCATAGACTTTCCCATCGATGAAGAAAATTCTTGATGCTCTTTCAAGACGACGAACGCTCTCAAACAGGAGGTATTTTCATGCATTCGCTTATAGATGAACAGGTCGTGACAACCATCCGTACAACCGGCAATACGGACGCAAATATGACCGATCGCGTCGAAATCTTGAAAAAATGGGGGCTTCCCTCCGACCGCCAAGCCGAAAACGTCATCATCTCCGGCTGCCAGATCCCCTTTCTGATCCCCCATGTTCTGCAGCAGTACGCCCTGATTCTCGACCGATGCGGGGTCAGCTATACGTTCCTCTCAAAGGAGTACTGCTGCGGCAATTATCTCTACCGGCCCGCGATCAAGCAGCGCGACGAGGAGGCCATTGCGGAATGCAGATCCCTCTCCAGAGAGTTCGTCGAGATGAACCTGCGCTCGGCCAAAGCACTCGGCGCCCGCAGGGTCGTAATATTCTGCTCGCCCTGTTATCCGATATACAAGCATTCATTTCCACAGGAAGAGATCGTCTTTTATCCCAAACTGCTGGAGGAGGCGCTCCCGCCGATGCAGTGGCACGAGGCGATCGACTATTATGCCGGCTGCTACCGGCTCCACCAGAAACTCGCCCCGTCCCCGATGGACTTGAAATCGACCAACGCCGTTTTCGACAAGATCGAGGGACTGTCCGTCAACCGCATCGGCGCCCCGGCCTGCTGTCACACCGAGCAGGGCCTGAATCACATGCTCGGCAATGTGAAGACAAGGCATATGGTCCATGTCTGTAACGGCTGCTACATCCGAGCACGCGAAAACATGCCCGCGGACAGTCAGGCGCAGATCCTGCTGCTGCCGGAATTTATCTGCAAGATCAACAACTGGAAAAGCCCTGATCCGGCTGATGACCGTCAATGAGCAACACTTTGACCCAAGAGGCCGGGAAATCCGGCGAGAAAAAGGCCCTGATCTTTGATATCCAGCGTTTCTGTCTTCATGACGGGCCGGGAATAAGAACGGTCATCTTCTTCAAGGGCTGTGCCCTCCGGTGCGCCTGGTGCCACAACCCGGAATCCCATCAGGCGAGGCAGGAGGTCGCCTTTTTCGCCCATTGCTGCGTTCAGTGCTATGCCTGCCGCGAGGTCTGCCCGAAAACGGCCATTCTCACCGGTCCCGATCGAAGGATCGATACCCCGCTTTGCGACGGTTGCGGAAACTGCGTGGCTTCCTGCCTGACCCGGGCCCTGAGAATGATAGGAAAAACATGGGGGACGGCAGATCTGCTCGCAGAGGTGCGCAAGGATCGGGATTTTTTTATTTCCTCCGGGGGAGGGGTCACCCTGTCGGGCGGTGAACCCATGCTGCAGGTCGCTTTCCTGGAGGGTTTCCTGCCGCACCTCAAGGGCGAGGGCATCCATGTCACCCTGGAGACGTGCGGCCATTTCCCCTGGGCAGACATGGAAAGGATAGCCCCCTTCCTGGACCTGATCTATTTTGATCTGAAGCAGATGGATTCGGCGTGTCACGAATCCTATACGACCCGGGGAAACGGACTGATTCTGGGAAACTTCCGGAGGCTGGCCGCCGTGTTCCCGCACCTGCAGCCCAGGATGCCGGTCATACCGGGCATCAACGATGACGAGAAAAATATCTGCGCCACCGCGGCGCTTCTTCATGAATGCGCCATGGACACGATTCATTGCCTGCCCTACCACAGGCTGGGGGAGGCGAAGGTAGGCCGGATCGGGACGGGCAGGCCCGGCCCCGACCTCAACATTCCCCACAGGCCGGACCTGAGACCGGTAGTCGAACGCTTTGCCAGGGAGGGAATTCATGTCGTCGCCTATGACTGAAATCACGCGATGTTCGAAGCGGATAGACGCATTGAAGGAAGCCGTTCAGGGTGCGAAACCCGGGGTTTGCACCGAGCGGGCCATGATCTGGACGCGGTACTTCAAAGCCGGGGAGAATCGGAAGAAGTCGCCCACTATCCAGATCGCGGAAGCCTTGACGGAGGTCCTGAAAAACAAATCAATCCGGATCTATCCCGATGAACTGATCGTGGGCAATTATTCGTCCAAGCGGGTAGGAGGCGCCATCTACCCGGAGCTCCACGGCGTCCCTGTCATTGCCGAGGCGCACACGTTCGCCAAAAGGAAGACCAACCCGCTGGAGATGTCGAACGGCGAGTTGCGGCAATTGCTCTCCATTGTCCCCTTCTGGCTGCCGCGATTTCTCGCGATGAAACTGGACACGGGATTTGTAAAGAAGCTGGCCCTCATCGCCGATCAGCTGACGGCAAAATTCTATCTCATCAATGAACTGGGCGGGGTGGCCCACATTGCCCCGGATTATGCAGAAACTCATCGCCGTCGGAACGGAGGGGATCGCAGCCGAGGCCGAGGGATACCAGAAGCATACTCCCCGGGGTTCGGAAACGTGGTGTTTCTATGAAGGGGTGAAGATCATCGCCGAGGGCCTCGCCCGCTTCGGTGAACGGTATGCCGGCCTGGCCCTGGAAATGGCCTCGGAAGAAAAAGAGCCGAAACGAAAAGCGGAACTGGAAACCATCGCGGAGGTGTGTCAGAGGGTGCCCCGCTTGGGCGCCAGGACATTTCACGAGGCCCTTCAGTCCCTCTTCTTCGCCCAGATCGCCGTCAACCTGGAAAGCCTGGATAACGGCATCTGTCCGGGCCGGATCGATCAGTACCTCTACCCCTACTACCGGACCAGCCTGAAGGATCCCTCCTTCTCTTCGTGGCAGGCGAAGGAACTTCTCGCCGCTTTTTCGATCAAAATGTCGGAGGTCATCCCCGTCTTTTCGAAACCCATGATGAGGTTCCACGGGGGCATGTTCAACGGGCAGGTGGTCACCGTGGGAGGGGTGGACGAAAGCGGCAACGATGCCGCCAATGAACTCAGTGATCTACTCCTCGAAATCATGGATGAACTCCGGATGCGCCAGCCGAATTTTCACGCCCGGGTGCACAGATCCTCCTCGGAGGCGTACAGGCATAAAATCAACCTGGCATTGGCCTCCGGAAGCGGTTCGCCGGCTCTCTACAACGACGAGGTGATCATCGAGGCCCTCTGCAGGCACGGCTATAAGACGGCCGATGCGAGAAACTATACCGCCGTCGGATGCGTGGAGCCCGTCTGCCAGGGGAAGAGCTTCTCTTCCACCGATGCGGCCATCTTCAACGTCCCCATCATGCTGGAGATGGCCCTCAATGAGGGGCGGCGCTTCGGTTCCTTTTTCCGGAGCGGCCGGAAGACCAAACCGGCATCCCGGATGAAATCCATGGAGGATGTCCGGGAGGCCTTCGAAGGGCAACTGAATTTCTTTGTCAAGCGATTGATCGGTGATCTGCACCTGGTGGAGAAGGCCAATCACAAAGAGCATCCCACGCCCCTGAGCAGCATGCTGCTCGATGGTTGCCTCAAGTCGGGCCAATGTTCCACCGACGGCGGCGCCGTCTACAATTTCTCCGGCATTCAGTGCGTGGGGCCTGCCGATACCGGCGACGCCCTCTATGCCATAGACAGAGCGGTTTTTCGGGAGCGGAAAATGACCCTGCCCGGGCTGGTGGAACTCCTGAGGAAGGACATCCCTGATGAGAAATGGTTATTGTACCTCAGAGGCCTGGAAAAATTCGGCAATGACGAACCGGAGGCGGACGGATGGACCCAATACGTCATTGCCGCCTTCGACAGCGCGCTCGGCGGATATACGAGCGCCAGGGGAGGCCGGTATGTGACCGGCCTCTACTCGGTCACGGCCCATCAGTATTTTGGGAAAATCACCGGCGCCCTGCCCCACGGACGCCGGCGGGGAGAGGCCTTCGCCTCCGGGATCGCCCCGGTTAACGGTATGGATCGAAAAGGCCCGACGGCCCTCTTAAACTCGGTCAACAGCATCGATTTTACCCGGATCGCCAATGGGGTCAACTTTAATCTCCAGTTTGACCAGGCCCTCTTGAAAGGTGAAAAGGGGGCCTCTCTCCTTGACGCTTTACTGAAGATCTACTTCGAACGGGGAGGAATGCAGGTCCAGGTGAATGCCTTCGATCCCCGGATCCTGGTGGAAGCGAGAAACGACCCGCACAAATATCCCCATCTCCTGGTTCGCGTTTCCGGATATTCCGCCTATTTCAACGACCTGGCGCCGGCCATGAAGGAAGAGATCATCAGCCGAACCGTGATCGCGTCCGTCCGTTGACGTGGAATGCAACGCCGTTGAACTCGAAGATAATAAAGCATGCTTCACATTAAATATTCAGAGGACAATTTTTGAAACTTCTCATCCGCGGAGGAAGTATCGCTGCCGGGTACAGTGTTATCACAGGAGATCATAAACCATGAAATATTCTGAAGCCAAACCGGGACGTATCTTTGTCATCCGCCTGGAAGATGGCGATATCGTCCATGAGACCATCGAGTCTTTTGCAAAGGAACATGCCGTCAAGGCGGCGACACTGGTGATCCTCGGCGGCGCCGACAAAGGCAGCCGACTGGTCGTGGGGCCGGAAGATGGCCGGGCAACACCCGTCATACCCATGGGCTTGACACTGGAAAATGTTCACGAAGTGGCCGGTGTGGGCACTCTGTTCCCTGATGACGAGGGCAACACCGTTCTTCACCTGCACATGGCCTGTGGCCGGGATGACGACACTGTTACCGGATGCGTCAGGAGCGGTGTAAAGGTGTGGCACATTATGGAGGCCGTTCTGTTTGAGCTGGTGGACAGCACGGGTGTACGCAGGCTTGATAAGATTACGGGCTTCAAATTTCTGCAACCGTGACAGATAATTAGTGCAAATACAAAGGTGGATGCAGACTTTTCTGATCGATTTATTGATAATCGGTCGAAAGGCAGCATTTTCGGGGGAAGATCGGGGCTGAGGCTGCCTTCCT
>CAVUOQ010000002.1:0-47247 GCA_963743175.1 uncultured delta proteobacterium | reverse complement strand
TTGCTGCGCCATCTCTGACTGTTTGAGTTCGTCACGGCTGAAAATAATCAACCTTCGCGGCTTGTATCTACTCAAAATTATCTCTGTACATTTTTTCCCGAATGAACCCGTCCCGCCCGTTATTAAAATAGATTTGTTTTTAAACATATGTCTTACCCTTATTAATTAATTTACCACGTTTAGATTCCATTTCAGCCGCGGCCGAATGAAGACTCTGGATCCGCTTCCATATTGAAGATTGTAACCTCTGAAAGTAACATCACACTCCAGAATTTTATCAACAATAAGGTGTTCCATCTTCGGATATATCAGATGGATTGAAAGATAGAATGTCCGGCCTCCGAACGTATCTGCCGGCAAAACACACGAGGCATTATAAACACCCGGCTCAAGCCAGCAGGACTTATCCGCAACACTGGGATCATCGACATTCTGGCTTTCCAGAATCGGGACATTGTTATCGTCGCCGATATAGATTGATACCCATAAATCCCGCACCGATTGCAGACATTCAAACGAAACGGAAACAATAATATCCTCATCCGAATAAAACGAATTCCTGATCAGGCCCGACCGATCCTTTAATGCAATTTCCCGAAAGCGGATGTAGGGATCTTTTTTTCTTATGACACCATGCATCCGATTTTTAAGTTCTGTTTCCGACGCGATTGAGCCTTCAATCAGATTCCTGTCCAGATATTTTTTAATCGTGCGGTCTGCAGTGTCATCCATTACAAGCCTGCCTTCATCGAGCAGGATCACCCTCTCACAGAGATTCCGAATGGCTTCCATATTATGGCTGACCAGCAGGACCGTCCTTCCCTCTTTGGCAACGTCACTCATCTTTCCCATGCATTTTTTCTGAAACGCCACGTCCCCAACGGCCAGCACTTCATCCACAATTAAAATCTCCGGCTCCAGGTTTGCTGCCACAGCAAAGGCCAGACGGACATACATACCGCTGGAATAGCGTTTTACCGGTGTGTCGATGAATTTTTCAATATCGGCAAAAGCCACAATTTCATCGAATTTCCTTTCTATCTCCGCCTTGCGCATACCCAGGATAGCGCCGTTTAAAAAAATGTTTTCCCGCCCGGTCAATTCAGGATGGAATCCGGTGCCCACCTCCAGAAGACTCGATATTCTGCCGTATAGATTGACCAAACCGGTAGTCGGCTCCGTTATTCTCGAAAGAATCTTGAGCAGGGTGCTTTTTCCTGCTCCGTTGCGGCCGATAATGCCCACCACTTCGCCTCGTTTGACTTCAAAGGAAACATTCCTCAATGCCCAGATGACATCATCCGGAGTATTATCGGCATCCGGGTCGGGTAAAGATGATCCTTGGATTTGATTCTGTTTCGTATCATTAAAATTTGTAAGTTTTCTGAGGCGTTTGAAGTTTCTTATGGGACCCATCAAGCCGTCTATGATGGCCTCGCGAAACGTCCGGTATCCCTGTTCACGTGCACCAATACGATATCTTTTAGACAGCTTCTCAACGCTGACAATTGTTTCACTCATGGATTCAATTCACCAACAGGAACGAAACGGATAAACTCTTATACGACATCCGCAAAATATCGTTCCATCTGTTTAAAGTAAAACAACCCGAACACAAAAAGGACGACACTGACAAGGGCAGAAATCGCAATCATTTGTGTCGGAAACGAAACTGTTCCCAGGAGCACTGCCCTGAACCCCTCGATAATACCGACCATGGGATTCAGCGCATACAGGAATTGATATTTCTCCGGTACGAGAGAAGCGGGATAGACCACGGGAGAAGCAAACATCCACAACTGTATGATAAACGGGATGGTATACCGGATATCCCGGTACTTGGCATTGAGTGCTGCCAGAAACATCCCCACGCCACTTGCCGTGAGAACCATCAGTAAAATGAGTACGGGTAAAAAGACGAGCATCATGTTCGGATACAGCTGGTAATAGACCATCATTCCTATCAGCACGATAAAGGCGATACAGAAATCCAGCAATCCCGCCAGAACAGGCGACAGGGGCACGATGACCCTGGGAAAATAGACCTTGGATATGAGATTCGCTTCCCCGATGAGGCTGTTTGCGGAATCGGCGATGGATGTTGAAAAATAGGTCCATGCCACCATGGCCGTGTAGCTAAAGATGGGATACGGGATGCCGTCGGAAGGGATCTTGGCCAGTTTTCCGAAAAATAACGTGAAGACGACCATCATGAAAAAAGGCCGGATAATGGCCCATAAGCCGCCAAGAACCGTTTGCTTATACTTGACCTTGATATCCCTGATGACGAGAAAATAGAAAAGATCTCTGTACTTGCTGAGCTCTTTAAAATCAACAAGCTGCCACCCTTTTACGGGCTTGATCTGTATATGGGGCGGGACCTTTGCACAACTTGGCAAGTTTTTCATCTTGTTCAAGACCTGACCTCCATTGCGACGCGGTCGGCGATGGGCAGGCAGGCGGTCAAACCGGGTGATTCGATGCCGATCAGATTGATCAAACCAGGATAGCCTTTGTCGCTTTCTTCCCGGATGATGAAGTCCATCGTCGGGTCGCCGGGCCCCTGGATCTTTGGGCGTATACCGCTCATATCAGGCATGAGGGCATCTATTGAAACGCCGGGAAGATACCTGCGGATTGACTCATGAAAAGTCGGCTTCAGGGCTTCATCTACGGTAAAGTTGAGGGGCTTTTCAGTGGATACATACTGATTGTCGGGACCAAAGCGGACGCGGCCGGAAAGGTCGAGTGTCGCGTGGATACCGAGCCCAACATTATTCTTCACCGGAACGGGATAAATGAGGTGATTGATCTTGGGGGCTGGGGCAGCCGTAAAATAATTTCCCTTGCATGGCTTCAAACGGTAGCCTGCAGCGTCAATGTCTATGCCGGCAAGAGCAGCGATACGATCGGCATGGAGTCCGGCGCTGTTGATGAGAGTTTTTGTGCTGATGCGATATTCTCCATCGTTAATCTCCAAGTCCCAGACAGAGCCATCGAAATGGATGGCCGTTACTTTTGACCGATAGGTTATAATGGCGTCTTTCCCCTCGGCACTCATCAGAAGTGTCTGCATGAGCCGGTGCGTATCAATAATCCCCGTACTGGGTGAGAACAGGGCAGCCAAAGCGTTCACTTCGGGCTCTTTAGCTTTGAGTTGCACCTGTCCCAGATGTTCAAGTTTTTCGACACCATTGTCCTCCGCCGTGATTTTGATCCGCTCCAAATCGGCGCATTCTTCTTCATTCGTAGCCACGATGAGCTTGCCAATTCGCCGATGGGGAACACGATGCTTTTCGCACCAGGCATAGAGGAGCCGGTTGCCTTGCAGGCAGAAGCGGCTTTTCAGAAATTCTTCCGGGTAATAGATCCCCGCATGAATAACCTCGCTGTTCCGGGAACTCGTCTCCTGGCCAAACGAATCGTTTTTTTCCAGAACGACAACCTGGCGGTTTTTCGCCGCCACGGCCTCGGCAATAGCCAAGCCGACAACTCCCGCGCCAATAATGATGACATCGACTGACTCTTTCATCTATGCAAACGTCTCTATATAACTTTTTCTTTATTTTTCTACCCGAATATTAACAGGAGTTGTGCAAAGGTTTTACTTCTGTTCCCAGCATGCCCTTTTTTTCCGATGAGCCAGATCATGGTTCAGAAAAACTTAACCTGCTTGAGGAAGGGCAGGACAGCGTCCTTTTCAGAAACAATGGGGTTGCTGTTCGCCAGGGTATTCCAATGTCCGGATCATTCCAGCGGATGCCCGTATCGGCCTGAGCGTCGTATTCGTGGGTGCATTTGTACAGCAGATGCACATCGTCGGTCAGGGCGACGAATCCGTGGGCGAACCCGGGCGGAATGTAGAGCATTGCATGGTTCTGGTCATTGAGTTCCACTGCCACCCATTTGAGAAATGTCTGTGATTCTCTGCGGATATCGACGGCTACATCCCACACCTCGCCTTTGAGGACCGACACGATTTTTCCCTGGGCTTTTGGGATCTTTTGATAATGCAGGCCGCGAATGACGTTCTTTTTGGAAAGAGAAAAATTATCCTGTAAGAAGTGCGTCGGCACGCCGGCTTTTTCGAAATCGGAGGCCTTGAAGGATTCCATGAAGTAGCCCCGGCTGTCAGGAAAGACCTTCGGTTCAATCAGGATGATGCCGGGGATGGAAAGCGGTTTGAAGGTAAAGGGCACTGTTATTGATCCCTTGCGGCTAGGCTGAGCAGATATTGCCTGTAGCTGTTGTTCATCATCGGTTTCGCCAGCTCCAGCAACTGATCTTAGTCGATGTAGCCGGTCCCACCGGTGACGAGTATCTGCTTGTGGTTTAGATATGGCATCTTATCCATTCTTCTATTTGCTTCCGGCACTTTCTTTTTTATACCATGCAATGGTTTTTTTTAATCCTTCCCGGAAGTCTGTTTTGGCCCGGAATCCGAACTCTGCGAAGGCCCGGCTTGTATCCAGCATGCGCCGCGGCTGGCCGTCCGGCTTCGTCGCATCCCAGGTTATTTTCCCCTTGAATTCCGTTAATTCCACAATCAACGCGACCAGGTCCCGGATGGAGATTTCAAAACCCGGGCCGATATTGACGGGGTCGCTCTTGTCGTAGGATTCCGTTGCCAGGCAGATGGCCTCGGCGGCGTCCTCCACATAAAAAAATTCTCTCGTCGCATTGCCCGTTCCCCAGACAACGATCTCGTCTTCCTTTCTGCTCAATGGCATCGACGCATTTTTTGATCAGGGCCGGAATGACATGGGACGAGCGCGGGTCGAAATTATCGCCGGGGCCATAGAGATTGACGGGCAGCAGGAATATGGCGTTGAAACCGTACTGCGCGCGATAGGCCTGCGCCTGAACCAGCATCATCTTCTTGGCCAGGCCGTAGGGGGCGTTCGTTTCCTCGGGATAACCGTTCCAGAGATCGTCTTCGCGAAAGGGGACCGGCGTGAATTTCGGATAAGCGCAGATCGTACCGATGGCCACGAATTTTTCAATCTGCCGCAGGTATCCCTCATGGATGAGCTGGACCCCCATCATGAGGTTGTCGTAAAACAGCGGGGCGGGGTTCTGCTGGTTGAAGCCGATGCCGCCGACTCTGGCGGCCAGGTGCACCACGATGTCCGGTCGGGTTTCCTCATAGAGCCGCTTGACATCCTGCGGCAGAACCAGATTGTACTCGGGAAGGTCGGCGATGCAAAGATGCTGAAAACCCCTTTCCTGAAATTTCCGGATGAGATGTTTCCCCAGGAAACCTTTTCCGCCCGTAATGGTGATGCGCTTGTCCTGCATTGGTTTTAACCTTCACCCCCACCCTAACCCTCTCCCATCAAGGGGGAGGGAACTATTGAATTCCCTCTATGAAATCACGCGGTGATTACCGCTGGAGCCGTAGCCTGCATCACACAGGGTTTTTTCCTTGCCGGATTGTTCCATATCCGCGGCCACCATCATGTCGATCAGTTGATCGAAGTTCACCCGGGGATTCCAGCCCAGGGTTTTCCTGGCCTTGCTCGGATCGCCCAGCAGGATATCCACCTCCGTGGGACGAAAATACTTGGGATCGATGACGACGTATTGCTGATAGTCCAGGTCCAGTTTCTCAAAGACCTTTTCCACGAATTCCCGGACCGAGTGGGTCTCACCCGTGGCAATGACGAAATCATCGGGCTTTTCCTGCTGCAGCATGAGCCACATGGCCTCCACGTAATCTCCGGCAAACCCCCAGTCCCGCTTTGCGTCGAGATTGCCAAGGTAGAGCTTGTCCTGAAGACCCAGCTTGATCCGGGCGGCGGCGCGCGTCACCTTTCGCGTGACGAAGGTTTCGCCGCGCCGAGGAGATTCATGGTTGAACAGGATGCCGTTGCAGGCAAAGAGCTTGTAGGCGTCCCGGTAGTTCCGGACGATATAGTAAGCGTAGACCTTGGCGGCGGCGTAAGGGCTCTGCGGCTCAAAAGGCGTCCGTTCATGCTGGGGCGGGGGGGCGGCGCCGAACATTTCGCTGGATGAGGCCTGATAAAAACGTGCCTTGATTCCGGACTTCCGGATGGCCTCCAGCAGACGCAACGTCCCGAGACCCGTGATATCACCGGTGTATTCGGGCATATCGAAACTCACACGCACGTGGCTCTGGGCGCCCAGGTTATAGATCTCGTCCGGTTTGATGTCGTTGAGCAGGTCCGTGAGCTGTCCCGATACCGAAAGATCGCCGTAGTGCAGGTAGATCCGCGCCTGGGGATCATGAAAGTCCCGGTAGAGATGGTCGATGCGGCCCGTGTTGAAGGTGGATGCCCTGCGGATGAGGCCATGCACGGTATAGCCCTTTTCCAGCAGCAGTTCCGCCAGGTACGATCCGTCCTGGCCGGTAATGCCGGTGATGAGTGCTTTCTTCATATCATTCCATCCCTTTTAAGATAAATTGCGGAGGAGGAGGTCCTTTTTTCTATAGCTCCGGAAGCTCCAGGCCCTGGAAATTTCTGTCCGCCAGGATTTCCCAGGTTTCGTTCTGGTGCGCTTTGACGGCTTCCTGGAAGCGGTACCAGTGGGTCTGTGTGTAGTTTTCGCTGTCTTTCCAGGTAAAGATGTCGGTCAGGGGATCCCAACGGGAAAGAAACATGCCCGATCGATCGCGCAGGCCGCGCACCGCTTCATTGACCGCATCATCCATCCATCTGTGGGCGTCGTAGGGTTCCAGCTCCCGGCCGCCGTATTCGGGGGCTTGGGCAAGTTCCCGATAACGGGCGATGCGCCGGCTCTCATGGGCGTTGAAGATGTCCGGCCCGCCGATGCAACGGTTGAGGTCGTCCTTCAGGGTTGTTTCCCGCTTGCGGAGTTCCTCTTTGGTTATCTTCGAATCCACGTATTTGGCGAGCTTCCGGAGCATGCATCCGGCAGCTTCAAGAAAACGGGCTTTGTTGTCGATGGGTTCATGGATCAGCCTCGTGTCTGCCCAGACCAGAGCCGCCCAGTCCGGGGCATGGGCGGCTTCGGCGTGTCCGATGTTGGGGATGGCGGCGCTCAGCGGGACTGTCATGGAGTTGAATTCATTGTAATACCCAACGAAGTTCTGGTGCGCCCAGGTGTCGGTATAGCCGTGGCAGGCGATGCCGATGCGGTAGAGGTTGCCCGATGCAAGGGCGGCGTCCATGACCCGGTTAGCATTTTCGCTGTCCGGCGTAGTGTTGAGCCAGTGCATCCCGCCGTCCTTGCGCCAGGTTGAGCTGGTCATAGGGTCGCCGGGGATGAAGTGGAACAGTGAATAGATGCGAAGAAGGCTGTGCTTGGGTTTCAGGATGTTCACGGTCTGGCTGATGTAATTGCCATACGCGGTCGGCAGGCCCTTGTCGATCTTGAAGATGATGTCGTTGTCGTCGGTGTACTGCGAGGAATAGGCCACGATCTGGGCGTTCTGCGGCGGCAGGCCGGCGCGGGCGGCGATGAGCCAGGTGATGTAATAGTGGAATTCGCGGTTCACTCTGGATACAGCTCCGCCCTCTGACTTCCGCCAGGCGCAAAATTTGCCTTGTAAGTTCGCATTTTAGTTATGGTTAAAAACCGTTAATCATTTGCCCGCAATGAATCGCGGACATCCCTTTGCACCGGCGCTTCACTCACTTCATGCTCCAGCCGCCGGATCTCCTGCTCCAGATCCTCGTATTCCTGCATCTTTCTGCGCAGGAAACGGTAGGTGATCCTGGCTTTTTCTTCAACTCCCTTGGGGGTGAGGTAATATAAATAAGCCGCTTTATTGTTTGATTTCTTGAAGTTGTCAACCTTGATAAAGCCCCTGTGAATCAGGGCTTTCAGCAGAAAATTGACCTTGCCGAGACTGATGCCGAGCTTTACGGAAAGCTCGCGCTGGGTCATCTCAGGATCGCTCTTTATTTCCCTGAGAACCTGGAGGACTTCTTCTTTTTCGAGATTTGTTTTTTCAGTAATTGACATAGTAATTTCATAAATGTTCACGTTATGAACGTGCTTTTTTTCTAAATAAAGTTTTCGATTCACAATGTCAAGACAAATTTACAGGCTCCCGGTCAGCGTACAATAAAAAAGGTCATTCCTGTTGGCAGGAATGACCTTGAATGAGCAGTCTTATTTTTTTCAGGCGCCCGTGGATGTTTCTTTGGGCATCGTCGTCTTCCACCGCTGATGGACCCAAAGCCACTGGTCGGGATACTGTCGGACAGTGGCTTCGACAATCCGGGTAAAATTCTGCGTGTTTACAAGTACATCTTGCTCGCGGTCGCCCGTCCGGACAAGTTCGACCTCCTCACCGAAGGTAAACCGGTAGCGCCCGTCATCGAGCCTGAGCACATAGCCGGGAAGCACCGGTGCGCCGGTATGCAGAGCCAGCAGGGCCAGGCCGGTAGTGGTGCAGGCCGGGCGGCCGAAGAAATCCACGAAGACGCCCTCTGCTACAGAGACGTTCTGGTCAATCAGGATGCCCAGGATATCGTTTTTCTTTAGATGGCGCAGCATGCTGCGCATGGCGAAATCCTTGGCGAGGGGAATATTGCCCGTGCAGGATCTCGCCCAGGTCACGAGGTTCTCCAGCATGGGATTGTCCAGGATGCGGTAAATGACCACCGATGGCTTCACGGTCAGGGACAGGGCAATGGCGCCCAGCTCCCAGTTGCCGAAATGGGCGCCGAACATCAGCACGCCTTTGTTCTTTTCCAGCGCCTTCCGGCAATGTTCCAACCCCTCGACCTCGATCAGATCGCTTAAATTGTCCGGGGTCAGCTTCGGGATATCGAAAAAATCCGCCGCCACAATGGCCATGTTCCGGTACACGCCCTTGGCGATGGCGACGATTTCATCCATGTCCTTCTCGGGAAAGGCCCGCTTGAGGTTATGGATGGCAATCAGGCGGCGCCGGGGCGAAACATGATAAAAAAGCATAAACAGAGCAATGCAGATTTTTCGCCGTATAGTCCGGGGAATCGCGGAGAAAATGGGCAGGGTAACCGCTGTGGCTGTATTCTTCTTCATCGGACCTGCCGGAAATGATCTTTGGAGAGATCCAAGGGATTCTGCAGATACTGCGACAAGCCGCTGACCGCGCGAATGCGGTCGGATTTGAGCACGTCATCGAGACGCCGGCGGTTTTCCGCAAGGCTTCCGCGATCGTTTTCCCTGTGCCAAAGATGCAGAACCGGTGCGGCAAAACGGGCGCTTTTATGGCGAATTCCCGCGCGCACAAGGCGGATCGCAAGGTCGGAATCCTCAAGGCCCCAGCCGGAATAAGATTCGTCCAGGCCGTCCACGGCAAGCAGGTCCTTTCGCCAGATCGACAGGTTGCAGGTCATGACCCCTTCCCAGCGCTGTGCGGGCCATTTTCGCAGCGCCAGGTCCGGCGGCATCGTCAACAGCGGCAGCCAGCGATTGACCTCCCCGCGCAGCTTCGCCTTTAGCCATCGGCCCGACATCCAGGCATGCACCGGCAGGCGCTCCTGCAGAACCTGCCGCGAAAATCCCTCGCTCAATAGAATGCGGTTTCCGGACAGAAACCATCCGGGTTCTGCCATGCGCCGATGCCGCGCGACGAAGCCGGGCAAGGGAATGCAATCACCGTCGCTGAAGATAACGTAATCTGCCGCGGTCTGCGCAACGGCGCGGTTGCGGATTGCGGCCGCGCGGAAGCCCTGGTCCTCGTGCCGGACGTGGATGATGTCAAAGTCTGCCCCACACCTGGCTTCATCGATCACTGCGGCCGTTTCCACCGTGGAGCCGTCGTCTGCGACGATCGTTTCAAAGTCCCGGTCCGATTGCGCACGGTAGCCCGCCAGGACGGCGGCCAGGGCGTCGGGCCGGTTGTAGGTCGTGACGATCACCGCAACCGAGGTCATTTCTTTTCCAGCAACATGAGTTTCAGATATTTGTAATAGGTCCCTTCGGCGTTGGAGATGGCCAGCATGAGCCCTTCCCTGCCGTCGAGAAAGCCCGCCCGCAGGACATAGGTGCTCAGGAAACTCCAGAAACCGTGCAGCAGGGCCGTGGACAGGCCGGCGCGTTCTTTACGGTCGCGCATCATGCGTGCCCCGGCTGTCGAGTAGCGGTTCATGGTATCCAGGACCTCTTCGATATCGCTGAAGGCTTCATGCAGCAGGGGCTCGCGGATTCGACCAACAGGGCCCTCTACGATGAGGCGCTCATGCACCAGATCATCACTGAAGCGAGCCCGACCCCGGCGGAAGAGGCGCGTGACATAATCCGGCCACCAGCCGCCGTGGCGCATTGGTTTCCCGCAGTAGTTCGAACGGCGCGGCATGGTAAAGGCAACCTTGCCCCCCGGATCGGCCATGGCGGCCTGCATTTTCTCGCGGAGCTCCGGCGTGAGACACTCATCAGCATCGAGAGACAGCACCCAGTCCTTTGTTGCCATGTCAAGTGCCCGGTTCTTTTGCGGTCCGAATCCGGGCCAGTCCGTCAGTACAACCTTGTCCGTGTACTCTCGGCAGATTTCCACCGTCCCGTCGGTGCTGCCCGAATCGACCACGATGATTTCATCCACCCAGGCCACGGACTCCAGGCACGTCCGGATTATGGCGGCTTCATTCTTGGTGATTACGGTGACCGATATGGACGTGGATGACGTGCCCTTTAACCTTTTCATTGAGCCGGTTGTACTTTCCGCATAATGACAAGCATGTCATGTCCTTTTCCAAGCCATCTTGAAGGGGTTTCAATCAACTCCGAAATGATCTTACAGGCTCTATAGATCACTGGATGAGTGGCATCTCTTTCTGAAAAACTCACGCTCCGCGTTTCTATTTTTTCCACGACAAAACCGCTTCGTTGCGCCAATATTTTCATAGAACCCGGATTGAAAAAACTGACGTGCCCGCCGTGCTTGTCGATGTGAAAGTATTCCCACCGTGATTTCATGGTCATATATGTCCAACTCGCCGTGTTGGCCGTCCCTATGACAAGAATGCTGCCCGGTCGCAGAAGGCGGTTACATTTCTGAATTGTGCCGCCGGCGTCTTTGAGATGTTCGATGACTTCAAACAATGTGATGGCATCGAAGCTTTGCTCCGGCAGTGCCACATCTTCCAGAAGGCCGCTGTGGACTGTCAGCCCGGCCGCACGCGCCGTCTGTACGGCCTCCAAGCCGGGCTCCACACCCTCGGCGCAAAATCCCAGTTGCTTCGCCACGCCGAGAAAATACCCGCTCGAACAGCCCACATCCAGAATACGGATTGTGTTGCGGGGCTTGCCAAGCAGGCTTTCAATCTGATCAAGGTATCGTTTGCTGCGGATGAATCGCCGTTGCCTCGCATCGGGCTTCGGCAGCGTACCCTCTGCATCATCGAATTCCTGCATGGATTGCCAGTATCGTTTTTCACTGCACTGGCTGATCAGTTGACCACATTCAGCACAACGAAGCAAGGCTCCTTCCGGCAGGTCGATATCCGTGACCAGCAGCGCCCCCTCACATCCGATGGGACAGACGTTTAAATACGCTAGTCTCATTTTTTCATTCCCAGCATCGTCCCGTCTCCCAAGTTCACAGGCTTGTCCCTGTGAGTGAACAGGAAGTTCCTGTGCCCTTTGAGTCCATGTTTCCTGCTGGGTATGGATCGACAATATCTATAATCAGGAAATTCGCCGTCCAGAACCATCACACCAACATAGCCGAAACTTTCAAATAGCTCAAAAAGGGGCTTCGCCTCATGAGTTTCAATTCTCACCTCAACTTGGATGAGCGGCTTGAAGGTCTCTATGGTGCTGAGGGCTCCTTGGAATACTTTGAGTTCATGCCCCTCCACGTCGCACTTGATATAGGCGACTGCAGCGACACCTTCCCGCAAGAGCACTTCATCCAAAGACGTCGTATTTACCGTCAGCAGATCAGATCGAAAAGGATCAGGTTCCAGAGACGCGCCTCCGTCTCCCGGATATTCCCGCTTGAGTTGCGCAACGCCGGTGGCGGATGACAGCGCTACCTGGTGCAGGACGATATTGTTGAGGCCAAACCATTTTTGCATGCGATGGATTTCAGCCACCATCTCGGGCTGCGGTTCAAACGCATGCACTTTCCCACGGCTGCCCACTTTCTTGCTCAGAAGGTAGGAATAAATCCCCCTGTTTGCGCCAATGTCAAGAACCGTTGACCCAAGGAGATCCAGTGATAGCACGACCTTCAACAGTTGCTTTTCTGTTCGACATCGGTAATGATGGACACGATGAAGAAAATGGAGATAATCTATGATGAAAATTTTATCTCACCTGTCTATTGGGCGATAAACTCATTTTTCCTCAACGGCTTCAGGCCGGAAAACAGCAGCGCGCTGATCCAGATGAAAAAGATCCCTTCGTGATAATCCGTGAGAAAGGAATTGAACAGGCAACCCACCACAAAGGCCAGGACGACACCCCGCGCCAACAGGGTGTCCTTTGGCGTCGGCAACCGTGGCGCCAGCCGCCACTGCGTGTAGAACAGATAGATCAGCGCGGCCAGTCCGATGAGCCCCAACTGGGTGGCCACCAGCAGATATTCATTGTGCGGATTGTCGGAGCGCAGCATATCCGGCTCCTTGATTTTTTTTACATACGCCTCCTTAAAGCCGCCGACGCCGACGCCGAAGAAGGGATGATCGCCGATAACTCTCAGGCCATTGTAGTAGAATTCGAGCCGCGCCCCCTGATTGGTCCGTTGCGCTTCATCGGGCTTCCACTGTCTAAATTCCTTGACACCTTCGGCGACACGCTGATGTAAGGGGCTCGTCGGAAGGCTGTAAGCGATCGCTGCAAGCAGAATAATAACGGAGAAAAAAGTAATGGCGCCTTTCCAGCGCCACTGACCGATGAGGAAATAACAGACCAGCGTCGTTAAAATCACATAGCCGGTCATGCTGTTGACGATCCCCAGCAGATTGAAAACAGCCAGTGCGGAAAGACCGAGAAGAATCATGCGTTTGCGACTCGATTCCGAATAGACGGCCTCGACAGCCCAGTAGTAAGCGGCGACTGAAACAAACAACCCATAGGTGATCCGGTCCTGGATGACCACATTATTTCCTACTTTGATATAAAGATTCGCAATCTGGGGTAAAAGATTCAACCATGCCAGGTAGGAGAGTACCAACAGTAAAATCGTGGCCGACGAAAAAGCCCACAGGGCTTGCTGTCTGAGCCGGGCACTATTGAATAACGGAACAAGAAGGGCCAGAAGAAGAAAGTGGGATACATCGAAAACAATGCGTATGCTGGGCTTGCCATAGAAAAGCCCCAGGACATAGAGGCCGAAAAGGATCAGGGACGCCACAGTCAGCGGGTGGTGGCGCATGATCTCCCCTTTCGCCTTGTAATCGCCTACGACAATCCACAAAAGCAGAATCAATCCCAACAAAATGCTGGTTGCACTGGTGGAAAGAGGGAGTGCGACCCCGAGGGCCACCAGCGCCCATCCGGTCGCTCTGGCGCTCCATGCCCTTATTGTTGATACAGCTCCGCCCTCTGGGTTACACGCTGCCCGATCGGTCAATGCATTCATAATCAGGGGGGTTGTCTATTCCAATCTCCGGACCTTGTCAACACCCAATAAATATGGAGTCATTTCCCATACTATTGCGTGAAAATATGGGATGCGTCCCCATATTTTGCCGTGCCTCATCGAAGGGTCTGCCGGTTTCCCCGGTAATCTTTGCCCAGAACGAGAGTAGCACTGTATTTTTCGATCACCTCGCCTCGAAAAACAGCCCGGTGTTTCCCGATTACGGCAACCTCACGAAAACAGGATCTGTAATAATCAAGATTCTGCTCGCTGACATGACGAAGCAGGATGACGGCATTTTTACCCTTGAGTTCATCGAGGTTTTTCAGGAAAAGATAGCGCTCAGGCGTCGAAAGATTGATCGCGACATAGGGTTTGCCCGTGTAAAAAAGAGCCCCTGCCGCCGTCGTATGCCGGTCGGCCAGAAGAAAGTACCCGGCCGGATGGGGGTTCTCAGCAACATGCAGGTTGATTTGCCGACCCAGCTCCTGCCAGCCGTGAAACTGCTGAGTGGTGTCGAGCTGCGGTGAGACCGGAAGGTAGGGTCTGAAAAGATGGATGTGGATCGCCACATTGACAACCAGCGCCAGACCGACGGCGATGCTTAAAAAAATGCGATGCGCTCGCTTGTGCCGGTAATGGCGGCTGTAGACAAATCCCAGCAGGAGCAAGCCGGCGACATAGGCCGGCGCGGGCCAGTTCGGCTGCGACACGCCGCCGCGCATGGATGAATAGGCGAAAAAAAGGATCGCGGGCCAGGACAGCAACAGGAGGTAGAGATATTCCGTCGCCCGTTGGCGTCGGTAAAGCCAGTAAGCCGTGATGGAATAATGCAGAAAAATCAGAAACAGCAGCGGGGTGATGATGCCGGCCTGTCCCCCCAGATATTCCATGAGTTTGCCCAAGGCGTACCGGTCCGTTGGATTGAATCCGTGGCGGAGTTGAAACGCAAAGGATATCCAGTCGTGCTGCCAGTTCCAGAAGATGACCGGTGAAAATATCGCAGCGCCGATCAGCAGGGCCAGATAGGGTTCCTTTCTGAACAGCCAGTGGCGATCATTGCGGGATAAAAGCAGAAAGGCAATCTGGCAGGGAACGATCAGGATCATCGTGTATTTGCTCAAAAGGCCCAGTCCCAGGGCAACCCCCCAGAGATACCACCAGCGTGGCGACGGATCGGTGATAAGGGTGACGCCGCAATACACGGCAAGCGCCCAGAACAGCAACAGCGGCGTATCCGGCGTCTGGATCAGGCATCCGGCCGAAAAAAGCAGCGTCACATTGGCGATGAAGATTACTTCCCAGGGAAGCGCGGGATCGTCCGGGGAAAGCCGGCGACAGGTTCGATAGAGCAGGAGGACCGTCAGCAGCGAGATGAGAAGGCCGCCGATCCGGACGAAGAATTCATGATCCCCTCCAAGCCTGGTGAACAGCGCCATGATATAGGCCACCATGGGCGGGTGATCGAGATAACTCCAGTCCAGGTGCTTCGACCATTGCCAGTAGTAGGATTCGTCGGGGGTCAGTTGCAGCCAGCCGATGGTGATCAGGCGGACCAGGTAGAAAAGCACCAGTACCGCGATGATCCATGGAATTTTACGCATATTTTCTATATTTTTGCAGCCTGGAAGGTGTTTTTCAAAAGCATGGCAATGGTCATGACACCCACGCCGCCCGGAACCGGTGTAATGTAGGCGGCTTTCGCAGCGACCTCGTAAAAGGCTACGTCGCCCACGAGCCGCCCGTCTGCAAGGCGGTTGATCCCGACATCGACGACCACGGCGCCATCGCGGACCATGTCGGCCCGGATCATTTCCGGCTTGCCCGCGGCGGCGAAAAGCAACTCCGCCCGCCGCGTCACCTCGGCCAGATTCCGGGTCCGGGTGTGGCAGATGGTCACGGTGGCGTGGCGCGCCAGCAGCATGAGCGCCAGCGGTTTTCCCACGATGTTGCTGCGCCCGACGATGACGGCTTCCGTTCCCTCGATCCCGATGGCGCTGCGGTCGAGCAGTTCGATGATGCCGGCGGGCGTGCAGGAACGATGCCAGGGATTGCCGGAAAAGAGGCGGCCCACATTGAAGGGATGAAAGCCGTCCACATCCTTGCGCGGATCAATGGCTTCCGTCACGGCATCCACTGAAATATGGCCCGGAAGCGGCAGCTGCACAAGAATGCCGTGGATCTTCTCGTTATGATTGAGTTTATGAATCAACTCCAGCAGGACTTGCTCGGTCGTCGCGGCAGGCAGCCGAATTGTCCGCGAGAGGAATCCCGCCTCGGCGCAGGCATTTTCCTTGTGCCGGACATAGACGTGGGAGGCCGGATCTTCGCCTACGAGGACCACGGCCAGCCCCGGCACAATGCCCTTCTCTGTTTTAAGCCGGAGGGCGTCCCGCTTCAGTTCCGCCCGGATTTCGCGCGAGATGGCTTTGCCGTCAATGACGATCGCCATTATTTTACCTGATACTCCTGTATAAGCGCAATGATCTTTGCGATGTCCGCCGCGGGGACTTTGCCTTTGTAGAGGTAACGGCAGACTCTCTGTTTATCCAGCATGATGATGTTCGATGTTTTTTTCGTCAGGCCCCACAGGTTCAGCACGGTATAATCCGGATCGATCAGGATAACGGCTTTTGTTTCTTCCTGCTTGCTTTTGATGATGCTTCGGAGCACAAAGTTGGGAAGAATGCTGTCCTTGACGTTGACAACGCCGAGCCCCTCATAATATGTTTTATCGATTTTTCCCGACTCCCGTGCAGCTTTCAGGGTATTCTGAAGGTCGTTATTGAGATCCTTGGAACCGGGATCGGCGTAAAAAATGACGACGACCTTTCCCTTATACTGGGGCGAATCGAGGGCATATTCGACGCCCTTCGGATCCTTGAGTTTGAATCCCGCCGTGCTGTCTCCCACTTTCAGGTCAGCCGCAACAACGCTTGATACGGTCCACAACAGGATCATCAAAACTGCCAAAAATGTCTTTTTCATAGTGATCTCCTTTAATTGACTTATTTGATTTACGATGGCGTCTGGTTGTGCAGTATAACCAAAACAAGGCCCGCGGGCAAGCAAAAACATTTATCGGTTGAAGACGGCCCGCGGCTGTGTTAAGGAGAGCAAAAATTACAAAGGGGAGACGACCCATGACGAATCTTGGACAGATGTTTGAAGAAATCTGCCGGCGATATG
This sequence comes from uncultured delta proteobacterium, assembly GCA_963743175.1. Lineage (GTDB taxonomy): Bacteria > Desulfobacterota > Syntrophia > Syntrophales > Fen-1087 > JAPLJM01. The sequence continues at coordinate 30,551 of CAVUOQ010000002.1, read as the reverse complement.
CGGATAACACGGCCCTTATTTACGAGGATCAAACCATCTCCTATGGCGCGCTGAACCGGTCCGTGAACGCGCTAGCCCATCATTTCCAGACACTGGGGCTCCGCAAAGGCGACAAGGCGGCCCTGATGCTGCCGAACTGTCCGGAATTTGTCGTTGCCTATTTCGCCTGTCAGAGAATCGGCGCCGTGACCGTCACGCTCAACGTGCTTTCGACCCCCTATGAACTGAGCTTCCTGTTGGCGGACAGCGATGCCAGGGTTTTCATCACGCAGCCGACCCTGACAAAGCGATTCGATGAAATCAAAAACGACCTGCCGCTGTGCCGCCACCTGCTGACGACCGACGACCTCAAGCGCATCGCGGTTGCCGGCCCCTTCACGATCGACATCCCGGATATCGCCCCCGACGATCCGGCCGTGATGATCTATACCTCCGGCCTGACGGGAAAGCCTCTCGGCGCCATGCTGACCCACCATAATCTCTTGACGCAGTCCACGCTGCTGATGACCATCTGCAGCGCCGATGAGACCTTCAGGGGCCTGGCCGTCATTCCCCATTTTCACTCCTTCGGCGCGGTCGGCAATATGCTCGGCCCCATGTGGGTCGGCGCCAGCGTCGTGCTGATGGAACGATTCACGCTGGACAGCATCTTCAAAACCATCGAAAAAGAAAAGGTGACCTATATCGCGGCCGTTCCCAGGCTGTTCATGGGCATGATCTTTCACGACAAGGCCGACCAGTATGACGTGAGCTCTATGAAGGTCTGCATTACCGGCGGCTCCGCCATGCCGCCCGAATTCATCCCGCTGTTCAGGGAAAAATTCGGCGTCCTGCTCGTCGAGGGTTACGGCCTCACCGAGGCGTCGCCGGTCTGTTCCGTCGGCCGGCTGGACATGCCCGTCAAGCCGGGCTCCATCGGCACGCCGATCCCGGACGTCCGGGCCCGGGTGGTGGATGAAGCCGGCCGGGAGCTGCCGACCGGCGGGATCGGGGAACTGGTCATCAGTGGCGACAATGTGATGAAGGGGTATTACAAGAATCCGGAGATGACAGCCCGGGTCATCCGGGACGGATGGCTCCACACGGGCGATCTGGCCCGGATCGACGAGGACGGCTACATCTTTTTGACCGGGCGCATAAAGCGGATGGTCATCACGAGCGGCTTCAATGTCTATCCCGTGGAAGTGGAAACCGTTCTGAACATGCATCCTTCCGTTCAGGCGTCCCGCATCGAGAGCAAACCCGACCTGCTCCGGGGGGAGATCGTCAAGGCCCTGATCGTCCCCAAACCGGGCATCACGCCGGATGAAAAGGTGATCATGAAACACTGCCGGACATACCTGTCGTCCTACAAGATCCCGCGTGAAATCGAATTCGTCGACAAGATCGAAGAATAGAGAGCTTCCATACCGCTGAAAAATGTTCGCAGCGCGAATGAAGTTTTCCGCCTTTCCAGAACAAGAGGTTAACGAGCTTGCCGTGAATCATATTTCACTGTACGTCCGCTTAGCGGAAGAAGGATGTAGCGCAGACGCGGCAAGCCGGACTTTTTAACGATGTCGGTCCACAGAATAAAAAACGGCGGGTTATGCTTCCATAACCCGCCGTTGGTTTTTTAAAAACAGGGGCACTGTCCCCTTATTAATCTATTTCTTGCGTTTGGCCATTTCCTCGGCCTTAAGGGTTTTGCGCAGGATCTTGCCCACGTTCGTCTTGGGCAGTTCCTTGCGGAATTCCACTTCCACCGGCAGCTTATAGGCGGCCAGCTTCGTCTTGCCGTACTCGATCAGCTCCTCCTGCGTGGCCGTTTCGCCTTCCTTGAGAACCACGAATAGCTTTGCGCTCTCGCCGCGTTTCGCATCCGGAATGCCGATCGAACAGGCCTCCTGCACCTTGGGATGCTCGTAATAAACCTCATCGATGTCGCGCGGATAGACATTGTAGCCGCCCGAGATGATCATATCCTTCTTGCGGTCCACAATGTAGAAATAGCCGTCCTCGTCCATCGTGGCAATGTCGCCCGTATAGATCCAACCGTCCTTGAGCGTGTTGGCCGTCTCTTCGGGCTTGCCCTTGTAGCCCAGCATGATCTGGGGTCCCTTGACAATCAATTCGCCGCGTTCGCCGACGGGCATGTCCGTCACGCCGTCTTCGAGATCGACAATCCGGCACTCGGTGTCGGAAATCGGCAACCCGACGCTCCCCACCTTCCGGGCGCCGCCGGCAAACGGGTTGATATGGGCTACCGGCGTGGTTTCCGTCATGCCGAAACCTTCCACAATGACCGCTCCCGTGGCCTTCTCAAAATCGTGAATGACCTCCACCGGCAGCGGCGCGCTTCCCGAGAAGGCCCCCTTGATACAGCTCATGTCCGTCTTCTTGAGATTCGGATGCGCCAGCATGCCGATGTACATGGTCGGAACAAGCGGCGCAAACGTGGGCCGGAACTTGCCGATGGCCTCCAGCAGCGGCTCCGGCTGCGGCCGCGGGACCAGAACCTGGGCCCATCCCATGTGGATGGAAAAATTCATGCATACGGACAACCCGAAAACATGGAAGTACGGCAGGGCGCCCAGCATGATTTCCGCTCCCTTGGCGAACTTGGGAAACCAGGCCTGCAACTGCTGTACCTGCTTGCTCAGGTTGGAATGGGTCAGCATGACGCCCTTGGAAACGCCTGTGGTCCCGCCCGTGTACTGGTACATGGCCACGTCCCCGAAGCCGATTTTGACGGCGGGCGGAGTGGCGGGATACTGGGCGATGCAGTCCTTCCATTTGAAGACATCCGGCGCCGGCTTCACATCGGCGGCCAGCTTCTTCTTTTTGCCCACGAGCGGGAACAGCAGGCTCTTGGGGAAGGGCAGATAATCGCCGATGGAGGTATAGACGATCTGTTTGACCTTGGTCTTCGGCCGCAGGTCGATCATGCGGTTTCCCAGAAGATCCAGCGTGACCAGGACCTTCGAGCCTGAGTCGTTGAACTGATGCTCCAGTTCCGTGTCCGAATAGAGGGGGTTGTTCATGACCGCGACGCCGCCGATTCTCAGGATCGCGAAATAGGCCGCCACGCAGGGGATCACGTTGGGCAAAAGCAGCGCCACGGCATCCCCCTGTTTGACCCCGAAAGCGGTCAGGCAGGCGGCAAAACGGTCCACCATGTCTTTTAGCTCTTTGAAATTCAGCGTGAATCCCTGAAAAATAAGGGCCGTTTTATCGGGAAACTGCTTCGCCGTCCGGTCGAGGACGTCCGACATGCAGATTTCCTCATACTTGATGGTTTCCGGCACCCCTTTTTCATAGGACTTTAACCACGGTTTACTCTGATAGATGCTTGCTTGCGCCATTGTATTCATACTCCTTTCTTGAGTCGCTTTCGATACCCTGCCCCGATCTCTCCCCGGCGGGCGTCAGTATGTTGTCATTCATGGAATTATAAGTTAAACCATTTGAAATTGCCACAAGAAATATAAGAATTCTTCACCCCCACCCTGACCCTCCCCCATCATGGGGGAGGGACTTTTGGATTATTCCGTTTTCCCCTCCCCCGATGGGAGAGGATGAAGTCAATCTCCTTTCCCCTCCCCTGGCGGGAGGGGATTGAGGGGAGGGGGAGGATTGCCATAAAAAAAGCCCCGACCTCAAAATAAGACCGGGGCTTTTTTTGACCTTTCATCGTTTCTCAGGATTGCGCCGGATTCACCACGTCCGCAGGCGCTTCGCAGACCGGCGCGGGGATGTGCTCTTCTTCGAGCCCCATGGCTTTCCAGACGATTTCCGCGATGTCCAGGGAGGTCATCTTTTCTTCCATACTGTGCGTCTTGATCCCGTCGCTCATCATGGTCAGACAGAACGGGCAGCCCACGGCGATCGTGTCCGCCTTGACATCGATGGCCTGTTTGGCGCGGGCGTCGTTGATCTTCTCGCCGTGCTCCTCCATCCACATGCGGGCGCCGCCGGCGCCACAGCAGAAGCTCTTTTCGAGTTTCCGCTCCATTTCCACGAGCTTCAGACCCGGAACGGCCTTGAGGATCTTGCGCGGCTGGTCATAGATATCGTTGTACCGGCCCAGGAAGCAGGAGTCATGATAGGTGTAGGTTCCCGGCACGGACTTCTTCAGGCTGATCTTCCCCTTGGCGAGGAGATCGGCGATGATCTCCGTGTGGTGATAGACTTCGAAATTGGCGCCGAAATTGGGATAGTCCTTTTTCAGCGCGTTGTAGCCGTGGGGACAGGTGGCGATGATCTTTTTCACGCCATAGCCGTTCATCGCGTCGATGTTCATCTGTGCGAGGGTCTGGTAGAGATATTCATTGCCGCCGCGCATGGCCGAATCGCCGCAGCAGCTCTCCTCCGTTCCGAGGATGCCGAAACTGACGCCCGCCGTCTGCAGGATTTTGGCGAAGGCCACGGAGACCTTCTTGCCGCGGTCGTCGAAGGATCCGGCGCAGCCCACATAGAACAGGTATTCCACGCCGGGGTCTTCCGCGAGGGTCTTGACGCCCAGCTCTTTGGCCCAGTCCGCCCGCAGATGCGCACCCACGCCCCAGGGGTTGGAGTTGTTTTCCATGTTGCGGTACGCCAGCTGGAGTTCCGGCGCGAAATCGGCCTCCGTCAGGACTTTGTATTGCCGCATACCGATGATCTTGGGCACATGCTCGATCGAGCTCGAGCAGTTTTCCATGCAGTACATGCAGTTCGTGCAGGCCCAGAGTTCATCGAGACCGATGGCTTCGCCGACCAGCGCTTTTTCGGGCGCTTCGCACGTCTTCTCGCCGAGGCATTTGCCTTCGATCATCCGGACGGCATTATCTACGGGGGCAAGCGCCTTGATGTTGAAGATCTCGCCTGCGGCCTTTTTGACTTCCACTGCCGCGGGCGCCTTCTCGAGCCAGTAGGTTTTCAGATCCTGAACGAGCTTCTTCGGAGACAGGGGCTTGCCGGTCAGATAGGCCGGACAGCCGTCCTGACACCGGCCGCAGCGCGTACAGGCATCGGCATCAAAGATCTGCTTCCACGTGAACTCGTTGAGCGTTCCGACGCCGAAGGATTCGGCGTTTTCAAAATCCCGGATCGGTTCGATCTGTCCGACCGGCTTCATGTTCTGCATGAAGTGGTTGGCCGAGGTCGTGATGATGTGCAACAATCTTGAATAGGGAATATAGGCGATAAATCCCAGGGCCAGGAAGGTGTGAATCCACCAGGTATACTGGTGCATGGCTTTGGCCGATGCAGGATCCATCCCGGCAAAGGCCTTTGCCAGCGTCCAGCCCACGAAGGACCAGGCCTCCCAGGGGGTCTGCTGCCAGGTGACGCTGATCCTGAGCGCCTCGATAATGAATCCCGTGATGATGATCGCCGCCAGAAGCAGCAGGACAATGGCGTCGTCCGCCGTGTTGTCGGATACGCCCTTGTAGCCCAGACGATCCGGCTTGCTCAGATACCGCCGGTCGATCGCCATGAAGACGCCGATCAGCACGGCGAGCCCGAACAGGTCCATGAGAAATGAAAAGAACAGGTAAAATTTGCCGGTCAGAAACGGGACGCCCAGGGGCTCCGCGACGTGAAACTCCGTTGCGTCAAAGGCCGCGCCGAAGATCAGCACCACAAAGCCGAAGAAGATCAGCCCGTGCATGATGCCGGGGTAGATGTCCTTGAAGGTCTTGACCTGCAGCAGGCCGTCTTTGAGCAGCAGCTTGATGCGCTCGCCCATGTTGTCCCACCGGATTTCAGGCTTGCCCATGGCGGTCCACATCTGCCAGCGCCGGTAAACGCCGTAGGCAAAAATGGCCATCGCCGCCCCCGTAAAGAGGAAAAGCAGCACTTCAAAACTCTGGGCATTCCAGAAGACCTCTCTTCCTTCATGACCACTCGAAAATTCCGACAGTTTCATAACGCCTCCCTAAAAAACGGGGGGCGATGATCTGCGCCCCCCCGTTTTTCAACCGCCCCTTTACGCGAGCAGTTTCTTGACTTCGCCCGTCAATGCGGGGACGACCTTGAAGAGGTCATCCACGACGCCGTAGTCCGCTTTCGCGAAGATCGGCGCTTCCGCATCCTTGTTGACGGCAACGATATATTTCGAAGAACTCATGCCGGCCAGATGCTGGATGGCGCCGGAAATACCGCAGGCGATATAGAGGTTCGGGGAAACGACTTTTCCCGTCTGCCCGACCTGATCGGACTGCACACGCCAGCCCGCGTCCACCGCCGCTCTCGAAGCGCCCACCGCGGCGCCCAGGACGGCCGCCAGCTCCTCGAGGATGCCGAAACCTTCGGGGCCTTTCATGCCGCGGCCGCCGGAGACAATCACGTTGGCTTCGGACACGTCGATCTTGCCCGCCGCTTCTTTCTGGACTTCGAGGACCTTGGTCTTCGCTTCGCCGAGGCCCGCGTCAAACTTCGCGACCGCGGCCGCTTTGGCATTCTCCACGATCGTAAACACGTTGGGCCGCAACGACGCCATCTGGGGGGTTCCCGTGACGACCACCTCGCCGAAGCACTTGCCGGCATACATGGGCCGGACGGCCAGGAGTTTGCCGTCGGCGATCTTGACATCCGTGCAGTCCGTGGCCATTCCTGTGGCCAGCTTGCCCACGAGCGCCGCGGACAGGTCCTTGCCCTGCGCGGACGCGCCCAGAAGCAGGATCGAAGGATCGTTTTCCTTCACGACCTTGGCGACGGCCGTCGCGTGGGCATCCGTCGTATAGGGTTCAAGGGCCGGGTTGTCGGCCACGAATACTTTATCCACACCGTATTTTCCAAGCGTGGCGGCCAGGGCTTCAATCCCGCTGCCGCACAGAACGGCGCTGACTTCCTCGCCCAGCTGGTCCGCGAGCTTGCGGGCCGTGCTGGCCAGCTCGAAACTGACCTTGCGCAGGGCGCCGTCTCTCTGTTCTGCAACAATCCATACACCTTTTGCCATATCTCATTTCCTCCGTGATTTTCTGTATGATAGATGATTAAATGACCTTCGCCTCTTCCCTCAGCAGTTTGGCCAGCTCTGCGGCCTTGCCTTCGGGGGTGTCATCCGCGCAGATAATCTTTCCAGGAGGTCTGGCCGGAGGCGGGGTAAACTTGGCGACTTTAGACTTCGACTCGGCAGCGACGCCAAGCGCGGCGGCATTTTTCACATCAACGGGTTTCTTCTTGGCCTTCATGATTCCGGGCAGCGATGCATAGCGGGGTTCGTTCAAACCCTTGGTGGCCGTAATCACGCAGGGTAAAGACGTTTCGATCACGAGCTGCGCGCCTTCGATGGGACGCACGGCTTTGACCTTCTGGCCGTCGATCTCGAGTTTCGTGGCGAACGTCACGCTGGGGATGCCCAGCAGCTCCGCCAGGACGGAACCGACCTGACCGGAGTCGTCGTCAATGGCCCGCTGGCCGCAGAAAATGATGTCATAGGGAATGCCCTTGATGGCCGCCGCCAGGGCGGTTGCCGTGGCATAGGCGTCGGCGGTGTAAAGGGCCGGGTCATCGATCTGGATGCCCTTTTCCGCGCCCATCGCCAGGGCCGTCCGGATCGTTTCCATGGTTCTGGCCGGGCCGACGCAGACGACGGTGACCTCGCCTCCGTATTTTTCCTTGAGTCTCAGGGCCTCTTCCACACCATACTCATCATAGGGATTCATGACCCATTTGATGCCGCCCTCTTCGATTCCCGATCCATCACCTTTTACCTTGATCTGGGCTTCCGTATCCGGAACCTGTTTTACACATGCAACAATATTCACGTCTTCCTCCTTCCCGAATGCACAACCTTGGGGCGCACATCCAGTGTTTTAGTGTTCATTTATTGACGTATCCCCCTCCCCTTGATCCTCTCCCGCCGGAGGAGGGGAAAATCAGAGGGAGCATGCAACATCATTCGCCCATCCCCGTATTCCCTCCCACGTGGGGTGGGGAAAATTCTCCATCCCCCCAGGAGTTGGAAAAACCACCCTCCCCCTTAACGGGGGAGGGTTCGGGTGGGGGTGATTTTTTTGGACTACACTCTGTTTTTGACGATGTCGTCGACCACGGACGGATCGGCCAGGGTTGTGATATCCCCCAGGATTCCTTGGAAACATCGTTTGCCGCGACTTTCTTGAGGATTCTTCGCATGATCTTGCCGCTGCGGGTCTTGGGCAGACCATCGGCCCACTGGATCTTTTCCGGGGTGGCGATCGGTCCGATCAGCGTCCGCACATGGGCGACCAGTTCCTTTTTGAGGGCTTCGGATTTCTCGACACCGGTTTTGAGCGTCACGTAGGCGTAGATCGACTGGCCCTTGAGTTCATGGGGATAGCCGACCACGGCGGCTTCGGCCACTTTCGGATGCGCGACCAGGGCGCTTTCGACTTCCGCCGTGCCCATGCGGTGACCGGACACGTTGATAACGTCGTCGATGCGGCCCGTGATCTGATAGTAGCCGTCCTTGTCCCGGCGGGAGCCGTCGCCGGCCACGTAGTAGCCGGGGAACTGCTCGAAGTAGGTTTCCTGGAAGCGCTTGGGATCGCCATAAACGCCGCGCATGATTCCGGGCCAGGGTTTTTTGATGACAAGCGCGCCGCTGGCGACGGTCTCTTTGAATTCCTTGCCTTCATCGTCGACGAGGGCCGGCCAGACGCCTGGAAAGGGCAATGTGGCCATACCGGGTTTGATGTCAATGGCGCCGGGCAGCGGCGTAATCAGGATGCCGCCCGTCTCGGTCTGCCACCAGGTATCCACGATGGGGCACTCGCCGCGGCCGATGACGTTGTAATACCAGTTCCAGGCTTCGGGATTGATCGGCTCGCCGACCGTGCCGAGGATTCTCAGCGAGGAGATGTCGGCCTTCTTGACCCACTCGTCGCCTTCCTTGGCAATGGCGCGGATGGCCGTGGGGGCCGTGTAGAAGATGTTGACCTTGTATTTTTCGACGACCTTCCAGAAGCGGCTGATGTCGGGATAATTGGGAACGCCTTCGAACATGACGGACGTGGCGCCGTTGCACAGCGGCCCGTAAACGATGTAGCTGTGACCCGTGACCCAGCCGATGTCGGCGGTGCACCAGTACATGTCATCTTCCTTGTAATCGAAGATCATCTTGTGGGTGTAGGCGATGAAGACAAGATAACCGCCCGTGGTGTGCATGACGCCCTTGGGCTTTCCCGTGGAACCGGAGGTGTAAAGGATGAACAGGGGATCTTCGGCGTCCATCCATTCGGGTTCGCACTCGGCGCTGGCCTTGGCCATTTCCTCATGCCACCAGAGGTCTTTGCCCGCGTTCCACTGGCACTTGATCTTGTCGCCGACGCGCTGCACAACGATCATCTTTTCGACGGAAGCGAATCCCTTGATGGCTTCGTCGGCGTTGTCCTTCTGGGGAATGGCCTTGGCGCCGCGGAACGTCCCGTCGCAGGTGACCAGAAGCTTTGACTTGCTGTCCTCGATGCGGTCGCGCAGCGAATCGGCGCTGAATCCGCCGAAAACGATGCTGTGAATGGCGCCGATGCGCGTGCAGGCCAGCATGGAAATGGCGAGTTCGGGAATCATGGGCAGGTAGATCGGACCCGGTCGCCCTTCTTGATGCCCTGGGCCTTGAGCACGTTGGCGAACTTGCAGACTTCCTCATGCAGTCTGCTTGTAGGTCAGCGCCCGGTCTTCGCCGGGTTCGTTGCCTTCCCACTGAATGGCGACCTTGTTGCCCCGCGTTTTTAAGTGCTTGTCCAGGCAGTTGTAGGAGACATTGAGCTTTGCCGCCCTGGAAATACTTGACGATAGATGGGACCTTTGCGGATGTCGAAATTGTACTCCTCGACCTTGTCCCATTTCTTGAACCACTCCACGTACTCGCTGGCGATTTCGCCCCAGAACGCGTCGGGCTCTTCGATCGAGCGCTTCCAGAGCTTGTCGTAGGCTTCACGGCCGCTGATGTAGGCCATCTTCTTGATGTTTTCCGGAATGGGATAAACATCCTTCAACTGAATCTTTTCTTCTGCCATGTTCTTCTTTACCTCCCCTTTTTTGCTTTGATTAAGTATTGATTTTTTACACTTGATTTCTGCTGCGGATTTTCAAAAAGCTCCTTCAGATTTTACAAACGGCTACCGGGGATTTGGATGTTCAGAGCGCCGCGGGTGGGCCTGAATCCGGACTTCAGTGCGGATAACCGTCAGGATATGACTATAGGTCACGACGATAGCGCCTCGCATTATCTCAATATCCAACCGCTGTCAAGAAATATTTTGGGGGAAATATAAGGATGACCTCAGCCGAAATATAGGGACATGCATCATCATGATCGAATCGTGTCCCCCTATTTCAAGACAATCGGAAATTTGATGTGCTGTGTCATTTTCACCACACCCGGATGAAATGTGTGGACTTGACGCACCCGTGTCCCCATATTTGATGGCGTTGAAAAAAAGTCAAGAATTCCCTCCCCCGTCGACGGGGGAGGGTTTGAGTTGTGGTTTTAACTTGCTTAATTAAATCATGTTTTTATAAATCTCCCCTTAGTCCCCTTCCACCGGGGAAGGGGAAAATAGGCTTTTTACGAAATCGTATCCCCACAATTCCATTAGACCGCCGTCTATGGCACAGCCATTGCTTTTAAAAACGCGAACGACAAAACCGTCGAGCGTCGACAAAAATGTCGAAAAAACCGCTTGACAAGCCCATGGACCGGTGTTAGATACCGGCCCACTTTTGAAAGGGGGGATGCGCGAAAAGGCAAACGTTTCAAGAAGTGAGGGTTAGCATTTTCAAGTTTGTGCGAAACGTTCTTTAAGGGTGATCTCCTGAATGCCATGCCCGTGGCAGCCAGGGGATCGTAAAAATGAAACCAGACAAAATTTCAGGAGGAAGATTATGAAGAAGTTTTGGATTGTACTTCTCGCCCTGGGGCTGGTCGCCGGTTTTACGATGTCGGCCTCGGCAGCGGACGTGAAGTTCAGTGGAAGCTATTATGTTTACGGGATGTATGTTGATAATGTCCAGTTTAGGAAAGATATTGACAGAACCCTGTCCGCTCAGGCGTTCTATCAACAGCGTCTGCGCATTCAGACCGAGTTCAAGATTGCCGAGGGGCTCTCGCTCGTGACGCGTTTTGACGCCCTTGAAAAACCCTGGGGGCACTTTGGCGTTACCTCGTGGAGAAACGATGCCGGTGTCGCCCGCTATGACGTAACGAACCGCTTGGCCGCTACCACTTCTGACGCCAGGACCCAGGAAAACATCGAATGGGAGCGCGCCTACATCGATTTCACGACGAAGATCGGCCGCTTCAATGTCGGTTACCAGAATTTCATCGCCTGGGGCACCATGTTCCTCGACACGCACGCGACACGCCCGGGCATCAAGTACTTCGTCCCGGTCGGCCCGGTGACCATCGTTGCGGCCCTTGAAAAGACCGCCGATCAGAACGTGGGCAATGGCATCATGTCCGCCGGCGACTCCAACATCTACGACCTCGGCGCCATGTTCAAATTCGGCGCGGGCGAAGCGGGCATTCTGTGGCAGTACGGGGACAACAATACCAATCGTCGTGCTGCAATGGGCGTCCAGGAGTTCTCGACCAAGATACACATCATCAACCCCTACGCCAAGGTGAAGTTCGGCCCGGTTTTTGTTGAGGCCGAGGGCGTCTACGGGTTCGGTAAAATTCGGGATCAGGAAGTGCCGGGAGTCGACAGTATCGATGCCGAGGCTATGGGTCTTTACCTGCATGCCAAAGCCGATATCGGGCCGGCCTACGTGGGCGGTTTTGCCGCCTTCATGAGGGGTGACAAGAAAGCCACGGCGGACAAGCAGGAAGGCACCTTTGCGGCGCAGCTGCTGGCCGGCCAGGCCTGGAATCCCTGCCTGATTCTGTGGAATGATGACCTCTATGGTGGTCAGCACAGGTTGGGAACGCCCGTGGGTGTTTTCTTCGATAACGCCTATCTCTATAAGCTCTATGCCGGGTTCAAGCCCGTCAAAGAGGCTGACATCATGTTGAGCGTCGCTTACGCGCTTGCGGATCGGCGGGTTATCCCGACGTCGGCGACGGGCACCTTCGGTGTCACCGACAGGGACCTCGGGTGGGAAATTGATCTTGTGGCAAAATACAAGATCTTCGACAACCTCGAGTACATGATCGGCGGCGCCTACCTCGTTGCAGGCGACTTCTTCAAGGCTGTCACAACGGCGGGTACCGTAATTGAGAAAGACAACAACTACATGCTGATCCACAAACTGACCCTGAGCTTCTAAAACGGCAACTGCCGCAATTCGCGCAACTCTCCAAAGCCCCGGGGAATCTTCCCCGGGGCTTTTTTAATTCCATTTTCCGCCTTTGGGGGTTAATAGGTGGACATAATACCTATTTTCCAATCCTGACCTGGTTGTTGAGGGATAAAGGATAGATGAAGAATCACCGCAGAATCATCCTTTTGCCGCTACTCATTGCGGCGTGGATCTTCCTGAATTTCGCCGAGGCGTCGGCCAAGCGGCCGATCAGGTCTGATCGATCCACGACCCCGGTTTACGGATATAAAATCGTCAACGCCTACCCGCACGACCCCGATGCCTTCACGCAGGGACTCATCTATCACGACGGCCGGCTCTACGAGGGCACGGGCCTGCACGGCGCCTCTTCGCTGCGCAAGGTTGAGCTGCAAACGGGGAAAGTTCTCAAGCGTCGCGATCTGCCGGAAAAATACTTTGGAGAAGGGATCGCCTTTTGCGGCAACCGTTTGATTCAATTGACGTATCAATCGAAGATCGGGTTCATCCATGATCTGGATCTGCGGCAGGTCGGCTCTTTCACCTACCCGACCGAAGGCTGGGGTCTCGCCTGCGACGGCAAGCATCTGATCCTGAGCGACGGCACGGCGACCTTGCGCTGGCTCGACGCCAAGACCACCTTCAAGATGGTCAAAAAGATCACCGTAACGGATCAGGGCCGACCGGTGTCCAATCTAAACGAACTTGAATACGTCAAAGGTGAGATTTTCGCCAACATCTGGCCAACTGACACCATCGCCCGGATCTCGCCGGATACAGGCGAAGTTACAGGATGGATCGATCTTGGCGGACTGTCGCAGCGGTTTGAACCGATAACGCCCATCGACTGCCTAAACGGGATTGCCTACGACGAGCGCGGCGACCGGCTTTTTGTGACGGGCAAGTTCTGGCCGAAACTCTTTGAAATCAGGCTTGAAAAATGATGAAATTGGAAAAAGTAATGACTTCCCTCCCCCTCCCCTTTATCCCCTCCCGCCAGGGGGGGAGAAAATGGATTTTTCCCGCAGCCGTTAGTGTTTCGCCATCAGGCGCTGAACGGCCTTCTCCAAACCGTCGAGCGTGAGTTCGAACATCGGAAAGATCTGGCGGATGGCCTCGATGGTCCAGGTATGGCCCCATTCGTCTTCGCGCATGGGATTGAGCCAGACGGCGTGGCGGAAGTTCTTGGCCAGAAATTGCAGGCGGTGTACGCTGGCGCCGGCTTCTTTCTGTTCGATGTAGATGGAGCCGCCGGCGTGCATGAGTTCATAGGGCGCCATGCTCGCGTCCCCCACGAGGATCAGCCGCGTTTCGGGATCCCGGCGCAGGAAATCGTCGACGGTCTCCGGCTTGAACCGGCGCTGCGGATCCGCCCAGACCCGGCTGTAGACGGTGTTGTGGAAGTAGTAGATCTTCAGATCCTTGAACTGCGAGCGGGCGTAGTTGAACAGCGTCTGCACCATCCCGATGTAGGGCTCCATGGACCAGCCGCCGTTGTCGATCATCAGGATGATCTTGAGGCGGTCGGCGAGGCGGCGGTCAAAGACAATCTCGATTTCCCCGGCGCTCTTCATGGTCTCGTAGATCGTCTTGTCCACGTTGACCCTGTCTTTCGGGCCGGCGGGAACCATGCGGCGCAGCCTTTTGAGGGCCTCTCCCATTTGAAATTCCGTGAGCGGCCCGTCCTGGGAATAGTCCCGGTAGCGCCGCTCCATGGCCACCTTGACGGCCGACTTGTTCCGGGATTGACCGCCCACGCGCATGCCGCCGGGATGATGGCCCGAATGCCCAACCGGGGACGTCCCCCGTGTGCCGATCCAGCGGTTGCCGCCGTGATGGGCTTCGGTCTGCTCCTTGAGGCGGTCCAGAAAGTACTGGATCAGCTCTTCGGGCGTGAGTTTTGACAGCTTTTCCGCATCCAGCCCCAGGGCCTCGGCGATTTCCGCCGGATTCTTGAGCCATTCTTCAAGCAGCGCCCGGGCCATTTCCGCCAGTTCGATTTCCTGGGGCTCCGAGAGCGTCACGCCCCGGAAGAAATGCGCGAAGACCTGGTCGTAGGCGTCGAAGTAGCGCTCGCTCTTGACGAGAATTGCGCGCGCGGCCGTGTAGAAATCCTCGATCGAGCCGATGACGCCGAGGCTCAGGGCCCGCTGCAGCTTGAGAAAGGACGTCGGCGTGACGGGAATGCCCCGCTCGCGCAGGGTATAAAAAAAATCAACAAACACGGCTACCTCTGAATCCGCGATCTAAACGTTTTGAATATTTTGCGCATGAATAATAGGGGCGCTTTCCCCCTGTTATCGCCGCGCCATCTGCTGGGCGGCGGCGTTCAGGTCGGCGCTCTTCTTGAACAGGATGCCCAGGTAGGGCAGGCTGCCGCGCGAAAGGGATTTCACCTGGAAGTCCGGATCGGCCTTGAGCGCCCGGACCCAGTTGATGAGCTCCCGCGTGGCCGGTTTCTTCTCGATGCCGCGCAGCTCCCGCAGGCGGTAAAAGGCCTCGATGCAGCCGTCGGCCAGTTCCTGACTGAGACTGGGATAATGCACACCCAGGATGAGCCGCATCATGGCCGGATCGGGAAAGGCGATGTGATGAAAGTTGCAGCGGCCCAGAAACGGGTCCGACAGGTCTTTCTTGGCATTGGAGGTGATGACGATCACAGGCCGGTTCCGCGCGGTGATCGTCTTGTCGATCTCCATGATGTCAAACTGCATCTGATCCAGCACGTCCAGCATGTCGTCCTGGAAGTCGCTGTCGGCCTTGTCGATCTCGTCGATCAGCAGGACCGTCCGCACGTCCGAAACAAAGGCCTTTCCGATCTTGCCCATGCGGATGTATTCCTCGATGTTTCTCACGTTGCGACTGGAATCCCCGAAGCGGCTGTCGTTGAGGCGGGTCAGCGTATCGTACTGGTAAAGGGCGTCCACGAGCTTCATGCTGGATTTGACGTTCAGCACGATCAGTGGCATTTTGAGGCTCTCGGCAATAGCATGGGCCAGCATCGTCTTGCCCGTGCCGGGCTCTCCCTTGAGCAGCAGCGGCATCTCCAATGCCATGGATACGTTGACGATTTTCGCCAGCTCGTCATCGAGGACATAGCGTGAGCCCCCGCGAAAATTTCGGTTCTGTTCATTCATGTCTTGTACTCCTTTATATGACTGAGGCACGCAAATGCCTTTTATTGCTGCGGATGCGCTTGTACGCAAGCTGAAATTCGCGGCTGCCCTGATGATTTTGGTCGGCTGTGCTTGTAAACAATCCGGGCGAAAATTGCCAGCACTTTTTAATGGGGGGAGAGCGCCCCTATTTTCTATCCTGCCGCGCAGAAATAGAGCTTTGTCTCTCGGGGATTTATTTGATATGGTGTGTTGCGTTTTAGCGGTGCCGTTATTGAGCGTCTAAAAACTCCATCAAATCAAAAGTATTTAACAATGCTAAAAACTTTCAATGCCCGTCGGGAACTCTTTATCTGCCTTGTTCTGGCAGTCGTTTCGCTTGCCGTCTTCTGGCAGGTAACTCAACATGAATTTATAGACTATGACGACCCCTCATATGTCACAGAAAATTCCCACGTTCAGGCCGGTTTGACTGTAGAAGGCCTGAAGTGGGCTTTCACGACCAGCCATGTCGGCAACTGGCACCCCTTGACATGGCTCTCCCATATGCTGGACTGCCAGTTGTTCGGACTAAAGCCGGGGTGGCATCATGGCATGAACCTCCTGTTTCACATCGCAAATACCCTGTTGCTCTTTCTCGTTCTGCGTCGGATGACGAAAAAGCTCTGGCCGTCCGCATTTGTGGCCGCGCTGTTTGCACTGCATCCGCTCCACGTGGAATCGGTGGCCTGGGTGGCTGAGCGGAAAGATGTGCTGAGCACCTTTTTCTGGATGCTGACCATGGGAGCGTATGTCTATTATGTGGAGCGTCCCGGATATCAGCGGTATCTGACGGTCCTTGTATTTTTTATTCTTGGCCTGATGGCAAAGCCGATGCTTGTGACGCTCCCGTTTGTCCTGCTCCTGCTTGATTACTGGCCTCTCGGCAGACTTCAGCCCAAGCGATTTGACGCGGAACGTACAACAGCGATCAAACCTGAGAGCATCAGGCGAAAGAAGAGAAAAGCTGAAAAAACTATCCCCGGAAATATAACCCGGACAGGGGGGTCCGCAGAGCCTGTCCTGCAATGGTCAACCATTCGCCCCCTGATCTGGGAAAAAGCACCCTTCTTCGTATTTTCTGCGGTCTCCAGTGTAATAACATTTTACGTCCAGCAACAAGCAGGCGCCATGTCATCACTGAAGGCGACCCCGTTCGATGCCCGTGTTGCAAACGCTTTCGTTTCTTATGTAAGTTACATTGGAAAAATGATCTGGCCGCAAAACCTCGCCGTTTTTTACCCTCACCCCGGCACGTTCCCCCTCTGGCAGATTATTGGTGCAATTCTTCTCGTTTTGCTGGTTGTTTTCTCAATCATATGGATGGCAAAGCGATCCCCTTATCTTGTCGTCGGGTGGTTCTGGTACCTCGGCACCCTGATTCCCGTCATTGGGCTTGTTCATGTCGGGAAGCAGGCCATGGCGGATCGCTATACCTATGTGCCCCTGATTGGCCTGTTTATCATGATCGCCTGGGGTATTCCCGATTTAATTAAAAAACGGCCATGGAAGAAACTCTTTCTCAGCGTATCGGCCGCAGGAATTCTCTTAATCCTTATGTATGGTAGCTGGCTGCAGCTCAAATACTGGCAAAACAGCACGAGTCTGTTTCAACATGCTATCGAGCGCACGAAAAATAATGCCGTCGGGCATTATATGATGGGGATTGCATTATCCAAAAGAGGGAAGGTTGAAGAAGGGATGTATTATTATGACACAGCCCTGCGGATCAATCCCAATGATCCTGATGCCCACAACAACCGGGGAGTTGCTCTGTTCAATCTGGGGCGTATCAATGAGGCTGTCGGGCATTATATTGAAGCCGTTCGCATCAACCCGAACCATGTCAACGCTGTCATGAATTTTGGAAACGCGTTGCTTCAACAGGGCAAGATCGAGGAGGCTGCCATGCAGTACAAAAGGGTGCTGCAGATCAACCCCGAAGATGCCGGCGCGCACCTGAACCGGGCGCATATTCTGGCCTCTCAGGGCAAACTTAATGAAGCGATGACTCACTTTCGGGAAGCAATCAAGATCAAACCCGACAACGAAAAGGCGCTCATCGGATTGGGTGATGTCTTGGCCGGTCAAGGCCAGATTGAGGAAGCCGTGGCGTATTATTTAAAAGCGGCTGAAATTGCTCCACAAAACGCCGAATTGCACTATAACACAGGAACGATTCTGGCCTCTCAGGGAAAACTCGATGAAGCGATGAACCACTTTCGGGAGGCGATCCGGATCAAACCCGACTACGCGAAAGCACTCAATAATATTGGCAGCATATTAATGTTAAAGGGTGACACGGAGGGAGCCATTGAGCGTTTTCGAGAGGCCCTGCGCATCCAGGCGGACTATCCAATGGCGCAAAATAATCTCAATGATGCCCTGTCTCTACAGAGAAAAAAATGAAATACAATACTGAGGATAAGACTCCAAAATCAGAAACACGGGACAATGGCGCCTGGCAAAATGTTCGCAAAGGGAGTGATCTTATCGAAATAGAAATTTCTTGTTTTTTGTATTTCATTTGTCATACAATAATCGCAAAATGATTTGAGGTGACCCCATGGCAAGAACGGCAATGATAACTGCCCGGACGGAACAGGAACTGAAAACGGAAGTCGAGGACATTCTGAAGACTTTGGGCATATCCACGACCGAGGCGATCAATATCTTTTTCAAGCAGGTGAAATTGAGGCGGGGCCTGCCCTTTCCTGTCGAAATCCCCAATGAAGAAACCCTCAGGACGTTCAGAAACAGCGAAGAGAGTTAACCCTCGACACTTTCAAGCAAAATCGGCTATCTTATGACCGGTTGAGGCTCTAACCGGCAAAAATCATGGGCAGGAACGACCCGATGACAGAGACGATCGAGGCGAAAAGAAGAAGTTCTGCGGTAGGCATTGGCGGTGACACGTCAGCGGATCGCGACGCCATCGTACCCGGAGGCATGCCGTCAGAATGCGATGCGAGATGGATGGAGCCCCTGGACGGCTCGGAATCCCGGCGTGTGCGCCGGCGGCGGTCATTGACGCGGCGGCTGGTCCACGTGGATGACCTCGACGAGAGTATTGTCGCGAGGTTATGGCGTGATCCCGCGGAGGTGTGCCGGACGGCACATGTGATTCAGCGCGGAAATCGGTCGGTGGTCGGCCGATTGGAGGTTGGTGGCGAATCGTTGCTTGTGAAGGAATACGTGCCGCAGGGCGCGGTTCATGCGTTGACGCACCTATTTCTTCCGACGCGGGCAAGATGGAGCTGGTGGATGGCTTGGCGCATGCGAGAGGCAGGCGTGCGCACACCGCGGCCGTTGGCCATTGTGGAGGATGATTGGGGGCCCTTGAACCGGCGGGCGATGCTGGTGACGGCGTTTATTGCCGGGCGGGAGTTGCACGAAGTCGCGACGGAAGCGACGACGGGGCGCGAGCAACTGGCTGCACTGGCGCATCAACTGCGGGAGATCTGGCAGCGGCTGGGTGCGGCACGCATCACAAACGACGACATCAAGGCAAACAATTTCATGATCGACGGCGAGAATCGCTTGTGGCTGGTTGATCTTGACGGGGCGCGGCAGTGGCCGAAGGGATGGCTGTTCGAGGGAATCTACCGGCACAAGCGACGCAGCGATCGCAAGAGTTTTCTAAACCGGTGGGTGGATTATCCCGAGGCGCGGGCGTTCTTCGCGCCCTGCCTGGATTCGCCATGAATCATGAAGAAGGGGGAGGAAGGCAGGAAAAGCAATATCTTCCCCGTACCGATATGGAAGCAGGGTGGACGCTCCTGTCCTTCGACCGCGATCCGAAAACGGGAGCCTGTGTGCGATAAGCCTTTCCTAATGCCTCGATTTACAACAGCGTAGGGCTACGGATATGATGTCTGTCGCCCGGGCATTCAGCCTCCTCCCACCAGGCTGAATGCGCCCCAGAAGAAGGGGTGGGACGTTTCCGGATTGTCCATCATCTGCACCTTGCTCTCGCGCAGGGCATCCGACCAGCTGAGCCCCATGGCCCTTTTTCGCACCAATCCGGTCGTGAGCGCGACGGTTGGCTGAGACGCGATCGGCCAATGTGTCGCAAGGACGTTGCGTGCGCCGGCATAGAAAAAGGCCCTGACGAGCCCTGACAGGCTCTCCCCGCCGAGTCGTCCATCGGCCCCCGCCGTATTGCAGGCCGAAAGGATCACAAGGCTTGCCTGAAGGCGCATCACGGCGATCTCGCTGGCCCGCAACAAACCATCATCCTTGGGGTCGCTGGGCGATCCCGGCGCCAGCGCGAGGGATGGTTCGTTCTCGCAGTAAAGATCTGCCGGCAGGAGGCCGTGGGTGGCGAAGGCGATGATTTCCTTCGTTTCCAGGCCCGCCTTGCGGAGTCCGGACTTGGTCGCCTTCTCCGCCAGCAGCAATGAGCCTTTCTTGGCGCCAAGGGCGGCCGACATGATCCGAACCTCATCGGCCGATTCGGGGAGTGGTGCCAGCTGGGCAACCTGTGCCCGGACATTCCAATTCTCCGCGCAAGCATCGCCTGCAAATATTTGAGAGGAGGCGACGATGTGAAGACCCCGATTCTTCGCGCTCGGGACCGCTTGCCTGTTTATTCGGCGCTTTGTCGGCTGCGTAAGCAGCAAACTTAGGATTTCCAACGCCGAGAAAACCAGAAGCGGTTGTTGCGGATTTATCGATGCCTCGTAAATTCATCAAAGCACGCACGTCAGGCGCCACCGAAATACTGAACTGGCGGGCAAGCCACGCCGTTTTCCCTTTATTCCCCGGTTTCGTGGAGACGAGGACGTCCGGCGGGAGGCTGAGGAGCGGGCCCGTCGGGATGACAATCAGTCGGCGAATCTGGCCCGGGGTATCCAGCAGGGGACCCACCAGGTCGCGATAAAGGGCGTGGGCCGATTCGGCATCGAAAGAACGCAATTTATCGTTCTCCAAGGTCAATCCCGCACGCAGTGCCGCGATTTTCTGCCTCAGCTCCTCGTGGGTTAGTTTGACCGCATGGAGCTTCAGCCGTCCCTGATGCATCAGGAACGTGTAGCCTTTGTCGCCTACATGGGAGAAATAAAGCAGTCCTTCATCCGCTTGCAGGAGTTCGCTGATCCGCTGCGCGTCTACCGGTTTGCGTGCCACGAGGCGGGCGTATTTGGGGAAGCGGTCCTGCATCTTCAGTTCCCCTTCGTCGATCCTTGCCTGCAGCTGATGGATATGCTTTTCGATGGTTTGTTCCCTGTCCTTGGAACGCTTTTTCTCCGGTTTCCGGAATTCCTGCATCAGCTGCGCGCGCAGGCGTATCTGCTGTTCACCCAGGTCCTGTTGCATCCGGGTATAGGCCGAAATTTCCTCATCGCCGGCGCCGACCCTCGCGGCAAGCTGATTGATCGCCGCGCTGACGACGGGTGATTCGACCAGTTGCGCAACCGAGAAAGCCTCGCGCAGAGCGGCTTGCGCTTCCTCGGAATCAGCGCCGCCCTGGGCAGCCAGCAGGTCCAGGTAGGGGCTGAAGCACGGGCCGAAGTAACAGGAAAACTGCTCTTTCGCCGCCACGGATGCAAACGCCCGGTTCGCTTCCAGGGCCAGGACCGGATTGCCCATAGCCGACGCCAGCCCGGCTTCCAGGACCTTTGCATTGGCCCACCAGATCGTTTGGCCGAACATCAATTCTGCAGAGTGAAGGGCCTCGGACAGGTGAGACTTGGCTTCGCTGAATTTTTTCTGCGCTGTCAGGACTCTCGCCAGCAGCATGCGGTCACGGTTTGTCCATGCGTGATCAGAGCCCCGGGCCTTGACTGCAAGCTCGACGGCTTGTCGCGCCGCCCTCTCGGCGTTTGCGTAATCCTTCAGTCCATACTTGGCGATGGCGAGGGCATAGTAAGCTTCAGCCAGCATCCCTGAAGATCCGGGCCAGACGCTCGGCAAGCCGATGATCGCCTCATCGGCGAACGCTGCTGCCGCTTTGTGATTCTTGCGAAACTGGGCGTCGTACGCAAGGTTCGTGCACCGTTGGGCGATCAGGAGAGGATTACGGGACTTCAAAACAAGAGGCTCGGCCCTTTTCACGAGTGCCAGGGCGTCGTCGAAGCGGCGCTGGTTGCGGACGGGATGGGACATGTTGAGCAACGTCGACGCAAGGGCGGGGTTATTCAGCCCGAAGAAACGCTCCTGTGCCGCGAGGACGCGCCGCCAGGTCAGCTCGGACGGACGGTAAAGGCGGGCCTCATGCTGATGGTAGGCCAGTTTGCTCAGTTCGGAGAGCTCCCCGATCTCCTTGATCGATGGCAGGTCCGTTTCCTTTCCGATCAGTTCCTCCATCGCCCGCAGAGCAACCATGCGCTTTCCCTGGACGTCGGCGACGGCAGGCCCCGTCTTGCCCATTGCAACGAGGAGCGCGCGTTCGATCAGCGGCGCGTTATTGGGCAGAAAATCCGCGACAAAGAGGTCCGGACCGGATTTTGCTGCCAGCATTAGCCGGCGCCAGCCGAGCCGGTGCTGGCAGCGGCGTGCCATCGCATTCACGCCTTCCATGGAGTTTTCCGTTCGTGGCGTTTCGCACTCACCCGCTTCGCGGATATCTCGCGCCCATTCGCTTTCTTCCAGCCACCACGCGAGGGGACGCTTCCCCTGCCGCAGGACGATCAGCTGTCCGCTCGGCTGCGACCACCCTTCGCAATAGAGGGCGTATTTCTCGGCACTGCCGCCCCATCCCCCCGGTTTGGTGCGGCGCAGCTTGCAGTCATCGCCGGTGATGTTTTTGCCGGCGGCATATTCACCGCCGATTTCAGGCGGCAGGCCCTGGCCACATACATAAACAGCAGGCCCAAGGCTGGCACAGATGAAGAATAGAATCATTATGAGGCGCATCTGCATGGTTCGCGGTTTCCTTCTCATGAGAAAATATTGTGTTGGCAATTCCTTCAATCAGGGGATTGTGCCTTGCCATTTCCTCAAAATCCACATTGCTTTTGTTCCCTTCGCAAGAAGATTACCACTTGAATTATGGCATCCGTCATCGCTAATGAGCAAAGCAAATATTCTGAGTTTTCACTTAGCTACTTTGTATAACAAATCTGCAACCTTTTCATCTTTAACATAGACTAAACATTGTTGTGGCATTCTCGGACTATCTGTTTTGCATGAACCACATTCTGCGTTGAATTTTATTCCCTCATATTTTCCTGAAAGGAAAAGTGTCCCCATGACTGGATCTGTCGTTCCTTTAGCAACCTCTGTGTCGTTTACGAATAAAGTAATATTACAATTTAGCTGATCCATAGCTTGCACATAGATTGTGTATTCATGATTGTCAATGGTTACATTGGCTGTTCTTGATTTAAGAAGGGTTCCTCCACACGCAGTAATCATAAATACAACAAGTAAAAGACCAATCACTTTTTTCATCTTCAGACTCCTTTTTTTGAACCAACAGGAATTTGCTTTTCAGCATAGAATTTAGGTAACATAAGAAAATCAGATTATCAACATGAGCTTCTGACTTAATGGTTAAAGAATAAAGGCTGAGCAAGGATTTTTTAATACAAGGATTAAACAATAGTGAGTCACCATTTAAAGAATTACTGAATGCCGTTTGTAATGTTGAATATCAAGAGAGTATAGCGAAAACACTATTTCAGTCAACTATCATGAATTCACCTGCGCGACAAAAAGTTGTTCGTTGTGTCAGCATGGCATAGATGACACGGATCAACTTATGAGCAGTGGCTAACACAGCCATCTTGTAGGGCAATCCCTCCTTTCTTCGCTTGAGATAATAAACGTTAAAAATATCGGTGTATTGGATCACTCTGGTTGTCATCAGCCATATGATCCTCCGCAGATGACGATTACCCCGTTTTGTTATCCGGCCCTTGCCTTCATGTTTACCGGACTGGTAAACAGCCGGATCCAATCCCGCCATGGCAATGATTTTGCCGGAACGTTCATACTGATTGATGTCGCCACCCATCTCAATGAGAAAATTGGCGGCGGTCTTGTCCCCGATACCCTTTATGGAAGTCATGATGTTTATGTCTTCTTCCATCAGTTTCCGGCTCATCTCTATCAGCATGTCGGTTATCTCCTGAAGGGCGTCTTCAAGGTGAAGGAGCAGCGCTATCTTCTGTTTCAGAATCATTTCCTTGGCGGGACTCTTGCTACCTATCGACGAATGAGCTGCCTTGATTAACTCTGCTGCAAACGCCTCTCTTTTATGCCCATAGGAATCTGCAATCAACATCTGAGACAATTGACCAAGATCCGCATCTCTAAGCGCAAATGCAGAAGGGTATTGCTGTAAAAGCTTGAGAATAGACTTCGTAAATATCCCTACCATATGCTCAAGTTCCGGAAAGGTGATATTCAGGAGCTGCTTGATCTCGATCTTCAGAGCGGTCATCTCGTCAACCAGGCTCTCCCGCTGACGGGAAAGATCCCGAAGATCCGAAATCAAAGACGGAGTCGCCCGTTGAATCAGGGTATCCCCATTGGTAAGAAGAAACTGGGCAATGACAACAGCATCCTTCTTGTCCGTCTTGGTCTTCCTGAGCTGCATCTTCACGTAATTGGAAATCAGCAGAGGGTTGATGAGAAGGACCTTGTAACCCTCAGAAACAAGGTAAGAGAAGAGATTGACATGATAGGACGCCGTAGATTCCATCCCGATTAAAACGGATGAGATGGAAACCGCTGCAAGATGTCCCTTCAGTTTTTCAAAACCCTTTCGATCCATGGTCGCTGAAAACTGAAAGAGCTTGGTCTCATCCCCTGTTATCCCACAGGTGTCAAACTTATCCTTGGAAACATCGATGCCGACAAAACAATCAAAGCTGCCTTTTAATCCTGACATCACATCACCTCCCAACAAAAGAAATGAAAAGCAGGTGCCGTAGCCTCCAGACCAATCCTCCAGCGTGACAAGGATTCAATGATCCAACCAACCGATTATGGTTCACAGAGGCTTGGGACATACTGAAATGAGGGCTCTAACGCCCAGGAAGAACGGAGTCCTCCTGCCTTCCTATGAACATCACAAACCGATTATACATCATTCTATACGAATTCATGGTAGGAGGAAGTTATGCATTAACCGGATGATGGGTAAAGGATGGGTAAAAAACACCATACAAAAATAAAGGGGTTAACCGTCAGTCGGTTAACCCCTTTATTTTACTGGCTCGGCAGGACGTACATCTGTAAGAACTTTTCATCAACCATATTATCCCAATGTAAAAGATCACTTAGCGTAAATTAAGCGATATACGTTATAAATGAATGAACCCCCGTCTAAAAGTCAAATGAAATTTTTTTCTTCGATTTCTTAATGAACAGAGACATGACCTCTTCCACCGCCGTGTAGGGATCGATCTTGCCGGCGACGATCTTGTCGAGGTATTTCCGCCTGAGGCCGGTCCCGCGGATATGGTCAAAGATCACACGTTCGATTTCATCCTTGATAATCACGCTGCCTTCCTTCTCCGCCTTCTGGAAAGCGTATTGCTTCAGGCCGTCGCCTTTTCTCAAATGGGCCTGATGCTTTTCGATTTGATCCACCACCTCGTCGATCCCTTCACCCATGGTGGCAACGGCAGGAACAACGGGGACAGGCCATCCCCCTTCCTCCACGCGCCGCATTTTCAGGGCGACCTCAAGTTCCAGCAGCGCCTTTTGCTTGCCGGGCATATCGGCCTTGTTCAGGACGACCACCTGGGCGATTTCCATGATCCCGGCCTTCAGGGCCTGGATGTCGTCTCCCATGTTCGGCGTCAACACCAGCAGACAGGTCTGGACCAGCCGAGCCACATCAACTTCGTCCTGGCCGGTTCCGACGGTTTCCACGATGACGATATCGTGCCCCATGGACTCCATTACGCGCATCGCATCGATCGTCGCCCTGGCGAGACCGCCCAGGTAGCCCCGGGACGCCATGGAACGGATATATACGCCTCTGTCGCGGCCGTGAGCCTGCATGCGCAATCGGTCCCCGAGGAAGGCACCCCCCGTGAAGGGGCTCGACGGATCCACGGCGATGATGCCGACGGTTTTGCCCCGCTTCCGGTAGGCGCCGATCAGGCAGGAAACCAGACAGGACTTTCCCGCTCCCGCAGACCCCGTCACACCCAGCACCGTGGTTTTTCCAACGGGAATGAAAAGGTGTTTCAAGACGTCGCGGGCAACCTGCTCTTTTCTTTCGATGGCCGATATGAGTTTTGCAGCGGCCATCCGATCGTTCTCCCTCACCTTTTTTGCCCACTCCGTAATGCTGATCTCGTTCATGGGTAGCCTACCGTCTGACATGGTTTCGGATGTATGTGATGATCGGCTCGGTAAGCGAGCCGGCCGGAAATACCTCATGAACGCCCATCTTTTTGAGTATCGGGATGTCCTCGGACGGAATGATGCCTCCGACGAGCAGCAGGACATCATCCAGGCCCCCCCTCTTCATCTCCTCGACGACAAGGGGCGTGAAGACAAGATGACCGCCCGAAAGTAAGGAGAGGCCGATGACATCGACGTCTTCATCAATCGCGGCATCGACGACGTCCTTGGGCATCAGATACATCCCCAGATAAACGACCTCCATGCCCGCTTCCTTCAGCAGACTGGCGATGACTTTGGCGCCACGGTCATGGCCGTCAAGGCCGACTTTCGTTATGAGAACCTTGATTTTCCGATCTTTATTCTCGTTTGCTTTTGTCATGGTTTAACTCCTCGATTAAAACGGCGCCTGGATGATTTCCAGCGGGTCATAGGGATAACCGAAAGCGAGACGGACGGCGCCCATCATCTCCCCCGTCGTGGCGCCTGCCTCGGTGGCCGCGATCATGCAGGGGACAACATTTTCCCGGCGCTCGGCCGCCGCTTTAAGGGCCAGTATTTTTTCTTCCCAGAGGGTCTTGTTCCTCTCTTTCTTGAGCTTTTTCACCATTTCAATCTGCCGCTTGACGGATGCTTTGGTGATCCGCTGAACCCCCATGGGCGTTGCTGTCTCCTGCTCGGTGGTGAACATGTTGACACCCACTAAAATCTTGTCACGGTCGTCCAGTTCTTTCTGACGGGCAAGGGCCTCATTTTCAAAAATCCGGTCCAGCCACTCCGACTGGATGGCCTCGTACATGCCGCCGACTTTCTCCACCTCGGCCATGATTTTATAGATCTCTTCCTCCAGCCTGTTGGTGAGATTCTCCACATAGTAGGAACCGCCGAGAGGATCGGAGACGTTGGTCACGCCCGTCTCGTAGGCCAGGATCTGCTGTGTTCGGAGGGCCTGGGTATGGCCGTTTTCCGTGGGCAGGCACACGGGCTCATCGTAAGAACAGCAATGCAGGGACTGCACCCCGCCGAGGACGGCCGCCAACGCTTGATAGGCGATCCGGACGATATTATTCAGGGGTTGCTGCGGTACAAGGGAACAGCCCGCCGTATGGACGGCGAACCTGAAATGCTGCGACGACTGCTTCTGTGCGCCGTAATGTTCCTTCATGAGTTTTGCCCAGATCCGCCGTGCTG
Organism: uncultured delta proteobacterium; assembly: GCA_963743175.1. GTDB lineage: Bacteria > Desulfobacterota > Syntrophia > Syntrophales > Fen-1087 > JAPLJM01. The sequence continues at coordinate 3,672 of CAVUOQ010000002.1, read as the reverse complement.
CCCTGATCTTCGAGACCTCCTCGAAGATATCGATGTGGCAGGAAACATAGAAGGCGAAGCGCTGTGCAAAGTCGTCGACCTTATGGCCGCGGCGGATCATCTCGTCGATGTAGAGGCGGGCGATGAGAAAACCGAAGGCGACCTCCTGGGGAGCCGTTACGCCCTGCTCCCGGAGGTCGTAAAGGTTGACGGTCGTGTAATACCACAGGGGCATCTCTTTGGTGCAGAATTCCATGACATCGGCACCCAGTTTGACGGACAGATCGAGCGGGCAGGCGGGGCGGAAGCCGCAGTAACGGAAATGGACCGGATCGTTCTGAACGGTTCCGCGCAGTTTTTTAAGATCGTATCCCCTTTTTTTGGCTACGGCAGCATACTGGGCCATGGTGACGACGGCCACTGTGGATGCCGTGATCAGGGACCATGAGACTTTGTCCAAGGGGATATCCGCCGTCATGGTTTCCATGTCGTACATGTTGGTGATGCAGACACCCGTCAGCCCCACCTCGTTCTGCGCCCAGGGGTGATCCGCATCAAGTCCCATCTCGTAGGGGATGTCGGCAATGGTATTGAGCCCCGATCCCCCCTCATCCACGAGGAGTTTCGACCGGTCGTGGGTATCCTGGGGCGAGCCCATGCCTATCACCTCTCGCCGGGTCCAGTAGCGGCCGCGGAACATGTTCCGGTGAATCCCCCTTGTAAAGGGATACTGTCCCGGATCGCCGACATCCTTGTATTTTTCAGGGGGCAGATCTGCGGGGGCATAAACCTCCTTCACGTCCAGCCCGGACCACGTAAGGCTGCTCTTGGGCTTCTCATAGTAAGCGGCAAGGTACTTATCCCAGTCTACATCTTTTTCCTGAGTGACAGGCACTGTTTTTTGTACTGCTTTCATCTTACCCTCCATAATTTGAATGGCTCTGATCCATCCATAACGAGAAAATTATCCGGATAAATTGCGACGACGCGTGTGCTTTAGTATATTGCCAACAGTAATTGTTATGCCAGCAAGATGGTATCTGGATGTTGTCGATATTAATTATAATTAATAAGGTATTGCTTTCGATGGGCGGAAGTATAGGAGGGCTATTTTTGCTTGTCAATGGATATTATGCATCGAAAACAGGGGCTGGCGATGCGATCCTGTCGCCCGGCGGGTCGTATCAACTCAGTCCTTTTCAAAATAATCCGTTGATTCCTTCTTGCGGTAAACCATACCCTGGAAGACCGAAATGATTTCTCCCGTCTCGTCGATCACGGTGATTTCATAGGACGCGAGCTTGTGGTCGCAGGATATTTCCCGCGCCTCGGCGAACAGCACGCTTCCCTTCGGCGCCCTGAGGAACTGGATGGACACATTGATGGCAACGGCAACACGTCCTTGGGAATTGGAAGCCGCAGCGAAGGCGAGATCGGCAAGGGTAAAAATGACGCCCCCATGGACCCGCCTCACGCCATTGAGATGGTGTTCCTTGATGACGAGGGATGTTTTCGCGTATCCTTTATGGGCCTCGATGAGTTCGATCCCCACATGCTGGGCGAACAGGTCGCGCTTAAAATACCGCTTAAGCGTCTCTGATGAAGGCTTTTCTTTCTGTGTCATGGGAACTTTCTCCTTTGAGTCAGATTTCAGCAATTAAGCTCTGGCGGAATAAAGCGGTGTTTTTCCATATCCGCTTGGTGGCGTTGCCAGACCATCGCTTATTTCAGTGGATACGATCATCGTAAAAACTCATACGTCAGGCTGACGATGCGACCGCGCAAGTAGGGCTTTGGCCCTTCGACAGGTATCCATGCCACCTCGCCTTCAATCGGGATGAGCATCCCGTCGCGCAACTGGTAGTTGCTCCAACAACCTTCCCAAGGTGTGGGAATCACCATGGCCCCGACGGTTCAACCGCGCGCCGGAGCATGACCCTGAGTATGCTCTCTGTAACGAGAAGTTCTTGCATGGGGAATTCTGTCCCGCTATATCTTCCCCCGCTCCGTCGCGATGCGGCGGTAAGTCTCAAAAGGCTTGTCTGGGGGAATGTAGAGCTCCCCAGGTGATTTTTGGACGAGGGACAGGGCCTCCGTCGGACACGTGGTTACGCAGAGCCCGCAGCCTACGCAGCGATCGAGGTCAATGGAGGCCTTCTCGTCCAGCAGTTTGATGGCTTCCATCTGGCACCGATCAAGGCAGATTTCGCAGCCTGTGCAGACTCCCCCATCGACGCGGGCAAAATAATTGGATTTCACCTTCCGGCTCGGACGGGCATCGAGCTTGATCGCCTTTAGAAGTTCGCAACAGCAGGAGCAGCAGCTGCACATCCCGCCTACCCTCTGGGCATTTGCCGGGCTCGGGACGAGACCCGCCGCTTCATTTCTCTTGAGAACCTCGAAGGCCTCGTCCAGGGTGATTTGCCGGGCGATCCCGTTCTCGATATAGAATTCCCCCATGGCCCCGAATACAAGGCAAGATTCCAGGGGCGCGTGGCAGGGCGTTCCCGCGATGCCGTTCATCTTGCGGCATATGCATTCGGCAAGCGCAATGACCCTCTGTGAAGAAAGGATCTTTCGGAGTTCATCGTAAGGTGCAATCTCCAAAGCAGCGTCCAAACTCTCCTGGACCGGTACGATGCGCAACTGCGGCGTGTCGGGAGCGATCATCTCCCGGTACATGGCCTCCTTCGCGTACTGATGAGTAAGATCCACGAATTCTTTGTCGAGGTTGCCCACTTGGTACTCGAAGATGCCCACGATGAACATGGCGGACATGTAGAAAGTTTTGCCGCCCGAGGTGTAGCGCATGATAAGTCCCTTTTTTGACATGCCGTAGAGAAAATCGGCGATCTCCTGCGGGTTACGGCCCAACCGTTTGGCGACTTGTTCCACCGTCTCCGGCATCACCGTCATTCTGCAAGCCATCTCTGCCTCTTCTTCTGAAAATAGTTTCTTCAGCAGCTTTATCTCTACTCCGCTTTCGGTCTTCGGGAACCCCATAGGCAGCGAATCGAGATGCTCTCTTAGTTTTTCGTAAACCCTATCGGCCATTCCAATCTCCTTTATCCCTTGCATGATTCCTGACAATTCCCTTACAGATCCCCCCTGTGAAGATCGTGGTGATCATCGGCCTTCACCTTCCTGCCTCAGATTTGGTGCTTGCCGCATCTGTTCGCAGATGTCATCCGGCGACAACAGAATCGATGAAGCTCCAATCGTTGAAGAATTCTAGGACGGTTACAATTGGTTGATAAGGCATTTCTTTTTCACGCCAAGAGTATATGAAGAACGATATTGTGTGTCAAAGGAATATTGACCACGGATTACGACTTGAAAGGATGGATATCAGTTAACCTCGCTGGATTGTGTATTGCAGGAAGAAAGATATTTTAGACAAGCATGCTTGCACCGAACTAACCCTTTCAAAAATTCGGATATTTAGAGGGGGAAGTGTAATATCGGGGGCGGGGGTGAATAATGGCCCTTGCCCCCCCGGGCTCTATCCGGATCATTAACTATTACACGACCAGAAAAGCAAAAGTGGGAACAGGATCACTGAACAAACAAAAGGGGTTAACCATCAGTCGGCGAACCCCTTTATTTTACTGGCTCGGCGGGACACACAGCTGTAAGAACTTTTCATCAAGCATATTATTTCAATATAAAAGAGCACTTAAAGCAAATTAAGCG
>CAVUOQ010000001.1:0-223020 GCA_963743175.1 uncultured delta proteobacterium | reverse complement strand
ACGGAGGCGGAAATCATGTACTGGGAAAAGGAGATTGAAACCCTTGACCGGACCGGGCTGGAGGCCCTTCAACTCAAGCGGCTCATAACAACGCTCAATCAAGCAGGACATTCGCCCTATTATGGCCGGGCCTTCAGGGAACTCGGCATCGATCCTGACGGGCTGAAAAGCCTGGCGGATGTTCCAAAAACTGCCGATGACAACCAAAGACGACCTTCGGGACCAATGGCCCTACGGTTTTCTGGCCGTTTCCAGAGATGAGTTGGTCCGCATGCATTCTTCGTCCGGGACGACGGGCCGGGCGACCGTGGTTTTTCATACGGCCAACGATATCGGACAGTGGACGGACATCGTCGCACGCTCCATGTACATGACGGGGATGCGCAAGAGCGATGTCTTCCAGAACATGATGACCTACGGCCTGTTTACGGGCGGTCTCGGGTTCCATTACGGGGCGGAGAAGATCGGGGCGTTGACGATCCCGGCCGGGGCCGGCAACAGCAAGCGGCAGATTCAGATCATGCAGGACTTTGAAACGACCACCATCCACGTGATTCCCAGTTATGCCCTGCATTTGATGACCGTTTTCGGGGAAATGGCCGTTGATCCCCGGAAGGATACAAAGCTCAGGATCGCCTTTCTCGGCGCCGAGCCGCATTCGGAAAAGATGCGCAGGAAACTGGAGGATTTCTACGGCTTTAAGGCTTTCGATTCCTATGGCCTGTCGGAGATGTGCGGGCCCGGTGTGGCCTTCGAGTGCCCGTTTCAGAACGGCCTCCATATCTGGGAGGATCATTTTCTGGTCGAGATCATTGATCCCGAAACCCTCGCGCCGGTTCCCGAAGGCGAAGAGGGGGAGCTTGTGCTGACCACGCTCGTGCGGGACGGCATGCCGATCCTCAGATACCGGACAAAAGACCTGACCCGCATCCTTCCGGGGCCCTGTGAATGCGGCCGGACGCACCGGCGCATCGAGCGGATCAAGGGCCGGACGGACGACATGATGATCATCAAGGGGGTCAATATCTTCCCGATTCAGATTGAACGGAAGCTCATGGGCATTCCGGGCGTGGGCAACAATTTCGTGATTATTCTGGAGCGCGCGGAGTTTACCGATCTGATGACCATCAAGGTCGAGGTCCAGCGGGAAACCTTCATGGGCGACCTGCGGCAGCTCGAAGCCCTGCGGCGCCGGATTGTGGAGGAGCTCAAGAGCGACATCCTCATTACGCCCAGGGTGGATCTCGTTGAGCCCGACAGCCTGCCCAAAAGCGAGGGGAAGGCCAAGCGTGTGATGGACAACCGAAAGGATTGAACGGGGGAGGGGAGGGCAGACCGGCATGATTGCGCAGCAGCTATCGATTTTTGCGGAAAACAAACCGGGGAAACTGGCCGCCGTAACGGCGGTTCTGGCAAAAGAGAAAATCAGCATCCGGGCCACCGTCATATCCACCTCGGATACCTTCGGGGTGATCAGCCTGATCGTTGACGATCCCGGGCGGGCCCAAGCCGCCCTGACCAAAGCGGGCATGATGGTCCGCCTGCGCGACGTCCTGGCGGTTCTCATCGACGACAAGCCCGGCGGGCTCGACCGGCTGACGCAGTTGCTCTTCAAGGAAAACGTCAATATCAACAATGCCTACGGGTTCGTCCTCGAAAGCCGTGAAAAGGCGGTTTTCGTCCTCGACGTGGACCAGATTGAAAAAGCCGTAAAGCTCATCGAAAAGCATGGCTTCAAGACCCTCGACGTGGAGGGCCTGTCGGCGGTTGAGCCGTTCCACTACATGAAGTACTAATAAAAAACGGGTACACACTGAAAGCGTTGTATGACCTATGGAAAATGGTTCGCGAGCGGCGAATCAAAATGTTTTCCGCCTTTCCAGAGATTACGTTAACGGCTTGTCATGAATCATAATTACGGCTGGTTGTTCTCTTAGCGGAAAAGATTTTTGAGCCGCGGCGAAGCCATTTTCCATCCGGTCTTAAATGATCAGGAGGAGAAGCCATGGCGCATGCCGATGCAGACCGTTATGCCGCAAAGCATTCCGGAGACAGGAAGCTGGACAAAAGAATTGCCGAAGCCGTTCAGAAAAGAGCGGCAGGCGGAGAAATCAACTGTGCCGATGCGACGGCGATTGCTGAGAATTTACGCGTGGACATGCTGAAAGTAGGCGAAACGCTTGACCTTCTTGAAATCCGCCTCAAGCGATGCCAGTTGGGCCTTTTCGGCTACGCCGGTAAAAAATTGATCGTCGAGCCCGCCGCAGAGGTTTCTGCGAAGCTGGAAAAGGCCATTCGCGGCAACCTGGCCGACGGGCGCCTGCCCTGCGTTTCAGCATGGAAAATCGCCGACGGGATGGGCATCGCCCGGATGGATGTTACATCCGCCTGCGAGGCGCTGAAGATCAGGATTAAGCCCTGCCAGCTGGGCGCCTTTTAACGGTTTTGTAATAAGTCAAGAATTCCCTCCCCCTCCCCTTCGTCCCCTCCCGCCAGGGGAGGGGAAAATGGACTATTCATCCCACCTCGCCACAGGAGGGGAAAATTGAATCCCCTTCCGCCAGGGGAGGGGAACGATACTTTCCCTCCCCCTTGATGGGGGAGGGTTCGGGTGGGGGGTGGTCTTATTACCCGTTTTGTTCTTCATACCTGGCCAGCGTAAAAAGCATGTCCGCCAGGCGGTTCAGGTATTGATGGACGTATTCGTTGTCCAGCAGTCCGTCCGCCTTGAGTTTGGCGGCCTTTCGCTCCGCCCGCCGGATGATGGTCCGGCCGACGTCGATCTGCGCCGATATCACCGTTTCCCCCGGATAGATGAACTCATTTTTGAGCGTCACGTTTTGCTGAAGGTCGTCAATAAGCGCCTCTATGCGGGATACATCGGGTTCGCCGATCCTGATGTTCAGTTTGGCAAGATCCTCCGGCAGGGTGGACAGCACCGCCCCCAGGGTCAGCAGGTCTTTCTGGACGCCGAGCAGAATCTCCCGGATGCGTTGATTCTTCGTTGCGGCCCGCGCGACGCCCAGGGCTGAACTGGCCTCGTCAAGCGTGCCGTACGTATCCGGCCGCGGGTCGAATTTTGGAACACGCTGCCCGCCGAGCAGGCTGGTTTCCCCCTTGTCCCCCTTCTTCGAAAATTTCATTGTGTTCTCCCCTCCAGGTATTTCAAAATGATTTGGATGATCGTTTCCCTGTTCCTGCGGGCATGCTCGAGGATGCCCTCCAAGGTCAGTTCCTGCCCACCGATGCCGTGCGCGAAATTGTCCACCGAGCAGATGGACGCGTAGAGGATCTCCAGCTCCTGGGCGATGATGGCTTCGCTGGCCATTGTCATCCCCACGATATCCGCAAACCGGGACATCAACGCGATTTCGGCCCGGGTTTCAAGCCTGGGTCCTTTTGTTTGCCAGTAAATTCCGCTATCTATGACGTCAATGCCGGAACGGCGGGCGGCTTCGATGGCTTTTTGCCGGACCCCGTCATGCAGGACCGGGGTAATATGCGCGGGTTTTGAATCGGATGAATCAAAGATGGTGGGTCCCCCGTCAAGCAGGATATAGTCGTTGGGGATCACGATGGCGCCGGGCTTGAGTTCTTTTTTCAGGGAACCCGTGGAATTGATCCCAATGACCTCATCGACGCCCAGCAGCTTCAGGGCCGTCAGATTGGCCGCGTGGTTGATCCGGTGGGGCAGGATGTACCGGCGGGGATCATTGCCGTGCCGGGGGATCAGCGCAATCAGGGGGGCATTCAGGACCAGCGCCGTTCCGAAGTCCGTTTTCACAATCTCTTCGGTCAGTTTCCCGAAAATCCCCTTGCCCTGCAGCGCCAGCGTTCCCGAGATGATGCCCAGTTTTCCCATCCGTCCCCCATGAACCTTCCGTGAGTTTTGCGCGCTTTATAGCAGATCGCCGCCCGTCTGTCAAAAGCGTATCAAAAGACCTTTGAACCCCCTCCCCTTCATCCCCTCCCGCCGGGGGAGGGGAAAAATTAGGAATCCCCTCCCGCCAGGGGAGGGGAAAAGTCAAGAATTCCCTCCCCCTTGATGGGGGAGGGTTCGGGTGGGGGTGGTAAAGGGAGGGGAAAGACTTTTGATGAGTCCATCAACGGTCTCATCAATTTAATTTGACATTCCCGGAACGGGTGTGGCATAGTCCGCCCGCGTGTTTGCATCTCGTCGTCACATTGTTGGCGACTTGACGCTTAACTAGACCATCAACATTGACCGTAAGATAATCAGTTATTCTGGGAGGGACTGAAAATGGGGACAGAGGGTGACATTGTTCACATCAGCGACGGCGACTTTGAACAGGAAATCATCAAATCGGACAAGCCCGCCCTGGTTGATTTCTGGGCGCCCTGGTGCGGCCCCTGCCGGGCCATCGGGCCGATGCTGGAAGAACTGGCCGCATCCTACAAGGATCAGGTCAAGATCGCCAAAATGAATGTGGACGAAAACCCCAAGACGGCCGCCGTTTATGGTGTCCGGAGTATTCCGATGCTGCTGTTGTTCAAGGACGGCAAGATCCTGGATACGCTGCTCGGCCTTGTTCCGAAGGATCGCCTTGAAACGTTTATCAGAAAGGGACTTTAATCTCGTGAAATGGTTTATGACCAGAAAAATCAGCCTCGCGCTCATCTTCCTGCTTGTGCTCGGGGTGTCGGGGTGCGGCTGGTGGAAGGACGTGAAAGAGTGGTGGCGTCCGGCCGACATGGCCAGGGCGACGCCGGAGGGCCTCTACAAGCGGGGCGCCGAGCAATATCAGGAAGGCCGCTACAAGAAAGCCGTCGAATCCTTTCAGCGCATGAAGGATCAATTCCCGCTGCACGCTTTGGCCCCGGACGCCGAGATCGGCATTGCCGATTCCTTGTTCAGTGACGAAAACTATGTTGAAGCGGAGATGGCCTACAAAGACTTTATCGGCATGCGGCCCAACAATGACAATGTCCCCTACGCCATGTATCAGCTCGGGATGTGTCATTACAAGGACATGGGCGAAATCGATCGGGATCAGGGGGAAACGACCAAGGCCCTGATGGAATTTGAAAAACTGATCGCCCGTTTTCCCGGCAGCAAGTTTTCTGTCATGGCGGAGAAACACGCACTGGAATGCCGCAGGAGACTGGCGGAAAAGGAATTTTACGTCGGCAAATTTTACTTCACCCAGGGCAAGTACAAAGCGGCGCTGGGCCGTTTCGAAACGATCGCCAGGGACTACCCCGGGATCGGCCTGGACTACAAGGTCGGTTACTTCATCGAGGAATCCCAAAAAAGGCTGATCAGGCAGGAAGCCGAGGATAAGGCCAACAAGGCAAAAGAAGAAAAGAAGGCCAGGGCCAAAGAAGAGAAGGCCGCTGCAAAGACGAAAGCCTCGGCGGCGGCGACGGCAGAGGTAAAACCCACCGTAGAAACGACGGCGGAGACAAAACCCGTTACGGACAAGAAATAGAAAGATTTGAATTACTCCTGAAATTCGGCAAGTTGTCATTCCTCCAAAAGCAGGAATCCAGTCCTTTCAAGACCTTCCGGATTCCCGCGTCCCAATCCATCATTCCAAGCTTTTCGTTTTGATTTCACCGACCAACCGTCTTTTTTTCCTATAAACCTGTACCAGGGTACAATAGACTTCTGGAAAATCGGATGTAGAATGGGGCCAAACAGGAAGGAACAGGAAAGATGCGGCCAGAGAATAAAAGTAGCAATACCTGTACCAAGGTACAATAGACTTCAGGAAAAGCGGATATACAATAGGGGCAAATAAAGTCAGAAATGAAATTAAACATGAAATCAAACATAAAACATTTAGAACATTAAAGGAGGCTTCACCATGGCAACATCAGCGAAAGCAGCAGGAACTCAGGTTATCGGGAAGGCATTTATCGTTTACGGGACGGTAAAGGCCATAGCGCCCGACGGAACGGTCCGCGTTCTCGGACCCAACAGCGAAATTTACGCCGATGAGCGGATCGTAACCGAGAGCGACGGCGGCGTCTCTCTCATGCTGGACGGTCCCCCCCCCTCCCAGATCGACATTGGCCGGATGAGCGATGTCCTGATGAACGAGGATGTTTATGCCGGGGCGTCGCCCGAAGCGGTAACGGATTCTTCGGCCGATGCGGAAAAGATCCAGCAAGCCCTCGAGGGACAGGGTGATATCGAGCTCGACGCGACCGCCGCCGGTGGTGCTGCGGGGACCGGAAGCTGCGACGCTCGTCCAGTTTGGTCTGGACGGCGCTGAGGGCAATGTCACAAGCGGTGCGGAGACCACGGGATTCAGCTTCAGGGCACGGTGGACACCTTTCGACGCGATTCTAGCAGCGGATGACACTCCCACCGGCGGCATTGACGTGGCGGCGGTGGATGAAGACGGCCTTTCGTATAACACGGATTACCGATTCCTCGGGAAATCAAGACGGGGCTCTCGGCGACCATCCGGCGGTGGACAGCTTTATTACAGGGAATCTGACCTACAATTTCGGGAATGATGGTCCGGCGGCGGTCAATCCGTTTGTCTGGAGCATGGACGGACTCGAGGCCATGGGCGAGACTTCCCAGGGCCATGACACTGCTGTATGAGGTGGTGGATGGTGGTCTGACCTTGAATGCCTATTACCTCGTCGAAGGACAGTACGAAGTCAGCAACTTTATAGGTGAAGACAGCGGCGGGAGGGTCGAGGTTTTCAGTGTAACGGTGACGGACGTCACCACCGGCGCTTACACCTTCACGCTTTACCAGCCGCTCGATCATGCCGAAGCGGGCACGGAAGACGATATCCTCTACAACTTCACCTACACCCTGACCGACGGTAACGGCAGCACGGGCACGGGCAGTCTGGCCATGACCATCGACGACGACTTGCCGGTCCTAGCCGGGTCTGGTGAAGATGTTTCTACCAATGCGACCAACGGGTCAGGCATCAGCACCACACTAGAGGTCAATGCTGGCGATGTCATCACCTTCAGCTGGTCCTTCGATGCCGATGACTACACCCCGTTCAATGATTTTGGATTCGTTGTGATCGATGGCGTTGCCACCAAACTGGCCGACATCAGCCAGGTGGGCAGCTACAACGCGACCGGTTGGGCCACATTTACTTACGTCGCGACAGCAGACGGCCCGTTAACGATCGGTTTTGGAGTGATGAATACCGGTGACTCGGGAGTAGATTCACATTTGCTGATCGACAAACTGGCGGTCAATGGCGAAGTCGTGCAGAGTTTCGAGAGCGGCGACCTCAGCGGCTGGTCGAGCGCCGGAGCTGCGTATGTCGTAACGAGCCACGACGAAGGTGGGGGTACGCCTACCGACGGCAGCTACATGGTGCGACTGACCTCTTCCTCTGGTGTCTATGAAGACGCCCTGGAGTCCTTTTTTGGCCTTCCCGAAGGGGCTATGGATGCGGTATCAAATACCGTATTAGCTGAAAGTGGGAGCGACACCGTCATGGTGGAAGACGAACAGATGCCCGGCGGCATTGATGAGATAGGTGATGGTGGGGTTGCTTCTGTTACCGGCACTATCGTCGATAACGTGAAATGGGGCGCGGACGGCTTCGGTTCAGCGACCGAGTTCAGCGTGGGTGAACAAACCTTCGCGGCGGGCACCACGGTGTACTGGGCTCAGGACGGCACATTCCTGGGCGAGAATATCGACGGTCCGGATGCTGCGGCCTCTCTGGTGGTGAACAGCGACGGCACCTATACCTACACGCTGCTGGACAACATGCTGATTTCCGGAGAGGATGAGCAGATCGACACACTGGCGACGGTCTCGATCACCGGCGTCGATGGCGACGGCGATCCGATCAGTGTTCCTGTGACCCTCAACGTGCAGGACGACATGCCGCAACTCCTCTATGGGGAGGATAACGTCATGGTGGAAGACGAGAAGATGCAGGATTGGGTCGGACGCTTGTTTACGGATGAGCCGGACGGTGGGGTTGATCATACGCACGGCACCATCGTGAACAACGTGAACTGGGGCGCCGACGGATTCGGCTCGACGACCGGGTTCAAAGTGGAGAGCGCCACCTTCAAGGTGGGCGACAAGGTGTACTGGGGTCAGAACGGGAACTTCCTGGGCACGAACACTGAGCACGGGTGCTGCGGCATCTCTGCTGGTAAACAGCGACGGCACCTATACCTTCACGCTGCTGGACAACATGCTATTGGGGCAGGACATCCAGGGTGAGCAGATCGACCTTCTGGCGACGGTCTCGATCACCGGTGTCGATGGCGACGGAGACCCGCAGGCGGTGAATGTGAACCTGCAGGTGCAGGACGACAAGCCGTTCTGCATTACGGGTCGTGGACATCATTGTTGCGGAAGACGGAAGACATACCTGACAGCGTGACCGGAAACATCGTGAACAATGTCATCTGGGGTGCCGACGGATTCGGCTCGACGACCGGGTTCAGTGTGGACGGGCAAACCTTTGTGGCGGGCACCACCGTGTACTGGGATCAGGACGGACATTTCAATGGCACGACGAGCGATGGTGCGGCGGCCAACCTGGCTGGTGAACAGCACGGCACATACACCTTCGCGTTGACGGACAACATGCTGATTTCGGGCCACGATGATCAGATCAATCTTCTGGATAAGGTTACGATCACGGGTGAAGACGCGGACGGCGACAAGGTGGATGTGGATGTGTATCTGAATGTGCAGGATGACGTTCCGAGCATTCATCTGCACGCCTCTTCTGAATCGAGCGTTCTTCTGACGACGCAGGATGCGGAGACGGACGGTGTTCCGACTGATTTCGACACGGCGATATCGACGGCGAACTTCGGCGGTGTGTTTTCGATCGCGAGTTCATCCTACGGTGCGGATGGGCCCGGGAGCACGGCGATGAGCTATTCACTGGATCTGAAGCATGGCGTGAAAAATTCCGGTTTGGATAGCAATGGTGCGGACATCAACCTCTACAAGATTGGTAATGACATCATCGGTTCGACGTCGTCGAACTCCGGCGGCGTGGATGCGGGGAACACGGTGTTCTCGTTGGCGGTCAACAGCAGCGGTGAGGTGACCCTGACACAGTATCAGGAGATCGATCACTCCAACAACAGCGACACGTCGGCGCCGTACGACGATCAGTTTGCGTCCCTCGGTAACAATCTGGTGAAACTGACGGGGACGGCGACGATTACGGACGCGGACGGCGACACAGATCACGACAGCGAGACGATCGACCTGGGCGGCAACATCCGGTTTGCCGATGACGGTCCGTCGGTCAGTTCGAACAACATAGTGATGGTGGACGACGATGATGTGGCGGATGCGGGCGGCAACGCGGGTGGTACGGGTGATGATGCGCCGGCTTTCACCAGCGGAACGCTGGGCCACGACTTCGGTGCCGACGGCGCAGGTTCAATCGCCTATCTGACGACGGATGCGCCGGCAGGCTTCACCTATGTGAAAAGCGGCGACAACCTGCTTGTCAAGCAAGGTGACACCACCGTGATGACGCTGACGCTGAACACTTCAACCGGCGCATACGCGGTGACGCAGAACGCGCCTATCGATCATGCCTCAGGTTCCGACGAGAACAACCAGGAATTCACGATCAACTACGAGGTGAAAGACGGCGACGGCGACAAGGCCTTCGGTACGCTGACAGTCAGCGTGGACGACGACACGCCCGTGGCCGTTGACGATTATGACACGGCAACGGTTGGCATGGATGGCAAGACCTATAACCTCCTGCTCATTTTGGATACATCCGGCAGTATGAGCTCGGGTGAGATCGCGCAAGAGGTGTCGGCCATGGAGTCATTGCTCGCTAAATACGCCGCCATTGCCGAGGGTGGCGCCGCCGGCGTGAAGGTTCAGGTCGTCAGTTTCGCTGAAACCGCAACACTGTATAGCGGGGATTCGATTACAGATGCCACAACAGCGCTGCATAATCTGGTTTATAACGGCAATATGACGGACTACGATGCCGCGGTTGCTACAGCAAGCACTGCCATCAACGGCTGGACGGCCGCGGACGCTGACCATGCAAATGTAGTCTACTTCGTCTCGGATGGTGAGCCCACAGAAGGCAACCCAGGTATAGGCCTTACGGATACCGAAGAGGATGCATGGCATGCGACGCTTGACGCAGTGGGAGCAACAGCATGGGCCATCGGTGTCGGTACTAATCAATCAGCCGACGCCGATCTTGCCGACATCGCGCACCCCGACGGCAACGTCATCCTGGTTAACGATTTCGATGATTTGCTGGACGGTCTGGCCGGTACCGTTGTGTCGCCGACAGTAGACGGAAACGTCCTTGACAATGATAGTTTGGGCGCAGATGATGGAAGCGTTACGGCCATCAGTTATATCGATGTTGACGGCAATCCTGCTTCAGCAGCCGTGCCCGATAGTGGGGAGGTCACGGTTCACACCCAACTGGGTGCACTGACTATCCAGTCTGACGGTGATTACAGTTACACGGCAACGCCGATTGATACCCTGACCAGCCATATAACCGTCAACGTGGACAACACGGATTTGGACACCGGCATCGGTGCCGGCGGTCTGGTGCAGATCACCGTTGAAGGGCCAGGGGCAAACCCCGATCTCATCGATAATGATGGAGCCTTCGGCATTGCCTCTGCCGATGGTGGAGACGGCGGGCGCTACGATGAGATCAACTATCTCGGCAGCGGCCAATCTGAGGTCATGAAATTCGAATTGCAGGACGGAAAGATTGCCACCTCGGCGACGGTCGACGTCACCGAGTTCTATTCTAATGAAAGTGGCGTCGGGAATGAGGTCGGCTCCTACGAGCTCTACCTGAACAACGCGCTGGTCGGGGGAGATACCTTCACGGCGAACAGCACAGGCGGGAACTTCCAGCTCGTGATCAACGGGCCTACCGGCGGCTTCGACGAAATCCGCTTCGCGGCTAGCACCGGCACAAATCCCACAGGCGCGGACAGCAGCGACTACAGTGTCAAGGCGATCACTTTCGATTTGGTCACTGAAGCGCAAGATGTATTCACTTACACGGTCACGGATGGAGATTTCGACACAGACACTGCGATGTTGACCATCGATATCAACACCTTGATCGATGATCCGAATGACAATGGCCCGGCTTAAACGTTAACACTACAAACGGATGTATGAACCGGCGCTGTCCGCCTTCAAAAAGCGGACAGCGCTTTTTTTGAATTTGTAAAAAAGTGGTACAGATTTAGGCAGTTACGGGGACATCTTACTTAATTACGGACATCTTTCATTTTTTTTCGTTCCGGTTTCTTCGGTCGCAGAATGGGGCAAACGCGCAACGCTTTTTCCCCTTGGTGCACAATGTCGTCCAGCGATTGAAAATTGGGGGGCGCTTGGTGTTTCCCGGAACAGGCCTTATGGGATCAGCAGAGCCAGGCCGAGGCGGTTGCCGGTTTCTATTGAAAAGTTGTAATACCTGTACCAAGGTACAATAGACTTTAGGAAAAGCGGATATACAATAGGGCCAAATAAAGTCAGAAATGAAATTAAACTTGAAACCAAAGATAAGACATTAAGGAGGCTTCACCATGGCAACATCAGTGAAAGCAGCAGGGACTCAGGTTATCGGGAAGGCATTTATCGTTTACGGGACGGTGAAGGCCATAGCGCCCGACGGAACGGTCCGCGTTCTCGGACCCAACAGCGAAATTTACGCCGATGAGCGGATTGTAACCGAGAGCGACGGCGGCGTTTCTCTCATGCTGGACGGCCCCCCCCCCTCCCAGATTGATATTGGCCGGATGAGCGATGTCCTGATGAACGAGGATGTTTATGCCGGGGGATCGGCCGAAGCGGTAACGGATTCTTCGGCCGATGCGGAAAAGATCCAGGAAGCCCTCGAGGGAAAAGGTGATATCGAGCTCGACGCGACCGCCGCCGGTGGTGCTGCAGGGACCGGAAGCGCGACGCTCGTCCAGTTTGGTTTGGACGGCGCCGAGGGCAATGTCACAAGCGGTGCGGAAACCACGGGATTCACCCAGGGCACGGTGGAACCCCTCGACGCAATCTTAGCAGCGGATGACACTCCCACCGGCGGCATTGACGTGGCGGCGGTGGATGAAGACGGCCTTCCGTATAACTGGATTACCGGGTCCGTTGGAGTTGGAGATGCGGCCGACGGCGATCATCCGGCGGTGCTGAGGTCTTTTGAAGGGAATCTGACCTACACTTTCGGAAACGACGGACAGGCGGCGGTCAATCCGTTCGTCTGGGGCACGGATGGTCTCGCAGAGAAGGGCGTGACGTCCCAGGGCCATGAACTGCTGTACGAAGTGTCGGAAGACGGACTGACGCTGACAGCCTATTACGAGGGTGAAAGAGGCATTTCTCAAATTTCAGACAATATTAATGTTCAGGAGCTTCCCGAACTCGATTCAGGCAGAGTTATTGTTTTCACTGCGACGGTGACGGACGTCACCGCCGGCACTTACACCTTCACGTTGTATCAGCCGCTCGATCATGCCGTGGCGGGCACGGAGGACGACATCCTCTATAACTTCACCTACACCCTGACCGACGGTAACGGCACCATGGGTACGGGCAGCCTGGGTATGACCATAGACGATGACATGCCGACCATAGGCGAAATCCCTGACGGAGTCGTGGATGAAAGTGGCGACAGCGTAGAAACTTCGGGTGAAATTACCGCCATGATTAGTTCTCAGTTCTTGGGTTTGGGTTCCTCCGAAGGTTCCTTTACCCTCTCCTTTGGCGCAGATGGACCGGCCTGGTCCTTTAATGAAGAAACAGGCTACACCTTTGACGGATTCGTTCTTTCCGCAGAAGGAAAATGGTCCGGCGCGGAGTGGAATCCTTTGAATAGCACCCTCTCATGGACGGCTGAGGGCGACACGGACGCAAGCTGGACGATTTCAGTCTGGCCAACCGGTTTCGACCCAGATACGGGCCAGTCCAACGTCGCCTACAATTTCACGCTTCTGAAGGCGCTCGATCATTTAGGTAGTGAGGACGAAAGCCTCGACATCCAATTCACGGCAACGGTCAAAGGATTTTGACCTTGATCCTGCCACCAGCTCGTTCACCGTCACCATCATTGATGACGTTCCGAGCATTACGGTAGCCGATGTTGATCTGCCCACGCTGACCCTGGACGAGTCACCGCTTCCGGGTGGTGATGGAGATGGAACGGGCATTATCGAAGCCCCCCAGTCTCTGGCAAACCACAACTTCGCCGATGCCATTAACCTTGACGGTCATTTCGTACTGGGCTCCAATCCCGAAGTTCAAAATTCCGAGACGCAGCCGTTCGTATCTATTCATGCCGTCGGCAGTAATGCGTTTGATTACTATTCCTTAACCGTAACCCAGGCCGGAAGCACCGCGGTGTTTGACATCGATTACGCAATGTATGGTTTTGACTCGACCCTCCGTTTATATGACTCGAGCTATAATCAGCTCCAGTATAATGATGACTACGGGTATGATCCAGGAACCTCACACCCCTATGACTCCTATATGACGTATACCTTTACGCAACCGGGCACCTACTACATTGCGGTCGGACAGTGGCCCGGCAGTACGGTTCCTGCCGGCGCACCGTATCAGCTTCAGGTCTCGCTCACCAACGCCATCATGGGCGGGGATGGGAGCGACGGTATCTGGACCGCCACGGCGGACTTTTCCGGCAACTTTGACTTTTCTTATGGTGCCGACGGGCCCGGCAGCGTGAGTTACGCGCTGTCGCTTGCGGAAGGCGATGATGGCGAGGTTGGTTCGGCTGTCCACCCAGGGCTCGACGAGCATTGCTCAGCTCACGATGAACATGGTGACACGTCGGGCAAGGTGGACGATACGACCTCTTCACCATTCACGTGAACAACGCGGGCACGGTCGCCTTCACGCGATTCATGATGTCTGGAACGACGATACGGGTGATCACGACGCGCCCGCGACACGGATGCGGACGGCGACACGGCCTCTGCCTCTGTTGACCTGAGCTCCGGTGTATTTGTGATTGAGGATGACGGTCCGAGCGTGACGCTGACCGGGGATTACACTGCGCCCATACACGCTCGACGAGTCACCGGTGTCGCCAGATGGTGACGGTTTGGCCAGTGACAGTGCCGACTTCAGCGGCGCCTTTGCCACGACCATTGATTACGGTACGGATGGTGCGGGTAGCGTGGTATGCGCTTCGCTGTCAGGCCAGGATATGGGTTCGGGGCTGTATGCGCTGGGTACCGATGGAGCCCAGGGTGACGAGATCATTCTGAGCATGAGCGGAGATGACATTATTGGCACCGCGGGTGGGGAGACCTACTTCACCATCAGCGTGGATGGTGTCGGTGAGGTGACCTTCAGCCAGTCGGAGAACATCTGGCATAGCAGCACCGCCAGCCCCGATGATGCCGCGACGCTGATCGCGGAGACGGGCACGATCCTGTTGACTCAGACGGTGACGGATGCGGACGGCGACACGGCCTCTGCCTCTGTTGACCTGAGCTCCGGTGTATTTGTGATTGAGGATGACGGTCCGAGCGTGACGCTGACCGGGGATTACACTGCGCCCATCCTGACGCTCGACGAGTCACCGGTGTCGCCAGATGGTGACGGTTTGGCCAGTGACAGTGCCGACTTCAGCGGCGCCTTTGCCACGACCATTGATTACGGTACGGATGGTGCGGGTAGCGTGGGGTATGCGCTTTCGCTGTCAGGCCAGGATATGGGTTCGGGGCTGTATGCGCTGGGTACCGATGGAGCCCAGGGTGACGAGATCATTCTGAGCATGAGCGGAGATGACATTATTGGCACCGCGGGTGGGGAGACCTACTTCACCATCAGCGTGGATGGTGTCGGTGAGGTGACCTTCAGCCAGTCGGAGAACATCTGGCATAGCAGCACCGCCAGCCCCGATGATGCCGCGACGCTGATCGCGGAGACGGGCACGATCCTGTTGACTCAGACGGTGACGGATGCGGACGGCGACACGGCCTCTGCCTCTGTTGACCTGAGCTCCGGTGTATTTGTGATTGAGGATGACGGTCCGAGCGTGACGCTGACCGGGGATTACACTGCGCCCATCCTGACGCTCGACGAGTCACCGGTGTCGCCAGATGGTGACGGTTTGGCCAGTGACAGTGCCGACTTCAGCGGCGCCTTTGCCACGACCATTGATTACGGTACGGATGGTGCGGGTAGCGTGGGGTATGCGCTTTCGCTGTCAGGCCAGGATATGGGTTCGGGGCTGTATGCGCTGGGTACCGATGGAGCCCAGGGTGACGAGATCATTCTGAGCATGAGCGGAGATGACATTATTGGCACCGCGGGTGGGGAGACCTACTTCACCATCAGCGTGGATGGTGTCGGTGAGGTGACCTTCAGCCAGTCGGAGAACATCTGGCATAGCAGCACCGCCAGCCCCGATGATGCCGCGACGCTGATCGCGGAGACGGGCACGATCCTGTTGACTCAGACGGTGACGGATGCGGACGGCGACACGGCCTCTGCCTCTGTTGACCTGAGCTCCGGTGTATTTGTGATTGAGGATGACGGTCCGAGCGTGACGCTGACCGGGGATTACACTGCGCCCATCCTGACGCTCGACGAGTCACCGGTGTCGCCAGATGGTGACGGTTTGGCCAGTGACAGTGCCGACTTCAGCGGCGCCTTTGCCACGACCATTGATTACGGTACGGATGGTGCGGGTAGCGTGGGGTATGCGCTTTCGCTGTCAGGCCAGGATATGGGTTCGGGGCTGTATGCGCTGGGTACCGATGGAGCCCAGGGTGACGAGATCATTCTGAGCATGAGCGGAGATGACATTATTGGCACCGCGGGTGGGGAGACCTACTTCACCATCAGCGTGGATGGTGTCGGTGAGGTGACCTTCAGCCAGTCGGAGAACATCTGGCATAGCAGCACCGCCAGCCCCGATGATGCCGCGACGCTGATCGCGGAGACGGGCACGATCCTGTTGACTCAGACGGTGACGGATGCGGACGGCGACACGGCCTCTGCCTCTGTTGACCTGAGCTCCGGTGTATTTGTGATTGAGGATGACGGTCCGAGCGTGACGCTGACCGGGGATTACACTGCGCCCATCCTGACGCTCGACGAGTCACCGGTGTCGCCAGATGGTGACGGTTTGGCCAGTGACAGTGCCGACTTCAGCGGCGCCTTTGCCACGACCATTGATTACGGTACGGATGGTGCGGGTAGCGTGGGGTATGCGCTTTCGCTGTCAGGCCAGGATATGGGTTCGGGGCTGTATGCGCTGGGTACCGATGGAGCCCAGGGTGACGAGATCATTCTGAGCATGAGCGGAGATGACATTATTGGCACCGCGGGTGGGGAGACCTACTTCACCATCAGCGTGGATGGTGTCGGTGAGGTGACCTTCAGCCAGTCGGAGAACATCTGGCATAGCAGCACCGCCAGCCCCGATGATGCCGCGACGCTGATCGCGGAGACGGGCACGATCCTGTTGACTCAGACGGTGACGGATGCGGACGGCGACACGGCCTCTGCCTCTGTTGACCTGAGCTCCGGTGTATTTGTGATTGAGGATGACGGTCCGAGCGTGACGCTGACCGGGGATTACACTGCGCCCATCCTGACGCTCGACGAGTCACCGGTGTCGCCAGATGGTGACGGTTTGGCCAGTGACAGTGCCGACTTCAGCGGCGCCTTTGCCACGACCATTGATTACGGTACGGATGGTGCGGGTAGCGTGGGGTATGCGCTTTCGCTGTCAGGCCAGGATATGGGTTCGGGGCTGTATGCGCTGGGTACCGATGGAGCCCAGGGTGACGAGATCATTCTGAGCATGAGCGGAGATGACATTATTGGCACCGCGGGTGGGGAGACCTACTTCACCATCAGCGTGGATGGTGTCGGTGAGGTGACCTTCAGCCAGTCGGAGAACATCTGGCATAGCAGCACCGCCAGCCCCGATGATGCCGCGACGCTGATCGCGGAGACGGGCACGATCCTGTTGACTCAGACGGTGACGGATGCGGACGGCGACACGGCCTCTGCCGATCTCGACGTGAGCTCGGGTGTATTCAGTATCCAGGATGACGGACCGTCGGTCAGTTCCAACAACATAGTGGTGGTGGACGACGATGATGTGGCGGGTGCGGGCGGCAACGCGGGTGGTACGGGTGATGACGCGTCGGCTTTCACCAGCGGAACGCTGGGCCACGACTTCGGTGCCGACGGCGCAGGTTCGATCGCCTATCTGACGACTGGCGCGCCGGACGGCTTCACCTATGAAGCAGGGCCGGAGAACAGCTTGCTGGTAAAGCAGGGTGGCACGACGGTAATGACGTTGACCCTCGACACCGCCACCGGTGCCTACACGGTGACGCAGAACGCACCGATCGATCATGTTGCGGGGTTTGACGAGAACAATCAGCCCTTCACCATCAGCTACCAGGTGACGGACGGCGATGGTGACAAGGTTGACGGCACGCTGTCGATCAGCGTGGATGACGACACGCCGACGATTGATGTTTCCAGCGCCGTTACCTATACCGTGGACGTGACCAACTATGGTGATACGTCTGCCGGGTACGACAACAGCTTCGGCTACTACATTAAGGGTGCCGGTGGCATTCCGACGACCGGTGTCGTGGTCTGGGACAACGTCAAGAACTTTGTGAACGGTAGCGTTGAAATCATGGGTTACACCCCGGACCAGGTCGGGTTCTTCATCATCCCGAACGGCAACAATTTCAATCCAAGCCTCGACGCCAATACGGCGGTGACCTTTGAGCAGGACGGCTCCGGGCACTGGCAGGCTGTGACTGCGGGCGGGACCCATCTGACCGGCGAAGGCGCCAACGTGTTGTTCGATGTTGCGGCCTTGAACATCGATCTGTATGACCACGTCGTGGACAATGCGTACCCGGGCAACCTGAACTGGGAAGACATCTCAGGGGGTGGAGATCATGACTTCAACGACATCAACATCGGCGTTGTCTGGTCATCCAACCTGCCGGTGCTGACCACGCAGGATGCAGAGACAATCGGCCCTGCAACCGATACCGCTTCTGCATCGTTCAGCGGCGTCTTCAGCGTCGCCGCTGCACCGGGCGCGGACGGCGGCTCACCCACGGCGGCCTACAGCCTGAATGTAACCAACGCGGATTCCGGCCTCACGAGCGATGGCGATGCCATCGTGCTGAGCAAGGATGGTAACGATGTGGTTGGCACGGCCGACGGAAACGAAGTCTTCCGCATCAGCGTCGATGCCAATGGCACCGTCACACTGACGCAGTATGCGGAACTTGACCACGTCGGTGAAGGCGCCGACGGCAATGCGTTCAACAACAGCGCCAACATGATCGGTCTGGCAGACGGTAAGATTTCGCTGACCGCCACGGCGACGATTATCGACGGTGACGGGGATCAGGCGAGCGATTCGCAGACCTTGGATATCAGCGGCTCCTTCCGCTTCGAGGACGACATTCCGACAGCAGCCCATGACGTGAATTCACTTCAAGTGGAAATTGATGAGGTTTCTGTCAGTAACTTTACAGCGGGCTGGGTGAATGTTGTGCCGAATGGTAACGTGGACGTACATATCGATAACGACGGCGATGGTAAACCTAACATAATTGAGTGGGGAGCAGATAATCAAGGAGCCCTTAGGTCTGGCTACGAGTTCATTGATAATGATGATTTGACAACCACTGGTGGAAGTGTTGAACAGGCTCAACAATTTGAACTGGGCACATTTACTCATCACAACTTCCCAATTCCTAGTGGTAGCGCAATTACAGGGGCTAATCTTGACGTTCACCTTCATGTTATGATCGATGGTGTGGATACGGAAATTACTCACACTATTAATTTCAGCCACACTGAAACACCCAACCAGGGCACTCCAGGCCAGCAGGCCGATATTGTGCAAATCACCAATGCCTTAGATGCGGAAACACTTGTAGTCAACGGTCAAACTTACCACTTTAGTATTCTCGGTTTCCAGGACGGGAACGGCGACCTCGTTTCGGAAGTACATACATTAGAGGGGCAGAGTAATAGTTTCACCCTGTATGCCTCAGTGTCCCTTGCTGATGAACTGCCAAGCCAGACCGGTACAATTGACCCGAACTGGGGCGCGGATGGTCCGGCTGCCGTCAATAGTTTGACCTGGGTGGAGGGAGTCATCACCGGGGATACCACAACAATCGACGGAGATCACGGTACACTGGTTGTCAACAATACAAATGGTACCTACACCTACACGCTGGATAGTGGGACCCAGGGTCAACAAACAGACACCTTCACCTATTCCCTGCAGGATGCTGATGGTGATATCGTCGACTCAACGCTGACATTCAACATCAACGCGTTGGTCGATGACCCTAATCCTTAATAACTTCGGAAGCGACCGTTTCCCCTAACGAAAACTGCCGTGCAGGGATCTTTACCAACCCTCCGCGGCAGTTTTGTTTTTTGTGTGCCTGTGATCGAGTTCCTGGGACAGTATAGCGTAATGAGAATTAAGGGAAGGGGACACCTTACTTAATTACGGGCATCTTTCTTTTTCGGTCCCGGTTTTCTCAGCCGCAGAACGCGGCAGACGAAATTCGTCATTCTCTCCGGGATTCGGCCATCAGAGTAATATAATCTCGATAATCATCGTTGCTGAAAAAAGTCTGCATGCGGCGGTTTCCCCGCTGCGTGAGGGGATGAGATATGCCCTGCTTTTCGATGCATAATATCCCTTGACAAGCAAAAACAGCCCCCCTATATCTCCACAAATGAATCTTGCGAATGAACTCAGCAAGCAGGCGCAACTGAGACCCGATGCGACTGCAATACACCTGCCAAAAGGGACTTTGAGCTTTCGTCAGCTCGAAGAACTGACGTGGAGGACTGCAACTTTCTTGCACCGGAACGGCGTAAAGGCCGGGAACGTGGTTGCACTTACCTTCGCAAGCGAACTGACTCTGCTTGTCACGATGCTCGCCACGGCCCGTATCGGGGCTGCCGTATTTTCCCTACCGAGGAATTCACCGCCTTTTCTACGGGCAGAAATGGCAGCAGGGGCAAACGCTCGTATTCTGGCGACAGATTGTGCTGACGCAGATGGTGCCGGACTCCCGCGCTTGCTGGTCGATATCGATGCACTCTCAAAAGTTGACGCACCCATTGATGTCAACGTCCGCGAGGATTCACCGCAAGCGCCGTGGCTGATTATCACCGGCTCCGGTTCGACGGGGCGACCTAAGCGTTTCTCTGTTACACACGCACAGTTTTTCGCACGGATATCACTTACCGGTGAAACGATTTCATTGTCACCCAATGACCGGTTGGCTTCATTGGCACATCTTGATTTCACGTCACCCAAGGAAAGATGTCTCGCAGCCCTGTGTGCAGGGGCAGCGGTCGTGCTTTTCGATAGAAATCAGCTGAATCCAATCGCGTTGTGCCGGAGATACCAGGTCAGCATATTGGATGCAACCGTATTCCATCTCGAACAGCTATTAGCTGCGCTGCCCGGTGACGCAAAAGATATGCTCGGTTCACTGAGGGTATTGTTAGTGAGCGCGTCCACTGTGAGTGATGGACTGAGGCGGCGTGTTTTAAAAACACTCAGTCGGGCCCTTTATGTTCGGTATGGAACAAACGAATCCGGGCTGCTGACCATCGCCAAACCGCCGGATGTCCTGAGTCCCCCGGGGACCATAGGACGCCCTCCCGCCGGGGTATCCGTCGAAGTGGTCGATGCCGACGGGCAAGTGCTCCCCCCCGGTAAAATCGGTCAAATACGGGTGAAGAGTCCGGGGATGATCGATGGCTATCTGGATGATGAGAAGGCCACTCAACTCGCTTTCAAAGACGGTTGGTTCATGCCCGGGGATCTGGGCAAATTCACTCCCGATGGACACCTCATCTATTGTGGCCGGGCCGACCACATGATGATCATGAACGGCATCAACATTTACCCCGCGGAAATCGAGCGGGTCATCACCCGGCATCCTGCTGTGCGCGATGCGGCCGCTATCCCGTTACGGTCAACCGTACATCAAGACATACCGGTATGCGCCGTCGTCCTGCAAAATGCGCCACACGTCACAGAAAACGAACTGCTTAATTTCGCGTCGCAGCGCCTGGGTTCTCACGGCCCCAAAAGGATCGTCGTGCTTGAACGTATTCCCCGCAATGAACAAGGTAAACTAATTCGCCCGCAACTCATGCATGACATTGCAAGCAAACTTCGAATAAAGAGTAAAACTGCGGAGATAGACGATGCATTATTGCAGGATAGCAATGACATGACGACCCTGCGTCAGCCCATGCGGCAGTTCAAGATCAATCTGAGTTGCCCGGCGCCTGTTGATCTGGATTCGATTGATGATTGGTTTAAGTCCGCGTTAGCAATCGAGATTGATCCTTGCAATTGTTCGATTGCACAGGCTGAGCATTCTTCGCGCACTCCCATGGCAGGCCTGATATGGCGGATTCTGCTGTTAATCCGATCGCTTCTGCAATCAGCTCGAATCCCTGCCTTTCATCCCGGCAGTGTTCTTGGAATCGATCAGGACAAGAAAAGTCCCGCGAACTGGATGGCAACCGTGGCAATTGTCAAAATTGATCATGTCCCGCCGAGGTGTTATGCCATTGCAATCGATGAAGCAATTAAAATTGTCCTTGTGGGTCGATGGGGAGGGCAAGAACGCCGGAAAACGTGGCAAGCCTCTACAGCACTATCGAAAAACAAGTGATCCGTCCCCTCCAGAAAATGATCATTGCCGGTAAATCCACCATCCCGGTGCTGCGCGTCGCCTACCAGCAGAACATTCCATTCAGCCATTTAGGGGCTGGGGTTTATCAACTTGGCTGGGGCGGCAAATCAAGGCGGATGGATCGAAGTACCACGGAATTGGATTCCGCCATTGGTTCAAAGTTGGCTCAGAATAAGGTGTGGTCCGCCAATTTGCTTCGTACAGCAGGCCTGCCGGCACCCGAACATGGCGTGGTTACTACAAAAGAAGAGGCGTCCCGTGTGGCCCGTCATCTTGGATGGCCCGTTGTTGTTAAGCCGGTGAATCGTGATCGGGGGGAAGGTGTCACGGTCGGGGTGACGGATGAAAACCAACTTCTTGCTGCATTCAAAATGGCAAAAGCCAAGCAGGTCATCATCGAACGTGAAGTCGTCGGGGTTTGCCATCGGCTTTTTATAGCCAATGAGCAATTGCTCTATGCTGTCAAGAGACTGCCAAAATCAATTAAAGGGGATGGACGGCAGACTGTAGCCGAGCTTATCCGGGAGTCTAATCAAGTCGAAAAAAACAAACCCCCATGGCTTCGCTCTGAACTCTTTCCAAGCGATTCATTGGCCATCGAGGCTATGACAAACGCGGGTTTTGTTTTTGATTCAGTCCCACCGGAAGGTGAACCGGTTCCCTTGAGAAAGATTGAATCC
Organism: uncultured delta proteobacterium; assembly: GCA_963743175.1. Lineage (GTDB taxonomy): Bacteria > Desulfobacterota > Syntrophia > Syntrophales > Fen-1087 > JAPLJM01. Next base: position 200,613 of record CAVUOQ010000001.1, on the reverse strand, counting down.
ACCGCATGGGGTGGGTTTGATGAAGACGTTGCCGATTGCATACATCCAGACAATCTGGACATTGCTCTGAGAGCCGCAGCGCTTTTCGGTCTGAATGTTGCGGGCATCGACATCATCACTCCGGACATCCGCAAGCCTTGGCATGCAAATGGTGCCATCATCAATGAAGTAAATTTTGCTCCACTATTCGGCGGCGGGGAGATATCCAGGCATCATATACCCATCTTTTTCAAGAAGTTCATGAACGGAGATGGTCGAATACCCATTGAGGTGTTTATGGGGGGTGATGCAGCTATGGACATGGCCAGGGAAAGGCAGAAGGAACTCATCAGCCAGGGGATCAAATGTGTCCTGACCAGCCATAAAACGACCTTGACAACCTCATGTGAAGAAACGCATTTTCTATTCCAGAGTCTGTTCAAAAGATGCAAGGCGTTGTTGATGAATTGTCAGGTTGAGGCAATCGTGCTGGCAATCCAAACGGACGAGTTTTTGCATACCGGCTTACCTATCGACCGCATCGATCGAATCACAACCACTGCGGGCGAACTCACTGCATGGAACCGCCCCAATGAAAAACTGCCGCAGAGTAGGTTTGAAAGCCTGCTTGCCTTGATAAGGAATCATGGAAAATAACAGATTACCCTTATATCACCTTGCAGCAGGCAGTATGCTCTGTACCTACAGCTGCAGTTCCGGGGACATCCATGATAAGTAACGTCGAAGGGAAAACGGAGTAATAAGTTTCCGGCTTAACCCCGGTTGATCAGCAGGGCGAGGCTCAGGCGGTTGCCGGTCTTCGTCTTCTCATAGACGGAGGTCAGGTGGGCCTTCACGGTCCGTTCGGTGATCTTGAGATCGGCGGCGATCTCGAGGTTGGTCTCGGCCTCGCGCGACCAGTTCGGCAACCTTGCGCTCCATTTGGGTCAAGCCGGCGAGCTTCTGTGCGTCATCGGGCGCCGCCTGCTCTTTCGCCCGGGCGGCCGTCTCCAGGATCAGACTGCTGGATCACCTGCTGGCCCAGCCAGACCCCGCCGCCGGCGATGATGCGCACCGCCTCGGCGAGCCGCCCCGGTGAGATGTAGGTGTTCCCGTATCCGGCGATCCCGGCTTTCAGGAAAGCGAGACCCTCTTCTTCGTTCGGCTGGTCCGACAGGAGGAAGAACCGGCCCGAGGGGACCGCTTTGCGGAGCTCCGCAAACGCAGCCAATATCCACAAGGGGGCGGTGCAGAAGGACCAGGTCGAATGCCTTGGCCATGCACCGGCTCCTCAGCTTCCGCCAACGTCGCCGCCTGCTCCATCGGGTAAGGAGACAAGCAGATCGCTCCACCTCTTGATCACCGACCTGTTCGCACTGCTCAACAGGATCGCCATACGATTCATCTCTCTCTCAATGCCATGTACTTGGCTCTCAGGACCGGTTTCAGAAGGTAGGAAAGAATCGTCTTCTTGCCGGTCAGGATGTCTACCGTCGCGATCATCCCGGAGATGATCGGCAGGGGTTTGCTCTTGGGGCCGAGATAGTTCTTGTCGGTCCGCAGCTGGACGAGATAATAGCTGTTTCCCTTGTCATCCGTGATGCTGTCCGCGCCGATCTGCTCCAGCTTGGCCTCCAGCCCCCCGTAGATCGTGAAATCGTAGGCGGTGAACTTCACCATGGCCTGCTGGGCCGGCCTCAGAAAGGCGATGTCGGAGGGTTTGATCTTGGCCTCGATCAGCAGCGTGCCTTCCGGTGGGAACGATCTCGACGAGGTTCATGCCGGGCTGGACCACCCCGCCGACCGTGTTGATCAGGAGACGGTTGACCGTGCCGTTGACAGGGGAGCGCACGGATGTCCGGTCAAGCCGGTCCTTCAGGGCGATGGAGGTGGCGGTGTCCTCTCCGAGCTGCGCCGAGACCTCGTTCAATTCCGCCTTGGCCTTGTTGAGGAAGGTCAAGCCTGCAGCTCCTTGAGCGCCACCTGGCTCTCATCGATCTTGGACTGCGCCCTGGGAATGGACTGCTTCGTCGTTTCTATGTCTCCCTGCATTTCGCTGGCCTTGCGCTCGAGTCGGAGGACTTCCATCTCCGAAATGGCGCCCTGGGCCACGAGCGGCTTGGTCAACTTCGATCTCCTTCTGAAAGAGGGCATAGGTCTTGTTGAGCTCCGCCAGCTTGACGTTGAGCTCTTTCAATTCATTGGTGCGCTGATTGATCTGCTCCTGCTTGATCTCCAGGCTGGAGCGAAGTTCGTTCTGCCGGGAGAGATAGAGCTCCTGTTCGCGCTCTCCGATCTCGGGCGCTTCCTTCATCACCTCCTCGGGGACTCTGAAGGGCTGGCCGCTCGTTTCGGCCTGCAGGCGTGCCGCCTTGGCCCTGTTGGAGAGATACTTGGCCGCGGTTCTGCTGAAAAGACGAAGAGAAGCGGGTCTCATCGATCCGCAGCAGCAACTGATCCTTTTTGAACCATATCGCCCACTTTGACAAGGATCTCCGAAAGAATTCCCCCCTCCAGATTCTGGATGACCTGGATCTGGCTCGGCGGGGATCACCTTGCCTTGCCCCCGGGTCACTTCCTCGACTTCCGAGACAGAGGCCCAGATGACGCCGACGAAGAACAGGATCAGGACCGCCCAGAGGATTCGCCCGTCCCCCCTTGGGGGACTGGGCCAGGATTGACGTCCGGATATCCGTGGCGAGGTCGACATCCTCGGCCTTCATGCGGTAGAACAGTTCCTTGAGTTCTTTCAGCTTGTTTTCTTTGTTCTCTTGAGGCTCTGACAATGATTTTCTCCTGCTTAAATATTCAACTGGCCCCGTTTCAACGCCTCGAGGACGGAGGCCTTCGGCCCATCCGCGACGATGGCGCCGTTGTCGATGACGATCAGGCGATCCACCATCTCCAGCAGCGAGGCCCGGTGGGTGATCAAGATCAGGGTTTTGTCCTTGATCACCTCCGCTAGTTTCTGTCTTCAGCCGGACTTCGCGTCCGGTTGTCCATGTTGCTCGTCGGCTCGTCCAGCACCAATACGGGCGGATCGAGCAAGCAGCGCCCTTGCGATGACGATGCACTGCCGCTGTCCGCCGGAGAGCCCCCGGCCCAGCTCCCCGATTTCCATGTCGAATCCGAGAGAATGCTTCTTGACGAACTCATCGACACCGGCAAGTTCCGCTGCGCGCAGGATGGACATGTCGTCCACGTCATGGGTGCCCATCGTGACATTGTTGCGGACGGTTCCCCGGAAAAGCTGAATGTCCTGGGGAACATAGCCGATGAAACGGCGCAGTTCCGTGGGATCGATCTGGCGGATGTCCGTCCCGTCCATCGTGACCATGCCGCTGATCGGCTCGTAGAGACCCAGCATCAGCTTGCCCAGCGTGGTCTTCCCCGACCCGATGGGGCCGATGATGCCGACCTTTTCCCCGGCGCGGATCTCCAGGGTGATGTTGTTGAGGACCTTGGCGGCTCTGACCCGGGATAGGAAAAGGTCAGGTTCTTGATCCCGATGGCGCCATCGAAGCGGGTCCGGTGCAGGAAGGCCTTGCCGGCAGGCCTCTCCACGGGAAGCTCCATGATGTCGTTGAGCGTCTTGAGGGCCTCCTTGGCGCGCTGGAAACGGGTGGCGAGACTCACCACCTGCCCCATGGGTCGCGAGCACCTGCCGGGAGAGGATGACCAGGGCGATCAGGCCGCCCTGGGTGAGATCGCCTTCCGCGATCATATAGACGCCGGCGATGACCACGCCCACCACGACGGTGCTCTGCACGAAGAAGGAAGGTCATTGACCGATCCCGACAGGAACCTCGCCCGGGAGCTCCACTTCGCAATGTAGCTGACCGCTTCCTCCCAGGCCCGCTGGATCTGGCTCTCGGCGCCAAGCATCTTGATCGTTTCGAGGCCCGAGAGCCCCTCCACCAGGATGGCGTTTTTCTGGGAGGAGGCCTGGAAGGTTTTTCCGACGGCCCTCTGCAGGGGAATCTGGATCAGCCAGGCATAGACTCACCAGAATCACAATTGCGAACACGAAGATCAACGACGATGCTCCCTCCGATATACCAGACCACGAACAGTCCCAGCGCCATGAAGGGCAGATCGATCACGGAGGTGATGGAAAAGGAGGTGACGAAATCCCGGATGCTTTCGAACTCCTGGAGATTCTTTGTGAAAGAGCCGATCGATTGGGGGCGGACCTCCATCTTCAGATCCAGGACCTTCTGGAGCAGCATGGCGGAGATCTTGAGGTTGGCCTTGTTGCCCGCCTCGTCCACGAAATAACTCCGCAGCGCCCGCATCAGCACGGAAAAGAAATAGATCACCGTAATTCCGATGGACGAGCACCCAGAGGGTCTCCACCGCGTGGTTGGGAATGACGCGGTCATAGACGATCAGAACGAAGAAGGGACTCACCAGGCCAAAGACGTTGATCAGAAAGGAGGCCACCAGCACGTCCCGGTAGATGCGCCAGGATTTGAAAAATGGTCCCCCAGAACCAGTCTTTTTCAGCAGCTGGGGCTCAGACTCGTCCAGGGATTTCCTCTCCAGCCGGTATTTCGGGCGGACGAAGATGGCATAGCCCGTATAGAGCTTCTCCAGTTCCGCCCTGGTGACGACCTTCTCCCCCATGCCCGTTTCCGGCAGCAGGATCTTGAATTTTTCGCCCCCAGCCTCGTTAGTCGACCAGGACACAGGCCTGCCGCCCATTGAGCAGCAACACCGCCGGAAGCTGCAGCAGGGAAATCTGATCGAGGGGTTTTTTCACAACGCGGGATGACAGATCGGCCCGGTCCGCCGCCCTTGAAAACAGCTCCACCGTGAGCCGGTTCATCACGAGGGGCAGGCCTGAAATCAGCCCGGTCCGGGCAGCCGGACGGCCGTGCAGCTTGGTGAGCTGCATCAGGCAGTCCAGAAGCGGGTCGTCATGCATATCCATATCCTCTCCGAGATTCCAATCTGCCGGGGGGGCTTGTTCCTTCGGAGGGGCCTGATCCCTTGCAGCGAGCTGGACTTTCAGAGGGACCTGATCCTTTGCAGGGCCCTGACTTTTCGGAGGGGCTTGATCTGCCGGGGGGCTTGTTCCTTCGGAGGGGCTTGTTCTTTTTTTTCAGAAATATCCATTTTTTCACCCGGGGGAGAAGCGGTGTTCGAATCACCGTTGACCCCGCATCCTCTATCATTCAATATAATTTTATTATATATTTTTTTAAAAAAAAATGCTACTTGTATTGCAAAGAAATTTCAAACCAATTCAGGAACCGGGGGACAAAGCCATGCTGTACGTAGAACGGGACGGGGAAGGTAAGATCATCGCGATGCACAGCACTCCCCAACCGAACGCCGAGTGAAGCAAAAATCAGTTGTGGATGAGGAAATTCTCGATTTTCTTGACAAAACCGTCAGCGCCGATTCCCGGAAGCTGCTGCTGTCCCTGTCGGATATGGGGATCATCCGCCTGCTGGAAGACCTGATCGACCTCCTGATCCAGAAAAACATCATTTTCTTTACGGAGCTTCCGGAACAGGCCCAGGAAAGAATCCGGAGCGGAAGCGGCTCCGGGAAACCATGACGCTCCCAGACCCTCACGGTCGACGATATCATATAGACCCGTTGCAGACCGAGCGCCCAGTCCGTTCACGCTTTCCGAATCATGTCCTTGATCGGCTTCGGCTCGTCCACGATATATCCCTGAATTGCATCCAGATTCAGCTCCCTGAGGATCTGCACCTGCTGCTCGGTTTCCACCCCTTCGGCGATCACCATGATGTCGATGCTGTGGGCGACGCTGCACAGCGAACCGATGAAGAACCGGCTGTCGCTTTCCTCGTCCTTGAGCTCCCCGGTATAGGCCCGGTCGATCTTCACATAGTCGGGACGCATCGATTTGAGGTACCCCAAATTGGAGAAGCTCTGGCCGTAATGATCGAGCCCCATGGCATGCCCGTATTCACGCACGAACAGTGCTGAAATCCTTGACTAAATTCAGATTCTGGACCGCGCTGAACTCGGAAAATTCGAAGATGATCCGGGGCGCCGTCCGGGGCAGCGTCTTCAGAGCGGATTGCAGCCATTGCCGGAACGCGTCATCCTGCAGCGAGGCGGGAGAGACATTCACCGCGATGTTTCCGACGCCGAGCCGGCTGCGGTCGAGCTGCATCACCTCTTCGAGAACGATGCGGTCGATGGATGGAAACCAGCTTCAGGCGCTCGGCCAGGGGCATAAATACGCCGGCGCTCAGGAATTTTCCGTCCTCCTGGATGATCCGGGAGAAAATCTCCAGATGGAGGAGATGGTTCCTGTCGGTCGTCTTCACGACCGGCTGGGCATCGAGGCTGATTCTGCGCTCCCTGCAGGGCCTTTTCCAGCATCTCCTTCCACTGCTGCTGCCCCAGCGGCGTCTTGTCCGTCTCTTCGGTAATCGCGCGGACACTCCATGCGTTGGGTCCCGTCTGCCTGGCGGCGGTCAGGGCCAGATCGGCCTCCGAAAGCAGGCGGCCGAGCGTGGTGGTGCTTCGTAGGTCGCGGCCCCCACGTGGCCGACGTTGTCCGTCACCGCGAGCTGCTCCGCGGCAAGCCGGCTCAGCTGATTGGCCACGCCGCCGGCGATTGTCTCCGCGTCCCATGAGCGGGGCGTCGGGGAGAAAGATGCCGAAGTCGCCTCCCGTGAGACGGGCCAGGACGCAGCTCGCATACTGCCGGGTGGCTTCCTGCAGCAGTGTCGCCACCCTTTTCAGCAATTCGTCGCCGGCCTGGAAACCCTTCTGCTGGTTGAGTTTGTCCAGATCGTTCAGCTTGATCAGCAGCACAATGCCCTTGGTGACGCTGTCGCGGCGATCGAGCCGGGCGGTGATCTGGGTATCGAAGTAGCGGCGGTTGCCCAAACCGGTCACCGGATCGTGGTAGGAGCGCTCCCGAAGCCCCTCGGCCTGGGTCGACCTGCTCTTCGAACATCTCCTTGACTTTATGGGTCATGCGGTTCATGGCCTCGACCACCCGCCGGAGCTCCTTGGTCCACGGCATACGCTCCTGGATCTCATACTCCTTTCTGCAGAGGGCGTCCGCCTGCCGCTCGACAAGCACCAGCGGCCGGAGCAGAACGCGCAGCCCGAACGCCTCCGGCGATGAGCACGAAAATGCCGCAGGCCAGGAACCAGAGGGTCGTGCGGACCACATCTTCCCAGAGCGTCTTGTAGGCATAGCCGGGATGGCTTTTCACCATAATCGTGCCGGCCTGAATCCAGCCGGACATGACATTGGCGCTTGCTTCGGGGGTTTTCAGGCGGGATCCAGCGAATGAACCACGGGGGCACATTTTCGATGTTCACGTCTATGGACACGCTCGATCAGGACGCTTTCCTTTACGTCGACCAACCGGATGACCTCTGTAATACCCGCGATCGAATACGGCATTGATCATGCTTTCCACCGTCGGCATGTCATTGTTGATCACATGCTGGGAGATGGAAAGACCCAGGGAGGTTGCCGTATCCTGGGCATGGGATTCGAGCTGATCCACCAGGAACGAGCGGGTGGTGTCGAGCTTGGCGAACCACGTCCCGGTAAAGAGAATGAAAAACAAGAACAAGCGTAAAAATGATGAGTTGGCGGTAAAGTGTCATGTTTCTGCCCTCGATTTACAGTTTGTTCTCCGACATTTTCTTCTGCAGATCCTGCCAGGGTTTGAGCCGGTCGCTGCCGCCGGCCGACTTTTCCCTGTCCACGCTGCTTGGCCGTCCAGAGCCCGGCGCCGTTGAAGCTGAATACGGGCATCAAATCGGTCCGCTTCGATGCGGGATCGATGGAGTCTATCAGGTTGTCGAGAATCAGCGGTTCGGCTCCCGGTTCGCTGTAATAGGTCAGGACCATGTGGGCGATCCTGTACTGGAGGGCCTTGACATACGTGATATTCAGCTTCTCCTCGGCCATCCCCATCGCCTTGAGGGTGAAATACTTGGCGATGGCGAAATCTTCGCAATCCCCGGCTTTTCTTGCAGAGAAACTCGACAGGCGTGGCCCAGTAATCCTGCACCCCCCAGAGGTCGATGTCGTTGACAAACCGGATCCGGCTGTTGAAGAAATGATTGACTTTTTCAAGTTTTTCCCGGTCCGATGTGCTTTTATCCTTACGGATCATCTCTTCCCATTCCAGCAGACGCGTCGCCGCATCTTTGCCGTACTTGGTTTCCGCCTGCTTCAGGAGTTCCCGGTTGATCCGGAAATTTTCACCAATGACCGCGCCGGCAATCGCCACCGCCGCGAAAAAAGCCACAATCAGCAGAAGATATTCCATCTTGCTGCAATACCTGGCGGCAAATTGAACCGGCCGGCTCCAAAATTTTGAACGATTTATGCTTCCGATTTTCCTGACCTCCTTCAACACCATTCCGGTCATCCCGGAAGAAAGCTTGTAACAATCACGGTCAGTTTTGGGGCAGATGCACTTGTGGGGAATCGTCTTTTTTGCGTTTGAAAATATAAAACCGGCAAAAAATGGCCTCGCCGCAGCTCAGGAATCTTTTCCACCCGCCGCCGGCGAACCATTTTTTACCGGTTATGTAGTACACTTCTGTTGCTGTTTGTCATGGGTTGTCTCCACTTTCACTTCCGGATTGTGGAGGATTTGCTCTTAATTCGGGTCTCCCTTATCCAACTTACTTGCTTCTGATGAAACCATCTTTATCGGCCTTCATAAAGCCGTCGCTGGTTATGCTTGAAGCCGGTACGGCCTGCTTCACAGGTTCGCTCACCTTCGGGGCAGGGGCGACCGCTGCCGGGTTAGCCTTTACAGGTTTTGCTGCGGGTGGGGCTGCCGTCGGTTCAGCCTTTACAGGCGCGGCATCTGTGCTTTTTATGAAGCCATCTTTATCCGTCTTCATGAAGCCATCTTTATCCGTCTTCATGAAGCCATCACCGGCCTTCTGAGAAGCCGGTACGGCCTGCTTCACGGGTTCGCTCGCCTGCGGGGCGGCTGACGCCGGTTCAGCTTGCTTCACGGGTGCAACCGCCTGGGGGGCGGCAGCAGCAACAACAACCTCGTCCGTATCGATGCGGCTTTCTGCCGGCCACTGCAGGCCCAAGGCGTGCACCAGTTTGCCCATGCCGCTTAATATCCTGTATTCAGCGTAAATTTTGTCGTACTTGGCTTTTGCAAGATCGGACTTGGCGTTGATGTATTCCGCCTGGGTATCCAGCAGGTCAAACATGGTGCGCCTTCCAATATTCCACTGCGCGCCAAATGCTGAGGCCGTTGATTCGGTGGCCTTGACATATTCGGTAAGATAGGTGACCCGTTCGTTGGCCACCTTATAGGCCTCCCAGGAAAGACGAATGGATTGGACGGTCTGGCGCTGGGTGTTGTTCAATATTTCCTGGGCTTCACTGACTAAATACTGTGTTTCCTTGATGCGCCCGTCATTCCGAAATCCATTGAAGATATTGAAACTGAGGACGGCGCTTGCCGAGAAATAGTCCCGTCTGCCGGTGGCGATGGCGACGCCGGTGGCGGGGAGGGTGGCGACATCATCCGTCCAGTTGTAATCCGCCGCGATATCGAAGCTCGGCGACAGCAGCCGCTTCGCAACGGAATACTGAAGCTTCCTCGCCTCCAGATCGGCCTGAGCGGACTTGACGGTAGGATAGTTTTTCAGCGCCGCTTGCTCCGCATCATCCATGGATGCGGGAAGGGGTGAATTAATCGGCGGTGGCGCGACGAGGCCTTCCGGCAACCGGTCGACGACGGCCTTGTAATCTGTTATGGCATCGCGCAGGTTCGCTGCTGTCACGGCGACGTTGGACTGTGCCAGTGCCAGACGTCCCGATACCTGGTCGAGATCCGCTTTGCGATCCACCCCGGACTGCTGCCTCAGCTTCACCTGGTCGCCAATGCGTTCATGGTTGAGTAGATTTTCCTTGGCATTTTCGCTCAGTTCCTGGGCACGAAGCACAGCCATGTAAACTTTGGCCGTTAAAAGGGCCAGGTTTTCGGAAGTTGCCTGTACCAGGTAAGCCTGGGACCTGACGCGAGCGTCCTGCCGTTTCGCGTCGGCCCAATTCGCGCCGCCCCGGAACAAATTCTGGCGGAGGCTCACGGTGCTTTGTGAAGGCCAGGCTTTGTTATTGGCAATGACAGGCTTATCCTGCTGCATATAGCCCCATGTCATGGAAGCGTCAAGCGTTGGATAGTATCCCCCCCTGGCCTGTACCACTTCCTGGTCTCTGGCCTGCCGGTTATAGGCGGCCGCCTTGATCTCCGGATGGGTTACAAGCACTTGCTGTATCGCTTCCGGCAGCGTCTCCGCATGGACGTAACCATTCCCCAGAATCAGTATTCCGGCAATGACAATAACCGCAACCTTGAGAAAATTTTTCAACATGTCAGCCTCCTAATATATTCGGTTATTATAAAAATACCCCTTATGCATAAGGTCATGCGGCGAGGAGAGTAATAAATACAGCCCGTGCTGTCAAGATATTTTTTGATAATATTTTATGACAAATTGTCGCTGAGGTCCGGCTTCTATTCCGGCGGCTTTTTTGGCGAGGCCTGCCTTAACCACCCTATGCACCCCTGCCGCTCAACTGGCCGCAGGCGGCGAGGATGTCCCTGCCCTTGCTTGCGCGCAAAATGGCGGTGTAGTGGTTATCCAGCAGGACCTGCTGGAAGGCCGAGATCGATTCCTCCGGGGGCGTCCTGTAGGGCGAGCCGGGGAATTCATTGAATGCGATCAGATTGAGTTTGCAGTGAAGGCCCTTCAGCAGGCTGACGAGCTTTTCCGCGTCCCGGACCGAATCGTTCACGCCGGCCATGAGGATATATTCGAATGTCAGCATGCGCCGTCCCGGCATGGGGTAATTGCGGCAGGCATGGATCAGTTTTTCCAGGGGATATTTCCGGTTGACGGGCATCAGATCGCTTCTTTTTTCATTGTCCGGGGTATTCAATGAAATCGCCAGGTTGATGCAGATGTCCAAGCCCAGCTTTGTGATCATCGGGGCAAGGCCGCAGGTGGACAGGGTCACCTTCCGATTGGAAAAACCCAGGCCATAATCGGAGGTGATAATGCGGACGGCATTCAGGACAGAGTCATAGTTGTCCAGGGGCTCTCCCATGCCCATCAGAACGATGTTCTTGATCCGGGGACCTTCCGGCAGCGTGCGCTGCAGGATCGTAATCTGGCTCGTGATTTCCGAAGGCCGGAGGTTTCGTTTGAGGCCGCCCCGGCCGGTCAGGCAGAAGCGGCATCCCATCCGGCAGCCTGCCTGGGTGGAGATGCAGATTGTCCAGTGGTTTTTGCCCGGAATCAGGACGCTTTCGATAAAAAGGCCGTCTTCAAGCCGGAAAAGTATTTTTTTCGTCGTATCGGATGAGACCTGGATGGTTTCAACTGCCGGTTGGCCGATTCTGGCCAGCCCGGCCAGCGCTGTCCGGAGATCCTTTGCCAGGTTGGTCATCTCGTCGAAAGAAACGGCCCCCTGCCGGTACAGCCATTTCATGATCTGGCGGGCCCGGTACTTTTCCTTGCCGTGGGCGGCGATGATACGTTCGATCTCCTCCAGGGACAGGTCCTTGAGGTTGGGCAGTCCGCGTTCAGGCATACAGCTTTCTCTGCAGGTTTTCGGCGACGGTGTCGATGATGGGAGACCGCTGAAAAATGGCTTCGCCGCGCCTCAAAAATCTTTTCCGCTAAGAAGACACCCAGTCGTAATAAATGATATATGATAAACCGATAACGTCATCTCTGGAAAGGCGGAAAACATTTAATTCGCCGCTTGCGGACCATTTTTCATCGGTTCCGCAAAGTTCTTGATGAGCGCAAGGAAATACCCGATCCCGGCCCGTTGAATTCCTTGATGGCCTGCCGGCGCGAACGGTCGCCGCCGGCCGGCTTGAATCAGGCTGCAGCGTAACTTATTTTACGAAGTCGTCAGTCCTTCGGCTGCAGGATAATGGCTATGCGCCGGTTTTTTGCGCGGCCTTCGGGTGTGCTGTTGTCGGCGAGGGGCTTATATTCGCCATAGGCAACCGCTGCCAGCAGGGCCGGGTCGATGCCCTGTTTTTCCAGATACCGCGTGATATTCAAGGCTCTGGCCGCTGAAAGTTCCCAGTTTGTCGGGTATTTTCTGGCCAGGGCGCCGCCGATTTTCACATTGTCCGTATGTCCCTCGATGCGAATCGCCTTGTCTTTGATATCTTTTAATATCTCGATCACGCGCTGCAGGACGGCCAGGCCTTCCGGCTTCACTTCCGCTTCCCCGGAGGCAAAAAGGATCTTGTCAACCACGTCGAGCGTAAGCTTTCCCTTGAGCTCCGTAATGGTCACCTGACCCTGCGCAATTTCACCCTTCATCTCCTGCATCAGATTTTCGTAAGTCTTGCTGACGGTCTTGACTTCTTCTTCCTTGGCTTTTTTCAGGTTGGCGATGCTTTCTTTCAGCGAGGCGTTTTCTGCTTCAAGGGCGACGTTCTTTTCCCTGAGTTCGCTGATCGATTTTGAAAGACTGTCGGATTTGGCTTTCAGAACCCTATCGAGTTCATCCCGGTCGGAGGTGACTTTATCTTTCTGAACAGACAGTTGGGCAAAGTCATCGGTCAGCTTTTCATGCTGTTCCTTCAGGACATTTTTTTCATCCGTCAGTTTACTGTACTGTTGCTGGAGTGTTTTCAACTCGTTGCCGAGTGCATCCGCCTCTGCGGTTTTTTTCTCAAATTTACTGCTGGATACGCAGCCTGCCAAGGCAAACAGGAAAACAGAAACAACCAAAAGGGGCAGGACTTTTCTCATAGACACCTCCTTGAGAGACCTTTGAAAAACGGGCAACGCCCGCGTCTCAAAAATCTTTTTTGCGGTTATGCAAGACTCTCCTTAATTGATTTGATAAAACAACCAACGCCGGAGACACATTATGTAAGGTTGGGGAAATCAATCAATCAATCAATAAATAAAGGGACCGCGCTGTCCCTTTATTACGTCATTGATCGTCATCAAGGGCTTTCAGGCGTACCGCCTTCACAAAACGTTTATCGTAGTAGGGTTTATCCAGCGTGTCCACTTTCACGGACCTGGCACGCCCCGAGGAAGCATGAACGAACTCGTTGTTCCCGATATAAACGCCGACGTGCCCGAAAGCCCGCCGGGTATTGAAAAAAACAAGATCACCGATCTCCAGTTCATTCCTGGAAATGCGCTTCCCAACGCGCGCCTGTTCACGGGCCGTTCGGGGCAGATTGATATCGAAAAACGCGTAGATTTTTTTAACAAAGGCGGAACAGTCAAGACCCTTCACGGACGATCCGCCGAGCCGGTAAGGAGCGCCCAGGAAACCCATAGCCACCCGGGCCAGCAGTTGCCGTTCATGAGAGCTTTCCCATTTTCCCAGAAGCTCGGCGCTTTCCTCCCCCTCCATCCCGGCGTTTTCCTGCTCATCCGCGCTTGCCGGTCCGGGTTCATCTTCGTCCAGCTCTTCCCCTTCGGGAATGGCGCTGAGGTTCACCGGTTCGATGATAGCCGCGGCTTTCCCGGCGACATCATTCCGGGCGCCCGTTTTTGCCAGGACCAGACGCTGCCCGGGTCGCAGCCGGTTGTCGCGGATATGATTCATCTTTTTCAGATCATTGACGGAAACACCGGTCTTTCCGGCGATCGCATAGAGGTTATCGCCTTTTTTCACGACATAGGACGCCGTGGCGGCGGGCGTTGATTTTTTTGATTTTGCGATTTTTGTTTTTTGGGACGGGGGGATGACCAGAATCTGCAGGGGCTTTAAGGCGTTGCTTTGGAGATTATTAGCTTCTTTGAGCGCCTCGATGCTGACGCCAAATTTCTTTGAAATCCTGGCGAGGGTGTCGCCCCGCTTGACCTCATACGGCCCGGCTGCAAATACTCCCTCGCTGATTCCAAAGGCAAAGAACAGGACGATAAGTCCCATCCACATGAAAATCTGCCGTCTCATCATGAAGTACCTCCTTAGTCTAGGTCGGGGGTTACCCATTCCTGGGGCGGTGCACAGATTTTGACACTGGATGACAAACTGCACACTTCAAAAGGCTCCGGCCCTGCCGGAAACAGCAGACCGAACCCCGCGAGAATTGTTTTGCAGAATCCAGAAAAATGGTGCAAAAGGCTTCTCAGGGGGCGCACGGTGCCACGAAGCAGGGCGTGTGTCAAGTAAAAAAACGCTCCATCAGGCAAAAAAAAGGTAATAACCAAGTATTATTAGATGGATAGAAAGGCGTAACACTCGCCCATGGTCAAAAAGTGGTCAATCAGGGTTTTTTTTCTTATTCTGTCGGCCTTTGTGTTGAGTATCGCCGTGTACTTTGTTTACCCGGACGTTTCGGCGCTGCGGAAAGCCAACCCCCAAAAATCGGCCTTCATGAAATACCGGGAATCGGAATGGCAGCAGCAGGGCAAGAAGAAAAAAATCGTGCAGCGATGGGTTCCCCTGTCGCGGATTTCGCCCTATGTGATCAAAGCGGTCATTATTGCCGAGGATGACAAGTTCTGGTCTCACGAGGGATTTGATTTTGATGCCATACAAAAGGCCATTGAAAAGGACCTGAAGCAAAAGAAATTCAAGGTCGGCGGCAGCACCATCAGCCAGCAGTTGGCCAAAAATCTGTTTCTGTCTCCGTCAAAGAATCCCATCCGGAAACTCAAGGAGGCCGTTTTGACCTGGCGGCTCGAACGGAACCTTTCGAAAAAGAGAATCATCGAAATTTACCTCAATGTCGCCGAATGGGGAGACGGCCTGTTCGGCGTCGAAGCGGCGGCACAGCACTATTACGGCAAACCGGCGTCTGACCTGTCGGCCATGGAGTCGGCCAGACTGGCTGCCGTCCTGCCGAATCCGAGGCGCTATGACCCCACAGGCAGCGGCCGTTACGTGGCGTACCGCTCCGAGCTGATCTACCAGATCATGGTAAGACGGGGCATCGTTATTGAGGAGTATGACGATGTCATCAATGAACCGGGGGAGAATCATTGAACTACACGGTGATACGCAGCCGCAGACGGAAAAAAACCCTCTCTATCCAGGTTGAAAAAGATGGAACCGTGCTTGTCCGGGTTCCCCTTCGTGCCTCCCAGGCCGATATCGACCGCTTTCTGAAGGAAAAAAAACAGTGGCTGCTCAAGACCATCGGCCGGCAGCAGAAGCAGAATCATGACAGGCAGCTCCGGGCCTTCATTCCCGGGGAGCGGTTTGACTATCTTGGTGGAACCTATCCCCTTGAAATCGGGGAGCGGGATGAACCCGGCGACGCCCTGATGTTCACCGGTCGTGAATTCCTGCTGAGGCGCGATGCCCTCGGAGGGGTCCGCGTCCTTTTTCACCTCTGGTATCAGAAACAGGCCCGGGTGCATCTTGAAGAGAGGGTCCGTCGCTTCAGCGGGCTCCTGGGGCTGTCCCCTGCGGGGGTCGCCGTCCATAACGCCCGGAGCCGCTGGGGTTCCTGCTCGCCGGAGGACCGCATGAGATTCACCTGGCGGTTGATCATGGCCCCGCCTGAAATCATCGATTATGTGGTGGTCCATGAACTGTGCCACATGAAGATCCGGAACCATTCTCACGACTACTGGGGGCTGGTCCAATCCATCCTCCCCGACTATAAAAAACGGAGGGCCTGGCTCAAAGATCACGGTCATTTGCTGACAATATGAAATTGGCGGTTCAGCATAATATGAGACCTGTGAAAAATGGCTTCGCCGCGTCTCAAAAATCTTTTCCGCTAAGAGGACGACCAGACGTCATCATGATTCATGACAAGCCGTTAACGTCCTCTCTGGAAAGTCGGAAAACATTTGATTCGCCGCTTGCGAACCATTTTTCAACGGTGATGCAAAGCTTTCAATGCAAAGAAGGAACGTACAAGGAGAAACGAAATGATGGAACAAGCGCTTTTGAAGCCCATAAAGATCGGACCCTACGAACTTCCCAACCGTATGCGGTGGGATGAAAATACTTTTTATGTGCCGGGCGCCAAAGGCTATACGGACTATCCGCGCCTTGAGGGACAAGATAAAGAAAGGGGTGGCGTCCGGTCGCCTTCATTTTTGAAAGCAGCTTGCGGACAGGTTCAAGATGGGTTATATGTGAAAAAAAATCACGGAGCTGACCTATGAGATCATACGTCGTCGTTTCATCCATGGGGCCTGATCGTCCCGGTCTGGCCAGAGAAATTGCGGAATTTTTTGCGGCGCGCGGCATTAATATCGAACGCTCGCGCGGCAGCGTGCTGGGGAATGAATTCGGCATGATCATCCTGACCTCCGGCAACAACGACAACATCGAACAACTGATCGGCGACCTGGACAGCCTGCGTGAAAAGACCGGCCTTGATATTCATGTCCGGAAGACCAAGGCACCGCTCCACAGAGAGGTTCTGCCGTCAATTCCCTACAAGCTGATCGCCATTTCCATTGACCGTCCGGGAATCATCCATCAGATCTGCAAGGTTCTTCATGACCGAAAAATCAACATCGAGGACATCTCAACCAACGTTGACCATGATCCCACAACGGGCGCCAATGTCTTTCATATGAGCTGCTATTTTTCCCTGCCGCCGTCCGTCAAAATAATTGATCTCAAAAACGCGCTCACCCGCGTCAGTGACGATTACAATGTCGATATCCGGTTCGATGCGGTGATCGGCAAGTAGCCATGGGAAAAGTAAAGGGACAACGCGACAACAAAGGCATACGGCCGATCCGGGAAATTGCCGCATCGATAGGCCTTTTAGAAGACGACCTGGAATACTACGGGCGTTACAAGGCCAAGGTCGGGCTTAAGGCGATCAATCGCCTCAAGCGCAGGACGGATGCCTCCCTGATCCTTGTTTCCGCAATGACCCCGACCCCCGCAGGGGAAGGCAAGACCACCGTATCCATCGGGCTTGCACAGGCCCTTGCCAAACTGGGAAAGTCAGCGATGGTTGCCCTGCGTGAGCCGTCTCTGGGGCCTGTCTTCGGCATTAAAGGCGGCGCTACCGGCGGCGGTCTTTCCCGCGTGCTCCCCGCGGACGACATTAATCTCCACTTTACAAATGATTTTCCGGCCGTGGAGAGTGCCCACAACCTCCTGTCGGCCCTGATTGACAACAGCATCTTTCACGGCAACCCCCTGAATATCGATCCGCGAAAGATCACCTGGCGTCGTGTGATGGATATAAACGACCGGTCCCTCCGGGATATCGTCATCGGCCTCGGAGGCTCCACAAACGGCGTCCCCCGCGAGACCGGCTTCGACATCGTTCCTTCCAGCGAAATCATGGCGATCCTCTGCCTCTCGCGATCCTATGCGGAATTGAAGGACAAGATCCGGAAAACACTGGTGGGTTTCACCTATGACGACAAGCCCGTCATGACCGGAGATCTGAAGGTCGAAGGCGCCGTCACGGCCCTTCTGAAACATGCCCTTCTTCCCAACCTGGTGCAGACCACGGAGGGCGTGCCGGCTATCATCCACGGCGGTCCCTTTGCCAATATCGCCCAGGGAACCAACAGCATTATCGGCACCGACCTGGCGCTGCGTCTGGCCGATTACGTGGTGACCGAGGCGGGGTTCGGCTTTGAACTCGGCGCGGAAAAGTACTTCGACATCGTGGCGCCTTATGGAAATTTGAACCCCCGCATTGTCGTCCTGGTCGCAACGGTACGCGCCCTGAAATATCACGCCGGTGTGGCCCGCGAGGATCTCAATGCGCCCAATCCCCGCCTGGCGGTTCTCGGCATGGCCAACCTGAGGAAACATTACGAGAACATCGACAAGTTCAACGTTCCCTGCATCATTGCACTCAACCGTTTCCCTTCCGATACGGACGAAGAGATCCGGGCCGTCGTCGAGGCGGCGGAATATGAAGGGATGAATATCGCGCCGGCCGACATCTTCCGTCTCGGCGGCGAAGGCGGACTGGAACTTGCGGAAAAAACGGCGAATCTCATCGCACGGTCGTCCGGTGTTTTTCGGACGCTCTACAAGTGGGATCAGCCGGTGGAAGACAAGATATTCACCATTGCAAGTGAAATTTACGGTGCGGTTTCCATTGACTACCAGCCGCTGGCCAAGCGAAATCTCGACCTGATCAAGAAGTTCGGTTTCGACAAACTCCCGATATGCATTGCCAAAACCCAGCAGTCCCTCTCGGACAACCCCGCTCTGCTGGGACTGCCGAGCAATTTCATCGTTACCGTCCGGGAAATCAAGATTGCGTCGGGGGCCGGTTTCCTGATCCCCGTCACGGGCGATATCCTGCGCATGCCGGGTCTGTCTAAAGCGCCGGCAGCCTATCACATCGACATCGACGACGACGGAAATATCACAGGCGTGGATTCCCCCCTATTACCCGCTATCCCCGGGATCCCAGACGCAGCCCGCCATGGATGAAATACACATCCCCCGCCAGGGCTTCGTTCCGGTAGAGTTCTCCCACCAGGGATGCCACCTCGGCGGGCTCGATGAGCCGGCCAATGGGGACGTCCGACACAATTTTGTCCAGGGCCTTCTGATCCATGCCCTTGACCATGGCGGTTCCGACATAACCCGGTGCAACCGCCACGCAGCGAATCCTGTTTCCGATGCCGCGGCGGAAGAACTCCGCCGTGATGACCTTGGGCATAACCGACATGGCCGCCTTTGACGAAGAATAGTTAAGCTGGCCGGCAGTGCCCAGCGAGCCCGTGGAGGATACCAGGCAGATGAGACCCTGACAGCCATGATTGATCATGCGTTCCGCGCATTCCCGGACGGTCAGGAACACACCCGTCAGGTTGATGTCGATGACCGCCTTGAACTGGTCCAGCGTCATTTTCCGGTTGACCTTTCCGGTCTCCTTATCGGTTGACACCATCATCGCATCCTTGATGATTCCGGCGAAGGGCGCCACGAGATTGATCTTGCCGAACCTGTCGATGGCGGCGTCGGCCAGTTTGCCGCAGTCTTCCTCACTGGTCACGTTGCAGACCACGGATAAAACGTCTCCGCCCATGGATTTCAACTGCGATTCGGCATTTACCAGGAACTGGGGAGCCACATCGGCGATGACCACCTTGCCTCCGTTCTGCACCCAGTACCGGGCGATCTCCAGACCGATTCCCCCGCCGCCCCCCGTAATCACCGCCACAGAATCCCTGATTTCCAGCATGTCGACTTCCTCCTTGATTATTATTCAGATACAGCCATTTAGCCGTTCACCCCGACTTCGATCTTTCATGGGTTGTGCTAGTCTATTTATTATGAAAGTCAGTTAGGATATAAAGGCACGGGGCAGCCAGCTCACGACCACAAACAGGACAATGGCAGCGACGCACACGGCGACCGTATACCCCAATGATTTTTCCTCAGGCGCTTTCATGAGAACCGGAATTCCCGTGTAAAGAAGATACAAGCCATAAAGACCCAGTATCCCAAGAATGCTCAAGGCGGGCAATATGACAAAAATCCCCGCAATCCAACCGGCGGTATAAGAGTATGCCGACAACTTGAGGGCTTGGCTCATGTTCTTCTCTCCGGAAAAGGTTGGAGCCAGCATGTCTATGATCAGAGCCAGGATATACACGCCAACGAGGCTTAGAATATAATGTACGACTGCAGAACCGACGGCCGTAGTAATGGGAACCCGGTATGTTCCCCCAAAAGGCGTGCTGACGCCGACAATAGACACCCCGATGATAGAGGCCACGGGTCCGATGGCTGCCAACAGAATGATATAGTTTTTATACAACTCTGCCGTTGTCGTGGCTTCGCCGGAAATAACCTCCCACTCTTGTTTGGGTTGAAGCAAAATCTTTTTGACACGATCAATTAAGTTCATCGTTAAGATCTCCTTCCTTTTTTTAATCGGTTTCGCATAGGGATACTGATGATTTTTCGCAAGACAGTTATTTGACGGGAGCCAGTATAAGCAAAACGATCCCGTGTGTCAATGAGCGATTGATGCGCGATTGATGAATCACTTTCTCCGTGATCCTTGTCAACTTTTCATCTATCCTCGCCGATATGAAATATTTCTTCCATACTTTAGAAAAGAATCGGCCTTCAACGCAAGATCGATCAGCTCTATGACCGGATCGACGTTTTATGATCTTGTAACCCTGGCGAACAATGCAGACATGCTCAAGGGAATATCGGGATGATCGACAAGCCTGAACCCTGCGGCTTCGGCTGAGCGAACGGCAGCGCTGAATCGATTTTTTCCGACATGCAGCTTCGGTTCCACCATCAGAAATCGACCGTCGTCATTGAGCAGAGCATGAAGCCGGGCAAAGAATTTCTGCTGGTCCGGCACTTCGTGCGCCATCCAGAAGGCCAGAATAAAATCAAATCTGCCATCGACTTCGTTTAAATCGGACGAAACCCGTTGAAGCGTAATTCTCTCTTGCACGCCCGCGCGTATGGCGCGCTTGTTGATCGCGGCGAGCATTTTTTCCTGGATATCCGCTGCAATGACCAGTCCGCGATCACCGACCAGTTGCGCCATGGGAATGGTAAAAAAACCGATGCCCGGACCCACGTCGAGAACCTTGTCGCCCTCCTTGATATAGGCTTTGACAATCCGCTCCGGGTTGTGAATCAACCTGCGGAAATAATTGTCAAAAGTAAAGCACAGCCAGCGGGGGCAAACATGCCGACACCGGAAAAAAAGCAGATCTGAAATTTTACCCATATTACCATCCTGTCTCAGAAGAACTCGCCACCTGCCATCTTCGAGAGTTTTGCATAACCGCTGAAAAATGGTTCGCAAGCGGCGAATCAAAGATTTTTCGACTTTCCAGGAAATAGATTAATTTATTGATTTCAATCATATTTAAGCTTTATCATCTCTTTAGCGAAAAAGATTTTGAGCCGCGGCGAAGCCATTTTTCAGCGGTCTCTTTTTACGCAGGGCGTCACGAATCTCCCTTTTTCTTGTTTAATGCAACCCTGAATCCCCTGAAACTGTTGTCAAGGAAATAGGTTTCCCTTTTTTTGACGTCTTCGGGCAATTGATGAAAACAGGATAATCCCGGATCAACGGCCAACAATGCATCAAAAACCTTCTCTTCAAACAGGGGACTTTCCAATGCGCTGCATCTTTCAATGACCGTTGTCCAAAGTTCCGTCTGGGCGGACGCCAGATGCAATATTTTTTCGATCTCAAATGAGAGCCCATAGTGACTGAAACAGAGCACGGACGCATCCACATTTCTGAGCAGGCCAAGCGATTTCCTGTAATCGCCGAGTTCGAACCCGGGCGGTGCCGCGATGCGCAGATACAGATCCTTTCCCATTGGATAAAATATTCCCGCCGCCTCACCGGCAAAAAGCATGTCGCCGATCCTGTAACAGAGATGATGGGGCGCATGTCCGGGTGTTTCATAAACCGCAACGGTGCTATCGCCTGCCGGAATATCATACCGGCAATCCAGGTTCTTTTCCGCAACAGGGGCAGGTTCGCCATAAATTATAGCCGTTTCGTACAGGACCTTCTTTGAGGCTTCCCAGAGTTTGGCAGGTTTTAGCAGATGCGGGATTCCCTTTGGGTGACAGATCGCCTTTGCGTCAGGATAGCGGTCGAGCAGCAGGCCCAGCCCGCCGGCATGATCCAGATGAATGTGCGTGAGCAGAATATGGTCGATATGCCGTATATTCATTTTCTCCAACGCCTGCAATAGTGCAGACATGGTTGAACGGGGCCCAGGATCGACCAGGATGACGGTATGGTCGTCTTTATAAAGCCAGGCGCACAGGAAGTGATGGAAGCCTTCTTCCGGCAGATTCAGGGGGATGAGATAGAGGTTGTCGAATGAAGGCTTGATCATTATTATGGGCGTTCCTCGGTCAACAAACGGAAAACTCAGGTGGAAGGTCAAACGTCAGGGGTCAGTCGTCGGTCAGCAGGCCGATCATCTCCCCGACATCGGTTGTCGGCTTCTTGCAGCTTCTGTCCGTGCAGACGTACATGGCGGCTTTGCCTTTCTCGCCCCTGAAGGACTCTGTAAAGGGAGCGATCTTTTTTATGGCCGCGGCTTCTTTGCCCTCCGGGATCAGAAGGACGACTTTGTTGGGCAGGAAGCGTCCTGATAAAGCCCGATTGACCGCCTTGACGGCCCGGCTGTCCTGCTCTCCGGCAATGACGATTTCATGAGAGGGACCCATCAGATAGTCCAGCGCGGTCAGATAGAAGGCAACCGCGGAGGGGGTCTGGCTGATCAGCCCGGCAAAAGCACTGCCGATCTTCTCCGCCTTCTGCTCGAGTTGCACGTCGCCGGTCATGCGCGCCAGGCGCAGCAGGTTCATCGCGCTGACCGAGTTTCCGGACGGAATGGCGCCGTCATGAATGCTCTTTTTCCTGAAAAGGAGTTCTTCATGGTCGTTCGAGGTAAAGAAAAATCCACCGTCCCGGGCGTCCCAGAAGTGCTTCAACAGATGATCATTGAGCGCGATCGCCGCTTCGAGATATTTCATGTCAAAACCCGTTTGATAAAGCTCGATGAGGCCCCAGATCAGGAAGGCATGGTCATCAAGAAACGCGGGGATTGCCGCTTCGTGATTCCGGCAGCAGTGCAGCAGATTTCCTCCATCATCCCGAAGGGTTGACAGGATAAAGTCCGCGGCGGCGCGGGCAGCGCTCTCGTATTTTTGGTCATCCAGGACGCGGGCTCCGACAGCGAGGCTCGCGATCATCATGCCGTTCCAGTCCGTGAGGATTTTATCATCGAGGAACGGATGGACCCTTTTTTCGCGCACCCGAAATAATTTCTGACGGCATTTTTCCAGCAGGGCCTGCAGCTCATCGTCCGACATTTTCAGTTGCATCGCCCATTCATGCAGCGGCTGCTTCAGGTGAAATATGTTGTTCCCCGTCTTCTGCCTTTTGGCTTCGTCGAAAAAGTTTCCGCCGGTTTCGACCGAATAGACCCGATTCCAGATGGCCGCCTCCTGAGGCGTCAGGGCCTTCTCAACGTCTTCCTGGGTCCAACCGTAGAACCGGCCCTCTTCGCCTTCGGAATCCGCGTCCTGAGCCGAATAGAAGCCTCCCTGCGGCGATCTCAGGTCTCGCAGGACATACGCGAAGATCTCTTTCGCGATCTGCGCGTATTCCTCCCGTTCCGTCGCCTGATACGTCTCCAGGCAGGCCATGGCCATCATCGCCTGATCGTAGAGCATTTTCTCGAAGTGCGGCAGGAGCCACGTTGCATCTGTTGAGTATCGGTGAAAGCCGAAACCGACATGGTCGTAAATCCCGCCCTGACGCATGCCCTGCAGCGTCTTTTCGACCATCCGGAGCGCTTGATCATCTTTGAAACGCTTCCAGCACCGAAGCAGATAGATGAGCCTGTGCGGCGTCGGAAATTTTGGGGCGCCGCCGAATCCGCCGGATGCAGCATCGTACACATCCGTCAGTTCATTGAGCGCGTCGCTCAGCAACGATATCTCAGACAATGGGCCCGCTGCGGGGGGGCTGTAATTTCTCAAAAGTTCAGTGACCTGACCGGCCGATTTAAGCAGTTCCTGTTTCCTGTTTGTCCAGAGTTCGGCGATCTGATCGGTCAGTTCCCGCATCCCGATGCGCCCGTGCCTGCTTTCCGGCGGGAAGTAAGTGCCGGCAAAAAAAGGCTTCTTGTCGGGCGTCATGATGATCGTCAGCGGCCAGCCGCCGCTTCCCGTAATGGACTGGCAGACCGTCATGTAAACGGCGTCGATATCGGGCCGTTCTTCCCGATCCACCTTGACATTGATGAAAGTCCTGTTCATGCGTTCGGCAATCGACGGGTCCTCAAAGCACTCGTGGGCCATGACGTGACACCAGTGGCAGGTCGAATAGCCGATGGAAAGGAATACGGGCTTATTTCCCGCTTTCGCTGTTTCAAAGGCTTCGTCGCCCCAGGCGTACCAATCCACGGGGTTTGCCGCGTGCTGTAAAAGATAAGGACTTTTTTCAGAGCGGAGTCTGTTCACGATCGGATCAAACCTTTGTGAGCATGCTCAGCGCGAAGGCCTTGGCATCCTCCAGGTCGGCCTGATCGGGGTGCATGTCGGCGCTCTGGGCCTCTTCCGCCCAGGCCCTGTTTTCCTGCTGCTTCATCAACATCTCGATGATTTTGGGGTCCACCTTGCCGCGGCAGCCGAAATGCCCGAGAACGTTGGCCTTGAGGGCCAGTCCGAGGGCATTTTCAAAAGCCTGCTTCGGCAGTTGACCGCCTCGCAGCGAGCCGTGCGTCGAGAAAAAAGCGATCTTCTGGCCCTCCCCGAGCGCCTTGATAAACGGCTGTGCTTTTCCCGGGACGCTGTGCGCATAAACAGGAAAACCGCAGAAAACGATATCGTAGCCTGCCGCGCTGTCTAAACCCTGTACCGGTTTGATCTCCTTATCGACGGGAAGCGCGTCGTATATCGCCCGTGCGACTTTTTCCGTGTTTCCGGTTTTTGAAAAGTAAGTAACCAGTGCTTTCATTCTTTCCTCCTTGTTGGGATTATTAGCGTCTCTTGTAATGCAATTTAATCAACCCTTGCAGGTTGTCAATGATCCGGGAGGGCATTTAATCGTCAGAGTGCAAAAAACTCGTGTTCCTGACGGGCGACACGGGTCCGGACGGCCGCCTCATGAACGGCCCTGGCTACTTTTTCCCGAACCTGCCGGTCGAAGATGCTGGGGATGATGTAATCTTCGCGAAGCTCATTCGGGTTAACGCAGGAGGCGATGGCGTGCGCCGCGGCCAGCAGCATGTCATGGTTGATTTCCCGGGCGCGGCAGTCCAGCACGCCCCGGAAAAGCCCGGGAAAGCAGAGCACGTTGTTGATCTGGTTCTGATAGTCGGAGCGGCCCGTGGCCACTACCCGGGCATACTTCTGCGCCTCTTCGGGCATGATCTCCGGAATGGGATTGGCCATTGCAAAGACGATGGCGTCCTTCGCCATTTTATGGATGTCCCTGGCCTGGAGCGCGTCCGGCTGGGAGACGCCCAGAAAGACGTCTGCGTCCTTGATGACCTTTGTGAGCGGCCCTTTGATTCTGTGCGGATTGGTCAGCGCTGCGATTTCTTCCTTCACGGGATTCATGTTTTCCTTGCGCCCCTGATAAAGCGCGCCGTTGCGGTCACAGCCGATGATGTTGCGGACGCCGAACGACAAAAGCAGGCGGATGGATGCCACGCCGGCCGCCCCCAGACCGTTGACGACCACGATGATCTCACCGATCCGCTTGTCCACGATTTTCAGGGCGTTGATAAGCCCGGAGAGGATGACGACGGCAGTGCCGTGCTGGTCGTCGTGGAAGACGGGGATGTCCAGCTCCCGTTTCAGGCGGGCTTCGATTTCAAAACAGCGCGGCGCGGAAATATCCTCCAGATTGATGCCGCCGAACCCCGGCGAGATCCATTTGACGGTCTTGATGATTTCTTCAGCGTCTTTGGTGTCCAGACAGATGGGGAAGGCGTCGACGCCTCCGAATGCCTTGAAAAGCATCGCCTTTCCCTCCATGACGGGCAGCGCCGCCCTGGGGCCGATATCGCCGAGGCCCAGGACCGCAGTGCCGTCGGTCACGATGGCGATGGTGTTCTTCTTGATCGTCAGTTCATGGACGCGCTCCGGGTTTTCATGGATAGCGGTGGAAACCCGGGCCACACCGGGGGTGTATGCCATGGACAGATCAGCGCGGGTCTTCAGCGGCAGCTTGCTGCGGATTTCAATCTTGCCGCCCTGATGGGCCATGAATGTGCGGTCGGCCACGTTGATGATGCGAACGCCGTTTATTCTTCCGATATTGGCGATGATCCGCTGCTCCATGTCGTGATCGCCTGCCGTGATGGTCACGTCCCGGACAATGCAGTCGTTTCTGAAGCCGACGATGTCGACGGAACCGATGTCGCCGCCC
Organism: uncultured delta proteobacterium; assembly: GCA_963743175.1. Taxonomy (GTDB): domain Bacteria; phylum Desulfobacterota; class Syntrophia; order Syntrophales; family Fen-1087; genus JAPLJM01. The sequence goes on along the minus strand of CAVUOQ010000001.1, from coordinate 174,787 downwards.
GCTTTGCCGATGGCGGAGGTGACCCGGCCGAGCATGCCGGGTTTGTTGGTGATTTCCAGACGGACCAGAATGCCGTAGCGGAGCCTGGATGTCTTCATCATAAGCGGGACCTCCTTGAAATCCTTGCCGCCTCCCTTATTGAAAGAGGGATCAGGGGAGACACTCGTTGCGAGGATATTTGATTTTTCGATAATTATCAATTGCTTTTCGCCATGCGGATAATGAAATGATTGCGGATGGAGTCGGAGCCTGATATAAAGAACAAAAGGGGGGGCTTTATGGATTCCATCTGGATTCTGATCGTTGCCGTTGCCGTGTGGGTTTTTCTCCAGGCATGGCTGTTGCCGAAGCTCGGCATCTCCACCTGAATGAGGCCTGGCTGCCGGTCGGCAGATCAGAATACACCCGCAAAGCTTGAACATATCGGGGAAGGGCAGGGTGCGCCTGGCGACATCGACAACACACCGAAGACCTGATGGGATGCGGCAAATCATGCGATGCCGACCTGCGCTGTCCGATCGAAAATATAATTTTTTACAAAGCCGTCGAATTTGTACGATTATACGTTTTTTGCGGGTTTATCATTTTAAGGAGGCATAAAATGGATTGGGGGATGAATAACCGGATGTCACAGCTCATTCAGCCGGACGGGCATTGTTTTTTTTCTGCCGATTGATCATGGCTATTTTCAGGGGCCGACGTCCCGCCTGGAAAAACCGGGCGAGACGATAAAACCGCTACTGCCCTACTGCGACGCCCTCTTTGTCACGCGTGGCGTCCTGCGCGCCGCCGTCGAGCCGGTCGGCAGCAAGCCGATTATTCTCAGGGTTTCCGGCGGTTCAAGTGTTGTCGGCAAAGACCTCGCCAACGAAAGCCTGACCACGTCCATTGAAGAAATCATCCGTCTGAATGCGACGGCGGTCGGCATGTCGATATTCGTGGGGAGCGATTACGAGAAGGAATCCCTGACCAATCTGGCCGAACTGGTCAACCAGTGTGAGGATTTCGGCATCCCCGTCATGGCGGTGACGGCCGTGGGCAAGGAACTGGAAAAACGGGATGCGCGCTACCTCGCCCTGTGCTGCCGGATCGGGGCGGAACTGGGCGCCCGGGTCGTCAAGACCTACTGGTGCAAGGATTTCGACAAAGTCGTTTACGGCTGTCCGGTTCCCGTTGTCATGGCCGGAGGGCCCCGGTGCGATACGGAGCTGGAAGTCATTGAATTTGTTCATGACGGCATGCAGAACGGCGCTGTCGGACTCAACCTGGGCCGGAATGTCTGGCAGAGCCCTCATCCTGTTGCGATCATGCAGGCCCTGCGCGCCGTCATTCACGAGAATTATACGGTCAAGGAAGCCTGGGAGCTGTTCAACGCCGTCAAACAGGGAAAATAGGGAAATATGGGGACCCTTCCTTTTTTTTGAGAAAACATGATGCCGCGCGCAAATATTCCTGCACAAAAATCGCTGCGCCTGCCGAAACTGGTCGAGTCCGATCCGCAGGGACCGCAGCTCCTCCTTAACCTGACCACTCATACCCAGCCGTTGTGGCGGGAGAGCGAGCTTCGCATCCCGGCGGCCATGCTGAGCTCCGAACTGGCGGAGGCGCTGCGGAACGCATACGCATCCGGGCAGGTCATACGCGGTCTGGAGAGTGCAGAACGCAGACTCGCTGCGGAGGAACGAGGCCTGCAGATGGCGGATCGGCAAATGGGCATGCCGCGCGGCGTCCGTGTCTCCCGGCTGCTTATCCTGGCAAACGACGGCGCCGAACGCTTTTACCGGAATGTCGAGACCATGCTCCATCGTCACGGACTGCGCGTCCTGGCGGTGCGACTTGAAATGGATGCAGGCGGGTTAGGCGAGCTGTTGTTCGGCCCCGGCCGCATTGCTCGCCTGGTGATGCTGGAGCACAAGCAGGCCGTCGGTTCTGTACTTCTGGCAATGGCCGGAAGTATATGTCAAAAGCAATTCTCAGATACAAACCTGCCGAGATTCAGTTGAAGATTACAAACAGAGACCTTTGAAAAATGGCTTCGCCGCGTCTCAAAATCTTTTTCGCTAAAGAGATGAGAAGGCTTAAATATGATTGAAATCAATAAATTAATCTAATTTCTGGAAAGTCGAAAAATCTTTGATTCGCCGCTTGCGAACCATTTTTCACCGGTTTATGCAAAGCTCTCAAACAATCATTTGTCTGCAGGCTATTGTGATCAGGCAACGATGTCGTAAAATACAAAGATTTGACGCTCAACGTGGAATTTGTGTATAGCTGCAGGACGAAACCAGGGAGAGGGAGTGACCTTTCAGGAATTCATCATGACACAGGAATTGAAAACAATGCGCGCAGCCGTCTATTACAATAACAGCGATGTCCGGGTGGAAGAGCGGCCGGTGCCGCAGATCGGCGCCGGCGAGATTCTCGTGAAGGTCGTGGCCAGCGGAATTTGCGGCAGCGACGTCATGGAGTGGTACCGCATCAAGAAGGCGCCGCTTGTCCTGGGCCACGAGATCGCCGGCGAAATCGCCGTGATCGGCGAAGGGGTGACCCGTTACAAGCCCGGCGACCGTGTTTTCGTGTCCCACCATATCCCCTGCAACACCTGCCACTACTGTCTCAGGGGCTATCATACCGCCTGTGAAACGCTGCACACGACCAATTACGATCCGGGCGGTTTCGCCGAATATATCCGGGTCCCGCGTCTCAATGTCGATCGCGGCGTGTTTGGGCTGCCTGACGAGGTCTCTTACGATGCGGGGGTGTTTGTCGAACCCCTGGCCTGCGTCGTACGTGGACAGCGCGTGGCCAATCTGCAGCCCGGCCAGACGGTCCTGCTCCTCGGCAGCGGCATTTCCGGACTGCTGCATCTGTTGCTGGCTAAATCCCTTGGGGCCGGGCGCATCGCGGCGACGGACATCAGCCCTTTCCGTCGAGACATGGCCCGGCAATTCGGCGCAGACGGAGTTTTTGACGCCCGCGAAGACATTCCGGCCTGCCTGCGCGAAATCAATGACGGGCGGCTGGCCGATCTCGTGATCGTCTGCACGGGCGTTCTGTCCGCCTTCAGGCAGGCCCTTCAGTCTGTGGATCGTGGTGGAACCATTTTATGCTTCGCGACGACGGAGCCGGGCGTGGATCTGCCCGTGCCTCTCAATGAATTCTGGCGCAACGAAATCAAGCTGGCGCCTTCCTACGGGAACAGCCCGCTCGATGCGATGGTGGCCATTGAATTGATCCGTTCAGGGCGCGTCCCCGTGGAGCGAATGATCACACACCGGCTGCCGCTGGAACAGACAGGTTTGGGTTTCCGCCTGATGGCCGAGGGTGGGGATTCCATGAAGGTGGTCATCGAGCCGCAGACATAAATGGAAAACATCCTGCAGAAATATGCCGCAAAACTGGTCCGGGCCGGCCTGACTGAATCAGGCGGCGTCCTGATCGGCCTGCGTGGCGCGAAAACCGCCTGGAGCCGGGAGGGTGAGGACTGCGCTGCGCTGGAAACAGTCATGGCTGTTATTGATAAACAGGCCATCCTGTTTGCCGAACCGGCGGAACCTTACCGGACGATTATTGAATACCTGGCGGAGACATCCGGCGGCGTCATCGAGCCCCGGGATTTTGAAACCCGTATATTCCTGCATGACCTGCCTGTTTTGCGGGAATTTGACCCTCAGGCTGTCGCGGCGGCGCTGAAGCGGCGGCGTAGCGTCGTCATCGCCGGGCGCGGTGTTGTCACCTTCGGCAAGGCCAGCCCGGAGGCGGCGTTTGTCATCTACAGTTCCGTCTGTTTTGCCTGCTTTGTTAAATTCTTTTCCGATACGCTCTACCATGTCCGCCGCAACAGCATGGATCATCGCCGCCGGGCGGTCCTCAAAAAAGTCCTGGAGCGGCTTGATCCCCCGCCGGCGGCAACCGGGGCTCTCATGAAGGGTCCATTTGCCGCCGAAGGTCAGATCCTCTCGGCAATGGAGGAGGCGGGCCGGCTGATGGTCGATTGCCGCCTCGTGGATTCCACCTTCGGCAACATCTCCTATTATGCCGATCCCGTGCTGTATATCAGCCGGAAAGGCGGCGCCCTCGATGAACTGCATGGCTGCATTGTTTCCGTTACCCTCGCCGATCCTTCCGCGCCGACGCAGACGGCCTCCACGGAGTTTCCCGCCCACCGGGAAATCGTCCTTGCAACGGACCGGCGCGCGGTGCTGCACGGACATCCGAAGTTTGCCGTGATCCTGTCCATGGACTGCGAAAAGGATGACTGCGAAGGCCGGGATGCGTGCCATACCCGCTGTCCCCACGAAAGATCGATCGGCGACATCCCCATCGTGGCCGGCGAGGCAGGCGCCGGGCCTTTCGGACTGTGCCGTACCGTACCCCCCGCGATGCGGGATCATCCCGGCGTAATTGTTTACGGGCACGGCCTGTTCACGGCCGGGAAACACGATTTCAACGAGGCCTTTGAGCGGCTGGCGACGATCGAAAACGACTGCCGGCGGGAATATTTCAGGCGGATCGGGCAAATGGGAGATGGAACGACATTCTGAAAATGCCCCGGCTTCGTTTGAATCACCTGATATCATGAAAGGATTAACTATTATATGGCCAGGGGAAAAAAGAAAAACGATTTATCAGGATTGACGCTGCTCGGGCGGGAAGGCCGGGACGCAAAACCGTCCAGGCAACTGGAAACCTTCCCGAACCGGCACCTGCAACGGGACTACGTTGTGACGCTTCAGACGGATGAATTTACCTGCGTTTGCCCGATGACGGGGCAGCCCGATTTTGCCCGGCTGAAAATTCAATATATCCCCGATGAACGCATCGTCGAGTCAAAATCCCTGAAGTTCTATCTTTGGTCCTACCGTGATGAAGGGGCCTTCCACGAGCACGTCACAAACCGGATTCTCGATGATCTGACGGCGGCCCTGGCGCCCCGGTGGTGCAAGATTACTGCGGAATTTGCCGTGCGCGGCGGCATCGCCATCACCATCGAGGCGGAGTACAAACAGCCATGAATCATGATGACGACGGGTCGTCTTCTTAGCGGAAAGGATTTTTGAGCCGCGGCAAGGCCATTTTTCAAAGGTCTTTTTTCTATGTTTCAGATAGGGGTTGCCGCGTTCGTGAAAACATTGTATGAGAACAGGCGGAGTTTGCGGAAGGGGCAATCATTCATTGAAAAATCGGCTCGTCACCTCAAACATGATTTTGGCCTTGCTGTACCGTTTCATCCGGGCCTATTCATGGACCTTCCGCCTGCGGATTGAAAATGAACAGCAGTGGATGGCCTACCACGCCGGGGGCGGCACGGTACTGCTGTGCGCCTGGCACCAGCAGTTTTTTGCCGCGATCCGTCATTTCAAGACCTATGAGGCATTCGGTCCAAGTCTCATGATCAGCAAGAGCAAGGATGGCGAAATCATCGCCGGGATTGCCGAACGCAGCGGCTGGAAGGCGGTGCGGGGCTCCTCCTCGACGGACGGCCGGCAAGCCCTCGGTGTCATGATCGACAATTTAAAACGATTCCGTCTGGCCGCCCATATTCTGGACGGGCCGAGGGGCCCCGCCGGCCGGGTCAAAGGCGGGGTAATCCAACTGGCGCACGCGGCGGACGCCATGATCGTTCCCGTATGTGCCGCTGCCGACAAAGCCTGGTTTTTTAATAGCTGGGACAGATTCATGCTGCCCAAACCGTTTGCGAAAGTGACGCTTCGTTTCGGAGAGATGATCGATTTCAACACGCCAAATCGTGAAAATGATTTCGAGGTTCAGAGGCTTGAACTGGAAAACACGATGTTACCGGGATTGATCATCTGAGAGCTGTGCCTAACCGGTGAAAAATGGTTCGCAAGCGGCGAATCAAAGATTTTTCGCATTTCCAGAGATTAGACTCGTTTATTGATTTCTAACATAATTGAGCACAGCCCATATTTTAAGCGAAAAAGATTTTGAGCCGCGGCGAAGCCATTTTTCAAGGGTCTCAACTTAAAGGAGGTCTTTCGATGTATGAGACAAAACCCTGGCTGAAGTTTTACGGCCCCGTGCCGGCGTCCATCGATTATCCGCGCGTGACCATGTACGAGGCGCTCATGAAAACTGTGGCGCGCTGTCCGGACGCCGTGGCCTGGGACTTTTTCGGAACCACCTGCACCTACCGGCAATTCGGTGAAATGATCCGGCAATGCGCCAATGCCTTGGCCGTCCTGGGTCTGAAGGCCGGAGACCGGATCACGATTTCCATGCCGACCAGTCCGCAGGGAATTATCTGTTTTTATGCGGCCAACAAGCTCGGCGCCGTCTCGAGCATGATCCATCCGCTGTCGCCGCCCAAAGAAATCGAGTTTTATCTCAACAAAAGTAAAAGCCGCTTCGCCCTGACGCTTGACGCCTTTTACGGCAAGTTCAAAGAGGTTCAGTCGAGCACCGGTCTGCAAACCCTGATTCTCGCCCGGATTCCTGATTACCTGGGCCTGGGCATGAAGATCGGCTTCTATCTGACCAAAGGCCGCAAAATTCCGCCCGTGCCGCAGGACCCCCTTGTGCACTGGTGGCATGACCTCATGAAGGGCGCCTACCCGGAAGCCCCGCCTGCGGCCATGGATACCGACGAAATGGCCGTTATTTTGTACAGCGGCGGCACCACGGGCATGCCCAAGGGGATCATGCTGTCCAATATGAATTTCATCAGCGAGGGCATGCAGGTCGCCGCCTGGGGCGATCTGGGGGCAGGAGCGTCGATCTTGGCTATTATGCCCATCTTTCATGGATTTGGCCTGGGCGTGTGCGTCAATGCGATCTTCATGGGTGGCGGCAAGAGCATCCTGGTTCCGCAGTTCACGCCGGGGACCGTGGCCAATCTCATCAAGACCAAGAAACCGACCTTTGTCGTGGGCGTGCCGACGCTCTTTGAAGCCCTGAACCGAAACCCGTTGTTTCAGAAGGCCGATCTGAGCTGCGTGAGGGGGGCTTTCAGCGGCGCCGATCAGCTTCCGCGTCCGGTCAAGGAAAAATTTGAACAGATCGTCCGCCGCCAGGGCGGTTCCGTGCAACTGCGCGAGGGATACGGCCTGACGGAGGCCGTTACGGGGATCATGGCCATGCCCATGACGGAGTACCGCGAGGGGAGCGTGGGCATCGTTTTTCCCGATATGCTGGCCAAGATCGTCAAACAGGGAACCATGGAGGAAGCGCCGGCCGGTGAAATCGGAGAGATCTGCGTGCATGGACCGGCGGTCATGCTGGGCTATCTGGAGATGCCCGAGGAGACGGCCGAGACGCTCAAGACCCACCCGGACGGCAGGGTGTGGCTGCACACGGGCGATCTGGCGACGATGGACGAGGACGGCTTCGTTTATTTCAAGCTCCGGCTCAAACGCATGATCAAATCGTCGGGCATGAACGTCTATCCCGCCCAGGTCGAGGACGTTTTCTATCAACACGAGGCGGTGCTGGAATGCTGCGTGATCGGTGTTCCCGATGAAATCCAGGTGGAGCGCGTCAAAGCCTTCGTGGTTCTCAAAGATCCGGCCAAAGAAGGGCCGGAGATGGAACAGGCGCTGATCTTTCACAGCCGGGAGCATCTGATCAAGTGGTCCTGCCCGCGCGAGATTGAATTCAGGCGGTCCCTGCCGAAGACGTTGGTCGGCAAGGTGGCCTATAATACCCTGGAAGTGGAGGAAAAGGCGCGCCTGAAGGCGGCCGGGAAATATACGGGAGAATGAGACAAATGAAGAATATGGATAAAATCAGGGAAGCGGCGCGCGACCCTTACGGATATGCGGAATCCTACAAGACACGAACCCATAAAAAGGTTGTCGGCTATTTCTGCTCCTATGCGCCCGAAGAGATCATCTGGGCCGCCGGCGCCCTGCCGTTCAGGATCTTCAGCCGCAAGTCCGGCATCCATCTGGCCGACCGGCATCTGCAATCCTACTGCTGTTCACTCGTGCGCGGCGTGCTCGAAGAGGCCCTTTCCGGGGAGTTGAAATTTCTGGACGGCGTCGTTTTCCCCCACACCTGCGACTCCATTCAGCGTCTTTCCGATATCTGGCGGCTCAACGTCCCCTTCGGTTTCCACACTGACGTGGTCCTGCCCGTCAAGCTCAATACGGACAGCGCCGGAGAGTACATGATGAACGTGCTCAAGGCGTTCAGGATTGATCTGGAGAAGAAACTCAACGTCAGGATCACCGACGATGCGTTAAGGGCGTCGATGGATCTCTACGGCAAACTGCGCGGCATGTTGGGGCAGATCTACGAAATGCGGGCGCAAAATCCGGAGATCATCAGCGGCTCCGATGTTTACAGCATCATGAAGGCCTGCCATGATCATGGACCGGCAGGAGATGCTGGCGTTGCTGAACGAAGTAATCCTGGAGCTAAAACACAAGCAGAGCGTGGGAGCCGCCGCCGGTCGCAAACGCGTGATCCTCTCCGGCGGGATCTGTGATTTTCCCGATGTCTATCCGATGATCGAAGAGGCGGGCGGCGCCGTTGTCTGGGACGACCTCTGCATGGGGACGAGAACCTTCGCCGGAGATTTTGCTGTGAAGGCAGACCCTGTGGAGGCCATTGCCGGGCGTTACCTGGAGCGGATCGTCTGTCCGGCAAAACATAGCGGCCTGACAAACCGCGCCGATCATCTTGTCCAAATGGTCAGGGAAAGGGACGCCCAGGGCGTGATCATTCTGCTTTTGAAGTTCTGCGATCCCCATGCCTTTGACTATCCTTATCTGAAGAACGCCCTGGACAAGGAGGGCATTCCGAACCTGCTGCTCGAAGTCGAAGATCAACTGCCGCCGGACGGGCAGTTGAGAACTCGCTTTGAGGCCTTTTTAGAGATGCTGTGAAGGAGATGAACATGGCGGAAGAAACGAAATTGCCGGATCCCGAAAAAGAAAAGCGAAAGATCAAGTCCGTCAAGACGATGAAGGACATCATGACGACGTATTATATCGACGCCAAAACGGCAGGACAGACGGGAAAGAAGGTCGCGTGGATTACGAGCGGCGGCCCGGTGGAGCCCCTGATCGTGATGGATGTCATTCCCGTTTATCCCGAAAATCACGGGGCCATGATCGGCGCCAGCCACATGGGCGTCGGGCTTTACGAGAAGGCCGAATCCATGGGCTATGCCAGCGACCTGTGCTCCTATGCCTGCTCGGACATTGCCTGCGCAACCGTCAACGGCGGGCCGATCGGCGGGCTTCCGAAGCCCGACATGCTCGTGTGCTGCAACAACATCTGCGGAACCGTTCTGAAATGGTATGAAATCCAGGCCCGGTATTTCAACGTGCCGCTGTTTATTCTGGACACGCCCTTCTGCCATACCGAATACAATGCAGACATTCAGAAGTACGTGCGCCGGCAAATCGGGGAATATATCGGCTTTCTGGAGCAACACTGCGGCAAGCCGTTCGATTATGACCGCATGGAGGAGGTCGGGAAGCTCTCCGTTGCCGGCCAGAAACTCTGGCAGGAGGTGCTGGACACGACCATGCACAAACCCGCCCCCATGAGCGCCTTCGACGCGTTTTTCCATTTGGCCCTGATCGTGACGCTGCGCGGGACGCGTGAGGCCGTAGATTACTATCAATTGCTGCTGGCGGAGATGAAACAGCGCATTGCCGACGGCATCGGGGCCGTTCCCAATGAAAAATATCGACTGCTCTGGGACAACCTGCCCGTCTGGTACCGGACAAAGTGGCTCTCCGAAAAATTTGCCGCCCACGATGCCTGCCTGGTGGCCGACACCTACACATCGGCCTGGTGCGGTTCGCTCAAGTATGTTGATGAAAATAATTTTCTCGAAACCATGGCCGAGTGCTATACGCGGATCTACCTCAATATCGGAGTGGATGAGATGGCGAAAACCGTCATGGAGATGGTGGACAAGTACGATGTGGACGGCATCGTCATGCACTCCAACCGGAGCTGCAAACCCTATTCGCTGGGACAGTACGATATTCAGCGCATTGTCGAGCAGCAGAAGGGCATCCCGTCGCTCATGATCGAAGCCGACATGACAGACGAACGCAAGTTTTCCGAAAGCCAGATCGAGACGCGGATTGACGCGTTCATCGAGGTTCTGCAGGAAAGAAAGAAGGTGTAGGCGTCAGCAGATTCCCATCGGGCAGCCGCCGGCGAGCGTAGCGCCCGGTTTCCGGCATTTATCCGGAATGTCCTCCGTAACCGGGTCCCTGCAGACGACCGGGGGAGAGACTTTTTTCAGGTTCGTCCGGTTTAAAGGATAAATGTTCTCTCGAACAGCTCCCGAATGGCTTTTTTGCCGTTTTCTTCCAGAAAGCGCGTGCCCGTGCCCGCAAAATGACCATGACTGATGACCGGTTCGTTTCCTTTTTTTCGCTCAACCCACTCGGTATGATTCCAACTGAACCATGCATCGCGCTTTTGATCGAACACAGACAAGGGCTTGTTGCAGAGTTTACTGAACTCAGCACCCCATCCCGTTCCGCCTTTTACGGTTTTATCCACCAGTATCTCTCCAATCACGTAAACTTCCTGTCCATTGTTGATCTGATACCAGATACTTTGCAGTATTTTGCGAAATGTGGGATTATCCGTGTAATGGCGATTCATCAACTGTGATACATATTCCAGGCTCACGTCTCCATTTTTTAATTCTTCGCGAGTCAGAACGCGCAGGCCGCGCTGCCTGATTCGGTTATGTCCTTCAAACGTAAAATTCACTTCATCTATGCCGAAATGCTCGGCATTCACACCAAATTCCGCTTCAGCCCCGGTTGCGCCTCCGCTGAAAAGGATCACATCTTCGATCTTCATCTTCATTCCTTTCTTCAACCCCTGTATTTTGTGTTGTAAGTGATGTTATTGAATCGGTTAATACTAAACTACCACTTGGCGTAGTGCTCTTCCGTAAAGCCGGAGACGTTTTGCAGTTCGCAGATCTGATCCCCGTCTCGTAAAGTCCCTTCAAACCGGCCAAAGGGCTGGTGAAATTTGCTCACGATGAGGGCGGCATGAATATTCGCCGAACGCTTGCCCGCCGGCATGAACCGAAGCCGGATCCGACCGTCATTCGATTCGATGTGCCAGGGCTTCAGGAGGTCCAGGTCATCATACCGGAAATCCACAACATCAATCTTGACAAGACGGCCATTGACCCAGAATACGTTTTCCGTAAATCCCGTCTCGTTGACCCCCTGGACAAGATTGAAGCCGATGCGGTTCCCTTCCTTGTCCATGCCGCCGCCGGAGGCCCAGTTCCAGAACGTCTGACGGGCGAGGTAGCCCAGCGTATAGTCCCGGACACCGAACGATTGCTCTTCCTGAATATCCCACGACACACCCTTGTGGCGTATCGCCCCCCGGACGGGGATGCCTGCTTCCTTGTGGGTGTAGTTAAAGCCTTTCAGGCCCACTCGGGTCAGGCAGACAAGAGGTTCCCGGTATTTGTGGAAAGAAAGGCTGACGGAAAGTTCGCCCTTGATGGACCCCTCAACGGTGATGGTTTCGGAATCGCTCGTCATGCGGACCGCCGTTTTCCCGCTTTCAAAAGTGATTTTACCTGTCAGGGAAGTTCCTTCGAAAGTCGCAGCGCCCCCGCCAGGCGTGATGATATTATATTCACTGATCCGGGCGCTCCGGCGGTCAAAGAGATAGGCAAACAGATTGCACATATAGCCGAGGCGGACGACGGCTATGCCAAAGATGATGTCGTTGTTGCAGATGCCGAGGTATTCCCAGCGCTTGATCCGGTACTTCAAAATCCGGCTCTTGGCGGAAGATGCACCGTCTTTCGCGCCGTAGGGACGGAAATCGTCCAGATTGAGGGATGTCAGGGGTCCACGGTAGATGCCAAACCGCGGCCGCCCATCGATGCCGATCAAGGAGCTTTCATTTGCTGTATGCATCTTTTTTCCTTCAATCGGTTAAGGGATCTTTCCTTGACATCTCCCGAACTAAAAAGGAGAAATGTACTTCATTCTACATTACTCTTTCGCCCAACCTTTTGCCCTTTCAACTGCTTTCAACCAACCCAAATAGAGCTGATTACGTTCATTCACTCCCATTTTCGGCTTATATACTTTACTTCCTGGTATATCAACTTTCAAATCACCAAACTGATACAAACCTATTGCCAGTCCTGCCAGTAAAGCAGCCCCAAATGCCGTTGCTTCGGGGAATGGAGGGCAAATCACATCAACATTTAAAATGTCCGATTGAAACTGCATAATAAAGCCATTTGCCGAAGCACCCCCATCAACCTTAAGTTTTTTCAGTTTGATATCAGAATCAATTTCCATGATGCCGATGATATCGCTGGTCTGGTAAGCAAGTGACTCAAGTGTGGCTCTGACCAGGTGCTTATCGGTAACCCCTTGAGTCAAACCAAGAATCGCACCCCGTGCATACATATCCCAGTACGGTGCGCCAAGTCCTGTAAACGCCGGAACAACATAAACCCCATGGCTATCGGTGACAGAGAAAGCGATCTCTTCGGTATCGGACGCCCTTTCAATGATCTTTAAGCCATCGCGAAGCCATTTTATTGCTGCTCCGGCGATAAAAACGCTACCCTCCAATGCATAGTTTATATCGCCACCGATCTGCCAGGCAATTGTAGTCAGTAAACCTGATTTTGAATTTACCAAGCGGCTTCCCGTATTCATCAACATGAAGCACCCGGTGCCGTAAGTATTTTTTGCTTCCCCCGCATCAAAACACTTTTGTCCAAACAGGGCGGATTGCTGGTCGCCTGCCATTCCTGTGATCGGGATTGAGCAATCATCAAAAATACCTGCTGCTGTTTCACCAAAGAGACCCGAAGAGGGGAGGACATTCGGTAAAATTGATTTTGGTATATTCAATGCGTTCAGCAGTTTGTCGTCCCACTGAAGGGTTGAAATATTAAACAGCATGGTCCGGGATGCATTGGAAGAGTCGGTTGCATGTTTCTTTCCCCCTGTCAACTTCCAGAGCAACCATGAGTCGACCGTACCAAATGCCAAGCGTCCTTGTTGTGCCAGTTTGGAGGCTCCGGGAATATTTTTTAGAATCCAGTATAGCTTGGTCGCAGAAAAGTATGAATCGATAACCAGACCTGTTGTTGCTTTTACGTAATCTCCTAATCCTTGCTCTTTTAGCCATTCACAGGTATCTGCGGTTCGCCTGTCCTGCCATACGATGGCATTGTGGATGGGTCTGCCCGTTTCCCTGTCCCATACGATCGTCGTTTCGCGTTGGTTGGCGACTCCTATGGCCGCGATTCTTTCGGGCTTCAGCTTTAATTTTTTGAGAAGGTGTTTGGCTGCTGAAAGCTGTGTATCCCATATCTCTTCGGGATTATGCTCAACCCAACCGGGTGATGGATAGGATTGCTTAAACTCCACCTGTTCCATCCCCAACGGCTGCTGGTAGCGATCAAATATGACCGCCCGCGAACTGGATGTCCCTTGATCCAAGGCTAAGATAAATTCTGCTGTCATAGAGAGGATTACCAGTAACACAAGAAAAGCAAACGATCAATATTCCGGCCATGATTTTATCTCAGCCGCATTTCAGGATATGGAATCCCCGGGCAGGAAGGTCGACATATAGATCATTGCCCTTGATTTCATAGACTTTCCCGGTGAAAAGATCGGCCCACGACCCGCCATCCGGCCCGTTCCAGGGCAGCCGCACCTGTTCCTGTGCAGGTGCATCTGAAAGATTTACAATGATCAGATATTTTTCTCTATCATCCCTCCAGGACCAGGCCACGAGTTTTTCGTCACCGGCAGGATCGGGCCGGCCGATCCGCTCACAGAGCCGCCACTGGCCGTTTCTGAGACAATCGCTTTTCAGGATGTTCAAGAGCATGCGGTAGAACGCCTGAATCTCGGGATCTGGGGGCTCAGCGGGGCGATGTCCCAGGAAAACAGGAAGGCGGATTCTTCTTCCCTCGAATTGGCCTTCATGGAAGAGCCTCGCGCCCGGGATGGTGGCGGTCGTGACAGCGGCAGCAAATGCTTCTCGACGTGAAAAAGCCGTTGCGGCGCGGGGTTCGTCATGATTTTCGATGAAACGGATCAATTTATCCTGGTAGGATCGTTCGGCGCACAGGTGCAGCCGGACGCTCTCGGCGTTTTCATGTTTCAGACGGCCGTAGAGCCGCTTGTCATAACAGAAATCAAACCCCTGTTGCTGGAGCTGCCATTCAAGGTCCCAGTAGGCCTCGGCCACAAAAAGGCAATCAGGATATTTTTTCCTGACGGCGTGAATCAACGCCGGCCAGTATTCCCCCGCCGGTTCGGGGCCTGCGATCGGTCCCCAGGTCTGTGCAAACACGGAATTCATCACGAGCATCGCCATATCGCACCGGATCGCGTCACATTGCCCGGCGATACTCAAAACCGTTTCGATCATGGCCTGGCGCGCTTCCGGATGAAATGCGTTGAGTTGCAGGACGTCCGGCCAGGCCGGATAATGGGGGTCGCGCCCGCGGGCAAGGATCCGATCCCCCGCCCTGACAAATAATCCGGGATTTTTGCTCAGGTCTTCCGCGTCGCCGTGAATGAAATATTCAGGATGTTGTGCGGCCCAGGCGTGATCCGGCGCGACATGGTTGGGGACAAAATCGAGGATCAGCCGGATGTTCCTTTCCGCAAGCATGTGGCGGGCTTTCATGAGCCCGTCCGGACCGCCAAGGTGCGCATCAACGACATAACTGCGAACACAGTAAGGCGAACCGACGTTGTCTTGCGGCGAAAAATCAGGGAGCGCCTGCTTGAAGTCTGCAACGAGGCCTTCATGCTGCGCGGCGATCCGGATGCCGGCGGGGCTGCGTTCCCAGACCCCCATGAGCCACAGTGCGTCAATCCCCAGGCCGGCAAGAGCGTCCCACTCCTCGGCCGGCACGGCGTCGAGGGTCATGGTCCTGGCGTATCGCCGCCCGAGTTCGCCAATCCACACCCATGTGTTGATTTCATAAATGACCGGATACGCGGGCCGGGTGTTCATGTCGATGATCCTCTGAGAATTTTGCCATGGGTACGAAACCACAAGGGAAATGATCCCCTCACCGTTGATGAAAAACGCAATTGCCTCCGTCGTCGCTGAGAATTCCGGCGTTTTCAGTCGGAATAGTTTAAGACCTTTGAAAAATGGACAACGCCCGCGTCTCAAAAATCTTTTCCGCTAAGAGGACGATCAGACGTCATCATGATTCATGACAAGCCGGTAACATCATCTCTGGAAAGGCTGAAAACATTTGATTCGCCGCTCGCGAACCATTTTTCAGCGGTTATGCAAAGCTCTCAGTTTGTCTTTCTTCGACGGATCAAAGTTTCAAGGTATCGCGATTTTATCTGGCGGCTTGCCATGGCCTGTTTGACGGGAGGCAGCCGAAGAATCGCACCGAGAATGGCCGCCATGGCCCGGTGGCTGACAAGGGCCTGATTGTCGAAAATAAGATTCTGCAATTTCCCCCTTTCAATGGCCATTGAAACCGTCATATGAACGGCATTCAACGGTGTAATGACCCGCCGGGCACGTGATTTCAGGGCAATGTGATTTTCCGGACAGGCCCGCACACACAGACCGCAGCCCAGACAGATATCTTCGCGTAAACGGACTATTTTCCTTTTGGGTTTGCGGGGGTCGTTGGTCGAAACCAGACTCACGGCTTCGACAGGACAGATGTTGACGCACTGACCGCACCCCGTGCACTTATCTTGCCGGATCTCCGGCAGAAAATTCGTTGTATGCACGGGATGCAGCATGCAGAACCGCCTCGCCGCAATCATTGCCTCACAGCAGCAGCCGCAGCAGTTGCAGATGAAAGCGACCTGTTCACGGACATTGGAGCCGAATTGCACCAGCTTTTGATCATAGGCAACATGCAGCAAATCCAGGCATTCCTCCGTACTGACCGCCCGGGCATGGCCATATTTGATCAGGGACCGCGCTGCCGTGTTGAAGGTCATGCAGATTTCCTTGGCCGCGTTACAGTCCCGGTCCATGTGCTGCATTTTGTGACGGCAGTAGCAGATGCTGATGCCTCTGTGGGAAGCTGTTTTTATGACCTCGGTGGCCCGTTCATAATCAAGGACACAGAGGCTGATTTCGGCGGAAAGAGACGGTTCGTGGACGAATACCCGCCCTAAATGCGTTTCGCCCTCCGTAAAGAGGGCTTTGATGAAATCGTCTTCCACGTTGAGGTACTGATAGAAAAGCTCGCTCAAGGCTTTCTGATCGATATCTTTTCGAAGTCGCATGAGGGAAAATTCAAAAAAACCAGCCATGGGAGGGGGAAGCAGATAGGTTTGCTCACCTTCTTCCTCCATATCCAACAAAAGCGCCCGGCCTGCCAGATCATCTAAAATCTTCCGGGCTTCCGACGGCTTCACCTTCCAGATATGGGCCGCTTTCTTCACATTGAATGGCAAGATCGGAAGCTGCGCAACCAGTGCCGCATCTTTTTCACTGAACAGGATCTGCAGGATTTTATAGAGCGTGTCCGCCGGGGGCGCCCCCTGGGGGGTACGATTAATCCGCTCGACCAAGGCCGTATAACCCGATTTGACCAAATGATGGCTCACATCATCCTCCCGCGTGTTGTTTAGCACCTCTTGAGCGGACAGTTCAATATAAAATTAGGATTAACCGACAATGACCCGGTCGGCAGGCGGGGAAATCCCGTCATGTTGTTTTTTGTCGATGGTAAACAGCTTGATATTCCTGAGATATTTCATTATGATTTGTGCGCCTTGCCTGCGGAGCTTTTTTACGAAGCCCTTGAATTTTGACATTTAACCGACTTTTTCATGTGTCCGTCATCATTGAAGGGAGCGGATGGGGAGGCCAATCCGGTTTTGACATATCGATGATGATTGTGTAGAAGAGGTCGGACAGGCAGGGGCCTCGACTTGGCCATCATCGCAAATCGCCGAAGGCCCCGATGATTACAGGTGGACAATGATTGACAACACAGGTCTTGTCTTTATGCAGGAACCCGAAATCAAGGTCGGCGTCATCGAGGGGGTCCGGGAGCTGACGGGTCGGTTCAACGGGCCGTTTCGTCTGCAAGGCGGCCGGATATTTACGGGTCCTTTTTCAGCCAGGATGTTCGAGGACAGGTTGATTTTTACCGATCAGCAGGGAACGCAAATCGACTGGCAACAGGAGCTCCGTTTCAGGCCGGAAAAGGGCGCTACCTTTTCTCTAACGGATGTGACCATCGGAATCCGGTTTCACTGGGAACGCAAACAGGAGCAGACCTTCCAGGGAGATCTGCGGTTGAGCGCCGCCGGAAGGACCCTGACCGTCGTCAACCGGCTGCATCTAGAGGACTATCTGGCCAGTGTCGTTTCTTCGGAGATGAGCGCCGCGGCGCCGCTGGAAATGCTCAAAGCCCACGCCGTCGCCTCGCGCAGCTGGCTGATGGCCATGCTGCAGCGTCGCGGGAAAACAGTCGATCCGGGGGCGGACCGCCGGGAGGCATCGGAACAGACAGGTGAAATCGTCCGCTGGTATGGCCGGGAAGACCATACCCGCTTCGATGTCTGCGCCGATGACCACTGCCAGCGCTATCAGGGCATCACCAAAATCATTGCCGATCAGGCGGCGGAGGCGGTCCGGTCAACGCGCGGGGTTTTTCTCGTCCATGCCCATGCGATCTGCGATGCCCGCTATCATAAGGCCTGCGGTGGCCGGACGGACAATTTTGAAAACACCTGGGAAGAAATCCCGGTTCCCTATCTTTCCTCGGTTGTCGATGCGGATATTTCCCATGAACCCGTCGATACGGAAGCAGCGGCGCAAGAGTGGGTGCGAACCCGGCCGGACGCCTATTGCAACACCGCCGACGAACCGCTTCTGCGCCGCGTCCTTCCCGACTTCGATCAGGAAACGGCAGATTTTTTCCGGTGGCGGCTGACCTATGGACGTGAAGAGCTGGAGGCGATTCTTCGGAAGAAATCAGGCATCGATTTCGGTTCCCTGCAAGACCTCGTTCCCGTGAACCGCGGCCCTTCCGGCAGGATCATGCGGTTGCGCATCGAGGGATCGAAAACAACAATCACGGTCGGCAAGGAGCTTGAGATCCGGCGCTGGCTCTCGTGGTCCCACCTATACAGCAGCGCCTTCTGCGTGTCCGTGGAACGCGACGCCTCCGGCCTGCCGGTGCGCTTCATGCTCGATGGCGCAGGATGGGGGCACGGCGTCGGCATGTGTCAAATCGGCGCCGCTGTGATGGCGGAAAAGGGACACAGGGCCGAAGCAATTCTGAAGCACTATTTTTGCGGCGCCGAACTGAAAAAATTGTATGATTGAGTCAAAAAAGATGAACTCGTAAAAAATTGAAAAACTATCATAATTCGACGGCTGTGTAAAAAGCTCCTCAGGCAAGGTGCGCAAATACAGAGGAGTGAGGTGTACTTTAGCGTACGTCGCAACGACGAAGGATGCAGCGCAACGCAGCATCCGGATTTTTTTACGCAGCCGTCAAACAACAGGAGGATAAGATGAAACTGCAGGATTTATTCAAACTCAATGGAAAGGTTGCCCTCGTGACGGGCGGCGGGCGGGGCATCGGCAAATTCATCGCCACAGGGCTCGCGGAAGCGGGCGCCGACCTGGTCCTCACGTCGCGCAAACTGAAGAACCTCGAAACGGCCGCGCAGGAACTCGCAAAAGAGACAGGCGTTACCGTTTTTCCGGTTGCCTGCGATGTGGCCAAAGCGGAAGACATCGACGGCATGGTCAAGGCGGCGATGGAGAAATTCGGCCGCATCGATATTCTGGTCAACAACGCCGGGGCCACCTGGGGCGCGCCCACGCTTGAATTTCCGCTCGAAAGATGGGATCAGCTTTTCAACGTCAACGTTCGCGGCGTCTGGATTCTGACGCAGAAGGTCGCCGGCATCATGAAGGAACGGGGGGGCGGAAACATCATCAACATTTCTTCCGTCATGGGCTTCCGGGGCTCGGATGAGCTGACCCATCCGGCTGTCCCCTACAATTCCACGAAGGCGGCGATCAACCTGCTGACCATGAACCTGGCGGTCAAACTCGCCCCCTACAGGATCCGCGTCAACGCCATAGCCCCCGGTTTCTTCCGGACGGATATGATGGCCTACATCGAGAAGCCGGAATTCAAGACGGCCCACGACCAGGTTATCGACTCCATCCCCTTACGGCGTGTGGGCGATATCGACGACATGAAGGGACTGGCCGTTTTTCTCGCATCGGACGCCTCGGCATACATGACGGGCCATGTCATCGTCAACGACGGTGGGCTGCTCGCGAAATAAAGGTATTGAGAGGTTGAGGTCTTTTTAAAATGAAAACAGAGCACTCGGATCTTCATCAAGCGGAAAAAGAGATCAGAGAGAGCGAGGCTCTCTATCGCGCCCTCGCGGAGAAGTCCATGTCCGGGGTTTATGTCGTGCAGGACGGCGTGTTTAGGTTTATCAACGCCAATGCCGCGGATTACGTCGGTCACAAAAGGGAAGATCTGATCGGCAGAAAAACGCTCGAGATCGTTCATCCCGACGACCGGAAAGAGCTGATTGCCAACGCCCGGGCGATGCTTCGCGGCGAGCATCATTCCCCTTATGAGTACCGGGTCATCACCAAAGACGGGCAGATCCGGTGGATGATGGAGACGGTTACTCCGATTGTTTACGAGGGCAAACCTGCGGTCCTCGGGAACTCCATGAATACGTCCTGGGCCCTCTCGAGAATGGACGTAGGGATCGTGATGGCCATCATCGAGGCCGTTTACGACGGCGTGTACATTATCGATATGGATGGTTTTTTCATTGCTGCAAACAGGGGCTTCGAGAGAATTACAGCCATCAGCCGGGAGGAACTGATCGGGAAGCACACGAGACATTTGACTGAAAGGAAATATATCAACGAAGCCGTCAATGTCGATGTTCTCAAGGATCTGAAGAGCCGGTCGAAGTTGATCCGCTATCCGAGCGGAAAGGAAGTGCTTGTTTCGGCTGCCGTGGTCTGGGACAAGAATAACCGGGCCGTCGGCGTGGTCAGCACGCTGCGCGACCTGACGGAACTCAATAACATGCAGAAAAGTGCGGTTCAATCCAATGTTCTGGTTGAAAAATACAAAAAAAAGCTGGACCATCTGACGGAAAAGCTGGAACTGAGCAAAAACGAGTTCATCACTCAGACTGCGGAAGGCAAACATATTCTGACGCTCGCGGAAAAAGTCGCCGGTTCCAATGTTACGGTCCTGATTACGGGGGACTCGGGCGTCGGAAAAGACGTGATCGCCAGATACATTCATGAGCACAGCAAGCGCAAGGAGAAAGGCGCTTTCACAAAAGTGGACTGCGCCGCGATGCCTGCAAACCTGCTGGAGTCGGAACTTTTCGGGTACGAGAAAGGCGCCTTTACGAATGCCAGAAACGAAGGCAAGAAGGGATTGCTCGAAGTGGCCGACAAGGGCACCCTGTTTCTGGACGAAATCGGAGAGTTGCCTTTCGAGCTGCAGTCCAAGTTATTGAATGTCATCCAGGATAAGGAAATCAAGCGAATCGGCGGATTGACCACGCTCCCGGTCGATGTCCGGATCATTGCCGCGACCAACCGCAATCTCGGGGAGATGGTCAGGAACCGCACATTCAGGCAGGATCTTTACTATCGCTTGAGCGTCGTTCCCATCCACATTCCGCCTCTGAGGGAAAGAAGGGAGGACATCGTTCCCCTGGTTCTGCATTTTTTGAATCACTTCAACAGCATCTATAATACGAACAATTACATCTTCAAGGATGCCCTGGACTATCTGAAAACTTACGATTGGCCGGGCAATGCGCGGGAATTGAAAAATATGATCGAACGGTTTGTGATCGTCAATCCCGATGTTGAAATTCAAGTCTCCGATATCGACGCCGAAATCAGGAAACTCTTCAAAGTTAACTTGACACATCTCGATGAGATGAAAATTCGCAACCGGGTCGGACCGCTGAAAAACCACGTGCATCAACTTGAGAAGGAACTGATCAGGGCGGCATTGGAAATGCATCGCACGCTGGCGGATGCGGCCGGCGATCTTGGAATCGACATTTCAACCCTGACGAGAAAAAAGCAGAAATACGGGCTCCGTGGCGGCGGGGATTAAAATTGGAAAGTCCCCGTTGTCATTCCTAAAGATTCAAACCTCTCTTTGCTGTGCGTAAATGCACAGATGTGCATTTACGCACAGGCATCCCTACATAACCATCCGGGTCGTACCAAATATAATCCATGTTAATTCAATATGTTATGATTAATTATCACTTTGGCATGCCTGTTGCTCAAGGGATAAGGCAGATTCATAGACAGAAAGCGCTCTAACTTTGAAAATTTTTTTAAGAAAGGAGGTGGATACGCGGTTTGACGGTAAGGAAATGATAGATCAGGGGGGCAGAATCTACAGGATGGAGGTTAAAAAAAATGGAAATGTTTGAACAAGGCAGCGGAGAGATTTTCTCGAAAATCACCCCTGATGATTTCCGCAGTCACATGCTCGCCAAGACTGAAAGAGCCAATACGGACAAGCGTATGGATTTGAAAGAGGCTATCAGGCGCTTCATCAAGACGGGGGATTATATATCCATCGGCGGATGCAGCATCGTCCGCTTGCCCATCGCATTCATCCATGAGGTTTTGAGGCAGGGATATTATTTCAGAATGGCCGCGGGCACGCGGACATTCGATGTAGATCTGCTCCTGGATAACGACCGGATCATGGAACTGGATATCGGCTACATCCTGGGGTTAGAGATGCTGGGCATTCCGCAGTATACCAGAACCCGCGTCAAGGAGAGGCTGGCCAAAGGCGAGCTCAAAATTACCGAATGGTCGAACGGAACCATGGCCTGGCGGCACAAGGCTGCAGCGATGGGATTGTCCTTCCTGCCGGTGCGAAGCCTGGCCGGGACCGATACGTTCAAGCACAGCGCTGCGAAGAAAGTCAAATGTCCATTTACGGGGATCGATCTGATTCTGGTTCCGGCCCTGTACTGCGATGCATGCATCATCCATGTGCACCGGGCGGACAAGTACGGGAACTGCCAGATCGACGGCATGCTGAATGAGGATCTGGAGAAGGCCCGCTCGGCAAAAAGTCTCATTATCACGACGGAAAAAATCATTGATACCGACGAAATCCGCAAGGACGGCTCCAAAACCGTGATTCCCCAGTTCTACGTGGATGCCGTTGTCGAAATTCCCAACGGCGCCTATCCCACGAATATGCCGGGACTGTACTACCTGGATCTGGATCATTTAAAAGCCTATGCGAAAGCCGCCGAGGATCGTTCCGGAGAGAGCCTGAAAACTTATTACCTCGACTATATATTCGGGACGAATGATTTTGATGAATTTCTCGAAAAGTGCGGCGGCCGCAAGCGGATCGAGGAACTCAAAAAAGTTGAATTGATGGAAGGGAGAGCCTGAGTGTCATGGAAAAGAAAAGATACAACCCGATCGAACTCATGGCGGTCGTCGCCTCGCGACACCTCGAAGACGGCAAAGTGATTTTTGCCGGCACCGGCATTCCTATGCTGGCCGCCGCACTGGCCCAGAAGATTCACTCTCCCAATCTGGTTCTCGTTTTTGAAGCGGGCGGCATTTCTCCGAAAGCATCCATGTTGCCCCTTTCGGTGGCGGATTCGCGGACCACCTACAGGGCGATTTCCTGCGCGAATATGCCCGAAGCGATGGAGATGCTGCAAAAAGGGCTGGTTACATACGCGTTTTTGGGCGGCGCCCAGATCGACAAATACGGAAATCTCAATTCCACGATGATCGGGGACGATTACCTGAATCCCCGGACGAGACTGCCCGGAAGCGGCGGCGCCAATGAGCTGGCCTCGCTGGCCTGGAAGACGCTGATCATCATGAATCATGGCCGCAGGCGTTTTGTCGAAAAAGTCGATTTTATCACCACGCCCGGCTATCTGGACGGACCCGGCGCCCGCGAGCGGGCGGGGCTGCCGCCGGGAAACGGTCCCCATCTCGTTTTTACCGAGCTGGGGATCTTCGATTTTGAGGAGAAAAGCAAGCGCATGCGCTTGAAATCCCTTTTGCCGGGTATTTCCCGGGAAAAGGTGATCGAGGAAACGGGGTTTGAGCTGCTGATTTCAGACCACGTAGGTAGGGAGGAAGAACCGGCACAAGAGGAACTCAGGGCGTTGCGGGAGGATGTGGACCCCTGGAGGGTGGTGCTCAGCCGGGGAGACAGCAGTGATTGATTTTCTCCCCGCTGCTTGAGGCGGGGAACAACCAAAAGAAAAGGAGAAAAAGCGATGAAAAAGAGTTTGACAATCATGGTTGCAGTCGTGCTCGTGACGGTATTCTGCGCGGGTCTCGCCATGGCCCAGTCCGGAGTCATTAAATGGAAGATGGTCTCCACCTGGACGCCGTCCATCGATCTGCTCGAAGGCGACAAGAACTTCGCCAAGCTCGTCAACGAGATGAGCGCCGGACGCCTTCAGATCACGGTCTCACCCGCGGGCGAACTCGTCCCGGCCAATGCGGTCTTCGATACCGTCGCCAAGGGTTCCGTAGAGTGCGGCGGCGACTGGCCGAGCTACTGGGCGGGCAAGAACAGCGCCTTCGACCTCCTCGGCTCCTTCCCGATGGGGCTGACTCAGTACGACTACATCAACTGGTACTACCATTACGGCGGGAAGAAGGTTTTCGACGACCTGTTCGGGAAGTACAATATGGTCTATTTTCTGACGTCGGTCAGCCCCCAGGAATCGGGCATCCGGACCCGCGTCCCGATCAAGAACCTGGCCGATTACAAAGGCAAGAAACTCCGCATGTCCGGCAAGGCCCAGGGTCACATCCTGAAGAAGCTGGGGGCCGCGCAGGTCATGGTGTCCGGCGGCGAGATCTACCAGGCCCTGCAGATGGGGACGATCGACGGTGCCGAGTTCAGCGTCCCCTCGATCGACTGGAAGATGGGCTTTGCCGAGGTGACGAAGTACAATATCGGTCCCGGATGGCATCAGCCCTCCTCCACCTTCGGCGTCATGATCAATAAAGACGCCTGGGCAAAACTTCCGGCGGACCTGAAGCTGGTCGTCGAGAGGGCGGCCCAGGCCAATATGGCTGTCATGAGCAGCTGGTATGAAACCGGCAATATGGCGGCCCTGTACAACTTCAAAAAGAAGGGTACGCAGATCATCCGGCTCTCCAATAACGATCTCAAGAAGATCGAGGAGTACGCCTGGGAGTTCCTCGTGGATGAGGCCAAGAAGAACCCCGATTATCAAAAGGCCGCCCTTTCCATGTTCCAGTATCTGAAGGACTTCCGTGACGTCAGGGATTTCCAGGAGCCGTTTGCACAGGGAAGAAACCCCTATACCATCCCGAAACTTCCCGGGCTCAGATAAGCGGGTGAACGCATCGGGGCGTCCGGCCGGGTGCCGGGCGCTCCGAAATTAAACAGAAAGAGGTTTTCCGATATGAACACATTGCTTGGCTTATCCAAGAAGATCGATGCGTTAAGCACATGGACGGGGAAAATCTTCAGCTATCTGCTGATCCCCCTGACGCTGTGCGTCGTCTTTGAGGTCGTCACGCGGTACCTTGGTAGTCCCACGATCTGGACCTTCGAGACGAGCAACTTCTTCTACGGCGCCCATTTCATGCTCGTGGCCGCCTACGGCCTTCTGATGAAATCCCATGTGAGCATCGATCTGGTCTCCGCCAAGTTCTCCGCGAAGACGCAGGCCATCGTCTCGCTGATCTGCTACGCCACCATGTATCTTCCGTTCATCGCGATATTCACCTATTTCGGGTTCGCATACTCGTACAACTCGTGGAGCATGTTGGAAAATTCATGGAGCAGCTGGGGGCCGCCGCTCTACCCCATCAAGACCGTCATCCCGGTGACCGCCGTGCTGCTGCTTTTGCAGGGCTTCTCGGAGGTGATCAAGACCATCGATAGTCTCGTTCAAACGAAGGAGGTGAGCCGATGAGTCCGGAACTGGCTGCCATCAGCATGTTTGTCGTGCTGGTCATCTTTTTATTTCTGGGGCATCCCCTGGCCTTTGTCCTTGCCGGCGTCGGCGTCATCTTCGGTTTCGCCTTCATCGGACCGCAGTTCTTCGGTATTTTTATGGAGCGGATCTACGGGACCATGGACAACTTCGTCCTTGTGGCCATCACGCTCTTCATCCTGATGGGAAACTTCCTGACGATGTCGGGCGTGGCGGATGAACTCTTCAAGGCCCTGCGCGTCCTGCTCGGTCCGATCCGGGGCGGCGTGGGGCTCGCCGTGATCGCCGTCTGCATCGTCTTTGCGGCCTGCACGGGCATCATCGGCGCCTCGGTCGTCACGATGGGGCTGCTCGTCGGGCCGATGCTGATCCGCTACGGCTACCAGAGGGAAATCACCATGGGAATGGTCGCGGCAGGCGGGAGTCTCGGGATCCTCATTCCCCCGAGCATCATGCTCGTCATGATGGCCGACCAGGCGGCGATGTCCGCCGGAAAGCTCCTCATGGCCGGCGTTGTTCCGGGCGTGACGCTGGGCGTCATCTACATGATCTACATCGCGATCCGCTGCGCCATCAATCCGGAAATCGGGCCTCCCATCCCCGCAGCGGAGCTCGCGTTGATTCCCTTTGCCAAACGCGTCAAGGACACCCTGCGCTACGCCATCCCGCCGCTGGCGCTGATCTTCCTCGTTCTCGGGGCGATCTTCTTCGGCATCGCCACGGCAACCGAGGCGGCCGGCGTCGGGGCTTTCGCTGCGTTCATCATGGCCCTGGCTTATAGAAAGCTGACATGGCTGAACTTCGCCGATTGTCTCTACCAGACGTCGCGGACCACGACGATGGTCATCATCATCATCATCGGCGCCACCTGCTTCACAGGCGCCTTCCTGGGTCTGGGCGGAGGCAAGGCCATCGTCGAGGCGATGCTCGGACTGGGTCTGGGAAAATGGGGCACCTACGTCGCTGATCATGGTCATCTACATCATCCTCGGCTGCTTCATCGACTGGATCGGGATCGTCATGATCACGTTTCCGATCTTCCTGCCCGTCGCCCAGGCGCTGGGCTTCGACATGCTCTGGTTCGTCGCCATGCTGGCGATCAACCTGCAGATGTCCTTTTTGACCCCGCCGTTCGGCTATGCCCTGTTCTACCTGTCGGGGCTCGGGATCGAGGGGGTGACTCTGGCCCACATTTACCGGGGCGTCATACCGTTTCTGATCCTCCAGGCGATCGGGGTGACGATCTGCACGGTGTTTCCGGAGGTCGTCGTCTGGCTGCCGAATATCATGCTTGGGAAATAAGGGGCCGGTTCGGTTCTGTGATAAAAACCATTTTCATGCTTTTTGCCCCCTACTCAACGGCATGAGTGGTTATCATGAGAAGGGGGGAGAAAACCTGGTTTTCTCCCCCCTTTTTCTTTTATGAGGTCAAGGATAAAGGTCTCGAAGCGTTTTTATACTGCAGCTCTGTCATCCCTTGTGCTGAGTTTGTGGCCCTCGCGCAGGTAGTACCTTCCCCCCTCCAGCATCCGGACCACGTCGTGTTTGACGAGTTCCTCCAGCGCCCGGGGCCGGTAGTCCCGCAGACCGATATTAAGCAGCGGACTTTTGCAGTAGGGGAGTTCCACCGCGGAAGCCGGGTCGAGCGCCATTTTCTCCTTCAGATCCTGGATAATGAAGTCGCCGGCCTTTTTCATCTTCCAGCCGGCGATGCGCAGGGCAAGGATCACGGCGCCGATGGCGACGAGGATCATGAGAATGATCTTGATGGCTTCCGGCATGGCGGCAAACTCCTAGGATGTTGTTCGTGAATCGTATCCTCTTTATAGCACCGACAGGCAAGAGGGGTCAATGAAAAAGGCGGAGAAATAGACGTTTCATTTTTATTTCGGATTGCTCCTGCCTATTTGACAAAAACCCTGATTTCGTTTATATCCGGCGCCATGAAGCTCAAACCCGTTCCGATCCTTGTGGGCGCCGCCCAGATCACCCAGCGCAAGGAGGCTGATCCGGTTCTCGATCCGCTCGGTCTCATGATTCAGGCGGGCCGCCTGGCCCTTGCCGACGCCGGTGCGGACGGCCTGTCCCGACTGATCGATACGGTCTGTGTCGTCAACAGCTTTTCCTGCGACGATGAAAATGCCCCGCAGCGGCTCAGCCGCGCGCTCGGGCTTAATCCACGGGAGGCGGTTTATTCGCTGATCGGCGGCAATACACCGCAGATGCTCGTGAACCGGTATTCCCGGGATATCGCGGCAGGCCGGAAGCAGGCTGTCTTGATTGCCGGCGCCGAGGCCATCTATGCGATGGTCCGGGCGGCAAGGGGAAAATCAACGCTGAACTGGCCGAACAATATCACCTGGCGACAGGTCCGGAATGACGGCCTGCCCGTCAATTTCGACACGCTGCTGCGCCTGGGGTGTGAGCATGAAGCGAAGAGGCTGCACGCTGCCGGCGAAGAATACCCGGCCCCCAACAACCACGCCGAGGACGCATTTGACCTCTTCCTCCCCCAGTTCATGTATCCCTTCTTTGAAACGGCACTGCGGGCCCTGTCGGGACGAACGCCTGAGGAACACAGCCGTTACCTGGGAGCCCGCTGCGAACACCTGGCCCGGATTGCGGCCCGGAATCCCCATGCCTGGGAGCGCAAAGCGGCCACCGCCGACGAGATCACGCAAGCCACCGGGAAAAACCGCTACGTCGCCTATCCCTATACCATCCGGATGATGGCCAATATCAACGTGGATCAGGCAGCCGCCGTGATTCTGACAAGCGTTGAGGCAGCCGAAAAGTCGGGCATCGACCGCACGTGCTGGGTATATCCGATGGGAGGCGCTGAATTCAGGAATATCTGGCATGTGAGCCGGCGGCCTTGCCTGCACGATTCGCCGGCGGTTACGGAGGCGTCGCGGCTTGCCTTGGGGCAGGCCGGCCTTACGCTAAGCAATATCGGCGTATTCGACCTGTACAGTTGTTTTCCCTCCGCCGTGGAAATTGCCCGCCGGGCTCTCGGCATTCCCGAAGGCGACGGGCGGGACCTGAGCGTTACGGGCGGGCTGGCCCATTTCGGCGGTCCGGGGAATAACTTCACGCTGCACGCGATTGCCTCCGTCGTGGAGCGCATTCGCCGGGATCGCGGCTTGAAGGCGATGATCACGGCCAACGGCTGGTTCAACTCGAAGCATGCCGTTGGCATTTACGGTGCCGAACCGCCGCTTCATCCCTGGGAAGATCGGGATGACGAACCCATTCAGCGGGCCATTGATGCCCAGACCCTGCCCGAACCCGTGGAAAGGGCAGAGGGACGATTGGTTGTGGAAGCTTACATGATCCGCCATGACCCGGAGGGCCGGCCGGAGCAGGGGACGGTTATCGGCCGCCTTGCCGATGGACGGCGCGCCCTGGCTGACATCGACGCCGGCCCGCAGGGGCTGCTGAAGCTCGAACAGATCGAACTTGTGGGCCGGACCGGGGAGGTCCGCTTTGATCCCGTTATCGGGCGCAATCGCGTCGTCTTCAGCGCATCCGTGTATGCCGGCCTTTAGTGCGTAAATGATTACGTTCCCTCAATATCAAATAAGCAGGGAGAAACCGGATATGGAAAGGCATAAAAAAACAGGCAGGAGGCCCTGCTTGAAATCAAAGCAGGCGCCCTGCTGCTGCAGCATAACATGTCCAGCCACCTGCTGGGCGAGGCCCTGTACGCGCAGATGGAATATGATCGGCTCGTGGAGGAGTTCCATGCCGGCAATCGTCAGTGGTGTTCGGATGAGGATTGCGAAACCGCCAGGCGGGATTTTGACACTTTCATCCGGCTGTTGGACGCGGCCATCGAGCGGGGTCGTCAGGAACAGGAGGAGGGGGTTTCTGATAAATCATGAACTTGCAGGGCATTCCCGGATTGCCGGCGCCGATGGTCCTGGCCTGGCTGATCAGTGAAAATCGGCGCCATAGGCAAAATTATCTCCGCAAAGATCCTTTCATTTTATTTCTGCAAGTGTTATAAATCAACCATTGAGCGCAAAGGGGCGGTTCCCTGAGCCGCGGCGAAGCCATTTTTCAGCGGTGATTTAAAGCTCTCAGCATATCATCAGGAGAATGTAACAATGCAAGGAGAACAAGTCGAAAACGGTGCGACGGACGCGGCAAGCATTCCATCGCAGCAGCACTCGGATGCACGGATTATTGAACCGGAGAACGCCCTGCCCGAGGTGAGCATCGAGGCGCTTCCCGAAAAATCGCGGGCGGCATGCGCCCATGCGGGATGGACGAAACTGCTGCCGGTCCAGGCGCGGGCCATTCCCTATCTACTGGCCAAGCGCAACATCATGGTCCAATCGCAGACGGGGAGCGGCAAAACGGGGGCTTTCCTGCTTCCGATCCTGGAGCGCATCGATATGTCGAAACGGGCCTGCCAGGCCCTGATCCTCGTGCCGACCCGCGAGCTGGCCCTTCAGGTTTCCCGCGAAGCGGAGCTTCTGGGCAGCGATTTTGGGATACGGACGGCCGTGGTGTACGGCGGCGTCAAATACGGCCCCCAGTTGGATGCATTCCGGGACGGGGCGCAGCTTGTCGTGGGGACGCCGGGGCGCATTCTCGACCACTTGCTCAAGGAGACCCTCTCGCTGGAGGCTCTGCAGATCCTCGTGTTCGACGAGGCCGACCGCATGCTCTCCATGGGGTTTTATCCCGATATGAAGCGGATCCAGCAGTTCCTGCCTTCCCGGCCGATCAGCGGCTACATGTTTTCCGCGACTTTTCCGGGCTATGTGCTGCGCCTTGCCGGGGACTTCCTGCGCAATCCGGAGTTTCTGAGCCTGAGCCGGGATCATGTCCATGTCGTCGGGACGGATCATATCTACTATCTGGTGCCGGGAATGCAGCGGGAACGATCGCTGATCCGGATCATCGAAATGGAGAACCCCGTTGCAGCGATTATTTTTTGTAACACGAAATCGACGGTGCACTTCGTGACCGTGGTGCTCAAGCGTTTCGGCTACGACGCCGACGAGCTAAGCTCCGATCTCGCACAGGGGGCCCGGGAACGGGTCATGGGGCACGTGCGCAAGGGCGCCCTGCGGTTCCTCGTGGCGACCGATGTTGCGGCCCGCGGGATCGACATCCCGGACTTGTCACACGTGATCCAGTATGAACCCCCGGACGATCCGGAGCTCTACATCCACCGGGCGGGGCGCACGGGGCGCGTGGGGGCCAGCGGCGTGGCCATCTCCATTGTGGCCGGGATGGAGCAGTTCAAGCTCAGGGAGATATCCCGCAGTTTCAAGATCGATCTGCAGCAGAAAACGCTTCCCACGGATGAAGATGTGGAGGCGATTGTTTCCCAGCGCGTGACCGTCTCGCTGGAGGCCGAACTGCGTTCACGCAGCAGCCTGGAACTTGAGCGTATGCAGCGGTTTATCCCGCTGGGCCGGAGCCTGACCGAGGCCGAGGAGGACTCTCCGCTCGTTGCCATGCTGCTCGACGACTACTACCAGCGGACCCTTCAGGCCCCCCCGCAGGCGCCATCGGCGGACGCGCCGGTCGAAAAGGAAACAGTCGAAAAGGAGACATTCAGGGACAAGAAAAAGCCGCGCCCCCGGCGGCCGAACGACCGGCCCCGACGACGCGGCTTCACATCAGCCTGATTCAGCAAAGACAGGCTTCAGCCTGTTTATGAATAGAAATTCTTTCCGAAGAGCTTTTTGCTTACGCCCGTCAGGTCCGCCCATTTCATCGGGCCGCCCTTGTCCGCCGGGAAACCGACGCCCCAGATCATGCCCACGTCGATCATGCGCACGTCGTCCACCACTTTCCGGTCGAGCAGATCTTTCCCCGTTTTGACCATTGCCTCTAACAGCCCGTCCTGGATCTGCTCCGGCGACAGCTCGCGGGGCGCCCGTTTTGCGATCAGGGACAGGACATCCGGATCGACGCTGCCGTCTTTCAGGAAGAAGCCCTTGCCGGATTTTTTCAGGCCCAGACGGCCTGCTTCGACGACATTGGCCAGCGTCTCCTGGCGGATGCCCATGCCCTTGAAGATTTTATAGGGGATGTCGATGCCCACCTCGTCCGTGAGGCGGATAGGGCCGACGGGCATGCCGAATGACAGCATGGCCTTATCGATCTTTTCGATGGCGTTGCCTTCCTCTAAATAGCGGAAGGTTTCCATCAGCATCGGGAAGAGCAGGGCGTTCACGACGAATCCCGCATTGTCCCGGCAGACGATAGGGCGCTTGCGGATCAGGGCCGAGAAATTCAGCAGGTTGTCGATCGCATCCTGGCCGGTCTTCTCCCCCTTGATGACCTCCACGAGCTGCATCAGCCAGACGGGGGAGAAGAAGTGAACGCCGCCGAAACGTTCCGGATGCGTGACGTATTTTGCCATGGCGGCAATGGGAATCGAGGAGGTGTTGCTTGCGATGACGCAGTCGTCTTTGACGACCTTGCAAAGTTCTTCATAGACCTGCTGCTTGACCTTGATGTCCTCGAAAACGGCTTCAATGACGAGATCCACATCCTTGAAGGCGTCGGTGTATTCGGAGACGGCCGTCAGGCGGTTCATGACGGCATCCACGGGCTCCTTGAGGCGTTTCTTTTCGGCCATGCCGTCCAGGGTCTTCCTGACAAAGGCCTTGCCGGGCTCCAGGGCTTCGGGAATGTCCTTGACCAGGACGGGAATCTGCGTATTTCTGATAATATCAATGGCAATGCCACGGCCCATGGTGCCGAAGCCGAGGACGGCGATTTTGTTGAGCGGTTTCGGCTGGAACCCCTTTGTCATCATGGCCTTGGGCTTGTCGGTCATGCCCTTGATGAAGAAGGTGTTGATGCTCCCCTTGGCCTGCGGGGTCAGTACCACCTCCGTGAAATTGTCGATTTCCTTCGCCAGGCCTTCCGTGAGCGAAACCTTGAGGCCCTCATGGATGGATTTGAGCGCCAGAAAGGGGCCGGGGATATAGCGGCCCTTGGTCGCCTTGAGAATGCCCTGGCGGGCCATTTCCGCGACGGCGTCGATTTCCGAAAAATCATGGGTCGGGCGTTTCAGGCCGGCCGTGCCGGCGTTAATCTCCAGAACCAGTTTTTTCGCCTCGGCCAGCAGGTCGCCGTCCGCGGGGACCAGGCGGTCCACGATGCCGGCCTCATAAGCCTTGGCCGCGGGCATCATGGTTCCTTTCAGGATCATCTCCAGGGCGGGATAACCGACCAGCCGCGGCAGGCGCTGCGTGCCGCCTCCTCCGGGGAAAAGGCCCACGTTGCATTCGGGCAGACCGATCAGCGTGCTTTTGCCTTCCTTGGCGATCCGGGCCGTACAGGCCAGGGCAAATTCGAGGCCGCCGCCCAGACAGTAACCGTGGATGGCTGCAACGGCCGGAAAATTGAAGGCGTTGAGCTTCGCGAAGGAACCGTGGAACAGATTCAGCATGTCGCGTGCCTCTTGAGCTTTTTCAATTTCCGCGATCATTTTTAGATTGGCGCCGGCGAAAAAGTTGTCGGGCTTGCCGGAAATGAAAATCAGGCCCTTGATCCCCGGCGTCTTTTCGAGTTCACCCATCAGCTCGTCAAAGCTCAGAAAGGCCTTATCCGTCCATGTGTTCATGGCATCGCCCGCGACGTCAAACCTGGCGACTCCGATGCCGCCGTCTTCCACTTTCAAATCAAATATCCTACTCATTGCATACCTCCTCAGTCCACAAAGTTTCGACACCTGACTATTTCTTCTTCGGCGCCTCCTTGGCGGCCGGTTTCGCCGGGGCTCCCTTGACCTCAATGTCCGTTGCTTTCATCTGGTACTGAATGGTCACCTTCTGGCCTACCTTCAGGTCGCCCGCGACTTTGGTGCCCTTATCCTTTGCGATTTCCCATTTGTCATTGCCCTTTTGCACGACAATGACATCATCCTTCACCTCGAGCACAGGGCCCGTGACCTGATAGCTCTTCGGCCCTGCGGCAAACGCAAAAGACACAGCAAACAACAGCACAGCGATGACTAAGATAACTTTTTTCATGGCATCCTCCCTTGATAAATTTTAGTTTAGGGGCGATCATAAGGGCAACGCGGGAGAAAGTAAACAGATACTTCACCCGTTTACCGCCTTTTCCCTCCACCGAAGAGGGACCCCAGAACGCCCCGGATAATCTGCCGTCCGACCTGGCTGCCGATCGCATGCGCGGCGCTTTTTGCGGCGGCCGCAATGAAATCCCCGGCCTGCGAGCGCCCATTGGCCGGACGCTGTTTTTGGGAGAGAACTGCTGCGGCTTCTTTTTCCTGCTGTGCAGTTTTTTCTTTCAATATTTCATAGGCCGACATCCGATCAACGGTTTTTTCATAGTGTCCGTAGAGGATGGACTCCCTGATGATCCTGCCTCTTTCATCGGACGTGAGAGGAGTCAGGCGACTTTGCGGCGGGCAGATATACGCCCGTTCGACGATCGTTGGCGCCCCCTTTTTATCCAGCACCGAGATCAAGGCTTCTCCCACCTCCAGTTCCGTGATAACCGTAGCGACATTCAGGCCCGGGCTGGCTCGGAATGTTTCTGCGGCGGCCTTCACGGTCTTCTGATCCCTGGGCGTGAATGCCCTCAGCGCATGCTGCACGCGATTTCCCAACTGTCCCAGGACCGTTTCGGGCAAATCGAGGGGATTCTGGGTGATGAAATACACGCCCACACCCTTGGAGCGAATCAGGCGAACGACCTGCTCGATTTTGTCCACAAGCGCCCGGGGTGCATTGTCGAAGAGCAGGTGGGCTTCGTCGAAAAAGAACACAAGCTTCGGTTTTACCGGGTCCCCCGTTTCGGGAAGCTGCTCAAAGAGTTCCGCCAGCATCCAGAGCAGAAACGTCGCGTAGAGTTTCGGCGATTGCATCAACCGATCGGCAGCAAGAATGTTTATGAAACCTTTCCCATTGGCGTCAGTTTGAATGAGATCATTGAGATTGAGGGCCGGCTCGCCGAGGAAAGCATCTGCCCCCTGTTGCTCGATATTCAGCAGGCCGCGTTGAATGGCCCCGATGCTGGCGGCGGAAATATTGCCGTATTGTTTCTGGAGCTGCTGCGCCTGCTCGCCCGCGAACTGGAGCATGGCCCGCAGATCTTTCAAATCCAGCAGAAGGAGGCCGTTATCGTCCGCAACTTTGAAGACCAGCATCAGAACGCCGCTTTGAATCTCATTGAGCCCCAGGATACGACTGAAAAGCAGTGGGCCCATTTCGGAAACCGTGGCGCGCACGGGGTGCCCCTGCTCGCCAAACACGTCCCAGAACATGACCGGAAACCCGTTGAAGTGAAAATCTTCAAGACCCAGATCCCGGATTCGCTCCCGGACCCGGACGTTTTCTCCCCCCGGGAAGGGAAGGCCGGAGAGGTCTCCCTTGACATCGGCCATGAAAACCGGAACGCCAATCAAACTGAACTGCTCGGCCAGCGTCCTCAAAGTGACCGTTTTGCCGGTGCCCGTGGCGCCGGCGATGAGACCGTGTCGATTGGCCATTTTGGGAAGAATAGCGATTTCCGACTTTGCCCTGGCAATGACAAGAGGTACCGCTTCCGTGTTCATGTTCTCCTCCTCAACATTTTTTCGCCGCATGACATCCTGAAGAACAGACAGCCCTGACCCGGCGCCCAATCTATGGCGCTGCCCCAGGGATTGACCCACGGATTTGTCGCACAGGCCACGCAGAAGACCTTTGTGGGGATGATAAAGACTTCCTCTTCGGTGGGCCGAGTATAGGAGTTAGCTTCCTGCGTGTCAAGAAAAATGGCCACAGGATGTCAGGAACGGATGATTGATTTTGTGTACGGATTCGCGTATCGTAAACCATCGACAGCGGCTTACCGGGGGACTTGATGCTACATAAAAAACTCAAAAGACTCTTTTTCTTTTTTATTCTGACTGTCATGCTGGCCGGCTGTTCAACGCTCCCCCCGCGTCTCCGGGAATCGGGACTAAACAGCCGGTTTGCCTTCAGCCGGGATGTGCCTTTTGATGAATATATCCGGCAATCCGAACACATGATTGAAAAAGCCCGGGTGGATATCAATGAAATCAACCGGAATGTCATTTTGAATGCCAATAGGCCCTTTGAGCTGATACCCGATGAAAGCCGCTTCCCGCGGAATCACAAGGGCCGCTATGAAAAAGGGATCCTGCTGATCCACGGCCTGTCGGATTCGCCCTATTTCCTGCAACCGATCGCCCGAAGCCTTCAGCAGCGGGGTTTTCTGGTCCGTTCGATCCTGCTGCCGGGCCACGGAACTGTTCCCGGAGATATTCTGAGCGTGAAATACCAGGAATGGATCCGGGCGACAGAATATGGCGTTGATCAACTGAAGCAACAGGTGGAAAAGCTCTATCTGGGAGGATTCTCCACAGGCGGCGCCCTCTGCATTCACGAAGCCCTGAAAAACCAGAATGTTCAGGGATTGATCCTGTTTGCTCCGGCCGTGGGTATCAGAAGCCCGTGGGCCGCCATGGCCGGTTTCATGAATGTTTTCAGCGACTGGCTTGGAAGCAAAGGGGATGACAAGGATTACGCCAAGTATGAAAGCTTCGCACTTAACGGGGGCGCCCAGGTTTATGATCTGACCCGTGAAATCGATGCCGCTTTTGCCGCCGGCAGACGCCTGTCCATGCCGGTATTTACCGTCGTGAGCGCGGACGACATTTCAATAGACACGGATAAGATGGTCGATGTCTTCAATGCTTATGCCACATCGCCCAAAAGCTTGCTGCTGCTGTACGGCAAGGAGGATGCGAAAAGCCGCAAGGACGGTGCCGGGAAAATTCTATCTCAGAGAAGTTTCTTTCCGGAAGAGCGGGTTCTCGATTATGCCCACATCTCGCTGCTCATTCCGCCCGAGGATGCCCATTACGGCAAAAACGGGGGTTATAAATATTGTCTGCATTACCAGGCCGAACGGGAAAAGAGGATGTCCTGCCTGCAGGATCCGCATTTGTGGCAGGGTGAAATCACACCGGAGAATCTGAGCCGACACACCCTGCGCCGGCTCACCTACAATCCCCGCTATGATGAGATGATCAGGATTCTCGACCGCTTTCTAAATACGCTGTAACTCTAATTTTTTCGGCTGGTTTTGGCGATGAAAAGAGAGGTTTGCCTTGGGCGGCAGAATACAGGATGACGCGCAGCCGCCAGGCGGATCAGATGACTGCCCATGGCGCCGAAAGAATAACCCGCGGCCTCCGCCGCACAGGCCATACTGGCATCGGAACTGATATCGGGATTGGGATTGATGTCCAGAATGTAAAAGACGCTGTCGCGCAGGCGGATATCCAGCCGCGCAAAGTCCCGGCAGCGATAAGCCCGATAGGCCAACTTCGCCGTGCGGTACAGGCGATCATATTCCGCTTCGGCCAACGGAGCCGGCAGCAGCAGTTGAATGCCTTCATAATGCCGCGATCCGGGATGAAACTTGGATTCATAGGTGCATAAGCGGTCCCGCACATCGTCGAAACGGCTGAAATCCATTTCAGCCACCGGCAGCATCTGCAGCTCGCCGTTTCCCCACAGGGAGACATGAAATTCCCGGCCGTCGATGAAATCCTCCACGAGAGCGGGCTGCCTGAATTCATGAAGAACATGGGCAATGCGGGCGCGCAGTTCGCCTGTGTTTCGAACGACCGCGTCGGTTGTCACACCGAGACTGCAATGCTCCCGTGCCGGTTTCACCATCGCGGGAAACCAGCGCCAGTCGCCGGGATCGTCCGTAGCGTATATACGCCAGCGAGGAGTGGGCAGATCCTTTTCTTTCAGGAGCTGCTTCATCCCGGCCTTGTCCCAGCTCAACCGGAGCACCTCCGGCGTCGCCCCGGTGTATGTAAATCCGCACGTTTCAAGAATTTCCGCCACCAGCGCGTCGCTGTGCGGGATCCCCGGCAGTTCTTCGCACCAGTTGAAAACGATCCATTCACCGGGATCATGGTCTTTAAGGCGTGCAGTTAGATCAGCATCGCAAACGGCGATGGGGGTTACCGGATGGCCGAGCTCGCGAAGGGCTGATGCAAGTTTCTCGGTTTCCCGAACGGCAATGTCCCTTTCTGCGGAGGGCCAGGCCGGATCCAGATTGTGCAGCAGCAGGACGGGCAAGTCCGTCATGGTATTGCTCCTTCGACCGACTGAACGTTTACAGGAAATGATACATATTCCGTGTTCTCAATGAAAGAAGGGATGTCCCCGCAAATCACAACTCTATGAGCGGCCTGTTTGCCGGCAGTTTTTCAATGGTGTGCCCGAATGTTTCCAGCGCGTCCGACAGGGCGGTGAATTCAGGGGTATGGGCAAAGGGCATGGTGTTGAGCCCCCTGAGTTCCATGGCCTCGATAATATGCTGGATCGTCAGCACATGGATGTCGCGGGCCGGCTGAAATCCCCGCTCCCCGTCGCCTCGGATTCCGTGCCGGAGAGGATATTGCTTTTGACCAGTTCAAAGAGGATTTCGTTGACGAGACGGATCGGAATTTCAAGCTCGTGCGATATCTGGCGGGCGGTCGAGGGGGTTCGCCCGCGGCAAAGTTCTTGATCAGGAGATGGGCGATCTGCAGGGAAAGCAGTGTCTTGAGACGGCGGCTTGCCTGAAGCGCGTCGGGTTCGAATTCATAGGTGTCCACGTTCTGGTGGGCAAAGGACAATTCGGCCCCGTACAGGACGATCAGCCAGCTCAACTGGAGCCAGACGAGGAAAAGCGGAAAAGCGGCAAAACTCCCGTAGATGGCGTTGTAATTCGCGGCCCCGATCTGAAAGGTGATGTACGCCCATTGTACGACCTGGAAGATCGTGCCGGCGATGATTCCGGCCAGCAGCGCGGAGGAAAAGCGGACCTTCGTATTCGGCATGAAAATGTAGAGAAAGGTGAAAAGGCCCCACAGAAGGCCGTAGGGAAGCAGTTTCAGCAGAAGAAAGAACAATGGGGCTGAATGCGCCCAGAAGCGTGATCTGCTCCATGATCAGGGTCACCTGCGTCGTGACGAAGACGGTCACGCTGCTGGAGAGGATGATGAGAACAGGACAGATCAGCATGAGCGACAGGTAGTCGCTGAATTTCCTGCCCAGCGCGCGCCTTTCCTTGATTCCCCAGATATCGTTCAGAGAGTCTTCAATCTGTCCCAGCACCTTGATCACGGCCCAGAAAAGAACGATCAGGCCGACGCCTGCGAGCAGCCCCCCCTTGGTGCTTTCCAGGAGCGAATGGGAGAATTGGATGACATTGTCGAGAATCTCCTCGTGACCGGCGAGCTTGTTCCGCAACTGTGATTCCAGCATCTTTCTCGAAGCCGAAACCCTTGGCGATTCCGAAGGCCATGGCCGCCACCGGCACGATCGAGATCAACGAATAGAAGGTGAGCGCCGATGCGCGGAGCTGGCACTTGTCCTCGTCAAATCCACGGATCGAAAGGATCACCACCCTGAGCAGCGTAATGAAGAATGATTTTCCCGGTGGGAGCTTTGTTCGACGGATTCTCCAGATGTCATCTTTGATAAAACCAACTGCTTTTGGAAACAATTTCAAGATCTTGGCCATGACGGATCCTCCGGTTGTTTTCAAAAGGGGTGATCGGTTTGTGAATCTGGAAGAAAATTCCAAACGATCCGCGCTCACACCAGACGGTTACCCTTTGTCCCTGACCAGCATGGTCGATGGATCCAGCAGCAAGGGCAGGCCATCGACGGCTGCCGGCGAGCCCTTCAAGGGCCTGATGTGGATTTCCGAGCCTTGGGGCTGAAGCTCGAGGACGATGTCGAACAGGTCCGCCACATGGAGCAGCTGCACCGGCAATCCGTCCGGGCCGGGCTGTTCATGGCGGTGGGTGTTGACGGTAAACCAGACGCGCATTCCGTGCCTGGCCGCCAGGGCTTTCAGATCGCAGAGCGGCTGGCGTCCTGATTCATCAAAACGCAGCCCATCCATGATCATCATCTGCGGATGAAAGATATTCTGCGCCATCAGATCCGTCAGGCGCTCCTCAAGCCTCGGGACGCTGAATCCCTCCGCCTTAAAGGTCAGGATAAACCGGTGCGGCAGGATGGTCTCCCATAGTTGATGAATCTGCTGCACCTGGGTCTCCTTCGCCAGATGATGAAAAAGCTCATGATACCAGAGGCTGACCTTGCCGACGGGATCATTCAGGCTGATATGGAGGACATTCCTGTCTCTC
This sequence comes from uncultured delta proteobacterium, assembly GCA_963743175.1. GTDB lineage: Bacteria > Desulfobacterota > Syntrophia > Syntrophales > Fen-1087 > JAPLJM01. The sequence continues at coordinate 135,631 of CAVUOQ010000001.1, read as the reverse complement.
AGCATGGCATTGAGGGCCAGTTGCACGAGCAATGCCGTTTTGCCGACGCCGGCATGGGCCAGAACGGCGCCGAATCCGCCTTCCGGAATCACGTCGTCCGTTTCGGACCCCATCCTCCTGAGCGGATTGCGAACGATCAAATCATTCTTGAACATCGTCATATTCCTCTTGTTTTATTCACCGAAAGCATTTTATGCCGCGTTCTTCTTACGCCGGGCCGATTCCTCGGCGATCTTTTCCGCGATGGACTGCGGAACCTGACGGTAAAGGGCGAATTCCATCGTGAACTGCGCCTTGCCCTGACTCGAAGACCTTAAAACCGTCGAAAATCCGAACATCTCCGCCAGCGGGACCTGTGACTCCACGACGCACATGGGGCCCTCGTCCTGGGCGCCGACGATCATGCCCCGGCGCTGATTCAGAAGGCCCATGACCGCTCCCTGAAATTCCGTCGGGGTTTCCACGACCACCTTCATGATGGGTTCGTGAATGACGGGCTTGGCCCGCAGATAACCTTCCTTGAAGGCGCCGCGCGCGGCGGCCTGGAAGGCCATATCGGATGAGTCCACGGCATGGGAAGCGCCATCGTTGATGACAACCCTGACGCCGGTGACGGGGAATTCCATTTTGGGCCCCTTGGCAAGGCACTGCCGGAAACCCTTTTCAACTGCGGCGATGTATTGGGTGGGAATGCTCCCGCCTGTGACGGCATTGTCAAAGATAAAATTGTCATCCGTGACCGGCTCCAGATATCCGGCAACGCGGCCGTACTGTCCGGCGCCGCCGGTTTGCTTCTTGTGGGTGTAGTTGAAATCCGCCCGCTGGGTGATGGTTTCCCGGTAGGCGACACGGGGGTTGCCTGTGGAAACCTCGGCGGCGTATTCCCGTTTCATGCGTTCCACATACACGTCCAGGTGGAGTTCGCCCATGCCTTCGATGATCGTTTCGCCGGTTTCGCTATCCACGTGGGTCCGGAAGGTGGGATCTTCCTTGGTGAAGCGGTTCAGCGCCTTGGACATATTGATCTGGGCCTTGTTGTCCTTCGGCGCAATGGCGAGCGAGATGACCGGGTTCGGTACGAACATGGAGGTCATGGTCAGGTTGATCCCGGGCGAAACAAAGGTATCGCCGGATGCGCATTCGATGCCGAAGAGAGCGCCGATATAACCCGTCTCGATGGCGTCAATATCCTCCATCTGGTCGGCGTGCATGCGCACGACCCGGCCGACCTTGATTTTTTTCCCGACTCTGGCGTTGATAATCGTGGCGCCCCGGGCCAGATTTCCCTGATAAACCCGGACGTACGTGAGCTGGCCGTAGGGGCCGTCTTCCAGCTTAAAGGCCAGCGCCACGATCGGTTTGGAAGGATCCGAGACCAGGATGACCGGCGCCTCGTCGTGATCCATATCCAGGGCCTCGTTCTGAACGTCGGCGGGGCAAGGGAGCAGGCGGTTCACACCGTCAAGCAGGAGCTGCACGCCCTTATTCTTATAGGCCGATCCTACGAGAACGGGCGTCAGTCCTCGTCTGAGCGTTCCATTGCGGACAGCGTCCAGAATCAGGCTCTCCGAGATCTCCCGCTCTTCGAGGATCGCCTCGGTTAGTTCGTCGGAAAATACGGAGGCGGCGTCGATCAATTCATCCCGTTTCGTTTTTGCCAGTGCAAGGAGATCTTCGGGAATGTCTTCGCTGCGGATGATTTCACCGTTGTCGCCGTCGAAGTAGAAGGCCTTCATGGACACCAGATCCACAATCCCTTGCAGATCCATTTCCAGGCCGATGGGGAGCTGCAGGGCCACGGCGTTATGCCCCAGTTTGGACCGAAGCTGGCCGATGACGCGGAAAGGATCGGCGCCGCTGCGGTCGCATTTGTTGATGAAGGCGATGCAGGGAACCTTGTACCGTTTCATCTGCTGATCCACTGTAATCGACTGGGACTGAACACCGCCGACAGCGCAGAGGACCAGGATGGCGCCGTCCAGCACGCGCAGGGACCGCTCCACTTCAATAGTGAAATCCACGTGGCCGGGGGTATCAATAATATTGATTTCGTGGTCCTTCCATTCGCAGAAGGTTGCCGCCGAAGCAATGGTGATGCCGCGTTCTCTTTCCAGTTCCATGGAGTCCATGGTGGCGCCGACGCCGTCTTTGCCCTTGACCTCGTGAATCGCATGGATGCGCTTGGTGTAGTACAGTATCCTTTCGGTCAGCGTGGTTTTCCCCGAGTCGATATGGGCGCTGATCCCGATGTTCCTGACTTTTTGAATGTCGCTTTTGATCATATTTCATCCTTAAAATAAAAAATCCCCATTTGGATATGTATATACCAGATGGGGGACTTACCACAAACAGGTATTTCAATAGAGCGGCATTAATTAGTGGATGAAGGCGGATTTGTCAAGAAAATTATTCAAAACTTGGAAACCTGGATCATTTTCTGCTAAGAAAAACCATAGATAAAATACTGAAATGAAATTTCCGGAGGTAGGCGTTATGAGTCCCTTTGAAGGCATTATGCTGGTTTGTTTCGGCTTGAGCTGGCCCATTTCCATTTTCAAATCGCTTCGCGTCAAGCGCGTGGAAGGTAAGAGCCCTCTATTCATGGGCGTCATCTGCTGCGGTTACGCCAGCGGCATCATCCACAAGTTCCTTTTTTCCTTCGACTGGATTATCCTGCTGTACGGGATCAACATGCTCATGATCCTGTTCGATATGATGCTCTATGCCCACTATAACCGGAAAAACAAGTTTGTCCGGACATGATCCGCCAGAAACTCGTGACAGCTAAAATGATCCTCACGATTTTATTTGACAAATCGGGCATAATCCTTGAAGATTCCCGCCATAATGATTATTCCCAAGGAGAGCGATTGAGTTTATGGCCGATGAAGACCTTTCAAAGTTGAAGATTGACCGTTCCGCCAAAACGCTGCCACAAGCGCGGCGAAAAAAAGGTTTATACTGGGGCGGGGTGTTGGTCATCCTCGTTATTGCGACGGTTTTTCTGTATTTTCAGGGCATCCTGCAACCGTCGAAATCCGTGCAGGTGGTGACGGTCTCCCGGATCTATCCCTCCCAGACGTTCACGCTGCTCAACGCCAGCGGCTACGTGGTGGCCCAGCGGAAGGCGGCTGTGTCCTCAAAGATCACGGGGCGGCTGGTCTCCCTGGCGGTGGAGGAAGGCAGCCGGGTCAAAGAGGGCCAGATTATCGCCCGTCTTGAAAATGAAGACACCATTGCATCGCGAGACCAGGCCCAGGCCCAGCGCAAAGTGACTGAGGCCAATCTCGAAGAGGCCAGAGCGGAGCTGAACGTCGCCGCTTTAACCTATGACCGGAACAAACGCCTGCTGGAGAGGCAGATTATTTCAAAATCGGAATATGACAACGTCGAGGCCCGCTACAAGCGCGCGCAGGCCACCGTTGCCTCTGCGGGGGCTTCCGTTAAAGCCGCCACAGCCGCCCTTCAGGGCGCGACAGTGGCCCTTGATTATTCCCTGCTCCGGGCGCCCTTTGACGCTGTGGTATTGACGAAAAACGCCGATATCGGCGATATCGTGACTCCTCTTGGCGCGGCGACCAACGCCAAAGCGGCCGTGGTGACCATTGCCGACATGCGTTCTCTGCTGGTTGAAGCCGATGTGTCCGAGTCCAACCTCGGCCTGATCAAGGCCGGTCAGCCCTGTGAAATTCAGTTGGATGCGCTTCCCGACAGCCGTTTCAAGGGTGTCATCCATATGATCGTGCCCACGGCAGACCGCAGCAAGGCCAGTGTCATGGTCAAAGTTCGCTTTATCGAGCCGGATCCCCGAATTCTGCCCGAAATGAGCGCCAAGGTGGCATTTCTCTCCCGGCCCGTGACAAGTGCGGAAGAACAGGCGCGCACCGCAGTCCATGGACTGGCCGTGATCAGCCGGGGTGAACAGAAGGTCCTGTTTCTGGTTCAGGATGATCGCGTGCAGGAGGCCATTGTCCGCACCGGGGAGTCTTTCGGCGATATGGTTGAAATCATCAGCGGGGCCAAAGCCGGAGACAAGGTCGTGCTGAGGCCGAACCAGCTCAAGGACGGCGCAAAAATCAAAATCGCTGAAAAGTAAGAGAAAAGAAGCCATTCTCTACAGGGATGCTCAATGGACGACATACCGGCGATTGTCGAGATAAGAGACCTGAAGAAGTCCTACCGGCGTGGAGATCATGTCGTTCCCGTCCTGGAAAATATCACCTTTGACATTCAGCGCGGCGAATTTGTGGCCCTTATGGGCCCGTCAGGGTCGGGGAAGAGTACCCTCCTGAACCTCATTGCCGGCATAGATAAGGTGGATGTCGGTTCCATCCGGGTGGGCAGCATTGAAATCACGGAGTTGTCGGAAACGGAACTGGCTCACTGGCGTGCAACACACGTGGGCTTCGTTTTTCAGTTTTACAACCTGATTCCCGTTCTGACGGCCTTTGAGAATGTGGAACTTCCCCTCCATTTGATACAGATGACCGGGAAAGACCGGCGCGAGCATGTGAAAATGGCGCTGCGCCTGGTCAATCTGTCCGACCGCATGGAGCATTATCCCGGCCAGCTTTCCGGCGGCGAGCAGCAGCGCGTGGCCATCGCCAGGGCGATGGTCACGGATCCCACCATTCTCGTGGCCGATGAACCGACAGGCGATCTGGACCGGGTTTCCGCCGAAGAGGTCCTGGATCTGATGATCCGCCTGAACCGGGAATCCGGGATGACGATCATCATGGTGACCCATGATCCGCGCGCCGCTCAAAAGGCGCAGCGCATCATCCGCCTGGAGAAGGGGTTCCTGAACCATGCTCATATTGAAGCTTCTCTTTAGAAACGCCTTCCGCCATAAATTACGTGCGACGCTGACGATTCTCGGGGTCACCATCGCCATCCTGGCCTTTGGATTGCTGCGCACTGTCGTTTCCGCCTGGTACGCCGGCGTCGAGGCTTCTTCGGCCTCCCGCCTGGTTACTCGCAATGCCATCTCACTCATTTTCCCCCTGCCGATTGCCTATAAGGACAAGATTCGTCAGATCGAGGGCGTCCGGACGGTTTCTTACGGGACCTGGTTCGGCGGCGTTTACAAGGAGGAAAAGAACTTTTTCCCCAACCTGGCCGTGGAGGCACAAAGTTTCATGAAGATCTATCCCGAATTCATGCTCTCCGACGATGAATTCAGGGCTTTTCTCAAGGATCGCAAGGGTTTTGTGGCCGGTCGAAAGCTTGTTGCGAGATTCAAATGGAAGCCCGGCGATACGGTGACCCTCAAGGGGCTCATTTTCCCCGGGGACTGGGATTTTGTTCTGCGCGGCGTTTACCGGGGCCGGGACAAAACGGTCGATGAAACCCAGTTTCTTTTCCACTGGGATTATCTCAATGAAAGAATCAAAGATAAAATGACCTCCTGGGCGAACCAGGTGGGCTTCTATATGATCGATGTGAACCGGCCGGATCTGGCGGCGGAAGTCTCCCTGGCCATCGATGAAACCTTTAAAAATTCTTTGGCGGAAACGCTGACGGAAACCGAAAAGGCCTTCCAGCTAAGCTTTATCTCCATGACCGAAGTCATTGTCCTGGCTATCCAACTTGTGTCCTTCGTGATCATTTTCATCATCATGGCCGTTGTCGCCAATGCCATGGCCATGACCACCCGGGAACGGATCGGGGAATATGCCGTCCTGAAGACCATGGGTTTCGGCGGCTGGCATATTCTGGCCCTGATTCTGGGAGAATCGCTGGTCATCACCCTGGCCGGTGGAACACTGGGGGTCATCCTGACCTATCCCGCGGCAGCGATCTTCGGCCACAAAATGAGCAATTTTTTCCCGATCTTCAATGTGGAAATCAAAACGGTCTATTTTGCTTTCACAGCGGCGCTCCTGGTTGGGGTCATTGCCGCCGTGGTTCCCACCCTGCGCGCCATCCGCATCCGGATTGCCGATGGTTTGAGGAGGATCGGCTGAATGGTCATTCCCTTTTCATACAGCCTCCGAAACCTCTGGACCCGTAGACTGACCACGATCCTGACCGCCGGGGGCATGGCGCTGGTGGTCTTTGTATTCGCCGCCATGCTGATGCTGGCCGCGGGACTCCAGCAGACCCTGGTTGAAACGGGTTCGCCGGACAATGTCGTGGTCATCCGCAAGGGGTCGGTGTCGGAAGTTCAAAGTGGGCTGGCTCGGCAGCAGGTGTCGGTGATTGAAACGGACCCGGATATTGCCGTCGGTCCGACAGGCGACAAACTCGTTGCCCGGGAAGTCGTCGTCCTGATCAGTCTGCCGAAACGCGACCAGGACAAACCGGCCAATGTGGTCATCCGGGGCATTGCCTCGGCGTCCGTGTCTCTGAGGCCGCAGGTCAGGCTGATCGAGGGCCGCTTCCCCAAGGCGGGATCAGCGGAAATTATGGCAGGGCTCAGTATCGCGCAACGGTTCAAGGGGGGCGGCATTGGAGAAGCGTTGCGTTTCGGCATGCGGGACTGGCGGATCGTCGGGATTTTTGACGCCGGGAAGACCGGTTTTAATTCGGAGATCTGGGGAGATGTTGACCAGATGATGCAGGCGTTCCGGCGACCGGTCTATTCGTCCGTGATTTTTCGTTTGAGAAATTCCGGGGCCTTCCCCGCGGTCAAATCCCGTCTCGAAACGGATCCGCGACTCACGGTGGAAGCCAAGCGGGAGACCCTCTATTACCGGGATCAGTCTGAAATGATGGCGACCTTTCTGCGCATCATGGGGATTTCACTGACCGTCATTTTTTCTCTGGGGGCCATCATCGGCGCCATGATCACGATGTATGCCGCCGTTTCCAATCGCACCAGCGAGATCGGCACGCTGCGGGCGCTGGGATTTCAGCGGCGCAACATCTTGCTGGCTTTTCTCATGGAATCCCTGCTGCTCGGTTTGATCGGAGGCTGTGTGGGCCTTTTTTTCGCCTCTTTTATGCAACTGTTCACGGTCTCCACCATGAATTTTCAGACCTTTTCCGAGCTGGCGTTCAGTTTCACGCTGACCTTTGACATTGTCTACCAGGCTCTGGGGTTTTCCCTGATCATGGGGTTGCTGGGAGGCGTGCTGCCGGCGGTCCGGGCCTCCCGCATGAAGATTGTGGATGCGTTGAGGGCTGTATGAATAGAGACCTTTGAAAAATGGCTTCGCCGCGGTTCAAAATCTTTTTCGCATGAAATATGAGGTTGCTTAAATATGTCCGAAATCAATAAATCAGTTAAATTAACGGAACTGCGAAAAATCTTTTATTTACCGCTTGCGAACCATTTTTCAAAGATCTTGAATAATCTTGCTGAGCATCGATTGGAACGGTGATGAATTACGAAGTCAACGACACCACGGATTATCATCTTTACGAACTCGATACGCTGGGGTGGGAGCTGACCGTGTGTAACGCCCTCGATCCACAGCACAGTCCCTGCCGCCGCGTTCTCAAACGCAATGACTCCTACGGCGAGCTCCTCTACGATTATCTTGACCGCTTTATTCCCATGCGCTCGCTGCAAAAAATCATCGAAATCGGCGGCGGGTACGGTTATCTGACGCGGGATTTCCTGAATCGAAGCAACCTGATGCGGGCTACGATGCTGGATGTTTCGCCCTATCTCCTTGAGAAACAGCGCCACACCCTGAGCCCATTCAGCGTCCGTTTTATCCAGGCCGATGTCATGGATGTGCAGAGCCGGGAACTGCAATCCTTCGATCTGGCCGTTCTCAATGAAAACCTGGGGGACCTGCCCACGCTGGTCGGCGTGCCCCGCAATACCTTTACTGTGCCGATTCAGGAACAGGACCCGCTTTTGGAGCAGGCTCGAAGCATCTTTCAGCGATATGCCATTGATCCGCCGGAAGGCGAGCGGGGCAATATAAACATTGGCGCCCTGAAAGTTCTGGAGAAGCTCTGCTGCGCAGGTATTCCCTACATTTTCATGGGTGAACACAGTTGCGAAGCCGTTGCGCCGGAACCCTGGCAGCATTTCATGCAGCTTCGGACAACGGGAAATCCCGAACGAATCAGGCTCAAAGGCCATGATGAATATACGATCCGGTTTACCGACCTTGAAAAGATCGCCCGGGCTTTTCAATATCAGGTTATCCGCGGTCCTTTCGCAGATTTTCTCGAATTTGATTTTACGGATAAACTCAGGTATATCATGGCGGCAAGGTCGAGCCGTGCGGACGAACATGAAATCATCCGCCACTTTATCGAGGACCTCTATCAATACGAGTATCTGATTCTGATTTCTTCTCATCGGGATTGCGATGGATCATGAACTTGAACAGGCCTGTCATCGCTGCGGCAAATGCTGCCTGGCCGATTTTATTGCCTATGCCGCGCCGGAGGATCAGCAGCGCTGGCGTGACGAGGGACGGCAGGATATCCTGGCCATGATTGAGCAGGAACACGCCGTCTGGATGGGCGATCATCTGGTTTCCGCAGATAATGGACATTATTTGCGCGGCTGTCCTTTTCTCGCCTGGGAAGGAGATCATTCCTGCTGCACGATCCATGCGACAAGACCCCGGATTTGCCGAAACTATCAGCCGGGTTCATCTGAAATATGTTCACAATTCAAGCCTCAGCAGAAATCGATGGCCGTGAAGAATAAATAGAATTGGAAAGGAGCACCCCATGAAAAACCGGATGAAAAAAAATGCCGCCCTCTTTTTCGTTGCCACTGTCTTTGGTTTGTTTATTGTTTTCGATGCGTATGCCTTCAGGTGTGGCGATGAAATCGTCGGAACCGGCGACAGCAGGAGCAAGGTGCTCATTAAGTGCGGAAAACCGACGCACAAGGAAAAGGTCAGCGCAAAAAAAGGTACGCGCACAAAGGGTCGAAGGCATGGCGCTGAAGATAAACAGGTCGTTTATGATACCAGGCCCGCGACCGCGAAGAGCGTGGAAAAGTGGTCCTATAATTGCGGCAAGGATGATTTCATTTATGTCTTGACCTTTGAAGGGGGCGTTGTCGTTAAGGAAGATACGGATGGACGCGGCAGGGGCGCCTCGGAGTGTCTTGGGAGATAGCCTGTTTGGGTTTTTTCACGGCGATCTCATGGACGGCATAAGAAAATATACCGGATCGTGATATTTTTCTTGACAATGCAGGGTAAGGCATATTAGAAAAACGCCCTCCGTTGTTGAGCATGGCCTGATCATAAAAAAAGAGCAATTTCAAATAAATAGATGAAAGGGGGTAAAGAGGGCAGTCAGTTGTTAGGTTGTTTCATCCCGGTTTGGGCTCCCCAAAGCCGGGCTTCTTGAACATCTTCAAACGCTTCAAGCATTTTTAATCTTTTAGGAGGGCTAAGAATGACAACACCCATTCAGCAAAAAATTCGAGACAAAAAGAGAACCGCTGAGCAAATCGCCGACATGGTCAAATCGGGCGACTGGATCAACCACGGCAGCGTCGGCGGCGACTCGACCGTTTGTACCGAGGCCGTCGCAAAGAGATTGGGCCCCGGTCCGGGTCAGCTCAAGAACATTGAATTCTGGATGTATGCGATGTTTTATCCCCATCCGGAACTTCAGCAGATCGACCCGATGCAGGAATATCACTGCATTCACGAGTTTTTCTTCTTCCCCTGGAACCGCAAGGCCAGAGATACCAACAACGTCACCGACTGGGCGCAGTGGGGATGGGCCTACGGTATGAATGCCCATCATTATCGTTTCGTAAATGCCGTGAAGGAAAAACGCGGTCTGGACTGGTGGTTTAATGCGGCGACCGCGCCCGATGCGCACGGTTTCTTCAATATGTCTTACGGTACGAATAACTGTAACATCTATAGTCAGACGGCCAAGAAGATCGTCTTTGAAGTCCGGTCGGATTATCCCTGGGCCGAAGGCGGCCGCTTCAACACGTTCAACATCGACGACATCGACTACTGGGTGGAAGTGGACTGCGAAAAATACAAATGGCCCCAGATCAACGAAAAGGCCATTCAGCCCAGGCCGGTTGAGCAGCAGATTGCCCAGCATGTTCTCTCCATCATGAGAGACCGGGATATCGTCCAACTCGGTATCGGATCGCTTCCCTCCGCCTGTGTCGCCGCCATGGCCGATGCGGGGTTGAAAGACCTGGGCATCCACACGGAAATGCTGAATTTCGGTCTGATCAAACTGATCGAGTCGGGCCAGGTCACCAACAGGTACAAGAACCTCGACAAGGGCAAAAGCGTTTACACGTTCGCCTTCCCGGTCGATGTGAAGTGGTACTACGATACGATTCACCATAATCAGTCCATGGCCGTCTATGATATCAATTACACAAATAATTTCGATATCCTGAGAAGAATCGACAACATGATCGCCATTGACAACTGCGTCGCCGTGGACCTACTGGGCCAGCAGAGCACGGGTTTCTATGAGAAGCGCCCGATTTCCAGCTCCGGCGGTTACTTCCAGTTCGTGACCTTCTGCGCCCAGTCCAAGGGCGGACGCGGCGTGGCCTCCATGACGGCCCGCAGCAAGCACGGCACCTCGAGAATCGTTCCGTTCCTGCCCGAGGGATCGAGCGTTGACGTGCCGGCCCAGTTGACGAATTATGTCTGCACCGAGTTTGGCATCGTCAACCTCCGGGGGCTCTCCGGTTACGAAAGGGCCTCGGCGCTGATTTCCATTGCCCATCCCGATGACCGGGAATGGCTCGAGAAAGAGGCGCGTGCGAACGGTCTGCTGGCGCCGAAATTTCCCGTTTCCATGCTTCCCAAGGAAGGCGGCGCCAGGCGCTATCCCTCCTACGACGAGAGAAGAAAATACAAGATTCCCATGGGCGGCGAACTCTGGGGCTTCGATTGGGATCCCTATCAGTCCGCAAAATAAGTCAGATAGCCTTTCGCAAAAAAAGCCCGGGCTCTGCCCGGGCTTTTTAATTCATGCAAATCATGGAATCATTGACCCTGGCGGCGGTCAGTCTGACCATCGCCGTTTCATTAATGATCAGCAAAAACAAGATGCCGGTGCATCTGAGTTTTGCCTGGCTCTGCCTGGCGCTGTTTGTCTATAAAGGGGCAAATTTCTTTGGCGGTCTTCTCCAGCATGATTTCCTGAAAATGACGGAGACCTTGGGCCTGCTGGCCCTCCCGCCGTTGGCCATAGCCTTTACGCGCACCCTGCTCAATCAGCAGACTTTTTTATCCGAACGCCATATCGCGCTTGCGTCTGTTGTCAGCTTTGCCCTGGCCGTTGTTTCTTATGTCGTGTTCCATACGGAACTCCCCCTCGGCGGCGTCCAGGCCCATCTTCCCCTGCTCCTGAGGGTCTATGTCTGGATCCTGTTCGTGATCTGCTATCTGGCCTTGATCGTCTATCTGAAGACGAAAGCCGCAGGCGCCGAAAAGAAACGCATGCGCTACCTGGCCATTGCCTGCGCCATCACGGCTTTGCTCATGGGGCTGGAGCGTCTGGCCGGGGTGGCTTATGGATTTTCCCTGCACGCCGATATGATCCTGGCAGCCCTGATTTACCTGACCCTCATGATTATCACCACCCCGCAATTGACGGCGCTCCACGATATCATGGCCCGCGCCATGGTTGTTTTCATCATGACCTGTTTTGCGGCGATCATCTTCACGATCTTCACAAGGCTGTTTGGAAAGGCCGCAGCGCCCTTCAGTCATATTCTGGTGGCTTCCTTTATCATCGTCATTTCCATCGAGCCCTTTCGGCAGATTCTGAAAAAAATCCTGACCATGATCTATCCGGACAGTCCCGATGTCTTTACATCCCTGTACGCGCTGGATGAGAGATTGGAGCGGGAGAAAAGCCGGCTTCTTGAGGAGATGGCGCCCGTACTGGCCCATGAAATCCGCAACCCCCTGGGCTCTATGAAAGGCGCGGCGCAATATCTGCGCTCAGAAGAAAAAGATGAGGAACATCAGAGACTTCTGGATGTCATCATCGAGGAGGTCGATCGCCTGAACAGCGTGGTTTCACAATTTCTGAACTATGCGAAGCCCTATCAACTGAATCGCAAAACTCAATGGCTCAACCCTCTGGTTGAAAAAACGGTGTCGATCATCCGGGCCAGCAATCTCCCTGAAAATATGGCCATTGAACAGGATCTCCATCCGGATCTGCCGCCGGTCCATATTGACGCGGAACAGATGGTTCAGGTTATCCTGAACCTTGCCTATAATGCGATGGAAGGCATGCCGGAGGGCGGGACCCTGACATTTCGGACATCGAGGATTGCCGGAGACGCCGGCGCCGCGGTGGGCCTCTCCATCCGGGATACGGGAAGGGGCATCAAGCGGGAAGACATTAAGAATATTTTTAAGCCTTTTTTTACCACGAAAGAAAGAGGCGTGGGGTTGGGTCTGCCCATCTGTCAGCGCATTGTTAAAAGCCATGGGGGGCGGCTGCGCGTGAAATCCATTCCCGGCCAGGGGAGTATTTTCTATATCCGTCTCGACGTTGCCCGTGAATAAAGACAAATGGAGACCTTTGAAAAATGGCTTCACCGCGGCTCAAAATCTTTTTCGCTTGAAATATGATAAGGCATAAACATGTTTGAAATCAATAAATGAGTCATGGGGACATGACGGAGTCGTGTCCCCATCAAGCGAAAAATCTTTCATTCGCCGCTTGCGAACCATTTTTCACCGGTTATGCAAAGCTCTCAAAGAGGGGAGACCCCATTGAATAAAATTCTGATTGTTGACGATGAACTGAATATGCGGCTGGTTTTACAGGCCATGCTGAAAAAGGAGGGCTACGAGGTTGCGGCAGCCTCCGACGGCCTGGAAGCGCTGAACATGCTCAAGGCCGGTCCCTTCGACGTCGTCGTGACGGATCTGAAAATGCCAAACCTGGACGGTCTGGGGCTTCTAGACCGCATGATCCGGGAGTATCCATCGGTACCGGTCATTATCATCACCGCCCACGGAACCGTGGCGACGGCCGTGGGCGCCTTGAAAAAGGGAGCTTTTGATTACATCTCAAAGCCCTTTGAACAGGAAGATCTGAAAAATATCATCCAGAAGGCCATCCGGACACGCCGGCTCAATGAAGACGAAACACTGCTCAACCCGGAAGATATTGACCGTTACGGCATCATCGGGGCCGGCCCCCGAATGGCGGAGATCTACGAAACCATCAAGCGTGTCGCCCCCACCACAACCACGGTTCTGATCACGGGCGAAACCGGAACCGGCAAGGAGCTCATCGCCCATGCCATCCATCGCAACAGCCCCCGCAAAAACAACCCTTTCATTAAGATCAATTGTGCGGCGATTCCTGAAAATCTCATGGAAAGCGAGTTGTTCGGTTATGAAAAGGGCGCTTTTACGGGGGCCGTTACAAAAAAACAGGGACGGTTCGAACTCGCGCACAAAGGAACGCTGTTTCTGGATGAAGTGGGGGAACTTCCCAAAGATATGCAGGTCAAGCTGCTCCGCGTAATTCAGGAGCAGCAGTTTGAGCGCGTTGGCGGGTTGCAGACGATCAAAGTCGATGTCCGTCTCGTGACGGCAACGAACCGGAATCTCCTCCAGGATGTCCGGGATGGTCATTTTCGGGAAGATCTTTTCTACCGGCTGAATGTTATCCCCGCGCATTTGCCGCCGCTGAGGGAGCGCAGGGAAGATATTCCGGTGCTGACGGATTATTTCATTGAAAAATTCAACAATAAGCTGGACCGGACGGTGAAGGGCATGGATGACCGGGTCAGAGATCTATTGATGCAATATGAATGGCCGGGTAATATCCGTGAACTTGAGAATCTCATTGAGCGGGTCATCCTCATGGCCCGGGGTGAGACCATCACCTTTGCCGACCTGCCTTCCGAATTGAAAATAGCTGTAAAGTCTGGCTTATCGGTTCCATCCGGCGCCCTGCAAAAACCCTTTAAGGATTTTATCAAGACACACATGGAAGATATCGAAAAGAAAATGATTGTCAACACGCTCGAGGAATGCGACCATAACGTGACGCGCGCAGCCCAGCAGTTGGGGTTGAGCCGTAAAGGCCTGCAGTTAAAGATGATGAAGTATAGGTTGCGTAAATCCGACTAACCTTCCCGGTGCGTACTTGCATACGCACCGGGAAGGCAATTACGCGTCCGCTTTTGTATTCATGCCGTTCATCGCCGCACTGATTTTCCCCGCCACAAGCTGAAATCCAAATGATCACGACAACATAACCTGAATCGTTCCATTCCTTTCGATTCTGGCACTGTTCATGAATAACACTTGTCTCAGGGCGGCTGTCTTTCGATTGTCATGCAGGCGACGGATGGTGGCGGGCGCGTCTCAGGTTCTGATAATATCTTCAGGATGGGGAATTTGAGGTAGGCCTGACGTCATGCAGAAAGGAAGCCGCGATCTTGGTCAAATAAACATAATTTCTGAAGACATAATGAAAAAAGGGAGGGATTCCATGAAAAGGAGACAGTCTGGTCAAAAGACGCGGTCCGTGAAGAAGGTGAAGGATATCGACAGAAGCTTTGTCGTTATTCCGGAGATGATTCCGGATCACTGGCGGGAAAATCTGGATGTATTCTTCGATGAAAACGAAACCGGTCTGGACCATGTACGCTACATGATGGATATCAACAAGGCGGATGTCGATCGCTATTATTTCACGGGTGGGTACGAGATTTATCATCTCCTCACGGAGAAGCCTGAGGCCGGCCCTCGACCGAAAAAGGCTAAGGCGTTGACTACCCGTTTGGGGAACTTTACAATGCCCTATAAGAGCAACGGGTGCTTCCGCTACGCGTTACCTGAATAACGAGAGCCCGTGGAGCATGAGGTTATATCCTCATCGCCGGTTTACATCCAATCAGGCAGTGAAAAACCCCTTTCTTCCAAAGAAGAAAGGGGTTTTTTGCAGCCAAGGGGTGACGGGTGAAGGCAAAAAAGGTTATGCCAGAGAACCCAGAATTTCTCGGGCGATGATCAGCCGTTGAATCTGGTTGGTACCTTCATAGATCGAGGTGATGCGCACGTCCCGGGCGTAGCGTTCCACCGGAAATTCCTTTGTGTAACCATAGCCGCCCAGCATCTGGATTGCGTTGTAGCAGGCGCGCTCAGCGGCTTCCGTTGCAAAATATTTTGCCATGGAGGCCTGCTTGGCAAAATACCGTCCCTGTTCCTTGTTGTAGGCGGCATTCATGAGCAGCAACCGGGCGGCTTCCAACTCGGTGTAGGATTCGGCGATCATCCACTGGATCGCCTGGAAAGTCGCGATGGACCGGTCAAACTGTATTCTCTCCCTGGCGTATCTTGTGGCATAGTCCATCGCCGCCAGACCGCAGCCAAGACCCAACGATCCGATCCCGATGCGCCCGCCGGCCAGTTCGCCAGCGGCGATGCGGAAGCCGTCATTGGGTTTGCCCATCATCGCGTCCTTGGGAATACGGCAGTCTTCAAAAATCAACTCGTTGGTGACCGATGCGTGCTGTCCCATCTTGTGTTCGGCGCGGCCCACGGTAAACCCCTTCAGACCGTTCTCGACCAGAAACGTCGTGATGCCCTTGCCTTTCTTGGCAGCCTTGTCCGTTACGGCCCAGACCACAAACACGCCCGCATATTCCGCGCTCGTGATGAACATCTTATTACCGTTCAAGACCCATTCATTGCCGTCCAGAACGGCCGTACAGCGCATTCCCGCAGGGTCGGAACCGGCAGTCGTTTCCGTCAAGCCGAAGCCGCCGGCATAGTACTCTCCGGAGCAGATCTTCGAGATATAGGTTTTTTTCTGTTCTTCCGAACCGATGGCCTGAATGACTTCGCAGACCATGTTGTTCACGGACATGGTCACGGCGGTGGAGGCACAGGCCCGGGCGATTTCGGTCACGGCGATGCTGAAGGCGACAACGCCCGCTTCCGATCCGCCGTATTCGGCATTGACATTGATGCCCATCAGGCCCAGTTCAGCCAGTTTCCTGAGGTTCTTCAGGAAGGTGGGACGATCTTCCTGTTCATCCATTTTCGCGGCGACAGGTTCCAGTTCGCTTTTGGCAAAGTTTCTTGCCGTATCCTGAATCATTTTTTGGTCTTCCGATAAGTCTAAATTCATGTCTCCCCCCTCTTTCAATAAAATTTCGGCTCCAGGCACAAATTCGATCCCGAAGCCATTTAACCGCTCACATCGGGGGTGAATCCATCATTCACCCCCGATGTCAACAGATAAAAAATGTGAAAGAGGGGAATAGTCGCATTCCCCTCTTTCGCTGAATATCATGTTTATTTGTCGATGATCTCCTGAATGGACGCGGGATACTCCGTTTTCGCGGGCAGGAAAATCAATTCCGGATCCACGAATTCCCGCAGAACGAAAAGTTCCTGATAGGTCGGATGGGCCGTCTCGCCCTTGACTTTGGAGACATTCAGATCGAAGCCGCAGTTCTCCTTGACCTGTTCCACGGTCACGCCCGGGTGATGCGTTTCAAGATAGATGACCCCGTTATCATCGAAACGGTAGACGCCCATATTGGTCACGACGCCGCAGGGACCGTTGTTGGCATAGGCCGTGCCCTTCCAGACTTCCTTCTTGGGCTTCCATTCCTTTTTGCCGTCCGCCTTGAAGTCCCAGCACCACCAACCCGGCGTCGTGGTATATTCGTTTCTCTCGAGGAATCTTCTTTTCTCCTGAAGGATGATATAGGCCGTTCGATGCGCCATGGCTCCGATGTCGGAGTTGCCGCCGGACCCGGTGAAGCGGTGGGACGGCTTGTAATAGTCGCCGATGGAGGTGACGTTGACGCCACCGTATTTGTCAATTGCGGCGCCGCCGAGGAATCCCAGCGTCACAAATCCCTGCTGGAGATAATACCCGAAGGTGTCCACGAGGCCGCCCAGCGTGGAGCTCATGTTCGCGGCCCGCTGATCGCAGACCGACATGGGAACATGCATGGTCTTACCGTCACAGATCCCGGACTCGTAAATCAGCGTTGCATTGGGTGCATTCGTTAAGTTAGCTGCCATAATTCCCACCATGGGAAGGCCTGTCCCGGCAAAGACGATGTCATCATTGCGGACCTCATGGGCAATCGCAATGGCCATCAGCTCCGGCAGGATGAATTCACCAACCTTGGCCGGTTCATTGGGAATCTTGTCGATCAAGTTGATCAATTCTTCTATTGTTTTAGCCATATTCTTTTCCCCCCTTTCATTAATAACCGCTTCTTGCCACGGATAAGGGCATCTTCATCCTGGGCGCTGGTTTTTTGCCTCTCATCATCCGGGTGCTGTACCCGGTGACGCTGTCCGCCCGCAGATCCAGAAGTTTTTTGGCGCCGAGTTTGATGACAAAGTCTTCCCAGCTCTTCGGACCGTAGACCCATTCGTCGAGCCATTTTTTCAGCTCGTCCGGATTTCGGGAAGCGGCGTCCATGATCCGCATGAAGGGCGCATCGTAGTCATAGTAGAAGGGGACGGAACTCGGAAAGGCGCCCCAGGGACACTCGACGATGGCATCCACCGTGAAGTAGGGGATCTGGTTTGCTTCGGGGTACTTCCGCATCTCGGCCTCGGGTACGATTTCTTCTGCAATGATGACCACCTTGTCGCAGGCAAAGGAGATTTCCTTGTCGATGGTACCGACGCCGCGCCATTTGGCGGTTCCCTTGTCGCCGGCCTGGGCGACATGGATAACGGCCAATTCGGGTCTCGCAGCGGGCAGCATCACCGTCTGGCCGTCGCCCCAGAAGGGCTCTTCGATCTGGATGAATTTCTTCTTGGGAATCCTCGGGTTTTTGCCATCCCTGAGGCCGGCCTTTCCGAGGGCGTCATACGCCGGGTTGTAGAGGTCTGATCCCAATGGCGCATTATAGGGGATGAAGGGTGCTCCGATCGCGCCGGCGAGAAACCGCATGGCCATGGCGCCGTGAGAATAATCCTCGAGGATCATCTTTCCGGCTTTATAAGTCCGCTCCATGTTAATATCGATCTTGCCCGCCATTTCACCCCAGCCCATCCAGTCTGTTTCATAGATCTTAATAGCGGCGACGGCATTGAGGAGCCAGGTGCACTGGCTGCCGTGACGATCAACGACATGAAGGTCCTTGATTCCCTGCCTGACCGTCTCCCAAGCAAAGGCAAAGGGGTTTCTGTTGAAACCGGTAAACCCGCTGAAGGCAACCTGGATCCCGTCATGCATGTATTTCTTGACCGCACCCTCGAGGGTCAAGATTTCGGCTTTTTTGGCCTTTGTACGAATTCTTGGCATAATTCCCTCCTTTGATAATTTTATTACCCCTTAAAACAATTAAGGAAACAATTTGAGTTCTGAGTGTGTCACCCCCTTTCCTTTCTTTAGTTATCGTATCCTTGCGAATTATCGCGCTAGCTGTTCGTGGATCATGATGACGGGATCAAAGCCTTCTTTCCGCAAGCATGGGGGCAGAAGCTTGCATTTGTTGTATGAAAAAACGATTAAATCCGGGAGATGAAATGAAAAGGGACAACCTGAATGCTGTTGTTTTCGTGAGAGATGAATTCCGTCGCATCATGCCTGCAATCGAGTGAGGGCCGGTAATGACCGCTTCCGTGAGATTGATCAGATAAAGCAACTGGGCAGGTACTGCCGCCCCCTATCAAACCATTGGTCGCTGGTTATGGAAATAGGCTTTGAATTCCGAAAAACAATCTTTTGCCGTGGTGCGAATAACCCACTCTGCCCTATAGTTAATCCCGCCTGACCTGTCAAGCAAAAATAAAAAAAATACAAGGCCCTCTCAATCTCATGATCATGCTTGTTTTTTTCTTGATTTTCTCAATTTTCTCTCCATTTCGGCAGCCAACTTTTCCCGAAAATCAACAGGAAGGCTGTCCCGGATTTCTTCCAGTGGAATCTCAAGCACTTCACTATAGGCATGTGCGAATCCTTCAAAAAGAGCGATCAGATACCCCAGTCCGCCGTCAGGGCTGCCCATTTTGAGTTCTTCCTCTACGATGGACCGGATAAACTCATCCTGGGCCAGCCGAAGGGTCGAACGTCCCAGGTAATCGAGATATCGCTCCGGGGTTACCTGCATGTTGTCCCGGAGGCGGTTCAGTTGCAGAAACACCAGATAGCAGTATTCCGCCCGTTGTCTGATTTCGTTTTCCGGCAGCATGATGGTTCCCTTCAGTAATCGTAGGCTTCGTAAAAAGCTCCGCAGGCAAGGCGCGAAAATCCTGAGGAATGAGGCGTACATTTACGTACGCCGCAATGACGAAGGATGCAGCGCAACACAGCATCCGGGCTTTTTACGAAGTCGTCAGTCCTGGCCGCGAAACAGCCTCGGCCCCTTTCTTGTCTTGTCAAAACAGAAGGCCTCCATACCCGGCACAATGATGCGCACGGTGGGAAGGCCGACGTCGGGCCGCGTCAGATCGACCACGATCAAATGTTCATAGCCTCGGGATTGCAGGATGCCGGCCGACTTTTTGATGTCATCGAGCAGGTCGTCATGATAACCGACTTCCATATCTGCGAGGGCTTTTTCCGCATGGGCATAGAATCGGAAGTCCTCCCCCGCGCTGTCCATGAAGTAATGGGCCGGAAGCTCTTCCCGGAGTCCATCAAATCCGTACTTCTGAATGAACAGGGCGCGGGTCGTTGCCGCTTCCGTCAGGGCGCGAGCCATGGCCACCTTGGGATCCAGATGGGCGCCGAAACCGTCTATGGGAATCATGCTTTCCTGTTCCAGATCCTGAGAAAAGGCTGCAATCACCGGAATTCCGATGTCTGAGGTAACGTCCTTGGCTACGATTTCAATGTTGGCCCGGTTGAATTTGTCGACAATATCCAGCAAGAACTGATTTTCCGGTCGATCTTCAATGGCAATGGCGTCGCTGGCGTCGCCGGAAAATTTGGCGATGCTCCAGGCGTCCCTTTCGATGACCTCCATGAGCCCGTGAAAGACGGCCTCCTCCATCGTATTTCCGGAAGCGATTCCGTCCGTGTGCGTATTGATCACGGGTTTGTCGTCTAGATGGAAGGGGTGATAGACCGCGCAGGCGGGCGCCAGAATCTCCTCGTGCCCGATCAGGTCATATCCGCCGACCCAGTGAAAAACGTCGTCCGGAGCGTATTGACTGAACTGGGGCAGGATCAGTGCAGCAGGATCAAGAACGGCGAGGCGCTTTTTCTTCAGGTTTTTGTAGCTGTCCAGAACGAGGCGACTGCGGTATTCATCCCTGAATTCGGAGCAGTAGCGTTCGATTCCTTCCATGGTCAGCGAAACCTGGGCCTGAACCGCCGTGAATCCCTTGCCGGTGTGCCAGGTCTTTGATTGATCGGGCCGGATCCGGTAGCAGGTAAAGACGGGAAGACCGATACGATCCAGAGAAGTCGCATCCCGGAAGGATTTCATCCCCAGTGTTTCCTTCATGCCGTCAATGAAACGAAGCGTATCCGCAGGCGATTTGGAGCGGTGGGTTTCCAGAATGTAAACTTTCGGACATGGATTGAGCGTGATTTTTGCCATCGTTCGGGCTCCTTTTCTAAAAACCAGGTCTTTCCTTTTGTTGTCAAGCCTGGTTTATCTGAAACGATGCCCCCTATATCACGCAAAACAACTCTCCTCAAGCCCATATCACGCTGCGCGCCATGCCGCTGCATCACTCCCCGATTATACTCATTGAGACCTTTGAAAAATGGCTTCGCCGCCGCTCAAAATCTTTTTCGCTAAAGAGGTGATAAGACTTAAACATGATTGAAATAAATAAGTTAATCTAATTTCTGGAAAGTCGAAAAATCTTTGATTCGCCGATTGCGAACCATTTTTCACCGGTTATGCAAAGATCTCTCATTCGGCAACGACTTGATTGATTTTCCACTTGCAGCAACCGGCGAACAATGACAAGGTTGCGCGGCATGACCAGGCCGGCAAAATGGATTTACCGAAGATGCCCGGTGCCGGAGAGAAAAAATATACCAAGGAGACGCAACCATGACTTTGCCTTTAGACGGCGTCCGGGTGTTCGACCTGTCCTCGCTTTTGCCTGGATCGCTGTGCAGCCAGATGTTGGCAGACCTTGGCGCCGATGTTCTGAAGATCGAAAATCCGCGAGTGCCGGACGGATTCCGCAAGATGCCCCCCCTCGTGAAGACGCTCGGCAGCTATTTCCATATTGTCAACCGCAACAAGCGGGCCATGACCCTGGACCTGCAGGATCCTGCCGGCCGCGATATCTTTTTGAGGATGCTTCCAAAAGTCGACGTTTTGATCGACTCCTTTCGTCCGGGAGGAATGGAACGCATCGATCTGGGGTATGACGCGTTGAAGCAGATCCATCCGCGGCTCATCCACTGTTCGCTGACCGGCTTCGGACAGGACGGACCTTACCGGGATCGTCCCTCTCACGACATCAACCTGCTCGGTCTGTCGGGAATCCTCGACCTGCTGGGCGAAAAGAACGGTCCGCCCGTGAGCCCCGGTGTCCAGTTCGCCGGCGCCGGCGGTGGTCTGAACGCCGTCATCGGGATTCTGGCGGCCCTGCTCAAGCGTGAGCGCACGGGCATTGGGGAGCATATCGATGCGGCGCTCCTGGACGGCCTGACCCCGTTTCTGGGGCTGGTCATGTCCACCTATCTGGCAACGGGCATCTTGCCGAAACGCGGGGAAACCTTCGTGGGCGGCGGCTACGCTTTTTATCACGTCTATCAAACGGGCGACGGGAAATATCTGGCGCTCGGATGTCTGGAAGAGAAATTCTGGCAGGGTTTCTGCCGCGCCATCGGGCGAGAGGATTTCATCCCCGACCAGTTCGCGCCGGGCCCGCAACAGGAAGCGCTGATCGCCGAGGTGAAACGGATCATGCGGCAAAAGACGCGGCAGGAATGGATGGATCTGCTGGTGGAATACGAGACCTGTGTCACACCGGTCAACACGCTCGAGGAGGCCCTGCAGGACCCCCATATTCAGCAGCGGGAGGCCTGGTTCAAGGCGCATCATCCTATGGACGGCGAGATCGGTCAGCAGGGCTTTCCACTCAAGTTTTCAAATGATCAGCCCGGCTGGCGGACGCATCCGCCTTCTTTCGGGGAACACACGCGCGAGGTTCTGCGAGAACTGGGCTATGCCGAGACCGCCATCGATGATCTGGCCGCCCGCGGCATCATATAAAAAGGCAGGATGATTCCCTCCCCCTCGATCGGGGGAGGGAAGAAATCTCGGGATAAATAGTTTTTATGAAGCTTGGTTAATGGCCGAAAGCTGCCAGGGGTTGTTTCCCACCGGACGCGTGAATGTCCAGAACTCCTCGAATTTGACAGGGTCGGTTTTGCTGCCTGAAACCACCTCGCCGGTCGTCTCATCTACTGTATAATCCAGCAGATTTGCATGGAAACGGACCGTGATGAAATCGTTGCCCGCTTCCTGCCAGGCTTCGGACGGCTCAACGCTCCTTACGGCGATATTGTCAAGGCGGTTGATTCGTTTTTTCTTTTTTAGTTCGTCGGCGTCGCCCTGGAGGATGCGGTACATCTCGTCGGTCAGCAGATTGCGGGTAGTGGACAGGTCGCGATTTGCCCAGGCCCCCTGGACCGTGAAGAAATTGTCCATAGACTGATCCTTGAATCTCTGTTCGTCAAACGCAGGATCCATCTGCCGAATGTGGCCGAGTCCGGTGTCAATGTCCGATTCCTGCGCCTGCTGTCCATAAGACGGTACATAGGCGGGTCCTTGGGGTCCCGCCGATGCATCCCGGTAATAGGCGGCGCCTGCCGGCGCTTCCGCTTCCCGCCGCCTTTTTTTGATGTACCACCAGATCCCGTAAAGAAGCAGGCCGATCAAAGCAATTTCGAACAGGCCGATCCCGCTGCCGCCCATGCCGCCTTCACCGCCGAGTCCAAGGCTCCGAAACAGCATCCCGCCGATCATGCCTCCGACGAGACCGCCGGCCAGGCTCCTCATGAAACCGCCGCCCTGCGGCGACATTATCGGTGCGGAAGGCGCCGGACCCACCTGCCGGGAGGGGCTGGCCGGTGTGGCGGATGGGGAACTCGGGGACGAGTAGGACCGCGATCCACGGCTGCCGAAAGACCGACTGCCGCCCACCCGGGCGTAAGCGTCAAGCTCCAGGACGTAGGTCAGAAAGAAGAACAGGCTGAAAAACATCAGCCCGTATTTGATGCACCTGCTTGAAAACATATTTTTCCTCCCTGGTTTCTAATTTTGGCGGCCATCCTATTGACAGGTCCCGCCATTGTCAACTTGTTTTTGCCGCTCAACAGATAAGCACTTGACTTTAATGGGGTGGAAGGTATCATGCCTCATATCAAGTGAAGCGACAGATAAGGATATTAAATAAAATGCCGATTCGTGAAGAACTCAAGCCTTATGCCATGCGGCTCGGGTTTCCGGAATCAGAAACCCTGGGCGGCGTTTTTTCCATCCTGTTTGACGACGAAGAAAGCATCCGGCTGGTTCAGGCCCTGCCGGGATCTCTGCAGGAGCTGTCGGAACGGACAGGATTGCCGTTGGAGAGGATCCGGGACCTGGTGGAGAAGTTGAAAAAGCGGGGCGCCATTAACCGAGTCTTGGCGAAGCCTGATCATTACAGACTTTTTCCCGCCATGATCGAATTGCGGGATTCCTCCATTATGGATCCCGACGCCCCGCTGGAGCTTTTCGTGCTCTGGGACAAGCTGATTCATGAAGAAATGCCCGCGCTGGTTTCGCTGTTGAAAGCCCTGAATCCGCCTCCCATGATGCGCGTCATTCCCATCGAAAGAAGCGTCGAATCCCGTGGTCAGATTCTGGATATCGATTCCGCCCGGAAAATGTTCAAGGACGCCGAACTGATTACGGCCATTCCCTGTCCTTGCCGGATGCAGGCCCGCAAGGTGGGCAAAGGCAAAGATTGTCCGGCGCCGCCCATGTCCATGTGCATGCAGATCGGCCAGTTCGGCGCGGCGATTATCGACCGCGGTTTGGGGGAATGTCTGACCAACGAGGAAGCGTTGAGGCGGCTGGGGGAAGCGGAGGACGCGGGACTGGTCCACCTGATCCGCAACAACTGGAAAAAAGACATGTTCATGTGCAACTGCTGTTCGTGCTGCTGCACGGGGCTGTTTATGATCAATCAGGCGGGGTATGCGGCGTCCTATGCGCCGTCACGCTTCCGGGTCAAACTGGACGCGGATCTCTGCACGGGCTGCGGTGTTTGTGAAGACCGCTGTCAGTTCCACGCCATCGCAATGAACGGCGTTGCCGTCATTGACCCGGACAAATGCTACGGCTGTGGCAACTGCGTCGTCAAATGCCCGGTGGACGCCCTGGTTCTGGAGGAGATCCGGCCGCAAAGCCACATCCGGATCACGTAATGATATCTTTAAAAATGAAGGAGAGATACGATCATGCCGTTGAAAACCCCCGGACAATATGAAGAGAGTCTCCGTAAGCTGAAGCTTCAGGTCTATCTGCTGGGCGAACGGGTAGAAAATCCCGTGGACCATCCCATCATCAGGCCATCCATGAATTCGGTCAAGATGACCTATGCGCTGGCGCAGAACCCCGAGCACGAGGACCTCATGACGGCAACATCCCACCTGACCGGGCAAAAAATAAACCGATTCTGCCATCTCCACCGGAGCACCGATGACCTGATCCGGAAAGTCAAGATGCAGCGGCTCATGGGACAGAAAACGGGCGCCTGCTTCCAGCGCTGTGTCGGCATGGATGCGATTAATGCCGTGGACAGTGTGACGTTCGAAATGGATCAGAAACTCGGGACGCATTATTATGACCGGTTTACGAAGTTTCTGCTCATGATGCAGGAGGAAGACCTCACGGTGGACGGCGCCATGACCGATCCGAAAGGCGACCGCTATCTGTCACCCGCCAAACAGGCTGATCCGGACCTTTACACGCGCGTGGTGGAGAAAAAGAAGGACGGCATTGTCGTTCGCGGCGCAAAGGCCCATCAGACAGGGGCCGTCAATTCCCAATGGATTCTCGTCATGCCGACGATCACGATGACGAAAGAGGATAGCGATTACGCCCTTTGTTTCGCGGCGCCGGCCGATGCCAAGGGCGTCTTTTATATCTACGGCCGCCAGTCCTGCGACACCCGGAAATTGGAAGGCGGCCAAATCGATGTGGGCAACAGGGAATTCGGCGGTCATGAGGCCCTGATGATTTTCGACAATCTGTTCGTTCCCTGGGAGAATGTGTTCATGTGCGGCGAGACCGAATTCAGCGGCGCACTCGTGGAACGCTTTGCCGGGTATCACCGTCAGAGCTACGGCGGCTGCAAGGTCGGCGTCGGCGATGTCCTCATCGGCGCGGCGGCGCTGGCGGCCGATTACAACGGCGCCGCCAAGGCGTCCCACATCAAGGACAAGCTCATCGAAATGATGCACCTCAACGAAACGCTTTACGCCTGCGGGATTGCCTGCTCGGCGGAAGGGCGCCGGACCGCATCCGGAAATTACCTCATCGATCTGCTGCTGGCCAATGTCTGCAAGCAGAATGTGACGCGGTTTCCCTACGAAATTGCGAGGCTTGCCGAGGATATTGCCGGAGGATTGATGGTCACGATGCCATCGGAAAAGGATCTGCGCCACCCGGAGATCGGCAAATGGGTGGAAAAATATCTCCGGGGCGTTGTGTCGGCGCCGACCGAGGATCGTTGTCGCATTCTACGGCTGATCGAGAACATCACGCTCGGGACGGCAGCGGTGGGATACAGGACTGAATCAATGCACGGCGCCGGTTCACCCCAGGCGCAGCGGGTCATGATTTCCCGTCAGGGGAATCTCGAGCATAAAAAGAAACTGGCAAAAAAAATTGCCGGGATCCGGCATTGATGCGATACGCGTTAAATCTATAAAAAAAGAGAAAAATGCGCGATCCTGCGGCGAAATGAAGGAGAAGAAGGATGGAAACGAGAATTACGAGGCTCTTTAATATCGACTACCCCATCATCCAGGCCGGAATGGTCTGGGTCAGTGGCTGGAAGTTGGCCGTGGCCGCCGCAAAGGCGGGGGCGCTGGGGCTGATCGGCGCCGGATCCATGACGCCGGAGTTGCTGCGAGAGCATATCCGGAAGGCAAAGGCGGCCTGCCCCGATAAATCCTGGGGTGTCAACCTTCCCATTTTCTTCAAGTTTGCCGATGAGATGGCGACGGTCATCCTGGAGGAGGGAATCAGGATCGTTTTTACCTCCGGCGGAAGCCCGAAGAAATATACCGGCCGCTTCAAGGATGCCGGTATGACCGTTACCCATGTAGCCGCCACGCCGGCGCTGGCCGTAAAGTGCGAGGAGGCGGGCGTCGACGCCGTGGTGGTGGAAGGTTTCGAAGCCGGCGGTCATAACGGCAGGGAAGAGCTGACGACGATGGTGCTGGTTCCCCAGACTGTCGATGCCGTAAAGATTCCCGTGATTGCGGCGGGCGGCATCTACGACGGCCGCGGCATGGCGGCGGCGCTGGCGATGGGTGCGGACGGGGTTCAGATCGGGACGCGATTTGCGGCTACTGTGGAGTCCAGCGCCCATGAAAATTTCAAGCGGGCCATGAAGGACGCCTCGCCGACCGATACGTTTCTCATCTTGCGCAAGCTCATCCCGGCCCGCGTGATCGTCAACGAATGGGCCAAAACGATTCTTGCCGCAGAGGCAAGAGGGGCCTCGCAGGAAGAACTGCTGAATCTCATCGGCGAAAAGCGGACCAAACTCGGCATGTTTGACGGCGACCTGAAGGACGGTGAGATCCAGATCGGCCAGGTCGTGGGCGCCCTGAAGGAGATCAAGCCCGCCGGCGACGTCGTCCACGAGATCGTCGCGCAGTATGGGCAAGCCGTCAAACGGCTGGGGGATCTCTAACAGTTCATTTTGTGAATAAATTATTGAAATATAATGAAATATGACTTGACTTTTCATAAATAAAGGAATATCTTCCCCCATATCCTGTACCTTGCTATGGTCTTAAGTTTGTACGGTACAGTTAAAGTTGGGTTATGACAATTTGAAGTGCAAAGGCGGCCACCATGCTCTTTAGAGTCTTGGTGGTTTTTTTATTTCTGTCATATTGGTAATTCGACTTTTGGTAAATTCTAAGAAAGGAGGAGACTAATTATGTCAGAAGGTAAAGTAAAATGGTTTAACGAGAGTAAAGGTTTTGGATTTATCGAGAAGAATGATGGTGGGGATGTTTTCGTCCATTACAGTGCCATTCAAGCCGCTGGTTTCAAGACTTTGACTGAGGGCCAGTCTGTAAGCTTCGATGTTGTCCAGGGTAAAAAAGGCCCTGCAGCAGAAAACGTGAAACTCAGTTAATTAAACCTCGGGTAAGGGAAGAGGCGTTCCATTGCAATATCCTGTCTTGGAGCGCCTCTCCATTTTCAGCATATTCTGTAACGTTTGAAAGAAAGACAAAAACAGGAGCTTAAAAATGGGAAAGTCCATGTACAACTTTGGCAAACAGACCAAAGAAAAAGCAAGGCAGCAGAAGCAAATAGAAAAGGCTTCAAAGCGCCTAATGGCTAAACAGCAAAAAGATAATATAAAAACGCACACTCCGAACGCAATCTCAGATATAGCTGAACCGGGACTGGTGGAGGAGATCGATAAAACTTGAATGTGAGTTGAAATGGCTGAAGACCTTTTAGATTACTGGGTTAGGCTTATAAAAACAATTTTCCCTGCGAACGCCTGGGTAACTTCTCGTTTTTTCAATAATGATCATTTAATACATATTGATTGGAAGCTCAGAAATGATCCAGAGAACCCCAACAAGCGCTCCAAAAAAATTGAGATAATCATCAAAGAGGGCGCAATCGAAGGTTACCTCGACAAGAACAAAAAAGATCGTGAATTATCCGACATCATGTTGAAAAAATTTATTTGCGAGCGGTATAATCATTTTATTTCTGATAGTGATATTCATACCAACCAATATGCATCGACGGAAACGTGGTTAATCTCCAAAAATATACTTAACTCCCCCCTTGGGGGATCAAGCCTTGGGGGATCAAGTTAAATCAGTTTATCAATAACTGCGTCATGACCATATCTCTATCGGGATCATGAATAGTCCCGGGATGCGAAAGGCAGAGTCTTCAGACTCTGCCTTTCTTGATTAGTCAACTTAATTGTAGTCGTATATCATTCTTGGACTTCCAAGACCGCCGGGGTCTATTTCTTCAGACACAGGATTTCCCGCGCTTCATCGGGCGTGGCCGGTTCGAAGTCAAATTCTCCCATGATCCGCACCATTTTTTCCACCAGATCGCCGTTGCTTTTGGCCAGGACGCCCCGCTTCACATAGAGGTTATCCTCCATGCCGACGCGGACATGGCTGCCCAGGAAGAGGCCCTGGGTGCAGATGGGGAACTCGCCCCGTCCGGCGCCGATGACGGACCACTCGTAGTTGCCCTTCCCGAAGATGCGTTCCGCCGTTGAGCTCAGGTTTACGAGATCATAAGGTGTTGATTGGATCCCGCCGAGGATCCCGGTGACGAACTGAAGGTATACCGGGAGTTTCACATAACCGGCCTGGACGAGATAGCCACAATTGTAAAGATGGCCGATGTCGTAAACCTCCAGTTCCGGCTTTGTGCCGTTTTCCGCCATGATCGAGGTCATCTTGAACAGGTCTGCAAAGGTGTTCTGAAAGACGAAGCCCTTGGCCATCTCCATCATGGCCCCTTCCCAGGGATACTTGAATTCCTTATATTTTTCGGCAATGGCAAAGACGCCCCAATTCATGGACCCCAGATTACAGGAGGCCAGTTCGGGCTTGTAACGGGGGATTACGGACGCCCGCTGTTCCACCGTCATCCCGGCGCCGCCGCCTGTCGTGATGCAGATGATCAGGTCTTTGTTCTTCGCCCGGATTTTTTCGAAGATCTGATCGAAGATATTCAGGTCCGCCGTAGGCATGCCGTTCAGGGGATCACGGGCATGGATGTGAACCACCGCCGCACCGGCATTAGCTGCATCCAAGGCGTTCTGGGCAATCTGGTCGGGTGTGATGGGCAGATACTCCGACATGGTGGGGATATGAATCGAGCCGGTGATGGCACAGGTGACGATCCGCTTGTAGGACGGAATTTTATGCTTCGCCGCATGTACTGCCGGTGCGCTGGAAACAACCGGTCTGGGGGTTTCCGCAGGTCCCTCGGGGACTTCGGGCAGCACAAAGAGATCCAAATTGGACATCTCCGGTTTCAGTTTGCCCTCCTGGCAGGCCGTGACGATCTCCACCACCTTGTCGTTCATGGGGGTGGCCACACCCGCTTTTCTTCCCATTTCCGCCACTTTTCCGTTGATCGTGTTGATCTCGCAGGGGATGCCCTTCTCCAGATCCTGCAACATGCTCGCCTTGAGGGCGCGGTGGGGACCGAAGGCCATCTGGTAAATCATGAAGGTCTTCTTCATCTGTTGCTCGTTGGTGAATCCCAGAATCCCGACGTCGATTCCCTGGATGGGGTCCGGTTTGACGCCCAGGGCGGCGATCACATGAAGACACTCGTTGGCGATGTGGGCGACACAGGTAAGAGCCTTCGGGTTGTCCAAGACATCCCCGTAGGTGCAGCCCAGGGCCGCCGACATGCCGCTGAAGGTGGAGTTGACGAGGAGCTTGGTCCAGCGGATCCCCGTCAGCTTATCGGTCAGGATGGGAACGCCGGCCGGCTCCATGATCTCTTTCACCTTCTTGAGGCGGTCCGTCATCCTGCCGTCCAGTTCGCCGATGTCATAGGTCATCTTGTCCGCCGGGGATGTCAACTGGGATACACCCGGGCCGATCCAGGTGGCCCCCCAGCCGACGGCGGCGCCGATGGTCCGTTTGGCGCCGACATATTCGGCCACCGCGTCTTCAGGGAGGCCGTTCTGCAGTGTCAGGACGATGCTCTCCTCATGCAGGTGGGGAACGATCTGGGGTAAGGCGACATGGTTGTAGGTCGTCTTGACCAGGTAAATGACCAGGTCATAGGTTCCTTCCATCTGCGCCGGCGTGATCGCCTTGACCGGGACGGTCATCTCCAGAAATCCCACGATCTGAGCCCCTTTTTTATTCAGGGCTTTGACATGTTTCTCATTGACGTCGACCAGCGTGACGTCGCGACCGCCCTTGGCCAGCAGGGCACCGATAATCGTACCCAATGATCCTGCTCCCACAATAGCTATCTTCATTTTTATACCTCCATACATGAAAAATTTGTTTTTGAAGCCTTCTGCAGGCTTCGCTGTTTGTCGATTCACAGGGAAGATCCGTCTTCATGGACTGTTCTTTCCTGCACTTTTATATGCAGATTCGACCGGCCGGCGACGCGCCTCAAACCTTATTGTGAAACTTGAGCAGCGCCAGAATCCCATCGTCGCGCCAGCGGGCGATTTCTTCGGTTGTTTTCCCCTGCTCCGCGGATCGGTTGGCCATCTCCTTCAGCACCCCTTCCTGAGCCATGTCGGGCCAGGCCGGCGGCACCTTTTTCCAGTCTGCCATATCGGCCCACCACAGTTCCACGGAAGGACCGATGTGTTGCATGATACCCTTGATCCCGAAGGGTCCGCCACCCAACTGATAGATCAGATTCGGTCCCATCAGGGCGTAGCGCAGCCCCGGTCCGAAACAGACGGCCTTGTCGATATCCTCAACGGAGCAAACACCCTTAAGAACCAGATCGATGGCCTCCCGGTAAAGGGCCACGCTAAGTCGGTTGGCAATGAACCCCGGGGCTTCCTTCTGCAGGATGATCGGTTCCTTCCCGAGCAACCGGTAGAAGTCGTAGGCCAGCTGCACCGATGCTGCGGATGTTTTTCCCCCCTTGCTGATTTCGATCAGCGGAATGAGATGGGGGGGGTTGTAGGGATGCGCCCCCAGACAGCGCTCGGGATGGGCGGAGTTTTTGGCGATTTCGGTAATGAGGAGTCCCGAGGTGCTGCTGGCAAAAACCGCCTCCGCCGGCGCAAAGCGATCAACCTCGGCAAGCAGGGCCTGCTTGATGTCATATTTTTCCGGGGCGGCCTCCTGGATGAACATAACGTCCTTGACCGCCTCTTCCATGCTGGTGGTGTAGCGCGCCAGACCCAGGGCCACATTCATTTTTTCCTGGGTCAGGAGCCCTTTGTTGACCAGGTATCCCAGGTTTTCCCGGATCCGGCCCCGGGCTGTTTTGAGACATTCCTCGCTGATGTCGTACACATGGACGGGCAGGCCTCTCCACAGGAAGTTTGTCGTCCAGCTCGAGCCGATCATGCCGCTGCCTCCCAGGACGGCGACCTTTTTAATCTCTGATGCTTTCATTTTCTTCTCCTAAAATAATCCCTTGATATCCTTTCATTTTCTTAATGCCGGGACTATCCTAATAGATGAGGATGCCCAGGGGGATCACGATACACAGGGCCAACATGGCCGACACAATGTGCGCGTAGAAAACATGTTTGTAAGCGTTCATATGCGTCAGGCCGGCCACCGCAAGAAAGGTGATCACCACGCCATTATGAGGCATTGCATCGAAACATCCCGAGGAAATGGTGGCGATCCGGTGGATCAGTTCAGGATTAAGCCCCATGCCCAGATACTGTTTCGCCAACGTCTCCAGAACGATTCCCAAACCGCCGGAAGCCGAACCGGTAATGGCAGCCATGATGTTTGTGGCGATGGACAGAGAAACAATGGGATGCATCGGCAGCGTTAACAGCCAGGCGGAAACGACTTTGAAACCGGCGGTTGCCGCAACGGCCATACCGTAACCCACATCGGCACAAGTGTTGACAATCGGGATGACGGTATTCACGGCGCCCTTATTGAGCGAGTCCAAAATGTTGTTAAAATTCTTCCGGAAAAACGCCAGACAGACGACCGTCCCGCCGGACAGCGCCAAAACGGCATCCAGCTTGAAAACGTTTAACATAACGATAACGACCACCATGGGAATCATGCTGAGCCATACATTGGGGAGTTTTTCCATCTTTGACGATGCCGAATCCCCGCCGATGATGCCAACCCCGGCCGGCGCGACATATCCCTCGCCACGTTCCTGGTATTTCTTTATCGCGTACTTCGTATAAAAATAGGTGAAGATCAGGACAACAATCGAGCCCACGATGCCGAGCAAGGGGGCGGCCATCGGGGTGGAAGCCATGTATTTCGTAGGCATGATGTTCAGGATTTGGGGAGAGCCCGGCATCATGGTCATGGTGATCGACCCGATGCCCAAAGCGAAGGAAATCGCAAACAGGTGCCAGGGCATATTCAATTCCTTCCACATGGGACGGGCAATGGGAATCAGCGCGAAAACAACCACGAACAGACTCACGCCTCCATAGGTCAGAACGATGCCGATCAAACCGGCGGCCATGATGACGCTCATGGGGCTGTTGCGACCGGTCAGTTTCAGAATGCCTTCGCCCATGGCCCGGGCGGCGCCGCTGTCCTCCATGAACTTACCGAAGATCGAACCTGCCAGAAAGAGCAGATAAAACTTTCCCGCAAAACTGACGAACCCCTTCATATAGGGTCCCGTCAGCATGGGAAGAGGGTCCATGCCGGAAAACAGCGCTACCACAATGGCCGCGAGCGGTGCAATCACAATGATGTGCCATCCCCTGAGGGCCATCACGATGATCATCGCCAAAGAAATAATAATTCCTGCAATACTCCAGTCCATTTCATATCCTCCTTCAATCTCTTGTATTTAGGCGGAATCTTTTCTCTGCCTGGCGTGCAGTTTAGGATATGCAACGGAAAGGAAGCAATGGGGGGCGGACCCCATTCGTTTAGGTGGGAACCCTACTTTTAATCTTCCCAGAGGTCGGGATCGACGACGCCGATTTTGATGGCGTATTTCAATAGATCGAGACGATCATGGACATCCAGTTTATTCATCAGGCTGGCGCGGTGTTTTTCCACGGTTTTCGGGCTGACACAGAGGAAATTGGCAATCTGGCTGGTGGAATGGCCCTGGGCCACCAGGCGAAAAACTTGTTGTTCCCGCTCACTGAGGAGATCGTAGCCGCGCACCGAAGGAACGCTTCGCTGCGCCTGGAGATACTTTCCGATCACTTCCGCCTGCAGCCGGGAGCTGAGGAAATATTCGCCCCGGTAGGCAGCCCGGATCGCATCAAGGATATCCAGGCTGGGAGAGGCTTTGAGGACATAACCCAGCGCACCCGCCGCCAGCGCTTGCTGTACATAGGTTTCCTTGGCGTGCATGGACAGGACCACGACCTGTGACGCGGGCACAGCCTCCCTGATGAGACCGATCACTTCGATGCCGCTCAGCCGGGGCATGGCGATGTCCAGAAGAATGACGTCCGGTCGCAGCGTTTTAGCCTTCTCCAGCGCCTGTTGGCCGTCCTCGGCTTCGCCTGCCGGCTCCATGTCAGGCTGGCTCTTGAGAAGTTGTTGTAAACCATCCCGGACAATGGCATGGTCGTCGGCGATGAGGACTCTGATTGTTTTCATGTGCCCCTCTTACAGGACCGGGATGCTGGCCCTGATCGTGGTTCCTTTCCCGGGGAAGGAGGCGATATCAATCGTGCCTCCGCAGGAAGCAACCCGCTCTCTCATGCTCAACAGGCCGATACCGCGGGCCGGGCCGATGGCCGATGATGGGTGAGGCGACGTTTCATACCCGACGCCGTTATCCCTGATCGTGAAGATGACTCGGGGATGGCTATAGGTCAGCATGATCTCGACCTGGGTCGCCTTTGCGTGCTTGGAAATATTGGTCAGGCACTCCTGAAAGATCCGGTAGAGAACGATTTCGATCTGCTGGTTCAGTCGCTTCTTCAGCCCAAGGACCTGAAATTCCAGCCGGATGTCCGGCCACCGCACATTAAACTCATGGATAAACCACTCCAGGGTGGGAACCAGTCCCAGATGATCCAGAAGGTCGGGACGCAGGTAGGACGTGGTTTTCCGCACACTGTCCGCAAGCATTTCAACCCTCTGGAGAAGACCGCTACAGCGCTGCTTCTGTTCTGTAAATCCGTCGGAAATGGACGATTGCAGGGTTTCCAGGTCGAAGTGCAGGGAGGTCAGGGCCTGGCCGAATTCGTCGTGAAGATCAGCTGCGAGCCCCTTTTTTTCTTCTTCGCTCACCTCGATGAGCCGCTGCGAAAGATGATGGATCTCTTCTTCGGAGATCTTGCTCTTGGTGATGTCGATGCAGTTTCCCACCACCGCCGATTGCCCGAGATAGGTGGCGTGCGTTGCCCTCAAATCCACCCATATCGTGGAGCCGTCTTTTTTTATCACCCGAAAGGTATATTGACGCGGAAAAACCTGACTCTTCTCCCGGCTGAGACCCCTTTCCTTCACAAGCTGCCGGTCGTCGGGGTGAACAAACTCCCAGAAATGTCTGTTCAGGATTTCCTCGGCACTGTCATACCCGAGCATTTCGGCCAAGCGCTGGTTGACGAAGCGGAAAATGCCCTGCTGATGGATGAAGATGGCCGACAGGGAGTTTTCAACCACGGTGCGGTATTTTTCCTCGGATTCTTGAAGCGCCTGCTCCGCCCTTTTCCTGTCCGTAACGTCGAGGACAAACCCCTCGTATCCTTCGACGTGTCCCTTTCTGTTCCGTCGCGTCGTGGCGGTAATCCGCACATCGAGGATGGTTCCGTCGCGGCGGCGGAACTGGGTTTCAAAATCCTGGACGGACCCCGTCTGTTCGATGGTATTCAAAAACCGCAGGCGGTCGCCTGGCTCGACATAGAGGTGGCGTGCGGCTTCGAGACCAAGGACCTCATCCGGAGAGCTGTAGCCCAGCATTGTGGCGCCGGATTCATTCAGGTCCAGGATGAAGCCGGTGGTGTCGGTCAGATAGACCATGGCGGGAGAATGTTCAAAAATGTGCCGGAAACGCTGTCCCGGCGCCGTTGCGGGTATTCTTGTTTTTTTTGGTTCTTTCTTCCGAGTGGCCGTCATGCCATTACTTAACATGATGTTCGTGCCGCAATCCACATTTATTTCTTCATTCTGGGTAAAAGCAAATAACGCAAGCGCAGCTACGCTCATGCTAACAACTGATATGGCCTGGAGCCAACGCATTGCCATTTCAGCAGGTACATATAACTGGCGGGAGTTCAAACGCACATTTGATACCGGCAACAACGATTATGCCGATTTCCGCTTTGTTTCTGAAGATGTGGGAACTGTCTGGCTGGACGACATCTCTTTCAGGGAAATGTAGACAGCATCAAATCTATCGGAGCCTTCCTCCTGCCAAAGCATACGGCAATTCTGACGGAGATACGGCTTCTCTGAGACTCTGAACTGTCGAGTCCGTTATGCTTCGAGGGGTCTCCGTGATTCGCAGGGGGTCCCGGCTTGGCAGATGATGTCCGATACCCGGACAGCAGGATTTTCTCTGATCTGTTCGTTATGAATCATCATGCGCTTTCTCCCGGACTTTCATGGTCCGCCTCTGATATAAAAAGCCGCCAAAATACAGAACTCTCTGTCATCATTAAATCGGTCCTGAAAGATGGCAGGATTCCCGTAAAAATGTGTTGACTATCCCCTTGCCTTATAATAATTGCTCCCAGTATGAGTCGCAATATTTGTAAAGAAAATCGGCTGGATCGGAAGTATCTATATATTCAGA
The DNA here is from genome assembly GCA_963743175.1 of uncultured delta proteobacterium. Classification (GTDB taxonomy): domain Bacteria; phylum Desulfobacterota; class Syntrophia; order Syntrophales; family Fen-1087; genus JAPLJM01. The sequence goes on along the minus strand of CAVUOQ010000001.1, from coordinate 100,122 downwards.
CCTTTGGCTGCCAGATGAATGTCAACGATTCCGATAAAATCGTGACGCTCCTGACGGAGGAAGGCTATGAAACGACGGATGAGGCTGAATGTGCAGACCTGATCCTCCTTAATACTTGCAGTATCCGGGAAAAGGCCGCCCAGAAGGCTTTCAGCCAGTTGGGAAGATTCCGGATGTTGAAGGAGCGGAAGCCGGATCTGATTCTGGCCATGGGGGGATGCCTGGCGCAACAATGGGGGCAAAAGATTCTGGCCCGGGTGCCCTGTCTCAATGTTATTTTCGGGACCCATAACATCCACCGCCTGCCTGAGTTCATCCGCAGGGTTGAAAAAAACAGATCTCCCGTCGTGGAGACGGACTTTCAACAGCCTGTGCAGTCCTTGGGAATCACAGCCGTACCGGCCAACGGCTCCGTCAGTGCCTATGTGACCATTATGCAGGGGTGCAACAACTTCTGCGCTTATTGCGTCGTGCCTCATGTGCGCGGCCGGGAGGAAAGCCGCCCTGCTGACGACATTATTGCGGAGGTCAAAAAACTGGCTGATCATGGCGTCGTGGAAGTTACGTTGCTGGGACAGAACGTCAATTCTTTTGGAAGAACGATTAGCGGCAGCCCCGGGTTTCCAGATCTGCTCCGGGCTATCGGCAAAATGAAAGGCATTGAAAGGATTCGTTTTACCACCTCTCATCCGAAGGATTTATCGGAAGACCTGATGCGCTGCTTTGCCGAGGTGGAAACCCTCTGCGAGCACATCCACCTGCCGGTTCAGTCCGGATCGGACACGATTCTCAGAAGGATGAACCGGGGGTACACCCGTGACCAGTATCTGGAGAAGATAGAAGGGCTGCGGTATTTTCGTCCGGAAATCAGCATTACGTCCGATTTCATCGTCGGGTTTCCGGGGGAAACCGAAGAGGACCATCGGGCAACCCTCGCACTCATGGAGGCTGTTCAGTTTGACAATCTGTTTTCTTTCAAGTATTCAGAGCGCGAGTCAACAGCGGCGGTCGGGCTTGACCATCAGGTTCCGGAAAAGATCAAGACGGAACGGCTGCAGCAGTTGCAGACCCTGCAGGAAAAACATACCCTGAAGCGGAATCGAATTCTGGAAGGGCGTGCCGTGGATGTTTTGGTGGAAGGGAAAAGCAAAAATTCCGACAAAGACATGATGGGCCGGACACGATCCAACAAGATTGTCAATTTCCGGGGAGGGCGGGATCTTGCCCGCAAGACCTGTTCTGTCCTGATTAAAAAGGCCCATCTGCACTCCCTCCGGGGAGAGATGGCCGAAGGAGCGGAAGACCCATGCTCATCGAAATGAAAGTAAGCGGATTAACCATTGATCCGATCACCAATACGCCGATTGTCATTCTGAAGGACCTTCAGGAACGCAAAGCCATTCCGATCTGGATCGGCCTGTTCGAGGCCAGCGCGATCGCGACGGAAATGGAGAAGATCAATTTTTCCAGACCCATGACCCATGATTTGATGAACGACATCCTCAAGATCCTGAATGTGGAAATTACAAGCGTGGAGATCTGCGACTTGCGGAACAATACATTTTTCGCCAGCATTCATTTAATCAGGAACGGCGAGCGCTTCGTTGTGGATGCCCGTCCCAGTGACGCCATTGCGCTGGCCTTGAGAGCGAGCGCGCAGATTTTCGTGGATGATAAAGTCCTCGAAAAGTCGCGTACCATTGATTTTGGCGTGAAAGCCACGGAGCTGGACAAACTCAAGGAAGATAAACTGAAGGAATTCCTGGAAAACCTGTCTCCGGAAGAGTTCGGAAAATATAAAATGTAGGCGGGCAGGCGGCTGTCTATTGATAAACTCGAAAAGAGTCGAAAAATGAGCCCATTTCGACGGCTGCGTAAAAAGATCCGCAGGCAAGGCGCGCAAATCCTGAGGAGTGAGGTGTACCTTTATGTACACCGCAACGACGAAGGATGCAGCGTAACGATGCATCCGGACTTTTTACGCAGCCGTCAATATTGCCACGGGGGATTAATCAAGTCTTGATGTTTAATGCTTTCGTGGCTGTCGCTTTTTTTCAAGGAGGGCAATATGGAAAAGGCCATCCGGGATTTTGAAATGCACATGGCCGCTGAGCGCAACCTGTCGCCGCTCACGAGGAAGAGTTACCTGATTGACCTGAAGCAGTTCAGGGAGTTTCTGGAGGTGCATCACGCGTCGCTGCTGCAGCGCGGCGAAGAAGGCCTGTCGGAAGTGGATTATCTGCTGGTTCGATCTTTTCTCGGCGCCCTTTACCGGAAGAAGATCGGGAAGGCGACCATCGGTCGGAAAATAGCGGCACTGAGAACCTTTTTTAATTATCTGTTGCGCGAAGGCCGCGTTAAGATCAACCCAGCGGAACTGGTTCAGACGCCCAAGGCAGAAAAATACATGCCCACTTTTCTGTCCGTGGATGATATGAATACGCTGCTGAGTGTGCCCCACTCAACGGATGCCAGGGGACTAAGGGACCGGGCGATCCTGGAACTCTTTTATTCAGCCGGTATCCGGCTCAGTGAACTGACGGGATTAAACCTGGACGCGATCGATGACGCACAGGAATTGATCAAAATACACGGCAAGGGCCGGAAGGTCCGGATTGTTCCGGTCGGCCGGCAGGCGCTGACAGCGCTGAAGGCCTATCTGGAAAAAAGGGAAGCGCTTTTGCATCCGGAGGCGGACCACCCCGACGGCCCTGTCTTTTTGAGCAGCAGGGGGAGGCGTCTGACCCCCAGAAGCGTGCAGCGCATCATGGATAAAGCGGTTTTGATGAGCGGGATCAGTCGGAAAATCAGTCCCCATGCCCTGCGGCACAGCTTTGCGACGCACCTGATGGACGCCGGCGCCGATCTGAGGTCCATCCAGGAATTGCTGGGGCATGAGAGCCTGTCCACAACACAGAAATATACCTCTGTCAGTGTCAGCCGACTCATGGAAGTGTATGACAAAGCACACCCGAAGGCCAGGGGAGGGGCCGAGAAGACATGAAATTCACAGGAACGACAATCCTTGCCGTCAGGCATAAAGGTCGTGTCACCGTTGCCGGCGACGGACAGGTCACATTTGATGTGACGGTCATGAAGCATGGGGCCAGGAAGGTTCGCCGGCTGTATCATAATCAGGTCATTGTCGGCTTTGCCGGCACGACCGCCGATGCCTTTACCCTTTTTGACCGTTTCGATCAGAAACTGGAACAGTATAGCGGCAATCTGCTGCGGGCGGCAGTCGAACTGACCAAGGACTGGCGGACGGACCGGGTTTTAAGACATCTCGAGGCGTTGATGATTGCCGTCAGCAGGGATCACTTTCTCATGATTTCGGGCAACGGCGATGTCATTGAATCAGACGATGACGTCATGTCCATCGGATCGGGGGCGCCCTATGCCCTCGCGGCGGCCCGTGCCCTCGTCAGACACACGGATTTATCGGCCACGGAGATCGCAAGGGAATCGGTGCAGATCGCCTCGGAGATCTGTATCTACACCAACAACCGTATCACCATCGAGGAGATGGAGACCGCCCCGGATGGGGAGCGGAGTCAGTAAGGAGAAACGTTTAATGTCGTCTAATCAGTTAACGCCCAGACAGATTGTGGAACGTCTGGATCAATACATCATCGGACAGGGGGACGCGAAACGCGCGGTCGCCATTGCCCTCAGGAACCGCTGGCGCCGACAGAATGTGGCCAAAGAGCTGGCGGAGGAAATTTCACCGAAGAATATCATCATGATCGGTCCCACGGGGGTCGGAAAAACGGAGATTGCACGGCGCCTGGCCAAGCTGGATAATTCCCCCTTTCTGAAGGTGGAAGCCTCAAAATTCACCGAAGTCGGTTATGTGGGCCGGGATGTGGAATCCATGGTGCGGGATCTGGTGGAGCTGTCCGTGAACATGATCAAATCCGAAGAACAGGAGCACGTCAAGGTGCGTGCGGCTGAACTGGCCGAAGAACGGCTTCTGGATATCCTGCTGCCGCCCAAGCCGGCGGAGAAAAAGGTGGAGGATATGCTTTCGGACAGACCGCTGGATACGGAGCAGGCAGACCTGCCGCTTCCGGTTGACACAACCCGGGAAAAAATCCGCCGTCTCCTGCACGAGGGAAAACTGGACAGCCGCTCTGTGGAGATTGAGATTCAGGAAGTCCGCCCCGGACCGATGATTGAGATCTTTTCTTCCTCCGGGGTGGAGGATATGGGCCTGAACATCAAGGAGATGTTCGGGAATATTTTCCCGCAGAAGAAAAAGGTGCGGAAGGTGAAAGTGCCGGAAGCCATCGAACTTCTGACGCAGGAAGAGGCGCAGCGGTTGGTCGATATGGACAAGGTGACGAAAACCGCCATGGAGCGGGTCGAGGAGTCCGGCATTATTTTTCTGGATGAGATCGACAAGATCGTCGGCAGCGATGGCGCGCACGGTCCGGATGTCTCCCGGGAGGGGGTGCAGCGAGACCTTTTGCCGATCGTGGAAGGATCGAATGTCAATACCCGGTACGGCATGGTCAGGTCGGATCACATCCTCTTCATTGCGGCGGGGGCCTTCAGTTCTTCGAAACCGTCCGATCTGATCCCGGAACTTCAGGGACGGTTTCCCATCCGGGTCGAACTGGATTCGCTCGGGAAAGACGAATTCATCCGGATCCTGACGGAACCCCAGAATGCGCTGATCAAACAGTACGTGGAGATGCTGGCGACGGAGGGATTGAACATTATTTTTCAGGAAGATGCGATTGCCGAGATTGCCGAAGTGGCCACGATCGTTAATGAGAAAACGGAAAATATCGGCGCCCGGCGCCTTTATACCATCATGGAGACGCTCCTCGATGAAATTTCCTTTGACGCTCCGGACATGACGGAAAAGGAAGTGATCATCGATGCCGACTATGTCCGGCAGAAATTGGAAGAAATCGTCGAAGATGAAGATCTGAGCCGGTATATTTTATAAGAGTTTTTCCGTAACTAGTGATACCTGAGATCGCGAGCAGGTCGACGTCAAGATTTTTCGCATGTCCAGAAATTAGACTCATTTATTGATTTGCAGACGTATTTAGCGCTACATCAGTATTTTGCGATTGAGACACGAAAAAGATTGCGTGAAGACGCGAGCGAAGCCGAAGTTTATTCAAAGGTTTCATTATAAAATCAGTGAGGATGAAAATGGATCCTGTGAAAAAATCAATGGAGCGGGCAGAGATCCTGCTGGAGGCGCTTCCCTATATCAGGCGGTTTTACAACAAGACCATTGTCATCAAGTATGGCGGACATGCCATGCTCGATGAAGATCTGAAGGAGTCCTTCGCCCGCGATGTGCTGATGATGAAATACATCGGCATTAATCCTGTCGTCGTTCACGGGGGGGGGCCGCAAATTGGAAGTTACCTGAAGAAGCTCGGCAAGGAATCCCGGTTTGTCCAGGGCATGCGCGTGACGGACGAAGAGACGATGAATATCGTGGAAATGGTCCTGGTGGGGATGGTGAACAAGGAAATTGTCGGTCTGATCAACCGCCATGGCGGCAAGGCGGTCGGGCTGAGCGGTAAAGACGGCAATCTGATCGAAGCGGAGAAATATTATCTGAGTGAAGAAAAGGCAAAGGACACGCCCCCCGAGATCATTGATATCGGTCTTGTGGGAAGAGTCACGAAGATCAATGCATCTCTGATAACGTCTCTGGCAAAGGATGGCTTCATCCCCATTATCGCCCCGACCGGCGTGGGGGAGCATGGAGAAACCTTCAACATCAATGCGGACCTTGTGGCAGGGGAAGTCGCCGCCGCCCTTCAGGCAGAAAAGATGATTCTGCTGACCGATGTGGAGGGGGTGCTGAATCAGGACAAGCACCTGATCAATACCATGAGCGACCAGGATGCCCGGCGCATGATCGAAACAGGGGTTGTAGAAGGGGGCATGTTTCCCAAAGTGAAATGTTGCATCAAGGCCCTGCGGGGCGGGGTCCGCAAAGCCCATATCGTGGACGGCCGGCTCAAGCATGCCGTTCTCCTGGAGATGTTCACGGACAGCGGCATCGGGACGGAGATCGTCCTGACATAAAGATGGATTGAGACCCTTGGAAAATGGTTTCGCCGCGTCTCAAAAATCTTTTCCGCTAAGAAGACGACCAGACGTCATCATGATTCATGACAAGCCGTTAACGTCCTCTCTGGAAAGGCGGAAAACATTTGATTCGCCGCTTGCGAACCATTTTTCAGCGGTAATGTAAAACTCTCGGATTAGGAATCCGGCATTGCGTATTCCTGAAAGTGTAAAGCGATGAAAACAGAAGAATTGATGAATCTTTATGAAAAATACGTCATGAATACCTATAAACGGTTTCCGCTTGCCCTGTCGAGAGGCGCGGGCGCCCGGGTCTGGGATATCGACGGAAGGGAATATCTGGACATGACCGCCGGCATCGCCGTGTGCAGTCTCGGTCATGCCCATCCCGGCGTTGTTTCCGCCATTCGGAAACAGGCGGAAACGCTCATGCATGTGTCCAATCTCTATTATACGGAACCCCAGGCTTGTTTTGCACGGATGCTCGTGGAGAACTCCTTCGCCGATAAGGTCTTTTTCTGTAACAGCGGCGCCGAGGCCAATGAAGCCGCCATCAAGCTCGCCCGGAAATACGGCCATGAGCAGCTTGGCGGCAAATATGAATTGATCACGATGAGGGATTCCTTTCATGGACGAACCATGGCGACCATCACCGCCACCGGCCAGGAAAAATTTCAGGTTGGTTTCGCGCCCCTGCTGGAGGGATTCAAATATGCGCCCTTTGACGATTTGCCGGCCCTGAAAGCGGCCATTTCGGAGAAGACCTGCGGCGTCCTGCTGGAGCCGATTCAGGGGGAGGGCGGCGTCCGAATCCCCGCTGAACATTATCTGCGGGGGGTTCGGGAAATCTGCGATCAGCAGGGGATATTGATGATTCTCGATGAGGTGCAGGTCGGCATGGGACGGACAGGGACCCTTTTTGCCTATGAAGATTCCGGTATCCAGCCGGATATCATGACGCTGGCCAAGGCCATGGGCAACGGCTTTCCCGTCGGCGCGATGCTGACGACAGACAGGGTGGCTTCCGCGTTTCAGCCTGGCAACCATGCTTCGACCTTCGGCGGTACGCCTCTGGCCATGGCCGCCTGTATCGCTGTTTTTGAAGCCATTCAGGCCGAAGGGCTGCTGGCGAACTGCCGGCGGGTCGGGGCCTATTTCCTTGAACGGATGCGGCTGTTGCAGGAAGATTGGCCTCTGATCACAGACGTCCGGGGAAAAGGGCTGATCCTTGGGATGGAACTCAAGATTGACGGTGCTGAGATTGTGAAGAAGTGTATGGAAAAAGGACTTCTGATCATTACCTCGGGCGCCGGAAACGTCCTGCGTTTCGTGCCACCGCTGATCATCACCGAAAAAGACGCGGATCAGGCCATCAGTATTCTGAAGGAGGTTTTCAAGACATCATGAAAAAAGACCTGTTAAGTCTTTATGATCTTGACCCTGCGGATTTCAAGGTGATATTTGAAAAAGCGGCCAGATTGAAGAAGATGTTGAAAGCGGGGGAATATCACGTGCCGCTGAAGGGAAAGACACTGGGGATGATTTTTGACAAATCGTCCACCCGCACGCGGATTTCCTTCGAAGTCGGCATGTTCCAGCTTGGGGGCATTGCCCTTTTTCTCAGCAGCCGGGACACCCAGATCGGGCGGGGGGAAAGCATCCAGGATACCGCCAGGATCATGTCCCGATATCTCAACGGCATCATGATTCGGACCTATGCCCAGGAGGCGGTGGAGGAATTTGCACAACATGCCGCCATTCCCGTGATCAACGGTCTGACGGACCTGCTGCACCCCTGTCAGATTTTAAGCGATTTATTCACCATTCTGGAGGTGAAGGGAGCTTATGACGGACTGAAAATCGCCTACATCGGCGACGGCAATAATGTGGCCAATTCCTGGCTCAATGCGGCCGCCAAGCTTCCGATCCGGCTCGCACTCGCCTGTCCGGAAGGGTATGATCCGGATACCTTTATTTACGAACGGGCCGTAAAAGCGGCGAAGGATAGGGTGGTCCTCCATCGTGACCCGGCGGATGCGGCGGTACAGGCCGATGTGATCTATACGGACGTCTGGGCCAGTATGGGGCAGGAAGCACAAAAGGTCGAAAGAGCCGAAGTCTTCAAACCCTACCAGGTGAACGGAAAACTGCTTGCCCGTGCAAAAAAAGATGCCATCGTCATGCACTGTATGCCTGCGCACCGGGGGGAGGAGATTACCACTGACGTCCTGGACGGTCCCCGATCGGTGGTTATCGATCAGGCGGAGAACCGCCTGCATGTGCAGAAGGCCATCCTGGAAATATTAATGTAGAGAGCTTTGCATAACCGGTGAAAAATGGTTCGCAAGCGGCGAATCAAAGATTTTTCACATTTCCAGAAATTAGATTAACTTATTGATTTCAATCATATTTAGGCATTATCATCTTTTTAGCGAAAAAGATTTTGAGCCGCGGCAAAGCCATTTTTCAAAGGTCTCATGTAATGGATGGAGGTGCGAATTTTGAAAAAAAGAGTCAAAAAAGTTGTTCTGGCCTATTCCGGCGGGCTGGATACGTCGGTGATCGTCAAGTGGCTGGTTGAAACCTATGGTTGCGAGGTCATTGCCTTTGCGGCGGATCTGGGCCAGAAGGAAGAGCTCGACGGCCTCAGGCAGAAGGCCATTAAAACCGGCGCCAGCAAAGTTTATATTGATGATCTGACCGAAGAATTTGCGAGGGACTTTGTCTTTCCGGCCATGCGCGCCAATGCCGTCTATGAGGGAACCTACCTGATGGGGACGTCGCTGGCCCGGCCGCTGATTGCCAAGCGGCAGATTGAAATTGCGCGCATGGAAAAGGCCGATGCCGTCTGCCACGGTGCGACCGGCAAGGGGAACGATCAGGTTCGCTTTGAACTGACCTATATGGCACTGGAACCGCATATCCGGATCATTGCGGCCTGGAAGGATGAGCACTGGACCTTTGATTCCCGCAAGTCCATGCTGGATTATGCGGAAAGACACAAAATTCCCGTCCCGCTGGTGAGCAGGGAAAAGCCCTACAGCAGCGACCGCAACCTGCTGCACATCTCCCATGAGGGCGGCATTCTGGAGGACCCTTGGGCGGAGCCGCCGGAGGATGTGTTCGTTTTAACGGTATCGCCCGAAGCCGCGCCGGATCATCCCACCTACGTGGACATTGCTTTCGAGAAAGGCAATCCCGTGGCCGTCAACGGCAAGAAAATGAGCCCGGCGAAACTCATGGATTTTATGAACAGAATTGCAGGCGCCAACGGGATCGGCCGGGTAGACATGGTGGAGAACCGTTTTGTCGGAATGAAATCCCGCGGCGTCTATGAAACGCCGGGTGGCACGGTTCTCTGGGCGGCGCATCGCGCCGTCGAGTCCATTACCATGGACCGCGAAGTCATGCTCTTGCGGGATTCCCTGATCCCCAAATATTCGCAACTGGTCTACAATGGATTCTGGTATTCGCCGGAGATGAAGGCCCTGCAGGGTTTTGTCGATGCGACTCAGGAAAGGGTGACGGGGACGACCCGCATGAAACTCTATAAAGGCAACACGATCGTGGTGGGCCGGAAATCGCCTTATTCTCTGTACAGCGAGGATTTTGCCACGTTTGAAAAGGACGAGGTCTACAACCAGAAAGACGCCACGGGCTTTATCAAACTCAATGCCTTGAGGCTGCGGATTCAGGCACTGCAGAAACAGGGTCAGCGAAAAGCGCCTGCAGTAAAGCGGGGGAATAAATAAGTCCCATGACGAACCGAAAGAAGCCCTGGGGCGGGCGGTTTCAGATGCCCACGGACACAGAGGCGGAGGTTTTTACCTCCTCGATCCATTTTGATCAGCGGCTCTATCGCCATGATATCGAGGGGAGCATCGCCCATGCGCGGATGCTGGCCGCGCAGAAGCTGATCAGCCGTAAAGAGGAAAAGGCGATTGTCGGCGGACTAAAAAGCATTCTTGCGGATATCAGGGAGAGGCGCTTGCAGTTTGCGCCCGGCGATGAAGATATCCACATGGCCATTGAAAAGGAGTTGACCCGGCGGATCGGCGACGCGGGCGGAAAGCTCCACACCGCCCGGAGCCGGAACGATCAGGTCTCTCTGGACATGCGTCTTTACCTGCGCGATGAGACGGATCAGATCCTTGGACTATTGAAAAACTTCAAGTTGTCGCTGGTCCAGCTGGCAAAAAATGAAATCCGGACGATCATGCCGGGCTATACTCATTTGCAGAAAGCGCAGCCGGTTTTATTGTCGCACTGGCTGCTGGCCTACTGGGACATGATCGACCGGGATGACGCGCGTCTGAGGGATTGCCGAAAAAGAGTCGATGTCCTGCCCTTGGGGGCCGCAGCGCTGGCAGGAACAAACCTGCCCATCGACCGGCTGCGCACAGCCAGTCTGCTGAATTTTCCGGCTGTTTCCGAAAACAGCATGGATGCCGTCTCCGACCGCGATTTCGTCGCCGAATTCATTTTTACGGCGGCGATGATCATGATGCACCTGAGTCGCTTCTGTGAAGACCTGATTCTCTGGTCCAGCGGTGAATTCGGCTTTGTCGAGATTTCCGATGCCTTTACCACGGGCAGCAGCATCATGCCCCAGAAGAAAAATCCGGATGTCGCCGAACTGATCCGGGGAAAAACGGGACGCGTCTATGGCCATCTCGTTGCCCTGCTGACCATCCTGAAAGGTCTCCCCATGACCTATAACCGGGACCTTCAGGAGGACAAAGAGCCGCTATTCGACACCGTTGATACCGTGAAGGGGTGCCTGCAAACCCTGACCGCTATGAGCCGGCATCTGAAGTTCAATCCTGTCCGGATGCGCGAAGAGGCGGCAAAAGGCTTTTCTACGGCGACGGACCTTGCGGAGTATCTTGTCATGAAAGGCTTACCCTTTCGGGAATCCCATGGAATTGTGGGTCGCCTCGTCGCCTATGGACTCAGGGAAAACAAAACGTTTGCGGAGATGACCCTGAAAGAATTCAAGCGGTTTTCTGCAGCATTTGAAGCGGATGTATTGAACTGCCTGAGCGTCGAAAATGCGGTCCATGCAAAAATCAGTCATGGCGGAACCGCTGAAAAAATGGTACTAAAACGTATTACGGATATTGAAGGCCGATCCGATGGTTAGACGTAATTGGCTTGTGACGCTCGGTGCGGCCCTGGTACTCATAACAGCCGTCCTGATTCAGGGTTGCGGATTGAAGGCCGATCCGGCGCCGCGCCGGATCCAGTCCCTGAAGGCCGCAACAGAGATCCGGTTGCAGCAAGCGGCCGGGGGAATTTTTGAATGTGATGCAATGAGGATCTACGCTTCAGGGAGATCCGATGGGTTTTTGGGAGTAAGATAAGAGGCCTTTGAAAAATGGCTTCGCCGCGGCTCAAAATCTTTTTCGCTAAAGAGATAATAAGGCTTAAATATGATTGAATTCAATAGGTTAATCTAGCCTCTGGAAAGTCGAAAAATCTTTGATTCGCCGCTTGCGAACCATTTTTCACCGGCTATGCAAAGCTCTCGATAAGGAATCGATTGAAGATGAATGATTTTAACTATATAGAACATGAACTCTGTTGTGAACAGGTACCCGTCCGTGCCATCGCTGAAAAAGTCGGCACGCCTTTTTATCTATACAGCTACAGGACGCTGAAAAATCATTTTCATGTGTTCGATCAGGCCTTTGCCGGGGTTCCCCATATCATCTGCTTTGCGGCCAAATCCAACTCCAACATCGCGATTCTCAGGATCTTTGTCGCGGAAGGCGGAGGCGTGGATATTGTCTCGGGCGGAGAGCTGTACCGGGCCATACAGGCGGGCGTCGATCCCCGGAAGGTCGTTTATTCCGGCGTTGGAAAGCGGCTCGATGAAATCGAATACGCCCTGAATGCCGGCATTCTGATGTTCAATGTGGAATCTTTCCAGGAACTCGCAGAAATTAACACCTGTGCGCAGAGGCTGGGGAAGAGGGCGGGCATTGCGCTCAGGGTCAATCCGGATGTAGATCCGCAGACCCATCCGTACATTTCCACGGGCCTGAAGGAAAACAAATTCGGCGTCAACATAAAAAAATCCATCGAGGCGTACCGTGAGGCCAAAAGAATGCCCTGGCTCGACATCAAGGGGGTGAGCTGCCACATCGGGTCGCAGGTGACAAAAATATCGCCCTTCGTGGATGCCCTGGATCGCCTGAAAAAACTGATCCGCCTGCTGCGGAAGGAGGGAATCGACATCCGCTATCTTGACCTCGGCGGCGGTCTGGGGATCACCTATCGCGAAGAAGAGCCTCCGCATCCGGTGGCGTACGCAAAGGCCATTATCGGCGCGGCAAAAGGCATGGACTGCACCCTGATCTTTGAGCCCGGGCGGGTGATTGTGGGCAATGCAGGCATCCTGGTGACGAAAGTCCTCTATACCAAGACCAACGAGAAAAAGAACTTTGTGATTGTCGACGCCGGCATGAACGACCTGATCCGTCCGAGTCTTTACAATTCCTATCATCGGATTCAGCCTGTGATGAAACAGAAAAGAAAAATCGTGCAAGCCGATATTGTCGGGCCGATTTGCGAGTCCGGCGATTATCTGGCCAAGGAGAGACAACTCCCTGAATTTGAAAGGGGGGAGCTGGTCGCCGTCATGAGCGCCGGCGCTTACGGTTTCACCATGTCCTCAAATTACAATTCCCGGCCGCGCGTGGCGGAGGTGCTGGTCAAGGGGAGTCGGTCGCACGTAATCCGGCGGCGGGAAATGTATCCCGATATTGTCAGGGGTGAAAAAATACCAATATTTTTAAAATCATAAAAATCATTACAGGAGGAGTTATGTTCAAGGGAGCCATTGTCGCGATTGTAACACCGTTTAAAAAAGGGAAGGTGGATGAAGCGTCATTGAGAAAACTGATTGAGTTTCAGATCAAGAATGGAACCGACGGGATTGTTCCCTGCGGAACCACGGGGGAATCCAGCACGCTGTCTCACGAAGAGCATGACAAGGTGATTGAGATTGTCATCGATGCCGTCAACAAGCGGGTACCGGTCATTGCCGGGACCGGTTCCAACAGCACCGCCGAGGCCATCCGGCTGACCCGGCATGCCTGTCAAGCCGGCGCCGACGGAGCTTTGATGGTCGCTCCCTATTACAACCGGCCCACCCAGGAAGGGCTCTATCAACATTACAAGGCTGTGGCGGAGGCCGTCCCCATTCCCATCATTGTTTACAACATTCCCGGGAGAACAGGCGTCAATATTAACCCCGACACGCTTGCCCGACTCGCCAAGATCAAAAATATCGTCGGCGTCAAGGAAGCATCGGGATCCATCAAGCAGATGAGCGACGTCATCAGCCTCTGCGGACCCAAATTTGACGTGCTCTCGGGCGACGATCTCTTTACGCTGCCGCTCATGTCAATGGGCGGGAGAGGGGTGATCTCGGTGATTTCCAATGTGGCGCCGGCCGACATGTCGGGTCTGGTCGACGCCTTTGCGGCAGGCGACCTGAAAAAGGCGCAGGCGCTGCATTTCAAGATGGCCGGTTTGATCGACGCCCTTTTCCTTGAAACCAATCCCACGCCCGTCAAGGCCGCCCTGTCGATGATGAAAAAGATCTCCTATGAGGTCCGGTTGCCGCTTTACAAGTTATCCGACGCCAACCATGAGAAGCTGAAGAAGGTCATGATCGGTTACGGCCTGATCAAGGGATGACGATTTCGTCAAAAGGAGGGTTCGTTATGGTAAAGGCCATTGTCACAGGCGCCGGCGGCCGGATGGGAGGCCGGATCATCACGCTGATCAGCGCGGCAAAGGATATTAAACTGGTCGGCGCCGTCGAAAAAAAGGGGCATGCCCTGGTGGGAAAGGATGTGGGAGAAACCCTGGGTCTGGGCAATTTGGGCGTCAAGATCGGCGATGACCTGGGCGCGTGCATCGATAAGGGGGACGTCGTGATTGATTTTACCAGTCATGCCGTTTCGCTCGAACACCTCGAACTGGCCGCCAAAAAGAAGCGCGCCATCGTGATCGGCAGTACGGGATTTACCGCCGAGGAGATGAAAAAAGCCGCCGCGCTGGCGAAGAAAACGCGCTGCGTCTTGGCGCCGAACATGAGCGTGGGCGTCAATGTCATGTTCAAGGTGCTTGGCGATGTGGCCCGGATTCTGGGCGACGATTATGACGTGGAAATTGTGGAAGCGCACCATCATCTCAAAAAAGACGCGCCCAGCGGCACAGCCATGAAAATGGCGCAGATCATTGCCGAAGCGCTCGATCGCGACCTGGACCGGGAGGCCGTATACACCCGGAAGGGGATGATCGGTGAGCGCACGCGGGCTGAAATCGGGATTCAAACACTGCGGGCCGGGGATATCGTCGGCGAGCACAATGTCATGTTCGGCGCCGTCGGCGAACGCCTGGAATTCATTCATCGCGCCCACAGCCGGGATAATTTCGCCAAAGGCGCCATCCGGGCCGCGAAATGGATCGTCAAACAGCCCAATGGCCTCTATGACATGCAGGATGTCCTGGGATTGAAAGCATAAGGGGTGACGACTTCGTAAAAAGTCCGGATGCTGCGTTGCGCTGCATCCTTCGTCATTGCGGCGTAAGTAAAAGTACGCCTCATTCCTCAGGATTTGCGCGCCTTGCCTGCGGAGCTTTTTACAAAGCCGTCGTTTTTGGCTAATTTTTCGACATTTTTCGAGTTCGTCAAGGCGTGACCATTTTTCACCAGGTATGCAAGGTTCTAAATGATCGAAGGGGCCGGAGGGATCATCTGCTTTATCGGCGTCGGGGCGAACCTGGAGCGGCCGGTGGAGCAGTGCCTGGAAGCCGTTCAACGGATGCGCGCCGCAGACGGTATCCGTGTTTTGCGGCGGTCTTCGCTTTACCGGACGGAACCGGTAGGGATCCAGGAGCAGGACTGGTTTGTAAACGCGGTGGTTGAAATCAGCACCGTGCTGCAGGCAGGCGAGCTTTTGGAGGCATTGCTGACGATCGAGCGGTTAATGGGCAGGCAGAGGGAAGCGCGGCAGGGTCCACGGATCATTGACCTGGACATATTGCTTTACGGACAGCAGGTCATCCAGTCGCCGGATATGATTATCCCTCATCCGGAGTTTCATAAACGGCGATTTGTGCTGATTCCGTTTTATGAAATTGCCCCTTATGTGATTCACCCGGCCTTTGGCGTGTCCATCCGTGGACTTCTGGACCGCCTTGAGGATGACCGGAAAGTCGAATTAATGAAGTGACGGGTATGACTATTCTCAGGCTGCTTGTTGCGATTATCATTTTTTATCTTCTTTACAGAATCGCCAGATGGCTTTTTTTGTCGTCTGTGAAAACGTCTGAACCCATACCGAATCGACAGGCGCCGGCCATAACGGAAGATCTGGTCGAAGATCCCTGCTGCCATATCTATCTGCCGCTAAGCCAGGCCTATCAGGCATCGATCAATGGGAAAACCGAACATTTCTGCAGCGAGAAATGCTATAGAATTTTTATACAGAAGAAGGGGTCGTAAAAGCAGGTTTTAATCGTTTCCGTCTGAACGGATGATCATGGATTCATAATCAGGAGGTTCTATGAAATTTTTCATCGATACGGCAAATATTCAGGAAATCGAAGAGGGCCTTGCACTCGGTATGGTCGACGGTGTGACAACGAATCCATCGCTGGTCGCCAGGGAAAAAAAGGATTTTAATCGGGTTATTCAGGAAATTCTTGCTGTTGTGGATGGTCCCGTAAGCCTGGAAGTGGTCAGTCTGGATGCGAACGGGATGCTCAGGGAAGGCAAGAAACTGGCGAAACTGGGTTCGCAGGTGGTCATCAAAGTTCCCATGACGACAGAAGGCCTGAAGGCAACCCGCATTTTCGCGAGCGAGGGTATTCGTGTCAACCAGACCCTGATTTTTTCACCCGTGCAGGCATTGATGGCGGCCAAGGCGGGTGCGGCCTATGTCAGCCCCTTTGTCGGCAGACTCGATGATGTCGCGCATGACGGCATGGAAATTGTAGATCAGATTTTGACGATTTATCATAACTATGGTTTCGAGACGGAAGTGATTGTTGCCAGCGTGAGACATCCGCGGCATGTCCTGGAAGCGGCCCTGATGGGCGCTGACATTGCGACCATCCCCTTCAAGGTGATTGCCCAGTTGGCAAAACACCCCCTGACCGATAACGGGATCGAGGCTTTTCTGAATGACTGGAAGAAGGTGCCGAAAAAATCATGAATAGCACCAGGACACCATGATCGATTATCTGAAAAGAGCTTTTGACCGCTTGCCGATTACGCAGGAAAAAAAAAGAGTATTTAACCTGCCCAATGCCATCACAATGCTCAGGATCGGCATCATCCCCGTTCTTTTTTTCTGCTGCTGTCTCCCGATTCAACAGGAAGCCTTGTCATTGCCGGCATCTTTGTCGTTGCCTCCCTGACGGACCTGCTGGATGGTTACATCGCCAGGAGATACCAGATTGTGACGACCATGGGTAAATTCCTCGATCCCATTGCCGACAAGCTTGTCGTCAATACCGCGATGATTCTGATGATTCCCATCGGCCGGATTCCCGCCTGGATTGTGGCCATCATCATTATCCGGGATTTTACCGTGGACGGCATTCGGACGATTGCATCGTCGGAGGGTGTCATTATTGGATCCAGCCGGCTGGCAAAACAAAAAACACTCTGTCAGGTCGTTGCCGTCACGGCCCTCATGATCCATTATCCCTTTCTGGGCGCCGATTCCCATTTAGTCGGGATCGCCATCCTGTACGTCGCTCTCTTTTTAACCTTGTATTCCGGCCTGGATTATCTGGTGAAGTTTTTTAATGAAATCTTTAAAAAGAAAAACTGAAAGGCCTCGACGCAAAATGGATTTTTCCCAGATGGATTATTCCGCCTTTGATATTCCTGAAATTGCCATGTTCCTGTTTCATCCCCGCCCGGAATGGCGCACGCCGGCCATGGGACAGGGGAACGAATCTCACCTGATTCAGGTGGAGCGGGACGTTGCTGTCGGCGCCCGATTTTACTTTGCCTCAACCAAAAGCCCCAACATCCTCTTCTTTCATGGAAATGGTGAAATCGTGGCGGATTATGAAGATATAGGCATGCTCTTCGTACAAATGGGGATTAATTTTCTGCCCGTTGATTACCGGGGATATGGACAGTCAACCGGCCTGCCGACGGTTACGGCCATGATGCGGGATGCCCATGTCATCTTTGATTATATCCGGAACTGGCGCAAAGATCAAAAATGCACGGGGCCCTTGCTCGTTATGGGCCGATCCCTCGGAAGCGCCCCGGCGCTTGAGCTGGCATGCCATTATCCGCGTTTTATCGATGGCCTGATCATCGAAAGTGGTTTTGCCTGCATCAGCCCTTTGTTGCGACTCATGGGGGTCGATCCGGTGCAGTACGGCCTGTCGGAAGAGCAGGGGCCGCGAAACCTGGACAAGATCCGTCAATGGGTCAAACCGCTGCTGGTCATCCATGCAGAATATGACCAGATCATTTCCTTTGGGGAAGGTCGGGCGCTCTATGATGCATCTCCGGCGACGGATAAAAAACTGCTCATGATTCCCAACGCAACCCATAATGATATCTTCTTCCATGGGATGAACGCCTATCTGCGAGCCATCCGTGAACTGACTGTCAAGACTGCCGCAGAAAAGCCCCCGTCCCGGAGTGAATAAAAATGGCCCGAGAGGGGGCTTGATCGCTGTTTTTTATTGACAAAACTTTTTATTTGCTATAGGTACCGCTCGTTAAAAATGGTCGGCGGGCGTAACTCAGTGGTAGAGTGCCACCTTGCCAAGGTGGACGTCGACGGTTCAAATCCGTTCGCCCGCTCCAGAAAACGATGGCGGCATAGCCAAGTGGCTAAGGCAGCGGTCTGCAAAACCGTTATTCACCGGTTCGAATCCGGTTGCCGCCTCCAATAGAATCAAGGACTTGGCGGTGTCGCGCAAAGTCCTTTTTCTTTTTGGGTGAAAGATTGATGAAGATATCCGTCGTTATTCCCGTTTTCAATGAAGTCAGGACGATCGAAGAAATCATCCGTCGCGTCCAGTCCGTTCCGCTTGAAAAGGAAATCATCATCATAGATGACTATTCCACGGATGGTACCGTTCATCTGTTGGAAAAGATCGATGACAGTCATGATGATGTTAAAGTATGCTATCATGATCGGAACCGTGGCAAGGGAGCGGCGTTACGGACGGGTTTTGCTGAAGTGCATGGGGATGTGGTCATCATCCAGGATGCCGATCTGGAATATGACCCGCGGGAATACCCGCGGCTTCTGGAACCCATTCTGGACGGCCGGGCCGATGTCGTTTACGGTTCGCGATTTCTTGGCGGTCCGCACCGCGTCCTTTACTTCTGGCATTATTTCGGCAATAAACTTTTGACGGTATTATCCAATATCATGAGTAATCTTAATCTGACCGATATGGAGACCTGCTATAAGGTGTTCCGCAAGGAAATCTTGCATGACTTGTCATTGAAATCGAATCGCTTCGGGTTCGAACCGGAATTTACGATGAAAGTGGCAAAGAGGAAGTATCGTATTTATGAAGTCCCGATCAGCTATAGCGGCAGAACCTATAATGAGGGGAAAAAGATAGACTGGAAAGATGGCGTTGCCGCCGTTTATACTATTTTTCTGTATCGTTTCTTCGATTAACATCAACGTAGCCGCCTGTTTTGCTGGATACGATGAGGAATTTACCGGGGTGTGAGGCATGAAAATCGAGGTCAAAAAGGGCAGGCCGTCAGACTATCCTGCGGAGGCCCTTGTGGTAACCCACTTTGAGGACAGCGACGCTCCGGAAGGCGCCGCCCGGTTTTTGGAAGGGCCCATCGGCGGACTCATTGATGAAATCATCAAAAGCGGCGACTTTCATGGCAAACTCCACGAGATTGCAGTACTCTATGCGAGATCCCCGATTCCCGCAAAACGCATCATCTTGACGGGACTCGGTCAGAAAAAAAATTTTGATCTCGAGAAACTGCGGGGGGCTTATGCAAAAGCAGCCCGGCGTATCCGGGAGCTGGGCCTGAAAGAAGTTACTTTTTTCATGGATGCGGACGATCCCGGGCAAACCATGAATCAGATGACCGAAGCGGCACTGGAAGGGGCCGTCCTGGGCCTTTATCAGTTTACGCCCTATAAAACCCTGGAGCGGGATAAGATAAAAACGATAGAGCGGATCACCGTGGTCGATGACAGGGACGGCGCGTTGAGAGAGATTCGCGCTGCGGCCAAAACGGCTGAAATCATTACCCGGGCGGTACATTTTGCCCGGGATCTTGTTTCGATGCCGGGCAATGAAATGACGCCCTCAGACATGGTGCAGGCTGCCCGAAGGATTGCCAAACGGAAGCGCGTGAGCCTGAAAGTCCTCGATGCAGCACAAATGAAAAAGCTGGGGATGCATGCCCTGCTGGGCGTTGCCCGGGGCAGCGATGAACCGCCCAAATTCATTATTCTGGAATACCCGGGGGCAAAGCGGGGAGAGCCTCCCATTATCCTCGTCGGCAAAGGGCTCACCTTCGACAGCGGCGGCATCTCCATCAAGCCCTCGGAAAATATGGGAGAAATGAAATCGGATATGGCCGGCGGGGCTGCCGTGATGGGGACGATCATGGCTGCCGCCGAACTGCAGCTCCCGCTGAATGTCGTAGGGCTGGTTCCGGCCACGGAGAATCTCCCCGGCGGCTGCGCCTATAAACCCGGGGATATCCTCAGGTCGCTTTCCGGACAGACGATTGAGGTTGTCAACACCGATGCAGAGGGACGTTTGATTCTGGCGGACGCCCTGACCTACGCGCAGCGCTTCAAACCGGCCGCGGTGATTGACCTGGCCACGCTGACCGGCGCCTGTAAAATTGCCTTGGGCGATCATGTGATCGGCATGCTGGGAAACGATGGGCCACTGAAGGAAAAAATCAGAAGGGCAGGGGATCAGACCGGGGAGCGGGTCTGGGAACTTCCCCTCTGGGAAGACTATCACGAACTAGTCAAGAGCGACGTGGCCGATTTCAAGAATGCCGGGAGCAGGGTGGGGGGCGCCATAACGGCGGCGGCTTTCCTCAGCAAATTTGTCGGTGATTATCCCTGGGTTCATCTCGATATAGCGGGTCCCGCCTGGTTGACAAAGGACAAGCCTTATACGCCGAAGGGCGCTTCCGGTATCGGCGTCCGGTTGATGCTTCAGTGCTTGAGAGACTGGAAAAGAGATGCCTCCGCTCCTTGAAATCAAAAACCTCAAGACGCATTTTTCAACCGCGAAGGGAGTTGTCAAAGCGGTCGACGGCGTCGATATCGCCCTCAATCCAGGCGATACCCTGGGGATTGTCGGGGAGTCCGGCTGCGGTAAAACGGTCCTCGCACTGAGCATCCTGAGACTGATTCCCATTCCGCCCGGTCGGATCGTATCCGGACAAATCCTCTTTGAGGGCCGCGACCTGCTTCAGCTCACCCAGGACGAAATGCGGCAGGTCCGGGGCCGCGATATTTCCATGGTTTTCCAGGAGCCCATGACCTCGCTCAATCCCGTTTTCAGAGTAGGAGAGCAGATTGCCGAGGGGATCCGCCTGCACCAGCATCTGAACAGCCGGGAGGCGCTGCAGCGCGCCATCGACATGCTCCGCCTTGTGGGGATTCCCTCGCCCGAAGTCCGTGCCGACGATTACCCTCACCAGATGAGCGGCGGCATGCGCCAGCGCGTGATGATTGCCATGGCGCTGGCCTGCAATCCCCGCCTGATGCTGGCCGATGAGCCGACAACGGCGCTCGATGTGACCATCCAGGCACAGATCATTGACCTCATCAACCATCTCAAGACCGAGAAGGGGACTTCGGTCATCCTCGTGACGCATGACCTGGGGGTGATAGCCGAGGCCGCCCAGTGGGTCGCCGTGATGTATGCCGGCCGGATTGTGGAGCAGGCCGCCGTTTCATCGCTTTTTGAAACCCCCCTGCATCCCTACACCCTCGGTCTGATGTCATCCATTCCGAAAATGGATAAGAAAAAGGAAACCCGGAATCGCCTGGCCGTCATTCCCGGATCCATCCCGCCGCTCTATAATCTTCCGGCGGGGTGCAGTTTCCAGGAACGCTGCGGTGATGTCATGGCGGTCTGCCGCCAGCGTTATCCCGAACTGACGGAGCCGATTCCGAATCACCGGGTCCGCTGCTGGAAATATGAATAACACCCGTTCTGCAGCAGAGCCCCGCTTTAAAAAATGGATTCGCCGCGGCTCAAAAATCTTTTCCGCTAAGAAGACGACCAAGAGTAATCATGATGCATGACAAGCCGAAAACGTCATCTCTGGAAAGGCGGAAAACCTTTGATTCGCCGCTTGCGAACCATTTTTCAGCGGTGATGCAAAGTGCTCCGGTTTTGATGGAAACGAGGGATGTTAGAAAGTATTTTCACGTCCGCGGCGGGATCCTGACACGCCGGCGCGGCGTGGTGAGGGCCGTCGACGGTGTTTCCCTGTCTATCCATGAAGGTGAAACCCTTGCCCTGGTCGGAGAAAGCGGTTGCGGTAAATCCACACTGGGACGTCTGCTGGTCAGGCTGGATACTCCCACGGAGGGAACCATTCTGTTTGCAGGGGAAGACGTTCAGGCTTATTCGGGGAAGTCCTTAAAAAATTATCGAAAGCAGGTTCAACTGATTTTTCAGGACCCCTATGCCTCGCTCAATCCACGCCGATCCGCCGGTTATATTATCGAAGAACCGTTGCTGATTCATGAATCGTTTTCGAAAGTGAAGCGGAGGAAAATCGTTGCCGAACTCATGATGACTGTGGGCCTCAACGAGGAACAGATGCATCGCTATCCCCATGAGTTCAGTGGCGGGCAGCGACAGCGGATCGGCATCGCCCGCGCCATTGCCCTGAGGCCAAAGCTGATTGTGGCGGACGAACCGGTATCGGCCCTCGATGTCTCTATCCAGGCCCAGATATTGAATCTGCTCAAAGATCTGCAGGCGCAGTTCGGCCTGACTTATCTGTTCATCACCCATGACCTCAGCGTGGTCCATCATGTGAGCGACCGGGTGGCGGTGATGTACCTGGGCAAAATCGTCGAACTGGCCGAAAACGACGATCTGTTCGAGCATCCGCTTCACCCCTACACGCAGGCACTCCTGTCGGCCGTGCCCGCCGGTCCGCGGAGGGCTGCAGACCGGATCATTCTGACCGGGGATATTCCCAGTCCGCTGGATCCTCCTTCCGGATGCGCCTTTCATCCCAGATGTCCTTACCGGTTCGATCCCTGTGACAGGGTTGATCCGGGCCTTGAAAAGCAGAGCCATAACCGGCAGGTTGCCTGTCATTTGATCACAAAAATTTCAAAATTAGAGAGCTTTGCATAACCGATGAAAAATGGTTCGCAAGCGGCGAATTAAAGATTTGCTGATTTTAACAGGAATATTCTGACGAAAAAATGCAAAAAATGCTTGATTTTAAAAAAAATGGATGATACGGGACTGCCATCCGGAAGGTCGATGTATTTCTGATGATTCCATGGTGATCCATCAGCGCGAAGATTGAGGACCTGAAGGACAGGGGACCATCAGGGTGTCAGTAAACTGCAGTGAAAAGATAAACCACAGCCGACTCATTGTGCAGAGAAGGGGTGGTTTTTTTATTTGTGCTGTTTTTGATGCTCAATGGTGAAAAAATCGAGAAAGGAGGGGAGAAAGCTTTGGCAGAAGGTAAAGTAAAATGGTTCAATGAAAAGAAAGGGTTCGGCTTTATCGAAAGTGACGAGGGCGGGGACGTGTTTGTCCATTACAGCGCCATTCAGGGCTCCGGATTCAAGACGCTTTACGAAGGTCAGCGGATACGCTTTGATGTCGAACAAGGCAAAAAAGGTCCGGCTGCGGCGAATGTTCAGCCTGCATAATTAATCTCAACATGGTCAGCGCCCCGGCAACAACGATTGTCCGGGGCGTTTTTTTATGGGGTTTTCTTCGAAAAACTTTCGATCTGTCTGGCGGATAAAAGCAGGATCAGGAAGAAGGCCAGCACGGTGGAAATCGGCTGGGCCATCCATACGCCATTGATGCCCAGCCAGTGCGGCAGGATGAAGAGCAGCGGGATCAGTAAAAAACCGTCCCGGAACAGCATGAGCAGCATGGCCGTTGTTCCCCTGCCAAGTCCGATAAACATATTGATCCAGACAATCGTCGGACCGAGCAGGACCAGCGCCAGGATAAAAAGCCGCAATGCCGGTGCGGTCGCGGCCACGAGTTCTGTATCCCCCGTAAATATCATAAGAATCGGCCTGGCAAAGAGGATAAGCAGCAGCGAACTGGCCCCGGAAAAAAGGACGGAACAGCCAACCGCGACCCTCACGATCTGCACAAGCCGCTGATAATGTCCTGCGCCTTCATTGAAGGCGACCAGCGGCAGCACCCCGTGTCCGATGCCAAAAAGGACCATCGTAATCAGTCCGTTCAGACGGAAACAGATGCCGAGAGTGGCCAGGGCAAGCGGGCCAAAGCCGGCCAGAATGTGATTGTAAGAGATCATTACCAGACTGACGACCAGATTCATGACCACGGAGGGAAATCCGGTCTGATAAATGGAACGGCAAATGGAAAGGCGTGGAAGGAGGTCGCGCCAGTTCATTTCATACCTGGATGTCTTCAACCGTAAAAAGATAATGGACAAGGCGCTCCCTGCAACATATGAGATGGCTGCTGCGAGCGCCGCCCCCGTGATGCCCAGTTTCGGAAAGGGATCCCAGCCGAAGATCAGGAAGGGCTCCAGAATGATCAGAACGACGGAAAAAATCATAATCACCGACATGGAGAGATTGGGGCGCCCCTCCGCTCGCAGGAGATTGCTGACCATGATCAGCAAGTATAAGAAGGGCGTTCCCCATACAATCGTTAACAGGTATTGGCGGGACAGGGGTAAGATATCGTCATGGGCGCCGAACAGTTTCAGAATGGCGTCCGGGAAGAGGATCACGGGGATGATGGTGAGGATGCCGAGCCCTGCGGAAAGAAATATGACCTGACCGGCTGTCTGCCGGGCCTTGAGGGGTTGGTTCGCGCCGAACATTCGCGCTGCGTATGAACCGGCGCCGATGCCGGTGCCGATGCCGATGGCGGCGAAAATCATCTGGATCGGGAAACAGGCGGTCAGTGCGGCCAGGGCCTGTGTGCTCAGCCTGGCCAGCCAGAAGGCATCGATCAGGTTAGCCGTCGCCACGGCCAGCATCGCCATGATGGATGGCCAGCTCATCTTCATAAGCAAGGGGAGGATCGGTCCCGTGCCAAGATCAAGACCTCTGTTTCGCATAGCGCTTTTTTTATCCGGATTGAGACGCAAACTCAAGACAATTTGTCATGATGAAAGTTAATTTGATCGTTATTCTGGGCCCCACCGCCTCGGGAAAGACAAGACTGGCGGCGCAGCTGGCGAAAGAGCTGGGGTCCGAGATTATTTCCGCCGATTCCCGACAGGTCTACCGGGGCATGGACCTCGGGACGGGAAAGGACCTTTCCGATTACTGCGTCGATGGCGTCGCCATTCCCTATCATCTGATCGATATGGTCGATCCGGATGTCGATTTTAGTGTCTTTGACTATCAGCAGCGTTTTTTTCACTGTTTCGCTGAAATATCGTCGCGAGGCGTTCTACCGATTCTGGTTGGGGGAACCGGTCTCTATCTGGAGTCTGTCCTGCAGGGGTACCGGATGTGCGCGGTTTCGGAAAACCCGTCGCTCAGAAATGAGCTGGCCACAGAGCCGATGGAGAGCCTCGTGCGGCGTTTCCTGGCGATCCGTCCTGGGGCGCATAACAGATCGGATCTTTTGGACCGGTCAAGGCTGATCCGGGCGATTGAAATCGCCGAATATTCCTGTCATCATCTTCTGCCGGCTGTGCCGCGGATCGAAGCATTGATCGTGGGGGTTCGCTGGGAACGAAGCCTTCTGCGTGATCGGATCACCGGGCGGCTCAGGCAAAGGCTGGCGGCGGGGATGATCGAGGAGGTCCGCGCGCTTCGCGAGAAAGGCATCAGCTGGGAGAGGCTCCACTATTTCGGACTGGAATATCGTTACATCGGGCTTCACCTCCAGGGGAACCTGGATTATCAAACCATGTTTCGGACGCTGAATACGAAAATTCATCAGTTTGCCAAGCGCCAGGAAACCTGGTTCCGGCGCATGGAACGGAACGGAACGATCATTCACTGGCTCGACGGCGCTGATCATATTTCCCTCAGGAAAATCATAGACGATAAGGTCCTGAAAACGGATTCATGATGACCATTCCGAAACCCATTCAGCATTATCTTGCGCAACAGGCCCGGGAGGACAGACGGGTGTTTGCCGTCGGAGCATGCGACGGCATCGATCAGGTGGTGGTTATCCCGGCCCTCGCTGAAAAAAAAGCCCTTTTTGAGACGCTCAACAGGCTGTCTGCGAACCAGCCGTCGGATCTGGGCCGGACGCTCGTCATCTGCGTGATTAACAACCGGGACGAAGGGATTGCGGACCCGGAGGATATTGAAAACAATCGGCAAACCATGATGCTTCTGCGTGCGTTGATTTATGGGGATATGAACGCCTTCAGCTCATCTTTCGATAAGACCGGACAGCAAAACCGTCAAATCATATCATCCGGTCTCAGACTGGCCTATGTGGATGCATCCTCCCGGGGCATGGAAATGCCCGAGAAGGGCGGTGGTGTGGGCATGGCCAGGAAACTCGGTCTGGACATGGCCCTGGGTCTGTTTGAT
This sequence comes from uncultured delta proteobacterium, assembly GCA_963743175.1. Taxonomy (GTDB): domain Bacteria; phylum Desulfobacterota; class Syntrophia; order Syntrophales; family Fen-1087; genus JAPLJM01. Next base: position 74,278 of record CAVUOQ010000001.1, on the reverse strand, counting down.
TATCGGAGTTCGGCCAGGAAACTTCTTTTTAATCTGGATGCCGACACCTGGGTTGAACCCTGTTACCTTTCGGCGGTGCGGCATTTTTTCGAGACCGAAAAAGTCAGTGCAGCCGTCGTCAGATATTCACATCGTCCGGATCAGGATTCCGCCTTGCAGGCCGCCATCTGCTGTTATGAGATTTTTCTGAGATATTATGTCCTGGGGTTGGGATTTGCGGGATCGCCGTATGCCTTTCATACCATCGGCTCCACCATGATATGCACGCCCGAAAGCTATGTGGCGGTGCGCGGGATGAACCGGCGGGACGCGGCCGAGGATTTTTACTTTCTGGATAAGCTGGCCAAATGGGGTCCTGTTGCCCGGATTCACACGACAACCGTTTATCCCTCCGGCCGACCCTCCCGTCGCGTCCCTTTTGGAACAGGCCGACGGATGATCCGCTTCCTCGATGGGAGACAGAATGAATACCTTTTGTATGACCCGGAGGTTTTCCGGATTCTCAAACATTGGCTGGAGACAATGGCAGTCGGCCCCCTGCGGGAAGCACAGGCCATTCTAACTGTGGCCGCGCGCATTCATCCGCTGCTCAGGTCGTTTCTGGAATTGAATCGTTTCCAGGAGGTCTGGCCGCGGATCCAGAGAAATCACCGCGAATCCGATGCCCTGGTCAGGCAATTCCACGTCTGGTTCGACGGCTTCAAAACCATGAAACTGATTCATTATCTGACAGAAAACGGCTTTCCGCAGAGAGATATGTTTTCCGTGCTGAAAAATATGTTTGACATGATGAACATTCATTGTCCCGTCGCCATGAACGAAAAAACAAGGTCAAATCTTGACGAGCAGATTCAGGTCCTGAATGTTTTTAAAATGATGCAATAACCAGAATATATCCTTGACGTAACCGGCGCTTTCGTATAACTCACGGCCCATGCTGTTCATAACCGGAGGATTTAACCATGCCCAATCAAAGAGGTTTGATTTTCATAACGATTTGTCTGTTGCTGCTGTCCCTGACCGCCTGTAATCCCGGAGGGGAAAAACCCGCCGCTCCGAAATCGGAAGCCCAAGTCGCCGCAACCCAGCCTGTGCCGGCGCAACAGCCCCTGACGCCGTCTCCGGCACCGCCGGACGCAGCCATTCCGGCCAATCTCGTGGTCGATGTGAATGGACACAAGATGACGGAGGAACAACTCAACGCCGAGTTGAATAAACGCCTGCTTGCCATGAAGGATCAGATTCCGCAGGATCGTCTGCAACAGGCAAAAGAAAGTATTAAGAAACGGCTGGTAGATGATTTTGTTATCCGGAATCTCTTGATGGATGAGGTCAATCGTCAAAAGATCGCAGCGACTGACAAAGATGTCGGGGAAGCCGTCGACCAGTTGAAAAGCACATTGCCGCCGGGTGTTACCATTGATGAACTCATGAAAAGAAATCAGGTGACGAAGGAGCAGATGAATGAAGAGATCCGCTTTGGGATCAAAATCAATAAGCTGGTCCTCGCTTCCACGGGTGGGAAAACACAGCCGACGAATAAGGAGATCAACACATTCTACCAGAAGAACAAGGATAAATTCAAAATGCCGGAATCGGTGCACGTCCGTCATATTCTGGTCGCCAGGGCGGCAGGCGATGATGAAAAGACAAAGGCGGAAAAAAAGATGAAGGCAGAAGAACTCCGGAAACAGCTTCTGGGCGGCGCGAATTTTGCGGAAACCGCGCTTAAGTCCTCAGATTGTCCGAGCAAGCAGGCGGGCGGCGATCTGGGAACCTTTCCGCGGGGACAGATGGTGAAGCCTTTTGAGGACGCCGCTTTTTCACAGAAAAAGGACGAGATCGGACCGGTGGTGGAAACGGAATTCGGTTACCATATCATCCAGGTTCTGGAGAAAAACAGTTCGAAAACCATGGATCTGAACAATGACATGAAAGAAAAGATCATCGCCTTTCTCACCCAACAGAAACAACAGGAGGCCTTTGACCGTTTAATAAAAAACCTGCGGGAAAAAGCAAAGATCGTTTATTCCAGGCAGTAGATAAACGCTCGATATGAAGGCTACGTAAAAGCTCCGCAGGCAAGGCGCGCAAATCCTGAGGAATGAGGCGTACATTTACGTACGCCGCAACGACGAAGGATGCAGCGCAACGCAGCATCCGGTGTTTTTACGTAGCCTTCAGGAATGAATGGGCGTCGTCCGGAAAAGCGCCGGTCCGCACCTCGTCGCAATACTGACGGACGGCCTCTTTCATCTGCAAGTTCAAATTGGCATATTTCTTCACGAATTTTGGCGTGAACCGCTCGAAGATTCCCAGCATGTCATTGATCACCAAGACCTGACCGTCGCAGTGGACGCCGGCCCCGATGCCGATCGTGGAAATCGTCAGGGATTCCGTAATCTCCCGGGCGAGTTGCACCGGCACGCATTCCAGGACCACAGCGAAAGCCCCCGCTTCTTCAAGAATCCTGGCGTCTTCAATCATCCTTTTCGCGGCCGCGTCGTCTTTCCCCTGAACCTTGTACCCACCCAACTGATGGACGGACTGGGGGGTCAATCCCAGATGGGCCATGACGGGAATGCCGGCGGAGGCAATCCGCCTTGTGACCTCGGCAACTTCGCGGCCGCCTTCCAGCTTCACGCCATGGGCGCCGGCCTCCTGCAGAAAACGTCCTGCATTCCTGACGGCTTCTGCAACAGATACCTGATAAGACATGAAGGGCATGTCGCCTATCACCATCGCCCGTGTTGTCCCCCTGCAGACGGCCTTGGTGTGATGAATCATATCTTCCATCGTAACGGGCAGCGTGCTTTCATAACCCAGAACGACCATGCCCAGCGAGTCCCCGACCAGAATGATGTCGATCCCCGCTTCATCCACAACGACGGCCGTTCCGTAGTCATAGGCGGTCAGCATGGTGACTTTTTGATTTTTTTTCTTCATGTCTTTGATGACGGCGGTCGTAATTCTATTCAGTTTTCCCTGGGTACTCATCTGTTATACCTCCTTTGAGCAATGCTTTGATTGTTTGAGCCCGGTCAGGGGCAAGGGACGCCTTCTGCAGGGCCATATCGACGGCCATCAGGCCCAACTCGCAATAGATATTCAAAAGACCGGGCAGCGTTTCCCGGAGGGCCTGGAGATGTTTTTCAACCGTGCCCGCATCGCCGCGAGCAATAGGGCCGGTCAGTGCCTCAATGGCGCCCCTGGTTTCAATATTCAGGAGCGTGCCCTTGACAAGGGGCCAGAAGGCCCGGATCGCCTCTTTACGGCTGAGCCCGAGGGCCTGATAGGTCGTCTCTACCATGTACATCAGTGTGGTCAAATAATTGGAGGCCATGCAGGCAGCGGCATGATACAGGGCTTTATCCTTTTCCGGAACAAAGAAAGGAACGCCTTTCAATGCGTTGACGACAGATACAGCCCATTCCCGCAGTTCATCATCGGCCGTGATACCGAAGGTGCTGCCGGGGATATTGATGATGGCCCCTTCCACATCGGCAAAGGACTGAATGGGGTGAATGCTGGCCACGTGGGCGCCTGCCAGACGTGCCGGTGCCAGCAGATCAAGCCCCCCGGCGCCGCTCATGTGAATGACCTTGTCCCCCTTATGGACGGCGCCATCCCTTACAATCTCATGGCAAACAGAGGCGATCGCGTCATCGGTTGTGGTGATAACGATGCAGGTCGCTGTTGCGGCTGCCTCAGAAAGGCTTTTGCAGGCCTGGCCGCCGGTGAAGGGAATCCCCTTATTCAGGGCGGCGGGAGACTGGTCGGCCACGGCAATGATCCGGTACCCGGCTGTTTTCAGCAGGTGCCCGACCGCCGTGCCCACTTTGCCCAGCCCGAGAATGGCAATGGCATCTCCCGCGTCTTGATGGTGAGTCCTCATGCTGGATTGTTGCTCCTACAAAAAAGCCCCCCGGACGCAATCCGGAAGGCCTTTATATCATTCATATAAATGACAGCTACAAGGACCATCCCGTCTCAGTCCGTGGATTTCGGATCCAAGCGGTGCGACTCTTTTAGCACGAACAAAAAAGGTCGTCAATATGATATCTTTGTATAACCTTTTAAAAATGGCTTCGCCGCCGCTCAAAAATCTTTTCCGCTAAGAAAACAACGAGATATAATCATGATATATTACAAACCGTTAAAGTAATTTCTGGAAAGGCTGAAAACCTTTGATTCGCCGCTTGCGAACCATTTTTCAAAGGTCTCCATGCCGGAATATTTACAGCTCTGATGTTGTAAATTCCGGAAGATTCGAATATAGTCCTGACGACTTTGTCAGAAGTCCGGATGCATCGTTGCGCTGCATCCTTCGTCGTTGCGGCGTACGCCCAAGTACGCCTCTCTCCTCAGGATTTGCGCGCCTTGCCTGCGGAGCTTCTTACAAAGCCGTCAAACCTGGACTGTTTTCTGACTTTTTACGAGTCCATCAGTCCCGAAAGTTTGAAGATAAGGATTGATTAAAATGAAGTCCGTTGATCTGATGATCTTTGATCTGGACGGAACGCTCGTAACGTCCGGGCAGGATATCGCCGCTTCCGTGAATGATACGCTGGCAACACTGGGACTGCCGGCTATTGAGGAGGCGATGATTCTTGAATTCGTTGGAGACGGCGTCAAAAAGCTGATCGAACGGTCGCTCGGTCCGGCTTCGCAGGTCCGCTTCGAGGAAGCGCTGGTTCTCTTTTCGCACCACTATGAGGAACACATGCTCGATACCACGACCCTTTATCCAGGCGTTATCGAGGTCCTCCGGCATTTTCATGATAAAAAGAAGGTCGTTCTGACGAACAAACGTCACCGTTTTGCCGCGGCCATGATCGATGCATTGCGGTTGACGCATTGTTTTGATGATATTCTGGGTGCGGACAGCACCCCCTATATCAAGCCCGACGCTCGCCTCGCCGGTTTGCTCCTGACGCGTTTTGGCGCCCGTCCGGATCGGACCGTGATCGTCGGGGATGGAGTCAATGACATCCTCCTGGCAAAGCACGCCGGACTCCTGAGCTGTGCTTTGCTGAACGGACTGACCGGCAGGGAAACGCTGTTGAACCTGAAGCCGGATTACAGCTGTGAGCATCTGCCGGAAATAACCCGTATCTTCTGTTGAAAAACCATGTCCACTGAACTGCTGAAGAAAACCAGACAGGCGATTGATCAACACCGGATGCTGAATATCGGCGACAGCGTGGTTGTGGCGGTCTCCGGAGGACCGGACTCTGTCGCCCTGCTCGGCGTCCTTAAGCATCTGTCCGCGGAGTACAAACTCAGGCTGACGGTCGCGCATTTGAACCATGGACTGCGCCCGGGTCCGGCGGACGAAGAAGAAGCCTTGGTGCACCGGCTCAGCGAGCGGCTGGGACTGATCTGCGAATCAAGAAAGATAGACGTTGCCTCGCTTTGCAGGGCGCGAAAAAGATCCATCGAAGAAACCGCCCGGGAGGAAAGGTATCGATTCCTTGAAGAAATCCGGCATCACTGTCACGCCCGGAGAATTGCCCTGGGTCATCACGCCTGCGACCAGGTGGAAACCGTTCTCATGAATCTGCTGCGCGGCAGCGGCATGGAGGGTTTAAGGGGGATGCAGCCCGTGCGGGAGGATCGCTACATCCGGCCGCTGCTCAGCGTTACCCGGGCAGAGATCGACGAATATCTCGCAAGGAACGATTTGCCGTATCTGGTCGATTTCTCGAATGCTGATGAAAATTGTTGCAGAAACAGAATCAGACATCAACTCATTCCGGATTTGAAGGTCCGGTACAATCCCCGTCTGGAAGAAAATCTCTGCCGTACAGCCGAAATTCTCAGCCGGGAAGACGATTATCTGAAACAAGTGGTTGAAGAACTGGCTGCAGATCAGCGGATCGTTCAAGCCGACGCAGCGCAACAGGAGATGAGCATGAATATTCCCGTTTGCCTTGACCTGCATGACGCCCTGCAGAACAGGCTGATCAAGCATCTGCTGCTGAAGCATGCGCAAAAAAAACAGGGCATCGGATATGTGCATGTCCGTGATGTCAAGGCACTGATGCGGCACGCGCGCTCCGGCGTGTTCCTGCATCTTCCCTTTGGTATAGAGGTCCGGCGTGAATATGACTTTCTGGTGTTCGGCCGGCGAAAAAAACCGCCGCGTGGTCCGAAACCGGCGGTTCGAGATCATCAAGAGGCATCCGCCGTCCATCCCGAGACCGGCATGAGGGTTTTTGATATCCATATTCCCGGACGGGTTCTGATGGAAACTCAGAAATTGGCCCTGTCCTTTGATTTCGTGGAAAGGCCGGCGGTCTGTTTCGGCGACAGCCGGACCGTTTACATGGATCACGCCTGTATTATGCCGCCGTTAATAGTCCGCACACCGCAACCGGGAGACCGCATTCAGCCGCTGGGCATGTCCGGCATGAAAAAATTGAAGGATTATTTTATCGACCGGAAAATCCCCGTCCGGCTCAGGGGACAGATTCCCCTTTTGGTAGACATCCGGTCTGTGATCTGGGTCGCAGGACAGGTGCTCAGTGAGCGTGTGAAGATTACCGATAAGACAACAAAAGTTCTGAGAATAGAAATGACAGAAATAATTTGAAATAATGTGTGAGTTATTGTAGAAATAACGATTAATGCCAAGCTCGTTAGAGTTAAAGGAGAAAAACCCGTTGAACCCATTACAGAAAAATATTGCCTTGTGGCTGGTGATCAGCCTCGTATTTGTTCTCCTGTATCATCTTTTCAATCAGCCGAAAAGCACGGCGGGGAGTCTCGTCTTCAGCGAATTTATCGGCCATGTTGAAAAGGGGCAGGTGACGGAAGTGACCATTCAGGGAGAGAATCTTACCGGTAAACTGGCGGATGGTAAAATCTTTAAAACCTATATGCCCAAAGATACGCAACTGGTTCCCCTGCTCAGGGAAAAAAATGTGCGGATCACCGCCAAGCCTGCCGAAGACTCGCCCTGGTATATGAATGTCCTGATATCATGGTTTCCCATGCTGCTCCTGATCGGGGTATGGATATTTTTCATGCGCCAGATGCAGGCCGGCGGCGGCAAGGCGATGGCCTTCGGAAAAAGCCGCGCACGGCTCGTTACGGATAAGTCCAAAAAGGTGACATTTGCCGATGTGGCCGGCGTGGATGAAGCCAAGGCCGAACTGGAAGAAGTGATCGAGTTTCTGAGAGATCCCAAAAAATTCACCCGGCTGGGCGGCCGCATTCCGAAGGGTTTGCTGCTGATCGGTCCACCCGGAACCGGAAAAACGCTGCTGGCCAGGGCCATTGCCGGAGAAGCGGATGTTCCCTTTCTGAGCATCAGCGGTTCTGATTTTGTGGAGATGTTTGTCGGCGTCGGCGCTTCCCGCGTGCGGGACCTGTTCAATCAGGGAAAGAAAAGCGCCCCCTGCATCATTTTCATTGATGAAATCGATGCCGTCGGCCGGCACCGGGGCGCCGGTCTGGGCGGCGGCCATGACGAACGGGAACAGACCCTGAATCAACTGCTGGTGGAAATGGATGGTTTTGAATCCAATGAGGGTGTCATTCTGGTATCGGCAACGAACCGTCCCGATGTTCTTGATCCGGCCCTGCTCAGGCCGGGGCGATTTGACCGACAGGTCATGGTTCCACTGCCCGATGTCAAGGGCAGGGAGAAAATCTTCGATGTTCATGCGAAGAAAACAATACTGGCCGATGATGTGAAGGCTGCCGTGATTGCACGGGGCACACCGGGATTCTCCGGGGCGGATATCGAAAATCTGGTCAATGAAGCCGTGCTTTACGCCGCCCGCATGGGCAAAGACAAGGTTTTCATGAGTGATTTTGAGTTCGCCAAGGACAAGGTTCTCATGGGTGTGGAAAGAAAGAGCATGGTCATCAGCGATGAAGAGAAGCGGAATACGGCCTATCATGAGTCCGGACATGCCCTCGTCGCCATGTTGCTGCCCGGGACCGATCCCATTCACAAGGTGACGATTATTCCCCGAGGAAGGGCGCTTGGATTGACGCAGCAGCTTCCGATTGATGAGAAACATACCTACCCGAAGAAATACCTGCTGAACAATATCGTGATTCTGCTGGGCGGGCGGGCTGCGGAAGAACTGGTTCTGAAGGATTTTACCACAGGCGCCGGCAATGACATTGAACGGGCGACCAATCTTGCCCGGAAAATGGTCTGTGAATGGGGGATGAGTGATGTGATGGGGCCGCTCACCTATGGCAAGAAAGATGAACAGATTTTCCTGGGACGGGAATTTGCGACGCATAAGGATTACAGTGAGGAGACCGCTCAGCGCATTGACCAGGAGATTACCAAGATTGTATCGGAAAGTTATGAAAGGGCCAAGCAACTGCTCATTTATCATATGGAAGCGTTAAATAACATTGCCGCAGAGCTTATCGAGAAAGAGGTGCTCAATGCGGCGGAACTGGACGCCATCATCGGCATCCGCCCTGACGATGGCGAGAAGGAAAAAACGCCCCCTGACGCGGGTGTGGTTCCGGCACAGGGATCATAAGGGGTGTGGCTCTTTGTCAAAGGTTATCAATGCAATGGATGTCAAACACACGGGGAGTATAAAACTCAGGTGTCTGCCCTGGACCGGTGAGCGGCAGGCGATCCGGATCCTGAAGGATATCGATGTGGATCCTTACGGGATCGAGGCCATGCTCCCCAAGATGGCGCATCTGAATATCCTGATCCAGCGTCTCCCCTGCAAGGTGGCCAATATCATCAAGCAGGAAATGCTCGCCATCGGCGCCGATGCCGCTGTGGCGCGGGGATCCGTCGCCTGCAGTATCGAGGCCACGGATGTGTTGCTCATGGCGACGCGCAAGCAGATCGACCGCTTTATCGAAAAAGTTTCTTCCCAGCCCTTCGGCCTGAATCAGCTGGCTGAAAAACTCAGGCAATTGCTTGAAAACATTTCGGCGGATCAGTGGACGCTCAAGACCAGCCGCCGGGAAATGGTTCTGGGCGATCGCACCCGGATCATGGCGATTCTGAACGTGACGCCGGATTCCTTTTCCGACGGCGGACGGTATGGTTCCCATGAAAATGCCATTGCAGCCGGTCTCAAGCTGACTGAGGCAGGGGCGGACATTCTGGATATCGGCGGGGAATCTTCCCGGCCGGGCGCGGAAACGGTTACCCCGGAGGAAGAACTTCGCAGGGTGATTCCCGTGATTCAGGGGCTCTCCGGGAAAATCGACATTCCGATTTCCGTGGACACGACCAAGGCGGCGGTTGCACGGGAGGCGTTAGCCGCCGGTGCAGAGATCATCAACGATATCAGCGCCATGCGCTTTGATGTGCAAATGCCCGAGGTGATCGCGTCGTCCGGAGCGGCCGTTGTTTTCATGCATATGCGGGGCGAGCCACAGACCATGCAGCAGGGCGATCTTCACTATGCGTCGTTGACGGGAGAAATTATCGATTTTTTTCGCGAACGGCTGAATGCGGCGCAAACGGCGGGGATATCGGCCGATCGGATCATCATTGATCCGGGTCTGGGGTTCGGCAAATCCAGAAGCGATAATCTGAAACTGCTCCGATACCTCGCCGAGTTTACGGTTCTGGGCAGGCCGATCCTGACCGGACCTTCGCGAAAATCATTTATCGCGCAAAATGGCGATCAAGGACCGCAGGATCGCCTGGAAGGGACGGTCGCCGCCGTAACGGCGGCCATCATGAACGGCAGTCATCTGGTCAGGGTCCATGATGTGGAGGCCGTTAAGCGGGCTGTGGCGATCGCAGACGCCATTATCAGGGCCTGACCATGATTACCGGAACCGGCATTGACCTGGTGGATGTGAGCCGTATGAAGAAACTCCTCGCGAAGTGGGGCGACCGGTTTACGGAGCGTTATTTTTCTCAACACGAAATTGACTATTGTCGCAGGAAAGCCGTTCCCGGGATCCATTTCGCCGCCCGTTTCGCGGCCAAGGAATCGTTCCTTAAGTCCCTTGGCATCGGTCTCGGCATGGGCGTAGAATTAAAAGATGTTCAAGTGATCAACGATCAGCAAGGCAAGCCGGATTTGATTCTGGCCGGCCAGGCGCAACGCCTGATCAGCGAACGGGGTATCCGGAAGGTTCATCTGAGCCTGACACATACGTCGGAATGCGCCGTTGCAGTCGTCATTCTGGAGACATGAACGTGTCAAACAGGACGACTTCGTAAAAAGTCAAGAATTCCCTCCCCCTCGACGGGGAAGGGTTCGGGTGGGGGTGGTAAGTGAATGGATTCAATCATATCTTTTCCCCCTCCCCTTCGTTCCCTCCCGCCAGGGAAGGGGAAAATGGCCTTTCGTTCTCCCGCCAGGGGAGGGGAAAATGGACTTTTTACGAAGGCGTCAATATTTATAGCGAAGAAGATTTTGAAGTGCGGCGAAGCCATTTTTCAAAGATCTCCAAAAGGTCGCAAGACAGAGACGTCTATGGTTGATACGGACATCCGTCTGACAGTGATTTCCGGCGATCCGGCGGAGACGTTTCGCATGGGCGGGATGATTGGCGAAGCGCTCAAGGAAGGGGCCATTGTAGCCCTTATCGGTGAGCTGGGCGCCGGAAAGACCAGCCTGACCCAGGGGATCGCCCGCGGTCTGGGCATTGGGGATGGTTATCAGATCACCAGTCCGACGTTTACGCTGATCAATGAGTACCCGGGCCGGCTGAACCTGGTTCACCTGGACGTATACCGGCTTGCCGGTTCGGCTGATTTGCCGGATCTCGGCTATGAAGAATTTTTTTTCTCAAAGAGTGTCGTCGTTATCGAATGGGCGGAAAAGATACGGGACGTTCTTCCGGATAAAACTATTTTTATAACAATGACTTACCTGGATCAGAATCGAAGACGGATTGAAATTTCCGGTGACCGGGTGCAAGTCATGCCAATCACAAGTGCATTAAAAGATGGAGGTTTTTAAGATGGCTCTGGTCGTACAGAAATACGGCGGCACCTCGGTGGCCAACCTGACCAAGATCGAGAATGTCGCCAGGAAGGTGATCAAAGCGAAGGAGGCGGGCAACCAGGTCGTTGTCGTTTTATCAGCCATGGCGGGTGAGACGGACCGGCTGATCAACCTGGCGCATCAAATCGCCGATCATCCGGATGAACGGGAGTATGACGCCCTTATCTCCACAGGAGAGCAGGTGACGGTGTCGCTTCTGGCCATGATGCTCAACAAGATGGGTCACCCGGCCCGGTCCCTTCTGGGATTCCAGGTCAAGATCCTGACGGATCAGGCTTACAATAAAGCCAGGATTGTGAATATCGATACAAAGGCCATAAAGAATGAACTCAAAAAAGGGTCCATTGTAATCATTGCCGGTTTTCAGGGGGTTGATCCGGATAATAATATTACCACCCTGGGCAGAGGCGGTTCGGATACCAGCGCCGTCGCGCTGTCAGCGGCGCTGCATGCAGATGTCTGCGATATTTTTACCGATGTGGACGGGGTATATACGACGGATCCGAATATCTGCAGCAAGGCCCGGAGATTGAATAAAATTTCGTATGATGAAATGCTGGAAATGGCCAGATTGGGGGCAAAAGTACTTCAACCCCGGTCTGTGGAGATGGCAAAAAAATATCAGGTGCCCCTTTATGTCCGCTCATCTTTTACGGATGAGGGCGGGACCCTGGTGACGAAGGAGGATAAGGATATGGAGAAGGAAGTGGTATCCGGTGTGACCTATGACCGGGATCAGGCAAAGATCACAGTGGTTCATGTTCCGGACCGGCCGGGCATTGCCGCCCGTCTATTTACACCGCTGGCGGAGCACAACATCGTTGTGGACATGATCATTCAGAACGCCAGTCTGGAGGGGTTTACGGATATGACTTTTACGGTATCCCGCAAAGACATAAAGGAAGCCACGAAACTCGTTGAAGAAACCGGCCGGGACATAGGCGCAAAAAACGTGGTCGTGGACCAGAGTGTCTCCAAGATTTCCATTGTGGGCGTCGGGATGGTCAGTCATTCCGGTGTGGCGGCAAAAATGTTCGCGACCCTGGCCCATGAAGGGATCAACATCCTGATGATCAGCACCTCTGATATCAAGATCTCCTGCGTCGTTGAGGCAAAATACACGGAACTGGCCGTCATGGTCCTGCACGATGCCTTTAAGTTAGATAAAAGATCCTGACGACGACTTCGTAAAAAGTCCGGATGCTGCGTTGCGCTTCATCCTTCGTCGTTGCGGCGTACACCGGAGTACGCCTCACTCCTCCTGATTTGCGCGCCTTGCCTGCGGAACTTTTTACGAAGCCGTTGACTTTGGATCGTTTTTTACTTTTACGAGTTCATCGATCTTGAAAGCACCCATGCGTATCACCGGCAGACAGGTTGACGGCCTGGTTGTTGTCGTGCTGGTCACGGCCGCCGTCTTCCTGCTCTCCTTTTTTTCGACCCGCATTGCTCATCACGATGCCGGCATCGCCCATGGCGATCCCCGTGACGGACCCGTTGTTGTGAAACTGTCAGGGGATTTAAGCCAGGGGGGCATTTACTATCTTCCCGAAAAAACAACGCTGTTGACTCTTTTGAACATCGCCGGCATCAAACATCAGGATCGGTTCGATAAAAATATCCTTGCGCGACCATTAATCACGGGCGAGACGGTTACAGTGGAAAGAGATGGTCGCCTGGCCCTCGGCCAGATGAATGCGGCGGAGCGAATCGCCCTTGATCTGCCCCTTGATCTGAACCGGGCGACCGTAGACGAACTGATGCTCATTCCGGGCATCGGAGAAAATACCGCGGTCAGGATTGTGCAGTTTCGGGAGACGTCGGGTCCTTTCAAAAAGGTGGCTGATCTCAAGAAAATACCCGGAATTAAAGAGAAAAAACTGAAGCAATGGGAACGGCACTTTTATCTGCCGCCCTTCTGAGTAACTCCGAAAGATATTTCTTGATAAAGCGTCTCCCGGGGGGCGCGTTCCCCGCAAGCGGATGTCAGGCATGGCTTTCAGTCGACAACAAAGAGCGTTGCCCCAACCGCAGTGACAGAGCGATGTGGCTCAGCATTGTCAGCGACTTGATAGCTCATGCCGGGTTTGAGAACAAACTTCCGACCGTCTTTGAGCTCGGTGTGCAACTCGCCTTCGAGGCATAAGAGAATGTGTCCTTTCACGCACCAGTGGTCAGCCAAGTAACCTGGCGAGTACTCGACCATACGGACGCGGATGCCACCGAAGTTTTGGGTGCGCCAGTAAGCGACGCCTGTTTCGCCTTTGTGTTCAGTTCGCTCTACGGACGACCAGTCGGTTGTTCCAAATGGAATGTCATCTATTTGCATGACGATCTCTCCGGATGCCTAACGTCAACAATGAGCCGCGCGGCTTTTTGCGTCGGCTGAATTAGCCTTGTTATGTTTTTTTGTTTATTCCGAAGTAGGGATCAAGTTCTTTAACTCTTTGTTTTATAGTTAAATTACCATATTTTAAGTCTAGCAAATTTTCAATTTGCTCAATGTGCTCTCTGGCTCGACTGAAATTTTTTTCAGTATAATTTTCTTGCCTCTTGAGAGTGTCTTTGTGATGGATTTGCTCTTTTGTCCAACCATCATTTTCAATTATAAATTTTGCTTTTTCGAATATCTCCTTTTGGTTTTCAACTAGAATTGGTTGCAATATTCTTCGTGCAATGACTCTACCAATTTTTGTTAAAGCAAAGACAATTGTAATCACTCCAACAACAGAAAATACTGTAAATATTACATAAAAGTGCTGCGTGTAGAGTCTTGATTGTAAATTTTCTCCAAAAATTTCAGCATAGAACTGTAGAAGCAGACCTGAAATGGCTAATAAGGTAAATGTCCAAGTCATTACACCGTCAATTTTATCTCTTTTTATGAGAAATGGGTTAGTGCCCAAAAAGGATTGGTTAACCTGCGGAACATTGAATTTTGTCAGGGCTACAAAAAAGCCAGATCCACTGATTAAAAGCGTGAGAATATTGATGAGTGTTTTATCCATATTTGAAACATAACCATTTATTAACTTGCACTTATGCCCGATGCACGTTATCAGCCCCATATCTGGGCGACAGCTTCGATAGGAATGAATATGCCTGGCTCGACACTAAGTCGAGAACCAAAACAGCCGAAACTGATACATGGTCCTTGCGGGGATGCTTCCGGATGCGATTATTTTTCTTCGTTGCGATACTGACTGAGGTAATACAATACGCGCTGGACATAGGTCTGCGTCTCCCGAAAAGGCGGGATGCGGTAGTGATGCCTGGCTACCGCTGCTTCGCCGGCATTGTAGGCCGCCAACGCGAGGGGGAGGTCTCCCTTGAAAAGATTCAGAAGATAGCGGAGATACCGGACACCCCCGTCGATGTTCTTTTCGGGATGAAAACTGTCCCGGACATCAAGGGAGTTTGCCGTGGCCGGCATGAGCTGCATCAAGCCCTTCGCGCCTTTTGGAGAGACGGCCTGGTGATTGAAGTTTGATTCCGCCTTGATGACCGCTTTGACAAGGGCTGAATCGACCTTATACTTCTGGGACGCCCTGGATATCAGGTCGTCGTATTTAGCTATGTCCGCCGGCTTCACCCCGAGCAGGACACGCCTCTCTCTCAGGATCAGGTCGTATTTGATGTCGGGGTTGGTGGGGACATTGGTAAGATGAATGACGCCTTCCGTATCGACGTACTTGTAGATATCACCTTGCGCCGCTACGGGAAAGAAAGCAGCGATGATCCCCAAAAAACCTAACATGTATGGAACAATCCGTTTCTGTATCACTTTTTCACGCTTGACCAACTGCTTGAAATATCCGTAATATTATCCCTGCCTGCAACATCTTCTTACTTGATTATTTGTTATTATTCAAGCCTTTTTTCGGTTCATTGTCCTTGACAGGAGGGTGCGATGATGGTAATGGACACGGGAAATTTTCAAGTTTTGTTTTATATGAGTCGGGGCGTGGCGCAGTCTGGTAGCGTATCTGAATGGGGTTCAGAGGGTCGGAGGTTCAAATCCTCTCGCCCCGACCAATATTAATGTCTTATCCAATCCAGTCAACCCTGCCTGGAGGGGCTCCCGGTTGGAGCCCTTCCTACCCTTTGTTCCAGCGCGGACTGAACGATATCGTGGAGTTCCCGGGCGGCCTGGTACGGATCGTCCGCAGCACAAACCGCAGATACCACGGCGACACCATCGGCGCCGGCCCGGATGACATCCGCCGCGTTGGAGGCATTGAGACCGCCGATGGCGACGAGCGGCCGGCGTGTCGCGGCCCTGATCCGGCTCAATCCTTCCAATCCCCAGTACCCTTTTGTATCGGTCTTTGTCGGCGTCTCGAAGACGGGGCTCACACCCAGATAATCAACGTCAAGCGCCTCGGCCCGTTCCACGTCTTCCCAGGTTTCCACGGAAAGACCGATCAGCGCGCGGGGCCCCAGGAGATTTCTTGCGATTTCACAGGGCATGTCCTGCTGTCCGATGTGAACGCCGTCCGCCCCGACAGCAAGAGCCACGTCTATGCGGTCATTGATGATCAAAAATGCCCGGAAAGGAGCCATGATCGCCTTGATCCGCTGCGCCTCTTCCACAAAATCGCGGGTGGAAAAGTCTTTTTCGCGCAACTGGATGCAGGCCGCGCCGCCCCGCAGGGCCATCAAAACCACTTCTTCGACGGTTCTGCGCCCGCAGAGCGCGCGATCGGTCACCAGGTACAATCCGCGCATGTCAGCCCTCCGTTCTCAGGCGGCGCGCGATGTCATCCTCCGACAAGCGGTAAAGGGTGTCGAGAAAGCGGACCTGCAGACTTCCGGGTCCCGGGACATCCTGCGCGGCAATTTCGCCGGCGATGCCCATGACCGCCATGGCCTGGGCCGCCGCTTCGGCATGGTCGCCGTTGACGGCGGCGAACGCGCCGCACAGGGCCGAAGCAATGCATCCCATGCCCGTGACGCGCGTCATCATGGCGTGGCCGTTCATGATTCGGGTAGTATCGTCGCCGCGGACGATATAATCCGTCTCCCCGCTGACGCAGACGACGCACCCGTTGACGTTGCTAAGTTGACGGGCGACATCCACGGCGTCATGGGAAGCGGCTGTGCTGTCCACGCCTTTTGTCATTGTCTTCTCGTCGAGCAGGGCCATGATTTCCGAGGCGTTGCCGCGGATGATCGCCGCAGAAACTTCCAGGAGCAGTTGTCTTGCGGTGCGTGTGCGGTAGGCGGTCGCGCCCGCGCCGACGGGATCCAGGATGACAGGGACATTCCTGTTTTTTGCCCGGTAGGCGGCCCGGAACATCGCGCGGATCCAGGGATCGCTCAGGGTGCCGATATTGATGACGAGGGCACCGGCGATGCCCACCATGTCTTCGACTTCATCCTCCGCGTGGGCCATGACCGGCGAGGCCCCGATCGCCAGCAATGCGTTGGCCGAGTTGTTCATCGCGACATAATTGGTGATGTTGTGGACCACCGGAGACATTTTGTGGATGTCCCCGATGGACGACCAGATCCGTGATGCGGTAAGCTTCATGTGTCATATCTCCTTAATTTAACAGATATTTTAATAAATATTATCACAGTCTTTCATATAAGTCCTTTTTTATTTGCTGAAAGCATGATACTCTTTAAAACTAAAAATGACAAAAGACATGCTTCTTACCGGGTCGTCAACCAGGGAGCAAGTCATGATACCAGGAGAGTCTATGAGCGTGCAGTTTTATCCTCATCGTTTGTACCGAAATCCGCACCTGCAATCGATCATTGCCACATCGCCGGTGCGCAACAACGGGCGGAATGCCATGATGAATGCGGCGAAGCCGGTGATTGTCGACGGAGGCAACGGCGTCCGTCTGCTGGGTTATCATTCCGTGCAGCCGGATCAGCCGGCCAAGGCGCTGGTCATCCTGATCCACGGCTGGGAGGGAAGCTCCGAATCGGCCTATATCCAGTCGTCAGGCAAGTATCTCTTCGAAAAGGGATATGACGTCTTTCGGCTGAACCTGCGGGATCATGGTGAGAGCCACCATTTGAATGAAGGGCTTTTTCACGGCGCCCTCATCGATGAAACCGTTCAGGCCGTCAGCAATATTTGCAGCCTCGCGGACGATCTGCCGGTCTTTCTGATGGGTTTTTCTCTGGGGGGTAATTTTGCCCTGCGGATTGCTCTGCGGCAATCGCTCTGCCGGATTGCCAACCTGAAACATGTCTTTGCGATCAGTCCGCCCCTGGATCCTTACAAAGCCACCCTGTGTATCGATGAGAGCCTGCCCTTTTACCGATATTATTTTCTTAAGAAATGGAAGCGGTCCCTGCGCAAGAAGCAGGTTTTGTTTCCGCATAAATACGACTTTAACGGCATCCTGAATCTGAGGAGCTGCCTCGGCCTGACGGAAGCCATCATGCCGTGGTACCCGGAATATTCGGACTACCGCCTTTATTTCAGAGAATATACCCTGCTTAAGGACGCCTTCAGGGATTTGTCCATGCCCGTGACGGTCGTTACCTCCGAAGACGATCCCTTTATTCCGATCGATGATTTCCTGCGCCTGGAAAAAAATCCCCGGCTGCAGCTTTTGATCCAGCGTTACGGCGGCCATTGCGGCTTTCTGGAATTCTTTCCCTACGCCTGCTGGTATGACCGGCTCATCGACCGGACCATTCTGGGGGACATCGAGACAGCATGACGACGGTATATCCATGATGCGATTAAATTCTCTTCTCTGTCTGTTGGTGCTGCTGGCGGTATGCTGCCCGTCCCGGGCCGACGCCGAGACAACGGATGCAAAATGGGTCTTTGTGGGTTTCACCAAATACCGCGACGCGCTGTTTATCGACATGAACCGGCTGACCCGTGAGGCGGATCGGCAGGCGCAGGTCTGGTCGCGGATCAGCCCTGCCGAACGCAGCAAGTATTACAAACAGATCCAGCGGGACCTGAAAAAAATCAATAAAATGTCCCCGGAATTCAGGTATGTGGAAACCCTCAACGAAATGAATTGCCGGAGCCGGCAGATCCGCTATCTGGAAGTCATATATTTCAGCCGGGAAGGCCAGATGATCCATGCCACCCGCGATGACAGACCCTCATGGAGATCCGTCTATTCCGGCAGCCTTTGGGATAGCCTGTTGGGGAATGTCTGCGATCAGAGGGGGGGGATATAGCATCAAAATCGTCTTAGATCGCGCTGGCGAAATCCCTCCCATTATCTTCTTGACAACGCCTATTCAAGATTATATGGATCAGCGTCCCCGTCGGGAAGCATCAGTTAAATAGAAAGACCTTCTACCATTGACAAATATCCGACCATGATTGACAGGTTACGCGCCAGATCATCCACCAGGACGTTTCTTGC
Organism: uncultured delta proteobacterium; assembly: GCA_963743175.1. GTDB lineage: Bacteria > Desulfobacterota > Syntrophia > Syntrophales > Fen-1087 > JAPLJM01. The sequence continues at coordinate 55,953 of CAVUOQ010000001.1, read as the reverse complement.
ATATTCCTTCAGGAATATGATCCTAAGGTATTTACAGAACCAAATCGAATTAAATCACCCCCGGACATGCAGGAAGGGATTCCTTTTGAACCTCTTTGCGCTTTGCGTGTTCCCATAATTTGGTAGTACGTTATTACGATAAATTAAGTAGCAGCGGAAAACGCGGGGAGGCGCAGCCGTAAGGTTTTTTGCCCTGTGGGTTCCGGAATCATAAAGGAGGGAATGATGGAAAAAGTACCACAGAAACTGGATAAGACGAGAAAAGAGTATTACGCCGGCGCCCCCATTGCCAAATTCGGGGAGAGAAAAACTGATTTTTCGGGTAGTGGAAGAAAAATTAAGAGTCAATTCAAGAACTTGAGAGAAGTTGTTTGCGTCGAGGCCTGTCGGACGCCTTATGGTGTATTCGGCGGCGCACTGAAGGGTTTTGACGCTCCGCAACTGGGCGCTCTGGCGATCAAGGAATGCCTGCGCAGAACGGGCGGCAAGGTCAAGGGCGAGGATGTGGATTACGTGATCATGGGTCAGGTGGTGCCGGCGGGCTGCGGTCAGGTTCCCAGCCGTCAGGCCACCCTGCTCGCGGGTCTGCCGGAAAGCGTTCCTTCAATTACCGTCAACAAGGTCTGCTCATCAGGTATAAAAACCATTGATCTGGCCGTACAGATGATTCAGACCGGCAGGGCAGAAATCGTCATTGCCGGCGGCCAGGAGAGCATGAGCAACTGCCCTTACTCGCTTCCCGACATGCGCTGGGGGAACCGCATGGGGCTCCCCAATGGCCGCGTGGTGGACCTGATGGTCTATGACGGGCTTTGGGACGCCTTCTATAACCGGCACATGGCCATTCACGGGTCCGAAGTGGCGGATGAATTTGGCTTCACGCGGCAGGATCAGGACGAGTGGGCCTATCAGTCCCAGACCCGGGCCGTCGAGGCCATGAAGGCGGGACGGCTCGACGACGAGATTTTTCCCGTGGCGATCCCGAAGGGGAAGGACACCGTGGTGTTCGACAAGGACGAGGGGCCCCGGCCCTCCACGACCGTGGAAATTCTGGCCAAGTTGCCCCCGGTCTTCAACCATAAAAGCACCGTGACCGGCGGGCCGGGCAGCGTCACGGCCGGCAACGCCCCGGGCGTCAACGACGGCGGGGATGTCTGCCTCATGATGAGCCGCGAAATGGCGGACAAGCTGGGCATGAAGCCGCTGTTCACCGTTCTGGATTATGCCGAGGTTTCCCAGCCGACGAAGGATATCGCGACCGTACCCGGTCTTTCGATCAAAAAACTGCTGGATCAGAAAGGCATGACCGTGGGTCAACTGGATTTGATTGAAATAAACGAAGCCTTTGCGGCGGTGGCGATCGTGAGCGCCCGGTCGATCCTCGGGATGTCCAAGGAAGAGATGTTCAAGAAGGTCAACGTCAACGGCAGCGCCATCGCCTATGGGCACCCCATCGGCGCCACGGGCGCCAGGATTCTCATGACGCTGGGCTATGAGCTCAGGCGCCGTGGCGGCGGCATCGGCGTGTGCGGCATCTGCTCCGGCCATGCCCAGGGCGACGCGATGTTGATCAGAGTGGATAAGTAAACTAATCATTTTTGAAAGGAGAAATAGTAGCATGAGAGAAGCGGTTATTGTAAGTGGAGCCCGAACGGCCGTGGGTGAATTCGGCGGTTCGTTAAAGGGCGTTTCGGTGGTGGAGCTGGGCAGGCTGGTCATCAAGGAAGCCATTGTCCGGGCAGGGCTGCGCCCCGCCGTCACAGATGCCATAAAGGCGGGCCGTCCGGCGATTTTCGGCGATTTTGACATGACGGATGTTCAGAAGAAATATTATGATTATGCCAGCTCGCTGACCCCTGTCTATTTTGACGAGGTTATCATGGGGAACGTCCTGAATGCCGGCGTTGGCCAGAATCCCGCCCGACAGTCAACCATTTTTGCCGGACTGCCTGAAGAGAGCAACGCCTATACGGTACAGAAGGTCTGCGCCTCCGGCATGAAGGCCATTGCGCTGGCCTCCCAGGCCATCTGCGCCGGTGATGCGGATATCGTTGTGGCCGGCGGCATGGAAAATATGAGTAACGTTCCCTATGCCGTTGCGGACGCCCGCTGGGGTTTCCGCATGAACATGCCCCACGGCAAAATTACCGACCTGATGGTCCATGACGGCCTCTGGGAAATCTTCAACGGCTACCACATGGGCAACACGGCGGAAAACATTGCGGCCAAATACGGCATCACCCGGGCTGAGCAGGATCAGTTGGCCTATGAGAGCCACCGCAGGGCGCGGGCAGCCATTGCCAGCGGCGCCGTCGCCGACGAAATCGTCCCGGTCGTCATTCCCCAGAGGAAAGGCGATCCCAAGGTCTTTGCAGTGGACGAGCGCCCCATGGACACATCGCTGGAAAAGATGGCCAAACTGGCGCCGGTTTTCAGAAAGGACGGCTCCGTCACGGCCGCAAACGCCTCGGGCATCAACGACGGCGCCACCGCCGTGGTGGTCATGAGCGCGGACAAGGCCAAGGAACTGGGCCTGAAACCGCTGGTCAAGATCAAGGGCTATGCCTCCGGCGGTGTTGACCCGGCCTACATGGGTCTCGGTCCCATTCCGGCGACGCGGAAACTCTTCAAAAAGCTGGGTATCACCATGAAGGACATCGGCTTGATTGAACTCAACGAAGCCTTCGCATGTCAGGCCCTCGGCTGCATCAAGGAACTCGGTGTGAATCTGGACATCTGCAACATCAACGGCAGCGGGATCTCCATCGGCCACCCGATCGGCAACACGGGCGCCCGGATCACCTATACGCTCGCAATGAACATGAAAAAGCGGGGCGTGAACCTGGGCCTGGCCTCCCTGTGCATTGGCGGCGGACAGGGCATGTCCATCGTTCTGGAAGCTGTTTAAGCGACAAACAAACGGGGCGGTTTGCGAACCGCCCCACAAAATCTTATGAAAAGGAGGGACGAACGCAATGGAATTTACAAACCTCATCTACACCGTTGAGGATGGCGTGGCCATGATCACCTTCAACCGGCCCAAGGCGCTCAACGCGATGAATTCCGTTACCATGAACGAACTCAATGCAGCGGTGACGAACTGTGCGAAGGACGATGCCGTCAAGGCGATCATCCTGGCGGGCGCGGGCGACAAGGCCTTTGTGGCGGGCGCCGACATCTCGGAGATGGCGAACCTGAGGCCCCAGGAGGCCATGCAGTTCATGGAACTGGGCCACAGGACCCTGAGGATGCTCGAAACGCTGCCAAAACCGTCCATCGCGGCGATCAATGGCTTCGCCCTGGGCGGCGGCGTGGAAATCTCCATGGCCTGCGACATGCGCTTTTGCTCGGATGTATCCCGGTTCGGACAGCCTGAAATCCTGATCGGCCTGATCCCCGGATGGGGCGGCACCCAGCGGCTGTCCCGACTTATCGGCGTCGGGCGTGCCAAGGAATTGATCATGGCCGGTGGCCAGATCGATGCCAAGCGGGCCTATGAGATCGGCCTCGTAAACAAGGTCTTCCCGGCGGATCAGCTTATGGAAGAAACGAAGAAGTTTGCAAAGAAATTTACGACGCTGCCCGGTTTTGCGCTCAAGATGGCTAAAAATGCCATCAACTACGGCTATGATCTTTCGCTGGACAACGCCAACCGGCTGGAAGTGGAATGCTGTTCCCAGTGCTTCAGTACGGACGATCAGAAGGAAGGCATGAAGGCGTTCCTCGAGAAACGCAAACCGGCGTATAAGGGCTGTTAGGGGGAAATAAGGTGAATGTCTCCTTTCGGAATGGGGAGGAGATCAAGATAACTTTTCACGCGGCATTGGGAGCAGGGATGGTTCCTGCCATAGAATTCAATTTGACCGATTATTTATAAAAAGGGGGGGGCAGATAATGAATTTCGGATTAACAGAAGAACAGCAAATGGTAAAGGATCAGGTCACGAAATTTGCGGAAACAGAGATTAAACCCATCGCAGCAGAACTCGATCACACCCACCGGCACCCGGAAGAGATCTGCCGGAAACTCGGCGCCATGGGCATCATGGGCGTCGCCGCTCCCACGGAATACGGCGGCGCCGGGATGGACGTCGTCACCTATGTCCTCTGCATGATCGCCATTTCCAAGGCCTGCGCGAGCACGGGTGTCATCGTCTCCGTGAACAACTCGCTCTATGGTTTTCCCGTTAATGCTTACGGGACGCATGAGCAGAAGTTGAAATTCCTGGCGCCTGTTGCGGGCGGCGAGGTGGAGGGCTGCTACGCCCTGACGGAGGCCGGTGCCGGTTCCGACGCCGGAGCGCTCTCCTGCAAGGCGGAACTCAAAGGCGACAAGTACATCATCAACGGCGCCAAACGCTTCATCACGAGCGGCAACGTCGCCAAGTATTGCGTCCTGGCCTGCACGACCGACGTGACCAAGGGCTACAAGGCCGTCATCAATCTGATCGTCGATCTGAAGAGCACGAAGGGGTTCTCCGTCGGCAAGATCGAGGAGAAGATCGGCATCCTGGCATCCGGCACGGCTGAACTCGTGTTTGAGGATGCGGAAGTTCCGGCGGCGAACCTCCTGGGCAAAGAGGGCCAGGGATTCAGGCAGATGCTGTCCGGTCTCGACGCGGGCCGCATCGGCATCGGGTCACAGGCCTGCGGCATCGGCAAGGCCGCCCTCGAAGATGCGCTCAACTACGCCAAGGAAAGGGTACAGTTCGGCAAGCCCATCGCCAGCAACCAGGCCATCCAGTTCAAGCTGGCCGATATGGCCACCCAGCTCGAAGCGGCGGAATTGCTGCTGCTGAAAGCCGCCTGGATGGAACAGAATCACCTGGATTATGAGAAGGAGTCGGCCATGGCGAAGATGTACGCCTCCGACGTCGCCATGTCAGCCGCCATTGAAGGTGTCCAGATCTTCGGCGGTTACGGCTACTGCAAGGAATATCCGGCGGAACGCCACATGCGCGACGCCAAGATCTGCCAGATTTATGAAGGCACCAATGAAATCCAGAGAGTGGTGATCGCCCGCAAGCTCCTGGGCGCCCGATAACGCAACGGGTTGAAGGAAAAAATATAATGACAGGGGCGGGATGATACCCGCCCCTGTCATTTGAACGCTTCACATAACCGATGGAAAATAGTTCGCAAGCGGTGAATGAAAGATTTTTCAACTTTCCAGAGATTAGGTTAATTTATTGATTTCAATCAATTATAAGTCTTATCATCTCCTGAGCGAAAAAGATTTTGAGCCGCGGCGAGGCCATTTTTCAGAGGTCTCAACCATCAATAAATGGTTTGCAACCGGCCAGACAGGTGAGTCCCATGCATCCCGAACTGATTGATACACTGATTGTTAAAAACCAGTCTAAAATCATTTTTTTGATCATGGACGGCCTCGGCGGCCTGCCCGTGCCGGGCGGGGATCAGACCGAACTTGAGATGGCTCACACGCCCAACCTCGACGCCCTGGCCAGGAGGTCCGTCTGCGGACTGCTGGACCCGGTGGGTTACGGCATTACGCCGGGCAGCGGGCCCGCCCATTTTGCCCTTTTCGGCTATGATCCCGTAAAAAACAACATCGGCCGCGGAATGCTGGAAGGTGCCGGAATCGATTTTCCCATGACGGAAAAAGACCTGCTGGTCAGGATCAATTTCGCCACGGTGGATCAACAGGGGTGCGTGCTGGACCGGCGCGCCGGCAGGATCGATGACGAGACCAATCAGCGGATTTGCCGGAAACTTCAGGAACAGGTCCGGCTTGATGAACGGGTTGAAGTGATTTTTAAATCTGTCAGGGAGCATCGCGCCCTGCTCGTACTCAGGGGTGAGGGACTGAGGGAGGAGATAGCGGAAACCGATCCGCAGAAAACGGGCGTTCTGCCGGTCGCTCCGCGCGCTCTTGTTGCTGAAGCCGGGGCGACGGCCGCCCTTTTTTCCGAGCTGATCGGTAAGGCCGGAAAGGTTCTTGCCGATGAGGCGAAGGCCAATATGATTCTGCTTCGGGGATACGCCTGTTACCGAAGATACCCGTCGCTTGCGGAGCGCTTCGGCCTGAATGCCCTGGCGATTGCCGGTTATCCCATGTACCGGGGCATTGCCCGGCTGCTGGGGATGGATGTTGCACCGCAGGCGGATTCCATCGGGGCGGAGATCGAGACTCTGCGGCAATATTACGCAAAGTATGACTTTTTCTTTATCCACGTCAAACCGACGGATTCACGCGGGGAAGATGGAAATTTCGAGGCGAAGGCCAGGGTGATTGAGGAGGTGGATGCTCTGTTGCCGCGGATAACGGACCTTAACCCCGATGTCCTCGTGGTCACCGCCGATCACTCGACACCGGCGGCCCTCGCCGCGCACAGCTGGCATCCCGTCCCGGTGCTGTTGGCCGCCAAGACCTGCCGTCCCGACCGTGTAGAGCGATTTGGAGAACGGGCCTGCATCCAGGGCGGCATGGGACGCATGCCCATGATGTACCTCATGGGCCAGGCCCTGGCGCATGCAAGGCGTCTGGAAAAATTCGGCGCGTGATTTGATTAAAATATTTCAGGAGTATTGCCATGGTTAATGATCGTGACCCCAAAGACGGCCATCCTGTAAGCACCCAGGAGCAGGCGGATCAGTTCGATCACCTGAAACGGCTGACGCAGATCGGTGTGGCCCTCTCGGCCGAAAAGAATCTGGATCGCCTGCTGGAGATGATCGTCGATGAAGCCCGTTTTTTCTCTCATGCCGACGGCGGAACTCTGTATATCAAGACAGATGATGAAACGGCCCTGCAATTTGCCATCGTCCAGACCGACTCCCTGAATATCCGCATGGGCGGAACAAGCGGCAAAATCACCTGGCCTGCGGTGCCCTTGAAAAACAGTGACGGCGCCTTCAATTATGCCAATGTCTCCGCCTATGCCGCGCTGTCCGGCAAGGTCGTGAATATTCCCGACGTCTATAATGCTGAAGGGTTCAACTTTGAGGGGACCCGGCAATTCGACCGGAGCACCGGATATCGATCTCAATCCATGCTGGTGGTGCCGATGCGGAATCATGAAAACAACATTATCGGCGTTCTCCAATTGCTCAATGCCCGGGATGCCGCGACTGCGACGGTTGTCCCTTTTTCGCCGGAATACCAGGACATGACGGAGTCCCTGGCATCTCAGGCCGCCGTCGCTCTGACCAACAACCGCCTGATCCATGACCTGGAGGTTCTGCTGGATTCCTTTATCAGAAGCATCGCCTCGGCCATCGATGAAAAATCACCCTATACCGGCGGCCACGTACGCCGGGTGGCGGAACTCACCATGGTCATTGCCGCCAGGATTAATGAGATCAAGGAAGGACCCTATACCGGTGTTTCTTTTGATGAAAACCAGCTCAAGGAGCTGCGGCTGGCCGCCTGGCTTCATGATGTCGGAAAAATTACGACCCCGGAACACGTGGTGGACAAGGCGGCGAAACTCGAGACGGTCTTCAACCGCATGGAACTCCTGCGAACGCGGTTCGAGCTGTTGATGCGGGACCGTGAAATTGAAAAACTCAGACGCACCGTTGTGGACGGGCAAAAGGTGCCGGCCGAAAGCGATGAATATCTTCAAACCCTCGAGGATGATTATCAGTTCCTGGTCAGGGACAACAATGGCAGCGAGGTGATGGGCGAGGAACAGATTGCGCGTTTAAAGCGGATCGCCGAACGCAAATACTTCATGGACGGTGCATGGCACCCCCTGCTCAACGACAATGAGCTGGAAAACCTCAGCATCCGCCAGGGGACGCTCACCCGTGAAGAAAGGGAGATCATCAACAACCATGCGGCGGTCACTTATAAAATGCTGTCGCAGCTTCCTTTCCCGAGGGCTTTGCGGCATGTAGCGGAATATGCGGCGGCGCACCATGAAAGACTGGATGGAACGGGCTATCCCGGCGGTCTGAAAGGGGAGGCGATTTCCCTTCAATCGCGTATCCTGGCCCTTGCGGATATCTTTGAAGCCCTCACCGCAAAAGACAGGCCCTACAAGAAGCCGATCAACCTGTCCCAGGCGCTGAAAATCATCGGGTTCATGGTGAAAGACAGGCATATCGATGCCGAATTGTTTGAATTCTTTTTGAAAGATCAGCTTTATCTCGATTATGCCAGGAGGGAACTGGCGCCGCAACAACTGGACTAAGGGTCTGTAACGCAACAGTTATTCCGTTACAGACCCCCAACCCTGATTTGAGAGCTTGAGTAACCTCGGAAAAATGGTTCGCAAGCGGCGAATCAAATGTTTTCCGCCTTTCCAGAGATGACGTTATCGGTTTATCATATATCATTTATTACGACGGGGTGTCTTCTTAGCGGAAAAGATTTTTGAGGCGCGGCGAAGCCATGTTTCAGCGGTCTTAATTTTTGATTATTTTTTCAGGGCCTTGATTTCTTTATCGATTTCGAGCGCCCGGTTGCTGTCTTTCGGGAAATAGGGCAGGGCGGACTTGAAGTGGAACAGGGCACTGTCCTTTCTTTTCTTTTCCTTGAAGAAACGGCCGAAGTAGTAATGGGATTCACCGGGATGATTCGTCCTTCCGTAAGTCATGGCGATATTGTAGTAGATATCCACATCGTCAATTTTTCTCGTCTCCAGTTTCCGGTATAGAGCGAGCGCCGACTCATAATCGCCGGTTGCTTCATAAGCCCTGGCCAGCCAGGATACCGTATTTTCGTCGTTCCCGTTCAGTTGATAGGCCTTTTGCAGCAGTTTGACGGCCTGATCGGGATGGCTCGCACGAAAATAAGTGATCCCTGTATCCCGGACGATATCAACATCTTCAGGGGCCAGACGCATGGCCTTTTGAAAATTTTCCAGGGCCGGGGCAATCAATCCTGTTTTCTCCTGCACGAGCGCCAAGCCATACAGGACATCCACATCATCAGGATTTTTCTTCAACTCGTCTTCATATTTTCTCAGGGTGACATCGAGACTTTTATTGTCGAGCGCCAGAATGGCCTGAATCCTTTTCAAGCCGCCGAGAATCGATTCCTGCCCGCTATGCTGTCGGTAGGTTGTCTGCAGCATGCCGTCCAGGTAACGGATTCGTTCATCCGTGCCGGGATGGGTCAAAAAATAGGATGGAATCGAGTTTGAATAATATTCGTACCGTCTCATGATCTTCAGAAAGTCGACCATGGCCTTACCCTCATAGCCGGTCTGAACGAGATAAGCCATGCCCAGACGATCCGCTTCCTCCTCGTGTTCCCGGCTGTATTTAAGGCTCATATGCGCCGCCGTCGCCATCGTCATGGCGGTGAGGGCCGCGGTAGCCTGCCCCCCGCCCCCGAAAAGGGCGCCCGCCATGAGGGCGGCCAGGGTGGCGATACTCATCCTCCCCGACTTCCGGGTGATGCTGTCGATATGACGGGCGTTGACATGTGCAATTTCATGCGCCAGAACACCTGCCAACTCACTTTCCGTTTCCACAAGATTGATGAGTCCCCGAAAGACATAAACATAACCGCCGGGCGTGGCAAAGGCGTTGACGCCCGAACTTTTAATGATGGAAAACCGGAAGTCGAAAATCGGGTGACTGCCGGCAAGCAGCCGGTTGCCCAGTCCGGTGATGTAATTCTCCATTCGTGGATTCCGCTCCAGGTATCCGTGCTTTTCCAGCTTGTCATATAATTCCTTGCCGGCTTTCTTTTCCTCTTCAATCGTCAGTGCGCATGCGGACCCAACGGTAATAAGGCACAGCAACAGGCCCAAGACAGCCTGAACGATAAATTTTCCGATTTTAGGGGCTATGTGTCTCATCAAACGACCCTGTTTCTTAACACGAGAGCTATATATAACCGCTTAAAAATAGTGGCGAATCAAATGTTTTCCGCCTTTCCAGAGATGACGTTAACGGTTCGTCATGAATCATGATTAAGTCTGGTTGTCCTCTTAGCGGAAAAGATTTTTGAGACGCGGCGAAGCCATTTTTCAGCGGTCTCAACACCTGGAATCAGAATTGGACGGTGCTTTCCAGGCGGGAGTATGCTAAAGGGCATACCAGAAAATAGCGGTCTCACTGTATATGAAAGCGCCTGTTCGTTCAAGAAATATCTCGAAACACGGGGTTAAGGTGAAAGATTGAAGAAGCGGTTTTTAATTACGATTGACGGGCCGGCGGGCTCGGGAAAAAGTACCGTCAGCAGGCTGCTGGCCAAGAAACTCTCCTATCTCTATCTGGATACCGGGGCCCTGTACCGGGCCGTGGCTTATCAGGCGATGAAGGAAGGCATTTCCATTGTGGACCAAACAGCGATTGCAGACCTGTGCAGTCGGTCCGGGGGGATCAGGCTCCGGCGTGTTGATGATGCGCTGAGGGTCTTTGTCGATGCCCAGGATGTGACCGAAATGATAAGGACGGAACCTATTGGTCTGCTGGCATCATCCCTGTCGGCCATGCCGGCGGTACGCTCCGCGCTGCTGTTCATTCAGCGCGAATCCGGGAAAAACGGCGGCGTTATCGCCGAAGGTCGGGATATGGGAACCGTAGTCTTCCCCGATGCGGATCTGAAGTTCTTCCTCGATGCGGATGCGGAGGAGCGGATCCGGCGCCGTTTCGAGGAGTTGGTCGTGCGCGGTGAGAAAGTGGACTATCCGTCCCTGAAGAAAGACCTGTTATTCAGGGACAGGCAGGATCGTGAAAGAGCCATCGCCCCGCTGAAAGTTCCGGAGGGGGCGATCATGATCGATTCCACGGGACTGGCCATCGATAAAGTGGTGGAAACCATGCTGGGGTTGATCATAAAGTGACGACGCTGGCGCTTTTTTCTTCAATTTGCTTGATATTTCATAATCACTGTGTTACTTTCTATGGCTCTTATCAGTGATCATATTAGAGGGGGGGAAGGTTTAATGGTTAACGATGACAACACGATTTCACAACAAGAACCAGAAAAGGAGGCCAAAACGGAACGGTTGAAGGGTGGTGCGGTGGACGTGCGAACCCAGGGTAAGGAAGAAGACGTCGGTTTCAAGGAACTTTACGAGCAGAGCTTACAGAATGTTCAGCTTGGCGCCGTGGTGACCGGCAAAGTCGTCCAGATCAACGCTGATACCGTGATGGTGGATGTGGGATGGAAGACGGAAGGCTATATCCCGGCAAAAGAGATCCGGGATGAGCAGGGAAATGTCAGCGTCGCCGTGGGTGACGAACTTGAAGTCCTGGTCGATCGCCGGGATGGCGACGGCAATCTTGTCCTGTCACGGGATAAAGCGGCGAAAATCAAGATATGGGATGACGTCAAGATCGCTTGTGAGACAAACAAACCCATCCAGGGGACGGTTTTGTCCAGAGTCAAGGGAGGGCTTTCCGTGGAAATCGGCATCCCGGCTTTTCTTCCCGGTTCCCAGGTTGACATCCGCCCGATCAGGGATCTTGACAAGTTTGTGGGTCAGACGATGATGTTTAATGTCCTCAAGTATGATCGCAAGCGAAATAATGTCGTTCTCTCGCGCAAGTCCATCCTGGAGGTTGAACGGGAAACAGAAAAAGTTGAGACTCTCGAGCGCCTGGAAGCAGGAAAGATCGTTGAAGGCATTATCAAAAATATTACGGATTACGGTATCTTCATTGATCTTGGCGGCATTGACGGCCTGTTGCATGTGACGGACATTTCCTGGGGCCGGATCACGCGTCCGGCGGATAATTTCTCCAAAGGGGAAACGATCCGCGTCAAGGTTCTTTCCTTTGACCGGGAAAAGGAGCGGGTTGCCCTCGGATTCAAGCAACTGATGGAAAATCCCTGGGAGACGATCGAATCGCGGTACCCGGTCGGTGTCATTGTTTCCGGCAAAGTGGTCAATATCACGGACTACGGCGTGTTTGTGGAACTCGAGCCGGGCGTGGAAGGTTTGGTCCATATTTCCGAGATGTTCTGGACGCGCGAGATGAAACATCCCTCCAAGGTGTTGAGCGTCGGCGACGAGGTCAACGTAATGGTGCTGGAGGTCAATGCGGCCCCCAAACGCATCTCGCTTGGACTCAAGCAAACCACACTGAATCCCTGGGAAGCCCTGAAAAATAAATATCCCGAAGGGACGATCATCAAGGGGGTCGTTCGGAACATTACCAATTTCGGCATCTTTGTCGGCGTCGAGGACGGGATTGACGGCTTGATCCACATGTCCGACATTTCATGGAAACACCGTGTCAAGCATCCTTCGGAACTCTTTAAAAAGGGTCAGGAAATTGAAGCCATGGTATTGAATATCGATGTGGCCAGCGAGAAGTTTTCGCTCGGGATCAAGCAGATTGAAAAGAATCCATGGGACGAGCTGGATCAGACGTACGCCATCGGCACTGTTGTCAGCGGCAAGGTCACCAACCTGACCGATTTTGGTATTTTCATTGAGCTGGAGGAGGGCATTGAAGGTCTGGTCCATATTTCCGAGCTCAGCCAGAAGCGGGTCAAGGCCTCTTCGGATCTGTTCGCGGTGGGGGACTCGGTCTCGGCGGTGGTTAAGAATGTGGATGTCAAAAACAGAAAGATCCGGTTGAGCATCAAAGAGATGGAAGCTCCCTCCCCGAATGAGCCGCCGGCCGCCGCTTCCTATCTTAATAATCGTGAGAACGTCGGGTCGAGCCTGGGTTTAGCGCTGGCGGATGTGAAAATTGAAGTCAAGAGTTAATGCTGCAAGGATAAATCCTTGATCATGAGAAAGCATCCGGTGATTCTGGGTATCTGCCTGCTGTTGCTGGTCGGCCTTTTCTTTTTGCTGCTGATGGTTCTGGCGGGGTCGATTTTCGAGAAGCGAACCCTTACATGGGGCGAGCGCGTGGGAGTTGTGACGATTGAAGGGGTGATTCGAAATTCCCAGGAGATTTCCCGCCAGCTTGATGCCTATGGCAAGGACGGCAGCATTAAGGCGGTTGTCATCCGCATCGATTCACCGGGCGGCGGCGTCACCCCCTCCCAGGAAATTCATGACGCCGTCCTTGCGGTAAAGGCGAAAAAAAAGGTGGTTGCGTCGATGGGGTCGGTCGCAGCGTCCGGTGGTTATATGATCGCCTGTGCGACGGACCGGATCGTGGCCAATCCAGGCACGATAACCGGCAGTATTTCGGCCATGATGCATTTTGCCAACGCCGAAGAGCTGCTGAGAAAAATAGGTCTGAAATCGTCCGTTGTCAAGAGCGGCCGGTTCAAGGACATCGGATCGCCGACCCGGCCCATGACCGAGGATGAAAGGGCGCTGATCCAATCCCTGGTGGATGACACCTATGAGCAGTTCCTGGATATCGTGGCAAAGGGAAGGCGGATTCCCATGGAGGATTTACGCAGGATGGCCGATGGCCGCCTTTTTACGGGGAAACAGGCACTGAAGCTGGGGCTCGTCGATGAGCTTGGCGATCTGAGGCATGCCATCCGTCTTGCCGGGAGCCTGTCGGGCATCGAAGGCGAACCTGCCGTTGTCTATCCCGCTAAAAAGAAGTCGACGTTCTGGGATCTGATTGTCCAGCAGGCGATCACGGCGATGGTGGGGGAATTAAAGCAAGGCGAGTCACGCTCGGAGGGATTGAATTATCTTTATAAGCGATGAAGAAGTCGTCAATCAATAATAGAGACCTTTAAAAAATGGCTTCGCCGCGTCTCAAAAATCTTTTCCGCTAAGAAGACAACCAGTCGCTATCATGATATATTACATACCGTTAACGTCATTACTGGAAAGGCGGAAAACATTTGATTCGCCGCTTTCGAACCATTTTTCAGCGGTTATGCAAAACTCTCTAATAGGGATACAGTGAGCCATGACGAAAAAAGATCTCATCCGGAAGGTGCAGGAGAAGCTGAAAGACTGTCCGGTCAGGGATGTGGCTTTTGCGGTGAACATTATCTTTGCCGCCATGACGGAAGCACTGAGTAAGGGCAAGCGGATCGATGTGCGCGGATTCGGCAATTTCACCGTTCGGTGCCGGCATGCCCGTAAGGCGAGAAATCCCCGGAGTGGCGCCCCTGTTCAGGTTGATGAGCGGCGAACGCCTTTCTTCAAGGTCGGTAAAGAACTGCATGAAAGGATGAATGCGCCGGAATGAAAAGTAAGACCATCCTGCTGGAAAAAAAGACGGGCTATGCGGTTGTGTCCCTGAACCGTCCCCATGAAATGAACGCCCTTTCCAGGGACATGCGCGCCGGGCTCGAGGATTGCTTTATCAGGCTCGAAGGCGACCCGGAAGTCAGAGCCATCATTCTCACGGGTGGCGATTACGTCTTTTCGGCGGGGATGGATATCAAGGAAATGGCGGCTCTGTCCGACCATGAGATTGATGATTTTTTTAAATCTATTGTCAGCTACCTGAAACGGATCTATACCTGCCGGAAGCCCGTCATCGCGGCGGTGGGGGGCATTGCCCTGGGCGGCGGCTTTAATCTGGCGATCGTCTGTGATCTGATCATCGCCTCGGAATCGGCCATCTTTGGACACCCGGAACTGAAATTCGGCCTGAACCCGCTATTTAATCCACTACGGCAGATTGTCGGGCTGGCCAAGGCCAAGGAAATAGCCATGCTGGGTGAACCGCTGGGAGCAAAGGAAGCCCTCCGAATCGGCCTTGTGAACAAGGTCGCCTCGCCGGAGACGTTCATGAAAGAGGCCATGATTATGGCGGAAGAACTGTCCAAGCGGTCGGCAACGGCCGTCGAGGCCGTCAAGAAAGTATCCCTGCTTGCCCCTCAGCTTGATCCAGGCTCGGCACTGGATATGGAACTCGGCATATCCAACTTGCTTTTTTCAAAACCCGAACGAAAAGCGCACATGAATGAATTTATTTTTATCGAGCAGATGAAGAAGCGCCGGCAGAAATAAAAAACGGGTTTTATATCACATCCCAGTCATTGTCGGGCGACGCAAAATCCCGGAGTTGATCCCTTCTTTTCTTGTGTTGCAACTTTTTCAGGGCCTTCGCCTCGATCTGACGGATTCTCTCCCGGGTCACACCCATCATCTCACCCACTTCTTCAAGCGTGAAGGGGCCATAGTTGCAGGCCACCCAGGTACAGTTCAGAAACCCCTCTTTTTTCAGCCGCCATTCGCAGGTTGCATCTTCGCAGACCGCTTCAACGAATCCCCCCCGCTTCTTGCATTTATAGATATTCGTCAACAGACACTCTCCTTGCAGATCGTGAATAGATAGCTTTGCATAACCGTTGAAAAATGGCTCGCAAGCGGCGAATCAAATGTTTTCCGTCTTTCCAGAGATGATGTTAACGGCTTGTCATGAATCATGATTATGTCTGGTCGTCCTCTTAGCGGAAAAGATTTTTGAGACGCGGCGAAGCCATTTTTCAAAGGTCTCGAATAATAAATTTCTGCTAATATATCAACGATTCTCTTTTTGTCAATCATAACGAATGTGTAAAAAGTCCGGATATGGATCATTTCTCCGGGGCATGTTCTGCCTGTCGTCGCTGCAGGCGTTGCCGGCGACGCAACAACGCTTCCCGTTCAGCTGCGGAGGCGCGTTCGTCCGTTTGCCGGAGGGCGAGTCCGACCAGTTTCAGGGCGGTTGCATAGTCGTGCGCCCGGTGCTCATACCATTTGGCGAGCTCGATCAGAGCGAACAGGTCGCCGGGCTGGTCCTGGATCATCTGTTGCCAGAGTCCGATGGCCTCCTCCCAGCGGCCAGCGCGCTTGTGGAGCAGTGAAAGCATTTTCCGGGCCCCCATCCGGGTGGCGGCCTCACGCGATTGCACCAGAGAGGTGAGCAGGCCTTGGGCTTGCCATGTGTCCTGCCGTTCGATATACAACCGGGCAACGGCCAGAAGGTCGCGCACATCGACATGGGCGGTGTCCCGGCGGCCATGCGTCAATCCCGCCAGATGGCCCATCAGGGCGGCCAGGGAGATAATATCGAGACGGTTGTGTTCGAAGACGTCCTTGAGCAGGCGGGCGTCTCTCCCGCGCAGCCAGTCGAAATAACGTTGCGGGATTTCACTGCCCGGCACATCATCCCGGCGGATCAGACCGAGAACCCGTTCTTCAATCGTCGTCAGGCGGCAGTTCATCAGGCGGTGTGCGATCAGACGCCGGGCGGGATAGAGCAGATCCAGATGGGGCATCTCTGAGAAGGGGTTTTGCAGGCGGTTCATGATATAGCGCGTGGACAGCAGTCCCACATCAAATGTTTTTCCGTTGAAACTGATCAGGAAGCGTCTGGCGCTGATGATCTCTGCAAGGTGGGCCAGGGCGGCCCGTTCCTCCGTAAAATCACGCGCGAAGATCTGCCGGACAATGAAGTGCCCCCGATCGAACCACCCCAGCCCGATCAGGAAGGCCATCGTGCCCGTACCGCCGGCAAGCCCGGTGGTCTCCGTGTCCAGAAAAAGGCCTTCTTCCAGCCGGTATCCGGCAAGGACATCGTCGTTGGCCAAAAAGGAGGCGGCCTGCATGCTCAGTCCGGAAAAATCCCTGATGCGGCGATGGCCGTGCCGGGCGGATGCATCGACCTGATTCTCGTGAATAAAACAGACACCGGCGGTATTGATGCAGTCTTCTCCGGGGATGACATCTTTCAGGGAGAGAGGGGGGCGGTCGGCGGGCCTGAGGAGTGGGGGCCGTTGATCCGGCCGGCGCGACATGATCATGTCGATGCGTTTGCGCAAGGCCGCGATTTCATCACTGCGATCCGCTTTTTCTGTCCCCCGGGGTGACTCGCCGGTGAGACGCTGCAGCCGTTTGAGCACGCTCATAGGGAGTAGTTTTACATAACCCTTGAAAAATGGTTTCGTCGCGTCTCAAAAATCTTTTCCGCTAAAAAGACAACCAGACGTAATCATGATATATTATAAACCGTTAACGTAATTTCTGGAAAGGCGGAAAACATTTGATTCGTCGCTTGCGAACCATTTTTCAAAGGTCTCCTTTCATTGTTCTCACAGGATCGATGCAATGATGGCCAACGCCACCTCTTTTGCCGACATCCCGATCTCCAGCGTCGGCCCGACACAGGTCGGACAGCCGTGTGTGCAGGAACAACGGCCGATGAGCTGCTGCGCCGAAGACAACAGGCGGCGATGTTCTGTAAACAGCAGCTCCGAGAATCCGATGCCGCCCGGATATGCGTCAAAAATAAAAAGGGTCGGATCAAAGGCGTCCACCATGGTCAGGGTTTTGCCTCCGGCTGTCTGATCCGCGCCGGCCGGTGATGAGGTAATGGTCCTCGTATTCTGGCCATGTCGAACAAACCACTCCCCGCTTTTGTCGCCGATGGCGCGGTCAAGGTCGTGCACATCCGCCATCAGCAGCATGGCGGCCAAGTGATGGAGGCTATAGCCCAGACCGGCCAGGCCGTCAATCATTTCCGCCTGCGAGTAGGGCAGTTTCGCCAGAAGGTCCTTCGGGATCGTGAACCAGTAGCTCGTGGTATGCATATCCTTTTCCGGGAGGTTGACCTCTCCGAAGCCCAGATTTTCCAATGTGTAGAACTTGATTTTTTTATAGCCCGCCACTTTCCGGACCACCTGCACCTCACCGTGCTCCACGATAACGCCCCGGTAAAGCGTTTTGGCAAAACTGTCAATGACCCGAACATGCGTATAGGTCATGGCGTCGGTGTAATAGTCCACATCCACCTTCCGCACGTAAGCCTTCTTCCGGTCCAGATCGAGCTGATCCACGTGATACTGCTGGGATTCGACCATGTAGATCGCATCGTTGTGAACCGTGGTAAAAGCGCTGTCCCAGTCCACCTCAGCGATCACCCTGTGCTGCCCGGTCTCGGTGGCATCGACGACGACGACATTTTCGGGATTGACGCTGCGCAGGCTGATCTCGTCGGCGGGGTAGCTTTCCGCGGCCCAGTGCCACCGGTCGGCCACGCGATGCAAAATACCTTTTTCCTCAAGATAATTGAGAACTTCTTCGAGGTTTTCCTTTCCAAAACACTCTCCCTTTTCAAAGGGAAGCTCAAAGGCGGCGCTCTTAAGATGGTGGAGCAGAATGAGCAGATTGTCCGGATTGACGCGGCAGTGTTCCGGTGAGAGCGAAAAGAAATAATCCGGATGTTCAACGATAAACTGATCCATGGGGCTGCTCCGGGCGATCAGGATCGCGAAGCTCTGCCCCATTCGCCGTCCGGCCCGGCCCGCCTGTTGCCAGGTACTGGCAATGGACCCGGGATAGCCGACCATGATACAGGCCTCCAGGTCGCCGATATCGATGCCCAGCTCCAGGGCGTTGGTGCTGACCACGCCCATCACGTCATGGTTGCGCAACCCCGCCTCGATCTGACGGCGCAAATGAGGAAGATAGCCACCCCGGTATCCCGTGACGAACTTATTATCCAGCGGTTTCCCGCGGGTAAACTGATCTTTCAGGTATTTGGTCAGAACCTCCACATTCAGGCGGCTGGTCGTGAAGACAATCGTCTGGATCGCGTTGGCGATCAGGTCTGCGGCAAGTTTACGGGCCGGGGTCAGGGCGGACTGGCGGATTCCCAGTTCCCGGTTCACGATCGGCGGGTTGAAAAGGACAAAGGTCTTGGCGGCGGTGGGGGCGCCGCTCGCGGCGATCAATTCCATCGGCCGCTCTAATAAGCGTTCCGCGTGCTCCCGCGGATTGGCCACGGTGGCCGAGCAGCAGATAAACACCGGCTCGGCGCCATAGAATCGGCAGACCCGCACCAGGCGGCGCATCACATTGGTCAGATGGGAGCCGAAGACGCCCCGGTAGACGTGCAGTTCGTCGATCACCACGTATTTCAGATTTGTGAAGAGTTTCTGCCACTTCGTGTGATGGGGGAGAATGCCCGCGTGTAACATGTCGGGATTGGTGACGACCACGTGGCCCTGTTTGCGGATCGCCTGGCGGGCGTCGTCGGGCGTGTCGCCGTCGTAGGTAAAGGTCTTAATGTCGGCGCCAAGTTCGCCGACCAAGCCGTGGACCTCCTGCATCTGGTCCTGGGCCAGGGCCTTCGTGGGAAAAAGATACAGGGCGCGCGTTTCCGGTTCTGTAAGGATTCGCTGGAGCACCGGCAGGTTATAGCAGAGGGTTTTGCCGCTGGCGGTGGGTGTCACCAGGACTACATCGCGGCCCTGTCTGACAAGCTCAACCGCTTCGGCCTGATGGCTATAGAGCCGCCGGATCCCCCTGTTCTCCAGGATCTGACGCAGGCGGGGATGGACCCACTCCGGAAAATCGGCAAAGCGGCCCTGCGCGGCAGGCAGGTGTTTCACGGCCCGGACATTCTCCATGAAGCGCCGGTTGTTTTCCAGCCGTGTCAGCCATTCCTCAAGGGTTAATTTCGCCATTAGGTTCGTTTAATCAAAGATTTTCATCTGGATGTTACAGAGATTGAAAAAAAATACAACAAAAAACAGCAGGCTTCTTTCCGGAGAAGGCGGGCAGGAACAGACGCCCCGAAAATAATACTTGACCTGCTTTATAAAATGGGGCACTCACAAAAACCATTATTCACATCTGAGCCGGACGAATATACTTTTCAAGAATAAAACAAAAGTTTCCGTGATGAAAAAACCAACGCTTGAACAACAGGAACTCTATCAGACCTTGACGGAAAGTTCATTTGCCGGGATCTATGTCGTTCAGGAAGGCGAGTTCCGTTACCTCAATAAAAAGGCCGCGTCCTATGCGGGTTTTGCGCCGGACGAACTGGTAGGCCGGCCGCCGGCCGACATCGTTCATCCCGAAGACAGGGAAAACGCCCGCAGAGACGCCCGCGCAATGCTGCTCGGGAAGAAAACCTCGCCCAGCGAGTTTCGCGTTCTGACGAAAGACGGCGAAATACGCTGGATCATGGAGACGATTGTGCCCATCACCTGGGAGGGGAAGCCAGCGGTTCTCGGAAATTCCATGGATATCACGGAAAGGAAACATTTTGAGGAGGAACTGCGCGACCAGCAGGAGCGCTTCCGGATTTGCTTTGAAGGCGCCAATGATGGGATATTTTTGTTGGAGGATTACCGCTTCATCGATTGCAATCCGAAGACGCTCGAGATTTTTCAATGTGACAGGAACCAGATGATCGGCCAGACGCCTGATCGGTTTTCACCACCCACACAACCGGACGGCAGCGACTCCTTACAGAAAGCCATCGAAAAGATAAATGGCGCGCTGACGGGGGAACCGCAATTTTTTGAATGGAGCCATTGCCGCTATGACGGAACGCCGTTTGACGCCGAGGTCAGCCTCAGCCGTCTGGAGCTTCCGGGAAAGCGGCTCCTCCAGGCGATTGTCCGGGACATCAGCAGTCACAAGCGGATCGAAAAGTCGCTCCAGGAAAGTGAAGAGCGGTTCCGCACGCTGATCGAGACGACCAATGATCTGTTCTATATCGTGAATACAAAAGGTTGTTTTACCTTTGCCAATTCACGGTTTAAAGAGATGCTTGGACATGAGCCGCAGGAATTGATGGAAAAACCCTTTACTTTTATCATTGCGCCCGAATCCATCGCAGACGTTTTTGCGCATTTTAAGAAAGGGATGAAAGGTCAGGATAGCCCGGCTTACGAAGCCCTGTTGCTGCATAAAAACGGGAAGCGCATCCCGGTTGAATTTGTTGCCACCACAATGCGGGATGCCCAGGGGAAAGCCGCTGGCCGCTTCGGCATCGGCCGCGACATCACGGAGCGCAAACGCACCGAAGAGGCGACCCGGGAATCTCATCAGCGCCTGTCCGATATTGTCAACTTTCTGCCGGATGCGACTTTAGCCGTTGATCTGGAGGGCAGGGTTATCGCCTGGAATCTAGCCATTGAGGAGATGACGGGGATTAAAAAACAGGACATGATCGGGAAGGGCGATTATGAGTATGCCGGTGCGTTTTACGGGGTGCGGAGACCCATGCTGATCGACCTGGCGATCAAACCGGACGCCGATATTGAAAAAATGTATTCGTTCCTGTCCCGGGATAAGGACGGCATCATTGCAGAGTCGGTTTCCCGGCATCTCATCCCCGGGCAGGACGTGTTTCTGTGGATCAAGGCAAGCCCCATCTGTGATGTGTCGGGAAACATCGTCGGCGCCATCGAGTCCATCCGGAACATTACAAACCAGAAGCGGGTGGAACGGGAACTCCGCGAAGGTGAAGAAAAATATCGGGCGATTTTCGAAAACAACGTCGTCGGCATGTTTCAGAGTTCTCCCGAGGGGCGTTTTATCAGCGTCAATCCGGCGCTGGCGCGCATGTGCGGATATGCGTCTCCGGAAGAAATGATTTTAGATATCAAGGATATAGCAAGCCAGCATTATGTCCACCCGGCGGAACGGGACGCCTTCAAGCGCATCATGGCCGAGCAGGGATATGTGGAGAATTTCGAGCATGAGACCTACCGCGCCGACGGCAGCATCTTCTGGGTGTCCGTCAATGCCAGGGCAGTCCGCGACAGCGATGGCCCGATCCGCTATTATGAAGGAACACACCAGGAAATCACCCAGCGCAAACAGGCGGAAGCAGAACTGAGGCAGAGCGAGGAGCGTTACCGGACCATCATTGAAAACATCGGCGACGGTTATTATGAGGTGGATCTGAAAGGGAACGTCACCTTCCTCAACGACGCGGCCCTGCGGATTTTGGACGTCCCGCGCAGCGAACGCGAAGGGACGAATTTCAGAGCTTTTGTGGCTGGGGATGACGCTGACATGATCTTCGGTGTTTTCCTTGAGGTCTATAAGACCGGAACGCCCTTCCGCGGACTCTCGTGGCGGGTTGTCCGGCCGGACGGGAAGGAGCAGCATATGGAGGTATCCGTTTCGCTCATCCGGGATGCCGCCGCCCGGCCAAGCGGCTTCCGCGGGATTATCCATGACATCACCGAGCGGCGAAAGGCCGAAAAGGCGGTCCAGTACATGGCCTATCACGACCCCCTGACGGGTCTGCCGAACCGCCTGCTCTTCTATGACCGCTTTTCCCAGATCATGGCACACGCAAGACGCAACCAGGAGCATTTCGCCGTCGTTATGATGGACCTCGATAAATTCAAGGACATCAATGACCGTCTCGGTCATGACGCTGGGGATCAGTTGTTGCGCGGTGTCTCGGAGCGGCTCAGCTCGCAGATGCGCGACGGCGATACGGTGGCCAGGTTCGGGGGCGACGAGTTTCTACTGCTGCTGCCGGGGATGAAACAAATCGAAGATCTGGACCCGCTCGGACAGAAAGTCCTTCAGGTGTTCCAGCAGCCCTTTGCCGTTTCCGGACAGGCGCTTTCTATCCGCGCCAGTATCGGCATCGCCGTTTTTCCGGATGACGGCTCCGACAGGGACACCCTTGTCCAGAAAGCCGATTTTGCCATGTACCGGGCGAAAGCGGCCGGCGGCAATCGCTGGACGCGGTAGTGAGCGCGGCAGCACGAGCCCAAAGAGACTGTGTCACAATGGGGAAACTTGCTTACGGTCATTCTGGACGAAGTGAAAAATCTAATGATGACAATGTGTTGAAAGTCGGAGATTCTTCATCTAAAGACTCAGAATGACATTGCGGCACAGTCTCCAAAAGTGCAAATCCCACCGTAACATCATTATTTGCTCGATAAAAATTAATTTATACTCTAATTATCAGACCAAATTTCTACGGTTTTGCATGGGTATTGTATGCGGAAATCCGGCAAAGGGTATAAAGGATATCATGACAGATAAAGACAATACAAAAGTTCGTGACTTCCACCGCTGGGCAGTTTTTTTTATCATCTCACTGGTATATTTTTTCGTCTATTTTCACAGGGTTTCAACTTCAGTTATTGCTCAGGATATTTTAAAAGCCTTTAATGCCAATGCCACTGCTCTCGGCTTCATGTCTTCCATGTATTTTTATCTTTATGCATTTGAGCAGCCTCTGGTGGGATATTTTACAGATAGGCTGGGGGCAAGACGCGTCATCGCATATTGCACTCTGATCGCGGCAGCAGGGTGCTTCCTGTTTGCCTTATCCCCTGGTATAGGGTGGGCTTCGGCAGGTCGTGCTCTCATCGGTATTGGTGTCGGGGGTGTCTATGTGCCGGCGGTGAAGGCTTTTTCCCAATGGTTCAGAAGGAATGAGTTCGCCACAATGGTCGGGTTGCTTTTAGCGGTTGGAAATTTTGGGGCGATTATTGCCACAACCCCTCTGGCCTGGGCAGTAAACACCTGGGGGTGGCGAATGAGTTTTAATGTTATCGGATGCATCTCGCTTGCGCTGGCTTTAGCCGTATTGCTTTTGATTAAAGATTTCAAGGCATCAAACGAAACGATTCAGGATGAGCATAATATTAAACCGGCCGGGGATAACTCCGTGAAAATACCTTTTTACAGATCTCTCCTTTCTTCCCAGTTCTGGATTATAGGAATCACTTTTTTTGGTGTTTACGGAATCGTGATGACTTTCCAGGGTCTCTGGGCAACGCCTTTCCTGATGGCTGTATTTGAAACGGACCGGATTGCCGCAAGCAAGCTGAACATGCTTATACCAATAGGATTCATCCTCGGAGCCCCGCTTTTTGGCTGGCTTGCCGACAAGATATTTAAGAGCAAAGTTCAGGTAATGATTTTTCTCCTGGGGATTTTAACCGTGTCCTGGGCAGGTATTGTTTTTGGAATGAGTCTGGGTGTCGTATTTGTTTCCTCTATCCTCTTTCTTATGGGAATGGCCATCGGAGGATTTATAAGTATAATCTGGGCGCATATAAGAGATATTACACCAGCCCGGACTCTTGGGACTTTTTCCGGACTTATAAACCCGGCCCCTTTTTTAGGTGTGGCCGTTTTTCAGGTATTAACGGGATTATTACTTGATGGAGCCACCCTGGTGAATGGAGCTTATCCTCCGGAAGCCTACAAAAGCTCTTTTGTGTTTTGCTTTTTTGTCAGTTGTGCCTGCCTTCTTCTTTCATTTTTTATTAAAAATAAAAAAGCTGAAACCGTCTGACATCCTCTCAAAAAGGTTTGCAGAACGCGAATCAACTGTTTTTCGGAATCTGCCTGTCCCGCCCCGGTCGTCTCATTCCTTTGCGATCAGCAGTTGGCTTAGCTTTTCCACGAAACGCCGGTCCGGTCGATCTGCATGGACGCCGTATGCGGTTCCCCATGCCGGGTCCATGCCCCGGATGAAAAGGTAATAAACGCCGCCGAAGTGCGACTCGTACCGATAATCCGGCAGTCGCAGCGCAAGATACTGGTGGAGGGCGACGGCATAAAGGCGACTCTGCAGAACGTAGAAATGCCCTTCCATGGCCTTCCTCAGCGCGGCAGGTCCGTAGTCCGCGATGCCGGGACCCAGAATATTTGACTTCCAGTCCACAAGATAAAACCGCCCCTCATGCTGGAAAATAAGATCGATGAAGCCGTGCATGAACCCTCGGACCGGACTGAAGTTCAAACGTTCCAGGCCGGTTTCTTTCAATTCATCCCTGCCGAAGAGGTCGCTCAGTCTTTCACGGGAAAGCATCTGCAGGGGATAATAGAACTCCAGCTCATTGAGCCGGGCGGATGTTGAAATCCGGGAGAGCGTAAAGGTCGGGTCGCAACCCGCTTCCGATGCTGCCGGCAACGGCAGGGGACAGGCGGCCACGTTTTGCAGCATTCCGGTCAGTGTTTCCTCCCATTGCCCGTCAAAACCGTGAATCCGGAGCTTCTCGGCAATCAGACGGCGGATCACAAGGGGATTTTGCTCTGTAAAATCGAACTTCTCAAAAATATCATGAATGAGAATGCCCGCACGGGCCCCGCCGGGAAAATTGAAGATGCTTCCCTGGCTTCCCCTGTCCATCATTCCCGTCCACGGGGAGGCAGGAGGAGATTGAGCGGGAAGCTCAGACGCGGGCGAGGGCGCCGGAGCGGTAAGCGCATCCCGGTCGGGTCGTTCGATCAGGGCGGCGGGGGCGGAGACAAGCAGCGAATAACTGGCCACCTTCCAGGTTGGATCAATAGTTCCTTGAAATTTGCGGCAGGTTGGCGTTTCCACGGTATCCGGACGGGGGGGCAGCGGGATGCCCTGCGTTGCGGGAAGTTCCTGCAACCGGATTGTTCCGCCGCTTTCTGCCGCGATGCGCGCCAGGTCATCCTGCATGTCCCGGTCAGTCAGGGACTCCATCCGTTTTTCCAGTTCGCCGACAAGGTTCTCCTCCCGACCTTCCTGAATGTCCGCTTTGTCTGCGTGGAAGAGGTAGGCCGGGGCGGAGCTGCCCGTTCTGTTAATCCGCCCCCAGACGAAATAACAGCGATGCCTGGCCCGTGTCAGCGCCACATACAGAAGGCGGCAGTTTTCGGCCAGCAGTTCTCTTTCGGCCCAAGGCCTGTGGGCGCTCCCGTCCGCAGAACCCAAATCAAGGGTCAGCTCCCGGTTGCGGGTCTCATCGTGGAAGGAAAACGGTTCCCGGGTGATCCGCGAGGATCCCCACGCAAAAGGACAGAAGACGACCGGGTACTCAAGCCCCTTGCTTTTATGGATGGTCAGGATCTTCACCGCATGGGCGTCGCTTTCCAGGCGCAGAAGGTGTTCATCACGGCGTTCCCTTCCTTCGCCGTTGAGCTGTTCTGTCAGCCACTGCAGCAGTTGCTTGCTGTCCAGCTTCCGGGCAAGGGATTCCTGGTGAAGGATTTCCGCCAGATGCAGGAGGTTGGTCAGGCGGCGTTCGCCGTCCGGAAAGGACAGCAGGCGACTCCGCACATCCTCTCTTGCCATCAGGGTCCGGAACATCCGCATGAAACCGCGCGTTTTCCAGAGGTCGTGATCCTGCCTGAAGGTTTCCAGGCGGATGGACCAGCCGGCGTCGTCGTTGAGCCACCGCTCCAGCGCGTCCGGACCTGCGCCCAGCATATCCGTGGCCAGGGCGCCGCGCAGCAGGTTTTCATGGGCAGGCCGCGCGATCCCCTGTAGAATCCGGGTCAGTTCCCGAGCTTCGTGGGAATCGAAGATATTTTCCTCGCTGGCCAGGACGCTGGCGATGCGGAGGGCCTGCAATGCCCGTTGGATCAGGCGGGCTTCACGATTGGTGCGCACCAGCACCGCCATGTCGCCCTCCTCAACGGGTTTTTGACCGATCAGGGCGCGACGTTCCCTTCCCTTTTGGACCAGGTGCGAGATTTCCGCCGCCACGGCGCCGGCAATGAGCGTTCTTGCCGCTTCTTTCGGCAGGGGCTTGCTTCCTTCCGCGAACCGGCCGGCCGGCAAGAACCAGCATTCAAGGGGGGCCTCCTGATTTCCATGGATGGTCAGGATGTCGCGCCCGGCCATCGGCGCCGCCTGCGCAGGGCGAAAGGAAATCTCTCCGTAAACGAAGGGTTTGGCGGCACGGGAAAACAGGGCATTGACGGCCGCGACGAGGCCCGGTTCCGACCGCCGGTTCTGATCGAGGGTGTAGCCTGTCCTGATGGCGGTCGCCGCCTGCATATAGGCGAAAATGTCGGCCCCCCGGAAACTGTAGATGGCCTGTTTGGGGTCGCCGATTAGAAAAAGTGTGTGGTCTTCCCTGCCGAAAACCGCATGAAAGATGGCATACTGAATGGGATCGGTATCCTGAAATTCGTCGATCAGCGCGGCTTTGAATTGATTGCGGATAGCCGTGGCCAGCGCCCCGCCTCCCTGCTTTTCGAGGGCCTCTCTCAATTTAAGCAGCAGGTCGTCGAAAAACAGGATATTGTGCTTCTGCTTGCGGATCGGCAGTTCGGTTCTGAGCGCCCTGATCAGGTCGGCTTTCAGAGACAGCAGATGTTGATCGAGTTCGCAGCGCAAGACGCCGGCTTTATCCTGGATCGTCCGGCAGATGGGAAACACCGGATGCTCCGGGGGGGCGGCGTTTTTCCGGACAGCTTTTGCGATCGCTTCCGGGGTCATTTTTTCAAAGCCCCCAAAAAGCGGAATGTCTTTCACTGCAAGCCATTCATCCATGGCCTTCACGAGGCGATCGGCCGTCCGCCGGTTGTAAAGATTGGCCTTTAACGCCGGATCATGAAGCTTTTCAAGGACTTCTTCCCGGGCCGTCGGCCAGAGGGCCTGAAGATCCGAAACCGCCCCGTGAAAGGCGGCAAGGGATTCCCGGAGGGCGGCTGGGGAAGGGGGGGCTCCATCGGGGAGGACGCGGATATCGGGATTCAAGGCGATATTTCCCGTCCCGGACAGGAATGAGGCGGGGCTGAAACCCTGACTCAGGGCATATCCGACCAGCTCGGGCAGGGCCTCGTAAAAATGGGTCCGCCAGAAATCATGAATAATTTCATCCTTCAGGCGGCGCTGATCCGTCACGAGTTCGGTGTCAAAAAGGGCGCCGCTTTCAAAGGCATGCTCATGAAGCATGCGCCGGCAAAAGCCGTGGATGGTGAAAATGGCGGCTTCATCGAAATCCCGGAGTGCGGCTCGCAGACGCTCAGAGGCCTCCCTGCGGGCAGCGGGATCGGGGCAGAGCTTCACGAGCGCCTGCAGAAACTCGTCGTTGCTTTCCTGATTTAAAAAAGCCTCCAGGGCGTCCCGGAGCTTGCGGCGGATGCGGTCTTTCAATTCGGCGGTGGCCGCCAGGGTAAACGTGACCACCAATATTTCCCGGACCGGTATGGCCCGCTCGAGGATCAGGCGGACATAGAGCCCGGCAATGGCATAGGTCTTGCCCGTGCCGGCGCCGGCTTCGATGAGATGGGCGCCCTTCAGGGGGCTTGTCACAAGATCAAAGGGATTCATGTTTCTGTTGATTCGCCGCTTGCAAACCATTTTTCATCGATCATGTCTTCGTTCCGGATTTCAACAGCGGTTCATAAACCAGCACCGCCAGTCGCTCAAATTCTTCATCCAGGGGGTCCTGCTCGCCGAAACAGCGCTGGTAATAGTGGTCTTTCGACTCGCCGTGCCCGTATTCAGATTCCGCCCAGATCCTCCGTGCCGCCCGGCGCGCCTCCGGCGCGTGTTTCCCTTTCACAAGAAGCTGTTCCGCAAATTTCAGGGAAGATTCCGGAAAAAACTTGAGTGGAATAGACAGTCCTTTCAAATAGATTATTAATAATTGTTCAAGAACTGCTTGAGCATTTCCGACCGGCGGACACGACCACGCCTGATCACGACCGATCAGGGTGCTCCCGATGAGGTCATGACCGCTTGACAGCAGGATCAGATGATGAATCCACAGCCGCAGATAATCTTTGGCTTTCAGATCGGCATAGCGAAAGTGGAACAGGCCGCTTCGGTATAGATTTTCGATGCGACCGTTCAATCTGAACCCGGCGATATCCAGACCAATGTCGGACGGCCCTGACGTTTCTCCCGTCAGATAGGGTTTGATTCCGGCAGCAAAATTATCCGCCTCACGAACCAGGCTTCCATAGGTGCAGGCGCCCACGTTTCCATGAGGAAGCCGGCCGGAAGCGCGGAATACCGGGAAGAGCGCTTCGAGGTTTTGTCCGGCGAGCGCCTTTTCCACGAACCGTTGTTCAAGGTCGTATTTTTCCAGACCGCTGATGTCGAATGCCTCCTGGTCGATGAGGATGTCCGTATCCTCCCTGAGGGTCGCCGCCAGGCGTCTTTCAACCAGAAAACGACAGGGATTTCTGAAAAAATGAACCAGATCGCTGATTTCAATGATTTTCCAGTCCTCACCGGGATCGGGGAGGGGGTCGGCAAAGAATATCGGCGCATCGTGGCGGGGTTCCTGCAGACGGCGGGCTGCGCGGCTGTTTTCTCCGGAATAACTGAACAAGCCTGATTCTGCTGAAAAATAGTCAGGGTGGAAGGCCTGCAGGCGGTGATTCGTCATGAGGTGCTCCCTGATCCCGCCCTCCTGCAATGCAAAACCCTGTTCGACGGCATCCAGCAATTCCGAAACCAGGACGGAAGGGGGCAGGGTGCTGCTGTCTGCGATGCTATGGCCCATGTAGCTGATGATCAGCTTCTGTCTGGCCGAAAGCAGCGCTTCCAGAAAGAGATACCGGTCGTCATGACGCCGTGAACGGTCGCCCGGCCTTGGATGTTTCGCCATGAGATCGAAGCTCTGCGTTCGGGATGGGCGTGGATAACCGTCATGATTCATCCCCAGCAGGCAGATCACCTTGAAAGGAATGCTGCGCATGGGGAGCATGGCGCAGCAGGTGACGCCGCCGCTGATGTATCCGGCGCCGGCGCCCTGTTGTTCAAAGTGCTGTCCTAAAAAGAACTTGACGACCTCGATGGCCACCGGGGCGGCAAAGCCGGAACGCTCGCTTAGCCGGATCAGCCTCTGGAGGGCCTGGCGGACCTCCTGCATGTCCTGTTGGGTCTCCTCGTCGCCCTCGAAAAACTGATTCAGCAGGGATGACAGGACGGACGCCCAATCCGCCGGCGTTCTGGACTGCCTCAGAACCGTCACGCTTGCGAAAAGGCCATTCAGATATTCGGCCAGACGGCCGAGCGTCTGCGCCTCCAGTCCTTCGATCGCGTCATAGGGCAGAATGCCCTCAAACAGCCGTTCATCCCTTCCCGGCATGGCATAGCCCAGAAAGAGCCTCTGAAGACCGGCCATCCAGGTATTCTCCGGAAAGCCCGGCAGTCCTTCCCGGTGACGGGACTCCCCATCGACGCCCCATCTGATCCGGGCGCCGATGACCCACTGCCGGACCCGCTCCATGTCCTCTTCCGACAGTCCAAATTTTTTCTTGACCGGGGGCGTCTCCAGCAGGGCAAGAACCGAAGAGACCTCAAAACGGCCGCCGGAGAGCTCCAGGAGATTTAGAAAGGCGTCCATGATGGGGCTGTCATTTCTGAAGCTCCGGTCGGCGATGGTGAACGGGATCCGGGGGGCGGCGGTTTGATCGGGAGATGACGCCGTGTGGGTGTCAAAAACGGCCTGGATCAGCGGGGCATAGGCGTCCATATCCGGCGCCATGATCAGGATATCCCGGGGGAGCAGGTCCGGATCGTCATCAAAAAGGGCCAGAATTTGATCATGCAGCACCTCCACCTCGCGCATGGGGCTGTGACAGGAATGGATCTGCAGGGAACGGTCCCGGGGATCGATGCAGGTTTTCGCCTGACCCTCCGTGCCTCTTTCCCGGAGATTCAGAATATCGGACTGGATTGCCTTCAGGAGAGTGGTTTCACCGGGATCGGCAAAGACGTCGTATTCCTCGCCGGGCAACTCCGCGAGCCACCTGAAGAAATCGCGGCCCTGTGTTCCCATCGAGGCCAGCAGGCTGTTGCCCCCTTCCAGGTGGAGGTCTGCCGCGGACAGGGTTTTTATCCTGGTGGATTCTCTGATTTTTTCGACGGCCCTTCCCATTTCCCGGTCGGCCCGGATATCCGTCCAGAATTCCCGGCAGGGATTCAGGGCAAAGAGGTTGACATTCAGTCGCCCGGACAGCTCATAGAGTATCTCAAGATGGAAGCGCGGAAGCCAGGAGATCCCGAAGATGGAAATGCGTTCCGGCAGGGGATAAGGCGTCCGCAGGGGGCTCCGTATCTGTTCCAACAGCGTCCGCCGGAGGAGGGCCGGATGATAACTTCTATCATCCTCCCGGATTTTCCGCCAGAGATCGGCCTGCCAGGCTTCCTCGCCGGGCCCGTTTTGACCCGCCTCCCAGTCCAGCATCATGTCCGGGCGGAAAACCAGATACTGATCAAAAAGGTCAGCCAGGCGGCAGGAGAGCTGATAGCGTTTGAGTCCCGTGGCGTCGTCCTGCAGATAGCGCCGGAGGCTTGCAAATTCAGGATATGGGAGGCGGGCGGGCAGCTCTCCCATAATCCGCCATGCCATGATTTCCGGATCATAAGCCGGCGCCTCCCGGTGTTGAGGCAGCATGGTTCTGAACAGCTCGTCCAGAAAGGTGTTGGGAAAGGGAAAGCGGATATTGGCGCAGATGCCCTGATGGCGGGCCAGTTCCATGGACAGCCAGCGCTCCATTCCCTTGCTCTGGACGATAACGATCTCCGGCGACAGGGGGGAGGACAGCGGGTTCCGGATGCATTCAGCCAGGGAGCCGGCGAGAAGCTCCAGCCGGTTTCCGGTATAACGTTTCAGGCCTGCCATCACTCATTCCATTTTCAAGAGTTTTGTATTTAAATATTCAACAATTCTAACGGCTTGTCAACTATGAAATCCGGATGGGCCGCCGCCAGCCGTTCCCGGTTGTGCCATCCCCAGGTGACGGCCACCGTTTTGATACCCGCCATCTTTGCCTCCCGGATATCCCCGGTGGTATCGCCGACGTAATAGGTTTGATTCTTGTCCGCAGGTACTCCGAAACGGCATGGTTGATCTTATCTATTTTGCTCAGCAGAAAATCGGAGCCGAGAATCGTCTTGAAGCAGTCGTCAAAACCGAAACTGGCTGAGCTGCTTCCGGATGGTATTTTCGTCGCCGGAAGAGATAATGACCAGGGGATACCGGCGGTTCATGGCGGCTATCACGGGCAGCAAGCCCTCGAAAGCCTTCATCTCGGCATAATTGACTCTTGCCAGAATGGGGCCGGCCGCCTGCATGAAGGTCTCCAGATCAACGCCTTTTCGGACGATCATGGTGTAGAAATTATCGTCAAACAGATCCAGAAAATCTTCCCGCGACTTGATGATCGGCTGTCCGATCACGTCGAGGCATTCCCGCACCGTCTGTTCGAAGACCTTCAGGGAATCCACCAGCACCCCGTCGCAATCAAAAAGAAAAAGCTTTTTATCCATAAATCCTCTCATTGGCTCATCGTGGCCGGCAGATACAGCGCAATCTGCGGGAAGACCATCAGCAGGATCAAACAGACGACCATCGCCAGGAAAAACGGTAAGATCCCGCGGAATATCGTATGCATGGGAACATCAGGAGATACGCCGCTGATGATATACACATTCATTCCCACGGGCGGCGTGATCAGGCTCATTTCCATAAGCACCGTAATGACGACGCCGAACCAGATGGGATCAAAACCAAGCCCGATCACCAGGGGGTAGACAATGGGCAGGGTCAGGATCATGCTGGCCAGACCGTCCATCAGGCAGCCCAGCACGATGTAGATGAGGCAGATGATCGCCATGACCACATAGCGGTTGACGCCCAGTCCCGTCATCCAGGTCGAGATCATGTCGGGCATCTGGCTGATCGTCAGGAAATAGCCGAAGATATTGGCGCCGATCAGGATCGTGAAGATCATCCCGGTGGTGAGCGTGGCCTCGACCAGTGAATCCGTCAGTGTTTGCCGGGTCAGCCGCCGCTTGATCAGGGTGATCAAAAGTGCCCCGCAGGCCCCCACGCCGGCCGCCTCGGTGGGGGTGAACCAGCCGGCATACAATCCGCCGATAATCAGAAAGAACAGGGAAAAAGTTCCCCAGGTGTCCTTCAGCGAAAGGATCTTTTCCCGCAGGGGAAATCGTGGGCCGGGAGGTCCCAGTGAGGGATTGCGCCGGGTAATGAGATAGATGGTCATGATGAAGAGCCCGCTCAACAGAATGCCCGGCAGGATCCCCGCGATGAAAAGTGTGCCGATGGGCTGCTCCGTCAGAATCCCGTAAATGATCATGACGGTGCTGGGGGGGATCAGGATGCCCAGTGTCCCCCCGGCGGCGACACAGCCGGTGGCCAGGGCGTCGTTGTATTTAAACCTTTTCATTTCCGGCAGCGCAATGGTTCCCATGGTCGCCGCCGTGGCCATGGACGATCCGGAAATGGCCGCGAAACCTGCGCAGGCCGCTATGCTGGCCATTGCCAACCCCCCGGGAAGAGAGCCGATCCACCGGTAGACCGTCTGATAGAGTTCGAAGCCCATGCGGGAATGGGTTGCGAACTGCCCCATGAGAATGAACAGCGGAATGACCGTCAGGGTGTAGGAGGCGCCGGTTTTATAGGCGACCATGGCCAGCATGGAAAAACCGGCAGTCCCGGTGGAAAGCAGAGAAAATCCCAGAAACCCGACGACGGCAAGGCAGAAGCCGATGGGCATCCGGAGAATCAACAGCAGCATCATGCAGAAAATGCCGATCAGGCCGATGGTCAGGGGTTCCATGACGTCCTGATCTCCCGGAGCGCCGCCAGGCACCTCATGAGCAGGACAAGCGCCAGCAAGGCCCAGCCCGCAGCAACGGCATAAATAAAGGGATATTTTTGAATCCAGAGATCCAGCGATACCTCGCCGGAACTCCGGATGGCGCCGGCGTAAACGAGCGTCGACGCGGTCATGACAACGCAGAAGAGAACGCAAATCGCCCGGGTGACCATGGCCGCAAGCATGCGTGCCCGCGGCCGGAAGCGCTGCATGACAAGATCCATCTGAACATTGCGATCCAGCCGTTCGGTCTGCGCCAGTGCCAGGAAAACCACCCCCGCCATCATGAATTCCGTCAACTCCAGGGCGCCCAGAATGCCCTGGCTGAGGACCTTTCTCAGGACAACGTCGGCCATGGTCAACAGCATCATGGCAAAGAGAATCCCGGCGCTCAAGCGGTTGAGAAGGCCGGCGGCGGCATCAATCCACTTCATTTCGCTCTGTTTCCGGCGATAGACCGGTGGAGGGCCTCCATCATTTCCCGGCCGGGCAGGCCTTTTTGTACGGCTTTTTCAATCCATTCAGCCTCCATCACCTTTACCCGATCCATGTGTTTCCGGATTTCCGCCGCCGGGAGGGTGTAGATTCTGATTTTTCCCGAGGCGTTCATTTTCATGACCGTATCGGCGTCCAGCTTGTCGTACAGCTTTGCGGCGCGAATCCCCCATTCCCTGCCGGATGCCTTTTCAATGGCTTTTTTGGCGTCATCCGGCAGGCTGTTGAATTTTTCCCTGTTCATGACCACCACCATAGGCGCCGTGTACACGTTTAACCGGGCGCTATGCCGGATCAGATTCTCCAGTTTGAAATCATAGATGGCCGAAGTCGGCGCCAGGGTTCCGTCGATGATTTTTTTCCCCAGGGCCCCATGCAGCTCGGAAAGGGGCATACCGACGGGGTTGGCGCCCAGCAGTTTCAGCGTCTGGCTCATATAGGCCGAGGGGGTTCTGATTTTCATGCCCTTGAGGTCTTCGAGGGTGCGGATCGGTTTTTCAACGGAAAAGAACTGGCCGGCGTCACAGCTGTAGAGCCACAGCACTTTGTAATCTTTATAGTCTTCGGCAAGATAGCGGTCGAAGAGGTCATAGAAAACCCGGGTGGCATGCTCGGCGTTGTCAAACAGAAAGGGGAGATCGAGGGCCGATGTCCGGGGAAAGCGGCCGGTCATATAGGAGGGCACAAAAAAAGCGATATCCGCGATACCTGTCCTGACGGAGTCTGCCAATTGGGTGGCGTCTCCCAGGGTGCCGCTCGGATATACCCTGATTTTGACCTTGCCGCCCGTCAGCTCCTCAACCTTCTGGGCAAAAGGCAAAAACGATTGCTGATGCTGGATATGCATGGGCGGCATGAAATGCGCCATTTTCAGTTCGATGGTCTCGGCGCGCACGCCTGGCGGGCTGAAGAAGATTCCGGCGGCCAGCAGGACAGCCGTCACCATTACCGATAAGATCCTGTTTTTCATCTCAAAGCCTCCTGTTTTAATAAGTCATGGGAAGGTGTTTTGTTTTAAACAATTTCGCGAAGATTACAAGAAAAAAGTGAAAACGCTCATGATTCCCCGCCTTCTCTTCCGCCGTCACTCCTGATTGAGCTTGTTGAGACCGTTGAAAAATGGCTTCACCGCGTCTCAAAAATCTTTTCCGCTAAGAGGACGACCAGACGTCATCACGATTCAGGACAGGCCGCTAACGTCATCTCTGGAAAGGCGGAAAACATTTGATTCGCCGCTCGCGAACCATTTTTCAACGGTTATGCAAAGCGCTCTATTGCCGATGACCGACTGGAGCTGCCGATGCTGAATATATCCCAGCAGTGACAGGAGCGCCAGTGCGCTCAAGATCAGCAGCATGCCCCAGGCCTCCGTGATGGATGGCCGTTCGCCCAGCTCAATCGCTGCCGCAATGGTGCCGATCACCGGTGTGGCAAGGGTTCCCATGCTGGCCACGCCCGCCGGCAGTTTGCTCAGGATGAAGAACCAGAGCACGAGCGCCAGGCCTTGACTGACGACGGAACTGTACAGCAGACCGATGGTAAAATAGGGGGTCCACTGGACCGGTCTGTCCGAAGCGATCAGCGCGATTACGACCAGCGGCAGGGCGCCCAGAAGCATCTGCCAGGCCGTGAGCGAGATCAGGTCAAAAGAATGTTTCCGGGTCATGATCTTGGTCATAATGGCGCTGAGCGCCCAGGCCACACCGGCCAGAACGGCGAAAAGTTTGCTGATGAAGGTGCTCTGAAGATTCCAGGGTTCCAGGACGATCATCAGCCCTGAAAAAGCCAGGATCACAGGGACCCACTGGGAGCCCCGGATGTGTTCGGCCAGGATGGGCCATGCCAAAAGCAGAACCCAGAACGGCATGATATAGACGAGGATGGCCGTCTTGCCGACGCCGCCCGTTACCAGCGCCAGCGTGACCAGTCCGATGCAGGCCGTGGTGGAAACAAAGCCCAGAAGGGCGGTCATCCAGAAGGCTTTGGGACGCAGGGGCCGGCGTTTCCAGAGCAGCAGGGAAAAGAGACTGACGGCGCCGATGCCGGTCCGCAGAGCGGCGAAATCATAGGCATCCGCGTATTGCAGACATTCCTTCATGACCACCCAGTTGTAGCCCCAGATGAAAGACAGCGCGGCGATGGCCAGTATGGCCGGCTGGTAGACCTTTTTATGATTCATATTGTCTGCAATTTTATATGAAAATGCCCCCCTCCCTGTATCCCTCCCCCTCGACGGGGGAGGGAGGGGTGGGGGTGATTTTCATCCTTGCGTTGTGCCCGCGCTGGGCATGGGGGTTAGAAGAAGCCGCATGCCCGGCATGATCAGAAAAATCATTGAAGTATTTTCTGAAAACAGTGTATGATGACGGACAAACTATAGAACAAGACAGGCGGACCGTCAATCATCAATTAGGAGGTTCATCGTGGACAAATTGATCAATTTATTTAATCAATACTATGACGGGATGATCGACTGGTATCAGGCACTCACCTTTCTTGAACAGATGGGCGTCCTGTTCGGTCTTTTTGTCCTCGCCTTTGGAATCGTCGCTTTTTTCATTATTCGGAAATGACCATCGGGCATTTTGATGCCGATGAAACTGCAAGGACTGAAAAAGGAGAATAAATGAGAGTCAGGGTATCGGCCGTGTTCGAACGGGGGAATGAAATTTTATGCATGAAATACATCTATGGTGGAAAAGAAGTCTTCGCCATCCCCGGCGGCGGCGTGGACAGGGATATCCCTCTTCATGAAGCCATCCTCAACGAATGGAAAAGCGAGTTGGGCGTCAATCTGGAAATTGGCGATGTCATCATGCTGGGAGAGGCGCCGGGCACAAAAAGGCATCCCCAAACGCTCCATGTTATTTTCGCTGCAATCGAAGTTCATGGAATCCCAAGAATCAGACCTGATAACACGCACTCCATTGATATTGAATGGGTTCCAATAGATAAACTGAAGGAATCCCCGCTGTATCCGGATGTCGGAAAGCAACTTTATGATTATTTTTCAAACGCGCCGAAATCCATTGTGTTCATCGAAAACTGCATGGAGAGGGGATACTGGTAATATAGCTCGCTCCTGGCGGTTTTTCACGCTTACGCAAAACCCGCAGCAACTCCTCTGAAAATTCGGAAGCGGAAATCAGGATCATCGACGGGGGGCGGCATGATTCGGATTGACAGTTATCTGCACAGGAACGTTCTGAGCCAGCTCATCCGGCGCTGGATGTACAACGAGCTCCGTCCCGCCGATGCGGATCTGATCGCCCGCCTGATCAATTTCAATCACCTGTACGTTTCCCGTTATCTGCACCTGTTCTCTGAGAGCATTTTTCAGGAACTCTATCCGGCCGGCATCAGTCAGCGGCCGGCCTTGCGGAAAGGAGACCTCAAGGACGCCCTGGTTGCCCGTCCCCCTTACCGCAATCCGCGCATCGACGAGTTGATCCGCAACTACCGCGCCCACCCGGAACGCTATTACTGCGACACCCCGTTCCACGGCATCCTGTTTTTTACAATGCGGGAGGGGATAGACGAATGTATCGGTTCCAGCCGGATCAAGCGGGTCCGACGCCTGGCGGAAAAGGCGGCTCGCCGGATCATCGACCGGATGTTCGACAACATCAAAAAACATGCCGACGGCCTCGCGGACGTCCGCGCCCGGCGCCTGGGCATTTCCCGTGACCAGCTCGTGACCCCGCCGCAGGAAATGCAGGATGAATTCCTTCAAGCCGAGAGCCGCCTTCTGGAAGATCTGCGCCACAGGCGGCCGCTTCAGGATGACGGGGACATCGTGATCAGCGACGTGGCGGGGATCAAGATGATCCTCGAAGCGCCGCGGCAGGAGCAACTGAAAGACGTACTCGACCGCTTCCCGGACTGCCGGATCACGGAAGAAGAATCCCACGACGGCAGCTATAACGCCACGAATCTCATCGTCTCTTATCGTCCCGACCGGGAGCGCATCCTC
The DNA here is from genome assembly GCA_963743175.1 of uncultured delta proteobacterium. Lineage (GTDB taxonomy): Bacteria > Desulfobacterota > Syntrophia > Syntrophales > Fen-1087 > JAPLJM01. Next base: position 18,562 of record CAVUOQ010000001.1, on the reverse strand, counting down.
GCTCAGCCGGTCGGCGGCAGAATCCTGTCCCTCATGCAGGCCCGCGGGATGGATTCGGAACAAATCCAGCAGGCCTTTGCCGAGTTTGTGCGCACCGGCGAAAAGACCGTTTCTCTGGAAATCATCGTCTCAAACTATGAAGAAACCCTTGAAAGCGAGATCGGTCGCTGCATGCATGAAGACCGCATCATCAGTCAGCGCCTGACCCGGCAGTACCGGGGACATCTGTCGAAAAACATCGAATATCTCATGGAATACCTCTTTGCCTTTCCGATGTCGATGCAACGCGATCTGACCGAACTGCCCATCAAGCTCTGGAACCGCTACCTCCCGGACTACTTCGACGAAGTCCTGAAGGATCTCTTCCACATCCCATCGGACGGCCTCATGGATGAAGACCCATACTGACAGTCGCTGCCGGGCGGCGTTAGACGAGAAAACTTTGCATAACCGTTAAAAAATGGTTCGCAAGCGGCGAATCAAATGTTTTCCGCCTTTCCAGAGATTACGTTAACGGTTTGTCATAACTCATGATTACGTCTGGACGTTCTCTTAGCGGAAAAGATTTTTGAGACGCGGCGAAGCCATTTTTCAAAGGTCTCGAAGAAGCCATGCTGCATGAAAATGACGAATTCAGGAGAAGTGAATCGTCCCTCCGTCACCCCCGCTTGGGGGTGCAGATGAAAATTCGTTGTTAAAAATCTCATTTTGTGCAATCTACTCCACGATTAATCGAGGGGAAAATATAGCAGAGCGGATGCGGTCTGTATCTCTGCTGTGAGATGGAGTAACAAGGCAATCATAAGACGGAGGAATGGGCGGTGCCGTTTTTTATTACTGAAGATCATGTGAAGCTCTACTACGAGGACCGGGGAAAGGGGAAACCCGTCATTCTTATTCACGGGCTCACGGCCAGTCGCCGCCATTATAAGAAACAGATTCCCGCGCTGAGCCGGGAATACCGGGTGATCGCCTGCGATCTGCGGGGTCACGGCGATTCGGACCGGCCGAAAGACGGGCTCACGATTCCGCGACTGGCGAAGGACATCAGCGAGCTGATCGCGTATCTGGGCCTGCAGGACGTCACGCTCGTCGGCTGGTCCCTGGGGGGCCATGTCATCTTCGAGTACGTCAAGCAGTTCCAATGCGGAAATCTCCATAAAATCGCCATCATCGAAATAGCGCCCAAGCTCATGAAAGCGGACGACTGGGCTTACGGCATGCGGGGCATCAGCGGAAAGTTCGGCGATTTCACGCACCAGGATAATCTGCTGCTGATGTCCATCATGAGCGGGAACTGGGAGCAGTACAGCGCCATGCTGATTCCCCGGCTGTTCAACCGGTCCCACGTCGAACCGGGGGTGAACATTTTTACGGCCCCCGATTTTCCCTGGAAGGACGACCTGGCCTGGCTCTACGAGGAGGCAAAGCGGAACGCCCCGCATGTGATCCTTTTCCTCTGGATTTCCCTGATGATGCAGGACTACCGTCCCCAACTGGCCGAGATCACCGTTCCGTGCCTGCTGGCCTGGGGAAGGGAGAGCAACTATTACGGGGAGGATACTTACGCTTACATGAAGGCCGCCCTGGTCCGCTCGCCGGAGGTGTCCGTGGTTCCCTTTGACGGCTGCGGCCATGCCCTTCATATTCAGGATCCGGAGCGATTCAACCGGACCCTCATGAGCTTTATCGGATGACGATGCGAAAAGAAAATATCAGAAATATTGCGATTATCTCCCATGTCGATCACGGCAAAACCACCCTGGTTGACGCCATGCTCAAACAGACCGGCACGTTCCGGGCGCATCAGGTCGTGGAGGACCGCGTGATGGATTCCATGGACCTGGAAAAAGAGCGGGGCATCACCATTATGGCGAAGAATACGGCCATCTGGTACCGGGATGTGAAGATCAATATCGTCGACACGCCCGGTCATGCCGATTTCGGCGGCGAAGTGGAACGGAGCCTCAACATGGTGGACGGGGCGATCCTGCTGGTGGATGCCAGCGAGGGCCCGCTCCCCCAGACGCGCTTTGTCCTGAAGAAGGCCCTGGCCAAGAAGCTTCCCATCATTCTGGTCATCAACAAGATTGACCGGAGCGACGCCCGCATGGACGAGGTCATCAACGAAGTTTACGACCTGTTTATCGACCTCGACGCCGGCGATGACCAGATCGATTTCCCCGTCCTGTTCACCAACGCCAAGGCAGGCGTGGCCCATGAAAAACCCGGCGACGATTCCCTCGACTTGCGTCCTCTGTTTGAGACGATTCTGGCCAGGATACCCGGACCGGAATGCGACGATGGGGCGGCCCCGCAGTTCCTGGTGACCAATCTTGATTATGACCCCTATGTGGGGCAGCTTGCCGTCGGCCGGCTCATGAACGGCATCCTGGAGATGAACCGGGGCTACACCCTCTGCGGCGACGGGAAAGACACCCCGGGGATCCGCTTTTCCGCTTTGTACACCTTCCATGGGCTTCGACGGATGCCGGTGGAGCGCGCCGAAGCCGGAGACATTGTAGCCTTTGCCGGCGTGGATGCGGTGGGCATCGGCGACACCGTCTCAGCCCTGGAGGCGCCTCTTGCCGCTTCCGCGGATTCATGTGGACGAGCCGACCGTTTCGATGATCTTTTATGTGAACAACGGCCCCTTTGCCGGCAAGGAGGGCAAATATCTGACCTCCCGCCACCTGCGGGACCGACTGGAGAAGGAGACATTAAAGAATGTGGCCCTGCGGTTCAGGCCCCTGGAACGCAAGGATGCCTTTGAAATCTGCGGTCGCGGAGAATTGCAGATGGCGGTGCTCATCGAAACCATGCGCCGGGAAGGGTATGAGTGCATGGTCTCCCGCCCCCAGGCGATCACCCGGGAGGAAAACGGCCGGGTGATGGAGCCCATGGAGCGTCTGTTTATTGATGTTCCCGAGGCGTTTGTCGGTATCCTGACAGAGAAGTTGGCCGCCCGGAAGGGACGCATGACCCATCTTGGTCAACCGGGGCAGCGGCCGGGTCAACCTGGAATTTATCATCCCTTCCCGCGGCCTGATCGGTTTCCGCAGTCATTTTATGACGGATACCAAGGGCGCCGGGGTCATGAACACCCTCTTCGAGGGCTATGAGCCCTGGGCGGGCCCCATCCCCCAGCGGAGCAGCGGCGCCCTGGTGGCGGACCGCGTCGGCCGGGTCACCACCTATGCCAGCCTGGCCATGGTGGATCGCGGAATTTTATTCATTGACGTGGGAACCGAGGTCTATGGCGGGATGGTCATCGGGGAGCGGAACCGCACGGGCGACCTCGATGTCAATATTGTCAAGGAAAAGGCGCTGACGAATATCCGGAGTTCAACCGCCGAGGCGACGGTCTCCCTGCGACCGCCGCGGCTCCTGTCCCTGGATCAATCGATCGAATTTATTGCAGAAGACGAGCTGGTGGAGATCACGCCGCAAAGCATCCGCCTGCGCAAGCGCGATCTGGCGGCCCACACGCGCACGGAACGGCGTTAAGGAAGAGGACTGCGTAAAAAGTCCGGATGCTCAAGTTGCGCTTCATCCTTCGTCGTTGCGGCGTACGACCAAGTACGCCGCACTGGCTAAACCAGCCCCCTCCCCTTGCGCCTTGCCTGCGGAGCTTTTAACGCAGCCGTCGCGGCTCATTTTTTGCTTTTTGCGAAGGCGTTAAGGATGTATCAACGATGAACAAAAAAGTCGTGAATCATTCGGATCACATCAAATCTCTGGGAATATGCATCGGAGCCTCGACGTTGTCCATGGTAACATTGCAAAAGGACCGTCGGGGAGACGTGTCTATCGTGGATGCGTTCCTGAAGGTGCATCATGGCAACCCCCAGCAGCTCTTTGAAAGCACGATCGAAACCCTCCCTCTGAAAGAATATGCCAAGGTCGCTGTGACGGGTCGAAAGTTCAGGCATCTCGTCAATCTGACCTCCATCCCCGAGCCGGAAGCCGTCGAAGAGGCTTTTCTGCATATCAACGGCAAGGGACCTCAGGTTCAGGCCATCGTGAGCGCCGGCAGCGAGACATTCATGCTCTACCATCTGGGTCGGGACGGCCGGATATCCTCAGTCCATGCGGGGAATAAATGCGCCTCCGGTACCGGCGAATTCTTTCTGCAGCAGATCAAACGGATCGGAATCGGGCTCGAGGATGCCGTCCGTCTGGCCCGGTCGGAAGAACCCTACGAGGTATCGGGACGTTGCAGCGTCTTTTGCAAGAGCGACTGCACCCATGCCACCAACAAGGGCATTCCCAAGGAACGCGTGACGGCCGGACTCTGCCAGATGATGGCCGGAAAGATCCTGGAGCTCGTCAAGCAGGTCTCAAGCGAGCGCATCATGGTCATCGGGGGCTGCGCCCTGAACACCGTGATGATCGATTATCTGAAGAAGGAGATCCCGAGGTCACGATTCCCGAGGAGGCGCCCTATTTCGAAGCCCTGGGATGCGCCCTGTGGGCTTTGGAAAACGAAACCGTGCCCATTCCCGATATCCGGAAGCTGTTCAAGAAGGAGCGCGATACCTTCTTCCACCTGCCGCCGCTCAAGAATGCGGAGGCCATGGTGGAATTCAAGACCGCCCCCAGGGGAAAGGCGAAGGACGGGGATCGCTGCATCCTGGGCCTCGATGTCGGATCGACAACCACGAAGGCCGTCCTGGTCAGAATGGACGATGATCAGATCCTTGCCTCCGATTATCTGCGGACGAACGGCGATCCCGTGCGGGCGTCACGATCCTGCTACGGCAGCCTCCTGATCGCAACTGGGCGACCTCGCCGACCGGATATCCATCGTCGGACTCGGCGTCACGGGTTCCGGACGTCAGATCGCCGGCTTCCACGCCATGACGGACGGGGTCATCAATGAAATCATCGCCCATGCCACCGGCGCCGTCTATTTTGACGAGGAGGTGGACACCATCTTTGAGATCGGCGGCCAGGACGCCAAGTATACCTACATTACGAACGGCGTGCCGTCGGATTATGCCATGAACGAGGCCTGCAGCGCCGGAACCGGCTCTTTCCTCGAGGAAGCGGCCAGGGAAACCCTGGACATCGAGATGGAAGAGATCGCGCCCATCGCCCTGAAGGGGACCAATCCGCCAAACTTCAACGATCAATGCGCCGCCTTCATCAGCAGCGACATCAAGAATGCCTTCCAGGAAGGGATCTCGATGGAGGACATCGTGGCCGGTCTCGTCTATTCCATCTGCATGAACTACAGCAACCGGGTCAAGGGGAACCGGACGGTCGGGCAGAAGGTCTTCATGCAGGGCGGGGTCTGCTACAACCGGGCCGTGCCGCTGGCCATGGCGGCCCTGACCGGGAAAAAAATCATTGTCCCGCCCGATCCGGGCTCATCGGCGCCTTCGGCGTAGCGCTGGAAGTAAAACGCCGGCTGAGTTTGGGTTTGCTGAAACAGGGGAGTTTTTCCCTCAAGGACTTGAGGCAACGGGAAATCGAATATGGCGCGCCTTTCATCTGCCACGGCGGAAAGGAAATGCGACCGGCAATGCGAGATTGCCCGGATCCGGATCGACGGGAAGACCTATCCCTTCGGTGGCGCCTGCAACCGCTGGTACAATATGCGCTCCCATATCAAGATCGATGCGGAAGCGTTGAACCACGTTGCCCACTACGAACGGATGGTCTTCCCGCCGCCTTCCTCCCCCGACAGGCCACAAGCCGTCGAAGGCCCGAAAATCGGCATCAACAAATCGTTTTTTGTCAACACCTATTTCCGCTCTATCGGACCTTCTTTGAACAGCTCGGATTCGAGGTCGTCCTGCCGGATACTCCGGAACGGGAGGGAATCGATCTGAAGGGCGCCGCGTTCTGCTATCCCGCGGAAATTGCCCACGGCTATTTTCCAATCTCCTGAAGAAGAAACCGGACTACCTCTTCCTTCCCCAGATCAAAGGGGATTATGTGGAGCCGCGGCCCCGGGGTGTAGCCTGTCCCCTCTCCCAGGGCGAACCCTACTATCTGGCCTCCGCCTTCAAGAACGATGAAGTGTTCAAGCATCTCAAAGTGGGGGACCGTATTCTGAATCCCGTCATCGATTTTTCCGGCGGTTCGCCGAGGCCGGAAAAAGCTTGATCGACATGGCAGAGAAACTCGGCGTCAACAGACGCAATGCCGTCCTGGCTTCGAGAAGCGCTTCATGCGCAGAAGATATTCGAAGAATTAGGGGATGTTGGAATCCAGGCTTTAAAGAGCTCGAATACGATCCCGATGCCTTTGCGGTCGTGATCTTCGGCCGTTCCTACAACGCCCTTGTGTCCGAGGCCCACATGGGGATCCCGAACAAGTTCGCCTCGCGGGGCGTCCGCGTGATCCCCCTGAACGCCTTGCCCAGGCGGAAAAGATCACCAAGGACCACATGTACTGGTCCGCCGGTCAACGAATTCTCAAGCGCAGCTCAGGTCAGAAAGCATCCGCAACTCTTCGGATGCTACATCACCAATTTTTCCTGCGGCCCCGATTCTTTTCTGATCGGCTATTTCCGTGAGGTCATGGGCAAGAAGCCGTCCCTCACCCTGGAGCTGGACAGCCATGTCGCCGATGCGGGACTGGAGACGCGGATCGAAGCCTTCCTCGATATTATCGATCGTTACCGGGAACTGGAAAAGGGCCAAACGATCGACCATTCCGCACCTTTTCGCCCGCCCGGATCCGGGTCACGAAGGGCCATGCGCTTTTCGATTCGAAAGGCAACGAGCTGTCCCTGTTCGATCCGAACGTTCATGTGATCCTTCCATCCATGGGCCGATTTCTGTCGGAGTCGGCTGCGGCTTGCCTCCGCAGTATGGGAATCCGGACCTCCGCCCTGCCGCCGGCCGATGAGGAGGTCCTGAAGCTGGGCAGGGGCCACAGCTCCTGCAAGGAATGCCTGCCCCTGATCATCACCACCGGAAGTCTCCTGAAGTATGTTCGCGAGCGAAGCAAAAAGACGAAAAGCTGGTCTATTTCATTCCCACCGAATCCGGTCCCTGCCGGTACGGGCAGTATTCCATTTTTCTCAATGATCTCATCAGCCGGCTGAAGATCGCGGACGTGGCCCTCCTTCGCTCTCGGCCGAAAACAGCTATGCCGGCCTGGGCGGTCAGCGACTGGCCATGACCATCTGGAGCGGCGCATCGTCGCAGCACTTTTCGAGGAGATCTATTCCGTCCTCCTGACCAATGCCGTTTCGCCGGCCGAGGCGATGAGGCGTTTGAAAAGGAGTGGCAGGTTGCCATGGCCGCCCTGGAAGCATCGCCCGGATTGAGGAAATCACCAAGGCGCTGAAGAGATCGCCGACCGGTTGCGTGATATCCCCGTCAGACGAGAGTCTCGCCGATACTCCGACCATTCTTCTGGCCGGGGAAATCTTCGTGCGGCACGACAATATTTCACGCCAGAGCCTTCTGGAGACGCTCGCCGGACGTGGTTTCGCAGCCAAAGTCTCAACGGTGCTGGAGTGGATTTACTATACGGACTGGTGCTTTCAAAAAGGGTTCACTCCCTACCAGGCCACGATGAAAGACCGGATTTCCCTCTTTTTCCGGAACGCCACCATGAAACGCTATGAAAAGGCCTTCCGCAGGGCTCTTTCCCGAATCCAATCTGTGTGGAGATAAGTTGGAAGATGTCGATCACATCATGAAGAATACCGCCCATCTCATCAACCCGGAACTCACGGGCGAAGCCATCCTGACCGTCGGCGCCGTTCTGAATGAGGTTGTAGACCACTATTGCGGCGCGATCGCCATCGGCCCCTTCGGCTGCATGCCCAACCGCCTGGCTGAAGCCATCCTGAATCGGGAAATGAATCTGGAGGGAAAGACGAGGGCGGGGGGGAAGAATGGTCATCTGCTTCTGCTCAAGGATAAAATCCAGGATCTCCCATTTCTGGCAATCGAAAGCGATGGAAACCGATTTCCCCAGATCATCACCGCAAGACTGGAGGCCTTTCTGATGCAGGCGGGCCACGCCCGAAACGGGCGGGGAAAGCGCTGATCAATGTTTTTCATGCTCTACGCATAAGGGTGCAAACGCTACGTTGCACAAATCACGATCCGGATGAGACGATACAGGAAAAAAACTGGTTGCAGATGCTCACAAAACTATCACGGGTGATAAGTGGATCGGGCGGGTTTGCGGTGGGTGGGCAAACACAGCCCGATACCCGCCTGGTGCTGGCGGTTCTTATTTGCCTTTCTGTTTTTATTGTACGGCGTCGGGCTCTGTTATATATCTGCTTTTATGGATTTTTGTTCCCAAGGGCGTGGAAACTCAAGAGGACGCCGGCCGGGACGTAGATGAGCGTCCGGATCGCAACGTGCTTACGGATAGGGAGGAATTGATTTTGGCGAAAGTCAGCTTCGGCAGCAAGTGGGGAAAGGTTTCCGCCAATGTCAGCAAAAGCGGCGCAGCGACGGGGAAAAACCACCGAAGATATCGTCAGAGGACTCAAGAAAGCCGCGCAAAAACCGCCCGGTGAAGATTACCGGGAGCGGTCGCTGGCCATTCACGGCCTCGTATGCGCACGGTGTGGAAGGGAATTTGACGCATTGAACCGTCAACTGCTGACGGTTCATCACAAGGACGGCAATCATCAGAATAATCCGCCCGATGGCAGCAACTGGGAAAATCTCTGCGTTTATTGCCATGACGACATCCACAGCCGTGGTGTCCTGGGAGATTATTTGGAGGGGACGGCGCCGGCCAGGGAGACAACCCTCGTGTTCCGGGATGATTCGAATAAGGACGGGCCGGGTTCCGGTCTGGGTGCTCTGGGCAGAAAAATTAAGAAGAGCCTTAACGGAAAAGCAAAGCAAATGAGGACGGCTGCGTAAAAGTCCGGATGCCGCGTTGCGCTGCATCCTTCGTCGTTGCGGCGTACGCCTAAGTACGCCTCGCTCCTCATGATTAGCGCGCCTTGCCTGCGGACCGTTTTACGTAGCCGTCGTTCTCGGCTTATCTTTAGACTTTTTGCGATTTCGCCAAATGAAGACCTCGCGAAAACCCGCCACGCCTGTCAAAGTTATTTCAATGCCGGCATGATTTTACTTGATTCATTATATTTCCTGTGCTATCAAAGCACGATTTTTACAACAGCACCGGATGACCTTTCCGGGCTGACCCGTTTACCCGGTAAAACAACATCAACGACAACGGTCTTCAGACCGTGACAGTTAATACTAAGAAAAGGAGGTAGAGTTCAGTGGACGTTTTAGATCAGGGAATTGGCAAGATTTTTACAGATCCGGATGCGGACAAGGCCAGAGCGTATTTCCGGAAGAAAAATCGCAAGCTCGAAAGCAAGTTAATGACCGTCAAGGAAGCGGTCGAAAAATTTGTCAAAGACGGCGATTATCTGACCCTGGGCGGATTCGGCGCCAACAGGATCCCCGCCGCCGTCGCGCATGAAATTGTCAGACAGGGCAGAAAAAACATGGGTTTTGCAGGTCACACCTCGACCCATGATTTTCAGATTCTGTGCGCCGGGGAAGTATTCGACAAGCTGGATGTCGCGTATATTGTCGGTCTGGAAGCGCGCGGTCTTTCGGCCAATGCCAGAAAGTACATGGAAAGCGGCAAGGTCGATGTCAGCGAGTGGACCAATTATTCGCTGTCGGTCCGTTTCAAGGCGGCCGCCGCGGGCGTTTCTTTTTATCCTTCCAGAAACATCATGGGGACGGATACGTTCAAGTTCAGCGGCGCCAAAATCATCCAGTGCCCCTTCACGGGAACCAAATATGCGGCGATGCCGGCGATTTTTCCGGATGTTTCCGCCATCCATGTTCACGAAGCCGACATTTACGGGAACTGCCGTGTCAGAGGCATCACCGTCTCCGATTTCGATGTGGCAAGGGCCTCCAAGCGGCTGATCATCACCTGCGAACGGTTGATCCCCAATGATGAAATCCGGAGAGATCCGAGCTACACCGTGATTCCCTACTGGCTTGTCGATGCAGTCTGTGAAGTGCCTTTTGGAAGCTATCCCGGCAACATGCTGGGAGAGTACTTCTCGGACGAAGAGCATCTGCGGGAGTGGATGAAGGTCGAACAGGATCCCGATGAATTCAAGAAATTCCTTGAGAAGAACATTTACAGCTGCAAGGATCACTTTGAATACATCGAGAAGAACGGCGGCTTGCACAAGTTGCAGATGCTCAGACAGAAGGAATGGATGTTTATCGGCGCGAGGTCTTAGAAAGGAGGAGACATATACAATGGCTGACTATAATACAATGGAATTGATGATTTGCACCGCTGCGAGAGAGCTGGAAGACGGCGCCTCCGTGGGGGTCGGGACCGGGGCGCCCTGCGCCGCGGCGATGCTTGCACAAAAAACGGGTTCCCCCAATCTGGTGATTTTGTTTGAGGCCGGCGGCGCCGCACCCTGATTCCGGAGATGCCGATTTCCGTCGGCGATTCCCGGACAACCTGGAAGGCCGTGATGGCCAGCGGCATGTGCGAGATCATGGAAACCGCCTGCAGAGGGATGATCGATTATACCTTCCTCGGCGGCGCCCAGATCGATATGTACGGCAATTTGAATTCGACCCGGATCGGCGCGGACCATCAGAAACCGAAGGTCCGTTTCCCCGGAAGCGGCGGCGCCAACGACTTTGCCTCGTTCTGCTGGCGCATGATGGTCATGACGCCTCAGGATCCCAAACGCTTTGCGGAGAAGATCAACTATATCACGACGCCCGGCTGGCTGACAGGCGGCGATTCCCGTGCGAAATCCGGGTTGCCGGTCGGAGCGGGTCCCTACAAGATCATCACCAATATGGCGGTGATGGATTTTGAGGAGGGATCCAAGCGCATGCGCATCATTGCCGTCAATCCCGGCTACTCGGAGAAGGATGTGCAGGACAATTGCGGGTTTGAGCTGCTGAAGGCCAAAAAGATCGTGGAAAACAAGCCCCCGACGGCAGAAGAACTCCACATTCTGCGGGATGTAATCGATCCCTATCGATATGTCATCGGCAGATAAGCAAGATTAAGACGTGATTTAAAAAGCCGGGGCATCTGCCCCGGCTTTTTTTGTGGTTTTTTTATCATCATTATGGAGACAGGTGAAAAATGCTTTCGCCGTGGCTGAAAATCTTTTTCGCTTAAAATATTGTATTGCTTAAATATATTTCAAACCAAGAAATCAGTCTGATTTCTGGAAATGCGAAAAATCTTTGATTCGCCGCTTGCGAACCATTTTTCACCTGTTATGAAAAGCTCTCAATGTTTATCGAATGATCAGAGGCTGGTTGTCCCGGCTCGATACCATCTTGTCGCCCACCGAGGTTCCGCAGAACGCGCAGGTGTAGTCGTATTTTTCGCCGTTGGTTAAAACAAGCAGCAGCCGCTTGCGCACCGGAACCGCCTGCCGGCAGTTCGGACAGAAGAGCTGCGTCGCATCGAAATCCTTGTATTGCTGCCGCTTCATCGTATTATCTCCATCCGGAATTAGTCCGGCATTTTCCAGCCAGATCGTGGCGTCGCTGTCGCTGGGCGCCCGGTAATCGCCGCGCGGAGAAAGGGAACCGCCCGAGCCCACCTTGGGGCCATTGGGGACGCAGGAACGTTTGAACTGGCTGTCTTGAAAAAACGCAGCAAGATATACATTCAGCCAATGTTTGATTTCGCGATCGAATAGGCGTGTCTCTTTTCTTCCGGCACATCGGGCCACCGACCCTGCGTTTTGTCCCGCCAGGTGCAGTAGGCCAGAAAGGCGACCTTGGTCGGCAGAAATCCGTACCGGGTGATATAGAAGTTATTAAAATCCTGCAGCTCGTAAGGTCCGACGATGGCTTCCGTTTTTTGCGAGGGCTGCCGTCCTTCCCTGCCCGGGATAAGCTCCGGACTGATCTCCGTTTGCAGGATGTCAAACAGGAGGGCCGATATTTCCCGGGAGAACATGATGGATTGCGCGACCCAGCGGATCAGGTGCTGGATCAGCGTCTTGGGTACGCTGACATTGACATTGTAGTGAGACATATGGTCGCCCACCCCGTAGGTGCACCAGCCCAGGGCCAGTTCGCTCAGGTCTCCCGTGCCGACGACCAGGGCATTTCTCATATTGGCCAGACGAAAAAGATGCGAGGTGCGCTCGCCGGCCTGGACATTTTCAAAGGTAATATCGTAGACTTTTTCCCGTCGGCGAAGGGATGGCCGATGTCTTTGAGCATTTGCAGGCAGCTGGGTTTAATATCGATTTCATTGGCTTCGACACCTAGCGCCGTCATCAATCGCAGGGCATTTTGATAGGTCTTGTCGGTAGTGGCAAAGCCGGGCATGGTGTAGGCCTTGATGGGACCGCGGGCGATTCAGCAGATCCATGGTGCGTGCGGCCACGATCAGGGCCTGCGTGGAATCCAGACCGCCCGAGATGCCGATGACCACATTGTCGATCCCCGACGATTTGAGCCGTTTGGACAAACCCTGCACCTGGATATTGTAGGCCTCGTAGCAGCGCTGATCGCGTTTGGCCGGATCGGCCGGTATGTAGGGGAAGCGCGGATATTCCCGGTCGAGGAGGATGCCTTCTCGGTCGGATCCACCGGGAAAGACACGCTGCGGAAGGCCGTGAGCCTGTCCCGGTGTGTGCGGGCGTTCCGGCCGAAGGTCGTCATGCGCATTCTGTCCTGGGCCAGACTGTCCAGATCCATATCGGCGCAGATTACCTGGGGCTGTCTGCTGGAAACGTTCCGATTCTGCCAGGAGACTGCCGTTTTCATATATCAGGGCGTGACCGTCCCAGGCCAGGTCGGTGGTGGATTCTCCGGGGCCGGCGGCGGTGTAGAGATAAGCTGCCAGGCAGCGCGCGGACTGGGTTGCCGCCAGCTGTGGCGATATTCCGCTTTCCCGATGGTAATATTGGAGGCCGAAAGATTGCCGATAACGGTTGCCCCGGCCAGGGCGGCGTAGCTCGAGGGCGGGATGGGCACCCAGACGTCCTCGCACATCTCGATGAAAAAGCGGAAATTCGGCTGGTTCGACGGTGAAAAAGAGGTCGGCGCCGAAGGGCTTGCTCCTGTCCGCAGAGGGTGATCGTTGCCGCGAGGAGCTCTTCGGCCGGGCTGAATTGACGCCCTTCGTAGAATTCCCGGTAGTTGGGGAGGTAGGATTTGACGGCGACCCCCAGGATCTGTCCGCGGTAGAGGACCACGCCGCAGTTGAAAAGGAGGCATCAACCTGCAGGGCGCCCCCACGACCATGATCAGGTTAAGAGTCGCGGGTGGCTGCGATAATGCGTGCAGCGGCGTCCTGGAACGCTTTGCAGCAGCGCATCCTGATGAAAGAGGTCTTCGTTCGAGTAAGCCGACAGACTCAGTTCGGGAAAGATGGCGAAGATGGCCTTGCCTGCCGCCGCCTCCGGGCCAGCTTGATGGTCTCTGGGCATTGAAAAAGGGATCGGCGACCTTGACCTCGGGGATGCAAAGGGCTGTCCGGATAAATCCCTGGTGGTAAAGATTAAAAAATCCTTGTGTTCTGGTTCATTCTTTCTCCACATAGGCATAGGCGCTGTGGTTGTGGATGCTTTCAAAGTTTTCCGCCTCCACGCTGTACCAGGTGAAATTATCATTGCCATTCAGCTGTTCGGCCACGTTTCTGACCACATCCTCGACGAACATGGGGTTTTCATAACCCTTTTCCGTCACGTATTTTTCGTCCACCCTTTTCAAAAGGGAATAAACCTCGCCGCTGGCCGAATTTTCCACCAGTATATGACGTCTTCTATCCAGAAAAACTTTTTGAATCTGACCTTCACCGCTACCATGCTCCGCTGGTTGTGGGCGCCGGCGCTGCTTATTTCTTTGGAACAGGGACAAACCGTGGTGACGGGCACCACCACGCCCACCATAATATCCGTTTTATTCCCCGTTGTTTTGTCCCCAAAACGGCACTCGTATTCCATCAGGCTTTTGGCCCCGGAAACAGGCGCTGTTTTTTCCATGAAGTAGGGAAAGTCGATTTCCATGTGGGCCGATTCGGCACGGAGCTTTTCCCGGACCTTTTCCAGGATGATCTGCAGGGTCTTAATGTTTACCTGCCCCCGGTATTCATTCAGGATTTCCACAAAGCGGCTCATGTGGGTCCCCTTGAAATGATGGGGCAGGTTGACATACATATTGATGGTGGCATTAACCTGCTGGACTGCCCTGGACGCGGTCCAGGACGGTAATGGGGTATTTTATCCCCTTCACGCCGACCTTTTTGATATCGATATTCCGGTCATCTTTCTGGTTCTGAATATCGATCATTGCCGTAGGAGACCCTCGCATTTTCCGATTCCCAGACGGTAACACGTACAACATTCAGGCCTGTCGGATTTGATCTTATCCGTAAGCCGGTCATAGATGAATCGGGCGATCCGCTCCGACGACGGGTTCATGCCCTTAAAAACTACGATTCATTGAGATATTTATGATCAAGTTCTTCCAGTATCTCATCGGTCCATTTTTTCAGATCCGAAAGTCCATCAGCAGATCTTCCTCGTTCAGGGATTCCCCCCGGACGGCGCCTCCACGATAAAATTATGCCCGTGGAGGTCTTCACACTTGCCGCCTATATCCTTTAGCATATGGGCGGCGGAAAATGTTTTCTGATGGTTACTTCGTACATGCTGCATTTCCTTGATTGCTTTATTATTCGAGACCTTTAAAAAATGGCTTCGCCGCGGCTCAAAATCTTTTTCGCTAAAAATATCAGAATGCCTAAATAGGTTTGAAATCGATAAATTAGTCTAATTTCTGGAAAGTCGAAAAATCTTTGATTCGCCGCTTGCGAACCATTTTTCACCGGTTATGCAAGGCTTTCACATCCTGTATAATGATAAAAAACGTTCAGTGTCAAGCAAAATGGAGAAAACCGAAGTGTCCTCCACCACAGGAATTGTAAGGATTTGCCGGATCGGCGGGATTGAGAAACTGGTGAAATTCACGGATCGTTAGGTGAAAAAGACTTGAAGATAAGATAAAATATGGACGTGCAAAAAAGCACGTCATTCAGACATGTTTTTTTAAGACGTTCGTAATCATGATGTTTTTTCATTCGCGTCAAGGTTATGAGATCCTTTACCGATCAAGGCACGTTAATTGCTTTACCTTAAGACCAAACAGAAAAGTTAATTAATCATAAAGGGCATTAGTCAAGCAAAAGGGAAGAGGGGGTGATCAAAGGACGATTTGAGTCAGTAGAAGGAAAAAAACAAAAAAACCATAAAACGAAAAGGAGAAGGATAATGGAAGTATTCGCAGAAAAAGAGGACAGAAGGGGTTTACATTGATCGAACTGATGATCGTTATCGCGATCATCGGCATCCTGGCGGCCATCGCCATCCCGCAGTTCACGGAGTATAAGAAGAGGGGTTATAAGGCGAGCGTCATATCGGATGCGAAGAATGCCTATACGGCCGTAACGGCATATCTGGCGACAACCCGGGCATAGTTGCTCCCGCAGACACCATCCCGGGCCTGCCGGGAACAATATATACCAGCCGCGGCCCACAGTGGGAAATACAGTCATGTCGCAGCAGGGGCGCCGCTAACCGTTACCGGTACCAATGCAAACCTTACCGGCAGTTTAATAATGGATGTTAACGGCGTCGTAACCAAGGCAAACGATCTGAATTAGGGCAGGTATCGGAAGCAATATGCACTCACTAACAATCCATCTACTACCAAAACCGAGGAGGGGGATATTCCTCTCCTCGGTTTGTTATTTTGTCGCGTTTAAGGCATTGGTGGAAGCAGCGATTCACGACGCCGTCTGTGCAGGAATTGCCGGGCCGGCATCCCGGCCTTTCTTGTGACCGGAGATCATCTCGGGGGAATCAACCGGTAAACCGCGTACCCGTCCGCACGAAAAAGCATTTCCGTTTCCCTATCCAAAAGCCGCAACAATCGATCGATCGTTTCCGGGGAGTAATTGTCCCGCAGAAACTGATTGGTTAAATCCAGACGCATCAGCAAATGGGTGCAGCCCAGGGCGTCAAGATATTTTCGAAAGGATTTCTCTTCGCCCGCGTTTTCCGCGAGCCCGCGCATAACATTCATCCCGTAAGTTGAATCGTCCTCATATATCCGATCCAGATAATAACCGCGTCTCGCCAGAAACAGCAGCCTGATTTTGGCATCGGGGGACGTCTGCCCGTTGATGTATGCAATGGCCGCATAACTTTTGTTGTGGCGCTTCAGGTAGGCATCTCTCGTTTCCTGGCTGAGTACATAATTCACCGGCTGAAGGCTCTGGAAATAGTTATTCAGATAAATGAAGTTCTTGGCCCCGAGGCTAAGCAGGAACAACAGAAGGACACATACATAAACAGACGCGAATAGGCCGGTCTTTTGCGATGTACGGGCAAAAAGGTTGATGATGCCCATGACGGTCAGAATGGAGAGAAAGGGGATTGCCGGCAGGATATAGCGGATGTGCAATTGATCGAGAAAAAAGGCCGCAAGAATAAAAAAGACTGAAAAAAGGATAAAAAAAAGTTTGTCGCCATGGAGAGATCTTTTCATGAATGCGAAAGGAACCAAGACAATCAGAATCGGATTCAGGACGCCATCGAAATACCGGCCTGAATAATCCTGCCCCTGGAAAAAAAATCGGACCGGGATCAGCAGGGTCTCCCAGAAGTTTTCGCCGTAGAGCACGTCCCGCAGCCTGAACATTCCCATATACGCATCCCCGGAAACCAGGGAACGGACGTTTCCGTCAGGGGCAGCGTGCATGGCGGTTTGAAAAAGGCCGTTAAACAGGGGATAGAAGGGATTGCCGGTCAGGATCGAATTTTTTATCAGCCAGGGAGAAAATATACAGAGAGAAATAATAAAAAAAACAGAACCATGCCAAACGGCACGCCACTGCTTTCCCGTATCCCTCGAATAGATGAATACAATTGCGCCTGAAAGAAAAAACCATGCAATCAGGGCGTTGTATTTTGTTCCCAAAGCCAGCCCCATGGCGACAGAAGAGATCAAAAGCCATTTGAATTCTTCGTAACCCTTCTCGCGCCAGCGAACAAATGCGAGGACGGCGGCTGTCGTAAAGAAAGTCAGACCAAGATCAACGTAGGCCACGGTTGACATCCGCATGACGATCGGTGTGCTGACAAAGACAAGAACGCCCAGCAGCCCTGCAACTCGATTGAAGTTATGGTTGAGATAGTGGTAAATAAGCAACGCGGTTCCGATCCCGAATCCCATATGGATAAAATTGGGAAAGATGTCATTATTGAAATACAGGGAGACAAGGTAAAGGAGGTCTATATTCATGGGATAGTAGGAGAAATCCGCCCATTTAATATCATAGAATCCGCCATTCAGCAGCCAGAGCTTGGGAATGGCCAGATGATGGATCAGGGCATCGCGGGCGATGGGGGGTGTCAGTGCGATGATGATTGTTATGAAATACAGCAGGAGAATTGCGACGGCAAGAACCGCCTGAATGAAAAGGTTGATTTTGTTGGACTGAAGGACGTTCATCAATTTAATTTCCCTGTCCTGAAAAGAACCCAACCTTATCGATTCCTTCCGCAAAGCTCACCTCACTTGTCCAAGCGAGATTTCAAGAAAGATGACAACTCACGCTCCTCACTGTTTGCGCAATGTTGTCCAGTAATACATATTCAGACAGAACGGCAACGATTTGACCGGCAGTGCGAACGTCTCCAGAACGCAGAAGCGCCCTCCGGTCATGCGCCGAATGCGCTGTGGTGGAATCCACGAGAGATGATCAGGATAACGTGGCGGCCATTTGACCAATATGAGACGTCCCAAGCTCATCCACACGTCGTTGGGCGTCAGGATGGCGACTTCCCCGCCAGGTTTTAGCACCCGCCATGTCTCGTCTACGATCCTCTCCGGCTGGCTGACGTGCTCCAGCACGGCGATCAGCAACACTACATCGAAGCTGGCGTCGGCAAGCGGCAGATCCATCCCATCGGCGCAGATCAGCGGGTTGCCTGTCTTCTGCGCTTTATTCAACCTGGTCATCGAGATGTCCAGTTGCACCGGTGCAAAACCTGAGTCACGCAACAGCACCCCTTCGCCGCAGCCGACTTCAAGTATGCGCGCTCCCGGATGACGGGCCAGAAACGAACACGTGGCGCTAATGTAGGTCCGGTAAAACCATCCTACGATACCCCCGCGTTTGCACTTCATGCTTCTCTTTTTGAGCTACACGCTCATGGAGCATCCGCTCGTAGTTCACGATACCTCCGCTCCTTTCAATTGCGTCCATCGGAGCACACTCTGTCGCCATGAATCGCGCGTTTCGCCCTCAGCGATGTGCGCAGCCAAGGTCATACCCATCTCCACGTTGTCGTCCATGCTGTTGTTCATAAACAGCCCATGCCGCCCAATGGTATAAAAGTTCTGCGTCTGGTGAAGCTCCATCAAAAGGGCATATAATATTCGCTCAAACCCCAACCGGTATATCGGGTACGCGTACCGGATGCGCGTGACGAAGTGCTCTTCCACGTTTTCCGGCTGCAAGATGCCCATCTGTAGCAGGTCGTTGACTGCCATCAGGCCCACATCCCGCGATTGGT